>NZ_JBKGVD010000006.1:0-372319 GCF_046462515.1 Pedobacter sp.
TATTATACTGCACGGTGATGCCGCCGGAACAAAGACCGAGCAACTGGCCGATGAGATGTTTGCAACCAATGGCTTTGTAAAGCATGATGCCAAGATTGGCAGCAACAACGGTTTTGATGGCGTTTACATTAAAAAAGATGCGTCTGGTAATGTATAGGAAATCATCATTAATGAAACAAAACCTGTTGGTTCGGCAGGAAATATCCAATTGAATGGCAGAACACCTAATAAACGTCCTCAAATGAGCGAGAAATGGATTGGGCAGACAATAAATGAAATGATTGCTAAAATAGTTGAATAACACTTTTAAATCGCAATAGAGATAAAATTACAAAAACTGTAACCGCTGTTGATAGAGCTACTGCTGAAATTGTAATTATTGCATATGTGTAACATGGTAAATTCTCTGATACGATAGGGTTTATTTGTTAAAAACGTTGCCTTTCTTTCTAATAATGAGTATAATTGAGATACACACATTAATGAAATGATTATGAAAAGAATGCTTTTTACCACAATGGCCTTAGCAATAATGGTCTTATTAGCAAAATTTACTTTTGCCCAAAGCTCAAATACCGAAAAAATACCAGATGATAGATATTATTACGCCTACATATCAGTTGAAGGCAAAGCACTCTCTAAAAAACTGAAAGTACAGGTAGATTTAGGGGATACTCCCGAACAGATTGAAAAAGGTAAAATATACTCTGGGCATCTAACAAACAAAAAATCATATGCGGCCGTGCTTAACTATATGATAGAAAATCAATTTGAGCTTGTTAACACGCTTGGATTAAATTCTTCATATAAAGGAACAGGAGAAACTTCGGGTATTATCTTTATCATGAAGAAAAAGAGTTCATATAATGAAAATAAAGATAGGTAATGCTATCTTCTGTTCATACTTTGTCAAGCCATTTCTGGCTATCACGGGCGGGTTGGGATTTTGCCTGAGATAACGATCTCCGAATTGTTTAAAGGAAATTCATAATGAAGGATATGTAAACAAAATACACTTTTGTGGGGTAAGGCGATGTTTAGACCAATAAGATTACGGTTAATTTAAGCAGATCATAATTTAATTGTTCATTTTCCCGCCATTGATCATATCAGATACAATTCCTTTTTTATTTTTTCTTTCGGCAAAGTAAACACCACCAACATGCAGTACAATAAAGCCAAGGATAGGGTACATGCAAAATCCATGAACTTCTTTTAGCGAATGGCTCAACGATCTGGAAATCCCGAGATTATCGTCAAAAGCAATACTTAAACCTGTAATTGCCATGATGAGCAAAAGGGTATAAAAAACAAGGTACAACAGCTTAATGCCCAGTTCATATCTTGCTGTGCTTTTAAACGCCTGGTTTGATAAATATATTTTTAAGGTATCTAAAAATTTCCGAAAAACTTTTTGGTTTTTATCCGCCCTGATCTCTACAATAAGCCTGTAAAGGAAAAGCGCCGTAAGTACATAACCAAAATAGATGTGTATATCCCAAACTTTGTCTTCCAGCCCATGCACAACGGCTCTTGCCTGTTCCTGAGATACGTTTGCACCTGCATGGGCAAGTTCCTTTTGCACAAAATCTCTGGTAGATCTGCCATCAAATAAGGTCGAATTGATCAGTACGGTTACCAGCGAACCTGAAATAACCAATGTGTTGCCCCAGTGCCAAAAACGTATGGATGCGGGGTACTTTACCTGAGCTTCTTTTTTCATATGGATTAAATGTAGAATTGAAAAATGAAGACATTCTGAAGTTGCTTTTAACCTAAGGAGAAACCTTGTTTTTGAGATAGAAAAGAAATGTACTCTTCAAAGAAAATATTACTATCCATATAATTTTACTAACTTTATCTTAGACATATTAAAAATCCTACTCAAATGATGAAAAGAGCAGCATTATTCCTGATCATCTGCCTTAGTTCCTTTATGGTATCTGCGCAGAGCAAAGACGATATTTTAGGCAAATGGATTAACCCGTCGGGCGAAGGACAGATTGAGATATACAAAAGAGGTGATAAATATTTTGGTAAACTGGTATGGTTAAAAGAACCTAATGATGAAACAGGTAAACCTAAAAAAGATGTTAAAAACCCTAAAGAGAATTTAAGGGGGCAGAGTGTTCTGGGGCTTGAGATTTTAAAGGATTTTAGCTACGAAAATAACAAATGGACAGGAGGGGAGATCTACGACCCGAAATCGGGTAAAACGTATAGCTGTAATATGACTCTTAAAGATCACAATACCTTAAATATAAGAGGATATATTGGCGTTTCGCTTTTAGGGAGAACTGAAAGCTGGAAGCGCGTTAAATAAACCAAAAACATCTAGCACTATGAAATTTAAATTAACAATCGCACTCATTTTTACCTTGATAACAGTCAGGGCCCAAACTTACAATCTGGCTACGCTCATAGATAACAGTAAGAATACCAGTATAAGAGGTTTGTCTGTTGTTAATGATGATATTATCTGGACAAGTGGCAGCAACGGCTATATAGGCAAAAGTACCGACGCGGGGAAAACATGGAAATGGGTACAGCCCAAAGGCTACGAAAAATGCGATTTCAGGGATATTGAAGCTTTTGATCATTTAAAAGCCATTGTGATTAACGCGGGTTCTCCGGCCTATATTCTTTACACTATTGACGGCGGCAATAGCTGGCGTGAAGTTTATAAAAATACAGATTCAGATATTTTTCTGGATGGAATGGCCTTTTGGGATATGCAGCATGGGATCATATTTGGCGATCCGATCAGGAACAGGATGCAGCTTTTACGCACACGCGATGGAGGTTTAACCTGGCAGAACATCAGCGATAATCTAAAACCTGATTTAACAATGGGAGAAGCTGGTTTTGCGGCGAGCGGAACTTCTATTGTGGTTAAAAAGGATGGTAAGGTATGGATAGCCACAGGCGGAAGTACTTCTAAGATTTATTTCTCTGCTAATTACGGCGAAAACTGGAAGGTTTTTAAATGTCCGATTATTCAGGGTGAAAGTAGTACAGGTGTTTTTTCTATGGCTATGTTTGATCACCGCAAAGGTTTGGTAGTTGGTGGCAATTACCTTAAAGACAAAGAAAATACAAACAACGTGCTAATTACCCGCAACGGTGGCAGATCATGGAAAAAGCCTAAAACGCAGGTAAGCGGGTACCGCTCTGGTGTAGATTATTTGACCGATAAGTTATGTATTGCTACAGGAACTTCTGGTACAGATATTTCTAATGACGGTGGTAAAAACTGGAATAAAATATCTGATTTAAGCTTTAATGCTGTTCAAAAGGCCAAAAATGGTAATCTTGTGGTGTTGGCAGGTAATAAGGGGCAGGTATTTAAACTGGTGTCTGTTAAGAATGATCTTAATAAATAAACATCATATCTATTAAAAAGGGTTTCTAAAAGTACCATTACCGTCATCCTGAACTTGTTTCAGGATCTTAGGAGGCAGATGCCTTGATTTAAAGATTCCGTACCAGGTACGGAATGACGAAAACTTTAGAAACCCTTTCTTTGCGGCCTTTAATTTAAAGTCTTGTAATAGGCAGCTTCTTTTTCGCTTGGTTTGATCTTTTCGGGAGTTCTACTGTAGCGTAAGCGATGGCTAAAGAACAGGTCAGAAATATCGTCTCCGCTTGATTGTAAGAAGATAATATCAGGTTCTGTATATTTTGCCCTGTCCTCCCAAAGAGAAAGATAATCATCTATAGAATAGCCCAATTTAGCTGAGTTTAACACTTCTTTATTGGGGAACATGGTTTGCAACAAGCCCGAACCTGTTTTGGCATTGTCTAAGAACGGGAACTCAAACATAGAATCGCCAATCAACAAAATTCTTTGTTTTTGCTTAGGAAAAGTTAGATCGTGGTCCATTCTTAAACCTTGTTTGTTGGTAACCAGTTTATAAGGCAGGTTTTTACCACCATCTAAAATCGTATTCTGGCTAGGTTTAAAATCACCTAAAAGCTCAGGTCTGCTGTTATATATAGCTGTAGCTTTTACGTTATCGTATTTTCTGATTACTTGAGCCATTTGGTCAGCCAGTATTTTAGCGCCATTTTGGTTAAAATGCCCATCAACAGGCGCAAAGGTGATGTCTTTTTTATTGGCAATGTTCGGAACAAAGTCAACAAAATCTACACCATTTTGAGCACACAGGTTTTGTATAAAAGGTTTGCCTATTTTATTCATAGAAACCTCTGGCTCGGCAGTGATCCAGCAGAATACAACTTTAGCCCCGGTAGATCTGATGTCTTTAACCAATTTTTCAAAATCAGTTTTATAACGTTCTTTTAGCTCGGCAAGAATTTCATTTGAAGCCTGAGAACCGTCATATAACTGCTCGCGTGGTATATTCACATAATTGTTGGGGTCTAAACCTTTTTCGGCATTTGCATCAGCAGTTTCGCCGTTTAGATTAGACATGGCGCCTATAGAACTTACCACGCTTTCTTTGTCTTTGCTTTTGGTATAAAAGAAAAAACCTAGGGCGCCTAAAATTACTATTGCAGCGATGATTTTAACTAAGTTGTTCATAATTTAAAATTGAAAATAAAGGAATTCTGTTTGGTTATTAAGATTTTTTGATGAAAAAATAATCATGATCAGTATGGCGCATACGCTCCATTTAAAGATGAAATTGGTGTTTGAAATAGCCAGAGCATAAGGTTTGTTGCGCTGTATCCATTCTGCAATGAGCAGGCCAACAACCCAAAGTAACATGGTTACACTGATTTCGGGCTTTGCCAGCCAATCGCCTGTAAATAGTTTTTGCAGCATGCCCCAGGCATGGTGCAGGCTTTCTGCCCTGAAAATCAATTGGGTAAAACACCAAAAAATAAATACGATAATGCCACTTGCAACCGCATAAAATACAGGGTTAAATTTTTTAGATACTTTCTTTCTCTTCTTTTTGGTTAAGAGTTCATAACCAATGGCTAGACCATGAAATGCGCCCCATACAATAAATGTCCAGTTGGCGCCATGCCAAAGTCCACTAAGCGTGAAACTTACTAAAGCCGCATAAAAAATACCGAATTTTCCCCAGTTCCTGCGCTTGAAAGAAATAGGGGTAAACAGATAATCCTGGATCCAGCTGGATAATGAAATATGCCATTTACGCCAAAACTCTGAAATGCTCTGCGAGAAGAAAGGATAATTAAAGTTTTGCAGCAATTCAAAACCCATCATGCGGGCACAACCCAATGCTATGTCAGAATAACCTGAGAAATCGCAGTACATCTGGAAAGTAAACATGATAATGCCTAAAGCTATGGTAATACCGTTCAGATCATGGTAATTGGCAAAAATATAGTTTACCTGCATGGCTAAGCCATCGGCAATTACAATTTTCTTAAAGAAACCCCATAGCATTTGCATAAATCCATCTTCGAGTTTGGGCAGACTGAACTTTCTATCAGCCTCAAATTGAGGAAGCAAATGATTGGCCCTTTCTATGGGACCCGCTACCAATTGAGGGAAAAAGGCAATGTGCGTAATAAAAGCGACGAACCTGTTAGATGACTTGTACTTGCCTTGGTAAACATCAAAGGTATAACCTAAAATATGGAAAGTAAAGAAACTGATCGCAAGCGGCAATATGACTTTAATAGGAATAAAATTTAACTGCCAGCCTATAGCGTTTGCCAGATCTACAAAAGAACTTACAAAGAAATTGAAATATTTGAAATAACATAAGATACCCACATGAACAATTACGCTGAGTGTCATCAGCAGGTTTCTTTGTTTCTGGCTATTTGACCGCTCTATGTTTTTTGCCATGAAAAAGCCAAAAACAGAACTTAAGAGCAGTAATACGCAAAAACGCCAGTCCCACCAGCCATAAAATACATAACTTGCCAGTAATAGCACTATATTCTGGGCTTTACGGTATTTGAACAAAGACCAGTAAAGAATGAATACAATAGGGAAGAAAACAAAAAACGAAAGGGAAGAAAAAAGCATTTTATTAAATCTTACCTGATATTAAGTTTACGAGGTCGCCAACGTTATTTAATGATTGTACTTCTGTAAGGCTGAATTTGATACCATATTTCTGCTCAATGGCATAAATGATCTGTACGTGGTTTAAAGAATCCCACCCTTCAACATCTTTTGCAGTGGTATTTAAAGAAAGCTCAACTCTACCTTCGTCAATTACATCTTCAAAAATCAGGTTCAGTTCATGGATGATCTGTTCGGTGTTCATTTTAAATAGTTGTTATCTGTGTTTCAAATGGTTTATAATCACAAAGGTTTAAATGCCAGTAGTTATTGTGGCGCTTAAAGCCGAGGTCTTTGTAATGGTTTTCTACAATTCCGTTTTTACTGTTAGCAATATATTCGCCTATTATGGTTGTACAGTTGTTTGCTTTGGCGTAATTAGAAATACTGTTCAAGGTAAACTGTTCAACATTTCGTTTCAATACCCTGCAGCTCATGATCCAGTTATGTATAAAAAGCTCATTTTTTTGCCTGCTTAAAAAAACGGCAGCAATTAAGCCGTTATCACCATACTTATCGGTCAATGATATCGCTAAAACCTGATGATCGGGGTCTGCGTTAAAGCGTTTAAGCTCTTCTTCGTTAAATCTTATGGTGCGTAAATTAAACTGGTTAGACCTTAATGAAAGTTGTGATATACGGGGAAGATTAAAATCATTTAAAGGCTCTACCAAACCTTTCATTTCAAGACTGGCCAAAAACTCTTCTTCGTTGTTGAAATAAGCTTTTGCCTTAACTCTTTTTGCTTCTTCTTTATATTGCGCTGTACGTTTGGCATCATTATCTGATACACCTGCTGTTTCAAAAAGATTCAATGAATTGATATATTCTAAATATCCGGCAGGATCTTGGGGCAGGTCTGGTACGGTAACCTGAGGTAGGTTTTGCTTAACCATTTCTCTTTCAAAAGGGTTGTCATCTATAAAAACCATAGAATCGAAACCAATATTCAGGATTTCCTGTATCTTCTGGATATTAGAAACCTTGTTGTCCCAGTTGGCCATAAAAACAGAAATGTCTTCTTCTCTTAAGACCATTTCTTGATGTTTCTTAAAAGGTTCCAGCGCAATAGATTCGGTGTTTTTGCTGGCTACACAAAGGATGATACCCCTGTTTTTAAGTTCTTTAGCCCATTTCTGTATTTTGGTAAATACTTTTCCGATGCCTAATCCGCCAATCTGTATGTTGTTCATGCCATCATCACCGATTACACCGCCCCATAAGGTATTGTCCAAATCGAGAATAAGACATTTTTTAAAAATACCCAACTGGGCTTTGATGATGTCTGATATTGCTCTGGCTACATAAGGTAAGAAATCAATAGAAAAATACATATCTGCCTGTATGAGCATTTTTTGGTCTTTGATGAAATCAATTCCGAAATGAGCTTGCAGACTTAATAGATCAACAATGTATAAACCGGTAGATGCATTTGCAAGCTCAGCCAAACAGAAGTTTAATTTACGGCACTGGTAGATATAAGATTTTTCATATTGGCTGCCAAAATTGCCAAAAACCTGATCGTTGGCTTCTGCATAATTAAAATACAGCAGTTTTGCGTTTAAAGTTGTTTTAGCAATATTCAGGTAATCCTCTATCTGGCCTATTTTGTAATGAGCAAATTGATCTCTTTGATCTAAAGGCGTTTTATAAAAATCGTCTCTGAGTTTTGTTTCAGCTTCAAAAACGATAACAAAGTCTGGATTGAAAGTATGAAGTTCTGAGTTAGGGTTTTTAAACTGTAAGTCTATCTGGTTATATGAGG
Organism: Pedobacter sp.; assembly: GCF_046462515.1. Classification (GTDB taxonomy): domain Bacteria; phylum Bacteroidota; class Bacteroidia; order Sphingobacteriales; family Sphingobacteriaceae; genus Pedobacter. Next base: position 7,779 of record NZ_JBKGVD010000006.1, read on the forward strand.
CTTCATAGAGCTCAATTTTGATATGCTCTTCTAAAGCATAACCTTTAATAGCTATCGCCAGAAATTGTGTAGCTGTATCGCCTAATAAAGCTACCTTAAGTTTTGTTTTTGAATTAAATTCTCTTTTTAGGTTCTTTTTGAGATGGTTAAATTCATACATAATTAGTTTGGTTGTAGGGAAACGGCTAAAACTTCATAAAAAGAAAAAAAGGATGCAAAATCTATTCCATTTAGCAAAAAATGTTTTAAGGCTTAAAAACCAATATATTAAGCAGGTATTAATTTTGCGGGTAATTTTGGGAGGGTATTTTTCGGAAAAAAAATCCACAAATTGTGGGTATTTTTCATTAGGTTTCAGAGTTGTCCACTTTAATATTAAACTGCCTGTTCAGTGCTAATTTTAAGGTGCAGGTCTGGCAAAAGCACAGGCTACCTGCTCATCAATTAATTGATGAGCAGGTAAAAATCATCTATAGTTTTTGAGGATTATTTCTGAATAAAATTACGATATAACAGCTGGAGGCATTCTCCCAGAACCAGTTCGCTATTTTGATTGGCATAGCTGCTGTTACAGCCGTTTGTTATGGCAACAAAACCAAATTTCTCTTTGGGATCAAAAAACATGGCGCTGTACAAACCATATGCAGATCCTGTATGGCCTTTCAGTACTTTTCCCTCAATAATATTGGTCGAGGTTAATGCCAGTCCGTATCTACCATTATTGGCAATGCCTGTTTGCATGGTTTTGGCACTTTCTTTAGAGATTATCCTCTTACCTTTGGCTTTTCCATAATTCATATGCATCTGCATATATTTTGCCAGGTCTATGGCTGTGGTTTTCATGCCTCCGGTAGGAGAGAGTATGGGGGTGCTATAGCCTAATATATACTTGCTTAATTCTTCACGGCGAGGTGCATAGGCCGCAGGTGAAGCCTCAAAACTATTTTTTGAAGCATCATGTTCGTAAAGAGTAGCAAAACGGTTTGCATCCAGAGAATCCACGCAATAATTGCCGTAAAAATCAAGCGGCTCAAGAATATTCTTTCTGATGTAATTATCAAATCGTAATCCGGTGATTTTCTCAATTACTGCGCCTGTCATGTTAAAATTAAGGTTACAATAATTGTAAGTGCTTCCAGGTTCATTGTTGCTATAGCATTTTGCCCAGTTTGGGTTTTTATCCGGATTGATCACATCTAAATTGAAATAACCTTCACTGTCGTTTATACTTGAGGTATGTGAAAGGACCATCCGCAAGGTAATAACCTTATCAGGGAATTTAGGGTTGCGTATGCTGAAACCAATTAATTTTCCAAAATCATCATCTAAAGAAAGCTTTTTAGCTTCTACTAACTGCATAATGGCGGTTGCAGAGAACGATTTGGATATAGAGGCTATTCTGAAAACATCTGTTGTGCTGAGATCTGTATTCTTTTCGATGTCTTTTTTGCCCCATGCATTACTGTAGATCAGCTTGTTGTTTTTAATAACTGCTACCGAAAGACCTACAGCCTGCATTTTCTGCATGAGCTGGTTTATTTCTGCATCAATATTTTTTTGTTGCGCATAGGTATTTAAAGCAACGCATAGCAGGCCTATAAATGATAAGAATTTACGCATAAATTTAGGGATAAGCTGAATGTATTTATTTGTTAGTGCATTAAGCAAACACCTAAAGTTAAGTTGTTAAGACTATTTTTTCTGATTTTTTTTGGTTTTTTCTATAATCGCATCTTTGTTTATGCTCTGAGAGGCTTTCTGTGCTTCTTTCTTTTTCTGTTCTTTACGGTATTTACCTGATATTTTTGCTAAGAACTCAGAGAAAGAGTCGAACTGTTGACTGTAGATCAAACCTAAAGATGTAATGTTACGGTTAGGATCAATACCTGGATTAAAGAAAATACTTTGTTGTGTAGGTGGTTTATTGGCAACCCTTGCTACTAAATTACCATCTTTTTTAATTAGGGCAAGTACTTCTAATTCGTGTCCAACACTGTTACTGAAGCCTATCGAGTTATCTATAGAACTTTTAGAATTATCAATTACGCCCGCATTTACAATAACCCGATCATTAAAGAATTTAAATGAAGCACTGGCTTCGTTTAAAGACCGGATATTGATATCTACAAAGTTTAAATTTAAGGATGAAAGCAAGCTGTTAAACTGGCTAAATAAGAGTTCTGTTGCCGTACTCGTACCTACAGAACCTAACTGCTGGGTAAGGTTTTCTTTACCTGTGCCTGGTGCAAATCTGCGTTGTATAATTAAACTCAGCGCTTGTGTGTTAAGATTATTGCCATCATTAAAATAGGCCTGTAACTCATCTTTAATAGCCGGATTGGCCGGGAATGAAATATCTAACTTAATGTCTGGTTGTAAGAGCAGACCGCTCAAACCCATTTCTACCTCGGTTTTAACGCTCTGGTTTTCGTTGCTGCTACCATCGCGGTTGGCGGCCCTGTACAAATCAGACAGGTTAGCGGATAAGGCATATACCGCTTTTAAGTTGATTTGGGCAGCAGTAGGATTACCCGTCCACCTGATGGTGCCACCCTGCCTGATATCAAACCTTTTGTTGATTACTTCTTGAGCTGTAAAATCGAAATTTCCACTTTCTATTACATAATCGCCTTTCATTTCAAAGTCGCCCACATTGTTGATGTTTAGCTCTAACTCTGCATTTCCTCTGCCTGTAAGTTTACCCAATACCGTATAAATATTGGCCACAGTATTAGGGTCGATCTTAAGTTTAAAGCTCATGGTTAAACCTTCAAATGAAGATTGTTTTTTTACAACTTTAGTGGTGTCTTTGCTTACGAAAGTAATAAAGTCTTTTTCTGATACCGTTTCAGAACTATTTAAAGGGAGGTTAAATACTGTACCTTTTTCAGTTTTGGCATCAATTTTAATGTACATGTTATTGGTAGGGCCTTTAAACGTAAATTCTCCGGTTCCGTAAGCCCTTCCGTAATACAATGAATTGTCTCTCGATGTGGTATTCAGTGCCATTAAACCATTGGCTACCAGATCAACATCTATATAAGGATTGTCTAAATTATTTAGATCTACTTTTCCGTTGGCTATGGCGCTATGGTCTTCAAGGTCTTTAAGCTTGAGGTTATTGATGCCTAAAATGCCTTTCTCAATTTCAATTTCATCAGAAATGATATAAGTTGTTTTCAGGTAATTGACCATTAATTGCGCTTCGTCTAATTTAACGCTGCCATTGATGTTTGGCTTTTCTAAACTACCGTTAACGGATAAGTTTGCCGAAATTTTACCTTTGAGTTTAGATACCAAACGACTAACAAAAGGTTCTAAGATAGCCAGTTCACTATCGTTTAGGCGGGCATTAACATCTATGGTTTTATGAAAGAGGTCAACAGAACCTTCTGCATTAACCGTTTCTTTGTTAGCAGCCCTCACCTTGGTGAAAACTTTTACCATTTTGTTTTCACTGTTAAAACTCGATGTATCGGTTAGGGTTCCTATATAAGTATTATTAAATCCGAGTGAATCTATAGTAAGACTATCGCTGATCCTTGGTTGTTTAAGGATAGAATGGAGCTTGGTTTTACCATTTACGTTTCCGTTTAACTTTAGCCCCAGTGTTTTAACAAAAGGATTAAGGTTGTTGAGCTTAAAATCTTTAAATTCTAATAAAAAAAGATCGGCCGCGTTATCTGATATAATACCGTTTGCAGTGATTTCCTGGTCTTTATTGGCTAAAGAGAAGTTATTAATGGAAGTTTTTCCATTGCTAAAACTGATCTGGACTTTGTCTTCAATATTCCATTCTTCATGATTGATGAGCAGATTTGAGGGAAGGATACTGATCTTGGCGTTTTCATCAGCAAATTCTATCAATCCGTTTAAGTCTAACTGGTTGGCATCTTCGGCATTAGAGAGCTTAATGTTAAATGCAAGGCTGTCATTTCGTAAGATATTTGAAATGTTGATGTTCTTGATATTAAGGCTATCATTGATATCGATACGATCTGATGTAATAATGGTGGTCAATTGTCTCTCCGAAGTATTTTCATCAATAATGATGTTATTGGCGGTAATACCTTTAAATTTTAACCTTTTGATGATACCACCCAAAGTGGCTTTATTGTTTCGCGAATCGAATGAACCGATCAATAAGGATTGATTGTCTATCTCCAATCCCGGCGAGATCAGCTCTGCAATAGGTTCAAAATTCTTTATTCGAAGGGAGAAATCAAAGATCTGGGTTTTATACTCTATGATATTTGTGGTTAATGATGGAATGTACTTCTTGGCCGTAGATTTAAAGTAAGACACAATGGTATTAAGATCATACTGGCCTTTGATACCTGCTTCGAGAATATCAGATTTTACGGTAAGGCTTCTGTCTATACCTATACCTGTAGCTTTAAGCTGAACCGAATCTATATTGTAAATTCCACGTACATTATCCAGTCTTACTTTTTCTATGGTAAGATCGCCTTGTATATTATCGAGGTTGTTTCCTGAGAAATTGCTTTTTAAGGTCGCATCTATTTTTAAAGAGTCCTGAAATAAATTCAGCGTTTTGAGCTTGGCATTTTTAATATCGGCGGTGAAATTAAAAACTGGCAGGGCGGGGTTAAGGTTAACACCTCCATTAAATACCAGCTGAACGTTCTTATCATTTACCTTAAGGTTCCCGTTAAAGAATTTCTTCTCAAATGTTCCGTTAATATTAATGTTTCTGTAGCGGTAATTGTTAAAGTCTAGATAAGCGATTTTACCATTGAGGTCTTCTGTAAGCTCTTTAACTTCAATTCCTTTTCCTTTGATGTACAGCTCAGAAGTAATACGGCCTAAAAGTTTTTCATCTATGAGGTTGCCTACATTAAAATCATAGGTCTTTACATTTCCATTATAAGAAGGTGTGCCCTTTTTATCAATTTTCATGTTAACATCAGACTTTAAGCGACCCAGTTTGGTTTTGAACTCACCATATGCTATAAAATCATTTTGAAAACCTGTGAAATAGCCATTAAAATTAATGTTGCCAAATTTATTGATAATCTCAGGCACCATTTTTACTTTTTTGCCCGTAATATCTGTCAAGATATCGTCCAGGTCTTTTTTATTGGTGCCTGCCATTTCTATTTTCAGATCCATAAAGGTTTGCTCCCAATCAGGCAGGCCTTTAAGTGAAAAGTCTCCTTTGATGTATGTGGCTTTTCCGGCATTAACGGCAAATTTTTTAGCCTTTAGGTCGTTTACGTAACCAGTAACCTGCCCACTGGCATCGATATCGAGGTTCATTTTTGCCAATTCAGGAGCGAAGTAGGCAATATCTGATGAAGCAATATGGCTATCTTCAAAATTGGCTTTCATCCTAACTTTGCTGGTATAATCCCTGAAATCACGGTAGCTTTTGAACTTCATCTGATAATAGTTCTTAAGCCTGCTTTTATTGGTTACCAAAAGTAAATCTTGTAACTCGATGGCATTGCTATCAACCGTGGTAAAAGCGGTTAAGTTTTTAAGATAGAAACCGCTTTTTTCTTTGAAATTAAGGTTCTTTATCTTAGCTTGGATAATATGGTTGTCTGTATTCAGGTCTTCAAAGATGCCGTTCAGATTTTTTACATCGATATCTTCAAAATTGATCTGGTTGTGTTTTACTTCATTGTACTTAAGGTTTTTGTACTTGAAATTGGTATTGTTTAGGATAATTTTATTGAAGATGATATCGAATTTCTTGCCTTTTTTTTCTTTAGGTGCAGGTGATTCAAAGTAATCGATAATAAAATCTAAATTAGAGCCACCATCTTTATAGTCTTTTAAAAAAAAGGTGCCTTTGTCTACCTGTATATCCCTTATGTTTAAAATTCTATCGCTAAGTGAGAACCGGTTGATATCTACAGTAAATTTCTGGAAATTAGCTAGAGTGTCTTTTTGCAGATCGAGCACCAAAAAATTTTCTAATACAATAGATTTAAAAGGTTTAACATACAGGCCGGTTAAGCTTACCGTAGTTTTAAGCTCCTTAGATAGATAATTTGCTGCTTTTTTGGCTACAAAAGTCTGTACAGGTTTAAACCTTAACGCAAAAATCGTTAAGATTAACAGCAAAATGACTGATACTATTACCCAAAGAAGTATTTTTAATAGTTTTTTGATAATTTTGTAAACTTAAAATTTTTAACTGTGCCTATAATATTAGCCATTGAGTCATCTTGTGATGAAACATCGGTAGCTGTTTGTAACAACGGCAAAATTACTGCCAATGTTATTGCAAACCAAACAATTCATGAAAATTATGGAGGTGTAATACCAGAATTGGCTTCGAGAGTTCATCAACAGAATATTGTTCCTGCCGTTCAACAGGCTTTAGCGGTTTCAAAAGTAGATAAAACACAGCTAGATGCCATTGCTTTTACCCGTGGCCCGGGATTACTGGGGTCGTTACTTGTGGGGGTTTCTTTTGCAAAATCTTTTGCTTTGGCACTTGATTTACCACTTATTTCTGTAAATCATATGCAGGCTCATATCTTAGCGCATTTTATTGATGAACCCAAACCTAAATTTCCTTTTTTGTGTTTAACGGTTTCGGGGGGGCATACGCAAATTGTGCTGGTTAAAGATTATTTTGATATGGAAATTGTGGGAGAGACTTTAGATGATGCAGCAGGAGAGGCTTTTGATAAAACAGCCAAGATTTTAAACCTTCCTTATCCGGGCGGACCTTTGATCGATAAATATGCCCGAGAGGGAAATCCGCATGCTTTTAAATTCCCTGAACCTCAGATACAGGGCTTAAATTATAGTTTCAGTGGTTTTAAAACTTCTATCCTTTATTTTGTGAGAGATCAAAAAGCTAAGGATGCTGATTTTGTAGAAAATAATCTTGCAGATATCTGTGCATCGGTGCAACACAGTATTGTAAATATCTTAATTAATAAGTTAAAGAAAGCTGCAAAGCAGTATAATTGTAGCGAAATAGCCATTGCAGGTGGGGTATCGGCAAACTCGGGATTAAGAGCCGCTTTGCTTGGTATGCAGGAAACATTAGGCTGGAAAGTTTATATCCCGGCTTTTGAATATTGTACTGATAATGCTGCCATGATTGCCATTGCAGGTTATCATAAGTATTTAGCTGGCGAATTTGTTAATCAGGATGTTGCGCCAATGGCGAAAATGGAATTTTAAGTTTTAGATAATGGGAGCTACAAGTTTTATATTTTTTGGTTTATTGCTATTGCCTTTATTGGGCTTTTTATACTGGTTAATTAAACAGGATAAGCGTAAAAACCTTTTAGGAATTGTTTTATTGTGCCTAGCAATTTGCGGAGCTATTTATGTGATTACCAAGCTGGATAAGAATTTTGTTGAAACCAATTCGCAGATCACACCTAAATCCTCAAACTTTTAAGGTTAATAAAAAATGCCTGAAATGGCCTTGTGCAGTTTCAGGCATTATCTTTGTAGTAAAAGAGAAACGTTATTCTCTCTCTTCTAATTGTTCTCCGGTAACTTCTGTTCTGATCTTATTCTCAATTTCTTCTGCAAGCTCAGGATTATCTAAAAGTAATTGTTTTACCGCATCTCTTCCCTGTCCTAATTTAGTATCTCCATAAGAGAACCATGAGCCAGCTTTTTTGATGATACCAAAATCAACACCTAGATCAATGATTTCTCCTGTTTTAGAAATACCCTCGCCAAACATGATATCAAATTCGGCAAGACGGAAAGGAGGGGCTACTTTATTTTTAACGATTTTTACTTTTACACGGTTACCAGAAACTTCATCGCTGTCTTTAATCTGTGAAGTTCTGCGGATATCTAAACGTACAGAGGCATAGAATTTTAATGCATTACCCCCGGTTGTGGTTTCAGGGTTACCAAACATTACGCCTATTTTTTCACGCAACTGGTTAATGAAAATACAGCAACATCCTGTTTTTGCAATAGTTCCTGTTAGTTTACGTAAGGCCTGGCTCATTAAACGTGCCTGTAACCCCATGCGGCTGTCGCCCATTTCGCCTTCAATCTCTGCTTTAGGTACAAGAGCAGCTACAGAATCAATTACAATTACATCTATTGCACCTGAACGGATCAGGTTATCGGCAATTTCTAATGCCTGCTCGCCGTTATCAGGCTGTGAAATCAAAAGGTTATCGGTATCAACACCTAATTTCTTGGCATAAAACTTATCAAATGCATGTTCGGCATCAATTATGGCCGCAATGCCTCCTTTTTTCTGAGCTTCGGCAATGATATGTGTAGCTAAGGTAGTTTTACCTGAAGATTCAGGCCCATAAATTTCTATGATTCTACCTTTGGGTACACCTCCAACACCTAAGGCAATATCTAAACTGATTGAACCTGTAGAAATGGCGTCCATGGTTTCAACGGCCTGATCGCCTAACTTCATGATAGAACCTTTTCCGTAAGATTTTTCTAATTTATCTAAGGTAAGCTGTAAAGCTTTTAATTTGTCTGTGTTTGGGTTCATGTCTTAATACTTTGTTTTAAATATAATAATCGGTATCGGCAAATAGTAATTTTAATTAAGCTAATAATTTTAGCAAAAATATTGAAATATTTTTTATAATGCAAATAAAATTGGTAAAAAATATTCTTTATATCTCAAAGTTATAAAAATCTTTCCTGCAAGTACTTCAAATGGGTTATAGCAAGTTGTTATCTGTATTGGTATTGTCTTTATTTATTATCGTTTGGCCTCATTTTGTCGGCAAGTTTTTGGGGCGCAACTTCACAGTAAGCTGTGATCAAGGCATCAATGAACAAGTCTTTGTTAACTTTTTTCAGCTCTATCAATGTCCAGCCTTGTTTTCCCCACTTATTGTTAACAGGGTAAATGATGGTCTTATCGGCAGATGAAAAAACGTTCTGGTCTATTTCAGATAATTTTATGCAGGCTGTTTGGTTCTTAGGATCATAAGTGGCAAAGATTTTTTTCTTTACTTTGAATGCTGTTTTTTCAAAATGAGGCTCTTCTATCGTTTCGGGAAACGAAAGTGCTAATTTTCTGAATGTGTTAATAGTTATCATTCTTCTTGCTTTGGCTTAACCTGTTTCTCATAATATAGACAGAAATCCCTGATCGGGCAGATACCACATTTAGGGTTACGTGCTAGGCAAACATAACGTCCGTGCAAGATAAGCCAATGGTGCGCAGTTGCAATGGTATGCTCAGGTAAATTTTTTACCAAATCTTTTTCTACAGCCAAGGGGGTTTTACCTTTGGTAAGCCCCAGTCTGTTGGCTACCCTGAAAACGTGGGTATCAACAGCCATTGCCGGTGCATCATATACAACAGAAGCAATTACATTAGCCGTTTTTCTGCCTACGCCCGGCATTTTCTGAAGCTGGTTCACATCTGAAGGTACTTCATTGTTAAACTCGTTTACCAGCATATTGGCCATGCCTACCAGATGTTTTGCCTTGTTATTAGGGTAGCTTACACTTCTGATGTAGTCAAAAACAATATCAGGGGTGGTTTCTGCCAGCGATTTAGGCGTAGGAAAGCGTTGAAAAAGGGCAGGGGTAACCTGATTTATGCGTTTATCTGTACACTGAGCGGATAAGATTACGGCTACAAGCAGCTGATAGGGATTGTTGTAATGCAATTCTGTTTGTGCCTGAGGTTGGTGGGTAGAAAAGTAATCTACAAAGCGTTGATAACGTTCTTTTTTAAGCATAAACAAATATAAATCAAATTTTAGAGCTAATGCTTTTTATTTACCTTTACGTTAATGACTAAACAGAGAAAAAACGTTTCTGCAAATAAGAAAAAACTATCTTGGAGCCGGGTTAAACGAATTTTAGGTAGGATTCTGATCTGGTTTTTTGCGACCACTATCTTGTGGGTATTCATTTATCGTTTTGTAAATCCGCCAATTACTTTTTTAATGGTAGAGCGTAACTGGGAGCGAAAGGCAGCTGGAAAAACCGCCAAAATGGAGAAAACATGGGTTAAGTTTAATGATATTTCAGATAACATGAAAAGAGCAGCGGTATCGGCCGAGGATCAGCTCTTTTTGAAACATATTGGGTTTGATGTTCAGGCGATTGAAAAAGCATTTGAAAATAATGCAAAGGGTAAGGCAAAGACGGGAGGCAGTACCATATCGCAACAAACTGCCAAGAATGTTTTTTTATGGCCTGGCAGATCTTATGTAAGAAAAGCTTTTGAGGCTTATTTTACATTGCTTATAGAAGTTTTATGGAGTAAGGAACGGATTCTTGAGGTGTACCTGAATGTGATTGAAATGGGTGATGGGATTTATGGAGCGGAGGCTGCTTCACAGGCTTATTATGGAAAGTCCTGCAAGAATTTGAGCAGGGCCGAGGCTGCATTAATTGCTGCCTGTTTTCCTAATCCAATTAGGTGGAACCCGAATAAAGCTACGCCCTATATTAAAAAACGGCAGTATTGGATCATGCGTAATATGCGCAGGTTAGGGCCGTTGGATTTTTAAGATGTTAAAAGAACAAAGATACTGAAACGCGTTCAGTATGACGTGTGGTGGTTGTTTGATTGCAGCATGACTATGCCAAAGGGCAATTTTTACACCTCTTACCACGGAGGTACTTTTCACAGCAGTCTTTTTTCTTTTTGTCTTTCTTTTCCTGCTTTGATTTCTTTTTCTTTTTATCTTTTTTAGACATAAGTGCTTAAAACCAAACAAAAAAAGCACATATATTGTTCATATGCGCTTTTAATTCTAAAAATCCTGATAAAATTAACCTTCGTTATAGGTGATTTGTCCTACATGTTTGTCTATCTGCCATCTTCCGGTACCTTCTTCGCCAATTACCTCAAATAGCTCTAATGCACGGCGGGCTTTATATTCTTCTTCTCTTTGTTCTCTGAAGAACCAGTTCAGAAATTCTAAGGTTACAAAATCCTGTTCGCTGTGGCAGCGTGCAGCTATATTTTTAATAGACTGGGTAATGTTTATTTCCTGTTCTAAAGCTTCTTCAAATACTTCTCTGAACGAATTGTATTCTTGTTTAATATTGCTCACATCGGGAGATACGGCATTGCCGCCCATATCTAAAACGTATTTAAAGAATTTAAGCTGATGTTGTCTTTCTTCTTCGGCCTGTTTGAAGAAATAATCGGCTGAATTGTCATAACCATTACGGTCGCACCATGAAGCCATGGCTAAGTATATAGAAGAAGAGTGTGCTTCTTTTTTAATCTGCTGGTTAAGCAACATTTCTATATCAGCAGAAATTAGGCTTTGTGTCCGGATGATATCTTTCATAACTATGAATTGCATTTATTGTTTAAATACAACACAAAGTTAAACGCAATGTTTTTTGTTAACGAATTTATAATCAATATGGAACGAGTCTAAGTCTATGTTTAAGCAACTATACGGTACAATCTGTCGTAAATGATATGGTTAAGTTCCAACATGGTAAAACATCCTTGCAGCAAAGCCTTAAACTCAATCAATTGTAAAAGTGAGAGTACATACGCGTGGTCGCAGGCACAGATAAAAATGATTTCAATATCAGCACTTTGTGTACTGTTTAACAGTTTGGCTTCAATATCGATGTTGTAAACAGCTTTTTTAAGCTTGATCAGGTTTTTATAATCGAAACGGGCTATTTTACCTGCAAAATCGACATACCAGCATCTTTCACTGTCTGATTGAAAAATTGCCCCATGAGTTGTGGTAAAAACTTCTTCGAATGATGCGGTAGGGAGTAAAGTATCTTTTAGCTGTTGCATAGTTTAAAACCGTGCGACAAAAATACCATTATTTAGATTTAATACAAATAAAAACAATGTAATTTTAAACCAAAAAAGAAGACGTTTAAAAAAATATTTTTGAGCTTTTTAACAGAGCATAATGCCTTTTGCATTCTTTTTAAACGTCTTCTGAAATTGTTGCTTATTCTTCGCTTTCGTTGTTTTTCATTTTCATTAAAACAGAATAGGCACCTTTGGTTACAACTTTCTTACCTGCCATATTTTTATCAACAATGGTATATCCCTGTTCTGTTTCGCCAACAGTTACCGGGGTAAGCTTAAATTTATTTTTGGCTATCTCTACAAATACATAATCTTTATTTTCAAAACTCACAATTGCTGTTTCGGGAAGGGTAGCTGTTTTCTGACTGCGTAATTCAATCTCAGCATTCATGTACATGCCAGGTACCAAACTTTTATCATATTTCTCAAAATGGCAATGGATTTCAGCACTGCGGTTAACACCTACATTATGACTTACCAGAATAACCTCTGCTTCATATTTCTGATCTGGCTTTGAATTGGTATAAGCAATAGCTTTCTGTCCAATTTGTATGAGATCAAGATCACGCTCAAAAACGGTAAGATTTAAATGTATATCTGTAGGATTAACCAGTTCAAAAATTACATCAGAAGGAGTTACATATTTACCTATATTTACGTTTACCTCGCTAATGTAGCCATCAATAGGTGAATAGATATTTATTGTTCTTGAGAGGTTGCTCTCATCCAGTTTATCAGCGTTGATGTTGATCAGCTTAAGCTTCTCTGCCAGTGCCCTACGCTCAATATTTAAGTTTCGGTATTCTGTTTCTGCCTGCTGCAATATCTTATCGCTATTGGCTTTATCTACATTGAGTTCTTTTTGCCTTTGCAGTTCTTTGGCAGCATAATTTAATTTGCTTCTTACGCTTAGATAATCCTGTTGTAACTGTATGTATTGCGGATCTTCCATAACCGCAATGATCTGGCCTTTGCTTACATGTGTGCCGGGTAGCATTTTGGTAGATTTTAAGTAACCACCTAATGGAATACTAACCGATACCAGGTTTTGCGGTGGTACATCTATCTTACCACTCAGCTTTAAATGTTTACTGATGTTTTTGTACTCAATCTGGCCGATCTCCAGGTTAATGTTCTTAGCCTGTACATCGGTTAGTTCAACTACATCTTCGTTAACATGTTGTTCTTCTGTTGTATTTGGATCTTGTTTTTGTGTACAGGCTCCCAGTGCTAACATGACTGCAAAAAGACCTGTATATAAAATACTTTTCATTGTTATTTAGCTAATAAGTAGTTAAGTTCTAAAGTGCTTTTATTGAGTTGTTCAACAGCTTCTAAATAAGCTATTTTAACATTAATGGCTTCGGTGTTGAGTAAAGTCCATTCTATATAATTGATTTCGCCATTGCGCAACCGCCTGTCTAAAAGTGAGCTCATCTCGTTGGCACTTTTTAGACCTTTTTGCTCAAAATCATTTACGATCTGCAAATGTTTCAGGTATTGCTCTGCAGTGGTTTTCCAAAGCGTTTTTAGTGCCTTATGGGTAAGCTCTGTTTCCGTTTTACTTAAATCGAGCTGTGTTTGCGCAGACCTGACCCGAGCTTTTTGCGCTCCTCCAAATAAAGGCAAACTTAAGCCTGCCTGAAAAGATTGGAACCTGTCGCGTTGATAAGTAACTCCATCTGCGATGCTCATGTTATTGTAGCCTATATTAAACTCGGGCAATAATTTCGATTTTTCTACTTTAATCTCTGCTTCGGCTATTTTCTCGTTCTGCTCTTGTAATTTTAATTGTGGATGTTGGTTTAAATCTTGTATTAACTCGCCATTAAGTTCTACTTTAAATTTATTGCTTACGGGCTGTACTTCTTCTTCGGTATTCATTAAGAACTGAAGTTGCTGTGTCAAAGCTGTTTCACGGGTTTGCAGTAAGGCTAAGCGACTTTGGTTTTGCAATAATTGGTTTTGTGCGCTTGTTTGTTCTAATCTGTTTGTTTCACCACTTTTTAAACGTTGTTGTGCTAATTTAAGAAAGTTATTATACATGCTATCGGCCTGTTTAAGCAGTTTCTTCTTTTCTTGCAGAACCAGAAGGCTGTAAAATATATCGGTAACTTCGCGCTTTAATTCAGCTTCTTTAAAACCTCTTGCCAATACGGCAGATTTCCAGTCTTCGTTTAACTTAGCTTTCTGATTTTGATAAACACCTGGTAAACTGAAACCCTGATTAATGCTGAACTTGTTATCATTAATGCCACTGTTAAACTTTCCGTACTCTGCCAATATCTGTGTTGGGGCGATAGTGGTAGACGTATTGACCAACTGTTTGGCCTGTACAGCTTTTAAATCATATGATTTAAGTAATAAATTATTGGCAATAGCATCATCTATGGCAGATTTATAAGTAAGTGGTTTTTGACTTTTTGCAGGTAAAAATGCAAAAAGAAGCAGTGCTGTTGCAACTGTTTTGGCTGCTTTACCTTTTTTGATGCCTTTTTCAAAAAACAAATAAAGTATAGGCAATACAAAGAGGGTAAGTAGGGTAGCGATCATCAAACCCCCTATTACTACCGTAGCTAAAGGCCGCTGAACATCTGCGCCAGCACCATTGCTTATGGCCATAGGTAAAAAACCTAAGGATGCTACAGAAGCGGTCATTAATACTGGACGTAAGCGGGTTTGTGTGCCTTTTAGAACGATATCTTTCATATGGGTTTCTCCTGATTTCTTAATGTTGTTAAACTCGGCTATCAATACAATACCATTGAGTACGGCAATACCAAACAAAGCGATAAAACCTACACCTGCGCTGATACTGAAAGGCATACCTCTTAAAGCGAGCAGAAAAATACCGCCTATGGCTGATAGAGGAATGGCACTATAGATCAATAAGCCGTATTTAATAGAACCGAAAGCAAAATAAAGGAGCAGGAAGATCAAGACCAATGAAACCGGAACAGCCACCATTAATCGGGATTTAGCTTCGTTCAGGTTTTCAAAAGAACCTCCGTAGGCTATAGTGTAGCCTGCAGGTAATTTTATTTTTGAAGAAACTTTATGCTGCAGTTCATTTACAATACTTTCTACATCACGGCCATTTACGTTAAAACCTACTAAAATGCGGCGTTTGGTATCTTCGCGCTGAATCTGGCTCGGACTATCTACCAATTCTACGCTGGCAACCTGGCTTAAAGGTATCTGGCTACCAGATGGCGTTGCAATCAATAAATTTTGCACATCGCCTATGCTCTTGCGCTTATCGGTTTGTAAACGGACCACCAAATCGAAACTTTTTTCACCTTCAAATACAAGTCCTGCGCTTTTACCTGCAAAAGCGGTATTTACGGTCCTGTTTATTTCTGAAATATTAAGGCCATATTGTGCAATTACAGCTCTATTGTATTTAATTACAATTTGAGGCGTACCACTGATTTTTTCAACGTAAATTTCATTAGCACCTTTTACGTCTTTTAAAATGTTGCCGATTTTTTTGGCATAAATGCTTAATGTATCTAAGTTTTCACCAAAAATCTTACAAACTACATCTTGTCTGGCTCCAGTCATCAATTCATTAAAGCGCATCTGAACAGGAAACTGGAAACTGGTGGTAACTCCAGGTATTTCACTGGCGGCATGACCCATTTTTTCGGCAAGTTCATCAAATGTTTTTGCTGATGTCCATTCTTTTTTAGGCTTCAGGTTAATGATCATATCACCCACATCCATCGGCATTGGATCGGTAGGTACTTCACTGCTGCCAATTTTTGTAATAATATTTTTTACTTCGGGAAAACGTGATTTTAATATTCCTGCCACTTTCTGTATGTTTTCGCTGGTTGTATTGATATTACTACCCGCTAAAACCCTTGTTTCTACCGCAAAATCTCCTTCTTCTATGGAAGGGATAAATTCGCCGCCTAATCTTCCGAGAACGATGATCGCTATAATAAATAAGGTTAAGGTACCTGCAACAATAACTTTAGGAATTTGTAAGGCTTTTTGCAGCAAGGAATGGTAAATACGCTCAATTCTGCTCATTAAGCGATCAGATAAGTTAGGTTTTGTTTTTATTTTCTTGCTCAGGAAAAGACTGCTTGCCATAGGAATATAGGTGAGCGACAGGATGAATGCACCCAATAATGCAAATGCTACGGTTTGCGCCATTGGTTTGAACATTTTTCCTTCTATACCTTGCAAGCTGAATATAGGTAAGTAAACGATTAAGATAATGATCTGACCAAATACAGCACTGTTCATCATTTTAGAGGAAGCACTTTTTACTTCTTGGTCCATTTCATTTTGCCTGAGCATACCCAGAGAAGCAAATTTCTTACTGTGACTTAGCTGGTGCATTACGGCCTCTACAATAATCACCGCTCCATCTACAATCAAACCGAAATCCAGTGCACCTAAGCTCATCAGATTGCCGCTTACGCCAAAGATGTTCATCATAATAATGGCAAACAGCATAGATAGCGGAATAACAGAAGCGACTAAAAAGCCTGCTCTCATATTTCCTAAAAAAAGCACCAGTACAAAAACCACAATGAGTGCACCTTCAAACAGATTGGTCTCAACGGTTTTAATGGCGTTGTTAACCATTTTTGTACGATCAAGAAAGGGTTCAATTTCTACACCTTCAGGTAAGCTTTTCTGTATTTGTGCAATTTTGGTTTTAATGTTTTCTATTACAACGTTGCTGTTAGCGCCTTTGAGCATCATTACAACTGCGCCGGCTACTTCTCCCTGATCATTGTAAGTTAAAGCTCCATAGCGTGTAGCAAAACCAATGTTTACGTCGGCTACATCTCTTATCAATAATGGAACACCGTTATCTAAACTCTTAACAACTATATTTTCAATATCTTCTTTAGAACCTACCAATCCTTCGCTTCTGATGTAGAGCAGGGTAGATTGTTTTTCTATGTAAGAACCTCCGGTATTTTCATTGTTGTTTCCGAGTGCATTAAAAACATCTGCCACCGTAAGGCCATAAGCTTGTAATTTATTCGGATTTACGGCTACTTCATATTGTTTTAGTTTTCCGCCGAAACTGCTTACTTCTGCTACACCTTTTACCCCTAAAAGCTGCCTTCTAACCATCCAGTCTTGAATGGTTCGCAATTCTGTAAGGTCGTACTTTTTTTCATATCCTTTTTTGGGCTTTACCACATATTGGTAAATTTCGCCTAAACCGGTTGATATAGGGCCCATTTCGGGTTTACCTATGCCATCAGGAATTTTATCCTGTATGGTAATTAATCGTTCTGATACCTGTTGTCTGGCCCAGTATATATCTACATCATCATTAAAAACCAAGGTTACCAATGAAAGGCCGAAACGGCTAAAACTTCTGATTTCCTTAATACCGGCAATGTTGCTGTTTGCCTGTTCTACCGGAAAAGTAACTAAACGTTCGATATCTGTTGCGCCATAAGATGGTGCTGTGGTAATAACCTGAACTTGGTTATTGGTTATATCCGGAACGGCATCTATAGGAAGTTTGGTAAGTTCAAAAATCCCAAATATGATGAGGGCAATTGTAAATAACCCTATAATGAGTTTATTCTTTACAGAAAACCCAATTATTTTATTTAGCATAAAAATAAAGATTGATCAAATTTTAATACATGACAATTGCGCGGTAATTACCACGTTCAATAAATATTAAATATTGACAAGAACTCTTGGGGGTTGCCATACCTTGTTATTATAGGCAGAGGATATAAAATCCTCGTTATAACGGATGGTAAAAGGAATGTGTATTGTATTTGAGAATTTACGGAACGTACCTAACAGAGGTGGTTCAAGAGCGGGAGCAAAACCCGAAGAATGGTCATGGGTTTTAAAAGGCAGCTGCATATCACGAGCTTCATCTCCATCATGATGCGGAATATCGCTGTAATGATGCGTAAGGTAAGCCCAAAAAGTAATATTCTTATCTAGGTTTTTGTGCTCAAAATAATGCTGAAAAAGTACCGGCAGTTTCATTACTTCTTGCATCTCTGTACCAGAGATTACATAAAGTGATAGTAAACAATATATAAGCAACTTTTTCAAAATGTTCAAAAATAGATAAACTCAATTAAAAACAAAATGTGCATCACAAATTTATAACGATTATAAAAAACAAAAGGCTGCTTTAAAAGCAGCCTTTTTATGGTTATTCAAAATATTCTTTCATTTTTTCGAAAAAGCTCTTGTCGTTTTTGCCCGGTTGAGGCTTAAAGTTAGGAGAGTCTCTTAATTTCTCTAAGATGGCTTTTTCTTCTGCATTTAATGCTTTTGGTGTCCAGATGTTAACGTGAATGATCTCATCACCGCGATGATATGAGTTTACTTCTGGAATTCCTTTGCCTTTTAAGCGAAGCAATTTACCGCTTTGCGTACCGGGTTCTATTTTGATCTTGGCCCTGCCATCAATAGTGGGCACTTCTACGCTTATACCTAATGCAGCGTCTATAAAGCTTATGTGCAGATCATATATGATATTGTTGCCATCGCGTTTTAAAGTTTCGTGAGGCAGTTCTTCAATTAATATAATCAAATCGCCTGGAATACCGCCATTAGGGGCTGCATTTCCCTTGCCTGACATGCTCAGTTGCATACCTTCGCTTACACCTGCAGGTATATTGATAGATATGGTTTCTTCGCCACGTACCGTACCCTCGCCATGACACACATTACATTTTGCGGTAATCTGCTGACCTGTTCCATGGCAGGTAGGGCAGGTTGCCGTAGTTTGCATCTGGCCCAATATGGTATTGGTTACTTTTCTTACCGAACCACTACCCCCGCAGGTTTTACAGGTACTTACAGAAGAACGGTCTTTTGCGCCGGTCCCATCGCAGGTTTTACAAACAATCTGTTTGTTTACTTTTATTTTTTTCTCAACGCCATGTGCAATCTCTTCTAGCGTTAGTTTAACTTTTATACGTAAATTACTGCCTTTTGCTACCCTTCTACCTCCAGATTGACGACCTCCGCCTCCAAAAAAGCTTTCAAACGGCGAGCCTCCTCCAAAGATATCGCCAAACTGGCTAAAGATATCTTCCATGTTCATGCTACCACCGCTAAAACCGCCACCTCCGGCTGCACCCCCTACACCCGCATGTCCAAATTGGTCATACCGCTGTTTTTTCTCAGGATTGCTTAATACTTCATATGCCTCAGCAGCTTCTTTAAATTTGTCTTCTGCTGCCTTGTCATTTGGGTTTTTATCTGGATGGTATTTAATGGCTAATTTTCTGTAAGCCTTTTTTATTTCATCGGCAGAAGCATTTTTAGCTACCCCAAGTACGTCGTAATAGTCTCTTTTACTCATTTGTAATCTTTTCCTCTAAACTGTATTTTACGCTCCTACAACAACTTTTGCGTAACGGATCACTTTGTCGTTAAGGGTGTAGCCTTTCTGAACTTCATCAATAACTTTTCCTTTGAGTTCTTCAGTAGGAGCAGGAACCTGAGTTATGGCTTCATGTAAATCGGTATCAAAAGCTGCATCTTTCGAACTGATTTCTTTTAATCCACGTTGCGTTAAAATGCCTTTCAGTTTTTGCTGTACTAAAAGGATGCCTTCGCGTAGGGAATCTATATCTGTTGTATTTTCTGTGGCTTTTATAGCTCTTTCAAAATCATCTAAAACCGGTAATAAAGATACCACTACATCTTTGCCTGCGGTTTGCAACAGTTCAACACGTTCTTTTTGGGTACGACGTTTATAGTTGTCAAATTCAGCAAAAAGACGTAAATACTTGTCGTTTAGGGCAGTATTCTCCTGTTGTAATTTTTCTTCTGTAGACAATTCTTGCGCAGATTCTACTTCTTTTTCATTTGCATTTGAAGCCGCATCATCAGTGGTTACCTGATCGGTATTTTCTGCAACTTCTTCTGTTTTATTCTGATCAACCACAGGTTCTTCTTCTTTTTTCTTCTTATTAAACATGTGTACTCGTGTTTTTTAAATTTTTGTTTCTCAAATGTATTGCCAATGCATAAAAAACAGCCATAGTGTCAGTTTTAAGAAACAAAAGCTAACAGTATGGCTGCTTGTCAATAATTTTTGACAGTTGTTTATGCTATCTGTGCATCCTCATGTACTACTCCGTTCTCGCATTTGATGATGCGTGAAGGGAAAGTTCTGATGATATGGTAGTCGTGGGTGGCCATTAAAACGGCAGTACCGTTCTGGCTGATCTGTTTTAACAGTAAAACAATTTCTTCAGATGTTTCAGGGTCGAGGTTACCTGTAGGTTCATCTGCAAGAATAATTTCAGGGTTGTTGAGTAATGCTCTGGCTATTACAATACGTTGTTGCTCGCCACCTGATAACTCATGGGGCATTTTTTTAATCTTAGAGCGTAGGCCTACTTTTTCAAGTACGTCCTTTATGCGCTCATTGATCAGTTTGTCATCGTTCCAACCGGTAGCTTTTAATACAAATGAAAGGTTTTGTTCAATGGTTCTGTCGCTAAGCAACTGGAAATCCTGAAATACAATGCCTAATTTGCGACGTAAAAAGGGTACTTCTTTGTCTTTAAGGTTTTTAAGATCAAATCCGGCAACGCTTCCGCTTCCGTTACCTATATGTAAATCGCCATATATAATTTTTAGTAAACTACTTTTACCTGAGCCTGTCTGACCGATTAAAAAAACAAATTCGCCTTTTGCTATATTTAAGTTTACGTTAGATAATACCAGGTTTTTTTGTTGAAATACATCAACATTCTGTAGGTTTATTACGTTCTCTGCCATCTTATATGTCTAATTTTGTAACCTGGCCAAAAGGCAGGTCTTTAATGATGTTCATAATGTATTCCTGTTTATCACCAAAGCCCAGTTTTTCAAGGGATTTATCTGGCCGGTCTACCCTGAAATATGCCAATAAGGTAAAGCGCTCATCTCTAAGCTGTACATAATCGGGTATTTTAGCTATGCCTTTAACTTTAATAATATACATCAGCTCAAAAATAGTAAAAAAGTCTGAAGAGCGATATGGGAAGTTTAAAGAAATAGGGCAAAGACCCTGAAACGGGTTCAGGGTGACGCACGGTTTTGTAAAAAGTCCGAAGTCCGAAGTCGGAGCTCAAAGCCTGAAGTTTAAAGAAATTGGACGGGCAAGTGATGAAAGACCCTGAAACGAGTTCAGGGTGACGGCAATGTTAGCGTCATGCTGAATTGATTTCAGCATCTTTATTACTTTTAGACCCTGAAACAAGTTCAGAGCTTGCCCCGATTTTCGGGGATGACGCCCAGTTTTACGGGGTAACGCTAAATTAACGGTTTATCATTTAACCAATTTCAATTATTTAACCCATTTAACCAGTTAATTGTATCCACATTATCCGCATAATCCCACAGTTTTGGATGCTGACTTTGACCGAAAGGCAATACTTCTTTGTTTATATTTAACGTTGTGTTACTTTCAATACATTGTATTTCGGTTTCTTTTTCTCTCAGTATATTCTCTAGGGTATCAACAGAATCATATTCTTCATAGTAAAGTACTGCCAATGGCGAAGAGAATTGCTGATCTTCTTTTAAGAGCAGAAAACCATTATCAAAATGCTTTACGCCATTTACCAGGTATATAGATTTGTTGTAATCGTAATTGTTATTGTATTTAAAATGTTCTATGATGTTCTTATGGTTTTCTAATGGTTTAAAGAATTTTTCTATGTTGTAATGCCGCGGGATATAAATTTTGGAAATACTCCTGCAGCCCATACCATAATAATCAAAAATATCACTGGCCAGCTGTTGCATATCCTGTTCGCTTTCATTGCCATCTAAAACGGCAATGCTGTTCCTATTTTTACGGATAATGTGCGGTACTTTTCCAAAATAATACTCAAAATATCTGGAGGTGTTGTTGCTACCTGTTGCGATAACAGCATCGAAATTGCTTAAACGATCTACAAACTGGTAATGATTTGATAGGATTGGTAAATAAGTACATAATTGTTCTAAAAGCGCAGGCAGGAGCTTATTGTCTGATGATGACATTTTGATCTGTGCAATATTGCCCGTAGCCAGTACACATAATACATCATGAAAACCTACCAAAGGGATGTTTCCGGCCAGAATTAAACCGATGTTTTTAGGTTTAGTGCTGATTTCTATCTGGCTGAACCAGGTACCCAGATCATCGGGATTTAGCATTTCGCTTAATGCTTTCAAAGCTTTTTTTACTTCTGCTATAGTAAACCAGGCATTGTGGTTGTGGGCACTATAGATCACAGCTTCAAATGATGCAGAAGGGTTTTGCATGAAAATACCTAATTGCTTTAGCGCATATGCTAATTCTTTTTTGTCTGGTAACATATTTAGAACTATTTTAAATGTATTATGTGTTATATTTGCAGTGCAAAGTTAAACTTAGCAATTATATTTATTCGATAAGATGGCAATTAAAATAACTGATGAGTGTATAAATTGTGGTGCTTGCGAGCCTGAATGTCCAAACAACGCAATTTATGATGCAGGTACGGCATGGAGATTTTCTGATGGTACCAGTTTAGAAGGCATTATTGATTTTGGGGGCAAGCAGATTGATGCTGAGGCCGCCCAAGATGCGATTTCAGATGAAGTTTATTATATCGTTTCAGATAAGTGTACAGAATGTAAGGGTTTTCATGATGAGCCTCAGTGTGCTGCGGTATGCCCTGTTGATTGTTGCGTAGATGATGAAGATGTAAGAGAAACTGAAGAAGAACTATTAGCTAAAAAAGCCTGGTTACATCAGGAAGGATAAACTATCCTTAAGCTAAAGTAAAAAAGGACATCATATCGATGTCCTTTTTTACTGGATTGCATTTGAGTTTATAAACTAAATACAAAAGCATATTCTGCTGTAATCTTAGCTCTAAGAGTTTTGGTTGTGGCTCTGCGTAATTTTCCTTTAAGCGTGTATTTTACGCTTGTACCTGCCACAAAATCTTTCAGTTCAATATCTCCGCTTGATGGTATAGTAATGCTGGTGGCCTGAACATCAGGATTGCTGTTTAAATTTACGATAGCCTGAGATGATTTACCTGTAGCCGAAATCTCGCCACTTAAACTTTCTAAATTGGCCAGATTATTTGATGCATCACTACCATTAACCAAATCAATTTTAAAAGATTTGATCTTGATCGATTTGATGTTGTTCACCCCAAATCCTGCCGCATATTGTTTAACCAATGCGTTCAGATCAATATTTACATTAATGGTTCCTATGGTGGTTACAGTGTTGGTTGTAGCAATAGGATCGATATTAAATTCTACACTGTTAGGTGTAATGCTTACATTTTGTTCGGTAGCTTCTTTTAATTTTTTGCAAGAGGTTACCATAAACGCCGAACTGATCATCAGTAGCAGCAACAAAGGTTTTTTCATGATCTTTTGTGTTTGATTTGTATTTACAGATATAAAAGTAAAAAACTTGCTGTTTTATTTTATTATTTTTTTTAAAAATCTGATAATTAATGTTTTAAAAGCCTATTGTGTAAATTTTATTTTAAGGTTTTTTCAATTCTCTTATCAGGGATGAGCCACATCATGGCAACAATATAATAGAACAACAAACTAAGTAACGGATAAAAAAATGATACCGCAATACCTGCTATATAAAGCACTACCGAGCCTTTTTCCTTAAACCCTGAACGAATAGCCGCACTAAGTTTAGAGTCTTTACCTTCGTGCGCAATGGCATATTTTTCTAAGATAAGAAAAGCGATTGCCGCCATTACTAATATAATGCCATATACCGCCACCGGATTTTTCTCAAAGTGGTTTTCGCCCATCCATGCAGTGGCAAAAGGTAAAAGTGAAAGCCAAAACAATAGATTAAGATTTGCCCAAAGAACTTTTCCATTTACTTTTTCTATGATCTGAAAAAGATGGTGGTGGTTATTCCAATAAATGCCCACATACAAAAAGCTAAGCACATATGATAATATTTTAGGGAAAAGTGGTGTTAAGGTACTGAAAGAGTAGCCTTCCGGCACTTTGAGTTCTAAAACCATAATGGTAATGATGATGGCTAAAACACCGTCGCTAAAGGCTTCTAATCTGTTGGTTTGCATATGCGTTCTGTTTTTAAATTTATTTTAAAGCTAAATTTAATAAATAACGTGGGTTCGGTTTAAGGTTTTTTTTATATTATCCTAAATCTACGTTAAATAGATCGCGCAAATATCAAGTTATACGTCTTTGGTGTAAACTTTAAAGCCAAAAATACCTAGGCATATGGTTTTTAAGACTTCTATGCTAATGTACCATATGTGCAGGTTCGACGGTGTTAAGGTTTCCCCTTTGATTATTGCCTGGGCTCGCAGATCAAGTGCAGGTAAGATCCAAACACTTTGTATAAACAAGATTAGCAGTGGAACAAAATAGAACAGGTTGTGTTTAACAAGAATTTTTTTACGCAGGTAAACCAGTTCTGTTAATATGGCAATGGCAAAGATCCATTCCATTTTATTTAAAGCGGCAAACACCAGTTTTCCTATACCCAAGCCCAATGTAAGGGTTATGCCGGGTGCCTTAAATTTAAGCCAGGCTTCCATAAAACTGATGGCACAGATAAATCCTATCCAAATGAAGGTTAAAGGAACTTTTACTTGAAAGTTTTTAGACATGATCTACATTAATGGGATGGATGAATTGTTTTGGTAATACTCAATTTTAGCTAAAAACATCAAGGCCATTCGGTTGGCTCTCCATTTGGCCTGTTCTGCTTTTTCGCCTTTAAAAAGCTCATCAACGGTTTGGCTAAAAACGCGCAGCCACTCGTCGAAATGTGTTTTGTTTACGGGTAATTTGGCATGTGGCAAAAATGGTGAGCCTTGGTAGGTGTGTTCTTCTAAGAGTATGGTTTGCCAGAACCGGTACATTTTTTCGAGATGCTCGGGCCACCTGTCTTGTATGATGCGGTTAAATATAGGGCCCAAAGATTGATTTACTCTTATTTTGTCATAAAAGCAATCTACCAGTTGTTTAATATGGTCTAAATTTTCTATGTCGCTGATTTCTTTCATTTCAGATGAAAATATCTTAAATAGGTACAAATTTTTTTAATGGTTGAGTACGGTGTTTCCTGCTTCTAAACTTTTGGCCAGTTCAAATAAGTTAGAACTATCTAACACATGTTTGAGTTCTCCGCGTACTTTTACAAATTTGTGGTGCATTGGGCAGGGGTCTTTTGCGTTACATTGTTTAAGTCCTAAAGCGCAGTTCTCAAAAAGGCCATTGCCATCTATGGCGCTCACAATGTCTATCAGTTTTATGCTCTTTACTTTGTTCTCGTTTATAAAATAACCTCCGTAGGGTCCTTTTAACGATTCTAATAATCCTTTTTGGGCTAATGAACTTAATATTTTACCTGTAAATGCTTCGGGTACGCCAGCCTCGTTTACCATATCGGTAACTTTTACGCGTTGCCCTTTTAAGGATTGTGATGCGATGTAGATCATGGCTTTGATGCCGTATTCGCAGGCTTTTGAAAACATATTTTATGTTGTTGAGATACAAATGTAATTATTTTTTATTTCAGACAAAAATATCGTAAATAAAAACAGCATTATTGCATAAGATCATCAAGAGGGATAAGGGGCTAATTGGGGATTAATCCCAAACGCCATTCATTGCGGTAAGTACAACGGGTTGGGTATCGGTAATGAGTATGGTATGTTCATGTTGGGCCATAAAACCGCCTTTGTTGCCTACCATAGTCCAGCCGTCTTCTAAGGTTTCTGCATAGGTAGAATCGGTTGAGATAAAGGTTTCTATAGCTACTACCGAATTTTTTCTGAACCTGCGCTGATCGTATTTGTTCCTGTAGTTCAACAATTCATCCGGTTCTTCGTGCAGGCTGCGGCCAACGCCATGTCCGCCCAGATTTTTGATCACTTTATAGCCTCGTTTTTTGGCTTCTGTTTCTATAAGGTGGCCAATATCGGCAATACGTACGCCTCCTTTTATATTACTGATGGCTTTTTTGAGGATGTATTTAGAGGCTTCTACAAGTTTTTGGTGTTGATATAGGTCTTGGCCCAAAACAAATGAATTGCCATTATCGGCCCAAAATCCATCTAATTCTGCCGAAACATCTATGTTGATCAGGTCGCCTTCTTGCAATATTCTTTGATCTGAGGGGATGCCATGACAAAATTCATTGTTTACACTGATACAGGCACATCCGGGAAAATTATAGGTAAGCAATGGTGCTGATTTTGCGCCGAAATCTGCCAGTATTTTTGCGCCATATTCATCTAATTGCTTTGTGGTTATGCCTGGCTTTGCGTATAAAGTCATTTCTTTCAATGTGCGTGCAACGGCTTCGCTTACTTTTTGCATGCCGGTTAGTTCGGCTGTATTAGATATAGACATAAAATCTGTTTTTATTGTACGTGTGTATTTAAGCGCATCCTCAGCAAAGGGTAGCCTTTGCCCAGATCGTCTTTTTCGGTTCTTTCAAATACCTCAAACCCCAAGTTTTTGTAAAACCTAAAGGCACTTTGGTTCTGCTCGTTCACATCTACCTCAGTGGCATTGAGCGTTGATATGGCAAATTCCATGAGTTTTTTACCTAAGCCTTTTCCAAAATAACTGGGAGATAGGAACAGCATCTCGACCTTAACAGCAGATGTTGCAACAAAACCAATCATTTCTGTACCATGGTTTAAGCTATAAACATTGAGCGTAGCAAAATCGAAGTCTTGCAATAGTTTTTTAATAGCTAAAAAATCTTCATTGCTCAAAAAATGGTGTGTAGCCAGAACCGATTTTTCCCATAAGGCAAGCAGCTGTGCTTTTTGCCCGTCTGTGTATTTTTCGATTAAGGGATTAAAGTGCTCCATGATATTTGCCGCTTTGTTCAGGGCCTGCAAATATAACGAATATGCCGTTATTTGTGTTTTTACAATATTTAGAGGCCAGAGCGGCAATATCACGGGTTATCTGTGCTGACGAGTTGCAATCGCAATTGCTTAACCTAAGTACATAGATGTTTGCTGAACGGAATGTAAGTATCAGTGGTCTTAAAGCTAAACATGCTACTGCAAAAAGGATAGTTTACGAATCTTTTTTCTTTTGTTCGGTATATGTTTCCTGGTATAAGTTGTTGGGTTTCAAATAAACTACATTGTGCTGGAAATCCAGTATGGTATTGAATCTTTTCAGCACTTCATTACCTAAAATATGGATGTTTTCATCTTTTAAAGGTTTGTTGCCTGTTAAAACCTGTACAGGAACATTTTTTAGTTCGTGATTACCCAGTTTTAGGCTGTTTAAGTCGGATGTAATAACCGGGATTTCGTTACCCATGGCACCGCGCATCATTACTTTTTTAATAACCTCCATTTTTTCTACCGGAAATTTATGCTGTTTCAGCAGGTCGTTGTCGAGCATGGCGGTTCTCTGGTAACCGGTATCAAAGAGAAACCAGTCTTTGTTGCTTGTTCCGCTTTGTGCAATTGTGCCTGATACTAAAAAAATACTGCTGAAATAGCGTATATCTAATTTACTGTAGGTTTTGTCTTTTACAATGCTTGCTGGTAGTTTAGAATGTACGATCATCAGGTTTTTATCATAATTGAGTTCTACGATCATGCCGTCAAACAGATCCCAGCCAAACCTGCCATCGGTATCATGTCCGGTTAGTTCTGTATCAAAAACATTGGCTTTGTAGCTGTGTTTTCCAATTTTTAGATCGTAAGGTGTATTGTAAAGTTTTAAATCTGATTTGATTTTGTTCTTCAGTACATTTCGGGTTAATACGATTTCGGTGGTACCGGTATCAAAATTGAAGTTTAAGGTATCTTTAGCATTGAGCACCGCTTTTACATAGATGGTATTTTCTTTGTTAATGATCAGGGGAATGGTATCATGTATTTCGGGGCTGGTCTTACTGAAATCTTTGCGTTCGGGGCTTTGTATGCGGGTATAGCATGAATCTTTGCCATTTAGCAGCACGATAAAATCTTTGCTTTCGCCCGGTTTTAGCTTGAAATTCAGTGAATCTATATCGGTTTTGAATTTGATGGGCGTGAGTGTGGTTAATTTATTTGTACTGAAAACATCTATTTTTATTTTGGGATCTATGTTCCAGTTATTGATCTGGTTATTTTCTGTGTAGATCTTGGCCTTGTTTGAACTTGCTTTTACAACGGGAAGCTGCTTTTGTGCTAAACAAAGGTTAGCGATGAGGACGAAGGGGATGAGGATACTTTTTTTCATTTATAAATCTTATTTGTCTTTTACGGCATTATTGTACTGTTTTAGCGCTTTGTTAAGCGGCATACCTTCTTTATGGATGCTGTCGCAAAAACTTTTGCAGGCTTCTGGATCGGGGCTGTCTTTACATTGTTTCATGCAATCTGACAGCGTATTGCGGGGCATAATGCTGTATATGTTAATAATGAACAAAACCAAGAAAATAACCACTGAGCCAGCAATGGCAAAGAATTTGGTGGGGAATTTAGTACTGATTACTGTCGGTTGCGGTGCCTGATCGCGTTTAAAGGGCAGTATGTATTTTAATTTATCGTAATCCCAGCAAAGCAGGTAGAGGTTTGCCAATACCATTAATGGTGATGACAATAAGGATCCATCAAATCGTACCGCATGCGAAAGAATACATATATTGAGTATAATGGGAAAATACAAGAGCGCACCCAATGTTGCCGTACGGGGAATGAGCAAGAGCAGGGCAGCCGTAACCTGTAAAATACCTATAAAAGTGTAATAATAGCCCGTTAAGTGTAAAGCTTCCAGATAATGCCCCATAGGGTGGTTAACTGAAAGTGAAGTAAAGCGTTCGCCCATAATTTTTACCATACCTGAAGGCAAAAATCCGGCGGCTAAAGTAATACGGTTAAATACCGTAAAATACCTGAGCCAGCGGTTTCCTTTTAAATGGGCATGCAATTGGTCTAATTTAGCAGCAAGGGGCATAACTTAATAGCTGTTTAGATTGAAGATGCTAAAATAGAATTTTAAATTTATTTGTGGTCTAATTCTTCGTCTCTTCTATAAAGGCCAGGATATAGCCATCGGGGTCTGCAATGTAAAATTCTTTGGCATAAGGCATGTTTCTTAAGGGCTGTACAATTTCTATCGATTCGGCTAAGGCCCTGAGGTAGAGGTCCTCTATTTTATCTACTGAAAAGATAAGGTCAATATCTTGGTTGTCTCTTTTTTGCATCCTTTCTTTTAATAGTGGTTTGCCCGATTTAAGGTGGATGGAAAAATGATCCTTGCCCACAGCAGCATAAAAATTTTCGTAACTAAAGGCAAGGTTGAAACCTAGTTTGTTTGTATAGAAATTAATGGATTGCTCCAGATTTGAAACGAGCAATTGCGGGCTCATCTTTTTTAAATGTGAATAGATACTGCTCATAACACGTGTTTTTGTTGTTTTAACTGAAAAACATTGCTTTGGGGGTCTTCTCCATCGCACAGCAGGTAAGCATAATCATCCTATGTTTTAATTGCTCTCATGGCTACACCTTGTTCAAGTAAATGTGTTCTTACTTTATGGATGTCGTCTTCTATTTCAAAAACCAGTTTGGTATTGTTGTCAAATTTATAGCCTTCTTTGATTTGGTCTGCATACATTTATGTAAACCAATTTTAAATGCACCTGCACTTAATAGTACCCATATAGGCAGATCTTCTTCAAGGATCTGGAGCTTTAAAATTTCGGTGTAAAATGTTTTTAATCGCTCAACATTTTGCACATATAATATAACTGAATCGAGTTTGAATTTCATGATCCTAGGATTAGGTGTTGAGCGTGTAATGTGATTAATCTAATTTAAGCTTTGTTTTTGGAAAGTAGAAGAAATGGGTGGATTAATTATTATGCTGTCGCATTTGTTAAGCTTTTTGTTAATTCTTAGTTTACCTAATTGTTATATTTTGTTTATTATTCTCTTAAAATATCCATAATCTTTATCTACTAAAATTCTTCTGTCAAGATAGCAGTTAAACATTTCACAAGATGTTTCAGGGAGCAAAGTACAACTGAAACAAGCTGAAAGATTAAGATTTGCAACACCTTGTCCATGTGTATGATAACAAATCGGGTCTGTTGCACAATCAGTAGCACGAATCATTGCAGATTCTATCAATTTTCCTATTCGGTCATCATCGCAGATGGATGTAATCCCGCCATAACTCCCCTCTGACCCAGCAATAGTATAAATTAAAACTCCATTCATTGTTAAACTCTCATCTATGTATAACCTTTCTTGAATAGAAGTTGATGGATAACCACACAAATATTCCAATTCTTTAATAATTAAATGAGAAAATGTATGAATAAGAATATATTTAGGATTAATTACTAAGTCTTCATCAAAATTTGAATCTAAATAACTGTGATTACCAATAATAATATCTATTCTCTCTTGTATTTTTGGATTACTTGAAATCCACCTATCTAAAAGATTATTATCAAACTCAAAAAATATTCCTTCTCCAAAACTTTCAACTGCTGGTAAATATTTTGTATTTACTCCATAATTGGAAGTGAATTTTTTAGTTATACTTTCGGTTGTTATTTTTTCAGCATCTTCATCTTCTAAAAATGAATTGGTTGAAATCGGCTCTTGTCTTGTGTAAGAAGTTTGAACAGATGTAATTTTTATCTTATCCATTTTGTAAATGGATTTTATTAAATCGTTTTGAAAGAAAGTAGTATCAATTTTATTAAAAATTAATTTGTCCTCGACCCTTTCGCTACTATTTTCAGTAATGTATTTATACTCATCATAACGGTATTGATTCTCTGTTTTTGCAATCTCGGCTTCTCTTTCACTAAAACTATTATCAATCAAATTTTGAATTAGTTGTTCTGAAAACTCTCGGCTATTTTCATTTTTCAAAATTTTCAAAATCTGTGGAATAGTAAAATCATCTTCGTAATACTCCTTTATCTTTTTAATTATGGTTTCATTCAATTCATCATTCGCAGGAATATAGATACTTGATAAAATATTAGGATAATAGACACTATTACTTGAACGGATAACAGGTTTGAATAAAATATCAGTTTCTCTTGTATTTGGTAGCAAATCTTGAATTTTTACTCTCAAATTAAACAGACCTGATAATGTTGCAAAACTGATTTGTTCTCCATCTTTTCTTTTTGTCATTATCCAAATACCTTTCAAATCATCTAATTTATCAGAAGTCTTGTATTCAAATATTGCATCATCTGGAACCTGAATATTTGAAAGTGTGATAATTTCTTCTTCATCGGTTGCTGTACTTTCAGTCTCTTTTTTCTTTCCTTTCTTTTTTACATCTAAAAATAAAGCCCATTTATCCCAAGGAATATCTGCAATTTCTCCGTTAGGTGCAGTTAAAATAAATCGCACTTGCTCCAAATCGAAAAATTTTCGTTTTTTATCTCTGTTTTTTACGTAACAACAATAACATTTGGGCGGATAAAAATAACTTCGTTCAGTATTAGTGGTTTTATGCTGACTTTCTACATTGTTATCCCAATTGCGTTTCCAGTTATCTATTCTATCAAAACGATGACAATTATTGCAATAAAACCATTCTGGAAAATATTTGGCAGATAAAAAAGCAAACTTATTTTCGGGGTCATATCCTTTTATTAATTCATTTACAGGGATTTTAACCAAGTTTTCTAACTGTTGGAAATATTTACTTAAACGGTTTTTAAACCTTTTATCTATAATAAAATTGTGTTCCTCGAATCTTTCGTTTACAACCTGAAAGAATGGCCATTCATCAAAATTATCAATTAAGATAGAGCCATCTCTTGTTTCTATAATAGAACCAACTCCACCATAAGAACTTATGGCTTTTCTTGTTTGTATTTGTTCAAATTGCCCCATCACTTGTTAATTATTTTTACAATGCTGTTCGTATCTATTTCTCTCATTGACATCATTAAACTCCAATCATCTAAATCTGACATTTTTTTAATTAGGATTTTATAAGTCAAATCGCCTTCTTTTGAAGTCCACTTATCAACCAAATCTTTTAATTTATCCAAAGCATATTCTAATTGCTTCTTGTTTTTAATTCTTTCGGAAATGAATGTCTTTAATTCTTCATAATTCCCAACAAAATCTTTTGCTCTTTTGTCTGGGTACAAACCTTGCTTATGTCTGACAAAACAAACTAATAAACTCGCTAAAACTTTATCCAAAGCTATTTCTGTAAAAGGCGTTACACTTAATGGTTCCACAAACTTGTAATAAGTATTATTAAACGGCACATAATTTTCAAAATACGATTTATCTCTTGAACGATTTGCATCTAATAAATTGACTACTATTCCCTTGTCTTTTCTTCCAACACGACTTGATGCTTGGATATATTCGGCAACGTTTTTAGGTTGCCCGTTCATCAACATTACATTCAATCTTTCTATGTCTATTCCAACAGAAAACATATTAGAAGCTAAAACTAAATCAACTGTATTGTGTACAAAACTCCAACCGTCTTTTGACACTAACTGAAAAGGTTCTTCTAACTCGTTTAGCAATTTTTTAATTGAATTACTTTCAACCCTGCTTGTTAATTCTTTTGTTCTGCCCGATAATCCAAAATAATTAAAGCCATAAAGTTGTTTGTTCAAATGATAACGATTGTGTAACAATTTCAAGAAATCTAAAATTTCAGCAGGTACTTTATTGTAAATTTTACCAACATCACGCAAACTATTATAAAATGATACTATTGTCCAAAAATTATCTTCCTTACTAATAGCTTCTTCTCGTGTTAATTGCTCTTTTTCCTGCAAATATTTGAATAATTCGATACGAGCTAATAATAAATTCCCTAATATTCGTATCTGTGAGTTGAGAGCTGTTTTACCTGTTGGCATAAATCCAATATGCTTTCTTTTGCTCTCATCAGAAACGTAAGAAAAGAAATTGTCATTATAGGTTACTCCCATAGGTGGAAATATATTCAAAGACCTGTTTCCATAAAGCATTGCAACTTGTTGTTCTGTGTTTCGAGTTGTTGCCGTAGAAGTAATGATTTTAGGTTTTCGGTTTCCTTTCGTCGATAGCATTTCTACAATAGATTCATACAATCCAGTAATAGAACCTAATGGACCGCTCAATAAGTGTAATTCATCTTGAATGATTAAATCGGGTGGCAATTTGTTTTCTTCCTGAGAATTAAACAATTTATGTCCTTCTTCTCTATGAGAAAGCATTGCGAATTTATCAACTGTTGCGAAAAGTAATGTTGGTGGATTTTGATAAATTTTATCATCTACAAAATAAATCGGTAGTTCCTCACTAAATGCACAATCAGGATTTAAACAATTCGTTGAAAATGATTTATCTGTTGCAGAATAACCTAAATCGTATTTTTCATTTTGATTTTTTGTAACCAAATTACAACCACACCAAGAACAACTTGTAATAGGAAAAGTGTTTACTTTCTGATAATTACCCTCTTTTTTATTGTTGAGTTTTACAATTTCATCATTTACATTTTTCCATATTTTTTGAGCATCTTTATATGAATTTGGTGTAGTGGAAGCTCCAACCCACATTCCAATTGAAACTTTTTCGTTTCCAAAAAAGTATTCATTATCTGATTGAAAATTTCTTCTTAAAAAGTCCAATGACAAAATAAGTTTTGTTGCTCTTTCAAACTGTTGAGCGGTAAGCAACCTCAATGTATAACGCATTATTACAGAAACACCATCAGCATTTTCACCGAATAAAATTCTTCTACTTATAATTGTGAATGCGGTAATTGCTAAATATGCTTCTGTTTTTCCACCACCTGTTGGAAACCAAAGTAAATCAACAATGCTATTTCTATCATCAGAATCTTCATTGATTATTGATTCCAGATTCAATAAGAAGAATGCTAATTGAAATGGTCTGTAATTTGGATTGAATGAATGATTTTTGAAAAAATCTAAATCATTATAATTCAAATTTTTATCAATTTCGCTTAATTCAATTCCCTTTTTTCCAAATAATTCTTTGTTAGAAATAAGCATTTGGATATACATTGCTGTATTAGCGATTTGAAAAGATTTAAATGCAACTTCGTTAGAATTAAGAAATTCTATATTTCTAACTAACCTTTCATAAGTGGCGTTTTGCTTTTCTAAAATTGTATCTAATGATTTTTTAAAATTAATTTCCGCAATAGTAGTTTCCTGCTCATTTGTTATCCAATCTTTATACTCTTTTGCAAATAGCTTTAATTTTTGAATAATGGTTGATTTATCTAAATCCGTCCAAATTGAAAGTTTTTTCAATGCTGTTATTTCTTTCAATTCTTGCGGAAAGGTATCTTTGAATGCGTTACTGTAATTTTTAATATCAACATCGGGTAAAAATGTTGTTTTTAATTCGGTTGGATTCGTATCATTATCCCAAGCAACGGCACAACCGTGACCAATTCCAAAAGAATATTCTTGTCTGTATTGAAAGTTGATTAGATTAAGTTCTTCATCAAAGGGATTTATTTCTGCAAGTTGTTTGTAGGGCAAAAATTCAGTACCTGATATTTTTATTTCTCCTTGAAATATTGCACTCCTGTTTAATTGTTCATTACTATATGAGAATTTGTTCTTTGGGTGATTTAATCTATTTGCCAATAAGATTTTTATGAATTTACCATAATCCGTTTCATAAATCTTTTTGTAATAACACGTTATAATTGACTTATCATCTTGATTTTCGTCTATTGGATATGCTACTGATTCATCAACATTAATTTCCTGTAAATTAAGCGTTACTGTTGCAGGTTCTCTTTTTATACGTTTCCAAAGACGACCTAATAATAACTCCGCTTTTTTGTAAGGAGTACTGTCGAGTAGCTCTGCTTGTCTTTCATCTTCTCTAAATCGTTGTCTAAAATTCCGAACATCTAAATCTCCTTTTTCAAAAACTTCTTTATTCAAAGACATTTGCCCTCTTTCAAATTTAAAATAACTACTGATGTAATTATAAGGGTGTTCAACAAACCAACGATAATCTTTTTCTTCAATTTGAATAACCGCATTTACTGGCTCGATTTGAATATACTTTGCATAATTAAATGTTACATCAATACTTTTTGTTTCTTTTGGAACACAAAAAGTCAGCCCAAAATTAGTTGGAAAATATTGGTTAGCTTCTGAATATTCTTTTTCAGGTTCTACATTG
This sequence comes from Pedobacter sp., assembly GCF_046462515.1. Classification (GTDB taxonomy): domain Bacteria; phylum Bacteroidota; class Bacteroidia; order Sphingobacteriales; family Sphingobacteriaceae; genus Pedobacter. The sequence continues at coordinate 42,684 of NZ_JBKGVD010000006.1, forward strand.
TTGGTTTTATTAATTTCTTCTTCGTTTGCTTCTCCGTTTTCATCTGATAAAGTAAGATTTTCTTCTAAATCGTCATCTTCAATTTCAGCATTGGCATCGATGGTTTCTTTTTCGCCAACTGATGTAGCTGTATCTCTTTCGGGAAACAAGATACCTGAATAATACCTACTCAGAGGATAATCAGAGATGATTTCATTTTCAGTATCCGAAACGAAAACATCAGAGCCGGGGCCAATCAGATTATTTTGAATGGTATCTCTAAAAATTAATCTTGGTTCGTCTATGTATTTACTCATTTACTATTGTTTTTTTAGTGACCGTCTTTTGTTGGATTGTTGCTGTTAATTTTTTCAAAATGTCTTCGGGTAATTTGCTTAAAGAATCGCTTATATCGGTTTTATCTGAAGCGATATAATCCAACAAATCATTTCCTAATATTTTCCCTGCTTGTTGTCTTATTGAATGGTCTTTTTTAGAATAAATTTTAAACTTTTCAAATTCATTTACAATCAATTCATTTTTATAGCCATTATTTACACAAAATTCCCGAATTGCTTCTAATGTTTTCATTATTGGAAATCTTGTTGGGGTGTTTTCAGCAAAATAAAATTTGAATGTGATGTAATTTATTTTATATGTGTCAAAAATTAGATTATATAGTTTTTCAATACCGCCAAAATCTAAAGATAGTTTTCTCAACGTTTCTTTCCAGCTTTCTGAATATTCATCAAAAGAATCCAATAAGTTTTCAGTATCAAAAATTTTCAAAATCCGTCTAAACTCATTTGGACTATTGTTTTGATAAAATCTAATAGTTGCGTTATCATACAATTCTCCAATAGTTGTTTTTATTTGCTCCCCATTTTCAACAACAAATACTCCTTTTGTTGAATCAAACTTATCTTTAGAACTATCATCAAAAACAACTTCATAAATTACCCTTTCTTTTGGTAAGTCAATGATTTCATTTGGGTCTGTTTTAAAATCCTCATTATTCAAATCAAAGGAAAAAATATCGTCTAATTCTCTTTTTTTGCTTTCTTCAACAGTAGTAAAATCAGTCTGAACAAACTTTTTCCTGTCTTTGTGGGTCAATCTCGTTTTTTCTTGATTTTGATAATCTCTTTCTACATTATCAAAAGAAATTTCATCAAGATTTTCATAAGAAAGCACTTGACAAGCACCCTTTATTTGTTTTGCTTTTAAAAACAAATCTTTGTTATTCAAATAGGGTATAATAACTAACTTATTTTCAGAATTTTGATTGTCGTTTAACCATTTGTCTAAATATAATTTTGAATTGTCAATTCGTTTATCGCTTATCAAATGAATATTGTTAATCCGTTCGTTTAATAGTTGGTTATTTATAGCATCATAATTTTTCTTTTCTACAACTAAATAAATTACTTTTCCTTGATATGATTTTGCTTTCTCTTTTATGTAGTTCCATTTTAAATTTTCGTCTTCCAAAGATTTAGAGATTTCTGAAAACTTATCAAAAATGCGTTGAGTGTAATTTTTAATTGTATCGGGATTATAAACATCTTTTCCGTAAAAAAGCTTATTGATTTCTTCTGAAAATGCTTCACTTTGAAAAAAGTAATTAAGTCTATCTAAATACTCTTGAAAAATTCCTTTGGAAAGGTTTGTATTTACTAAAAGCATTCTCATAAAGAAGTTTGTGTATTTCAGCATAAAAGAAAGGTTTACCCCGCTCTCATCTTTTATTTTATCTACTTCAGATTTTAGTTCAACAATTAAAGAATGTAATTTTTCATCACTTATTTTAATCTTTACAAGACTGTTTGGCTCTTCATTGTTAGCTATTTTAACCTCATCATTTGACCAAAACCATTCTAAAAACTGATTTTCAGTATTTGGTTTTTCGGAACCTATAAGAATAATAGTTTTGTATTTGCCTCTATATTTTTCTTGAAGTATAAAATCAAAGTTATTCCTATATTTAGGAGCTCCAATGATGATAATTTCATCGAAGCACTCATTGTTATTCAGCAGAAAGTTTTTTGCAGAATCAAAATCATTACAACATTCTACTAAATAGCTGAAAAATGGTAAATCATTACTTATTTTTCCGTTTTTATTTGTGTATCTAATTGGTAAAAATTTACTTTCATTGAAAAACTGTTTTTCAGCGATTACCAATGTTCTATTCTTAAAATCAGTTATAAATGGAAAATCTTCGTTGAAATTAGAAGATAAAAATTCACGATAAGAATCTACGTTCTTTGCCGATTTTTTTGTATCTACTAAATTTGGATTCAGTTTTGTGTAGAAATGTTTTTTTAGCAAAAAGTCATTAATTCCAATTTCGTTCTTTTTAGGAAACTTAAAGTTTATTTTTATTTGCTCCGAGAATGTGTCTTTGACAATGAAAATCCTGTGTTCTCTATTGTATTTTCTATAAATCAAGTCTCCTTTATTCAATTCAGGAGCTGTATTCTCGTAATTAAAATAATTTTGATAAAGTTTGATTAGAACTATAGAATGAAAAATTGAAGAAAAAAAGTTTTTTCTGTATTCGTTTTCTGATATGCATATGAAAAAGTCGTTTTTATTTGAACTGTCATCAAGGATGTAATGATAAATCAAATGAAAATTTACAAAATCAAATATACTGTACTTTTCAAAATCAGTTTCTCTTAAATTGATTTCGTCAGAGTAATGTTTCTGAATTTCGGAATATATTTGGTTTAAATAGTTTTGGATTTGTTGTTTCATTCAATGCCATTCATGTCCTTTTGCTTAGACGACTGATAATTAGTAAATATGTGTTATAAATAATGTTTGTCCACCCATTTTCGGAAAGATTGTACAATCTATAACTAATAAAAATTGTTCGGCAAATCTAAAGGAATTCCGAGCGGTTAATTAATTCTAAAGTAGTATTTCAGTTTCATATTTACAAATGACCTTATTTATTGTTTGCAAAGGTTGTTGTGCTATAGGGTAGACTCTGATACAGCTTGTCAAGATACTTGGTGAAGTTCAAAGGTGACATTAAAAAGATTCGTCATGCTGAATTTTTCATTAGGTATTTATCTTTCAATGGTATTCAAGAAGGCTACGCCGTTTAGTTGAGCATATTTAATTACCTTAATAATATCTCTAAACGAGGAAGAGACCATGAGACGAGTTCAGAGCTTGCCCCGATTTCCGGGGATGACGGTGGTATTAGCGAGGTGATGTAGGCCTTTAGGAAATTCATTACTTGTGCCAATTTTTGGATGGATGTTGATTATATTGATCACTAAGTGTAACAGTTGAGAAGGTTTTAAAATTTTAAATTGTTGATATTCAGTTGTTTGTTTGTTGTTTTGTGGACATTTTAGTACTTTTATTGTGTCGTTGTTGTGTGTTTCTTGTGCCATTGTTGTGTTGAGGTTGTGTATAGGCTGTGTGGTGGTTGTGTTGTTTCGTTTTTCATTGCTCGTTGTTTGTCTTTCGGCTTTCAGCTTCCAGACTTACATATATTTTCAAATCCGTATATCTTTTGTTAGTTTTGGCTTAATTCAATTACAATTATTTTCAGATATATATGAACCATTGGTTAGTGAAATCAGAACCTGTTAAATACAGTTGGGAGCAGTTTAATAAAGACGGTCAGACTTTTTGGGACGGCGTTAGAAATTACCAGGCCCGCAACAATTTAAAAGAAATGAAAAAAGGCGACCTGGTTCTGTTTTACCATAGTAATGAAGGCAAGCATGTGGTGGGTGTGGCAAAAGTGGTCAAGGAATTTTATCAGGATCCGACAACATCTGATCCTAACTGGGTAGTGGTAGATCTTGCTCCTGTAGAAAGCTTGAAAAATCCGGTAAGTTTAGATCAGATCAAGGCTGAAGAAAGCCTGAAAGATATTGCACTGGTGCGCCAGGGGCGTTTATCGGTTATGCCTTTAAAAGCAACCGAGTTTGATAAGATATTAGAGATGGGTAGCTAATGAAAACACTTTTAATTGCTCTTGCTTTAATATTGGCAGGTTGTTGTTTAAATGCACAGCAAAATTGGGAAGTTAAAGTAAGGACTTATTCTTATAAACCTATTCGGGGCAGCTTGAAAAAAGTAAATGCTGAAGGTATAGGTATTGAAGATAAGAAAGGCAATTATTACATATTCAAGCCAACAGAAATCCATTCAATTAAGATCAGGAAAAAAGGTTTAGGTTTTGGGGAGGCAGTAGGTAGTGGTGCTTTAGTGGGCTTGAGCATAGGTATTTCTGTATGGTCTTTAGATAAAGGAGAAAATAATACAGCTAATATGGCTAAACTTACAGCTGCATTAGTAGGTACAGGGGCTGTGGCCGGGAGTATGGTTGGTGGTGTGGCTGTACTGATACGCAAAGGCTTTACCTTAAAAGTTAAAGGAAATCCTGATTACTTCACTGCCAACTATAATCGCTTGGAGCCTTACGTAGATCGTACTGAAATTAAATATGTAAGCTATTAAGCAGGATTTTCTGGTATGCTTTTTCTTCTGCTAAACATTAAGCCCATACTCATAATCAGGCTTGAGCCCAGAACAACCATAAATAAGAATGGTGTACCTATTTGGGGTAATTTAAGTTCTTGCGGAAGGTTGTAATACAACAGGATGCTGATCAGTCCTCTTGGCGATACAAATGCTTCGGGGAGGAAATTATCGCGTTTAAAGAAATATAAATAGGTAAAGCGGATTACATAAATGCTCATGAGTATAATAAGGCCATTGATGATGATATTGGCATCGTCTAAAGCATAAATGTCCATGGTAAAGCCAAAGATCACAAAGAAAAAGGTACGGATAATGAAAGCGGTCTCTGCCGATAGCTGGTAAAGCTGGGTAAGGTCGTTAGCCAGATTTTTGTAAATAAATACGCTCCTGAACCAGGCATGTTTAATGGCATCGGCATTATTTAAAAACAAGCCGAATGAAAGGATCAGTACCAAAGCCGACAGGTGGAAAGACTGGCCAATGGCATATACCAAAATCAGGATAGAAATAATGAGAAAGAACTTGATATGATGCCTTATACGACCCATTAAATACAATAAAGTAATACAGGCCACTACAGACAATATGAGGATCAATGCCGTGTTTATGCCTAACTGTGTAAAGGAGCTGAGCGTAATGCTGCGGTTTGAAATGCCAAAATTGAATAGGATTACGCCCAATATATCAGAGAAAGAGCTTTCATAAATGATAAACTCTCTACCATGCTTGTGCATACCGGCTGCAGATGGAATGGCAATAGCCGAACTGATCACGCTAAAGGGAACGGCGTTAACAAAGCAGAGGTATAAATCTTTACCGGTGATCTGGTAAATGATAAAGGTAATGGCAGCTACGGTAACGATCAGTATGGAGAGGGCTGATAAAAATGCCCCCTTGATCACTTTATTTTTTTCTTTGGCGTATTTTAGCTCTAAGGAGCCTTCAAACACGATCAAGATTAAACCTACAGTACCCAAAGTGGGCAAAATTTCTAAAAAGTTATAGGTATGTAGCTGTAGCTTATCAACCAAAAGCCTTAAGCCTATGCCCGAAAGCAGGAGCAATAGTACTGAGGGTAATTTTGTCTTACTTGCTACAAGATCGAACAAATAAGAAAAAATAACCAGTCCGCTTAATATGATGAGTACGGTATAAGTAGTCATTGGCTTAACAACTTACAGCTTAAAGCCGGTTTTAACTTTTAGCAAAAAGTGCCTTTAATTCTACTGCATCATCAGGTTGCATTTTGCCTGCCAGTACAAGTCTTAACTGTCTGCGCCTTAAAGCGCCGGCAAACAATTCTAATTCTTCAGGAGTTTCGGGTTTCAGTTCAGGAACCGGTATGGTTCTGCCGCTCTGATCAACCGCTACGAATGTATAATAAGCTTCGTTTGATTTTACTTTGGTGCCTGAAGGGATATTTTGTGCCCATACATCTAACCTTACTTCTACAGAAGTGTTAAATGAACGGGTAACTTTGGCTTCGATCGTAATCACATCGCCCAGTTTAATCGGTTGTTTAAACGACACGTTATCTACAGATGCAGTTACCACAATTCTATTGCAATGTTTTTGTGCCGAAATAGCGGCGGCAATATCCATCCAGTGTAACAGACGTCCTCCCATTAAATTATTTAGGGTATTGGTATCGTTGGGTAAAACCAGTTCATTCATGATGGTGAATGAATCTTCAGGGCGTTTTGTTTTATTCATGCCACAAAAATAAATAAAATAGCCGCTTTGCATTATTATTTTTTTGTAAAGAAGCATGGGAAGCTTTTTTGTGGAGTGTTTTAGGGGTTTAAAGCTTTGCTTTATTGCGCATCAGGGTTTTGAGGTTTTATAGACCTTGAAACGAGTTCAGGGTGACGACGGTATAAAGGGGTGAGGGTGATGTTATCTTCCTGCTGAATTTATTCACTGCGTAGCTTTTTGTTTTGCTTCAGCTCAACTATTTTAGTGTCTCTACGTTCAACTTTTTTTCGGCCTTTTATTTTTCGGTTAGCACCGATTGGCCTGCTCGCTTACGTAAACAGAAAAATAAGCAGCCTTGATTTTTTCCTTCTTTTTTATCAAGAAAAAAGAAGATGCCCTTCCGGCATAGAGGAAAATTAATTGTACAAGGCACATATAATGCATAGTTTTTTATTTAAGAACACATTTCGACAGGCTCAATGTGACAACTCCATTATTTGAATAAATGTTTCCCTTTCTTTTTTCATGCTGAACTTCTTCACGTCATGTTGAATTTTTCATTAGGTATTTATGTTTTCAATGGTATTCAAGAGGGCTACGCCGTTTATTTCAGCATCTATGGAAAGAATAAAGGCCCTGAAACGAGTTCAGGGTGACGGTGGTATTAATAGGTGAGGGTAGTTTAGTGGTGGATGATAAAACAAAATAAGCTGCCCGTTAGGGCAGCTTAACCGTGATAAAAATGAAATTTACGGGAGCTTGAGCATAGAACCTGAAAAAGTTCAGGATGACGTATTACTTGATGACATTGTTATTTGTTCACTTTTCTATGATAGCTCCAGTAAAATATAATTGGATAAACGAAAAGGCAGAAAATGGTGTTGGTGATCAGTCCGCCGATAACCACTATGGCAAGCGGTTTTGAGGCTTCAGAACCAATGCCTGTTGATAAAGCAGCAGGTAACAGCCCTATGGCGGCCATTAATGCCGTCATAATAACCGGACGTACACGGGTAGCCACACCATCTTTGATGGCATCGGTAAATGTCCATTCGGGTTTGTGCTTAAGTTCATCGATATTGTGCTTAAATTTGGTAATTAAAATCACTCCGTTTTGTACACAAATACCAAACAAGGCAATAAAACCAATACCCGCAGAGATATTAAAATTGATATGCGTAATGAGCAGAGCAAATATACCACCTATCAATGCAAAAGGTACATTGTTTAATACCAGTAAGGCATCTTTGATGTTACCGAACAGTACAAACAGGATAAAGAAAATCAATAGCAAACTGATCGGTACCGCTTTTGAAAGCTGGCTAGTGGCACGTTGCTGGTTCTCGAAATCGCCGGCCCATTCTAATTTGTAGGCCTTTGGTAATTTGATCTGGCTATTTACTTTTTGCTGCGCTTCTTTGATCACACTGCCCATATCACGACCACGAATAGAAAACTTAATTGCACCATAACGTTGATGTTTATCGCGGTAGATCATACTCGGGCCAGTAATCTTACGAATGGTAGCAATCTCGCTCAAAGGAACTTTAGCACCCGAAATGGTAGGGATACGTAATTTGGCGATAGAACTTTCATCATTCCTGAAATCTTCTGGATAGCGGATAATTAGGTCAAACTTTTTCTCGCTTTCATAAATCTGAGTAGCAGCTTTACCCCCGATAGCCATTTCTATAACAGCATTGGCATCAGCCGTATTTACGCCATAAAGCGCCATTTTTTGTTGGTTAAGATTGATTTGCAATTCTGGCTGTCCTAAATTTCTGAGAATACCCAGATCTTCGATGCCGTTAACTGTTTTCAGGATATTGAATATTTTTTCTTCGGTATGTTCGATGTAATGAAAATCGTCGCCGAACATTTTAACTACTATAGAACCTTTTACACCTGATACGGCTTCTTCAACATTATCTGAAATAGGCTGTGAAAAATTTAAACTAATACCTGGAAACCCGCTCAGTTTTTCCTGCATGCGTTCTATGAGCTGTTCTTTGGATTGCTTGCGTTTCCATTCTTTTTTAGGATAGATATCAACCATAAATTCCATATTATAGAAACCTGTGGCATCGGTACCGTCATTTGGACGGCCAGTTTGTGAAAGCACTTGTTTTACCTCATCAAAACTCAAAAAGATCTTGCGCATCTGGTTAGATAATTTTTTGGTTTCGCTTAGTGAGATACTAAGTGGTGCGGTTGCTCTTACATATATAGAACCTTCATCAAGGCTGGGAAGGAACTCTGTGCCCAGAAAATTAAAACTTACCAGTCCAAGCGCAAGTATGCCTATTGAGAAACCTACAACCATTCTTTTTACTTTAAAGCATTTATCATACAGTTTTAAGGTGTTTTGTATGATAAATTCCAGAAAAACATTGTGCTTTTCTTTAACGTTTTTGCGCAGCAACACACTGGCTAACGCAGGTACAAGGGTAAATGTTAGAATAAGGGCTCCTAATAAGGCAAAGCTGAGTGTCCAGGCTAAAGGTGAGAACATTTTTCCTTCAACTTTTTCAAAGGTGAAGATAGGCATCAAACCTGTTATGATGATGAGTTTGGCAAAGAAAATGCCTTTACCGTTTTCAAGACAGGCTTTTTTGATCAGACCCAATTTGCTGATTGTATTGAATTTTTGCATGCCTACGGTCTTGGCCTTGTGATCTAATATTACAAAAATACCTTCTACCATGACCACAGCTCCGTCTATGATGATCCCAAAATCTATGGCTCCCATAGAAAGGAGATTAGCTGACATGCCTTTTAATTTTAGACAAATGAAGGCAAATAACAGTGCTAATGGAATAACCAGTGACACGATAAGTGTTGTACGCCAATCGGCCATGAAAAGAAATACGATTACCGTTACGAACAATATGCCTTCAAACATATTGCCTAGAACCGTATGTGTGGCAAAGTTTACCAGATCTTCTCGATCGTAAAAGGCTTTGATTTTAACATCGGCAGGTAAAATGTTTTTATTTACATCTTCTATTTTAGCTTTTAGGCTTTTGATCACTTCGCTTGGATTTTCGCCTTTGCGCATTAATACAATACCTTCAACCACATCAGGATCATAATCCCTGCCTACCTGGCCTAATCTTGGTAGAGCTGATTCTGTAACATCGGCAATGCTTTTTACATAAATAGGGGTGCCGTTAAAGTTATCTACAACAATGTTCCTGATCTCGTCTATATTATTGAGTACGCCAATGCCACGTACTACATAAGCTTGTCCGCCCTGTACAATCACATCACCACCTACGTTGATATTGCTTTTTGAAACAGCTTCAAACAGTTCGGTAGCACTTACGCCATATTGTATGGCTTTTTGTGGATTCACCGTAATTTGGTAAGTCTTAACTTCGCCACCAAAACTTACAATATCGGCTACCCCGGGCACTGCCAGCAGTTCTCTTTCAATGGTCCAGTCTTGTATGGTTTTCAGCTCCCTGATGTTTCTTTTGTTACTCGTTACGGTATAGCGGTAAATTTCGCCTGTTGGGCCTGTTGCCGGCTGTATATCGGGTTTTACCCCATCGGGCAGATCGGCATCTGCAATATGGTTATTGACCTGCACTCTCCCAAAAGCATATTCAACATCATCTTCAAAGGTTACTTTAACTACCGATAGGCCTAATAAGGAAGAAGAGCGTATGCTTGTTCTTTTTTCAGTACGGTTCATGGCAATCTCCAGAGGTCTGGTCACAAATTTTTCTACCTCTTCTGCGCTGCGGCCCGGCCATTGCGTAATAATGGTAATGCTGGTATTGGTTACATCAGGAAAAGCCTCTATGGTAGTGTGTTTAAAGCTCAGATAACCCGAAAGTATAAGGATAAAAGTGGTAAAGAACACAAAGTATTTGTTCTTTAACGAAAACCCTATGATGTTTTTGATAAACTTGTTCATTGCTTTTTGAATTATGCTACTTAACGTGAATGATGGGGTTTGGTGTTGATAATCGATATGTTAATTTCATTACACAACTTTGCTTGCCCTTGTGCATGGTATTGGCACTCCATTTTTTCGTGTTTTATTTATATCTTTTATCGTACTCAAGAGAGCTACGCTGTTTGAGCGACAAAATGGAGGAAAAGTCGTTGGCAACGGCCTTTGCTTTGAAACTTTTGCTAAGGCTTGACATATCGTCTAATCTAAAAGAAGAAGCCCCATAATCCATTTTACTTAATCTTTAAGGCTCTCGAATAAGAACACCTGTTTAGAAGCCACTATTTTGTCGCCCGGAGCCAAGCCTTTGCTAATGTAGGCCATGCTGGCTGTTTTGCGTCCTATTTCTATTTCCTGAATCCTGATTTTCTTTTTCGGATCAATTACCAGCACATAGTTTTTATTCTCATCAAAAACGATATTCTCAGGATTGATAGTAGGCAGGTTTACAGGTGCTTTGGCCGTAACTTTAACCGTGGCAATCATACCGGGTTTTAAACTCAGATCTGCATTAGGTATAACTACACGGGCATTCATGACCTTGGTTTCGTTATCTATTACATTATAGATCTTATCTATTTTACCTTTAAAAGTCCGTTCTGGATAAGGTAATACAGACAAGGTAACTTCATTGCCTTCCTGAATGCTTGAGATATCAGACTCGTAAATATTGAGCATTGCCCATACGTTTGAGAGATTGGCTATTTTAAAGAGACAATTTGCATTATCAGGACGCAGGAGCATATTGCTGGTTACGTTTTTTTCTACCACATAACCTGTAACCGGCGATACAATATTGTAAACACCTCTGCTGTTACCCCCGTTCAGCTTAAGAACGGTACTGGCTTTTTTATGCTCAGCCTGTTTAATAATCAGATTATTTTTTGCTTCTTCAAGTTCTTTGGCAGAGATTAGCCCACTTTTGTACATATCTTCAGCCTGTTTATAAGCTCTTTCTGCAACCTTAAGCTCTGCATTTGAACTGACGGCTTCTTTGTCAAATTCGGCCATTTCTGCGCTGTTAAGTGTAGCAAGTACTTGCCCTTTGTTTACTTTGTCGCCTAATTTTATGGTTACATTACCAACAACTCCGCTTACCATAGGGTACACAGTAGCCTGCGTGTCTTCATTAGGTGTTATTTTAGCCGAAAAATTAAGCTCTGTATGACTGCTCGCATCTTTTACAGTATCAATTTTTAGTTTACTGATCAGTGAATCGGTCAGAGCAAATTTTTTATCTTCTGCCACTTCTGCTTTCTTACTTGTACAGCTCTGTATGCTCAAAGCGGTACCAATTATCAATAGGTAAGCTATTTTACGTGCCATTTTTATATTATTTGAAAATGTTGGTTCCGGTAACATAATTGATTTCTTCTTTGGTATTGATTTCATCAAACCTGATCTGGTTATACTGCAATACATTGTTCTTAAATGATTCATAAAAATCTAAGAACTCAATTAGACTGATATTGCGCTTAGCAAAGTTTGCGGTTACATCGCTCATCATTTGGGTAAAATCATGGTTAAAGTTTTTATCCATCCCATCATACAGTTCCTGTGCTCTTAATGCTGCGATATAAGATTTATAAACTTCGTTTTCTAAAAGGTTTTCCTGCTGGTAGTAATTATTGTTCTGCGCATCTATGGCTATTTTAGCTTTTTTGATCTCACCTTGGTTTCTGTTAAACAAAGGGAGCGGAAGTTTAACACCCATACCTAAAAATTTATCGGGCATATTTTGTGAGGTATATACCATAGAAAGTTCTATATCTGGTATGGCCATAGCTTTTTGTAATTTTAGATTTTGCTGAGCATGGGTAACTGCTGTTTGTGCGTATTTTAAATCTGCCCGGTTTGTTTTTGCAGAATCAAGCAGTGCGGTATAGGCTTTGTCTTTTAACGATTCGAAATGTATAGGCTCTGCTACAAGTTGCAAAAGCGTTTGTGCCGGAACATGGATCAATACCTTAAGATTGGTGTTTAGCTCTTCTATGTCGTTTTTTAAGCTGTTATATTCGGTATTTACGCTATATAGCAAAGATTTGATCCTGATAACTTCTTTACCTGCAATATTACCTTGTTTTAGCTGCTGTTCTGAGGCGGCTAATAGCTTGTTCAACGCTGCAATCTGATCTTTATATACTGCTGCTGACTGCTGGAGGTAATAACTTTTATAGAAAGTGCTTCTTAGCTCATAACGTAACGTTCTGATAAGGTCGTAATACGCATATTCTTCCAGTTTTACTCCAGTGTTTGCCAGTTGTATATTTTTATTGCGTTTGCCAGCCAGTTTAATAAGCTGTGAAACTTCCAAACTGTAATAGCCGGTATTATAAGATGTACCGAGATACTTTTTTTCTGAGGTGCTGTAAAGGTAATTTTCCTGACTAATCTCTGGATTGTCAAATAATTTAGCCGTAATAATCTCTGCTTTTGCCTGTTCTATGTTGTAGTTCTGGGCTAATAATTGGTAGTTCTCTTTTAAAAATCTTTTTTCGGCTTCTGGAAGTGTTAAACTAAGCGTGTTTTGGGTATGGCCTGCTTTTGTTAAGACCATAAAAATAAATGCCAGTGCAAATGTTTTTTTCATGGATGTTTTGCAAAAAAAAGCTAATCTTTAAATAGAATTAGCTTTTATGTTGTCGGCAAAGCTATCCCCATGAAATTAAAGCCAAATTAAAGGCATATTAAAATGAAATTAAAATTTAGGGAGTTTAACAGAAAAAGTAGTTCCTTTTCCTATAACAGAAGTAAAACTGATGTGGCCTTTGAGCATATGGATAATTTTATGGGCCATGTATAAACCTAAACCATTTCCTTTATGCTGTTGGTGTTTGTACAGGCTTTGAAAAGGCTTAAAAATTTGCTCATAATTTGATGGTTCTATTCCGGTGCCCTGATCCATAATATGAATGTTGATGAAATCTGCTGATGCTGAAATGGTACAATGAACGGGCTTAAAATCAGAAAATTTAAAAGCGTTGGCTATAATGTTGTTAATGGCAATCTGTAACAATACAGGATTGGTTTTGATCAATAAGCTTTCTTGGTCTTGCGAGGTTTCGGCAAAACCAAGGATAAGTTCTGCATTGTGTAATCTTTTCCATTCTTTTTGCAGATCCCAGATCATTTCGTCTATACGGATTTCCTGCTGTTTGTCTGTTCCTATTTCGAGATCAGATTGTGCCAGATTTAATAAACCATTAATGATATGGTCCATTTTTCCTATATCATCAATTACGGAGTTGAGCGCAGCTTTATAATATTCTTCTGTTCGGGGTTGGCTCAACGTAATTTCGGCACTCATCAAAATACTGGTTATGGGAGTGCGCAGTTCATGCGATGCATTAGAAACAAATGTTTTTTGTAGAGCAAATGCCTGCTCCAGATGTTCCATTAAGTTGTTAAAATTTTGTGCCAAAAGCCCTATTTCATCTTTGCTTTTCCCTTCCTGTACGCGGTAATCAAGATTGCTCGATTTGATTTTCTTTACATCATCTATAAAGAGATCTAACGGACGTAAAATACGGTTGGCAACCCAACGAGATGACAACAGCAAGGCCGCCAAGATAATAAAGAAAAAAGCAACCATGATTTTACGGAGCTTTTCGGTCCTTTTAAGCGTACTTTGGTCTATAGCCGATGCCAATATTACGAAGTCGCCCTGATTGTCTTTATAGAAAATACCTACTACCTGTCTTTGTCCTTCTTTAAATTTTAGTTTTTTGCGCTGTCTTACTTCATTGATTACATCGCTTGTCCAGTAACGTTGGTCATCGCCGATAAATGCCGCGTCATTGCTCATGTTGTAAATGCGCACAACTTCATTATGCAGTGTTTCCAGGTACTGGTTTCTTACCTTGTTCAATGAATCTGAAGAGATTTCATCGGCTTCGAGATATAGGCGGGCAGTAATGTAAGCCCTGTCGTTAAGGCGGTCGTAAAAATCGCTTTCCAAAAATTTGATAAAAGTAAAATAGATGGCCCCAAGCGTACCTAAAAGCATGGTAGCGCTTATTAGCGTAAAATATAAGGCTAATCTGTTCTTTATCTTCATTTTACTTTAATATGTAACCCATGCCTATTTTGGTATGAATGAGTTTCCTGTCAAAGTTTTTTTCAATTTTATTGCGCAGGAAATTGATGTAAACATCTACCACATTGGTACCTGTATCAAAATTGATGTCCCATACTTGTTGCGCAATATACTGTCTGGATAACAAGCGTTTGGGGTTTTGCATGAACAATACCAATAAATTGAATTCTTTACTGGTAAGATCGATAAATTGTCCTGCTCTTTTTACTTCTTTGCTTTTCAGATCGATCTCTACATCTTCAAACTTTAAGAAATGATTGGTCTCATTTTCATTTTTTTGAGCAAGGGGTATACGTTTTAATTGTACCTCTATGCGTGCCAAAAGTTCTTTGAAATGAAAAGGTTTTAAAAGATAATCGTCTGCTCCGGCTTGAAATCCGGTTAGTTTATCATCAATAGCACCCAGCGCGGTAAGCATGATAATGGGCGTGTTAATGGCATTGTTGCGTAAGTGCCGTGCAATCTCAACACCGCTAACATGAGGTAGCATTACATCTAAGATAATGATATGAAATGGATTTTCTACCAATAGGCTCAATGCCGCATTTCCATTATCGATGATTTCGGTCTCGTACCCATTTTCTTCCAATCCGGTTTTTACCAAAGAAGCTATTTTTTGATCGTCTTCAACTAAGGCTATTTTGTACATGCTAAAATGAAAGAGATTGTTTACAAAGATATTTAAATTTGCTTCATTACAAGTAATACCCCTGTAAGGTCTAATTACTGTCATCTCTTTTGCACAAACCAAAAGTTTATAAAAATGAGGAGTAAATTTACCCGGGCAGTAGATATTTAGCTCAAATCTGCTTTTTATAAGAATTTACAATATGAAACAAATACCTTATTCAGTATTGGATCTGGCAGGTGTTATACAGGGTAATACCATAGCTGATACGTTTAGAAATAGTGTAGCTTTAGCAAAACATACTGAACAATTGGGGTATAAGCGTTACTGGTTGGCAGAACATCATAATATGCCGGCCGTAGCCAGTTCGGCAACCGCTGTTTTAATTGGACATATTGCCGGACAAACGCAAAGTATGCGTATTGGATCGGGAGGTATTATGCTGCCTAACCATACCCCATTGATCATAGCTGAACAATTTGGTACTTTGGCTACTTTGTATCCCGATAGGATAGATCTAGGTGTGGGCAGAGCGCCCGGAACAGATCAGGCCACAGCACTTGAAATAAGAGGGGAACGTTTTCATGCACAGCATAATTTTCCGAAGGACGTATTGAAATTACAGTATTTTTTGGGTGATGATAATTATGAAGGAAGGGTTAGGGCTATACCTGGAGAAGGAACAAACGTGCCCATCTGGATATTGGGTTCGAGTACCGAGAGTGCACATTTAGCAGCTTCTTATGGTTTGCCTTATGCTTTTGCCAGTCATTTTGCACCTACTTATTTTTTAGAAGCTATTGATATTTACAGACGTAATTTCAGACCTTCGGCTGCGCTAAAAGAACCTTATGTTCTGGCCTGCGTAAATGTGGTAACTGCAGATACGGATCAAGAAGCCGAACGACTGGCAACCTCGTTAAAACGCTTGTTTTTGGGTATCGTTAGTAATAAAAGAATGCTGTTGCAACCGCCAATAGATAGCATGGAAGGAGAGTGGACAGATATGGAAGAAGCTGCTGTTGAGCAAATGCTGACTTATGCGTTTATAGGCGGAAAGGAATGGTTAAAGGCAAGTTTGCACACTTTTATCGATAAGACAAAAATTGATGAAATTATGATTACTTCTCATATTTATGAGCATGCGGACAGGCTAAAATCTTATACGATTGCTGCAGACGTTTTAAGAAAGCTGTAATGGCTATTTGTCATGTCTTACGCTTGCTCAAGGTTCGCATCAGAAAAAGATAAGACCCTGAAACGAGTTCCAGATGTGAATAGATTTTCGGAGGTAACGTCCATTATTGATATAACTTTTATCATATGATCAAGAAGTAGTGGTTATATGAATAGGATTTGAAAGGATTTTATGTACAGGACATTTTTCAGCAATTTGCATGAGGCGGGTATGTTCTTCGCTGCTAAGATTACCTGTAAATGTAATTTTACGGGTAATATTTGTTAAAGCCGGGTCACTGTTATCAATTGCTAATTCAACCTTGATATGTTGCAGATCATATTGTTTCCTGTTGGCGTACATTCTGAGCGTAATGGCCGTACAACTGCCTAAGCTGGCCAATAAAAGTGCTGTGGGCTGCATGGCCTCATCGGTACCCCCTAAATCTTCAGGTTCATCGGCATATATCATATGACCCTCAGAAAATATCTGTGTTTTATAGGTAGATTGACCTATGTTGGCAATTGCGGTAATTTTAGTATTATTCATTTTAATTTTTAGCTTTATATCTAGATGGAAGAACAGGAAAACATACAAAAAAGACTAGCTTTTTTTCAGTCTTTTACAGGGAAGGAAGTTACAGATTCTCCTTCACATTTTATGAACTGGCTAAAACCGGTTGTTATTGAGGCTGAAAAAGGTAGCTTGCATTGCAGTTACGTGGTTCGCAAAGAAATGACCAATCCTCATGGTATTTTACATGGTGGTATTACCGCTGGAATTATAGACGATCTGATTGGTGCGACCGTTTACACTTTAGGTTTATCTCAAGCATATACAACAGTAAATAATTACATAGATTATTTTGCGCCTGCTAATGAAGGAGATACCATTACTGCAAAAACAACGATTATAAAACAAGGAAGAGCCATTATCAACCTGCAGTGTGAAATTTATTTACCGCATAAAAGCAGGTTAATTGCCAAAGGTTACTCCAATATGTTACGCTTGAGCTAAGCTTTTAAAAAGGGCAAAGCCTCTTTGGGTACAAACTGGCTCACATCGCCATTATTTCTTAAAATATCTCTTACAATGGTAGAACTTATAGCTGAATACTCAGGCTGGCTTAGCAATAAAATGGTTTCTGCACCGGGTAACATGGTTTTATTGATCTGTGCTATTGCCCGTTCATATTCAAAATCACCTGTTGATCTGATGCCGCGTAACATATATGAAGCCTTGATCTGTTTACAGAAATCTATTGTTAAGCCTTCATATGCTTGTACTTCAATAGTTGGATAAGAAGCAAAAACACTTTTCACGATTTCTTCTCTCTTATCTGAAGAAAGTAGGTTTTGTTTTGAGCTGTTTAAGCCAATACCTACCACGATTTTATCAAAAAGGGGTAGGGATCTGATCACAATATCCACGTGAGCAATGGTAATAGGATCAAATGAACCGGGAAATAGTGCTATTTTCATGATAAATAAGATTGGTTAGACCAGATTTTTTAGATAATCAAATATAGTCTCAAAGTATGTAGAAATGTTTAAACCATTGCTATATCCAAAATAGGCCATTACCAAAAGAATGAAAACAGCAAGATAAATGAACTTTCTGAAGGCAAAGGTTAAAATAATTATGATAAGAGGCATAATTACAAAGAATATTTTGCTGATCTGAATGATTTTTAAATCTTCGCCAGCTTTATAGACGTAAAACAGCTTGCTGATTGTTTTTACTTGGTTCTGGTGCTTGATGTAAACAAAGGTTGATTTATCTATCTGCGACGGAATAGTAGCGATACCATTATTAAAAGTAAGCTGTTGTGAAAAACCACTGATGCTGAACATGTAACTGCCGCTAATTTCTTCGCTGGCATGGTCTAAGCTATCAGCAGCAATTATAGATAGTTTGCTGTTTTTTAAAAGACTTTCTTTTAATAGAAAATTATTGATATCAGCAGCTTTGCTCCATAAAGTGGTTAAAACCAATATCAGTAGCAGAACATAAGATTTTTTCATTTCTATAAATCTAATTTGATCAGTCTTGTTTTATTCAATGTGTTAAGAACATCCAAATGTATCATTTTGTAAACTTATTTTAATAGCGATTTATAGAGAAATCGTTTAATTTTCTATTTAATAAGCTGCTATATTCTACTGCATGGTTTTCTACTTCACTCTGTCCAGCAGTTTTATAAGATGTACCGTATAAGATAAACCCTGAAACGAGTTCAGGGTAACGGTGATTATTTTGGGAAGGTATAAAAACAAAAAAGCGGAAATGATCGATCCCGACCATTCCCGCTAATCTAAATTAACGCTCTCACATACATAAACACATATTGCAGGGTTTTATTGTTTAAGCGTTTCAAAAAATGTAAAAAATCGTATTCTTAATTTGTTTTAGCTGCAAAAGCCTGTTTTTTACTCGTGTATTTTAAGAAAACATAACCACCCAGACCTGCAATAGCAGAAGTAATCAGTATGGCAAATTTAGCTTCGTTTATAAATACAGGTTCATTAAATGACAGCATAGCAATAAAAATTGACATGGTAAAGCCAATACCGGCCAACAGACCTACTCCAACCATATGTATCCATTTAGCCTTATCAGGTAGTTGGGCCCATTTAAGTTTAACAGCTAAATAGGAGAAAATAGTTATACCTAAGGTTTTACCTGCTAATAAACCTAATAAAATACCTAAACCCAGTGGTGTACCCAATCCATTAACCATTTCCTGCTTAAATGTAATGTTGGTATTTGCTAATGCAAATAAAGGCATAATAACAAAGTTTACAGGTGTAGTAAGTAAATGTTCCAGTTTAATTAAAGGAGAAGTATCTTCTTTACTCTCGTTGGGTATGGTAAAGGCCAAAAGTACACCCGAAATAGTTGCATGAATACCCGAATGATGAACTAAATACCACAAAACGATACCTAAAGGAATATAGCAGTACAGCTTTTTAACCTTTAAAAAATTGAGAAGCATTAATACACAAAATACGCCCAAGGCCATGAAAAGATAGTTGAAATGTATCTCGGATGTATAAAATACAGCAATAACTAGAATAGCCCCTAAGTCATCTGCTATAGCTAGGGCAGCTAAAAAGATTTTTAAAGAAGATGGAATGTTTTTACCTAACATAGCAATAATGGCGAGCGCAAAAGCGATATCAGTAGCCATTGGGATTCCCCAGCCA
Organism: Pedobacter sp.; assembly: GCF_046462515.1. Classification (GTDB taxonomy): domain Bacteria; phylum Bacteroidota; class Bacteroidia; order Sphingobacteriales; family Sphingobacteriaceae; genus Pedobacter. The sequence goes on from NZ_JBKGVD010000006.1 coordinate 61,938, forward strand.
TGTACCGTTTCGGTATTTTTATTGATTATGAAATAAATCAGGGCCGGCACAATCATACCACCAAGGGCAGCTAAAACAGGTAAACTGGCTTTTTTAATATCAGATAATTCTCCGGTTAAAATTTCACGTTTAATTTCAAGTCCTACCAGCAAAAAGAATACAGCCATTAACCCATCATTGATCCATAATGAAATACTATAATTCAGGTCTATTGAGGCAGTGCTAAATCCTAGGGTTTGATTAAGAAGATTTGCAAAACCAGCTGCCCATGATGAATTTGCAATACATAAGGAGATGACCACACAACATAATAAGAGTATGCCCCCCGTTTTTTCAGAGTTAAAGAATTTTTGAAAAATAGTGCTGTTATTATACTTTGACATGCCCGAATTTACAAAAAAATGCAAAAAATAAGGTGTTCAAAGCTATACTTTGAACACCTTAAAGATGTATTGATCAGGAATAGATTATTGTTTGATCAATTTGCTCTGGTAAGTTTTATTACCTGTGGTAAGTTTTAATATATATACACCTGTGGTAAGTGTATTGAGTTTACTGTTTACTTTTGAAGTAATCTGCTCATTTGTACCAGTTGCGGTTAAAATTACTTTACCATCAACACCACTCATTACTAATTTATCATTGGTACTCGTGCTTTCGTAGTTAAGGAACAGCTGGTTTTTTACCGGGTTAGGATATACCGAAAAAGCTTCAGTTCCAAAAATATTTACTGATTTTACCTCAGGATAATAAGTATAATCATTATTGAAATCGGTTTGTTTCAAACGGTAGTAAATTGTTCCTTTTGGCGCATTGTTATCTATTGTTGCATATGATTTAGGTTCATTACTGTTGCCCGCACCTGTAATGGTTTTAATTGATGTAAATTTTTTACCATCAACAGAGCGCTCAATGGTAAAATAACTATTGTTTGTTTCCGTTGCAGTGCTCCATTTTAAATTAACTACATTTTTATTTGTAGTGGCAATAAAACTAACAAAGTTCACATTAAGAGGCGTAGGTTCAAAAAAGTATCTTGTTTGGATAGGATAGTGGTCTGTTGTGGTAGTGCCATAACTGGTAACCAATGTAGCCACATTATCTAATACCTCGGCCGTATTAATTAGGTAATTATTATTTAAGTTTTTATTGATGATGACATTGTCTATTACTGTATTAAAACTAACAGTAGACCTTTTTCCGGCAAGACTTAATGGAAGAGTAATGGGGACATAATTGGTGTTGTCTGATGTAATATCGATGTAAGATGTTGGTGTATTTGCAGGCATTGGGGCAATAGTTTTGTCTGGATTTAATACATCATTAAAATCGCCTAAGATTATTACTTTTTTGTCGGCGAGATTGGCATCAATATATTGTTTTAATTGAATAGCACCCCCTTTTCTTCTGTCGTAAGAATCAATTAAATCACCCGTATTTGCTTTTGCATGGATTTGTATGAAATATATGGTTTCCTCAGCGCCATTAATCAATACTTTTGCTTCCATTAAGAAAGGGAAACGTCCTGATGACCAGTTTTTAAAAGGTGAACCGGCAGCGTTGTTACTAAGGTTATTAGGATAATAAGTATCTCTTAAAACACCATACCAGTTCTTAGGTTTAATAATATCTGTTCTGTACACAAATGCAAGTTTCTGTGTTCCGTCGTATCCTGAACTAGTTTTATCATCAGCATATGAACCAAAATCGCTGAAAATTACATTATATCCTGGAGGTAGTACCGTATTTCTGAAAAGTAAAGTATCTACTACTTCGGCTAAACCATAGATGTCTGCATTGATGTTATTAAAAACAGTTCTTACATTTTGGGCCTGTTTTGTAACATCAGTTGGCCCCTGTCCCGATACTGTAGAGCCAAACCATTCAATATTCCAATTAACCACTTCAAGGGTATTAGTTGTATTAAAAGAGTTCCCAGTAAGGTTTAGATTTTTATCTGTAATCCCTGTGGTACTTAGGGTCAGATTTTGATTATAATTAATGTTAGCAGTATTAGGGGTAAATTGAGTATAAACAGTTGTTGTTTTACCATTAACTTCTGCTGATGTGTAGCTAATATTTTGGGAGAATGAGCCTCCACTCGTTTTTGAGATGCTGAAATTAGCAGGAGCTGTTAAAACTACGTTATCTGTTGTGCTTGTAGCTGAGAATTTAAAGGTTTTTTCTGGAGAACTTGCACCTGGCGCCTGGTAGCCAAAATTAATTGAGCTGGCTAACAAATTAACTTCTAACGGGGCAGGTGTAGATGAATTTGTTATATCAATATCATCAATAGTCCAACGTGCACCATTTGGAGGGTTTGATGTGGTTGATGTATATACAAACGCAATATAAACTCCTGTGGTCTTAAAATTACTCAAATCAATATTTTGAGATTTTGTCCAAGTGTTTGATAGTATTTCAGGAAAACGTCCATCTAGATCAACCCATGTAGCTAATTTAGGATCTCCGCTGCCAGTATAATTGGTTGAAACCTTAAGTTGTAGTACTGGTCCGTTAAAATCCGTTCTGCTCCAAAAAGAAAGTAAGGGATAATTCATTGAACTTAAATCCATTGAAGGGGAAATCAACCAATCTTCATTTTCAGTGCTTGAAGATGTTGTGCCACCATTAATTTGAACAGCATTACCTGTACTAGCTTTACCAGTAGGGTCATTTAAATCATGACCATAGCTTGTTGTACAAGCCCAAGTTTGTGGCCCAGTTACACTGTATTGAATAAAACCTTCAGATAATGTTGTACTGTTCGCTGGAGTGCAATTTTCAAAATTAAAACTTGTATTATTTGGTAATACGCCAAATCCTGATAGGGCTATGGTTAAATTATTGGAAATACCTCCACCTGAAATGGTTATATTATCAGCAGAACTACCTATAACTGTAGGTAAGTATTTCACATAAACGGTAGTATTTGTGCCATTTAGCTCAGCTTGCGTATAACTTAAATTGGTAAGAAAATTTCCACCACTTGTTTTTGAAATATAGAAAGGAGCGTTGGTATTTAATGCTATGTTTGTTCCATCTAAATAAGTGTAATTTAAAGTGAAACTTTTTTCATTTGAAGATATATTGATGCCTTGATTTCCAAAAGCTAAAGAAGAGGATGTTGCCGAAATTAGAGGGTCTGTTGGATTTCTATAAGTTGGGGTTATAATAAAATCATCTAAACCAATGCCCTGCGAGTTTGATCCAGTAGTATTAAAATTCCATCTAAAATAAATCTTATCTTCAGGCTGTATGTCTAAAGATGTAATAGAAAATGACTTAGACACTGTTAATGGGGAGGCAAAAGAATATGTATTAGCACCCGTTGGCAGTTCGGTAGTAAGTACTTCACCGGAAGAAACAGCTACCCATGTTGTACCATCTAAAGAGTAGTAAAATTGTACAGATGCATTTGAAACATTTGTTCTATATCTTTTTATATTGAACGAAATAGTTACTTTGTTAAGAGCAGTTGCAGCTTTATTCACAAATGCAGTCATTATACTATTGGGGTTTGCATAACCTCCTGATGTCATAAAACCTATACTTCTTTCGGAAGCTGAAGAACCCCAATTATATCTGCCACCGGTTGTTGGGCTTCCAGAGCTTGCAGCTATGTTTACCTGCGTTAAATTATTTACATCTGTATAACTAACTGTGGAAACTCCTGCTGCGGTCATTTTCCAGTTTGTAGGCAGATTTGTTGTGCCTAATGTTCCTAATGAATTAAAGTCTTCTGTATATGCTACACCATTTTGAGGTAAAATTATTTGAGATTTTACTACAGGGAGTATAAATAGGAAGAATAAAAGATTTAAGAGTAAAATTTTTCTCATACGCGTATTTATTATAGTTATAGTTTGTGCAAAGCTAAGAAAACAAATAAGTTTTAAGATTAACAGAAAGTTAACAAATTTCTTTTTTGAATCAGATATAATCTTCCAGATTTCCTTTTCCCTCTCTGATCACTTCAAAATCACCTTGTGTGCAATCAACTACAGTTGAGGCTTCATTGCCCCCGTAGCCTCCGTCAATTACTAAATCCACTAAATCTTCATATTTTTCATGGATCAGTTCAGGGTCGGTAGAGTATTCTATGATTTCATCATCATCCTTAATAGATGTGGATAAAATAGGGTTACCCAATAACTTTACAATTTCTCTTGCAATGTTATTATCAGGAACGCGTATACCTACTGTTTTTTTATTGGAGCTTAATAATTTAGGTACGTTGCCATTGGCATTGAAAATAAAAGTGAAAGGACCGGGAAGAGCCTTTTTGAGCACTCTGAACACAGTATTGTCTATAGGTTTAATATAATCAGCGATATTGCTCAGATCAGAACATACAAATGACAGATTGGCCTTTTCTGGTTTTATCCCCCTAATTCTACAGATCTTTTCAACAGCTTTATGGTTGGTTATATCGCAGCCCATACCATAAATAGTATCTGTAGGATATATAATGATACCTCCTTTTCTTAAAACATCAACTACTTGGTCTAAAGCCCTTTCATTTGGATTTTCGGGATATATTTTGATTAGCATATGTAAAATTAACAAAATGAAATTACACTTGTTTTATCTATCAAGTTTATATTGCTACCTTAGCACAAAATTTAGATGATTTTTTAAAGTATTTTGAGATGAGAAAGGCATTTATTGCAATCGCAGCTTTCTTGGTTGCTTTTACCGTAATGTTAGGGTTGTATCAGCCATTTTTATGGTGGACTGCTATTTTTACAGGTCCGTTTGTTTTATTAGGTATTTATGACCTTTACCAACCGAAACATAGTATTGTAAGAAACTATCCGGTGTTTGGTAGGTTAAGATATTTTATGGAAAATATGAGGCCTAAAGTGTATCAGTATTTTGTGGAGAGCGATACCAATGGTACGCCTTATAATCGCCTAAACAGATCTTTGATTTACCAAAGGGCAAAAAAAGAATTAGATACCATTCCTTTTGGAACGCAGTTAAATGTTTATGATAACGGTTACGAATGGTTAAGTCATAGCATTATGGCCATAAGCCATCATGATTTAAATCTACACCCTCGTGTAAAAGTAGGAGGGCCTGATTGTAAACAGCCTTATTCTGCAAGTATATATAATATATCAGCAATGAGTTTTGGTTCACTGAGTCAAAATGCGGTATTGGCATTAAATGGTGGTGCTAAACTGGGTGGCTTTGCACATAATACAGGTGAAGGTGGAATCAGTGACTACCATCGTCAAATGGGTGGAGATTTGATTTGGCAAATAGGAACTGGGTATTTCGGTTGTAGAAACTTAGATGGTACTTTTAATGATGAGGCTTTTGCTGAGAGATCGCAAAGTGATCAGGTTAAAATGGTTGAGATTAAGATATCACAAGGTGCAAAACCAGGTCATGGTGGTATGCTTCCGGGTAAGAAAGTAACACCTGAAGTAGCCCGTATCCGTTTGGTTCCTGAAGGTAAAGACGTCTTATCGCCGCCATCGCATTCAGCATTTTCTACACCATTAGAACTGATGCAATTTGTAAAACGCTTAAGAGAACTGTCGGGCGGTAAACCGGTAGGTATCAAATTATGTATTGGTCGTCGCAGTGAGTTCTTAGCAATTTGTAAAGCGATGATAGAGACCGGCATCTATGTAGATTTTATTACTGTAGATGGTGGAGAAGGTGGTACAGGTGCAGCACCACAAGAGTTTTCTAACTCTGTGGGTATGCCTTTACGTGATGGTATCGCTTTTGTATATGATTCTTTGGTTGGTTTTGATCTGAAAAAACACATTAAAATTATTGCATCGGGTAAAGTATCAAGTGGTTTTGATATAGTTAAAAATATTGCTTTAGGTGCAGATATGTGTAATGCTGCCCGCGGAATGATGTTTGCGCTGGGATGTATACAGGCTTTGGAATGTAATAGTAATACTTGTCCTACAGGTGTGGCTACTCAGGATCCGAGCTTAATGAAAGGCTTAGTTGTTGAAGATAAGAAAGTAAGGGTTAAAAATTTCCATAACCTGACCGTTGCCAGTGCAGTAGAATTATTAGGTGCTGCAGGCTTAAAAGAGCCAAGCCAGTTAACCCGTGCATATATCAACAGAAGAGTAACGCAAAATGTAATTCAGTCTTATTTAGAGACCTATCCTTATATACCGGCTGGTTCATTATTGAAAACACCTTATCCTTCCAGATTTGAGCTCGGTATGGCTTTAAGCACGCCCGAAAGCTTTTTACCTACAGATTATGTAGTTTCTCAGGAAGACTATAAAAAGGCTAATCCTTTTTCTGATCACAGTTAAAATGTGATTATTAAATATGCTTATAAAAAAATCCCGCTAAACACTTTAGCGGGATTTTTTTATAAGATTAATTTATGCAATTAAAATTCAGCGCTTTTTGGAAAACGAGGAAATGCAATTACATCACGGATATTGGTCATACCGGTAACAAAAAGTACCAGACGTTCGAAACCTAGCCCGAAGCCGGCATGAGGTACGGTACCAAAGCGGCGTGTATCTAAATACCACCATAATTCGTCCTGAGGTACGCCCATTTCTTCCATACGCTTCGTAAGCACATCTAAACGTTCTTCACGTTGTGAACCACCTATCATTTCACCTATGCCCGGAAATAAGATATCCATTGCTGCCACGGTTTTGCCATCGTCATTTAAACGCATATAAAACGATTTGATATCTTTAGGATAATCTGTTAAGATAACTGGCTTTTTAAAGTGTTTTTCTACCAGGTAACGCTCGTGTTCACTTTGTAAATCTGCACCCCAATCTTCAATCAGATATTTAAATTGTTTCTTCTGGTTAGGTTTCGATGCTTTTAAGATATCAATTGCTTCTGTATATGTTAAGCGTTGAAAGTCGTTATTTAGACAGAAATCTAATTTTTCAAGTAATGAAAGTTCGCTGCGCTCGTTCTGGGGTTTCTGCTTTTCTTCTTCCAGTAAACGGTTATTTAAGAAAGCCAGTTCTTCTGCACAATGTTCTTTAGCGTAGCTGATTACATATTTCATCATATCTTCAGCCAATTCCATGTTGTTTTCCAGATCAGCAAAAGCTACTTCGGGCTCGATCATCCAGAACTCGGCCAAATGGCGGGTAGTATTTGAGTTTTCAGCCCTGAAAGTTGGCCCAAAAGTATAAATCTTGCCAAATGCGGTAGCTGCCAGTTCGCCTTCTAATTGGCCAGATACGGTTAAATTGGTAGAACGGCCAAAAAAGTCTGCTGAGAAATCTACTTTGCCATCTTCAGTACGGGGTGTATGATCAAAATCTAAAGTAGTTACCCTGAACATTTCGCCTGCACCTTCTGCATCACTTGCGGTAATTACCGGGGTATGCATGTATACAAAGCCACGTTCATTGTAAAACTGATGAATAGCAAAAGCCAGTGCATGGCGTACTTTAAAAACGGCATTGAAGGTATTGGTCCTGAAACGCAGGTGCGCAATTTCTCTTAAAAACTCTAAACTGTGCTTTTTAGGTTGTAAAGGGTATTTTTCAGCATCGCTATCCCCTAAAATTTCAACTTTAGAAGCTTTTATTTCTACTGTTTGGCCCTTGCCTAAAGATTCTACTAAAACACCTTCTACAGCAATAGCTGCACCTGTAGTAATCCTTTTCAACAAATTTTCCGGAGTATTATTAAAGTCAACTACAACCTGAATGTTTGCCATACAAGAACCATCATTTAAGGCTATAAACTGATTATTACGGAAAGTTTTTACCCATCCCATAACTTTTACCTCAGTGTTAAATGCAGTAGATTTTAATAAATCATTAATTTGTTGTCTTCTAATCATATCGATCTAATTATAAAAGCCGTAAAAATAAAGATTTACCACCTAATTTTTAACATCTTAATGTGTAAAATTTAAACTAAGGATGTTTGTTTTTCATTGAATATGGGTATGTTTGTTTAATCTTATTCCAAATAAATCTGTGGCAAATTTAAATTCGTGGCTAAGTGCCCGTTATATCATAGGTGATCCCGAAAAACATTCGTTAGAAGAAAGGATATTTAACACATTTTGCATAATAGCCATTGTAGCACTTTTCTTAGAAATCTTTTTTAACTATTATATTGGTTTAAAAGCTGTGGCCTTAATCTGTTTATTCGGAACAATTTTTTCGATAGGACTTTATTATCTTTCAAGATATAAACGGAATACCAAATGGGCTATTCGTAGTTTAGGCATAGTAGCCAATTTTACTTTTTTGCTCAATTACTTTTTTAATTCAGGTATTTATGGGCCTAATTTGGTGCTTTTTTGTCTGATATTGCTTATAACTATAGTAGTAGTACCCAAAAATGAACTTGCCATCTGGATAACCTTAAATATGGTAACGGTGTTTGGAGTGCTTGTTTTTGAATATCAATACCCTGAATTTATTCCTAACGCATACCATGATAACCTATCTAAAGTAATAGATTTTGGTATTACCTATGTAGTAGCAGCCTTGTTAATATGTCTTACTATCAGTTTCATAAGAAATAATTATGATAAGGAGAGAAATAAAGTATTTCTGAAAAATCTTGAGGTACAGGAACAGCATGTTAAAATATTGGAACAGAATAAAAGTTTGGAAAAACTTAATCTTGAAAAAGCCAAACTCTTTTCTATTGTTGCACATGACATCAGATCACCTTTAAGTTCAATACTGGGTTATCTTGAAATTTTGGCACAAACTGATATGAGCGAAGAGGAAAACCAGCTGGTTAAGCAGAGTTTACTGCAGGTTACCAAAGATACCTCAGAAATGTTAACCAATGTACTGATGTGGTCAAAATCTCAATTGGATGGTACAAGGGTTGATATTGTGGAAATAGATGTGGATACTGAGCTGGAAAAAGGGCTGAGTTTGGAAAGAAATATTGCCGCTAAGAAGAATATCTCATTTAAATTAAATATTAAGCAAAAAGTGGTAATTGCCGCCGATTTAAATATGTTTTTAATTGTGGTGAGAAATCTTGTAAATAATGCTATAAAATTTACACCTGAAGGAGGAAAGGTTTGGATTTCTGTAGAGCATGATGATAGATACTGTTTGATTAAGGTAAAAGATAATGGATTAGGCATAAAGCAAGAAAATAGAAATGAGCTCTTTAAACTTAAGGCACTTTCTACCTTTGGTACCAATAACGAAAAAGGTGTAGGATTGGGCTTGTTATTGTGTAAGGAATTTACAGAACTGCAAGGCGGTGAAATCTGGTATGAAGCCAACGACGAGGGGGAGGGAAGCTGCTTTATAGTATCTTTTAAGCTTTATGGAGCTTAAGAGCAAAAATGCTAAACCTCTCTTAACTATTAAGCCAGGAAGAAATAAAAAAGCCGGCTTTTATAAAAGCCGGCTTTCCGTTATCTTAATAAAAATTGATTAAGCCAAAACTTTAGTTACTAGGTCGGCGGCTTCTTTTAATAAGATTGCCGAGTAAACTTTTAATCCCGATTCGTCAATTAATTTTTTAGCTTCTTCTGCATTTGTTCCTTGTAAGCGTACAATAATTGGAACTCTGATGTCACCAATTTCCTTGTAAGCATCAATAACGCCTTGAGCAACTCTATCGCAACGAACAATACCGCCAAAAATGTTAATTAAAATAGCTTTAACATTAGGGTCTTTTAGAATGATGTTGAAAGCCGCTTTTACAGTTTGCGCGTTAGCTGTACCCCCTACATCAAGGAAGTTAGCCGGCTCACCACCTGCAATTTTAATGATATCCATGGTAGCCATAGCCAAACCAGCACCGTTTACCATACAGCCTACGTTACCATCTAATTTAACATAGTTAAGGTTACTTTCACTAGCTTCAACTTCTGTTGGGTCTTCTTCAGTAATATCACGCATTGCAGCGTAATCAGGATGACGGTATAATGCATTCTCATCTAAATTTACTTTAGCATCAACTGCAATAATTTTATCATCACTGGTTTTTAACACAGGGTTAATTTCAAACATAGAAGAGTCGGTCTGGTCATAAGCTTTGTAAAGAGCCGAAACAAATTTTACCATTTCCTTATGGGCAGCACCACTTAAACCTAAATTAAAAGCAATTTTACGTGCTTGGAAACCCTGCAAACCAACTTTAGGGTCAATTTCTTCTTTAAAAATCAAATGAGGTGTTTTTTCAGCAACTTCTTCAATATCCATACCGCCTTCGGTACTATACATGATGATGTTTCTACCTTTAGCACGATCTAATAAAACACTCATGTAAAACTCGCTGGTTGCCGATGGGCCCGGATAGTACACATCTTGTGCTACCAACACTTTGTTTACTTTTTTGCCTTCAGGACCAGTTTGTGGGGTAACCAACTGCATTCCTAAAATATCTGTAGCTCTTTGCTTTACTTCGTCTAAATTTTTGGCAAGCTTTACACCGCCACCTTTTCCTCTACCTCCAGCGTGGATCTGTGCTTTAATCACAACCCAGTCAGAGTTAAAGTCAGTTTTCATTTTTTTAGCGGCTTCTACAGCTTGTTCAACTGTATCAGCAACGATACCTTCTTGTATAGCAACGCCAAAGCCCTTAAGAATTTGTTTACCTTGATATTCGTGGATATTCATTTGATCAAAAATTTGCCCAAAGCTACAAATCATAAACCTTTATATCAACATAAAAAAATATTTAGTCATAAAGTATTCTGAATATAAAGTATTCTGAATATAAAGCCCACATATAACCGCTTTTTTGTTGTTGATAATAAAATTTGGTGTTTAGCAATTAATGTTAAATCTTAGCTTATTGAAAATACAGATATGAAAGATTTAAATGCATTGAGTCAGGTAGCTGAGTTTCACACCACTTTTAAACACCCTATTTTAGAACAACCGACCATACCTTCTGCAGAACGTTGTCAACTGAGAATAGATTTAATAGCAGAAGAATTAGATGAACTAAGAGAAGCTGTAGCTCAAAAAGATATGATTGGTATTGCTGATGCCTTATGCGATATACAATATGTCTTGGCGGGTGCTGTACATGAATTTGGTTTAAGCAATCATTTTAAAACTTTGTTTGATGAGGTGCACCGTTCTAACATGAGCAAAGCCTGTAAAACCGCTAAAGAAGCTGAGGAAACTATAGCGCATTACAAACGTAAGGATAATGTAGATGCGTACTATAAAGAAATAGACGGGTTGTTTTTGGTATATCGCAGTAACGATCATAAAACACTGAAATCTGTAGCGTATTCTGCTGCTGACTTAGAATCCATATTAAAATAATTTTAACCAGAAATAAGATTATACAATGACGGTAATTAATAATTATGATGAATTTGCATCATATTTAGGCAAAGAAATAGGTATTTCAGAATGGCATACTATTGATCAGAATCAGATCAATCAGTTTGCAGATGCTACTTTGGATCATCAATGGATACATATCGATAAAGAACGTGCTGCAAAAGAAAGTCCATTTGGTACAACCATAGCACATGGCTATTTGACTTTATCATTAGTTCCATATTTATGGAAGCAAATAGTAGAGATCCATAACCTTAAAATGGAGATTAATTATGGCATAGAAAATTTGAAGTTTGGGCAAGCCGTAACGGTTGACAGTCAGATCAGACTTAAAGCCACACTTAAATCTATTGTTAACCTGAGAGGAACTACAAAAGCTATACTGGAAACCGTTCTTGAAATTAAAGATCAGATTAAACCTGCTTTTATTGGCGATTTAGTGTTCTTATACCATTTTAGTTAAAAAATCTACTGTATGCAGGAGCTGTTGGAGCAGATACAAACAACTTTACAAAAACATAAAGTAGAAAAGCTTGCGGCCATAGCCCTGCAAAATAAATGGCAATTAAAAGATATTATAGATCTTACCTTTCACGCCGATCAGAAAATTGGTTTCAGGGCGGCGTGGATACTTGAAAATATTTATGTAAATCATACAGAAGTTTTTTTACCACATATCGCTTATTTTTTAGCTATTTTTTCAAAGCAAAAGAACTTATCTGCAAAAAGACATTTCTCTAAAATACTGGCTTTAATTACAGGTAAACGACAGCCTAAGGCTGTTAAAGCTATAATAGAAGATTATGATGCAGAGCCTTTACTTGAAACGGTTTTTACATGGTTGATAGATGATGATACTCCCGTAGCTATAAAATCACATTGCTTAAATATACTGGCTAATTTATCTATCAAATATCCTTGGGTAAAAGAAGAATTACTCAACACCATAGATTATTTGATAGATAAAGAAAGCATCGCCTTTTTTGCCAAGGCAAAACAAATCAGAAAACAGTTGAAAAAGTAGGCTTAACTGATCAAAACCCTATATTTCCTATAATTGTCTATAATGATCCATAAGTTAATGACAAAGAGCACTAATGCCATGGCAAGCCCTGATGGATCAATAACAGAATGATGTATCAGAATACCAACCATAACTGGTAAAATGACTATAGCGCCCAATGCTCTGGTTTTAGGAATTATAAACAGCAAACCACCTAAAATTTCTATAGTTGCCACTAAGGGCATTAACCATGTGATTTGCATAAACGCTTCAAAAAACTTTTGCTGAGTTTCTGTGAGCTGGGGTGTGGGCATATAGTTAAAGAATTTATTTAACCCTGCATTAATAAACGTAAGGCCAAATAAAAGGCACAAGATAAATTTTACGATTTTCATAATTTCAAGTTATTGGTTTTAGATTATTAAAAATAAGATTTTTTGCTTGAAAAAATAAGTGGTCAATTTTACAAAAGCAGGGGAAAAGCTATGGCTTTATCTGTTATTTTTGCTGAATGAGTTCAAACAGCGAAATTTTAGCACAGATCATTAAAAACAGGCGAAGTGTTTTTACCGATAGTTATATTGAGAAAGAAATACCAAGAGAAGTTATTGAGCAGATACTGGAGAGCGCAAATTATGCACCTACACATAAATTAACACAACCCTGGAGATTTACGGTAATTAGAAAAACAGCAAAAATAAAGCTGGGTGAAGAATTGGCCACTCTGTATAAAAATACGGTTGCACCAGAAAAATTTCTGCAAAAGAAATATGATAGTTTAGTTCTTAAAACGCAAAAAGCCGATTGTATTTTAGCTTTAAATGTGCAATATCATCCTGATAAACTGCCCGCTTGGGAAGAACTGGCATCTATGGCCTGTGCAGTGCAAAATATGGCGCTTACAGCAGAGAGCTTAAATGTTGGAGCCTACTGGAGTTCACCTGGTATGATCGAACATTTAGGAGAGTTTCTGGAGTTAAAAGAAAATGAAAAATGCTACGGACTTTTTTATATGGGTTACCATAATGAGCAACCACGTGAAGCTAACCGTACACCGATAGCTGAAAAAGTAACATGGATGGAGGGTTAAGGTTAAACAAGAACACATAACAAACTCAAGCTTTAAGTGCAGGAAATAAAAGAAGAACTTTACCAGCTTTGTACTGGTTTTATCAATGACCGCATACAAAATGCTGAAGAAGCGCTAAAACAGGCTCAGCAAGCCAGTATAGATGACACCAAGAGCAGTGCAGGTGATAAATACGAAACCGGACGAGAAATGGCCCAGCAGGATATCAACCGTAATATGCAGCTTTTAATAGATGCGAAACAACAAAAAGCTTTATTAATGGGCTTAAGCACTAATGCAATTACTGATGTAGTTAAGAACGGTAGCCTGGTATTGACCAATAATGGCAATTTTTACCTTTCTATTAGCGCAGGGCAGTTTATGGTCAATGGAACAAGCTATTTTGCCATATCGGCGGTTGCACCTTTAGGTAAGTTATTGATGGGAAAAAGAAAAGGTGATGCTTTTACTTTTAACCAAAGAAATTACCAGATAAAAGAACTTATTTAAAGCTCTTTTTGATACTGTTCATTAAACCTCTTGTTGTATAATATCCCGGATCAATAATACGCCTTATTGTAAATAAAGGATATTGTTCATCACGTTTGGTAGATAAGATAAAAGCCATTTTAAAACCATAATCTTTTAACCTGTGTAGGTTAGATGATTTAAATACTCCATAAGGATAAGCAAAATACTCAATCTTTTTCCCTGTTATTCTTTCTAATTTTTTGTTAGGCTCTTCTATTTGTATCAACCAGTCTTTTTCATTGAAACGGGCAAAATTCTTATGGTCATATGTATGGCTGGCAATTACATTCCCATCGTCGCTTAAAGTTTTGATCTGCTCGGCATTCATATAATCAATGCGTCCCTTTTTGCCAATGGCAACGGTCATGATGAAATACACACCCTTAAAGCCATATTGTTTTAAGGTAGGATAGGCTACCGTAAATTGGTCAAGGTCAGTATCATCAAACGTAAACATGATGGGTTTAGTTGGCAAATCTTTTCCATACACCAAGTAATCGTAAAGCTGATCGGGTAAAATAGAATGATAGCCACTATCGGCCAGCATTTTAATATGTTCTTTAAAACGAGCGGGAGATATAATGTCATCTTTAGCCCGGTTACCATCTATGGGTGCCCAATCTCTAATTTGATGGTAGCACAATACAGGCACTTCTTTTCTGGCCAGAATGACTGCAATATCAGCAGCAGTAGCTTTGGTTGGCTTTTCTTGGTTATCGTTCTTCTTTTCTATTTGAGTAGGCTTAACAGTTGCTTCTGTTTCTTGACCCGGTGCTTTAGAAACACACGAAATAAAAAGCGCCTGCATAAATATTGCAAGCGCAAGTATATTTTTCATTTAAGAAATGTTCCGGTTAAAAACTTTTAACAATGGCGTTATGCAATGTTTTTGGGCTCCAGTAACCACTGGCAATAATACGGCGTACAGTATATAAAGGCTCATTTGGATCACGCTTATCTGCTAAAGCAAAAGCCATTTTAAACCCACGTTTTTTAAGCTGAGGTATGCCTTCTGCATTCCATAAACCAAACGGGTAAGCAAAATAATCTATTTTTTTACCGGTGATCTGTTCTAACTTTTTGGTTGGTTTATCTAACTGTTCTTCCCAATCTTTACCTTCATATTTTTTAAAGTTCTTGTGGTCATAAGTATGGCTGCCAATTACATTACCTTCATCAGAAAGTTGCTTGATCTGGTCGGCACTCATATAATCCACAAATTTTCCTTTCTTACCAATAGATACGGTCATGATAAAATATACCGCCTTGTAACCATATTTTTTAAGCAAAGGGTTAACAATGGTATACTGATCTAAGTCAGTATCATCAAAAGTAAGCATGATAGGTTTTTTAGGTAGAGCCTTACCTTCATTTAAATAAGCATAAAGCTGGTCAGGTAATATGGTATTATAACCACTATCAACCAACATTTTAATGTGGTTTTTAAAATTCTCTATTTCAACAATATAATCTTTGCCTACTTTACCGTCGGTTGGTTTCCAGTTACGTACCTGATGATAACATAAAATAGGTACCTGTGGACGTTCAAGTATGGTCTTTGCATCAGCAACTCTTACTTTACTAACATCTACCGGACTGGCGTCCTGTTTTCCAGATGCTGTTTTTCCGGTTTGTACACTTTCTTCGGTTTGGGTTGAATCGGTACTTTTGCTATCCGTAACTGATTGAGATTTGCTTTGACAGCCACTGTTAAATAAGATAGCTGCTGTTAAAAATGACAAGAAAAGTTTTTTCATATTATGTTGATATGAAGCAAAACTAAGCATAAACCTGAAGATTTATATTGATGTTGATAAATAGTGATTTAATAGGTGGAAAATAAAAAAGCCCTGCAAATTTTACAGGGCTTTTTGTATAAATCTTTAAAGATTAAAAGTGAAATTGCACGCCTAATTTTGGAGCAAAAGTATCAGCATTTAAACCAAAGCTGTTAACTTTTGTTTTAGCACCTGTCAATTCGTTTTTATTTTCAAGATATGCGTACCCTAAGCCATTAACTGATAATTCAATACCAATTTTTTTAGTTGGATAGAAAGCAAAACCAGGAGCAAGATTTGCACCTATAGACGTACTTGTACCTAATTTAGCACCAGTATCTCCGTTAGCATCTACAGCTTTGTTTGTACCAAACGCCATAGGAACAGCTAATTGTCCAAAAAATTTGAACTGATCTGATAAACCTACATAGTAACGACCAAAAGGAGCTACTACGAAAGCTTCATTTTGTTTAGAACTGCTAACAGCTTTGTTATAAGTGTAACCTACACCCGTACCAATAGCTACATTGTTAGCTACGAAATAACCAACATTAGGGACAATGCTAAAGTTAACGTCTGATTTTGTAGCACCCTCAACTTTAGTACTGTTAAAACCAAGGTTACCACCTAACATAATTTTTCCTTTTTCTGTTTGTGCGTTAGCACCAAAAGTAATAGCTGCTACAGCTACTAATGATAATAATACTTTTTTCATTTTCAGTGTTAATTAAGAATAACAGTTATACATTTAACCGCTATTTGTGTCTTTAAATACAAACGTTGTACCTCTTTAAAGCACACTTGCATGCCAAAAAATAGCTGTTTTGCGTAAAGCTTTAAGTTATAGTGAGATAGCTTTTTGTTATGCTTGCAGTATATTATTTTGGAATGACAAAACTGGCTTTTGATGACAAAACACTGATTTTTCTTGATTTTTAGATAAGTGTACATATGACACCATGTGTGCCAAAATGTACTGACAAAAATACAAAAGCCCCGGTAAATCCGGGGCTTTGTAATATGTGAGTTTTTATGTTTTATTTCTCGTTAAGAAATACAAATTTATTGTCAAACATATCTAGCCTGATTTTACTGTCTTTATCTACCTTACCAGCTAAAATCTCTTTAGACAATTCATTTAAAATACGTTTCTG
The DNA here is from genome assembly GCF_046462515.1 of Pedobacter sp. Lineage (GTDB taxonomy): Bacteria > Bacteroidota > Bacteroidia > Sphingobacteriales > Sphingobacteriaceae > Pedobacter. Next base: position 78,737 of record NZ_JBKGVD010000006.1, read on the forward strand.
TATAACGCGTTTTAAAGGACGGGCTCCGAACTGAGGGTCATAGCCTAATTGAGCAAGCCAATCTAAAGCCTCGTTACTTGCGGTAATGTCTATTCCCATTTCTGCAAGTGTATGTTGTATTTGTTTAAACTGTAGATCAACAATGTTTCTGATTTCGCTTCTGTTAAGTGGGGTGAACATGATCAGTTCGTCAATTCTGTTTAAGAACTCCGGACGAATGGTCTGTTTTAATAGCTCAAATAACTCGTTTTTAGTTTTGGCTACCACTTCATCGTGGTTAATATCATTCAGATCCTTGAAATTATCTTGGATCAAATGAGCACCTATATTGGAGGTCATTATAATAATGGTGTTTTTAAAATTAACTACACGGCCTTTATTATCAGTTAGTCTTCCATCATCTAAAACCTGTAATAAAATATTAAATACATCAGGATGTGCTTTTTCGATTTCGTCTAATAGTACAACCGAATAGGGTTTACGTCGTACGGCTTCTGTAAGTTGTCCACCTTCATCATAACCCACATATCCCGGAGGAGCACCTATTAAGCGTGAAACGGCATGTCTTTCCTGATATTCGCTCATATCTATGCGGGTAAGCGCGTTCTCATCATTGAATAAGAATTCGGCAAGTGCTTTTGCCAGCTCTGTTTTACCCACACCTGTAGTACCTAAGAATATGAAAGAACCTATTGGTTTACGTTTGTCCTGTAAACCTGCACGCGAGCGGCGTATGGCATCCGATATCGCTTCAATCGCTTCATCTTGTCCGGCTACACGTTTGTGCAGCTCTTCTTCTAAATGCAATAGTTTTTCTCTTTCGCTGGCTACCAATTTTGTAACCGGAATACCTGTCCAGCGAGCTACAACACCTGCAATATCATCGGCAGTAACTTCTTCTTTTAGCATTCTGCTATCGCTTTGGCGAGATGCCAGATCAGCTTTTAATGCTTCTACTTTATCCTGTGCTTCTTTGATTTTACCATATCTAAGTTCGGCTACTTTGCCATAATCTCCTGCACGTTCGGCCTGTTCAGCCTCTAATTTATAGCTTTCAATTTGCTCTATCTGATGGTTTATAGAATCAACCAGGTCTTTTTCGCTCTGCCATTTGGCCTTGAACTCATCGCGTTCTGCAGCCAGATTGGCAATTTCTTCAGTTAGTTCTTTAACCTTTTTATCATCTTTTTCACGTTTAATGGCTTCGCGTTCTATTTCTAAACGCATGATTTCACGTTCTAAGGCATCTACGTTTTCCGGTACGCTATCCATTTCCATACGCAATTTAGACGCAGCTTCATCCATTAGGTCAATTGCTTTATCTGGTAAGAAACGATCAGAAATGTAGCGCTGGCTCATTTCTACAGCGGCAATAATAGCTTCATCTTTGATACGTACTTTATGATGGGTTTCATAACGTTCTTTCAATCCACGCAAAATAGAAATGGCATCTTGGGTATCAGGTTCTTCAACCATTACCTTTTGGAAACGGCGCTCTAATGCTTTGTCTTTTTCCAAATATTTCTGATACTCATCTAATGTGGTGGCACCAATGGCTCTTAGTTCGCCCCTGGCTAAAGCCGGTTTAAGAATATTTGCTGCATCCATGGCACCTTCGCCACCACCAGCACCAACCAAGGTATGGATTTCATCAATAAATAAAATGATTTCACCATCACTCTGGGTAACTTCTTTAACTACTGCTTTTAAACGTTCTTCAAACTCACCTTTATACTTGGCACCGGCAATAAGCGCACCCATATCTAATGAATAAACCACTTTAGATTTCAGATTTTCGGGTACGTCGCCTTTGATAATTCTAAAGGCAATGCCTTCTGCTATAGCGGTTTTACCTACACCTGGTTCGCCAATCAGAATAGGGTTATTTTTTGTGCGGCGTGATAAAATCTGTATCACACGTCTGATTTCTTCGTCACGACCAATAACCGGATCTAATTTTCCACTTTCTGCATATTCATTTAAATTACGGGCATATTTACCTAATGCTTGATAAGTCGCTTCAGCATTTTGATCAGTTACATGTCTATCGCCGCGTAACTCTGTAATGGCTTTTTTAAGATCTTTTTCATTTACACCCTGCTCTTTTAAAAGCTTTGAGGTTTGATCGTTTACTGCCAAAATACCTAAGAGCATATGCTCAACAGAAACAAACTCATCTTTAAATTCTTTTAAAAAAGATTGTGCCTTTTGTAAGGCATTATTTGCGCCTGATGAAAGATATATGTTGCTGCCGCTCACTTTTGGAAATCTGGCAATTTCTTCATCAAGTTTCTGGTTTAAGGTATTGAGGTTAACATTGAGTTTTTTTAAAACATAAGAAATTACGTTCTCATCAACAGTAAGTAAGCCTTTTAAAAGGTGTGCAGGCTCAATGGCCTGTTGTTGATTGCCCTGTGCAATTTCTGAGGCTTTCTGAACAGCCTCCTGGGCTTTTATTGTAAAATTGTTGAAGTTCATATTAACTTTTTAATCAAAACAAATGCCATGCATAATTGATTTTACGAATCGGAAATTTTGTCCTGTTGTTTTAGTTTTTAATGAATAAATGTCTGATTTTTAGTTGTTTGTGCTGAAATATTGTCTGTTGTTTGAATTATTAAAAAATATTTTTCTTGGTGAATCATAAACTTGATAGGTAGGGTAAAGATTTGGTAATCTGCCTGAATGCCTCCTATAATAAATCTATATTTGCAGAACGAATACCTTAAACCATGAAATCATTTATTAAACTTTATTTAGAAGCTTATAAAGGGCTCTCAACTCCTGCCTGGATGCTGGCTTTGGTAATGTTGGTAAACAGGAGCGGTGCTATGGTAGTACCTTTTTTAGGTGTATATATGGTTAACCAATTGCATTTTGATCTGGAGGCAACTGGTGTTGTATTGAGTTGTTTTGGTATTGGTTCTGTTTTAGGTTCTTCAGTAGGTGGCTGGTTAACTGATAAATTAGGGCATTTTAAGGTGCAATTTTTTAGTCTCCTGCTTACGGTACCTATGTTTTTAGTCTTACCTGAGTTAAAAACAGAAGCTTCTTTGGCAACGGGTATATTTATCATGAGCATGATAGCTGATGCGTTAAGACCTGCTAATTCGGTTTCAATAGCTTATTATTCAAAACCAGAAAATGTAATACGTAGTTTTACATTGAACAGAATGGCTTTAAATCTTGGATTTTCTATAGGACCTGCTTTGGGAGGCTTCCTTGCTGCCATATCTTATAACTGGTTATTTTATGGCAATGCTGTTGCGGCTTTTTTGTCGGCCGCTGTTTTTTTCTTGTATTTCAGAAATAAGAAAGGTACAAAGAACAAAGAGGTAAGAGAAGAGTGTAGTAATTTCCAACATGTATCACCCTATAAGGATGTTCCGTTTTTGGTATTCTCTTTCCTGAGTATTATTTATGCAATCTGTTTTTTTCAATTGCTAAATACGGTACCTCTTTATTACAGAACAGTATATGCTTTAACAGAAACACAAATAGGAATAATACTGGCTTATAGTGGAGTAGTAGTTTTTAGTTTGGAAATGCTGATTGTGCATTGGGCAGAACGGAAAATGACAGCTATAAAAGCGATTATATATGGAGTGATTTTTTGTGCTGCGGCATTCTTATCCTTATTGCTCACAAAAGGCTTGTGGCTGCTTTACCTATCTATGTTCATGCTTTGCATATCTGAAATATTAGCTATGCCTTTTATGGCAACGGTAACTTTGCAACGGTCAAACAAAACTTACAGGGGAGCTTATATGGGATTAAACTCTTTGTCGCTTTCGGCAGGTTTGATTTTTGCACCTTTTTTAGGTACTAAAGTAGCCGCTAAATTAGGTTTTGATATTTTGTGGATGGGTACGGGAATAGTAATGTTGCTTACGGCACTTGGTTTTTTTCTGTTGAAGAAACGAATGCGACTCGATAAATCTAAAACCACATAAAAAGGGATTATCTCAAATTCTTGAGATTCGTCACTTTGAACTTCCCGATTGAATTCGGGACGAGTTGTTTCAGAATCTGAAACATTATTGTACCATCTTACAAATAGACCCTGAAATAAATTACCTTCGGTAAGCTCGCTTCGGTTCGGTTTACTGCGTAGCTTTCGCTTCGCTACAGGTTAGGATGACCCATTTTTGAGATAGCTCTCTTAAATAAGGATAAATTATCCTAAAACTTCTTTTAAACGTTGGGTTTGAAAGTCGGTGAGTTTTTGTAAAGGACCCGAGGCCAACATTTTCATCATCATGTTCAGGTCTGCAGATATGGTTAAGGTAGCTTTTGTGGTACCGTTACCTAAATCAGCTACGGCCCATTGAAGAGATACATCAAAGGGTGGCTTTTCTGTTGGAGTAGCAATTAACTTCTGATTTTCAACACGCTCAGTAATTTTAATAGCAAGCTTAGCCATATTTTGTATAGTAAAACGAGCTTCGTCTTTGGTTGATGACCAGTTGTAAATATTTTCGGGCATTAATTGCTGATGATTGTTTAAATCATCTAAAAAAGTATAAACCTTTTCAATGGGTAAGTTTATAATGGTAGTACTTTCTATGTTTGTCATATTCAATAAAAATTGATTGGTAGATTATTTTCCCCATTCGGCAGGATTTTCACGCCATGTGCTCAACAGCTCTAAATCATTTTTTGCAATAAGCCCCTGTTCTACGGCATAATCAATAAGTGCCGAATAGTTTGAAAGGGTAGAAAAACGGCATTTCGCAGCAGCAAAATTTTCATCAGCCTGTTTAAAACCATATGTAAAAATAGCAACTAAACCGGCAACAGATAAACCGGCTTCACGTAAGGCATTTACAGCCTGTAAACTGCTTTTTCCGGTCGAAACCAAATCTTCTACAACTACAACGCGTTGTCCTTCAATGATCTCGCCTTCAATTAAACTGCCAGTGCCATGTTCTTTAGCTTTTGAGCGAACGTAAATAAAAGGTAAGCCTAATTCTTGAGCTACCAGCACACCTTGAGGTATGCCCGCAGTTGCTACACCGGCAATTACATCAACTGCACCATACTCTTCCTGAATAAGTTGAGCAAGTTTTTGGCGTATGTAAGTTCTTACAGCCGGATGAGATAAGGTAATACGGTTATCGCAATAAATTGGAGATTTCCAACCCGAAGCCCATGTAAAAGGATTAGTAGGTTGCAATTTAATTGCTTTTATTTGTAATAAAAATTCAGCTACTTTTAATTCAATATCACTTTTATTATACATGTCGCAAAAATACAGAATTTATATTAATGACAATACTTTGTTAATAAGTAACCAAGCCCCAGAAGGAGTAGAAAAAAATCAACAATTTGAGAATGAATTATTTGATTTTGGTAACTTTTATAAAAGTTTAAAGGGTAAAAAACCTCAGCACTATTTCTTGCTTGCCCACGAACCTAAAAAAGCATTTAAAAGTATTAAAAAAAAGCTCATTTTGATTAAAGCTGCGGGTGGTTTGGTTAGTAATGCCAATGGAGAATATTTGTTTATTTACAGGAACAACAAATGGGATTTGCCTAAAGGAAAAGTTGAGAAAGGAGAGAAGATGAAAAAAGCAGCTGTGAGAGAGGTAGAAGAAGAATGTGGAATTAAAGTTGATCGGCTTAAAGCTAAAATCTGTAAGACCTTTCATGTATATGAAATGGGAGATAAACTGGTTTTAAAACATACCAACTGGTATAAAATGACTGTAAAAAACAACCCTATACTTATACCACAGTTAGAAGAGGGTATAACGGAAGCCTGCTGGGTGCCTTTAGCCAAATTTGGAGATAAAATAAAAAACACCTATCCTTTGATCATAGATGTTTTAAGAGAAAATAATATGTTATGAGCCCGGATTTATTCCATATCAAGGCTGTCAAGTATCTTTTTGATCTGGTCAAGGTATTTTCCATAATAATACTTTGACCAGAGCTCTGTAATGAAACCCAACAGAAGAATAGATGCAAAACAGTTCAAGACCATATAGAACACTGGAAACTCTGAAATAAGTTTTGTTAAAGCCATATTCTTAATGACCAATAAATAGATGCAGCCAAAGGCCAGCGCTATAAAACCAATAATGTAAGTTAATGCTTTGTATAATTCCAGGTTCATTTTCATTTCGTAGTAGAACCATAACAGGTTTTTTCGGCTATCCAGACTCAGGTCATAAGAGTGTTTATAAGAGGTATAGAATTTAAAAAAATAGTAGGCCGTAAAGCCACAGGCAATAGCGTAGAAAATAAAGAATATCAGCTTAAGATCAGGAGAGAAGCTAAATAACTTAGGTGTAAAAGCCATTGCTGCCAGACTTAAGATTTGTATATAAAATTCATGTTTCATCTTTTTCCTGATCTGATCTACAGGGGTATGCGCTTGTTTAATCCTCAGCATGCTCTCTGATATCTGCACAGAAGATTCATTGTCTTCGTTATTCCATTGCTTTTTTAGTTCATCAAAATTCATAACCGTTGTTTTTTATGATTTGCTGTAATTTTTCTTTGGTTCTGTTTAATTTTACACGGGTGTTAATTTCACTTATCCCTAAATTTTCAGCTATTTCTCTGTGTGATAAATCTTCAAGATATAAGAAGATCAGGGCTTTTTCTATCTGGTTAAGTTCCTGTACAGCTTTATAGAGATAAGTCAGCTTTTCTTCTTTCTCGTGGCTGTCGTTAATATCTGCTATATCAAACTCATGATTTAAGCTTACCTTATCAGGCTTTTTATGTTCTTTCTTGAAGAAAACAAGAGCTGTATTTAAAGCTACCCGGTACATCCATGTAGAGAATTTACTGTTGCCTTTAAATGTGGGATATGCTTTCCATAATTGTCCTACAATTTCCTGAAACAAATCTTCTTGGTCTTCAGGCTGGTTCATATACATTTTAGCTGCCTTATGTATAATACCTTTGTGCTGATTGATAAGTTCCAGAAATACCTGCGTACTGTTACCCGATTGCATTTTTGAAATTGTAGAATGGTTAAATACTAATCTGATTTATATGTTTCTGTGTAATTGGTATAAGTATTTGCAAAATGTTACATCAAATGTCGAAATAAAAAGAAAGTAAACTTTTATAGGTTTGATCATGAGTTTATTGTTTTTTACTTTGTTAAGTAAGTGCCCTTGTTTTTGCGAAAAAACTACCTATTCTTCTTTCTTTTTGCTTTTAAAATAATAAAATGAAATAAAAATTATTAACTTACAGTTTACAATTACTTAAAACAAATTATCCCTAAAATCAAAAGAACTATGACAAGAAAAATTTTACTACTAGTAGTAATCTTGTTTTCTTCTGCAATAGCTTTTGCCCAAAGAACCATAACGGGTAAGGTTATAGACGCAGAAGACAAAATAGGATTACCCGGTGTTGGAGTTAAGGTTAAAGGCACCAGTACTGCAACATCAACTAATCAGGATGGAAACTATTCTATTGTGGTGCCTTCAAATAATGCTGTTTTAGTATTTACATTTATTGGATACGAAACTAAAGAAATTGCAGTTGGTACACAAAATACAATTAATGCAACGTTGAGCACAAGTACACAGACCTTAGAAGGTGTTGTGGTTACTGCATTGGGTATTAAACGTGCAGAGAAATCAATAGGTTATTCATTACAGGTGGTAAAGGGCAACGATCTTACCATGACGGGTGATAATAATGCAATAGGTTCATTAGCAGGAAAAGTTGCCGGAGCACAGGTAACGGGCTCTTCGGGTGCAAACCTTGGAGGAACACAGAAGATTAAATTGAGAGGTATCAATTCGGTAACAGGGGGAGGTTCTCCTTTAATTGTGGTTGATGGTACACCATTTAATAATGGAAACTTTAGCGGTTCTGATGCAAATGGTGTAGATTTAGGAAACTTAGCCCAGGATATTAATCCGGAAGATATAGAAAGTGTAAGTGTTTTAAAAGGACCTGCTGCTTCTGCTTTGTATGGATCAAGAGGACAATATGGGGCTATTTTATATACGACCAAGAAGGGTGCTAAGGGAAAAGTAAAAGTAGAATTTAGCAGTTCTAATATGATTGAGAAAGTTGGAAACTTTCTGCCACTTCAAAATATATACGGAGCGGGAGGAACCCAGACTTTTAATACATTCGGATCGGCAACTCCAATTGCTGGACAAAAGTATATCAATGATTATGATGAGAGTTGGGGACCTAAAATGGACGGAACTCCTGTAAGAATGTATTTTTCTTTCTATCCACAAGATCCAAGATTTGGGCAGCTTACACCATTTGTACCTCAACCTAATAATATTAAAGATTTTTATGAAACAGGTTTTAATACCAATAACGGCATTACTGTTTCTGGAGGTAATGAAACAGCAACGCTTAGGTTAAGTTATAATAACACTTATATTAAAGGTACTTACCCTAATACAAATTTGAAAAGAAATAACTTAGGGTTAAGCTCAACCATAAATATAACATCTAAGTTAACAGCTGGAGCAAATTTAAATTACGCGAATAACGACGGATTGAGACCTGTTCAGGGTTATCAGGGATCATTTACAGGTGCAACACAATGGTTTCAAAGAAATCTGGATATTAATGAATTAAAAAATTATAAATATGCTGATGGAACTATAAAAAATTGGAATGTTAGCCCAAGTACAGCTGCAGCAACAGCAGGTATTATTCTGAATAATAAACCATCAGATTGGAATAACCCCTATTTTGATGCTTATGAAAATCTGAATATGGATAACAGAGATCGTTTTTTTGGAGATATTAATCTGAGTTACCAAGTATATAGTGATTTAAAACTTTCGGGTTTTGTACGTTCAGATATGTATGTACAACGCTTAAGAAACTATACGGCTTTAGGCGGGCGTTCTTTAGACGGCTACTTTGAAGGCAAATACCAGAATACAGAGAATAATTATGAGTTTTTAGCGCAATATAATAAGACCATAAGTGATTTTTCTGTAAATGTGAATGCCGGAGCTAACTTGCTTACACAAGAGTATTCTTCTCTTTCTCAAGCAACTGTTGGGGGGTTGTCAAGTCCGGGTTTTTATAGCATTGCAGCTTCTATTGACAGACCGAGTGTGAGTAATTACCTGAGAAAAAAACAGGTTAGAAGCATGTATGCAATGGCATCTTTAGGTTATAAGGATATTTATTTTATTGATGCTTCAATAAGAAATGATATTTCTTCAGCCTTGCCTAAAAACAATAACTCTTACTTTTATCCTTCTGTATCTGGAAGTATATTATTTAGTGAATTGTTAAATTGGAAAGCATTGAGCTTTGGTAAACTGAGAGCTTCTTATGCTATTGCCGGATCTGATTTAGCAGCTTATGATATATATCCGATTTTTGTTGCAGGAGCTGTATATGCTGATGGAACCAATACCATCAATACAATGACACTTCCAAGCACTTTAAGAAATCCTAATATTGAACCATCGTATGCAAATTCATTTGAAATAGGAACTGAGCTGAAGTTTTTTAATAACAGATTAGGCATGGATGTAACTTATTACAATCAGCTTAATAAAAATCAGATTATCAATTTAACGGTATCTCCGGCAAGTGGGTACAGCTCTACTGTTATTAATGCAGGTAAAATCAGAAATAAAGGTATTGAGTTATCTGTAAACGGATCTCCTGTAAAAACCGGTTATTTTGAATGGAACTCTTCATTAAACTTTGCAAGAAATACCAGTATGATAGAAGAATTGCACAAAGATGTGAAGTCTTTAACACTGGGGAGTAATACCTATTCTTCGCAAACAGTTTATTTATATGCCAGAGAAAATGAAGCTTTTGGTACTTTAATAGGTCCTGGTTATGCGAGAGATCAAGCTACAGGCAAATTGTTATTAGATGCTTCTGATTTACCAACACAAAAGCTGAATACCAATTTTGGATCGGTTTTACCAAAATTTACAGGAGGCTTTAGAAACACTTTCAGATATGGTAATTTTGATTTGGGCGCAATGATCGACTTTCAGAAAGGCGGACAATTTTTTAGCTGGACACAAATGTTAGCTGTTAAATCAGGTCAGGCTGATATTACAGCTGCTTTAAATGATAAAGGTGTAAATGTACGTGAGCCTTTAGCAAATGGAGGAGGGGTAAAAGTTAGCGGTATTTATGCTCCGGGAACTAAAAAAATAATTGGAGGTGTTTCAACTGATGTAAGTGGCCAGTCATTTGATGGTTATGTAGATGCAAAAGCTTATTACAGAACTTCTTTAGGAACCAGAATATATGAAGAGTGGTTATATGATGCTTCTTATATTAAATTGAGAGAAGTATCGTTAGGTTATAGTTTTAATCAGAAATTATTAGCGAAAACACCTTTTACCAAATTAAAAATATCTGCTATTGCTCGTAATCCATTAATGATCTGGCAAAAAGCACCTAAAGGATTAGATCCTTCTGAACTATCAGCTGGCAGTGCAAATGTTAGCTGGATTGAAAAAGGTGAATTGCAAACTGTACGATCATTTGGATTAAATCTGAGTGTAACTTTCTAAAAATAACAACATGAAAAAATATTTAAAAATATCATATTCATTATTATTAGGGACAGCAGCATTATGGTCAAGCTGTACTAAATTTGATGAAAACTTAAACAAAGATCCTAATAACCCAAGTAAGGCATCAGGCACACAGTTAATTGCTAACTCTGAATTTTATCTACCAAGTATTAGTTCTAATGCATACGGAGTACATTACCCTCAATATTTGTCGTTAACCTTATACCCGGATAATGCGAGATATGTTACAACTAATTTTTCTTTCTCTACATGGTATACTGGCCCGCTAAATAATCTGGAAACAGCAATTAACTCTACATTGAATGCAAACGAGGGGCCTGTGCAAAACCAGTTGGCGGTAGCTAAAATTCTGAAAGCTTATTTCATCTGGCATGTTACAGACAGATGGGGAGATGTGCCTTTTAGCGAAGCTTTGAAAGGAGATAATAATTATGTGCCTAAATATGACAAGCAACAGGATATCTACAATGCTATGTTTAAGTTATTAGATGAAGCAAATGCTTTAATTACCGTAACTACAGCTGCAGGAAACATCAAAAATGATATCATATATAAAGGAGATATGGCCAAGTGGAAAAAGCTGGGAAATACCATACATATGTTAATGGCTTTGAGATTATCTAAAGTAGATCCAGCTAAAGGTAAAGATGAGTTTAATAAAGCGCTGACTAATGGCATTATGACATCAAACTCAGATAATCTTTCCTATCCTCATTTAGCGCAAACAGATCATCAGAATTTTTGGTACAATTCATTTACAGTATTGGGAAGAAACTGGTATGCCGTAAGTAAACCTGTTGTAGATTATATGAAACCTTTAAATGATCCGCGTTTACCCATTTTTGCCAATAAATCGACAAATACTAACGATTATGTAGGCTTGGATTACGGTTTGGCTACAGAGGTGGTTCCTGGAAATTATTCTCTTTTAGGTTCTGCCATTCGCCAGCAAAATTCACCTGTTTATCTGGTAACCTACGCGCAGGCGTTATTTGCATTGGCAGAAGCTGCTAAGATCAATTGGATTACTGGAGGAGATGCTGTTGCAGAAACCAATTATAATAATGCAATTACCCAATCAATAAGTCAATGGACAGGAAGTACAACTGGTGCAGCAAATTATTTACTACAACCGGCTGTTGCTTACTCGCCTCTAAATGCACTTGAAAAAATTGGAAATCAAAGATGGATTCATTTGTTTATGCACGGTTACGAAGGCTGGGCAGAGTGGAGAAGAACCGGTTTCCCAAATTTTTTAGTGGTTGCTCCAGGAGCTAACAATAATTTAATCCCAAGAAGAGAAGGCTATCCAACAAACGAGCCACAGATCAATAAAGCAAATTATGACGCTGCGGTTGCCGCTTTCCCTTATGGAGGCACAGATGGTCTGAACACCAGAGTGTGGTGGGATAAACCATAAACTGATACCAAATAAAAAAGCCGCTTTAAGCGGCTTTTTTATTTGTGAAAATTTTCTTTTACCCAAAAAACAGATAAGCTAAACCGATAGCAGTACATACCCCTGCTAAATCTGCTAATAACATCGTACCAACGGCGTAACGGGTATTTTTAACAGAAACCGAGCCAAAATAAACCGCAATTACATAGAAAGTTGTATCGGCAGCACCTTGAAAAACACCGGATAACTTACTTGCAAAAGAATCAGGGCCGTATGCAGTCATGGTATCAACCATCATTCCCCGGGCACCGCCGCCACTTAAAGGACGGATTAATGCTGTTGGTAATGCTTCTACAAAACGGGTATCGGCTCCAAAAAAGGTAAAAAAGTTCTTAATACCTAAAATAACCACATCAAACGTTCCGCTTGTACGTAGCATGCTAATGGCTACCAGCATACCTACTAAATAAGGAATAATTTTTACAGCGGTTTCAAAACCTCCTTTAGCCCCTTCAACAAAGGCATCAAAAACATCTATCTTTTTATAAACGCCACCTAATAAAATAACCAAAACAATAAATAAGATTACACCGCTGCTCAGTGTTCCAGAAAATGAAGCTATATCTTTAGAATTTAATGTGGTGATATACCAAACAAGTAAGCCTATAATGGCGCTAATGCCTAAAACCCAACCTAAGATTACGGGTTGAAAAATATTGATTCTTTGTTTAAAGGAAACAATGAGCATGGCCGTAAGTGTGCCCACAAAAGTTACGATTAAACAAGGAATGAAAATATCGGTAGGATCTGATGCATTGGACGAAGCCCTTAAAGCAATCACACTTACAGGAATTAAACTTAAACCGGCAGCATGTAAGCATAAAAACATGATTTGAGAATTACTTGCTGTTTCTTTGTGAGGATTAAGTTCCTGCAAACTTTCCATGGCTTTAAGACCAAAAGGGGTTGCCGCATTATCTAATCCCAATAAGTTGGCAGAAAAATTCATTACCATGTGCCCTGTGGCAGGATGCCCTTTAGGAATTTCGGGAAATAATTTAGAAAAGAACGGACCAACTATCTTAGACAGTAAACGAATGCCTCCTGCTTTTTCTGCAATGCTCATTAAGCCCATGAAAAAAGCTAAGACACCAATTAGTTTTAAACACATTTCTACTGCGTTCCAGCAAGTTTGTATTACACCATCAACCTTGGTTAAGTTGGTTGGATCATCGGCCTTACCAATTATCATCCAGCTAAAAATTTCTGTCTGACCTAAAAAAAAGCATTTAATACAGGCTACTACAATAGCCACAATAATAAATGCCGACCAAATTCTGCTTAATGCCATTTGTTTGTTTTATTTATTAAAATCTCTTAAAGAAGTTTATTACTGCAATTTACCATCCGTAAATGATAAAATTAAATTTTGATCGCTATATAATTTGAACGAGGCATTTTGGTTAAACACAATATCTCCTTCAATAGATTGATTTTCTGTGTGATAAACAGTATAAGCATCACAATAAGAAAGATCACCAATATCTTCAATAAAATAGGTCTTTTCAGTGCCTAAACCATTGAGATAAGGCTTTTCTTCGTAATTTATTCCTATATCGGTTTTAATTCCATTTATTGCTATATTTTTAATCAGGATATGAAAAATCTGTTTGGTGTTTTGCGGTATGCTGAAATAAGAATCTGTATTTTGATTCTGGTAACTGCTGGAAGCTATGGAGATCAATCCGGTTAAGATAGAGGCAAAATAGAATGATCTGATTTCCTGTTTTTCAAAATCATTTTGATAACCGCCGGCTTCTATTAATATAGTTGAAGTACCTTTTTTCTGGAAATTATCGCCAAAAGCACGTGGTTCAAACTCATTGTCAAACAGGCTGATCTGTTGTGGCAGAACAAGGTTTAAATGTTTAAACATCTCTGTAATTACCAGCATAGCATTTTTACGGGTATCGTTTACGCTCAACGCCTCATCATAAGCAGGGGCGAGGTAAGATAGTGTAGCCGGTTTTCGTGAACCTTTTACACTCCATAAAGTATTCTGATCGTGTAAATTGAAACCAAAATGTGGTTCAAAATCATCTCGGCATTGCTTTAAAATCTTGGCCTCCGGTGTAAGCGTTTGCAGGTAATCGCGGTTAATATCTATTTGCTGGGCGTTCCGTCTGGTAAATACAGTAGCTCCATCGGGATTTACCATTGGCATAAACAATAATGTACAGTTGTTTGCCAGCAGTGTTACGCTTTCATGATCGCTCTGTAAGAAATTAAACAGATCAAATAAAGTCATGGTACCTGTAGCTTCATCGCCGTGCATTTGGCTCCAAAGCATAACTTTTACTGGTCCGTTTCCCCATTGTATGGTATGGATACTCAAGCCTTTAACAGACTTGCCTGCTTCTTTAACTTTAAACGTAGCAGGTAATTTTTTAATAAGAGCAATAATATCTTCATGTTTAAAAAAGCGGTTGTTAAGCCTAACTTCTTTAAAAGACGAGTGAAGAGATAGAATATCTTTAATATACATAGTGAATAAAACTGTGTCTAAACAAAAAAGTGAGAAACCTGAAAATAATAAACAGATTTCTCACTAAGTATATTTTAAACCTTTCTGTAATGTTTATGGTTTTTCATCGGTAAGTCCAAAGCCCCAGTTTTTACCTTTTTCGGTTGCAGGAATACCCTTAACCATCCATTCTGGTGCCTTAGCTCCTTTTAAATAGTAATCAAAGAACTGTTGTTCACGAATTTGGATATCTTTTCTGTTTTGACGCTGAACCAGATTATGTGCTTCATTATTATAGTTAAGCATCCAAACTGGTTTGCCCAAACGTCTTAAACCCGTAAACATTTCTATACCTTGGTACCATGGCACAGCTCCATCGGCATCATTAGCCATAATAACCACAGGTGTGGTTACATTTGGTAACTTGAATAAAGGAGAGTTCTCAATATACAATTCAGGTTTTTCCCATAAAGTAGCGCCTATGCGACTTTGGGTTTTTTCGTACTGGAACTGACGGTTCATACCGCTTTCCCAGCGGATACCGCCATAAGCTGATGTCATATTTACCACAGGAGCACCCGCCCATGCAGCAGCATACATGTTGGTAGCTGTAATTAAATGCGCTACCTGGTAACCGCCCCAGCTTTGTCCCTGAATACCAATTTTGCTACCATCAACCCAGGCATTTTTTTTCAGATATTCAACTCCTGAATTGATGAATTCTTCAGCAGATTTACCCGGATGACCGGTTTCATAACTGATATCAGGGGTAAATACTAAATATCCATTACTCACAAAGAACGGAATATTTAAGCGTGAAGGTGTAGGAGAAGGAGCCTGATAAGTGTATAATCCATCTGAAAGTTTTTCATAGAAATAAACGATCATAGGGTATTTCTTATTCGGATCGAAGTTATCCGGTTTATATAAGATACCTTCAGATTTATAGCCTTTTGGCGTAGTCCATTTTACAAGTTCTGTTGTACCCCAAATATAATTGGCCTGCTGTAAATTGGTATTACTTAATTTTACGGCCGTTTTCATATCTTTTGAGATATAAACATCTGGCGATTGGATATAGCTACCTTTATCGTAAATGTAGTAAACAGCATCACGGGCTTTGGTTACAGAAGAGAATTTTGCTTTGTCCATTACCAAAAGCTCAGGTAACTTGTTATCGTTGATGTTTTTGGTATAAAAACCATCCTCTTTAGTAGCATTGTTAAAGGTACTTAATAATAAAGTTTCATTACGTTTAAAAAAACGCGCTTCTGTACTGGTTCTTTGTACCCTGAAAGTAAGATTATTTGAGCGACCAAAACCAATGGTAATATTTTTAGGTTTGTCTTTACCGTCAGGAGATAAAGCCCAGATATCATATTTGTCGTAAATAAGAACACTCTTATCTTCTTCAGTCCATCCTGCAAGTCCGTAAGAATTGGCATAGTCTGGAACATCATTTTCTTCGTCGGCAAATTTTACATTAAGATTTGCGGTGAGAGATATGGTTTTACCAGTTGCTACCTGGTAACTGTACCAGTTGCCATCAACTCTGTTAAAATACAGGATATAATTTCCATTTGGAGATGCCATTGCATTTCCTTGGAGATTTTCAATGATTTTTTTACGACTTCCTGTTTTTACATCAACTAAATAATAATCACGTAGGGTGCTTCCTGTCCACTGAGAGGCTATACGATTACCATAATCTGTAGAAGCCAATACATAAGATTGGTTGCCTTCATTTACCAATGCTGCATCAGGTAATTTCTCATCGGTAAGCGGAATGATTTTAGCATCTGCACTGTAAACATTGATCACAGACAGGAAATTTTTCTTTAAATCTCTGTCTACATTTTTTAACTGTACGGTCTGTAAATAATCGTCTTTGTAACCCCAGATATCAAGCTTGGCATGTTCAAACTCTACTAAAGTGGTATCTTTTGGTTTTTTCTCTGGAGCAATACCAAAGAAAAGTTTGCTTCCATCTTTACTGAAATTTAAACGGGCATCGCCACTTACCACAAAATTTGCAGGCATACCTTCTGCTTCTTTATCGATCAGAACCTGTGCTGTATCTAAGTTTATAGAAGTAAAGTAAATGTTGTAGTCTTTAATTTCGTCTTTTTCAGGGCTGGTCTCGCCTAAGAATGCAAGATGTTCGTCTTCATCATCAAATACAAAAGTTTTGTAATTGCCTTTGGTTTTTACCAAGGTTTTTAGCGTACCTTTTTCTGTATTTAACAAGAATACACCTGTTTTGGCATCTTTATCTTTTTTAGATCCCGAAGCTGTGAAAACCAATAATTTACCATCTTTACTGAATTTATAATCAGTAACATATTTATACGTAGTTTCTGTTCCAGTTGTCAGATTTTTCACAATAAAGTCTGTTCCTTCTTTAGCAGAAGCAGCTGCATTGGCTTTTTTTGAAGTATCAATAGGCTTTTCAAGTAAATAGGCCAGGATTGAAGCGCCTTTATCTGGAAATGCAAAAGATTTTACTCTTGGAATCTTTGTAACGGATAAGGTGGTGAGGTTTACAATACCTAAAGTGTCTTTTTGTTGCTCTTCCGGTTTTTTCTTTTTGATTTTTTCTAGACGGGTATCTTTAAAAAAAGGTTTGATTAAAAATGCCGCGAACTTCGAATCGTTAGAAAAGCTATTGCCCGCACCGCGGTTGATCTTTAATTTTCTGGCCGAAAGTGTTTCGTTAAAATACAGGTCTCCATCTCCTTCCTGGGGTACAATCATATAACTGGCCCATACACCATTGTTTGAAATCTGTTTACTGGCAATGCTTTGCCAACCGTCATAAACCGAATGGTCTAAAGGTTTTTTCTGTGCAAAAACCACTGAGGTTAGCAATGCAAAGAATAAGGTAAGTTTCTTTTGCATGTTAAATTTTGATAAGTTTATTTTTAGCGGGATTAATTTAACTTAAAAAAAGTAAAATATTAAGCATTCAGGCCATTATCAATCAAATTTTACAAATGAGGCCTGATATTGAAAGATTTCTTAAGGTTGAATTTAGCTGAACAGAAAGATTTTTCAGATTGATAATATCTCTTAAAACAAAAAAAGCATCCGGTTAAGGATGCTTTTATTATTTATTTTTTCTTTTGATTAGCGGCCTGCTGTTGCTGGCGCATGTAATCTTCTAAACGGGATTGGAAACCCGATTTCTTCTTTTCTGTTTTTGGTTTGGTCTTATTTTCCTGTAAGATAGCATGTATCTTATCATCGTTTACCATTTTTCTGATGATAAACTGTTGTAAGAAAGTAATCATGTTAGCAAGGAAATAGTAATAGTTCAAACCAGAAGGATAACTGTTTAACACTCCAAAGAAAATTAAAGGCATAATATAGCCAATGTATTTCATTTGACCTGTAGCGCCCGATATCTGGTTGTTAAAGTAAGTATAAATCAATGTAGAAATGGTCATTAATAAACACATTAAACTCAAGTGATTACCAATTAAAGGAATGTTAAAACCAAAGCTGATAAAGTTATCATACGTGGAAAGGTCTTTCATCCATAAGAAACTTTCGCCTCTAAGCTCAAATAAGTTAGGAAAGAAGAAAAAGAATGCCATTACAAAAGGTAATTGTAATACCATAGGTAAACAACCTCCCAATGGGTTTACACCAACTTGTTTATATAGCTTTAAGTATTCCTGTTGTAAAAGAGTAGGGTTATCTTCGCCTACTTTAGCTTTAATTTCATCCATTTCTGGCTTTAAAATCCTCATTTTAGCCATAGACACGTATGACTTATAAGTTAATGGCGACATAGCCAGTTTTAACAGGATTGTTAAAACTAAAATGATTAATCCATAACCCCAATGGAAGCTTTCCAATAAGTTGAAAACTGGCAATACAATAAACCTGTTAATGTATTTTAAAGGCCAGTAACCTAAATCAACCTGTTTTTCAAGCTCATGTCCTTGTGCTTTTAGCGTAGAGAATTTATTGGTCCCGAAATAGAATTTAAAACCGTAATTCTGAGCAGCAAGCTGGTTAAAAGGTAATTGCATATTAGCTCCGTACCATTTAATGGTTCCAGGCTCTGTTAATATCTTAACTTCTAAATCGCCTTTTTCAAATGGGGTGTTGCTCATTAACACCGCAGAGAAGAAATGTTGTTTAAAAGAGATCCACTCAATTTTTCCTTCTTTTAATTCTTCTTTTTCGTCTTTACGAAGATTTAAGTGATCGGGTGTTTTATCTACATATTTGAAATATGGTGCAGAGTGTTCCTGCTCTTTTTTAGGGTCTTTTTCCTGTTCTAAAAGTGTACTTTCCCAGTTTAAAGCTACTGTATTGCCTTGTATAACCTGGTTTAAGCCTTTTAGATTGATGTTGAAATCTACATTGTAGCTATCAGGCTGTAAAGTATAAGCAAACTCAATGTCTTTACCTTCTGCATAACTGGCTTTCATATTTACCGTGTTGCCAGTTTGTGTAGCTGTAAAATACAAATTGTTGGTATTTACAATTTGCCCGCCTATATTCAGATTAAGACCAAATTTGTTCTGATCTCCTTCAAATAAGGTTACAGGCTTACCATTATAGGCTTTCTCGCCTTTAATTTCTACTGAAGCAATTTTACCACCTAAGTTGCTGAAAGTAACTTTCAGTTTTTCATTTTCAACTGTAAGCGTCTGTGCATTACCGGCAAGATTTGCACCAAAAGGACCTTTTAATGCGGCAGAATCTATGGCTGGTTTGGCATTAATTTGTTTTGTTTCGGTTGTATTTGGGGTAACGCCTGCTTTTTTAAGCGAGTCGGCGGTAATTCTTTCTCTTTCCTTTTTGATCTCAGCCTCATTAGGCTTCATAAAAAATACAGATACTCCTAATATGATCATTATCAGGAATAAACCTGTAAAGGTGTTTTTATCCATTTTACTATTTTATTCTTTCTTAACTTGTTTTCTTTTTGGCCTGCTCAATTGCGGCGGCCACAAATTTAACAAAAAGTGGGTGAGGATTAGCAACTGTTGATTTTAATTCTGGATGAAATTGAGAACCAACGAAAAAAGGATGGTTTTTTAGCTCTACAATTTCCACTAAATTGCTTTCTGGATTGATCCCTGAAGCCATTAAACCAGCTTCTTCGTATTGTTTTAGATACGCATTATTAAATTCGTAACGATGTCTGTGACGTTCAGAAATATGTGTTTTTCCATAGGCAGAATAAGCTTTTGTTCCCTTTTTAATATCACAAGGGTAAGCGCCAAGGCGCATAGTACCACCTTTTGCGGTAATATTTTTCTGCTCTTCCATCATATTGATGACAGGATATGGCGTATGCTCGTCTATTTCGGTTGTATTTGCATTGGTTAGGCCCAATACATTACGTCCAAACTCAATTACTGAACACTGCATACCTAAACATATACCAAAGAAAGGAATATTGTTTTCACGTACATATTTAATGGCATCAACTTTACCTTCAACACCTCTGCTACCAAAGCCCGGTGCAACCAATACACCATTTAAATGACCTAATTTTTCTTTTACGTTATCTGCATATATTGTTTCTGAGGGAATATATTCTATGCGGACTTTGCACTCATTCTTTGCGCCTGCATGAATAAAAGCTTCGTTAATAGATTTATAAGCATCAGGTAGTTCAACATATTTACCTACCAAACCAATTTTTACTTCAGAAGTAGGGTTTTTTAAACGGCCCAGAAAGTCTTTCCAACTTTCCATATCAGGCTCATTTTTAGTAGGTAATTTTAATTTAGAAAGAACGGTTTTATCCAGATTTTCTTTCATCATTAACAACGGAACGCTGTAGATTGATGATGCATCAATAGATTCAATTACTGCATTTACGTTTACATTACAAAATAAAGCTATTTTTTTGCGGATATCGGGACTGATGCGGTGTTCTGTACGGCATACTAAAATATCAGGCTGTATGCCGTATTCTAATAATGTTTTTACAGAGTGTTGGGTAGGCTTGGTTTTTAATTCGCCTGCAGCGGCTAAGAAAGGAATTAAAGTAAGGTGGATCACAATGGCATTGTTTGCACCTTCTTCCCATTTAAACTGGCGTACGGCTTCTATAAAAGGCAAAGACTCAATATCACCAACGGTTCCCCCCAATTCTGTAATTACGATATCGTAATTACCGCTATCGCCCAGTATACGCATATTATGCTTGATCTCGTCGGTAATGTGAGGGATAACCTGTACAGTTTTTCCTAAATAATCGCCATGACGCTCTTTATTGATTACATTTTGGTAGATACGACCGGTAGTGATGTTATTGGCCTGTGAAGTAGGGGTGTTTAAGAAACGCTCATAATGACCTAAATCTAAATCTGTTTCTGCTCCGTCCTCTGTAACAAAGCATTCGCCGTGTTCATATGGGTTTAAAGTTCCCGGGTCTATGTTAATATAAGGATCGAATTTCTGAATGGTTACTCTGTAACCTCTGGCTTGTAAAAGTTTAGCTAATGAAGCGGAAATGATGCCTTTTCCCAATGAGGAAGTAACACCGCCCGTAACAAAAATATACTTAGTCATGGATGAATTTTTAGTGCAACAAATATGCTTTTGTTGCTTTTTGTACGGGATACAAAGGTAATAAAAAAAGACGGATGTTTAGCTTTTGTTGAAAAGATATTTAATATCCACAATACGCGAGATAAAGAACTGGCTTACACTATTATGAATAGCAGAAACAAAAAAAGATTGAAAGAAATTAGAGATTATAACTGGGTCTTTATAGCTAAATACAATAAAAAAGGGGCCTTTAGTTTGCAAAATAGCAATAACTAAAGACCCTTTTACAGATAGAAAAAAAAGAGAATATTATAATGCTGGAAGTATTTTTTCCATGATACTTATACCTTCATCGATGTGGGATTTTTCTATACATAACGCAGGCCTGAAACGGATGGTTTGGTTACCGCAACCTAAGAACATTACATTATGTTCCATACCTTTTGCTACAAACTGATCACGCATTTCTTTATTAGGAAAATCGAATGCAGTTAATAAACCTCGACCACGGATATTACTCATTTTATCATGTTTCTGAGCAAGTTTGGTTAACTCATCTTGTAGGTACTTACCTACGCTCTGAGCGTTTTCTACCAGTCTGTCTTCTTCAATAATATTTAAGATCTGAGTAGAACGTACCATATCTACCAGATTACCGCCCCATGTAGAGTTGATACGTGAAGGAACATTGAAAACATTCCCTTCTACTTCTTCTACTTTTTTACCTACAAGAATACCGCAGATCTGCATTTTCTTACCAAAAGAAATGATATCTGGTTGAGCTTGTTCACTAAAATGCTGGTGGCACCAGAATTTACCTGTTAAACCCACACCGGTTTGTACTTCATCATAAATTAGCATGGCTTCGTTTTCATCTGCAAGCTGGCGTAACTGAATCAAAAAATCTTCTCTGAAATGATTGTCGCCTCCTTCAGATTGTACAGGCTCTATGATAATGGCACAAACATCGTCTTTATTATCGGCAAATGCTTTTTTGATCTGTTCAATTGAGCGGGCTTCCTCTGCTTTAACCTGATTTAAATTTTCTTCTGTTAAAGGAAATTTAAGCTGAGGTGTGCTAATGCGCGGCCAGTCAAATTTTGCAAACCATTTGGTTTTATCGGGTAAGGTATTGGTTAAGCTTAGTGTATAGCCACTGCGACCATGAAATGCTTTTTCAAAATGGATTACTTTAAATCCTTTTTCTTCTTTGTATCCTTTGGCAAAGTTTTTCTGAACTTTCCAGTCCATAGCAGTTTTAATAGCATTTTCAACAGCTAATGCACCTCCCGCAATAAAAAACGCATGAGGTAGATATGAAGGAATGCCTACTTTAGAGAAAGTATCAACAAACTGAGCGTATTGCTGTGTATAAACATCTGAGTTTGAGGGATTGGCAATTGCAGCTAAAAGCAGATTGTGCTTAAAGCTCTCATCATTAATCATTTTTGGATGGTTATAGCCCAAGGGTACAGAGGCAAAACAGGTAAAGAAATCTAATAGTTTTCTGTTGCCTTTAGAATCGTACATATAAGCACCACTACTTTTTTCCATATCGTAAGTGATGTCATAACCGTCGGCTAAAATATGCTTCTTCAAAGTCTCATTAACACGGCTCGGTTCGATGTTTAATTGGTACATATATTATGGGTTTTGGTTGGCACCAAATTTAAATAAATGTGCCTAATTTTCAAATTTGAGGCGTTTTTGAGCCTTTTCGGTTAAAAAATAGGTTTAAACTGTTTAAACCATGATTCTGAACTTGAAACCAGAATGAGTACTCTGTTTGTCAAAGAAAAGTTACATAAGTATCTGGCTAATTTTTTCTTTTTTCCCAAAAATGCCATTTAAACCTCCAGTATGTAAAGCTAATATCTGATCATTTTCCTTGAAATAGTTTTGTTGCTGCAAGTCATAAATTGCGTACATCATTTTTGCGGTATATACAGGATCTATCAATAAACCTGTTTCTTGGATAAAATCTTTCATGAATGTGAGCAATTCTGTGGTGGTTTTGGCATAGCCTCCAAAATGGTAATCAGTATGAATATGCAAACCGGTTAAATTTTCATGGTATTTGGCAATCTCATCTTTGATAAAATCTCCACCTTTTAAAACTGGTATAACATGCAATTGGGTGTTGGGGTGGTATTGCTGTAGGCCTCTTAACAAACCTGAGGCAGTTGTTCCGGTTCCAGCGGCACAAAACAGATGTGTATAAGGTTGAGGTAATTCTGCAATAATTTCTGCACAGCCTTTGGTTGCCAGCAAGCCTGCTCCGCCTTCATCAATGAAATAAGCATCCTTATCTTTTTCAAAATGAAGTGTAAATAAGGCCTGTTTGTTGAGGTAAGATCCGCGGCTTATAAAAATGAGCCGCATACCAAAAAGCTTGCATAATAACAGTGTTTCGTTTTCAACCTGATCGCCACGTACAAAAGCAGTTGATTTAAAACCAAAACGTGAGGCTGCGGCAGCCGTGGCGAGGAGGTGGTTGGAGTACGCTCCACCAAAAGTTACCAAATGCTTTTTTTGTTGGTTTGATGCATCTTCTAAAACATATTTCAACTTACGCCATTTATTGCCTGATATGTAGGGGTCTATCAGATCGTCTCGTTTAACATCGATATTCTGATAGTTTTTAAACCTGATTTGTTGAATGGGACTGTAAATGTTCATATGATGGGTTAAACTTTGCAAAGTTATTTAATGTTTTAAATACTGGATCATGCTGAATTTATTTAAAAAGGTCTTTATTTTAATGAGACCTATTACGTGATGATGATAGTCACCCTGAACTCGTTTCAGGGTCTTTGTGCTCTTCTATTTAGACGCTGAAACAAGTTCAGCATGACGACTATGTAAGTATGACGGTCAGGATATAAAAAACAAAAAGCTACTCTTAGAGTAGCTTTTTGCAATCAATATATTCAGTGATTAAACGTTAAATCTGAAATGCATAATATCTCCATCTTCAACAACGTAGCTTTTACCTTCAACGCCAAGTTTACCCGCTTCTTTGCAGGCATTCTCAGAACCATAAGTAATAAAATCATTGTATTTGATCACCTCTGCACGGATAAAACCACGTTCAAAATCGGTATGTATTACTCCGGCAGCTTGTGGCGCGGTAAAACCTTTTGTAATAGTCCATGCTCTTACTTCTTGTACACCAGCAGTAAAATAAGTATACAGATCTAACAAAGTATAGGCCGCCCTGATTAATTTGTTCACACCTGATTCGTCTAAGCCTAAGTCAGCTAAGAACATCTGGCGTTCTTCATAGCTTTCCAGTTCAGCAATTTCTGATTCGATTTTGGCAGAAATAACCAATACTTCTGCTTTTTCATCAGCTACTGCTTCTTTTACCTGTTCTACATATTTATTTCCACTAATTACCGATGCTTCGTCAACATTACATACATACATTACCGGTTTTTGGGTTAGCAAACCTAAACCTTCGATCAGTTCAAAATCCTCGGATTCTAAAACTGCGGTACGTACAGATTTACCCGTTTCAAGATGAGTTTTGATAGCACTTAGAACATCAAACTCTTTCTTGGCATCTTTATCATTCTTGGCCTGTTTTTCTACTTTTTGTATGCGCTTTACAACTGTATCAAGATCCTTTAGCTGTAATTCGGTATCAATAATCTCTTTATCTCTTATGGGATCAACCGAACCATCAACATGAATAATATTTCCATCATCAAAGCAACGCAATACGTGAATAATAGCATTGGTAGCCCTGATGTTTCCTAAAAACTGGTTACCCAATCCTTCACCTTTTGAAGCGCCTTTTACCAGACCTGCAATATCTACAATTTCTATGGTGTTAGGAACCAAGCGCTGTGGTTTAACCAATTCTGCTAACTTGTTCAGTCTTTCATCAGGTACGGTTATTACACCTACGTTAGGTTCAATTGTACAAAACGGGAAGTTGGCCGATTGTGCTTTTGCATTTGATAAACAGTTAAATAGGGTAGATTTACCTACGTTTGGTAAACCTACGATACCACATTGTAATGCCATTTATATTAGATTTTCTTATTACTTGGATAAATTAGGCGGCAAAGATATTAATTTTTAAGGCCTTTACATAGTAGTTTGTACAGAGATAAATTATTATTAGTTTCGCCTTAGGTAAAATAGAAAAATAAATATGGATAATCAAACAGACGAAAAACAAGAGCAGGGTTTTCCGCAACTTATCGTAACAGAAGATATGCGCAGTTATATTTATGATATGGCTAAATGGGCTAATTTTTTAGCTATTGTAGGCTTTTTTGTGTCGGCTTTGTTGGTACTTACAGCGATGGGTATGAGCGCTGCAATGACAGCTAATCCCGAACTGGGTAAGTTAATGGGACCAATGGGAGGGGTAGGTGCCTCTGTTTTTGGCATCATGTTCTTTGTACAGGCTGTTATTGTTTTTGTACCCAGTTTATTATTGGTACAGTATGCTGGCAAAGCTAAGAACGGAGTATTATATGGTAATCAAGAAAGTCTTTCTGATGCTTTCTCGAGATTAAAAACCTTATTCAGATTTTGGGGAATACTCACTATTGTGATCATTGTTTTTTACATTTTTGCCATTGCATCAGGTATTTTATTGGGAGCGAGATAGCTTTTTAGCTTTCCCGCTCTAATATTTGCTGTACCAGCAGCCTAAAGTTCTGTTTCCGCTCATCAGCAACGCTCAATTTATTAAGTGCATGGTTTGCCCTATTTAAAAAAGTTTCCATCTGTGTGGTAGCCAGTTCTTTGATCTGATATTGATCGTAAAGGGCTGTAACCTGACTGATCTTATTATTTTCATCCTGATTGGTGCTCATTAAACAAGCGGTTTCGTATTGATTTGCCAATTCTAATGCTTTGAGATGCAGGAATGTTTTTTTATTGGCTACGATGTCTCCGCCTACCTTTTTGCCAAATTTATTGGGATCAGCATATACATCGAGGATATCGTCTTGTAATTGGAAAGCTATACCTAAATTTTCGCCAAATTGGTAGAGTAGTTCGGCGTTTTCATCTGATGAACCACCTACAATAGCACCCAGTTTCATTGCGCCACCTAACAGAACTGCTGTTTTCTTGCGAATCATTTCTATGTATTCTGCAATGCTTACATCGTTACGCTGTTCAAATTCCATATCCAGTTGCTGTCCTTCGCATACGCCCTGGGCGGTCTGATTAAAAGTGTCTAAAACGGGTTTAAGTACAGATATATCAACTTTAGACAAATGTTTGTTCGATTCAACCATCATTACATCTCCGCTTAATATGGCGTTATTGCTGCCCCATTTTTCGTGTACGGTTTGTTTACCTCTGCGTAAAGGTGCATTGTCCATAATATCATCATGTACAAGAGTAAAGTTGTGGAAAGTCTCGATAGCTAAGGCTACATCAATTGCTTTTAATACATCTTCTGTAAAAAGTTCGGTTGCCATTAAAACCATGACGGGCCTGATGCGTTTTCCACCCAAACTCATGATGTATCTGATGGGTTCATACAGGTTTGCCGGATGTTTAGGGTACGGGATTTTTGTGATAGCTTCTTCTATAATATGTAGTAATTCTGCCGGTGTATGCATGGTTAAGGGTTTATCATGGTTCCAAATGCTGCTTTGCTTTCCATCAGTTTAATAAAGCTGCTTTCTAAAAAAGTTTGCTTTACTGTCTGATTGTTTTTCCAGAAATCAGCATTATAAGTTATCGAATTAATGGTTTTACTATCTGTTGTATTTTTAACCACCTCATTAAATTGCTGTGTCTTTAGTTCATCATTAAGCTGATATACCAAAAGCATTGAACTTGCGCTTACATTTAAATCGGTATTTTTAATTTTTAGCGGCAAAAATAGCTTTGTTGAAACACTTTCTAAAATGGAAATAGCAGAAGAGGTTTTTTTAAAGGTAGCAATAGTACTTAGCTGAGGGGCCTTATGGCTCACTGAACGATCAAATTTCATAGGAATATGATAAATCTGATTTTCTACACGATAGATCAAAAAATCTTCTAAATCAATGTAAAATATACTATTACCATAAAACTCATTCTTTTTGGGTGATTTCAATATGCAACTGATTACAGCTATAGACCGATCATCTTTTTCAATATAATGAATAAGCTTAACATGGTAATCAGATATAGAATTTAAGGATATAAATTTTCCCGGTTTTTCAGTAAACAGATATCCTGCCAGCGAAAAAGTTAAATAAGAAAGATTGTCAAAAGCAAAATTTACATCCTGATTTTCTTGAGCAAAGCGTGTTTGTCTGGCTATCCATCCTTGTATTTTCTGAGGATTGAAATCTATATCATAAAACAGCTCGTAAATTTGAAAAGGCTTGTTGTTTAAAGAAGTAAGCTGTCTGTAAAATGCGCTTCCATAATGATGAAAAGCTACATTTTTTGCAGCTTTTTCTAAAGCGTTTTTTAAAAACTGTTCTGCGGAAACAGTCTTTACAGTAACTTCTTTTAAGGTAATACGAGCAGGAACAAGTTTCACAACCAATTCGTCCGCATAATCTTTAATCAACGTATCAAGGCTTTGGTAGTTTACATGGCTAAATCTTAGCTTACCGCTCTTGCTTACATCTTTTAATTCGAACTCTCCATTGTTGTTGGTTATTGTAAACGCATTACTTCCTGTAATGCCTACCGAAACAAAGGGGATCCCATTATAATCAGGATCTCTAACTTTACCACGAATGGTCTGTGCAGATGTATTGAGATAAAAGAAACAGCAAAGAATAAAGATGTAAAACCTCATTAATCAAATTTAGAGATCAGCGTAAAATCTATCTGTCGCTTTGTAAGATCCACTTTTTTTACTTTAATGCTTACTTCATCCCCTAACTGGTATTTGTGTTTTTTGCGTTGACCTATAATACAGAAATTCTTTTCGTCCAAAACATAAAAATCGTCGGTAATATCACGTAAACGCACCATGCCCTCGCACTTATTTTCTATAATTTCTACATACATGCCCCATTCGGTAACACCAGATATAATTCCAGTATAAATCCTGCCTACATTATCTTCAAGATATTCGGCCTGTTTATATTTTACAGATGCTCTTTCGGCATCGGCAGCCTTTTTCTCCATTGCTGAAGAGTGCTCACTGGCTTTTTCATATTCTTCTGCACTGGCCGATTTTCCACCTTCCAGGTACTGTGCCAGTAAACGATGTACCATAATATCGGGATAACGGCGTATAGGGGAAGTAAAATGAGTATAATAATCGAAGGCTAAACCATAATGGCTGGTTTTTTTAGTGGTATAAACAGCTTTAGCCATAGATCTAATGGCCAGTTGAGTTAATATATTCTGTTCTTTTTTACCTTCAACATCTTCCATTAAATGATTTAATGACCTTGCTATTTCTTTATCAGAACGGGTATTGATTTTATAACCAAATCTTGAAGCAAATGTGGCAAAACTATTTAAGCTTTCGGTATTAGGCGAATCGTGGGTTCTATATACAAATGTATATTGCTTTTTACCTTTACCCATTTTAGCCACATGTTCTGCAACCTTTTTATTGGCCAGCAGCATAAAATCTTCTATCAGTTTATGTGCATCTTTTCTTTCTTTTACATATACACCAATAGGTCTGCTAAACTCATCGAGCTTAAATTTAACCTCTGCGCTTTCAAAACTGATTGCGCCGTTTTTAAATTTTTCAACCCTTAAAATATGAGCCAGTTCATTTAATTTTAAGATCTCTTCTGCAAAATCGCCTGTTTTGTTTTCGATGATTTCCTGCGCTTCTTCATAAGTAAACCTTCTGTTAGAATGGATAATGGTGCGCCCAAACCATTGGTGAAGTATGTGTGCCTTTTCATTCATTTCAAAAACCGCAGAAAAGCACAATTTATCTTCATTTGGCCTTAAAGAGCACACACCGTTAGATAAATGTTCGGGCAGCATAGGTATTACTCTATCAACTAGGTACACAGAAGTTGCCCTTTGGTAAGCCTCTTTATCTAAAGCCGAGTTGGGCGTTACATAATGAGAAACATCGGCAATGTGTACACCTATTTCATAATTGCCATTTCCCAGTTTCTTGAAAGAAATGGCGTCATCAAAATCTTTGGCATCAATAGGATCGATGGTAAAAGTTATAGTGTTTCTAAAATCTTTTCTGTTGTTCAGTTCTGATTGAGCTATATTGTCTGGAATGGTATTAGCTTCGTTTTCTACTTCGGTAGGAAATGAAAGAGGAAAACCGTATTGGGCTAATATGGCATTCATTTCGGTATTGTTCTCGCCTGTGTTGCCTAAAACATACGTTATTTTCCCGATCGGATTTTTGGCGCCTTCTGGCCAGTCTGTAATGCTTGCCATTACTTTTTCGCCATTTTTTGCCCCGTTAATATCTGCCAGAGGAACAAAAATATCGTGGAGCATCTTGCGGTCGTCTGGTATAACGAAAGCAAATTTTTCTGATATTTTGGCTATACCTATAAAATCTGTTTTTGCTCTTTGTAAGATCTCAACAATTTCGCCCTCGTTTCTTCGGCCGCTTTTCTTACCAAAAACATAAACTTTAACTTTATCGCCATCTAAAGCATTACCTAATTTACGCGGAGCAATAAAAACATCTTTTTCAAATTCATCATCAGGTATTACAAAAGCAGAACCACTGGCAGTCATATCTACCGTTCCGGTAATAAAGGTTTTTTGTTCTTTAAGTTTGAATTTGCCGCGTTCAGGTCTGATGAATAAACCCTTTTCGGTTTGTTCTACCAAAACTTCAAGTATGGTTTCTACAGATGCCTTGTCGCTCAAATTTAAGCGTGAGGCAACCTGTTTGTGATTTAAGGCTATATTTCGATTTTTTTCAAAAATATCAGTTATTAACTGGGTAAGAACCTGTTTAAACTGTGCATTTTTATTTTTTGCCATAAGTGTTTTTCTGTTGTTAAGGATTTAGATGGTAGATTTTTGTGCTAATTTAAACATTAAATATGCAAGGCAGCTAAAATAACAAAGCCTGTTTAAGATTTTATTAAATTTGCTTAAACAGGCCGCTTTTGCATTAAAGGAAAATATTAATCTCTATCACCTCTGCCTTTACCATGTTTATAGGCTTTGCCATTTTTATAATGTCCATAATGGTTTCCATTATCTTTTTTGTAATAACGGTTATCTACATAACGTACCTGGCGTAAGTAAGGCTTAGGTTCGTTAATTACAATTTTACGTCCGCTGTATAAATTATAAGAATGATATCGTTTTGGTAAGCTTTTTCTGTGCACCCAGTGACCGCCCTCTAAATAGATAAAGCTTTTAGATGGTACGTAATAGTAAGTGTTAATTTCGGGCATGTAATAATACTCTACATAATCATATCCACGCGGACCCCAGTTAGGTTGTGAGCCTATATTAATATTTAGACTAACTTGAGCGTTAACGGGTTTAAAGCTACCTAGAGCTAAAACTAAACCTGCTAATAAAACTAACTTTTTCATAACAATTATAATTTGTGTGTTATTGATACAAAACCATTTTTGTGCCATAATTTATATAATTATGGTTTAGTAACCTTAATTATACATTAATAGCTATCTTTGATACCTGTAGCCGAGGCATTTTAAGTTTTTTTGGATGAGTTTATATACTACAGAAAATAACAATACTTCATTTGAGCTGGTTTCCGGATTAGAAATTCATGTCCAGTTAAACACACAGTCTAAAATATTTTCATCAGATAGCGCAGCGTTCGGTGCAAGGCCTAATGAGCATATTTCGCCTATAAGTTTGGCATTGCCTGGCACACTACCTCAATTAAATAAGGAAGTAATAGAAAAGGCAATTAGAATAGGCTTAGCCTTAAACTGTGAAATCAATCAATACAATTTCTTTGACAGGAAGAATTATTTTTATGCCGATTTGCCCAAAGGCTATCAGATTACTCAGGACAACAGACCAATTTGCAAAAATGGGTTTATACTGCTTGATTTGTCAAATGGTGTTCAAAAGCGTGTAGGTATCAATCGTATTCATCTTGAAGAAGATGCCGGTAAGAGTATGCACGATCAGGATGCGGCATACTCATTTGTTGATCTGAACAGGGCAGGAGTTCCTTTAATAGAGATCGTAACCGAACCTGATATCAGCAGTGCTGAAGAAGCTTCGGCCTTGCTTGCAGAAATCAGGCAATTGGTTCGTTTTTTAGATGTGAGTGATGGCAATATGGAAGAAGGCTCATTACGTTGTGATGCGAATATTTCGATAAGGCCATTCGGACATAAAGAATTTGGCACACGTTGCGAGGTAAAGAACCTCAATTCAATCCGTAATGTGCGGAGGGCTATTGATTTTGAGTTTGACCGGCAGGTAAAAGCTATGCAAAGTGGCGAAACCATACAGCAATGTACTTTAAATTTTGATGCAGATGAAGGTACAACTTCACCCATGCGTACCAAAGAGGAAGCCAATGATTACCGTTATTTTCCAGATCCGGATTTAGCACCTGTGGTAATTTCAGATGAATGGCTGAGTAAAATAAAAGGGGCCATGCCTGAGCTGCCTCGTCATATTGCCAATGAACTGGTACAGAAATACGGGTTAAATCTTTCTGAAGCAATGTTAATAGCAGAAGATAAAGCACTATATAGTTACTTTAATAAGGCCAGGCATATTGTTAAAAATGAAAAAAGTCTGATCAATTGGCTTATCGGTAATTTAAGAGCAGTACTTAATACTCAGCAATGCGATATTAACACTTATCCTGTATCTCCGTCCAGATTTGCAGTGCTTGTTAATCTGGTAGATGATAAACAAATAAGCCAGCAAAATGCATTGCAATATTTGTTGCCTGCTTTAGAGCAGCATACAGATGAAAATGTATTCACTTTAGCAGAAAAACTTAACCTATTGATCAGCGAAGATCAAGATACTTTGTTGGCTACTATAGAAGAAGTGCTGAATAAATACGGACAACAGGTAGAGGCATATAAAAAAGGTAAAAAAGGCGTTTTAGGATTATTTGTAGGCGAAGTAATGAAAGCCTCAAAAGGTAAGGCCGACGCAAAAAAAGTTAACGATATAATTTTAGAAAAATTGAAGTAATGAACAAAAAAATTGGATTAGCATTAGTTGCAGCAACGTTTCTGTTTGCCTGTAAAGACAAAACTAAATTCATCATCGATGGGAAATTTGAAAATCCCGGTGCAGAAAAAAAAGTGTACCTGTACGGTATGGAAAATAACGGTATGAACGTGATAGATTCAACCACCTTATCAGAAAAAGGTGAATTTACCTTTTCACGTTCTGCTCCTGAAAGTGATTTTTATAGGGTAAATTTTGGTACAAATGAATATATCATTCTGGCTAAAAATGGTGAAGTGGTTAAATTAACGGCTGATATCAATGATAAAAATCATAGCTATAAAATTACAGGAGCAGAAGATGCTGATAAGCTTACAGAGTTTAATGCACTGAAATTTAAATATCAGACTAAGATAGAAGATATCAAGGCCGACTTTGAAAAAAGGGTTGGAGAAGCACCTGACAAAAGGGAACAGATTATTCAGGAGCTTACACCTGTTTTTACCAAAGCTCTAAATGAGCTTAACCAGCAAATGATCAATTTTGCCAATAGTAACACCAGTTCACTGGTTAGTTTTTATGCCATCAGCTTAATTAATCCGGCGGGTAATGAAAAAGCTATGGTAGATTATGCAGCTAAAGTAGATCCAAAATTGAAGAAAAACCCAATGGTAGCCAATTTTGTGAGTAAAGTAGAAAAACTGAAAGCTGTTCAGGTAGGTGAAACTGCGCCTGATTTTAGTATTCCATCCATAGATGGTAAAACTATTAAGTTATCAGATTACAGGGGTAAATATTTGCTGATTGATTTCTGGGCTTCGTGGTGTGGGCCATGTCGCGAAGAGAACCCTAATGTAGTAAAAGCCTACCATAAATTTAAAGACAAGAATTTTACCATTCTTGGAATTTCTTTAGATAAAGATAAACAGGCATGGCAAGGTGCTATTAAACAAGATGGTTTAGTCTGGGATCATGCAGGTGAACTTAAAGACTTTGAAGGAGAAGTAGTAAGGTTATACCAGATAGAAGCTATACCGAGCTCGTTCTTGTTGGATCCTAATGGTAAAATCGTTGCCAGAGACCTTAGGGGCGAAGAACTGGATCAGTTTTTAAGCAAAACCTTAAAGTAATTTTTCGTAAATGTTAAGTTAATCTGGGTTATTAACAATTTATTAACTTTGAATTAATCAAATGTTGCAATTGTATACTTACTTTCGTAACAAATAAAACAACGATGAGTACAGCTAAGCAGAAGATATTAATTGTTGATGACGAGCCGGATATTCTTGAACTGATAGAATACAATCTCAAAAAAGAAGGCTATCAGGTGTTTTTGGCTAGTAATGGTCAGGAAGGGATTAACGTAGCGAAAAAAGTTCAGCCCGATCTGATTATATTAGATATCATGATGCCTAAAATGGATGGTATAGAAGCTTGTCGTTTAATGAGGGCTATTCCTGAGTTTAAAAATACTTTTATGGTGTTTTTAACAGCCAGAAGCGAAGAGTATTCTGAAATAGCGGGTTTTAATGTTGGAGCAGATGATTACATTGCCAAGCCCATTAAACCAAGAGCTTTAGTAAGTCGCATTAATGCTATTTTGCGTCGCAATGCAAGCAATGACGAAGTTTCTGAAAATAAATTAGAAATAGGAGATCTGGTGATCGACAGAGAAGCATATCTGGTTTACCAAAATGGGGAAAAAGTAATCTTGGCTAAAAAAGAATTTGAATTGCTTTATCTGCTAGCTTCTAAACCTGGCAAAGTTTATACCCGTGAATCGATATTGAAAAACATCTGGGAAGATTCGGTAGTGGTTACCAACAGAACCATTGATGTACACATCAGAAAATTAAGAGAAAAACTAGGCGAAAACTATGTTTCTACTGTAAAAGGAGTAGGATACAAGTTTGAACTATCTTAAAATTGATTAAAATTTTATAGTAAAGCCATTCTTGATAGAGTGGCTTTTTTTATGAATTCAAGACTCTATATGACTCTAAAACTAAAATAATTAGAAAAAAACGACAATTCACACCCTAACGAATGCGAAATTTGCAGTTTCAAAAACACAGGCAAATGAAAAGAGTTGTAGTTACCGGTTTAGGAACCATTAATCCCTTAGGTCATAACATAGCAGATTTCTGGAATAATATTATATCTGGGAAGAGCGCAGGTGAACATGTTACACGTTTCGATGTATCACGTTTTCGTTCGCAGATGGCTTGCGAAGTTAAAGACTTTAATCCTGCCGAGCATTTAGATAGAAACGAAATTAAGCGTACTGATTTATTTACTCAATATGCTCTGTATGCTGCTTCGCAGGCGATGGAAGATTCAGGAATAGATTTAAGTACGATTGACCCTTTCGATTTCGGCGTAATCTGGGGAAGCGGGCAGGGTGGAATGCAAACTTTTGAAACAGAAGTAGAAAATTATGTAAAGGGCGACTATAATCCACGTTTTAGCCCTTTCTTCATACCAAAACTATTGGTAAATATGGCTTCGGGTTTAATTTCAATGAAGTTTGGCTTACAGGGTATAAACTATACGCCTGTATCGGCTTGCGCTACGGGTAACAATGCCATTATGGATGCTTTTAACTACATCAAAATGGGCAAGGCAAAGTTATTTGTTACCGGAGGTTCAGAAGCCGGAATTACACCTGCATCTTTTGGTGGTTTCGCAGCTTTAAAGGCTATGTCGCATAGAAATGATGATCCGCAAACTGCAAGCAGACCATTCGATAAAAACCGAGATGGCTTTGTAATGGGAGAAGGTGCAGGGGCATTGATTTTAGAAGAATATGAGCATGCGAAAGCTCGTGGGGCTAAAATCTATGCTGAAGTTGTTGGAGCTGCCATGACTGCCGATGCTTATCATATTACTTCGCCACACCCTGAAGGAATTGGAGCTGCTAAAGCAATGGCTTTGGCTTTAGAAGAAGGAGGTGTTAAACCAGAAGAATTAGACTATCTAAATCTTCATGCTACTTCTACACCAGTTGGAGATCTTGCAGAAATTAATGCAGCTAATTTAGTTTTTGGTGCTTCAAAAAAATTGCATATCAGTTCTACCAAATCTATGACTGGGCACTTGTTAGGCGCAGCAGCAGCGATAGAGGCAATCATTGCCATTAAGAGCATTAATGATAATGTTGTACCTCCAACTATTAATGTTTCAGAACCTGATCCTGAAATACCAGCAGGTATGCAACTGGTATTTAATAAAGCACTGCATAAAGAAGTAAAAACCGCTATGAGCAATGCTTTTGGTTTTGGCGGCCATAACAGTACCGTTGTTTTTAAAGAGCTGGTTTAAAACCAAAAATATCAGTATAAAAAAAGCCGTTAGCGAATTTAACACGCTAACGGCTATCGTAAGATTCTTAATAAACTGAACCTATTAAGGCTATAAATTATATTTTGTCTTAATCTCGTTTGAGATTTCTTCGGTTTTTGCAATAATTACCTCAGGAACATCTACATTATTGACCACTATGATTTCACAGGTATCTTTAAAAGGAGCTAAATATTGTTTGTAAGCAGGTACAACATGATTATGCCATTTGTACAATACATCGTCTTCAGGATAGCCTCGTTCTAAACCATCACGTTTAATTCTGCGTTGTAGCGCTACTTCTTCGTCTGCTTCAATAAATATTCTGGTATCTAACAGGTCAGAGATTTCTTTAAAATGTAAGATAAACAAGCCTTCAACAATTAAAATGGGAGCAGGACTAATCTCTAATATTTTAGTTACTGCCAAAGGATTATTAAAATTATATTCCTTTTTGTAAACAGTTTCGCCATTGATGAGTTTTTTAATATCTAGCAGAAATTGCTGGTCATCAATAGTACTCGGCAAGTCAAAATTGTATAATTTATTTTCTTCCTGGGTCATTTCTCCAGCTGGAATATAATAATCATCCTGCGAAACCAAGGTCACCTCATCGGTTTTAAAATGGTGAAGAAAAGTATTTAAAAAGAAGGTTTTGCCTGATCCGCTTCCACCGGCAATACCAATTATTAAAGGTTTGTTATTGGTCATTATCTTGAGGTCCGTAAGTTAAATGGCAGAAAAATCTTTTGTCTAAAGCACCAACTGCATCGGCAACGGCTTTGGTCATTACAATAATCACATCTTTGGTGGTTTCATTTTCAGTAAACTTTCCAACTACTTTTGCAAAAGTAGAACGGTTAGTCATAGGATTAGTTATTTTTATAATGGTGCCAACCGGCGCAGTTTTATGTAAGATTAACATCTTAGCAGGATCCAGGTCAGGATCAGCTATCCAAACTCCCGTACCTTTTTCTTCTACCTGATTTAATCCATAAGTAGCGGCCGATCGTTTTAACGCGGGGGTAACTAGAGTAGATGGAGAAGAATCTGTATCATTATTTTCTTCACCCTCATTTACAGCATGAGCTATTTTATCACCTTTAATGATAAGTTTCTGTCCAATTTTGAGCTCGTTATCCGTTAAATTATTAGCTTGTTTTACTTGGTAGGTGGTTAGACCATATTTAGAAGCTATGGCATAGATAGTTTCTCCGGCCTTTACAGTATGTTCAAAACTTTTTTCGTTGGTAGAAACAGGTTTGACCATAGTTGCATTTTCTGCTTCAGCTTTTTTCTGAACAGATGCAGACGGGGTTTTTTCTACCTCTGTAAAAGTTTCTTTATTGCCCGGAATTTTGATTGTTTGACCAGGTTTTAAATTATAAGAAGTTAATTTATTAAACTGGATTAGTTGGTAAGTTGTTAGATTATAACGTGCCGCTATATTATAAATCGTTTCATTATCCTTAACAGTATAGTTAAAGCTGGGTTCGTCTGTTTTGCTCTCTGTAATATTTACTGCTTTTTCAGGTATGTTTTTTGTTTTTTCAGCAGCAACGGGGTTATTTACAATACCTTCTTCTTTATTATTCTGAATTTTTAAAACTTGCCCGATTTGTAAATTACTCGAGTTTAAATTGTTTAATTTCTTAATGTCTTCTACAGTGGTGCCGTATAAACTAGATAAAAGATTAAGTGTTTCTTTAGCTTTTACGGTATGTTCAATAACATTCCCCTGTGCAGCTTCTTTAACAGTAGGAGTATTAGTGGTATTTTCTGCCGTAACATTTGCTGCAGCAATATTGGTTTTAACAAAGGGTATTTTTAAGATTTGACCTATCTGTAAATTGCTTGAAGTTAAATTGTTAAGCTGTTTAATTTCGTTGATTGTGGTGCCGTACTTCTCGGCAAGCATATTTAGGTTGTCTTTAGCTATCACAGTATGTTCAAAAAAACCGGCATTTTCAGCTGATTTTCCTGTATTTTTAGTCACTACATTAAATGCTAACTCTGTGGGTATTTTAACGATGGTTCCGATTTGCAGATTTTTGTTTTCGTTATAACTGATTACATCCTTAACATTAACATTATATTTTCTTGAGATAGAATAATAGCTTTCTTTTGGATCTACTTTGTGGATAATAACTTTTTTACCGTTGATGTTTTCTACACCGATTGAATCGACCGGGTTTGTTGCCCGAACTATGAATGTGCTAAGACAAATTGTGGCGAGAAAGATATATTTTTTAATCATTAACATTTCAATTTTTGAGCCTACAATAATACAAATAATATAGATTAACTACGTTACTTAATCAAAAACGGAAACATAAGCATGCTATTGTACGATTTTGCTTTTATTTAAAACTAAAATGACTAATATTTGTTAGTAAGCAAAGAATAAATACAAATTATGGCAGCTAAAGAAATCGATTTAACAGAAAAGCAGGTTAAGCCTGTAGTAGATATGCTAAATGAATATTTGGCAAATTATCATGTGCATTATCAAAAATTAAGAGGATGTCATTGGAATGTTAAAGGCCCGCATTTTTTTACATTACATATAAAGTTCGAAGAACTTTATACCAATGCACAACTTACTATTGATGAAATTGCGGAACGTGTGTTAACTTTAGGTAAACCACCTCACAGCCGCTTTGCTGATTACATTAAAGAATCGAGTATAAAAGAAGTGAATACCATTGGCATGAATGATATGGATATGGTAGAAGAACTGCTGAAAGACATGACCAGATTAATAGAATTTGAAAGGTCTCTGCTGGAAGAAACAGATAAAGTAGGTGATGATGGCTCAAATGATATGGTTAACCGTTTTATGCAGTTTAAAGAGAAAAATATCTGGATGCTTAAGTCTTTTTTAGGTAAAAAATAATTTTGAAATGAGCGTTCCGAAAAGGCCACAGATTTAAATCTGTGGCCTTTTTATTTAGTATAAGCGGTAATTCATATCTTTGACACATGGGGTATAAAAGTTTATCAGAATGTATAATTGATTTAGAAAAAAATGGTCATTTGATCAGAATTAAGGAAGAGGTAGATCCTTATTTAGAGATGGCCGCTATACATTTGAGTGTTTTCGAAAAGCATGGCCCTGCACTTTTATTTGAAAATGTAAAAGGATCGCCATTTAAAGCTGTATCTAATTTATTTGGTACTTTAGAACGCTCTAAATTTATGTTCAGAGACAGTTTAAAAAGTGTAGAAGAACTGGTTGCGCTACGTGCTGATCCAATGAAAGCCTTAAAACACCCTTTAAGATATGCAGGTGCCGGATTAACGGCTTTTAAGGCTTTACCACTTAAGCAATCACTTTTTAAAAATGTATTTCAAAAAACCACAATAGATCAGATTCCTCAGATTGTACACTGGCCTATGGATGGCGGAGCATTCATTACAATGCCACAGGTCTATACAGAAGACATAGATAAGCCGGGTGTAATGAACGCCAATTTGGGAATGTACAGAATTCAGTTGAGCGGTAATGAATACATACCAAATAAGGAAATAGGATTGCACTACCAGATACATAGAGGAATTGGTGTACACCAGACTAAAGCCAATGCTAAAGGAAATCCTTTAAAAGTAAGTGTTTTTGTAGGAGGTCCACCTTCACATCCCTTGGCCGCAGTAATGCCGCTTCCTGAAGGATTATCTGAACTTACTTTTGCGGGGGCCTTAGGAAATCGCAGATTCAGGTATTTTTATGATGATGAAGGCTTTTGTATATCTGCTGACGCAGATTTTGTGATAACAGGTACTGTTTACCCACATGATAATAAACCCGAAGGACCTTTTGGTGACCATCTAGGCTACTACAGTCTAACCCATCCGTTCCCGGTAATGAAAGTGCATAATGTTTACCATAAAAAGGATGCTATTTGGTCTTTTACGGTAGTAGGCAGGCCGCCCCAAGAAGATACCAGCTTTGGTGCCCTGATACATGAGATAACCGGAGCAGCCATGCCTCAGGAAATAGCGGGCTTAAAAGAAGTAAATGCGGTAGATGCTGCCGGGGTACATCCTTTGTTATTTGCAATAGGAAGCGAACGTTATACGCCATATCTAAAAGAACTTAAACCGCAGGAAATTTTAACTATAGCCAATCAGATATTAGGTAAAAATCAGCTAAGTTTAGCTAAATATCTGTTAATTGCCGCCAGACAAGACAATGAGCAACTGAGCACCCAAAATATAGCAAGTTTCTTACAGCATATACTTGAACGTATTGATTTTAGTAAAGATCTGCATTTCTATACCAATACTACTATTGATACGCTTGATTATTCAGGAGAGGGCTTAAATATGGGTTCTAAGGTGGTATGGGCAGCAGCAGGAGAGAAGAAAAGAGAATTAGAGAAAGAACTGCCAGATCATTTTAAATTGGACACGGTTAGAGCTGCCGCTGTAGCTATGCCGGGTGTGTTAGTTTTGCAACCGGAAGTCTACAAAGAAGCTGCGGAAGAGAAAAAGAGAATAGGCGCTTTAAAAGAAGAATTGAAAAAATTTGATTTGAGAGGATTTCCCCTAATTGTGTTATGTGATGATGCACATTTTACAGCTGCCAATATCAATAATTTGGTTTGGGTTACTTTTACCAGAAGTAATCCTGCGACAGATATAGATGGAGTTCATGATTTTATAGAGAATAAACATTGGGGTTGTAATGGGAGTTTGATTATAGATGCACGAAAAAAACCGCACCATGCACCTGAACTGGTTAAAGATGAGTTAGTTGAGAAACGTATAAAGCGTTTAATGGAGCCAGGTGGTTCATTGTATGGTATACTATAAAACAAAGAGGGTTGAGCATTGCTCAACCCTCTTTGTTTATCTGGAATATGCTGCTTAGAATTTTATACCAAAAGTAAGAAACACATTGTTATTGGTAGTCTTTAGGTTTGCCACAGGCTCATTACCGTTGTTTAAAGTATAAGGGATATTGGTTCCGTTACTTTCAACGCGTTGGTAAGCAAGATCAAAATAATAATTGTTAATTCTGTAACCTAAACCTCCGCTGTAAAATTTGGTGTCAAAATCGTTGTTACTGTCATTTTTATAAGGTGAACCATTTATACCAAAACCAGCTCTGATGCTTAAGTTATCAACAGCTTTAAGTTCTGCACCAATACGGTAATTTATAGCACTGGTATAACTGTTTTTTACAGTAGCATTACTGCCTGTAATTTCTTCATAAGTTCTGCCATCGTTAGAAGAGAAGCGAATGCTTGAATAATCTACAAAATCAACATCTGCAGAGATTAAACCTTTGTTACCTATTACATAACTTGCACCCAAAGATCCTTTTAAAGGTGTTCTTAGGTTATATCTGAAATCATATATCTGAGCTTTATTGGTAATCACATCATTAGAAATTTTATTGTCAATTTTTTCAGAGTAACTATCGTCTATTACAAACCAGGTTGGGGTTTGCAGCGTGGCACCAATTCTAAAGTTACTTACAGGTCTGAAAATCAATCCTAAACGGGCATTGATACCTGAACCTTTGGTTTCTTGGTTTTGTATGTAGCTCAATCTGTAATTTTCCCTTGGTCCATAGCCATCAACAGGGTCGTAAGTGTTCAGACTTCCGGCTTCAATAAATTCAGCATCGCTGGTATATCGCAGATTAATAAGGCCTACATTTGCGCCAATATAAAACTGGTTAGAAAAATTTAAGGCTCCTGCAATATTAAATTCAGAAACAGAACCCGATCTTGTTTCATTTTTCTGCTGGTTGTTTGCCGAAAATGCATTTCCCGCACTCGATGCAGTGTACATATTGGCATTTCCCGGTGTATTAAAATTAATCAGATAACTATCAAACGCCATTCCTTCCAATGAATTTTTAGAAATGGTAAAATTATTAGGATCTTTATATCGGTTAGCCAGATCAGCAAAAAAATGCCTGATAGAATTATTGGTATTCTGGCCTGCATAACTCGATTCTAAAGCATAATCGTTATTTCTTGCATAACCCAGTCCGAAAACGGAACTGATCAGTCCTTTTTTAGTATCTTCCCCTTTTTTCTTATACGAAGGTGCATACAATACTACACCTAATTGGTTCAAATTCAGCGTTCCTTTGTTCGTTCTGCTCTTTGTGCCTAAGTAATTGCCCTCAACCCCAGTCTGGTTAAATTCAGGAGTTAAAGAGAATTCAGACCGCGTAAATAATCCTAATCCGGCTGGGTTTCCACTCAGAGAGCTCATATCGCCACCTACACCAATCTGTGCATTACCCATTGCTTTAAAACGGGCAGTGCTACCATAATTTAATTGCGAGAAGCGTAAGCCATCGCTCCCATATTGTGCATATACGCCACTTGCAGAGGCTACCAAGCCTATTACAAGCATAGAAAATATCTTGTTCATGTGTGTTTATTGATTACGTTAATAGATTATCTGCCCCCACCTCTTGATGGTCTACCTCCGCCACCACCTGTAGACGAACCGCTGCTACTGCTACCACTACTTGTTGAGCCTCCTGTGCGTTCACTACTGCTACTGCTTGGTGGAGGAGTATAAGTAGGACGATCAGGCGTATAAGAAGGTCTGGTCTCAGGACCTCTGCTTGGTCTGCTCTGTGTATTTCTATTGGTTGAAGTACCGTTTGTAGTAGGGTTATACGCTTCAGGTCTTCCACCGGTACGTCCGTAGTTTCCATTATCTACAATACCACCAGTTCGGCCTCCTGCTCCACCGGTTCTGTCAATAACAGTTCCGTTTGGTCTGTAACCTATTCCGTTGTCTCCGCCACGTCCGGGTCTTGCCCTGTAGTTTTCGTTATTTCTTACGATAACACCACCGCCCCAATAGCCACCGCCTCCCCAATAACCGTTACCCCAGTAACCACCTCCCCAGCCGTATCCTCCATACCATGGGTTGTAATAAGAATAAGGGCCCCAGGTGCTCCAGTAATACGGTGAACCATAATATCTCCAATTGTAATAAGGAGAGTACCAGCTATAGTATGGTGAATACCAAGGATCATACATGCCGTTATAGTAACTCCTATAATATGGATCATACCATGAATTGTACCCATAATAGTTGTAATAATCATCGTAATATGATCTTAAACGATTTCCGTAATAAAAACGATCTATCCTAGAATAGTAATCCATATCATAATTCGGATCACTTGAAACATAAGTTGAGTCGTTTAATCTGCGGTACTCGTCATACTGCACAGGAGGTGCAGGCTTGTATTCTTTAGCCTGAGCTGTGCTGTTGTATACATCATCCTGCAAAGCAGCCTGCTGCGCAAGTTTAGATGTAGAGCATGAAACAGCAAATAATGCCGTAAATGCAAATACAGTAACTAATAATTGTTTAGGTTTCATATTATTGAGTTTTAAGTGTGTTCTGCTTAAATAATCACTATAAATTTATAGCTTTGCATAGCAATATACAAGAAATTTAACACA
Source organism: Pedobacter sp. (assembly GCF_046462515.1). Lineage (GTDB taxonomy): Bacteria > Bacteroidota > Bacteroidia > Sphingobacteriales > Sphingobacteriaceae > Pedobacter. The sequence continues at coordinate 121,562 of NZ_JBKGVD010000006.1, forward strand.
AAAAACGTTCCAATTTAATTATGAGCAAAGGCATTTCAAGTAAAAATGACGATTATTCACAATGGTATAATGACATTGTTATAAAAGCAGATTTAGCAGAACATTCTTCGGTTAAAGGTTGTATGGTAATTAAACCCTACGGCTATTCAATTTGGGAGAAAATGCAATCTGTTTTGGACTATAAATTTAAAGAAACAGGTCATCAAAATGCTTATTTTCCCTTATTTATACCCAAATCGTATTTTTCCAAAGAAGCTGCTCACGTAGATGGTTTTGCTACAGAATGCGCTGTAGTAACACATTACCGTTTAAAAAACGATGGAAATGGAAATATTATTGTGGATGAAGAAGCTAAATTAGAAGAAGAATTGATCGTTCGCCCTACTTCTGAGACCATTATTTGGAACACCTATAAAGGCTGGATACAATCTTATCGTGATTTGCCATTATTGATTAACCAATGGGCTAATGTGGTGCGTTGGGAAATGCGTACCCGTTTATTTTTACGTACTACAGAATTTTTATGGCAGGAAGGTCATACTGCTCATGCTACAAAAGAAGAAGCTATTGAAGAAACGGAGAAAATGCTGCATGTTTATGCAGATTTTGTAGAAAACTGGATGGCTGTGCCGGTAGTAAGAGGAAGAAAAACTGAAAATGAGCGTTTTGCAGGAGCTTTAGATACATATTGCATTGAAGCATTGATGCAGGATGGAAAAGCTTTACAGGCAGGTACATCGCACTTTTTAGGACAGAATTTTGCTAAGGCATTTGATGTTAAATTTACCAGTAAAGAAGGTAAACTGGAACATGTATGGGCAACTTCATGGGGCGTTTCAACCCGTTTAATGGGGGCTTTAATTATGGCGCATAGTGATGACAATGGCCTGGTTCTTCCTCCTAAATTGGCACCTACACAAGTGGTTATCGTACCTATACATAAAGGACAGGAAGAGTTGGATAAGATTACCAATTTTGTAGATGAACTGATGCCTCAGCTTAAAGCTTTGGGCATATCTGTAAAATATGACGATAGAGACAGTCAGCGTCCTGGGTTTAAGTTTGCTGAATATGAACTTAAGGGAGTTCCCGTACGTATCGCTATAGGTGCACGAGATATGGAAAATCAAACGGTTGAAATTGCCAGGAGAGACACAAAAGAAAAAAACACAGTTGCTCAGAAAGGCCTGGCAATGTATATTGCTGATCTGTTAAATAACATTCAGACCAGTATGTTTGAAAAAGCATTGAAATTTAGAGACGAGCATATTACTGAAGCGAACAGTTACGAAGAGTTTAAGGAACTTTTAGAGACCAAAACCGGTTTTATTGCTGCTCATTGGGATGGAACCGTAGAAACAGAAAAACGTATTAAAGAAGAAACTAAAGCTACGATAAGATGTATTCCTTTAAACAATAAATTGGAAGATGGTGTTTGTATCTTAACAGGTAAGCCTTCTAAACAACGCGTATTATTTGCTAAGGCCTATTAATTATGGAAGAAGAAAACAATAATTACAGTCAGATACTTGAAAAGTTAGAAAGCAAGGCTTCAATTAAGCAACAGATATATAGAAATACAGTTGAAGTTTTTGCACTTGCAAAAAAAGTGCTTTCAAAAACAGCTTCACGTTTACATCAGGATTACTCGGTTAAAGACCCTTCTGTAGAAGTATTTTACAGAGAAACCAACCAGTTTGAAGCAGAACTCAAGTTTTCGGGCGATATGTTAATGCTTTCTATGCATAGCAATGTTTTTAACTTTGAACCCGGGCATTCTATTTTTCAGACCAGTTATGTAAAAGCAGATCCAACTCTGAGTTATTGCGGGGTAATCTATCTTCATAATTTTTTAGCTGATTCTATTAAATATAATCGATTGGCTGATGAGGGCATGTTAGTTGCACGTATTCTTGTAAATAAAGAGAAACGTTTTATAGTTGAGGGCGAGGGGGCACTTGGTTTCTTGTATGAAGTGTTTGGCGATGATGTAATCAATGAGGAAACCCTAACAGATATACTTGAAAGAGCTATTCTTTTGTGCCTAAGTAACGATCTGCAATTACCTCCTTATGCACAGGTTAAAGACGTGACCCTGCACCAGAAACAATCTATCATGGCGGCCAGTGGTTATCCTACCGGAAAAAGATTAGGCTATCAATTTAAATCAGAAACACAACAAAATAATAATCAATAAGATGAAATTTGCAACGAAAGCTATTCATGCAGGTCAAGAGCCTGATCCAACAACGGGAGCAGTGATGACGCCGATTTACCAGACTTCTACTTACTGGCAAAAATCGCCCGGCGATCATAAAGGTTACGAATACTCAAGAGGAACAAACCCTACGCGTAAAGCTCTGGAAGATTGTTTGGCGGCACTTGAAAACTGTAAATATGGTTTAGCTTTTAGCAGCGGCATGGGTGCCACAGATTGTGTTCTGCGCCAGCTTAAACCGGGTGATGAGGTGATTACTGGAAATGACCTGTATGGTGGTTCATACCGTATTTTTACAAAGGTTTATGAGAAATATGGGATTAAATTTCATTTTTTGGATTTGTCAAAACCAGAGAATATCGTTCCATATATCAATGCAGATACCAAAATGGTTTGGATAGAAACACCAACCAATCCCACTATGCGTATCATTGATATTGAAGGAATGGCCAAAATAACCAAACAACATGGTATCTTACTCACTGTTGATAATACCTTTGCTTCACCTTATTTACAAAACCCGATAGATTTAGGCGCTGATCTGGTTATGCATTCAGTTACCAAATATATCGGTGGTCACTCTGATGTGGTAATGGGCGCATTGCTAACCAATAATGAACAATTGTATAAAGACTTGTTCTTTATCTATAATGCATGTGGTGCAACTCCGGGACCACAAGACTCATTTCTGGTTTTAAGAGGTATTAAAACGCTACATTTACGCATGAAAGCACATTGCGAGAATGGTGAAAAAGTAGCTAGATATTTAAAGAATCACCCTAAAGTTGATAAAATTTACTGGCCTGGTTTCGAGGATCATCCTAACCATGATGTCGCTAAAAAGCAGATGCGTGGTTTTGGAGGTATGGTTTCTATCACTTTAAAAGATGCGGATTTGCAGGAAACTTTCCGTGTGGCTTCACGCTTTAAGGTTTTTTCATTGGCCGAATCATTGGGAGGGGTAGAAAGTTTGGTAAATCACCCAACAACTATGACCCACGGTTCTATACCAAAAGAAGAACGTGAAAAGGTAGGTGTAACCGATAATTTATTGCGTTTAAGTGTTGGAGTTGAAGATATTGATGATTTAATTGCGGATTTAGAGCAAGCTCTGGCATAGGGTTTAATCGTTTAACTGTTTTGAGCTGGTTATAAGCTTGTAACTATTAATCAATTCAACGATTTCTACAATTAAGCAAAATATGCAAATTACAGATCTTAAAGATTTTTTGGACGCTAAGGTTTTGCAATATAATCAACCTGGTTTTATTGCGAATGATCCAGTTAGCATTCCACATCAGTATAAATTGAAACAGGATATCGAAATTGCCGCATTTTTTGCGGCAATTTTAGCTTGGGGACAACGGAAAACAATTATCAATAAGTGCAATGAATTGTTTTCAAGAATGGATAACCAACCTTATCAATTCATATTAAATCACTCAGATAGTGACCTGAAAGCTTTGCTGGGATTTAAGCACCGTACTTTTAATGATACCGATCTGCTGTATTTTGTTGAATTTCTTAAACAACACTACCAGAAATTTTTGTCATTGGAAGATGCCTTTTTGCCCATAAAGAGTGAATTTAACTTTGCATATTTAGATATTGAAGCCGATAATGAAGAATTTACGTTCAGTTCTTCTGCTTGTATGCAGAACAAGTTAATTAAGCAAAATCTAACTATAGAAGCCGCTTTAAATCATTTCAGGCAATACTTTTTCAGCCTTCCTGATTTCCCTCGAAGAACCATAAAGCATATTTCTTCTCCCTTGCAAAAATCTACTTGTAAACGTCTAAATATGTTTTTAAGATGGATGGTAAGAAAAGATAATTGTGGAGTAGATTTTGGGATCTGGCACAATATAGATACTTCTATATTGATCTGTCCCTGCGATGTGCATGTGGATAGGGTAGCAAGAAATTTAGGACTAATCAATAGAAAACAAACCGATTGGCAAACTGCTGTGCAATTAACCAATAAGCTTAAAGAATTTGATGTGGCAGATCCTGTTAAATATGATTTCGCACTTTTTGGCATAGGTGTGGAAGAAAAGTTTTAATTTTAGACATGGTAAGTTTTGAGGCTGAAATTGAAAAATTTGATCAAAAAGGAGAAAAAACTGGCTGGAGCTATGTTTTTATTCCAAATGCTGTAGCTGAACAAATTAAAGCCGGAGATAGAAAAAGCTTTAGAGTTAAAGGGAAGATTGATCAGGTTGAAGTTAGCGGCATGTCTTTGGTACCGATGGGAGAGGGCGATTTTATTTTAGCTTTAAAAAGCAGTTTGCGTAAAAAGCTAAAAAAAGAAGAGGGTGCTAAAGTATTGTTGCAGTTGGCTTTTGATGCAGATTTTAAAATTGAGATGCCCGATGATCTTGAACTGTGTCTTTCTGATGAGCCTGAATTTTTGAGTACTTTTCTAAAAATGCCCAAATCGCATCAAAATTATTACATCAATTGGCTCAATTCTGCTAAGACAGAAACCACGCGTACCAAACGTTTGGTGATGATTGTTGATGCTATGGCCAAGAAATATGATTTTGGGCAGATGATCAGGGCTTCTAAACAATAAGTTAGAATTTTTTTAGTGAACCTGATTTGAAACAAAGCGTAAAATTATTTCAGGATTTAATTTATTATGAAAAAATGCTGAAATGAGTTGAGCATGACGGTAAACTAAATATGGAGCGTTGCAATAATTGATTTACTCAGCTCTTTTCATTCTAGAGAAAGGATAACCATTACAACCTTTTTTAGGTTTTTCCCGATCGGCGGCAGCAGTTTTTTCAGCTATCTCATCGGTTTCAGCTTTATAAGCCGTAAGGCAAAATCCCCACTTCCAATCGCCCATATTTTCAAAGGTCATATAATCTATACGGGTATATTTGCCTGCATCGAATTTATTGGTGGATGCATTTTTTGCAATCAGATATTGCTTTTCAGGTACCCATTTAATGATATTGTATTTAATATTACGGCTTTGTATCCATACTGTATCGTTCACTTCATACTTTAAGCCATAATCGTCAGTAAAATTGCCAATGGCAAATGCAGGAGCTTTTCTCGCATTCTGACCAAATATGGATAAAGAAATAAGAAGAAAACTGAAAAACAGCATTGTATTTCTGATCATTTGAAGTTGGGTTTATATATTCTTACTGTACTTATTAATTTTTGTAACGAGTTGCTCAACTTTTACAGGTGAAGTGAGTTCATAAGCATATTCATCTTCAATGTTCCCCATTTTAGCTTGTTGATTTTTAAACATCATCTTACTGCGCACAACGTCTTTTGCAGATGCATGGTAACAAGGAGCACCTGTAGTTTCAATTAGCTTTTTGATGTTGTTGGTATTAATTCCGGCGCCAGGCATGATTTCTATCCTTTTATCTGCTTGTTTAACCAATTGCGCAAGTTTATTAGCTCCGGCAATAGCAGTAGGTTTTGCACCTGAGCTTAATATCCTTACAATGCCTAATTCAATCAGATCTTCTAAAGACTTTGAGAGATTATTGCTCATGTCAAAAGCCCGGTGAAAAGCAATAGGCATAGGTTCTGCAATTGTTTTTAAAATATGGATACGTTCTTTGTCTATATCACCATTGGCTTTGAGTATTCCAGTAACTACTCCATGGCAACCTAAGGATCTGCAAAGTCTGATATCTTCTTTAATCAGTTCAAATTCTATGTCATCATATAAAAAATCGCCCCCTCTTGGTCTTATGATAGGCCAGGTTTCTATAGACAGGTTTTCTATGCAAAGTTTGATCTGCGCATAGCTGGGTGTTGTTCCGCCTTCGGCTAAATTATCGCAAAGCTCAACACGCTTTGCCCCACCTTGCTGCGCAGCCAAAGCAGAGGCGTAAGAATTTGCACAAACTTCAAGTAGCATTAATAGTAGCTTAAAGATTTAATCAGCAGGTCTTGTTTTTCGTTATCGCAAACTGCGTAGCTGAAGCCTTGTTGTATGGCATAACTTCCATATTCGCCTTTTTTATTCAATGCCAAGAAACCTACTTGTATTTTTTTTGCTGTTTCGGGTTTTTTCTTGATGATACGCATAACAGCTTCTTTACAGGCTTCGGCAGGAGAATAGCCTTGACGCATCAGTTCTACTACCAAAAACGAACCTACGTTTCGTACCACTTCTTCGCCAACCCCGGTTGATGTTGCTCCGCCTACCTCATTATCTACATAAAGACCAGCACCAATAATAGGACTATCGCCTACACGGCCATGTAATTTATAAGCCATGCCGCTTGTAGTACAGGCACCAGAAAGATTTCCCTTACTGTCTAATGCCAGCATACCAATTGTATCGTGGTTGTACTGATTTCCGGGTAATTTAGTAGGGGTAGTGTTGTAGAGCTTGTTTTCTATATTCATAACTGGTTCGTATTTGGCTGTTTTAAGCCATTCCTGCCAGTCTTTTTTGCTTTTTTCGGTAAGAAGGTTCTCTTTTTTAAAGCCTTGTTCTAATGCAAACTGTAAAGCCCCATTTCCGGCCAGCATTACGTGAGGTGTTTTTTCCATTACCTTTCTTGCCACCGCAATAGGATGTTTGATATTTTCTAATGCTAAAACAGCGCCGCAATTTCCCTTATCATCCATAATACATGCATCTAAAGTAACAATACCATCGCGGTCTGGTAAACCGCCATAACCTACAGATTGGTTGGTTACATCGGCTTCGGCATTCTGTACACCCAATTCAACGGCATCTAAAGCAGCTCCATTTTTGCTTAATATTTTCCAGGCATCTTTATTAGCCGCTATGCCAAAATCCCAGGTTGAAATTACAATTGGTTTGCCAGAAGATGCAGCATAGGTTGTTTTATTATTTAAAGCAACAGCAGCAGAAGCTAAAACAGTTGATTGTATAAATTTTCTACGGTTGATCATGTTAATTCAAATTAAAGGTATCGGCATCTTTTAAAAACGGAAACTGACGTCTTGTTTTTTCTAAATCTGTGTAATTGATGCTGAAAGTGTAAAGGTCCTCATCCTCAGGTTTATAATAAACGGTATTCCCTAAAGGATCTATACACATAGAATGTCCGCTATGGTAAACCTGATCACCATCATGACCAACACGGTTAACACCGATCACATAGCTTTGATTTTCAATGGCACGGGCATGTATTAATGTACGCCAATGCGCAGATCTTTTATCAGGCCAACTTGCAATGATCAATAGTAAATCATACTCGGCATTTTTGTTGCGCAACCATACTGGAAACCGCAAATCATAGCAGATTGCTAAACGTATTTTCCAGCCTTTGAGCTCTACAATCAGTTCATCTTTTCCGGCAGTATAATGTTTGTCTTCACTCCCTAAGCCAAAAAGATGACGTTTGTCATAATGCTGATAACTTCCATCGGGAAGCATCCAGATCATGCGGTTATAATAATTGTTGTTCTCTTTTATGATAAGACTTCCGGTAATTACACAATCGTATTTGCGTGCCATTTGGTGCATCCATTGCATAGTATTGCCGTCCATTTCTTCGGCAAGCTGCTCCGCATTCATGGTAAAGCCGGTATTAAACATTTCGGGCAGTACAATCAGATCGGTTTTTTCGCGTAAACCAATAGATAGTCGTAAGGCTAAATTTTGCAGGTTTTTTTCGATATTCTCCCAAAATAAATAAGCCTGAAATATGGTTATTTTCAGATTTTGGATATTTAAGTAATGTGGTTCCATATCAATATCTTATTTTATAAAATTAAACTTTTATGAGTTTATCAAAGGCTTTTTGTAAAGTTTCTTCTTTTTTTGCAAAGCAAAATCTAAGAGTTCCTTCATTGGGGTTTTTGCTGTAAAATGCCGAAACCGGTATAGCTGCCACACCAAAATCTTTGACCAGTCGTTTAGCAAAATCAAGATCTTTTTCGTTACTTATATTTTCAAATGTTACGCATTGAAAATAGGAGCCTTTGCAGGGTAGAAGTTTAAATCTGGTTTGTGCTATTAAATCTCTGAAAAAGTCTCTTTTCTTTTGAAAGAAAACGGATATTTCAGGATAAATATTTTCCATATTCAAATAATTAGCTATTCCAGCCTGCACAGGTGTGTTTACGCTGAATACATTAAACTGGTGAATTTTTCTGAACTCATTCATCAATCTCTCAGGTGCTATGCAATAACCGATTTTCCATCCAGTGGTATGCAGCAGTTTACCAAAAGATGCGATAATAAAGCTTCTTTCAAACAATTCAGGGTATCTTGCAACACTTTGATGTGCTTCGTTGTCAAATATAATATGTTCATATACCTCATCACTTAAAATGAGGATATCAGTATTTTTTGTTAATTTGATTAAGGCCGCAATGTCTTTCGGTGTTAATATAGTTCCTGTTGGATTGTGTGGGGTATTGAGGATAATGAGCTTGGTTTTAGCCGTAAAAAGTTTTTTTACCATTTCCCAGTCTATCTTATAATCGGGAGCAGTAAGCTCAAAAGGTTTTACCAGGCCACCTAACAGCTTTACGGTGGGTGCATAACAATCATAAGCCGGTTCAAATACAATGACTTCATCGCCCGGATGAATAATAGCAGATAAAGCGGTGAAAATTGCCTGAGTTCCTCCTGCTGTAATGGTAATCTCTGTTTCGGGATTGTAATTTGCTTTGTACAGACTCTCCACTTTTTCGGCAATATGCTCACGCAATTGCATGTTACCAGCCAGTGGTGCATACTGGTTGTGTCCGCTTTTCATGGCTTCAGTAATGCATTCGATTAAACGGGCATCTGGCATAAAATCAGGGAAACCCTGTGAAAGATTAATGGCATTGTAATCTGCTGCCATTTTAGACATGAGCGAAAATATAGTGGTACCGACAGTAGGAAGCTTTGAATTAAGGTTGATCATCTTTGCGAAATTAACAATTAAATTGATATACCCGGTTTTGCTTAAAGAGCACTTTCTTATTTGTTAAAAATTTGTACTTTTAGTTTTATGACCTTTAAGACTAAAGAAAGCCGATTACTACTGGTATTGAGTTCCTTTTTTGTGGCTAATGCCATTATTTCTGAATTTATTGGGGTAAAGATATTTAGTGTTGAAGCCAGTTTAGGAATCAATAAGTTTGATATTAACCTGTTTGGTGTTCCAAACCTGTCGTTTAACATGTCTGTTGGCGTAATTACATGGCCTGTTATTTTTATCATGACAGATATTATCAATGAATATTTTGGGGTAAAACAGGTAAGGTTTCTTTCTATATTAACGGCTGTACTTATTGGTGGCGCTTTTGTAATTGTGGCTGCAGCTATGTGGTTAGAGCCTTCAGATTTTTGGGTTACGCAGCATATTGATGGGAAAGAAGTAGATATGCCAAGAGCATTTCAGGCTATATTTGGGCAGGGCATGTGGATTATTGTAGGTTCAATTACGGCTTTCATTATTGGGCAAATGGCTGATGTACTAATTTTTCATAGGATTAAAAAGATTACAGGCGACAGGGCATTATGGTTAAGAGCTACCGGATCTACAGTCGTATCACAATTGATAGATAGTTTTGTGGTTATATTTATTGCTTTTTATTTAAATCCTCAGTTTAACTGGAGCTGGCAAATGGTGGCGGCTATAGGTTTGGTAGGTTATACGTATAAATTTATTATTGCCTTGGCTATGACCCCAATTCTGTACCTTATGCATGTGGCCATAGATAATTATTTAGGTAAAGAACTGGCAGCAGAGATGATCAGATCGGCTACAAGAGAATAATATTCAGAGATTATGAAAGTTGATTATATAGCGTTATCGGTACCTATTTTTTTTATCCTGATAGGTATTGAACTGGCTTACACCTTTTACAAAAAACTCAATTATTACAGACTAAACGATTCTATAGCAAATCTAAGTCAAGGTATAGGCTCTCAGATTGTAGGATTGTTCATGAAAACTATCCTGTTTTTTGGTTACAAGTACATTTTTGAACACTGGCGGTTGTTTGATCTACCTCATAATATATGGGTCTGGATCATTCTCTTTATTGGGGTTGATTTCTTTTATTACTGGTTTCATCGCATGAGCCATCAGATTAATGCGCTTTGGGCTGCGCATATTGTGCATCATCAATCTGAAGAATATAATCTTACGGTGGCTTTACGCCAATCGTGGTTTCAGGGCTGGTTTTCATGGGTGTTTTATTTGCCTTTGGCATTTATTGGGTTTGATCCTATTATGTTTTTAACGCTCAGTTCCTTTAATACACTATATCAATTCTGGATACATACCCGTGCCATTAAAAATATGGGATTTTTGGAGTACATTATTAACACGCCATCACATCACCGTGTGCACCATGGCTCAAATCCTAAATACATTGATAAAAACCATGCAGGTACTTTAATTATCTGGGACAGGATGTTTGGTACTTTTCAAAAAGAAGAAGAGGAAGTTTATTACGGAATAACCACTCCGTTGGCCAGCTGGAATCCGGTGTGGGCAAATGTGCATTATTGGGTTGAGTTGTGGCAAACCGCTCAAAAAGCAGATGGGATAGGAGATAAGATCAGGGTATTTATTAAACCTCCGGGCTGGTTTCCAGAAAAATTGGGTGGATTTAAATCTGCACTTGAAATAGATGCGGCTAATTACAGAAAATTTGATGCCAACGGAACTACATCTGTAGTATTGTATGTGGTATTCCAGTTTTTAATTGCCTTAGGAACGGGTTCTGTGCTGCTATTTATGTTTGCTAAGTTTGGATGGTTAACCAATGTTTTATTGGCTGTATTCACTGTATTTACTTTACTTACCTGTGGGGCATTGCTCGAGAAAAAAAGATGGTTAAACCCGGCTGAATATCTTCGCTTTATATTGGGGGCACTTATTGTTTACCATTTTACGCAAACAGGTTTTCCAAATCAGGTTGTGTATCTTTCTGTTGTGCTTTTATTGCTCTCTGTAATCTTGTTTATATTTCTCAAACGTTCTTTGAACCATGATCAAAAATTATCCTCAATTTAGTTTCGGCTTTGCCATTATTGCATTTGCCGAGCTTTTTGCCATTGTAAACGGTTTTGATGAGTTAAGATATCTTACTAAGTCGGCAATCTGTATCTCGCTCATTATTTTCATTATTTTCTCGGTAAAGCGTAAAGGTAGGTTTACCAAGCGGATCATAGGTGGTTTGTTTTTTTCTTTATTGGGCGATATTTTTCTGATGTTACCCATTCATACGGATACATTTTTTATTTGTGGAATGGCAGCGTTTTTAACTGCGCACCTGTTCTACATATTTGCTTTTTACGTTGATGCATCTAACAAAGTTAAGGTAGAACATAGAAATGTGCTGCCTGTCTTTTTAGTTTACATGACTTTTTGCGTATCTGTTTTTTTATACCTGCGTCCATATTTAGGTGCTTTAAAAATCCCGATAATGGTGTATTGCTTTGTGATTACAATGATGGGGATCATGGCTGCATTGCGTTATGGTAAGACCAATTTCAGGAGTTTTAAATGGATCTGCTGGGGATCGGTACTTTTCATTATTTCTGATACGATACTTGCCTACAATAAGTTTGTTGCACAGGTAAATTATGCTCCGTTGATAATTATGGTAACCTATATGGGGGCACAATTTTTAATTACTACAGGTACTGTAGAACGTAAGTACGTAAAGAAGAATTAATTCTTGCCTTTCGATTTGTCCATTACAGTAAACACTTGCACCAGTCGTTCTCCGTTATCATCAACCAATGTAAGCGTGTGTTTACCTGCTGGCGGGTTTACGGCCATTTGATGGAATGTTTTGGTGCTGCCGATGTATTCTTCATCTAAATGCCAGTAAATAGTAGCGTTTGCGCGACGATGTGCGGTTTCTAATATCATTTTGCCCCTGCTACCATCCAGTTCTAAAGGAACATAAACCAAGGCATTATTTTTAGGATAAATCATTTCCATGATACCGTTTTCTCCACTTTCATTGCAGCCTTGCATATATGGGGGTAAAGGGCGATAATCGGCATGTTTTACTTTATAATAATATTCCATGGTAGCGGGTAATACAAACCATTTTTCGTGCCGCATTTGTGTTGGGCTCATACAGACATCGGTAACTTGGAACGTACCCTGAGGGTTTAAGTGTATTAATTTATGGTAAGGACATATAGCCGTTTTTTCTCCTGAAGGAGATACTTGCTCTATTATTTTTTCTGTACAATATTCTCCTGCTTTATATCCGCTTTGTTTACAGACCTCTATTTTTTTGAGCTTGGTTTGTGGTGCTGTAAACCATTTGTTGTTAGGCAACAATCTAAAAATATCAAACATAACCGGAGCAGCGGCTTCAATTCCGGTCAAACCTGGTCTGCCTTCACCATCGGCATTGCCCACCCATACACATACCACATAGTTAGGAGTTAAACCAATGGCCCATGCATCTCTAAATCCAAAACTCGTTCCTGTTTTCCATGCTATGCGTTGTGAAGAAGAGAACTGCTCCCATAAACCTTCGTCGCCTGGGCGCATTACTTCCTGCATGGCATTAAAAGTAGCCCATATGGCGCCATGATCTAATATGGAGTTGGGTTCGGCTTCATGTTCCTTTGTTTTTTCTTCAAATTTGTAGCTTTGCATACTGTAATCGGCTGCGTTGTATTTACCTTGGTAAAGATTATAGTGGTTTAAGGTACGGACCATGCCTAAATAAGCCCGGCACAGATCCCACATGGTAACTTCGCTGCCTCCTAAAATCAAAGACAATCCGTAATGATCTGCAGGCTGGGTTAACGTACTAAAATGTAGCTTCTTCAATTTATCATAAAAGCGTTCGTATTTGTATTGCTGCAACATTTTTACGGCAGGTATGTTCAAAGATCTGCTCAACGCTTTATCTGCGGCAATGGCACCATCATAGCCTAAATCATAATTTTGAGGCTTATACCCTGCAATTTGGGTAGGTACATCTGGAATAAGGGTGTGCGGTAAAATCAAGCCATCGGTTAACATACTGGCATACAGCAAAGGTTTTAAGGTACTGCCGGGACTACGGGGCGCTTTGATCATATCCACATGACTTTCGAGCTCTTTATTTTCTGGTTGAAAATAATTACCTACATAGCTTATTACATGACCGGTTTTTACTTCAATAACTAAGGCAGCAATGTTATTAATGTCATTGGCCTTATATCGATTATGGTATCTTTTTAAGATATTATTGATCTCTAATTGTAAATTGTAATTAATGGTCGATTTTAATCGTGTGTTACCGGTGTGGTTCTCTTCTTTGAATCTATTGAGTAAATGAGGTGCATATTGGGGTAATGGGATTGGGCGTCCGGGAAGTGGTTCTGTTTTGGCTAAGTTTGCAGTTTCCTGATCTATATACTTCAGGGTTACCATTTTATCAAGCAGATCATTCCGCTTTTGGGTTAAACGTGCTGTATTTTTTCCGGGATGTACCAGTGATGGCGAGTTGGGCAGAACAGCTAAAGTTGCCATTTCGCCCCATGATAAACTGCCCGCATCTCGACCAAAATAACGCCAGCTTGCGGCTTCGAGCCCAACTACGTTTGTGCCAAATGGCGCATTTGCAGCATATAATGCTAAAATTTCCTGTTTACTATGGGTAGATTCTAACCTGAATGCTAAATAAATTTCTATTATTTTCTGCCATAGGGTACGGTCTTTTTTTCTTGAAAGCCGTATTACCTGCATACTAATAGTGCTGCCACCACTAACTACACTATGTGCTTTTAAGTTTTGTTTAATGGCACGGCTTAATGCCATAAAATCTACGCCAAAGTGATTGTAGAAACGTTTATCTTCAAATGCAACAATACACTTTGCAAATTTATCTGGAATGGTATCACTTTGCGGAAAACGCCATTGCCCGTCTTTGGCGATGGCTGCACTTAACAAATCGCCATTAGCGGCTTCTACAACATATGAAGTAGGCGATTTAAACAGATGTTTTGGCAGTGAAAATACAAAGCATAAAAACAACAAAAGACAAATCAAATCAGTAATGATCAACGTCTTTTTCAATTTCTTCATTTTTAAGGGTAACAAAATTCCATAGCAACTGATTTGTTATAAAAACAGTTGCTATGGAAAAGATTTATGCATTTATACGTTTTTCGGTGGGCTTTATCCGTTTTATTTTTATCAACGTTTGGCCCCGGCTTTAATTATTTTACCACTTGAACCCATTTGCCTGCCTGCGTGGCACTGATACTATTATTGTACATAGCTTCACAATATACAGCTGGTAAATAGTAACGCCCTACATATGATGCGTTGAGCAGCACTTTATAAGTAAGTGTTTCGCGCTCACGTATATTAAAGTAAGTAAATACACGGTCATCTCTTATATCCTGGTAAGTGGCAGGCGAAGAGCTTAAGAAGCCTTCATTATCATTTAATCTGGTATTGATGATTTCCCAACCAGAAGGAAAGATCTGTGTAAGTGCCATTTGTTCATAATAACCCATATTTCCAGGATTTTTTAGGGTTACTTCGGCATAAAAATCAGTACCCTGTTTAATTACAGCAGGATCTATATCTTGTCCTTTAAGTGTTTTATAACTTACACTCATGTTTAGATTTTCAGTATTGTTAGGCAGAAAATCATTTTGCCCGTTAGCAGGTTGTCCCTGTAAGACCAATCTAACATACAGAATGTTATTGCCCGTATTGGTTATTACAGCCTGATTAGACTTAAAACTCAATGCTTGGCTATTCATGAATTCGTTGCTGCTGGCATTTCCTTTCTTTCCATCTATGGTATAACTGTAACTTAACCGCGTTCCAGCTTTATTTTGTCCGCAGAATTTGGCAATGGCGAGTAGGCCATAAGCAGTAGTTTGCGTACTGTACCAGGTGTCTTCGCCTATCTTTGCGGCAACACTCTGCATCAGCTTGGCAGCCTCAGTTTTTTGTCCCATTAGGCTAAGGGTTTCCATGATCATGGCTTCATCACGTAGGGTAGAGCCATAAGTACCTCCTAATTGCTGGTAAGGTTTAACCGTTTTGTCCAGTCCGCGTGTTAAGCTCAATACTGCTCCGTTTTGCCCGGCCAGTTGGTAAGCAGCAGCTAAACGCCATTTAGCGGCAACACTTAAATATTGGAAAGCTTTTAGACGGTTCATGGCGGCCATTTCGGGTTTTTTGGCTAAAGCAAGCGTGTATAAGCGATAAGCTTGGTTTAAATCGCCTCCGTAAAAATTATCTGCATTTGGTGTCCAATTATTTGCCTTACGTTTTTGGTAGCGTAAAATTTCATCTAACATACCAACAGGTAGGGTATAACCTGCATTTTGAGCCTCTATCAAGAAATGCGATGCATAGTTGGTTCCCCATTCATCGGCTTTGGCTTCGCCTGGCCAGTAACTTAAACCACCTTCGGTACTTTGGAAACCTTTAAGCTTGGCTATGCCTTTCTTAATATTGCGTTCTATCTCAGCTTTTTTCTGCTCGTTTAAAGGAGTAAGCCTGTCTAAGAATAGTTGAGGGAAAACTCCGGAAGTAATTTGTTCTACACAACCGTGCGGATACTGGATCAGATAATTCAGTCTTTTTTGCAGATTTATAGGAGGGATGGAAGAAATTTCTATTACACCTGAGTTTGTTCCTGCCATACCTATGGCTTTGTAGTTGATTTGCTGACTTTGGTTAGGGTGGAGGGTGTAAGAAACTACATTGCTAATATAGGGGTTCGGATTTCTGATCTCTATTTCTACATCATATACGCTTTGTTCTTTTCCGCTGCGGGCAATGACTTTAACTTTTGCCACGCCAACTGTTTCAGGGGCTGTTACGTTAAAGTATGCCATCTGTTCTCCAGCCTGTGCAAAATTAAGTTGTTGAGTATTACCAGAACTCAAGGTTAATTTATCGCTTTGAATTTGTACCGATACATTTTTAATGTTGTTATTGGTCGCAAATACATTTACAGGAAGTACAAAATTTTCTCCTGCACCTATTACTCTTGGTAAAGTAGCATGCAACATCAAAGGATTTTTAACTTCTACCGATTTTTCAACATTTCCATAAGCACCGTCATGCCCGGCTACAACCATTACCCTTACAGCACCAATATATTGAGGTAATTTGAATTTATGGGTCTTATTTTCTCCCTTGCTGATATGGAATGGCCCCATAAATTTAACTACTGGTTTAAACCTGTTGGCCTTTGCAGGATTAAGATTACGGTTGATAGAACCATCGCCACCAATACTTAACAGACGTTCTAAATTGCCTCCCCATGCACCTAAAACATAGTCAAATAAATCCCAGGTTTTAACACCCAGTCCTTCACGTGCATAAAAAGCCTGATGTGGTTGCGGTGTTTTAAAACGAGTAAGATCGAGTAAACCTTCATCAACCATTGCCAATGTGTAGGTCATTTCTTTACCATTACTTTCGCTTACTGTTACACTGCTTTCTACTTCCGGTTTTAGTACCGAAGCCATTTTTATTACAGGTTTTAAAATGGTTTGTGGGTTTTCTATATTCAAAGGAATAGCACCGTACATACGTATAGGCAGATCATTTACAGTTTGTGCATGAGGTTGCAGCAAAGTAATATTGGCAAATACATTTGGTGCCCAATCTTTTTCGGCTTTAAAACTGTATTGAGTTTGTCCTTTTTTTGTGTCAATCCAAAAGGTCTTTAATACCCTACTGCCATTTTCTATAGAAATGAGCGCTCTTCCGTTTTCGCCTGTGGGTATGGTAAGGGTAATATCTTCGCCCACATTGTATTTAGCTTTGTTGGCTGTAAAAGAAAGCATTGCCGCTTCTGTTGGATTGCTGCCTTGTTCTCGCTGGCTCCATCCCGGCCAATCGATATAAACAGATTTTCCAGCTGTGTGCCCGCCATTACCATCTTTTACCAAGATAAGGTATCTTCCCCATTCAGGTTCATCTATTCTGAAACTCCAGCTGGCTTTACCGTTTATCAATTTTACGGTTTGCGATTTAATGAGCTTATTGTATTCGTTCTGCGTAAAATTGGCATAAGTATCTTGGTTATCTTGTTCCCACCACCATCGCCACTGTACCTTATACATTTCTACACGTACGTTTTTATTACTGGCCAGTAACTTGCCATCACGGTTTACATTTACAATGTCAATATTGTGAGATTTGCCGGTAAATAACATACCGCTAAGTTTTTCTCCTTCGGGAGCCCTTATGCCGATGTAGCTGCTATATACATGGTAAGGGATACTAAAATTGTCGATACTGAAATTGCCACCCGGTTCAAAAACTTTAGTCGTGAAATTAGCTCTTAGTATGCCGGGAGCTTCTCCATTTTCGCTTAAATTGGTGTTTATAGCTGCATCTCCATTCTCATTCAACGTGCCTTCAAAAATAGTTTTGGCCTGCGATTGAAAATGAACCGTAGGATTGTCGAAGCTGTAAGCCTCAAAGCCTTTAAAAGTTGTTGTGGTGGTGTTTAGATTTACATCCACCTTAGCCTTAAGCCCTTTGCCCGGTGTACCAAACAGCCATTTTGCGTTTAATTTGGCAGGGGCTGCCGCACCGTTTCCTAAGTAGCTACGGCCACCTAAATCAAAATTGATTTTAAGCCGATTGGGTACTACGGTTTCAATCTTTAAGTCTTTTGTAAATGTAGAACCGCCCACTTTGGCTTTGAGCAGCCAATTGCCGGTAGGTGCCGTACTTTCTGTCCTTGTTTTAAAAGTGTAAAATCCGTTTAATGATTGCGAACTGATTACTTTTTTGTCTAATTGTCCTTTAGGATTATACAATTCAAAGGTAACCGGATAGTTTTGAGGTAATTTATTGAGCTTATCTTCTAAAATAAAAGAAACAAATAGACTATCGCCCGGTCGCCATACACCACGTTCTCCGTAAATAAAGCCTTTTACGCCATTTTGTACCACGTCTCCACCTACATCAAAACGACTTAAAGGCAAGGAGTTGGCATCGTCTAAACGCAAGTAACCCCGTTCTTTATCTTTTTTAGCTACCAGTAAGAAAGGTTTACGTTTCAAGTCAAAAGTGGCCATACCGTCGCTACTTGTTTTTACTTGGGTCAGTACCTGTTTCTGGTAGTCGAGCAATTCTATGTTTACATCGGCCATGGGTTTGGCAGTAAGCAAATCTGTAGCGATAATCAGCATGCTGTTATCATTCCCTCTTTTGGCAATTAAACCAATATTAGAGGCAATTAGATTACGGCTGGCCCATTTTTCACGGGTGTAGTAAGAAGGTGTACAAGGATTATCACGTTCATCCCAACGGTAATTAGAAGGGTAGTAGCTGTTATACGCTTGCCAAAATTCATCATCCTCATCAATTTTTTCGCCATAATAATCTTCTTCTTCTCGATTGTTGTTATCTGATTTTTCTCCTTTTTCATCACAATTGTAGAGATTGTAGGCTTGTCTAAAACCTATAGTTACCCGGTACATGGCACCGGGTTCGGTTCTTATGATTTTATCGAGATCTAAAGTAAAACGGGTTTTCTTATGGAGATCAACAGATTTATCCTCATCTAAGCGAATGGTTTTTTGTGCAATTGGTTTGGCTACCCTGCGCAGCTCGTTTTCATCTTTGTAATTGTTCGATTGGAAGAACTGAGGAATATTGTTTTCATATATTTTAATAATGGTTACATCAACAGCTTTTAAGTTAACGGCTTCAAAAGGCAAAACCAATTTGCCGGAATTGGGCATGATACTACCCGTACCCGCTATTGTTACAGAAGGTTTCTTGTTCTCAAAAATAATATTTGCAGTTTTGGCCGCTTCTAAACTCTTATCATTAATATTTGTAATGCCAGTGCTTACTACAATATTATAATTGCCCTCAAGTACATCGGCTGCATAAACCTTTACCTGGCTGCCATCTATGGTATAACGTAAATCTTCTAAACTGCCTAAACTGATTAATCCATTTAAATCCTGACCCACATTTACAGGTTCACTAAATTGCACCAAAGCATAATTATCCGTTTCTTGTACAGATTTAATATCTAAGACTTTAAAGATACTCAATGCTGGCACGTTCAGTTTGATTTCGCCTTTGCTCTCACTGGCTTTTATAGCTTTTCCATTCCATTTGAGGCTAATTTCTTGTTCCTGATTTGTTTTTTTTATGCTGTCTATCTGAAAAGAAGAGCTGTGTTTTTCAGGGTTGTGAAACCACTTGATATTTAATTTTTGCCCAAAATCGATGCTTAAGGTCTGTTCAATTTCTTTTTGATCTTCTTCATCTGCAGTATATACACTACCCGTTAGCTTCATATAGTTTAACGAGGTATTGTTTTGTGAAACCAGGCCGTTTTGTGTGACCATCATTCCCGGTTTCATGATCTTAAAGTCAAACTCAAATTCTTCGAGGCCTTTCTCAACCGGAGTTAACTTTTCTAAATCTAAAGTAGCCGTGTATTCCTGATCGGGTTTTAAAGGTTCGTCGGGCCTAAACTCTATGGTTTGGGCATCTATCCAATAGGTTTTTCCTTTGATGTTGGGCGAAAAATCCAGTAATTTACGATCATCGGGTTTACCTAAATCGTTAACAGACTGTATTACACTGGCCAGATGTACTCTTATGAAACTTTTTTTGGAAATGGTTCCTGAGGTATAAGCATCTATGTATTTTGCATAAGCTTGTTTATCTTTTGCTTTTTTTCTGCCAAAGAAATAAAAGCCGGCTGCGGTTATCGCAATAATTGCCATTGCAGCAATAATAATACGTTTAAAAGATTTGGTGTTTTTCAGGTTTTTTTCCATTTCTTAGAATGATTGAAAGATGTAATATGGGCAAAGAGCCTCATCCAAATATAATTATCAGAACTTAAAGTTTTAAGATTAACCCCTTTAAGTTGTAAATGTTTATGGATATAGCTCATCTCATTGGTTTTTAAAAGCTTTGTATCCGGATTTTTAACGTATTTGATAGCATGATTAACGACTACGTAAATACGGTTATAATCTAAATCTGTTTTTATCTGATTAAAATACAAATAGATAAATCGTCTATCGGGTTGAGTGATGCTCAAAAACTATATTTTTTCGGATATTTAACGTTTCATTTGTGAAAGGGAAGCATGAAAGTTATCATAGCAGAGAAACCATCGGTTGGGCGTGAACTGGCAAAAGTTTTTGGCGCAAATACCCGTAAAGACGGGTATATTGAAGGTAAGGGGTATTCATTTACATGGGCTTTTGGGCATTTGCTCCAACTTGCGCCGCCACAAGAATATGGCTATTATGGCTGGCGTAAAACTAATTTACCTATGTTACCTCAAAAGTTCAAGCTATCTATCCGTAAAGTAAAAACTAAAGATGGTTTTATTGAGGATCCGGGTGTAAGAAAACAATTGGATATTATTCAAAAATTGTTTGATGAAGCATCTGAAATTATTGTAGCGACCGATGCCGGGAGGGAAGGAGAATTGATTTTCAGGTATATCTATTCTTATCTGAAATGTAAAAAACCTTTTAAAAGGTTATGGATATCTTCACAAACTGATGAGGCTATAAAAGAAGGTTTCAGGAACTTGAAGCCGGGCAGTGATTATGACACCTTATTTAGTTCGGCTCATTGCCGATCGGTTTCGGACTGGCTGGTTGGGATGAATGCCACCCAGGCATTGAGCTTGTCGGCCGGAGGAAAAGATGTATTGTCGTTAGGTAGGGTTCAAACGCCTACGCTGGCCATGATCTGTGCCCGTTATCTTGAAATTAAAAACTTTGTCCCAAAAATATATTATCAGATTGCCATACAGGTAGATAAAGACGGACAGCTTTTTAAGGCCCTATCAACTGATAGTTTTGATACTAAAGAAGCCGGGGAAGAATTATTTGCAAAGGTTAAGGACGTAGCATCGGGTTTTGTAACAGGAGCACATATTGTTGATGTAGAAGCTAAACCAAGAAAAGAGCCACCTCCTTTATTGCATGATTTGAGTTCATTACAGCAGGAAGCCAATAAAAAATATGGTTACACAGCCGATCAAACTTTAGGGCTCTTACAAAATCTTTATGAAAGTAAGCTGGTTACTTATCCGCGTACGGGCAGTCGTTACATAGGTGATGATATTTTTGCTACCGTTCCGCAATTGATCAGCAGTTTACTGGAGCATCCCGCATTTGGTAAGCATGCAGGTAACCTGCAAGAAGCTAAATTAACCAAGCGCAGTGTGAACGCCAAAAAAGTAACAGATCACCATGCCATATTGATTACAGGTGTAAAACCTTCGCATTTAGGCAAAGACCATCAGGCCGTTTATGATCTGGTAGCCGGACGTATGCTGGAAGCTTTTCATCAGGAGTGCATTAAAGAGATTACTAAAATTACGGTAGAATCTGAAATCCTGTTTATAGCTAACGGTACAGTGATAAGAAGTGCCGGATGGCGTTCGGTTTTTAATGATACAGAAGACGATAAAAAAGATGAAGACAATGCCGCTCTACCTAAAGTAAAAAAAGGAGAGGAATTACCTCTTGCAGATAAAGTATTATTAGAAAAACAAACCAAACCTAAAGCCATGTATAATGAAGCATCTTTGTTAAAGGCTCTGGAAACCTGCGGCAAAGATATTGAAGATGAGGAGTTAAGAGATGCAATGAAAGACAGCGGTTTAGGTACGCCCGCAACCCGTGCAGCTATTATAGAAACTTTACTGACCCGTGAATATATCATTAGGGAAAAAAGAAATTTAGTGCCTACCACAAAAGGTTTGGCGGTATATGAGGTGGTAAAAGATAAGCAGATTGCACAGGCCGAACTTACCGGGCAATGGGAAAAACGACTGGAAGAAATACGTTCGGGGGCTTCTGTGCAACAATTCAAGGCCGAGATTTTGGATTATACCCGTAACATTACGCAAGAACTTTTAGCTGCCGGTATATCATTAAGCCAAAAAACCAAGCAAGAAGATCATGTTAACGCTGATATAGCTGAAACTGAAATAAACCCAAAATAATTTGTATAAAAATACATTAAGTTAAAAATAAGGTTGTTTCAAATTCAGTCTCTGTCTGAGATTCTGAAACGAGTTCAGAATGACGAAACTCAAGATTTTTGAAACAACCTCTTGATAAAATACTTAGGATTTACTTCACTTTCTTGGCACTGTACCATGTGTTGCCATCTTTAATATAAAGGTCAGCTTCTTTTGGTCGGTCATGTAAGCCTACTTTCCAGTTTTTCTTTTCCTGAGCGTTTATCATTTCAATAGGGTAGTCTTTATCACCTGTAAGCTGCCATTTTCCTTTGATTATTTTTTGCTCCCAGCTGCTGTTCCAGATATAAGTACCATCGGCGTTGATTTTTATGCTTCCGGGCAATACACCTGTTCCGGCAGAATTGTGGATTACATCCTGTTTGCGACTATAATCAGGTACAACATAAGAAGTGCCTGGAACCCAATAATAATAAGTTCCATAGAATTTATTCAGATTACTTGCAGTATGGACTGAAGCTGTAACAGGCGGCGTATTTTTCTGAACTGGGGTAGCAGGTTTATCAGGAGTAATTATCCGGGCCTTAAAAACTTCTGGTTCTTTGCTTTGCGCAAAACCATTTAATGTAGCCAGCAGGCAAGTTGCTGGTAACAGGATTTTGAAATGATTAAATGTTATTTTCATAAGCGTAAAAATTATTGGTTAATCGGTTATTAAAATTAATTAAAATAAAATATCTACAGATCATTATTGAGTGCCATTAGCAGCTGTTTTAGTGGTACTAATGCCATCAAAACTAATATTGATACCAATACCTAACCAAGGTTTTTTGTTATAGATCCATTCTGCTTCTTTGTCTTTCTTTCCTAAGAAATCCCAACCTACAAAAAGTCCAAGATTTACATATTTATCAGGTTTGATTACGCCACCTAAAGAGGTTGTCAGTGCCGAAGCGGTACGATTTTCTGTAACCTTACTGTTATCACTATCTAAATTAATTCTTGTAAGCCCCAATCCCCACGACAGGTCGAGCCATGATTCCTGTTTTGTTTGCTGCCCAAATCCAAATACCACATTGGCTTGTAAGGAAAGTGCGGTTTCAAAATCGAAATCTCCACTATTTATGCCCCTTAATCTAAAAGGTATGGTATAAGCACCTACTTTCGCACCTTTGTATCTTCGGTATAACCTGTCGGCTACAGTCTTAAAGTCTTCTTTTTTCATTTTAAAGACTTTATCGTCATTATATTTAGATTTTAAGGTGCTATCCTTAAAATCCCAGTATTTATAATATACATATCCTTGCTTTTCGTAAAGTGCCCTTACTTTATATCCACCAGTAGGTACTTCCTGATCTACTAAGTTTTTCTCCTTATTCTTTTCATAAAATAACTGTTCTAAAGGAAGCCCACTTAGATCATATTTAAACTGATAACTTACATTGATAAGTGTTGCGGTATCTTTTTTAGCGGTATCTAAGATTTTTGTTTGCGCATAGGAAAATGTACTGATCAGTAAAATTCCTATAAAAGTTAATTTTATTTGCATGGCTTTAACATTTATTGATTTATTGGCGGTTGAAAACAAGCGCAGAAATAAATGAAACGACCGGAATATCTTTTGCCTTTACTATAAAAGTACTCAATTATAGGAGGTACATAAATACCTATTAATAGGTATTTTTCTGAGTATATAGATTAGATTTATAAAACAGATAAATAGAAGTACAGATGCTTTTTACAAATAACAGTGATGCTTAAATTTAAGCTATATCTTTAACCATATTGTAAATAAATAACATACATTTCAATGAATAAAGAGACTTGATAAAAGAGTTATAATTTTTACAAGTCTTCTTATAAAAGCTACCCAAAAGCATATGTAATGGAAATTATCTTTGTGAAAAAAGAAGTACACATGCCAGATTCAACAAAATTATCACGTAAGGCTTTTATCAGAAATTCGGCATTGACGGTAGCAGGAATGGCCGCAATACCTGATATGCTTTCTGCCAGTGAATTGCCAAAGAAGGAACGCTTAATCAGCTTTTATTCAGATAAAAAAGATATGGTTTTAAAAAATGTTCGTTTAGAAACGGGTTTTGAATATGATGGAGAAGAAGTTGTAGCTACCAAAACTGATTTGTTCTGCGTAGAAATTGCGAATGGAAAAATCACAAAAATATATGCGAATAATCCGAGTGCCAATGCTATAGATGCAAAAGGTTTTTTGATGTTACCTGTTTTTAAAGATATGCATATCCACTTAGATAAGACATTTTACGGTGGGCCATGGAAAGCGGTGCGAAAAAGACAAGGTGGAGTAAAAGGCATGATTGCTTTAGAGCAGCAAATTTTGCCTGAGATGCTGAAGACTTCTACCTATCGTGCAGAAAAATTGATAGAACTTCTACAAAAACATGGTTCGGGTTATGCCAGAAGCCATGTAAATATAGAGCCTACTTCTAAACTCGATTCGTTAAAGAACCTTCAGAAAGCACTTGAAAATAAGAAGAACACTTTTGGCGCAGAACTGGTCGCTTTTCCCCAACACGGTATTTTTTATACAGATTCTGCGCAACTGATGAAAGAAGCGGCTACAATGGATGTAGATTACATAGGTGGTGTTGATCCTTATACGATTGATGGTAGTGTTGAGAAGACAATAGATTTTATTGTACAACTGGCATTAGACAGCCATAAAGGCATAGATATCCATCTTCATGAAACAGGAGATTCGGGGTTAAAAACAGTTGAATACTTAATTGATAAGGTAAATGAAAATCCTGTCTTAAAAGAAAAAACGTTTTTAAGCCATTGCTTTGTATTAGGTCGTTTAGATAAAAATAAACAAGAGGAAGTGATTGCTAAACTGGGCAATACCAGGATAGGTATTGTATCTACCATACCTTTTGGTAGTTTGATTATGCCTGTACCCTTGTTATATAAACATGGTGTAAATGTGGCAACTGGTAATGACAGTATTATAGATCACTGGAATACCTGGGGAACCGGAAGTGTATTGCACAAAGCCAATTTAATGGCCCAGTTGTATGGATATGGTTCTGAGTTTAATCTTTCAAGAAGTTTAAAACTGGCTACTTACAATATATTGCCTTTAGATGATAAAGGTAACCAGCAGTGGCCAAAAGCAGGTGATGATGCCAGTATGGTACTGGTAGATGCCAGTTGCTCTGCTGAAGCCGTGTCACGTATATCAGAAGTAAAATCGCTGATCTACAAGGGAAATAAAGTATTTTAACTTATAATGAAGAGCCTAACTTTATTTTTGATCTTATTACTTGCAAATGCTTGTTCCAGGCAGGCAAAACCGGTAAACATGAATAAAAACCAGAAATCGATTATTATAGAGGCGGTAAAAAATAACCGCTTAAAAGAGGTAGAAGCCTTATTGAAGCAAGGGGTTGCTGTAGATGTTCAAAATGAACACCGACAATCTTTGTTATTGACAGCTACACAGGCAGGCTATTTTGAAATGGCTAAACTACTGGTGTTTTATGGGGCAGATGTTAACCTTCAGGATGAGCAGTTAGATAGCCCGTTTTTATATGCCGGCGCTTCGGGACAAACAGAGTTTGTGAAATTATTTTTGGCAAACGGTGCACGTTTCGATGTGTTTAACCGTTACAATGGCACCGCTCTAATTCCTGCCTGTGAAAGTGGGCATTTAGAAACAGTAAAAGTTCTGACCCATACATCAGGTTTCCCTATTGACCATGTTAACCGTTTAGGCTGGACGGCTCTCATGGAAGCTGTTATATTAGGAAATGGAAGTGAGAAATATCAGCAAATAGTTACTATCTTAGTCAATGCAGGATGTGGTACTGATATTGCTGATAAAAATGGAGTAACACCTTTACAGCATGCCAGATCGCTGAAATATGATAAAATAGCTAAAATCTTGGAAAGTGCCCGGCATTAATTTTTAAGTGAAAGCCGGTATGACGTTAGACTTCTGTTTTTCTATGGTAGAAAATGTAAATGATAAATCAGATTATTTTCCTGTTTTAGATATACAGGCGTTTAACGAAGGCAGGATAAAGCGGGATGTGTTGTTTCATGAACTACATGGCGAAAGAACCATAGAAAAACCGCATAAGCATGATTTTTTTATGGTGATCTTATTTGGGCAGGCAAAAGGTACACACAGTATAGATTTTGTTGAGCACGGGATCACTGATCATCAGATTCATCTTGTTTTTCCTGATCAGGTGCATAAATGGCATATCAAATCACAGACTATAGGCTATCAGTTAATGATTAGCAGGGAGTTATTTGAAAGCATATCGCCTTCACTTCGTTTTTCTGCTTCCTATTATCATCAACATCCTGTACTCAATATTTCGAGCGAAATTTATGGCAGGTTGTTGTATGAGTTTAAAAATATTCAGAGAGAGCTGAGCGAAGAAAATATTTTTGAAGATCTTGTCAATGCACGTATCAGGATCATGATGCTATTAATTAGTAGAGAGGCCCAAAAAATATTCAGTCATTCTCAAACTTATCATTTTAACCCTTTAATAGCTAAGTTTGTATTGCTTATAGATAGTTGTTTTAAAAACGAACATTCGGTAGCTTTTTATGCAGGTAAACTAAATATTTCATCAAATTATCTCAATATTATTTGTAAAAAACATTTACAGCTTTCAGCATCGTCTTTAATTCAGAACAGGGTACTGTTAGAAGCCAAACGTTTGCTCAAAGCCTCTAGTTTGTCTGTAAAAGAGATTGTATATGAACTTGATTTTTATGATCAGGCCAGTTTTTCCAAATTTTTCAAACTCCACACAGGGATGACACCCTCGCAATTTAGAGGTAATAAAGTGGATTAATGCGCTTAGCAGACTTATAATGAAATAAACCAGATAGGTATAGATTTTATTGTTAAAATATTTTGTTTATATGTTTGTGTTTAACTGGTAAAAGTTCTATATTTGCACCTCGAATAAAAATAAATAGAAATAAATTAATTATTTAACAATGTACGCAATAGTAAATATAGCAGGGCAACAGTTTAAAGTTGCAAAAGACCAGCATCTTTTTGTGCACCGTTTACAAGGAGATGAAGGCGCTAGTATTGAATTTGACAATGTATTGTTGGTTGATAATGGTGGTAAAATTACCGTAGGTGCACCTGCAGTAAAAGGAGCTAAGGTTTCAGCTAAAATCGTGTCTCATTTAAAAGGTGATAAAGTAATCGTTTTCAAAAAGAAACGTAGAAAAGGTTACAAAAAGAAAAATGGTCACCGCCAGTCGTTCACTAAAATTCAAATTGAGAGCATTACGCTGTAATTAATTATTGTTAAATTGTAAGTTTAGCTAACTAAGCTTTTAAAGATAAAATAAAATGGCACATAAGAAAGGAGCCGGTAGTTCAAAGAACGGACGCGAATCGCATAGCAAGCGTTTAGGTATTAAAATTTTTGGTGGTCAGGAAGCTATAGCTGGAAACATCATTGTTCGCCAACGTGGTACAAAACACCATCCAGATAAAGGTGTAGGCATAGGTAAAGATCATACTTTATTTGCTTTAGTGCCTGGTATCGTAGTTTTCAAAAAGAAAGTTGATAACAAATCATACGTATCAGTACTTCCTAAAGTAGAAGATGCTGCACCTGTAAAAAAAGCTAAAGCCGCTGCACCTAAAGCAGAGAAAGCTCCGGCTAAGAAAGCTGCTGCACCTAAAGCAGAAAAAGCTCCGGCTAAAAAAGCTGCTAAAAAAGAAGAAGCTTCTGCTGAATAATTAGAAACAGCAACTTAAAATATTACTAATCCTTAACCTATATAGGTTAAGGATTTTTTATTTGTATTGGTTTTACATAACAAAAATTTATATGGCCAAAAACTAACTTGGTTATATTTGTAAAAACCCGTTTTTATGAACCAGGCCAAATTACTGAGTGCTATTATAGAGAATGCTATTGATGGGATCATCACCATTGATGAATTTGGAATTATAGAGCATATCAACCCATCTGCACAAAAATTGTTTGGTTATACCCAACAAGAGCTGATTGGTAAAAATGTATCTGTTTTAATGCCCGAACCGGATAAAGGATTGCATGACAGTTATATTGCCAATTACCGGAAAACAGGAGAAAAACATATCATTGGCATAGGCAGAGAAGTTACGGGGCAACGTAAAGATGGTACTACTTTTCCTTTTAGATTAGGTGTTAGTGAAGTGAAATTTACCGACAGACGTATCTTTACGGGTTTTGTTCACGATTTGAGCCGTCAGAAAGAAGATGAGCAAAAAATAAAGAGCTATACTGAAGAACTGGAAGAAAAGATCAAGGAACGTACAGAAGACCTCATAAGGTCTATCAATGAGCTTGAACTGGCTAAAGAAAACGTAAGTGCTTTATTTGAGAAAGAAAAGGAGCTCAGCCAGTTGAAAACAAGATTTGTATCTATGGCATCTCATGAGTTTAGAACGCCTTTAAGCTCTATACAATTATCAGCTTCTTTGATAGACAAATATGCTGAAAAACATGATCTTACAAATGTTGAGAAACATACTTATAAAATAAAGAATGCAATCAATAATTTAACTACTATCCTTAACGATTTCCTTTCGTTAGAAAAACTTGAAGCAGGTAAAGTTGAAGCTGCCTTCAGCAATTTTGATCTGATTGCTTTTGCAGAGGAAATTGTTGAAGAAATGCAATTGATTAGCAAACAGAATCAACTGATTGTTTACCAGCATACCGGAACCAGCTCACAGATATATTTAGACCCGAATTTATTGAAGAATTGCATCATCAACCTGATTTCGAACGCCATAAAATACTCCGGAGAAAATACCATGATACAATTTAATAGTGTTTTAGATAAGGATAAACTAACCATAGAAATAACAGATAATGGTATCGGTATTCCCGATGTGGATCAAAGCAGTTTATTTGAGCCATTTTTTAGAGCGCACAATACGGGCGATATACCCGGAACAGGTTTAGGGTTAAATATTGTAAAACGCTACGTAGGTTTGATGGATGGCACGGTAGAATGCCTGAGCCGGCAAAACAAAGGAACCACATTTACACTCAGCTTTAATTTAAATAATTAATCAGCACAGATGAAAAAGGTATTGATCATTGAAGATAACGACGATATAAGAGAAGGTACTGCCGAGGTTCTGGAACTTGCCGGGTACCATGCTGTAACAGCCAAAAATGGTAAGATAGGTGTAGATTTAGCGAGTAAGGAATTACCGGATATTATTTTATGCGATATCATGATGCCCGAGCTGGATGGTTATGGCGTGCTGTACTTGTTGGGTAAAAATCCGAAACTGGCTAATATACCTTTTATTTTTATGACTGCTAAGGCCGAAAGGGCAGATATGCGCAAGGGAATGGAAATGGGAGCAGATGATTATATAACCAAACCTTTTGATGATGTAGAACTGTTTAATGCTATAGAAAGTCGCTTAAAGAAAAAGGGTTTACAGGCAACGCACAAAAGCAATGGCAAGGATCTGGAAACCGTATATCAAGAATTGAAAACAAAAGGTAAAACGCGTCATTACGATAACAGACAGGTAATTTATTTGGAAAATGATGAACCGAATTACCTATATTATGTACACAGAGGACAGGTTAAAACCTATAAACGTTTTGATAACGGCAGAGAATTGTCGTCAGGGTTATTTAAAGAGGGAGATTTTTTTGGTTATGAGAGCCTGTGCTGTGGCGAGAACTATGCTGATAATGCGGCCACTATGACTGATACCGAATTGGTTCTGATACCTAAAGCCGATTTCATGGATTACTTGCATAATCACCATGAATTCGCTCATTCTTTTATTCAGCTACTTTCGGGTAATGTGCGTTTTAAAGAAGAACAGATGCTTAAATTAGCTTATTTTTCTGTGCGTAAACGTGTGGCAGAAGCCTTGATTCAAGTTGCCGAGAAATTGAGGGCTAACCATAATGAAGATGAATCTTTATTGAAAATATCAAGAGATGACCTGGCTGCGTTGGTAGGTACGGCAAGTGAAACAGTTAGTCGTATGTTGGCCGATTTTAAAGATGAAAAACTGATAGAAAAGCAGGGTAATGCCATCAAAATTCTATCTATAGAAAAATTGAAGAAAATAAAACAATAGTTTCAGATTATCTGAAAGGATATTTAACTAATCCAAAATTGCTCATAGCGCTTTTTTCGTAAAGTGCAACACAGCTGTTATTGTATTTTGCTTCAAAGTTTACTTTACCCGGCATTAATTCATTAGGTGTGGGTCTTCCTTCCAAAAAGAAATAAACTTTAGTATTGCCATATTTGTTGTGCGGCATCAAGTTACCATAATCAATATACTGTGCATTAAGAGTGTCTTTTACCGTAACAACAAAAATTCGTTGTACTGGGCCGGTATTGTTTTCGTTCCTGTATTTGATTATTTCTTTAAAGCCTCCCTTTAAGTCTTCAATACCAGATTGTGTTAAGGTATCTTTAAACATCACAATGGCAATAATCACTATGAGGATCAGCAAAAGGTAACGGTTTCTTCTTGTGTTCATAATTAACTTGCGCAAGTTAATTTATTTATCAAGGATTTAAAAGGCTTCTTTGTTATAAAAACATCATAAAGCATGCTTAACAATTTCAGCATGAAGAAGTTATGGAGCAATAAACTATTGTTTAAACTTAGATTATCTTACAATTGTTCTGAAAGTAAGATTAACACGCATAGTATTCACTTTGGTGGTTAAAGGTAAGCGATGAAACCAGTAATCCTGAGTTAAACCTTTCATAACCAATATGCTTCCGTGAACTAAATTTAAAGCTATGGTTTCTTTAGTGGCTTTATGTTTAAAGGCAAATTTGCGTTCGGCACCAAAACTTACAGAAGCAATAGCTCCATGTTTTTTCAAATCTATCTCTTCATCACTGTGCCAAGCCATGCCTTCACTGCCATTGTGATAAAGGTTGAGCAGGCAGGAGTTATATGTTTCTCCAGTGTGCAACTCAATGATTTTTTTTAGTTTTTTAAGTTCGGGCGTAAAGGTCAGTGCTTTTTTGGTAATCTTGGAATAAGTATATTCAAATGCCTGTTCGCCGTACCAGGCCACTTTTCGTTTAGTGGTTAAAAGCTTACCAAATATTAAAGCCTGATCATTTTGCCATTCGATATTTTTTAAAAGATAATTAAGATAGAAGTCTGCTTCTTTATCGGTAAAAATCTTGCCGTAATAGTTCACAGTTCCGTCATAAGGCAATAGATTTTTTTCATGGTCATAAGTTTCTTCAAATAATTTCATGGTAAAGAATTATTTCAGATTTTCTGCCTGTGCTTGCTCCCAACCAATTATAGCTGTTTTACGGGTATTGCCCCACATATAACCTCCAAAATTTCCACTGCTTTGTATAACTCTATGGCATGGAATTAAAAAAGCAATTAGATTACTCCCTATGGCGGTACCTACAGCTCTTGATGCATTAGGACTACCAATCTCCATAGCTAATTGCCCATAGGTTGAAAGCTTGCCCAGAGGTATTTTTAATAAAGCTTCCCAAACTTTTAACTGAAAATCTGTTCCTTTTAGATGAAGTTTAATTTCATTGATTTTATTCCAGTCTTTATGAAAAATCAATAGTGCTTGTTCCTGAAAATCATCTTTTTTTGCAATAAATGAAGCATTGGGGAATTTATCTACCAAGAGATTGAATGCTTTGTGTTCATCTTCGTAAAAAGCAATATAGCATATCCCTTTATGTGTTGATGCAATAATGATCTGTCCAAAAATACTTTGGCTAAAGCTGTAATTGATTACCAGATTTTTTCCGCCGTTCTTGTATTCGGCAGGAGTCATGCCTTCTATTTTAACAAACAGGTCATGCAATCTGCTGGTTCCTGATAAACCCGTATCAAAAGCTGTATCAAACAGGGTAGTCTGTTGCTTGTTAAGCAAGCTTTTTGCGTGCTGTAAACTTACATATTGCAGAAACTTTTTAGGTGTTGTACCAGCCCATTCGCTAAACAACCGTTGAAAGTGAAAAGGGCTTAAATGTACTTTTTCAGCAACCTCATCTAAGTTAGGTTGTTGTTTAAAATGCTGTTTAATATAGTCAATGGCTTCGGCAATGCGTTGGTAATTAATTTCTTCCTGTGTTTTCATTTTTATTCTTGCTAAAGCAAAATTGGTAATTATATAATTTGAATAAAATCCGAAAATTGCTCTATTTTATCTTACAATTAATACAGGTATAGAAACTTTGTGTCTCACAGCATTTACTGTAGTACCAAAAATAATATCTTTTAAACCTTTGTGCCCGTGTGCACCCATAACCAAAAGCTCAATATTCTGTTTATTGCTAATTTCTGCAATTGCCCTGGCTGTACCACCAAAACCAATCTGAGGCATAGCATGATAGCCCAGTTCTGCCAAATTATCCTGGTATTTTTTAAGGTTTTCCATATCGGCCTGTGTTTCATGATCTAATACAGTTTGACCATGGTAGCGTGCGGCAGCGGTTTCTACTACGTGTATAAGATAATAATGAGCATGTTTACCACCTTGTATAAGGGCATGTCTGATGGTATTCCGATCGTGTTTAGAAAAATCGATGGCAATCCCAATTCTTTTATAATCTATTTTTTCTACAGTAGCAATCTCTAATGCATCACCATGCGGTAATTTCACTTTAAGATTATGTGGATTGGTAAGTGGATAAATAAAAATATAAAGCAGAAGTAATGCAATGATAATAGCCATAGGTATCACAATTACATAAATATACCATCCGTCATTTTCTGCTTTCCATGTGCTGATTTCTTCTACAACCAGTTTAATGTTTAAGACTACAATAACCAAAGCACTGATCCAGGCCAGAATTTTTACCCAGGTTTTAATGGCAAATTCTTTCATTTCTTTTTTATCAGAAGTGAAATGAATTAAAGGGATAATGGCAAATCCTAACTGCAAACTTAATACCACCTGACTTAGTATCAGTAAGGCCGAGAGTGAATCTTCTCCAAAATGTAAGATGGTAAAAAAGGCAGGTACAATGGCTAATAAGCGAGTAATTAATCTTCTTAACCAAGGTTGAATACGCAGATTTAAATGACCTTCCATAATAATTTGTCCGGCAAGCGTTCCGGTTACGGTAGAGCTCTGTCCGGCAGCAATCAGTGCAATGGCAAACAGGGCGGGGGCTACGTTTCCAAAAATATTGGTCAATAGCTTATGCGCATCCTGAATTTCTGCTACTTCATGAAAACCATTTTTATAGAATGCTGCGGCTGCTAATATCAATATAGCGGCATTTACAAAAAAAGCGAGATTTAACGCTACCGCTGTATCAATAACATTGAATTTAATGGCTTCTTTAATCCCTTTACGGTCTCTTTCAAATTTACGGGTCTGTACCAGTGATGAATGCAGGTATAAATTGTGAGGCATTACTGTTGCACCGATAATGCCTATGGCAATATACAACGCTTCGCCACTTAATAACGAGGGCTCAAATCCTTTGATGACTTCTTTAACTGAAGGTTCTACAATGAACATTTCTACTAAAAAAGAAAGACCTACAACAGATACCATACCTATAATGAAGGCTTCCATTTTGCGCATTCCTTTGTTCAGGAGAAATAAAAGTAAAATAGTATCTAATATGGTAATAGATATGCCCCAGATCAATGGTAATCCAAAAAGCAAGTTTAAACCTATGGCCATACCTATAATTTCGGCCAGATCGCAGGCAATAATAGCGGTTTGTGCTAAAATGAATAAAGGAAAATTGACCCATTTTGGATAGGCATTTCTTGAAGCCTGGGCTAAATCTAAGCCTCTTACAATGCCTAATCTTGCACTGAGCGACTGTAACAAAAGCGCAATTAAATTAGACATGAGCAATACCCAGATCAGCTGGTAACCAAATTTGCTACCTCCGGCAATATCGGTAGCCCAGTTACCCGGATCCATATAACCCACGCTTACTAAATAGGCCGGACCTAAAAAAGCCAGGATTTTTCTCCACCCTTTCTTTTCGGTGGTGATGCTTTCATGTACTTCACTTAATGATTTTTTGTTGCTCATTTTGAAACTAGGATATGTTTAGCTACTTCCCGGCTGATTACAATTTTTTGCTCTTCAATTTGCAGCTCAACTGAACCGTCAAAGTCTATTACTTCAATAATTTTAATGCGTTTACCTAAGGTAAGCCCTAATTTTTCGAGATGTTTTAGAAAAGGAGAGGAGTGTTCGCTTACCCCGGTTATTGTACCTTCATCATTAGCTTTTAATTTGGTGAGCTTAATGAACGAAAGGGCAGCAAAATTTCCATTTTTATCGGGAATTGGGTCTCCATGAGGATCTACTTTAGGAAATTCAAGAAAAGCATCTAATCTTTCTACCAGTAAATTAGATTTGATATGCTCTAATTCTTCTGCTACTTCATGCACTTCATCCCATTTAAAATTTAGCTTTTCCACCAGAAAAACTTCCCATAATCTGTGTTTGCGAACAATATCTATAGCTGTTTTAGCACCTTGTGATGTTAAGGTTACACCTTGATATTTTACATAATCTACCAACTCTTTTTCGGCAAGGCGTTTAATCATGTCTGTAACAGAAGCAGCCTTTGTTTGCATGCGATCCGCAATAGCATTGGTTTGTACAGGATTTTGGTCTTGCGACAGGTGATATATGATTTTAAGATAGTTTTCTTCGGTGAAAGACTGCATTTTATTTATCTAATTTATATTTTAGACAAATCTAAAAAATAGTTTGTAGAATTTATGATAAAATAAAAGAGGTTTTTAAGAATAATATTTTGTTTGTATAGTTCCGAATACTACTTTTGCAAAGTATATTAACCAAACATATGGCAGCAGAATTAGATAAAATTGATTTTAAAATCTTAAAGCTATTACAGGAAAATGGCAGAATAACCAATTTATTGTTATCTCAGGAAATAGGTTTATCGCCTGCACCTACTTTAGAAAGGGTGCGTAAACTTGAAATGGCAGGGTATATCAAAAGCTATCATGCTTTGGTTGACGAGGAGAAACTGGGTTTAGGCATAAAAACTTTTATACAAATTCAGTTAGATTTTCATAAGAATAACACGATACAAACTTTTTTGGATGAGGTAAACCAGATTAAAGAGGTTACCGAGTGCCATCACGTGACAGGACAGGCTGATTTCTTACTTAAAGTGTATGTAAGCGATATTAAAGCTTATGAGCGCTTAATTATGGATAAGATTAGCAAGATTTCTGTGGTGAAGACTTTTCAAACCATGATGATTATGTCAACTACCAAAAAAGAACCTATTGTTCCGTTAGAGTATTAATTGTTTTTAAGCAGTCAATTCTGGTTTTTAACTGCCTGAGAATTCTAAGATATATTAAAAGGGTTCTTTTTTAAAGATAGCTCGATAATATTCCTTTATAAACGGTTCTTTACCTGTTTGGGATGATATTGGTGCAATTAAAGTTGATCAATAGCCCTTTTGGGACTTTCAATAATGCAAGTTCCGGTTACATTGTATTCTAATTCATCTTGAAAATCCTTGCTAATCATAACTGATATTAAATATAAGTAATATGATTAAATATTTTGTTTAAACTTATTACCAGCTTAGATTTTCTCAGTTATCTTAGTTAAGCTTTATATTGCAACGATTGATATTTAAACCTGCCAGTTAATAGGTTCTTTACCTTCCTGTTCTAAAATCTGGTTGGTTTTGCTAAAAGGTTTTGATCCGAAAAATCCGTTATAAGCCGAGAAAGGAGAGGGGTGTGCAGATTTAATGATAAAATGCTTACTCTTATCTATAAGCGCTTCTTTTTGTTTGGCATAATTTCCCCAAAGAATAAATACCAGCCCTGTTTTTTTTGCAGATAAAACCCTGATTACCTGATCAGTAAATTGTTCCCATCCCTTGTTCTGATGCGATCCGGCTGTATTTGCCCTTACCGTTAAGGTGGCATTTAACAATAATACGCCCTGATCGGCCCATGAAGTAAGATCGCCATGATCGGGGGTTTTAAAATCAGGAAATTCATCTGCTAGCTCTTTATAGATGTTTTTTAAAGAGGGTGGGGGTGTGATGCCTTTTTGAACTGAAAAAGAAAGTCCATGCGCTTGGTTTACACCATGATAAGGATCTTGACCCAGGATTACCACTTTTACCTTATCAAAAGGCGTATGTTTAAAAGCATTGAATATATCAGCACTTTTAGGAAAAATGGTGAAGCCTTTCTGTTTTTCACTTAACAGAAAGGCCTTGAGTTCTTTCATGTAAGGCTGGTCAAACTCGTTTTTAAGTACCGCTAACCAGCTGCTTTCTAATTCTACAGCCAAAACTATTTGGTTTTTGCGGTTAATATTTCTTTCATGTCTATTTCCAACGACTTTTTAGGGGATTCGGTAATTCTTCCTAATTCTTGTCCTTTTTTATCGAAGAAAATGAAAGTAGGTACACGTTCTATTTTAAGGTTGTCTATCAAGCCGTTTTCTGCTTTTTTATTACCATCTACGCAAATGAAAGTGATGTTTTTGTCGATATGTAAGGCATCGGCAATTTTAATAAAATGCGGAACCTGAAACTTACTATCGCCACACCATGTACCCATTACTACGGTAATTTTTTTATCACCTGCTAATTTTTTAAGATCTTTTAACTGAGTAGAATCTACTTTGTAATTCTCGTAATTAACATCATAACTGGCCTTAAATTCAGGAAAATTAATAATACCTTCTCTTGTACATTGGTTTAACATCACTTCTTTATGCTTAATCTGGTCTTCAATTTTTTTATTTAACTCTTGTGCACTGGCGGTAAAGCCTATAAAAGACAAGAGGATTAGTAATTTGTTTTTCATCTTTATTTTTTCGTTTAATTTACAATTAAAACTCAATTATGTGCAACAGAAAAGCGATATTTGCACAAATATTAAAAAACTATGTCAAATTTAGTACGTCTAATTATTGGTTTTGCTTTGGTAGGTGCTGCAGTAGCATTGTTTATTTTTGGTCATTGGGGCTGGGGTTTATTAGCAGTATTTTTTAGTATATGTTTGTTCATTACCTACTTCTATAATGAAAACATGCTGATTGCGCAATGGTATCTGCGTAAAGACAATATGGATAAAGCCGCTGTATTTTTAGGCAGGATTACCCATTACGAAACACAGCTTAACAGAATGCAACATGGTTATTTTAACCTGTTAATCGGTTTAATAGAATCAAGAACTGCTCCTATGAAATCTGAAAAATATTTTAAGGCTGCTTTAAATCTTGGATTGCATATGGATCATAACATTGCCTTGGCTAAATTGAGTTTAGCAGGTATTGCTATGGCTAAAAGAAATAAACGTGAGGCTCAAATGTATTTAGCAGATGCTAAAAAGGCGGATAAGAATAAATTATTGGCCGATCAGATTAAACAAATGAAAGACCAGTTGGGTATGTTGGACAGACAAACCCAGGTGCGTTACAGCCACAGATAATATTAAGCACAAATGAATTTAAAACCGGTTAGTTTAAATCTGACCGGTTTTTTTATTTATCGCAAAGCCTGTCAAAATTTTCTTCAAAATGACTGTCATGCCCTTTGCTGATGATGTCATCGTCTTCGTAGCTCTTTTTAAAGAAGAGCTCTTCTGCTTGTATGCGTTTAATCAATTGTCTGATCAAGGAAAGGTCAAAAGCTTCTCGACTTAATTTTATACAATATTCTTTTTCGGTAATTTCTATGCTCGAAGTGTTCATAACATTCTTTTTTATTGCTTAAAATTAAGAAAGGCATACAATGGTAAGTTTAGCATGCCTTTATATTTTTGTTATGATTGTGTTAATAAACCGTTGCTAATGAGCTATAACCTGGCAGGCTTCGAGTACATTTCCATCTGGATCATAAAAAAAGAAATACCTCACATGGTCATCCTGAAGAACCTCATCAACCTCAATACCTTTAAGTTTAAGCGCCTCTCTAAGCTGATCGGCATCTGGTGTTTTAAAGATAGGGTAAGCGGCAGTTTTCTTATTGATACTTATCGGTTCTTTAGTTTGCCATAGGGTAATGCTTACTGGACTGTTGGTATCTAATACCACTAAGTTTAAGTTTTCATCTTCCCATAAAGCGTTTAATTCTAATTTTTCTTTGTACCAAGTTGCTGCTTTTCTAATAGATGATACACGTATAATTATGGTGTCAATTCCCTGTAAAAGTTCTTTCATGATGATGGATAAGATTAGTATGTGTTTAAATTATTTCAGATATAAAACACCCGAATTGCGTAATTGATTGCTTTAAACAATTTTTTAGAAAGTTGATCAATTCTTCCGGTATGTGTGTTACGGAGAATCTATACTTTAAACTGAAAATTAGCATAACCTCTGTACAGTTCGGCAATCTTTTTATTTTTTACTAAACTAAGCTGCCAGATACTTTATGTTCTCTAAAATAAGCATAGTAGATTGATTTACAAAACAATATGTTGTAAATCAATCTTGTTTGAGATTATTTCACTTTCCTCATCGGAAATACCTGTTTTCTATGTTGTCCGTTTCTTGTGCCCGAAATTTCAGCTACGAGTGAATCTGGTTTGATTTTGGTGTAGGTAATAACCTGAGGGAAATCATGTTGCGGATTTTCAAAAACCAGCTGTGTATCTGAAAGGGTTTTTAATGCAAATTTTATGGGTTTGCCATCATTCTGATTTTTAACCGTTGGGATATAGAATAAATTATTGCCCTCAACTGCTAAGCGTAAAGTCTCAAATACTATTGTATCTTTTTCTTTTAGCATATAGCTTTTACCTATAAATTCATGATTGCTTATCTTTTTCCATTCTTCGTACAAATTTCCTCTCGAAGTTTTGTTTTCCCATGTACCCGTAAGCCATTCTGCTTTTTTGATTTGCGATTGAGCGGATACATTGTAGCTGCATAACATGATTAATCCTATAAGCACTGCACTGTGGTTTGTTTTTTTCATAATGATCAGGTTTTAGATTTCTTTTTTACAAAGAAAGATATGACGCTGTTTTAGAAATTGTAAAAATGCGACAATATGATCAGCTTCTTTTAATCTTTATAGAACAAGGCTGATAGCTTTAAATTTTCTCCATAGAATTCTTTAGGTGTTAAGCCGGTAAATTCCTTAAAATCTTTGATGAAATGCGCTTGATCATAATATTCACTTTCATAAGCCAGATGCGTAAAACTGGTAAATTGTTTGTTCAATAGTAGTTTAAGTGTAGCTTGTAACCTAATGGTTTTTGAAAGTTGCTTGGGACTTAAGCCTATAGCCGAAGCAAAACTTCGTTCCAATTTTCTACGGTTTATTTTTTGACGTTCAGAAACCTCATGAATGCTAAGCTGCCCATTGGCTGTAATAATGGTTTCTACTACAGATTTTACAATGTTGTTAATTATATTGGTGTTTTTTAGGTATTCATTTAAAAAGGTTTCTATCAGTATAATTCGTTGGTTGGTTATAGGTGCCGTTAATATTTTTTGGGCAATTTCATTGCCTTTCTCTCCAAATAATTCAGTTAGAGGAACAGCACGATTTTCCATCGTTTTTATGGGAATAGTGGCAAATGGTATAAAGCCTTCTGGATGAAAACGTACAGCAAAAATACCTGTTGTTCCCATAGGCTCTATTTCAAGAGATTGCGATAGTTGCCCAAAAACGAAACATCGGGGCTGTATAATACTTTTTGTTTTATCTATGTATTGCCTATACAGATCTCCATAATGAAAAATCATTTCCATGCAACCATCTGGAACGATGGTTTGTTTCTGTGGTTTTTCTTCTTTAGGGCTTTCAAGTGTCCAGTAGCATTTTATAAATGCGCTAAGGTCTGTATGTGGTTTATAGGTTTGGTATTTCAAATGTTAACAGGCTTTGTTTTTCTGTATATCTTTCCAGCTTTGTGCCGTCATTTCAAATTTTATTTCGCCTTTTCCGTGGGTTCCTATAACGTTCCATCCCTTTCTCTGATAAAAAGTTTCTGCACGGGTATTTGGAGCGGTGCCTAGCCATACCGTAGTGTCGGTTTGTGAAAAATACCAGTTGAGCATGATATCATGCAATTGTCTGCCAATGCCTTGTTTATCAAAATCAGGATGCACAAATAAGGCCCAGATATTATTGTCTTTCAGGTCAACAATAGAAAAGCCCACTATTTTGTGATCTATTTCACACACCCATCCTTTGCCCCTTATAGTCATAAATTCTTCGCAATCCCGATCTGTAACCAAGTTTGGATTAGAAAGCATATTTTCTTTAACCGCGTTTCTTACAAATTGCATCTGTTCAATATCGCTGATTAAGGCTTCTCTTATTTTCATCTGATTAAATTTGATTGTACTAAATATATAAAATTAAAGGGTATTCAGAAAGTCGTTTTTCGTCATCCTGAACTTCCCGAGTGAATCCGGAGCAAGTCGTTTCAGGATCTTGGTATAAGATTCCGTACCGGGTACGGAATGACGGTGAAACTTTTTGAATACCCTTTTTAATAAGAGTTTGAGGTGATGAAGGCTTAGTTAAACCAGTTCATTACTTCGTCTTTGGTAGGCATGGCTATTTCTAACTTAAGTTTTTTGCGCATACCACCTAAATCATTAAATACTTTATTAGGATTACCTGCTTTTAACTCTTCAACGGTGTTAAAACCCATTTTTCTGATTACAGGCACCCATTCTGCAGTTACACCTGCATCTACAAAATCCTGATCCGTAGTTATTTTAGCTTTTTTCTCAGGACGCATTTGCGGGAAGAACAATACTTCTTGTATGGTACTTTGGTTGGTCATTAACATGACTAAACGGTCTATTCCAATTCCTAAACCTGAGGTAGGAGGCATGCCATATTCTAAAGCGCGTACAAAATCATCGTCCATAGCCATAGCTTCATCATCGCCTCTTGCAGCTAATTTTAATTGCTCTTCAAAGCGTTCTTTCTGATCAATAGGGTCATTCAATTCTGAATAAGCATTGGCTATTTCTTTACCGTTTACAAATAACTCAAAACGCTCTACCAAACCCTCTTTGCTGCGGTGTTTTTTAGCAAGAGGTGTCATTTCAATCGGGTAATCAGTAATGAAAGTAGGCTGTATAAGGTTGGCTTCAACTTTTTCACTAAATATTTCGTCAATCAGTTTGCCTCTGCCCATTGTATTGTCTATTTCAATACCCAGATTTTTACAGGTTTGAGCCAGTTCTGCTTCGTTCATGTTAGATATATCGATACCTGTATATTTCTGGATCGATTCATACATCGTTAAGCGCTCATATGGTCCTGAAAAATCAATATCATGTTTACCTACTTTTACTACTGGCGAATTGTGAATGGCCAATGCTACTTTTTCAAGACATTCTTCCACCATTTTCATCATCCACACATAATCTTTGTAAGCCACATAGATTTCCATTGAGGTAAACTCCGGATTGTGCGTTCTGTCCATTCCCTCGTTACGGAACATCTTACCAAATTCATATACCCCATCAAAACCAGCCACGATCAAACGTTTTAAGTAAAGCTCATTAGCTATACGTAAGAACAAAGGCATATCTAAGGTATTGTGGTGTGTGGCAAATGGACGTGCCGCCGCACCACCAT
Source organism: Pedobacter sp. (assembly GCF_046462515.1). Classification (GTDB taxonomy): domain Bacteria; phylum Bacteroidota; class Bacteroidia; order Sphingobacteriales; family Sphingobacteriaceae; genus Pedobacter. Next base: position 163,287 of record NZ_JBKGVD010000006.1, read on the forward strand.
GTACGGCCTGTAAAATAGGCGTTTCTACTTCCATCCAGCCCTGGCTGTCAAAGTAGTTGCGCATGGTGTTGATCACTTTTGAGCGGTTGATGAAAATCTGCTTGTAATCAGGATTAACAGTCAAATCTACATAGCGCATGCGGTAACGTAGCTCAGGATCGGTAAATCCATCATATATATTGCCATCGTCATCGCGTTTTACTACCGGAAGTGGTTTTAATGATTTGGCTAAAACAGTTAAAGCAGTAACGTGAACAGAAATCTCGCCGGTTTGTGTAGTAAACACATAACCTTTGATACCAATATAATCGCCAAGGTCTAAAAGCTTTTTGAAAACAGTATTGTATAAAGTTTTGTCTTCGCCCGGACAAAGATCATCACGTTTTAAATATAATTGAACACGCCCTGTACTATCCTGCAATTCGGCAAAAGATGCGCTACCCATAATACGGCGGGTCATTAATCTGCCTGCAATGCTGATATTCTTATAAGCTGTTTTATCTCTTTCGTAGTTTTCGTTAATGTCTGCGGCGTAAGCATTAATTTCATATGCTTCGGCAGGATAGGGGTTAATACCCAGTTCGCGTAATTGTTTTAATGATTCGCGACGTAATATCTCCTGTTCTGAAAGTCCTAAACTCATCTATAAAAATTTTTGCAAAAATAATAATTGTAGCTATAAAACACAGGGTTATAGCAATTTTAATTTGCTTTTAAAAGCGAAAAATATCGGGCTAAAAACTATTTTGGTTCGTTAAACTGGTTGTTTATACGCTCAAATTTATCTATGAGCAAAGTAATGCGTTCCTTATCTTTTTTGATAACGGCTTTCCTTACCAGTGTAGAGCAAAACACAACCCATCCAAAAGTAATTACCCAAGTAAGGATCTGCATCGGTATGCTCATCATCATCAGTATTTCAAAGAAATAAAGGATCATCCCAATTGATAGGGCTATCATATAAAACCAGTATAATTTACTATAAATTTTATATCGTTGTATCTGGTAACTTTTTAGATCTGCAATAAAGTCGGCCGGATGCCTGGTAAAATCGGTATTGGTTAAAGTTTTATAGTTTCTGTATAAGATAAAGGTATAGATAGCTATGGCCAGAATTACAATACTTATGCCTATATGGGTAGTAATGGATTTAAAATCAAAAAAGAGCCATAATACAGCAATAGCTATGATTGAAAGCGTCATGCCTGCAATAGTTAATAGTGATTTGGTCTTAATGCTGTTTACCTCTTTCTTAGCCTGTTTCAGCATTTCATCGGCAGATATTTTAACATCAACGTTATGCTGAGCCCAAATTGCTTCTATGTGATCAAATTCTTGCATGTTGATTATAAATTTCGGTAAGTTTTTGTTTGATACGATGGATTTTTACTCTCAGATTGCCTTCACTAATACCTGATATTTCTGCAATTTCATTGTAAGGCAGCTCATCTAAAACCATGGTAATAATTAAACGGTCATTCTCTTCTAACTTAGCAATAGATTTATACAATAAAGCTATCTGTTCATTCTTTTCAGAATATTCTTCTACTCTGTTCTCAATAATATTATCAGTTAATTCGTCTTTAGACTGTCTTTTTTCTGAACGCAGATAAGTTAAACATGTGTTTACGGCAATACGGTAAATCCAGGTTGATATCAGTGATTTGTTTCTGAATTTATCTAAGTTCTGCCAAACTTTTAAAAACGTTTCCTGTAATAGGTCATTAGCCGCATCCTTATCGCCGGTATAACCGTAACAGAGGTGAAAAATCTTCTTGGAATTCTTGTCAAAAATTTCTTTAAAAAGCTGATCTTTTAAGTCCATTTATAGGATTGGGTGTATACATTAGAATAAAGCTCACATAAATTGTTACAAGCTTTATTGCCCGTCTAATATAATAAATGTTTGCTTGCTAAAGCCAAATAATTATTTTTGTCAAATTCATTGCACAGGTACTGAGCTATTAAATCTTTATCAGCAAGAATAAAAAAGAAGACAGACAATTAAGAAGAAGCCCCTTTACACTAACTAAAACTAAAAAATGAAAAAATCTCGGATCGGTTTTATTACTTTAATTGCCGTTACTATTGCGATCATCATTACCTTATTAAAAGAATTTGGCCTGGTAGCAGTTCCTGAACAAATGATGATGGCTACCCGTTGGGTTCTGGCCATTATTTTGGTTGTGCATGCATTTGTTAAGAAAAACTTAACCACATGGATTTTGACCTGTATGCTGCTGGGGATTTTTCTGGGTGTAGATTTTCCTGGTCTTGCCATTGCTTTCCAACCATTAAGTAAAGGTTTTATCAAACTGGTTAAAACCATTGTAGGACCTATTTTATTTGCAACATTGGTATATGGTATTGCTGGGCATTCTGATTTAAAGCAGGTAGGTAGAATGGCATGGAAATCAATGCTGTATTTCTATTGTGCTACTACCATGGCTTTATTTATAGGTTTGGCTGCCATTAACCTTTCTAAAGCAGGTGTTGGCGTGGACGTAAGTAAAATGGCTCACGAAGAATTGCCTAAAGCACCTGTAAATACTGCTGATGTTAAATTATTAGAGCATATACCTGATTCGGTACACTGGGTGTATAAAACTTTCTCTTTTTTCAGGGATATTTTTCCTGAAAATATTGTAAAAGCAGTTTACGAGGCACAGGTATTACAGATTGTAATTTTTGCCGTACTGTTTGGTATAGGCTTGGCTATGGTTGAAGAAAAGAAAAGAAAACCCTTGGTAGATTTCTGCGAAAGTCTTTCAGAAACCATGTTCAAGTTTACCAACCTGATTATGTATTTTGCGCCAATAGGCGTAGGCGCGGCAATGGCTTATACGGTTGGGCATATGGGGGTTGATATTTTAAAACACCTTTTTATGTTGGTAGCAACCTTATATTTAGCCTTAATAGCTTTCTTATTACTGGTACTTTTACCTGTTGCCTTATACCTGAAAATACCTGTATTGAAATTCATCAATGCGGTTAAAGAACCGGTTTCTATTGCATTTGCCACAACCAGTTCTGATGCAGCTTTACCTAAGGCCATGAGCGCTATGGAAAAATTTGGCGTTCCGCGTAAAATTGTATCGTTTGTAATTCCAACAGGTTATAGCTTTAATCTTGATGGTACAACTTTATACCTTTCTTTAGCTTCAATTTTTGTGGCGCAGGCTGCAGGCATGCATTTATCATTTGGTCAGCAATTAATTATTGTGTTTACTTTGATGATTACCAGTAAAGGTGTTGCTGCTATACCAAGAGCATCTTTAATTATTTTAATTGCAACGGCCGATCAGTTTGGACTGCCTACTTATATTATTGCGGCCATTTTGGGCGTTGATGAGTTGATGGATATGGCCAGAACATCTGTTAACGTAATAGGAAACTGTTTGGCAACAGTGGTAATAGCCAAATGGGAAGGTGAGTTTGATGAAGAAGCGCTAAACGCTGCTTAATACAGATAGAATGACAACAAAAGGGAAAAAAATATTTTTAATCTTATCGGTAGTTGTACCATTTATTATTTACAGTATTATCTACTATGCACCTATTATCAGGAATGCACCGTTCAAAGCAAAAGAATTTGTGTCTTTTGAATATAAATGGGGTGTAGGCGATAGCCTTGAAAATTCTTATAATTCGGCAACAGGCGTTTACAGATATGTAAATAACAATGACTCTGTTGTGGTTAAACACATTAAATTTAACACACAGGATTTTAATTATCTGGATAGCGTAGCTCATATACAGGGTTTTTGGAATTTACCTGGGCAGATAGCCAATGGTGAAGATGATCTTAAAAATCCTAAGGCCTTAAAATACTATATGAAATTTAACTACCAGAGAAAATCTAAAGAAGTTACTTTTTATCCCGATTTTAATGGCAACCCTAAATTAAAGAGCGCTGCCGTTCAGGTACAGAAAACACTGGAGCAAATGTTAAATGATGCTGAACGTAAGGTAGATTAGTAATGGAAAAGAAAAAAGGTAAGATCAATTTACGGTTAATAGGAGGCATATCTGTACTTGCTATTGTTGTTATGGCCATTTATTTCTTTTTGCAGATTAAGAAGAATGCCAACACTTCGGCTTCATTTATTTCATTAGATTATAGCTGGGGAATAGGAGACAGCCTGCAAAATCATTACAGTTCTGTTAGTGGAACATATCGTTACTTAGATCAAAGAGACCGCTTAATTAATAAAGTTTTTAAGTTGAGAAGTTATAATATCATTTATCTAAATAGTAAAATCAACCAGGAAGACTTGTTTAATATTCCGGATACCTTGATAAATAAAGGCGATTCGGTACATAACGATAAGGTGTTACGTTATGAAATGGATTTTAAATATGAAAAACAGCACAAGAAAATTGTTTTTATGAGTAATTATCATGAAAACCCTGTGTACCTGGAGCGAGCTATAAAGTTACAGAAGCTGGTTGAGCAAATGGTAAATGAAGCCGAACAGAGATCTAGTAAAAATTAGTTACCCATAAAAGGCATAAGCCCTGACATTGAATATGTTGGGGCTTTTTTATTTTCAGCTAAAAAGCATCTTTATTAAAAAGATATTTTTATATTTACGATTATTTCGTAATTAAAAATGGAAAAGTTAACTATACAGGAAGAAGAAGCAATGCTGGCTGTTTGGCAGGTAGGGCCAGGTTTTATCAAAGATTTTATGGATGTAATGCCAGAACCTAAACCACCTTATACTACTTTGGCTTCTACCGTTAAAAATCTTGAGCGTAAAGGCTTTTTAAAAGGTGAGCGTTATGCCAATGCCATTCGTTACAGTGCAGCAGTAAAAGAAGCAGAGTATAAAAAGCGCTTTATGAATGGCTTTGTAAATAACTATTTCCAAAGTTCATACAAAGAACTGGTTGCGTTTTTTGCCAAAGACAAAAAAATAAGTGCTAAAGAGCTAAAAGAGATTATTGAATTAATTGAAAAATCTGAACAATAAGTTATGCCACATTTGTTCCTTTTGCTTGTTAAAATAAATCTGGTGCTGCTTGTATTTGCTGCAACTTATTATTTTTGGTTGCGCAAGCTTACTTTTTATGTCATTAACCGTGTATTTCTCTTATTCGGGATCTTTTTTTCTACTTTATATCCTTTTGTAGATCTGACGGAATTTTTTTATAGGCAGAATCTCGATCGTAAATTGCAGGATTATGTTCCTAATTTAAGCAATGTGGGCCAGAAAATTGAGCATACGCCATGGATAAACGATTTTTGGAATGTATTGAGCCTGATATTTTTCGTGGGTGTATTTGCAATGGCTGTACGTTTTGCTGCACAGCTTTTTTCTTTATACAGAATTCATGGTAAAAGCCATAAAGGTATGCTAAATAATTATCCTGTGAGAATACTTGCTGAAGATGTGAGCCCTTTCTCATTTTGGAAAAGCATATACATAAACCCAAAATTGCATCGTAAGGAGCAGCTTGAAGCCATTTTGGCACATGAACATATACACGTAAAGCAATTACATACGGTTGATATTTTACTGGCCGAGCTGAGCGTTGTTTTTTACTGGTTTAACCCAGGTGTATGGTTAATGAAAAAGGCTGTAAAAGAAAACCTTGAATTTATTACCGATAAGAGGATCATTAGCAACGGTATAGATCGTAAACGTTACCAATACAGCTTACTTGATGTGGGGCAAATGCAACATTCTGTGCAGTTCGTTAATAATTTTAACTTGTCAGATTTGAAACAAAGGATTAAGATGATGAATGCACGCCCATCGTCTAAACTGAAATTAAGTCTGTATGTACTGATATTACCTGTTATATTGGTTACCACGTTGGCTTTTACCATATCTAAAAAAGAAATGGTTAAGTCTTTAGCTCCCGTAAGCAATATGATCAAGCAGATCAATTTAAATCCCGTTTTAGATCAACCACAAACAGTAAAAGATAATTTGCGACCTGCTATAGCTAAAAAATCAAGTAAACCTGTGCAAGAAGCAGTTGGGCATACAATTTTAGCAGCATTGCGTACAGATCTCAATACAACAGATTCATTGAAAGGAACCCCAAACCAGAAAGAGGTGAAATTGTACGGTAACGCTCGTAAACCTGTACAGAAAATTAGCAGCATACTTTCTTTTCAAGCAAGGCTTATATACATTAATGACAACGAAGAACGTAACAACAACGGTGAGCAGGATAAGAATGATGCAGATGAGAAGAAGGTTGTAATGGTTAAAGGCTACAGAGTTCCTGTAAACAAAGAAGAGGGTGTTCCAGATAAAGTTAATATTATAGCTGTGGCTTCTAAAAATGTACCTCAAGATAAAGTAAATACCATAGCAAAAATAATTAAAGAAGAAGGAGTTGATTTTTTTGTTAAGGGTGTTAAAGTTAACGAGGGTGAAGTTAAAAGGCTCAATATCGAAGATATTAAATCTGTTACTGTGGTTAAAAAAGAAGAACCTGTTAAAGTTGGTGGAATTTATATAGAAACGAAGCAACCGCAATAAATCATTAAAAATAAATAGTAAAAAAGGCTTCCTGAACAGGAAGCCTTTTTTGTTTGTGTGTTATTCTAAATTGATGTTTTTTCTCTGATTGGTTATTGATATAGACTCTGAAACGAGTTCAGGGTGACGTAAATTTTATGATCAAAGTAAATAGTGATTTGTGAGGTTGGCTACGCAAAGCTAGGAAGTCTAAATTGTTGCTTTTTGTGTCAGGCTGAGCTTGTCGAAGCCTATATGTAAGGGCTTTTATATTTCGACAAGCCCAATATGACAATAACAGTTTCATGTAACAATGAGAGGTTTAAACTTAATTGTTACTTTTTACTTTACTTAATAATTGAAAGTGGCTTTTAGTAAAGCAATACGGCCCGGAATATTATAACTGCCATTAGAGTAATTATTGGCAGAAACATAGATAGCCTCGAATTTCTTTACATTAAACAGGTTATTCACTACAAAATCTATGTCAGTTTTGATTTTAGCTATACGGTAACGTATAGAAAAATCTGCAAACACGTAACTCAGATTCGGCTGGTCCTTCTGGTAGGTAAGAAGATAGTCGGTATTTAAGAAGAAACTGATGTCTTTTATGCTATATCTCACACCCGCGTTTTGCTTAAACTGATTAAAGCTGGTTTTAACCTGTGTTTGTTTTGCGGTATTGAAAGATTGATTAAAAAGTCCTTCATAAGTTATACTTAATGACTTAATAAACCTGCTTTCAAAACCAAATTTATACTGATAATTATTGCTGCTGTAAGGTAGCAATACGTTGTTCTGTAGCTGGTTAAAACTAGAATTAGAATAAGAGGCGTTTAAATTAACAGTAGTGCTTACATCAAATAAATACTTGCTGATGCCTGCGGTAGTGTTTAAACTTCTTACAGTGTTCTTTAAAGGTAACACGATTCTTTCCTGTGTGCTATTGGTTAACTGATAGGATGAGATCGTATTATTATTTATGATACTATAGTTTGCGCCTAAATTGGCAAAGAACATTTTTACGGCTTTTTTGTAATTAAAAGATCCGCCAAAATTATGTACATTGCTTTCAGAAAGAGGGGCATTGTTAGAGAAAAATGAACGGTAATTTTTTAAAATGGTGCCGTGGTAAACATCTGTGATATTGCCAATATTATTACGGAACGCATAATTTACATTGAATTCATTTTCTCTGCCAATTTTTTGCTGTAATCTGAACACCGGATTAAAGATCAGTTTTTCTAAACCACTGTTTACATTTTGCAGGTCATCTTTATAATTGATGTCTATCCAGCTAAGTGGTAAGGCAAGGTTGGCCTTGGTTCTACTGGTACTGTACTCAAGAGAAGATTCTGCATAATAACTTAGTTTATTCCAGCTCAGGTTATTTTTCATGTTTTGATCAACCTCAGTTTGCGTGTTGCCATCCAAATTCTTGATCAGGTTACTGTTAAGTGTTTGGTTCTGGTAATTCAAGCCTAATTTATAAGAGTGTGTAAACTGGCCTTTTGCGAAGCTGATGGCTGCATAATTATTGGTATAAAAGGCAGGAATATTTACTTTTTGATTAAGTCCGGCATAGGGTTGATTGTTGTTCAATATATCAGCATTAATACCGGGACTAATGCCCAGATTTTCGGGCTGTGTACTTTTATCGATAAAAGAATACAGATTTAATGTATTGTTTTTGCTGATTTTGAAGCGGTAATTCAGATCGTTAGAAAAATCGAACATTTCCTGTCTTAATACCTGGTTAGCTGTAACCTGATTAATGACTACATTAGAAATGGTTTTGGTTGGGTTGTATTCGGCGGTAAGTGCATTATTTAGGTAGTTGTTTTCCTTATTTTGGTTAAGGGTAAACTGTCCTTTTAAGCGTTGCGGCTGTAAGGTGTTGTACTGTGTTTCTTGGTAGCTAATGGTCTGATTACCCAGATAAGTTTCAGAAAAACGGTTGTAAGCCATACTCTGCTTATCGTACAGGTAGTGCATATTAGCTCTTAATTGCAGGTCTTTATTGAATTTAAACAGGTTATTGATATTGGCTATACCTAAATTGTTGAACAGCGTTCTGTTTGCTGGCAGGGTAGGCACACCTACAGAACCTGCAGATAAAAATGCACTGGGTTTAGGGTTTGCCGCAAAACCAAAACTGGTTAATTCGCCGGAGGCATCTATGCCTGCGTTATTACCTTTAACGCTGTTTACAAACTTGGTATTCTTCTTAAATAACATACCGTTAAAACTGCCATCAAATTTTTCGGGTGTACCCAGCCCGGCTTTAATATCACCAATCATCTTTAGCTTGGCATCATCTTTTATTTGCAGGTTAATGGCCACATCATCGCTGTTATTGTTTTTTTGCAGCATTTTAATAGGCTGGTCATTTTCTATAACCTGTACTTTATCAACTGCACCATGCGGAATAGATTTCGTGCCGATGCCATATTTGTCATTTAGCACATTATCACCATCTATGTAAAGGTTTTTAACATCTTTGCCATTGTATGATATTTTTCCATTTTCTTCAACCGTAACACCGGGCATTTTTTTAAGTACATCGCCAATAGAACGATCTTGTTTATCGCTAAAATCAGATACTCGGTAATTTAAAGTATCGCCATTATAACTTAACGATGGGCGGTTTTTAATTTCAACCGTTTTCAATTCCAGCTCTTTTTCTTTCAGTATAAAATTGTAGGTGTCTTTTTGGCTCGAAACCTCAATTGTTTCGGTTGCATAACCCAGTATTTTAGCCTCTAATTTTAACCCTGCTTCTTCTTTGGGCAGGTTTAGGCTAAAAACACCTTTATCGTTAGTTCTGGTATAACTTATAATGTTATCTTCCTGATCTTTAATATTAATGAGGCAAGCATCAACGGGCTTACCATTAGAGTCGCTCACCTTGCCTTTTAGCTGCTTTTGCGCAAGTGCACTGAAGCAGACTAAAAGGTTAATGATGAAACATAAACAAATTGGCTTATTCATGTTATATTGTGTGTTTGGTTTTTAAATAAAATCTATTTCTCTGGCAGTTCAATAGGGTTGTTAAAGGTGAATTTAGCTGCTGGACCCGAAGCGGCTACCGTCATTTTACGTCCGGTTAAAATCATATTATTTACATCCATTCCGCGTGCTGCCATTTGCGTTTTATAAAAGCCTTGAGGATCTTTATCTCTGGCTTCTTTTAATCTTGCCAGTTCTTTAGCGCTTATTTGTGCGGCATTCTCAGGTAATTTAATTTCTTCAAAAGGTAGCGTAGAGGAGTTGCCCAATGCTACCATTTTTACACCCGGAACAGCGTTAGAATTATCAGTACCTTTTAATTCTGCTATTTTTTCAGGGGTCATTTTTTCAAAACTGATGAAGTCGAAACGAACTTCATTCTTATCATCATAAGCTTCCATGATTAAACCCGGTAGATTATTGAGTTTCCATGGACCTGCTTGAAAAGGCATATCAGGGTTAAACCATGCTGTCCAGTTACGGCCTTTAAAACGGGCTGTAGCCTTGGTACATTTCATATCGGCTATGAGTTTGGTTTCTTTGGTAATGGTCCAGTTGGGCTTATCCAGAGGGTTTTCTATCAGATAATCGTTAATGAGGTTTTCTTTTTCAAAGAACTTGTTGTCTTTCAGAAAAAAATAAAAATCTACATTGGTAACTGGAGTGGTTGATGCTCTGTTGATGGAAATTGAAGTAGGGTTGCCGCCTTGGTTCTTAATCTGTTCTTCGATAGATTTTCTAACCTGCAGATCTCTTTTAATACGATCATAGCTTGTATAGTATGCGGTATTTTTACCTAAAAAAACAATCATTTCTTCTGGTGTTACATAGTCGCGCTGGGTGGTGTCCTTAACGTGCGAAAGCTTATAAGTAATGGTGGCTAGAGTTTTATCAGCCTTTTGGGCAAAGCTATTGATGCCGATTACGACAGCCAATAGGGAAAAATAAAGTTTTTTCATAACATTCTATTTGTTTTTCGTAAATCTACGAATAATTCGTAATAACAAAAATGTTTTAACACTTTTTAACGATGTGTATTGTCGAAAGAGGTATATGTAGTATGCTTAGAAGTCTGAAAACTTTGGCTTGCTCATTTTTAAAATGTATATTTAGCATACATCACTAAAAGAAAAATATTTATGAAAAAATCATTATTCACGTTATTGATAACGTGCAGCAGCTTTTTTTTACCTTTAAACAGTTTATTTGCATGTACCAGAGTGGTTTATAAAGGACCTAACGGAAATGTGATCACTGCCCGGTCAATGGACTGGAAAGATGAAATCCAGGCAAACATCTGGGCTTTTCCGCGTGGTATGCAGCGATCTGGCGAGGTTGGCCCGCGATCGGTAGAATGGACTTCAAAGTATGGAAGTGTAATTAGCAGTGCATGGGACATTGCCACTGTTGATGGTTTAAATGAAAAAGGTTTGGTAGCCAATGTTTTGTGGCTGGTAGAATCTGAATACCCTAAGTTTGATCCTAAAGGCAGTAAAAAAGGAATTTCAATCTCGGCCTGGGCACAATATGTATTGGATAATTACGCTACGGTTGAAGAGGCTGTGCAGGTTTTAAAAAAAGAACCCTTTGTAATTGTGAGTGATTATGTGCCGGGTACCAAAAAATTTACTACTCTGCATTTGTCTATATCTGATGCCAAAGGCGATAATGCCATTTTTGAATACGTTAAAGGCAAACTGATGGTGCACCATAGTAATAAATATACGGTAATGACCAACTCGCCTTTATTTAATGAGCAGCTTGCACTAGACAGTTACTGGAAAAGCGTACCCGGAACAATGGTATTGCCTGGAACCAATAGGGCAGCCGATCGTTTTGTGAGAGCTTCTTATTACATCAATGCCATACCACAAACAGAGGATACAAGAATTGCAGTGGCCAGCGTATTCAGTGTAATCAGAAATTGTTCTGTGCCTTTTGGTATTTCATCAGAAACTGAACCCAATATCTCGTCAACCCGCTGGCGTTCTGTAGCAGACCAAAAAAATATGGTTTATTACTTTGAAACCGCTCTTACACCCAATACATTCTGGGTAAACCTTAAAGATTTTGATCTGAGCAATAGGGGAAAGGTGATGAAGTTAGACTTATCTAATTATGCTACGTACAATGGTAAAACCAATGGCTATTTTAAAGAAACCAAAGCTTTTAAGTTTTTAGGGATTTAATTTTTTGGAAATTTTATAAAAGCGCAATCCGGTAAAATGGGTTGCGCTTTTTTATGTTTAACCTCCAGATGTTTTTCTATGATGCTTATCTGCTGTAAATGAACTGCCTAAATTAGATTTGCTTTGTTTATTCTTTTATGGTATATTGCTTATTGTAAGTCTTTATTTTACAGTTAATTAATGCCTCATGAATTTTCGCTATTCTTTTCATTCTATTTTCTTAATACACAATTGGTCGGTACATTTTGGGGTAATAATTACAACTAGAGAGATCCGTTTATAAATTATATTAATCTATCTAAAACCAAAAATTATGGCAAATTCAATCGCAAAAGTTTACTCAGACGCAGTAAAAGAGAACCAAAAAGTTCTCTATGGAGTTTGGGAGCCCGGATTTCCGGTTAAATTAGGGGATTTTGGTGTTATGGAAGGCAATATCTTTGTTCAGCAGGGTAATATTGCAAACATAGAAGAGCTTAAAGATCTTAAAATAAAAATACGTAAAGATAACAGCTCTGACGAAAAATTTTTTACCAGTAAAACAGGGGTACAGTTTGAGTTAAAACCGCAGGTAAAAGCCAATGTACAGAATGTTCCGGTAAATGCTTCTATTGAAATCAGTTTTTCAAAAGAAAATGCTGTGTTTTTTAATGCTGCCCAGTGCAGGTTTGAAATGATAGAAAATAAGTTTCAGGTTGGACAGAGGTTACTTGAGCTTCATAAAAAAAATAAAAATATCTGGCGCAGAGAATATGTGCTGGTTACAGACAGGGTAGTGGCCAAACGGGCACTTATTGTTATATCTACTTCTAATGATTATTCGATAACACTGGAAGCGGCAGCTAAAGTGCCGGTTATTGATCTGGCTAATGCTTCATTAGGTTTGAGCATTAAGTCACAAAAATCTAGCGGCTATAAAGTGGTTACAGAAGAAGGCTTAATTCCTCTGATTGGGCTTTCTAAAATCCAGTCGTCATTTTTATGGTTTGATAATGAATTTAAACCTTATGCTAAAAATTATTCAGATATGATGCTCGAAACCATTAAGAACAGCCCGCTTATACAAACAGAAGAAAGCAATAAAGATCTTATTTTTGCTCAATATACAGAGGATATATATGCTTAGAATTAGTATTTTAAGTTAAACAAAAAAGCACGTATTAAACACGTGCTTTTTTGTTTAAATACGCTATAGAACCATTATATTTTTTTATATTTTAGATTAATCTTTAACTCTTCAGCGGTTAAAGGCCCGGCAATACCATCAGCACCATCTTTACCAAAAACTTTGAGCTGAAAATTTACCAAAGCCCTCATAGTTCTCTCGCCAAAATCGCCATCTATGTTTCCTTCGTAATATGATTTTGTTTTTAAAGCCTCCTGCAAAGCAGATACAAGTAAACCTTTAGAGCCAAATCTTAGTTTAAAGGTTTTTGGTGTATTACCTGCCGCAAGCTGAAAAACTTCAGTTCCGGTAAATAACAGGTAAGGGAAAGAATTTTGTGGTATACTGTAAGCATTTTTATGAAAAACGGCCCACGGCCCTATGTTTTTTTCTCTGCCTGGTCTGCTGCATTTAGGATAACCCATAATAACCTGGCATCCGGCACTTGAATAACTTGCAGAATCTAAGCTCTGGAACCACCCGCAATGCATGTTATCCTGCGGATTACCGTATTCAATTCGATCGTCTTTATCGTAATCCAGATCATCTGCACTTCTTCTGATGGGGCGTATGGCATTTTGCCTAAATGCTTCATGCCCGGTGGCTGTTCCGGCTTTATGCCAACCCTTGCGGTAATCGGTGTACATACCGGTAAACAAACTATTGGCGCCTAATCCCTGGTGCACCAAAGCTGCTTTTATACTGCTGATATGGGGTACGGTACTGGCAGGGAATGAAGCCAGTTGGTTTGTTTTGGTAGCCCATTGCAATATGGTACATCTGGGATTGATATAATTGATATCCATTAGGTTCAGTGTCTGGGCTTTTTTAAAAGCCTGATCGTTTGGAGTAGTACTGATAGCTCCTCTGATACCGATAAAAATAAGATCGTTTTCTGGTAAAGTGTACTGGTTAATATGGATGAGATCCTTTATCAGAGCATCGTTAATGTTAAAATTTGCCATGAGATACTTTAATTTAGTTTAAATATAATAGGTATAAATATAAAATTTTTATTAAATATGAGAAAAAAGTAAATAAGCTCTTTGCTTATTCAATAAATGTTTATATCTTGAGCTTACACAACCAAATAATTTATTCTTTCATTAAAAACCAAGACGCACTCCTATGAAGACAAAGCAAGCTCAAAGAAAACACGCTGATAACAAGCTGTCTTTTTTTAACGGATAAGACTTTTTTTTTCCTAAAATTCCGGAAACTTTATCTAAGCATTTACTTCTGGTATTGATTTACCGGTAGCCAGATATTTTTTATAAGCACAGATTATATATAACTGCTAAACTTTAAAAATTGGGCTTGAGTTTCTCTGCCCTTATTGCATAATATAGTATAAAATCTCTAAATAACTCAGGATCCCGTATGGACAAGTCAGCACCTATATCTTATTTTTTTGCAGACCCTATGACTTTCTCGCAGCAGGAGTGGCAGGCTTTTGGTCCGCGGGGTAGTAACTCTACAGAAAAAGCAAACCAGTTCAGCCTTACTGCTGTTTTTGGAAGCTGGGAAAATTATGTGACCAATGCTTACGCTATTTGCAGGGGTATAGTGCTGGTGCAACCCCAAACAGGTAACCCTGGTCTGGTAAATCTGATATTGCGCCCCTTTGATCAGCCTTTTCCTGGCGTTAAGGTAAAATATTTTGTATATAGAGGATTGCGTAAGGGAGATTTTTTTGATAACGATAATAAGGTACTGGCCTCTGGCGAGAATACCTCAGATTTTATCCATAAGATCAATGCCGGTTTTGCCAGTTTCTATACCAGTAGGGGGCAGGCTGTACCCGATTTTATGGCTAAGTACATGGGCTACGATCCCGATAACCAGCCCGGAACCATGCTGCTGGATGATCTTTTCTTTAAACAGGCTACTTATACCAATAATGCCGAAGACCCGGGTATGGCCTTTGAGCTGCCTTTAATACCGGCAGGTGTCTCTCTTGGCCGTTTTGTAGATAATGGTGATTTTGGTATGGATGTAGTGCTGGATTATGGCGACTTTCGTGAACCTAATGATCATACCAGATTTGTATTTGATCTTGACTATGCCCGCTTATGGAGGGCAGAACTTGAGATTTGGGATACCATAGGTACCGGCGCGTTACGCCTGCGCCGTATGGAACAGGTACTGCAGTTTATTGATATTGTTGCTTTTTACGGAGCTCATGCTGCAGGTGGTATTGTAAAAGCCAGAATTTCTGGCCAGTGGTACAATAAAACCGCGAATGATATCTGTACCGATTTGCTGGGTATTTTATACAGCAAACACCGTTGGTACATTTATATACAGGGCGATCGTACACGGTCTTATAATTTTTATGGTAATTATGCAATTAGCGATACCAATAGCAATGATCTTAAAAAAGGATATACTGCAAATGCCATTAGCGAAACCATTTACCGTACCGATGAATGGCCTGTGCTGATTGATGAAGATGCACGCGTGCATAATGAAGACACCAACAGTTTGTACCTGCAGTTTACCAAAACCCCCAATAACCCCAACGCCATGTTTTACGCGCAACTTGGCAATGTGGTAAATGCACAGCATAATAATTTTTGCGATGCGATAAATCTTTCGCTGCCCGATGATGTGGACGGAACGCCTGCTGAATGGACAAGACCTTTACAGTTAACCGTTCCGGCTATAGAAGAAAGTGGCAATAAATACAATATTGCTTCTTTTGCCATGCTGTTTTATCAAGGCAGGGAATATGCTTACAAGGCAGGCGAAGAAACCGATGAAGATGACGTAACTACGCCTGTTTATGCCGTACCTAACTATTTTGATGAAGTGTTTGACGGGCTGGATGCAGTGCCTTTATTAAACCCTACAGGTACTCCTTTATACAGTACATTGAGCAACCAGCGGTTAAAACTCATTAGCCAATACTATAACCAAACCCATTATGGCATAGCAGCGGTACAGACTACCAAAGTTACAGATGTGATCGCTACTGATGATACCCTTACACCCTTGCTAAAAAGAGTAACCTATATTGCCGAAAGTGTAGATACCCTGACTGATGCAATAGCGATCGGAGGAAGGGTAAATACCGGAGCGGCCTTAAGCTCATCTGCATTTAGCAGTGCCAGCAACAGCAATACCTACCAACTGCCTGAGCCTTTTTATTACGAAAGGCAGTTGTTTACAGATGGTGTGCTTACAATAACAGGCTTAAAACTCAAAGCTACGAATGGCGCTTTGCCAGATCGAATTATGGTAGGTATGACCGATGCAGAACATACTGCATTGAGTGCTTTGGTTAATGGTATGTACAATGCCCGTTTGTTTTTGCTGGATCTGTTTGAAGATGGAAACGAACTCATCTCGGCTGAAGGCACACTTTACCAAAAATATAAACTGGGCATAGTGGCAGAAAAAGAAAGTGGTGCTTTAGAACTTTTTATGCCTGCAGATGAGATCATAGTTTATGCACTGGATAGGTATTATTATTTTACGGAGGAGTATAGTAGATATATGCCGGATTTGTTATTGGATATAAATTATTTATTTGTTAATGAGGTAATATAATGGAAGTTGTAATCTTAAAAACTGATGGAACACCCGTTCGTTTAGACGATAAATTCACGCAGATTAAATTTGACAGTGAAGGCTTTCTTGTTGGTTTTACCTATTCTAGCAAGATATATAAATTCTTTCAAAATGATGATTTCGAATATAGGGGAAAAGATGTGGATCTATCGGGATACTATAAAGAAATTGTAATCCACCAGTATATTGCAAATATGTATAATACCCCAATGACGCCAATAGAAATAAAGGCCATTGAAAAATTTCCTTTTGCAGGATTGGAAGCTCAAAAAGACGACCCAATTACTGTTAAAGTGGTCGATTTTTCGGAACCTTATAATTATTATTACAAAGAAAATACATATACTTTTAATATAGAACTGGATGGTAATGCCGTAAAAAAATACAAGAAACGTGTTTACGACAATCATACCTTGGTAGGTTTCGAAATAGACCTGCCGTCATCTTCATTTCCGCCTACGCCTAACAATGTTAATCTAATGGAAAAGCCTACGGGCTATTTCTTTAGGAAAAACTTTGGAGAATTTGTAGAAAATTGGTCTGTTACTGATGGAGGTAAGCGCACTTATAAAAAGATTACAACTTTATCTGCATATAAAATTAACTATATTGTAGAAGATGTAATTGAGTATATTATTCCTGTAAGCTCGCGCGCACGCATTTATGGAAACGCCAATAGTGGTACCAATGCAGACCCAGACCCAAATGGTCTTAGTCCTTTAGAAAACTTAGTTTTTACCCTACTATGGAATTGGGGATATTTCTATAACCCTACGGATGACCCTCAATATATATACAAAACCGTTCTAAACCCCATAATGTCTGGACAGCCAGATTTTTATGAATATTCCAGATATTATAATGGTCTTTGCCAGTTTTACTTTACGACTTATCGTGAACGGGATAAACTAAAAGAACTGAATGACGACAAGAAGATGAAATATCTGTTGTCTATTCTACCGGTTTCCGCGTTAAGGACAATACCTTATGAATTCATAGAGAAAACCTTATTAGATTTTATAACAAAAGGAAGTGTTAGTGAAGAGGAAGAACAGTTTATAGTAAGACTGGTGATTTCAATAGATTCATCAAAAGCAAATATCTTCTTAGATTTTTTACTAGAGAAAAATGATAAAACAACATACTTCGAAATACTTTATCGGCTATTGGACGATGCAAGATTAGAAAGATATACAATAGTGAATTGGTTTGTAGATGAGCAACCAAACAGGAAGTATTATGCATATGCGCTTTATGAGCTTTGGAAGAAGTCAAAATATAATTGGAATTATTTTCCTCCAGATCAAACTCCCCCTCCTCCCGGCTCAGATATAATTAATCTTGCTTCATATTTTATAACTACCCCAAATGAACGCACTACTAAAAATGTTTTTGAATTTGGAACGGCTCAAATTTCAAACTATGCATTTGGCACAACTGAAATAAGGAGAGTAAATAAATACCATTCCCAATTAGACGGCAAATATATTAGCATAATTAGAGAAGATGCTGTAACGATGAAATTCAGTTATGGTGTAAGGTATGACATAGATTTTCTTGAAATCGGACGTATTCACTTGTACCACCCAATGACTCTATCTGGGTATCAACCTAATCTTGACTTGAATATCCCTCAGCGAACAGCTATTCCTATATTTCTATTTTATTTTGCAGAGGAGTATGATGAGTTAGCAGATTTTGACGCAGGTATCTCATTAGCTATTAACCTAAGCATAGATCTTACACTATTTTTTGCTTCGGGAGGATTAGCAGTATTAAACGATATAAAATATCTAAAATATATAACACAACTAGGAAGAGCAATTAGAGGAGAGCTAACAGCAAGTGAGGCTGTTGTTGTATGGAGAGCAGCTGATGTAGGAGGTGATATAGTTACTTTTACCGCAGGTGCCATTTCTAATTATCTGGAATATTTAAGTACAACTGAAAATGACCCAGCAAAGAAAGCTCATCATCAAAAGATACAAATGTTAATATTGGGATTAATGCTTTTCACTGGCAGTGCCACAGCATATGCTAGATATAAAGCAGTAAAGGAGGCAGAGGAAATTTTGGAAATGATATCCCATTTTCCCGGAACAACTCACGGTGTCCCTCCTGATTTAGTTAATCTGGTAAATTCATTAGCATCAAAACAGGCTCAATTAACATCACAATTAGGCCAAAAATTACAAGAACTAAAGCTAGGAGGCCTAGATATTGATAATGTAATAACGGTTTATGGTAGTCTTAGCTCAAAACAGAAGTATATTTTTTATCAACATTATGGTGGGGTAACAAACGACATAATATTGTTGCGTCTTAATCGTGATACTGGCTCAGGGATGAACAATTGGCTCAGGTTAATTAATAACAATATTATGGTAGAAGCAAAGAATATTGACTTTGTGACTAAAAGCCGAAATGTTGATACGATAATAAATTTATATGATGAAGTTCCAATACGTAGAATTTTAGAAGCTTATGATGACAATTCACGCCTTAAAGTAATACAGGAATTTGTAAAAAGGGGGCTTTATAATGACACTGTTTTTATAGAAAAAGTCTCAACAAAGCCAGAGGTGCTAGATATCTTGAAGTCTGTTTTAAATAGGGTTAAATATGGGCATCCTGATGAACTTGATGTAGAAAATTTCATCGATATTGCTTCCTCTACATTAGTGCCGGAACTCGTAAAAATACTGGCGAATAAAAGTAAAACTTTATTGAAAAAGGCAAATAAGATTTATGACCAAGAGGTTGCTAGTGAATTGATTGGAATAGAGCGATTAAGAGCGCTACAAACAGGGACAGCATTAGAATATGGTGGGATTTTTGATAATTTAACGGGAGAAGCCCTTACCGATTTTATGGATGCTAATAAACTTCTAGTGAAAGGAAAAGTGTATAATGGGGATACACTGATTAACTCTCTAGAAGAAGTTTATATTTCTGGAGGACCTAATAAAATATCCAATATGTTTTCAGGTTCTTTACCATCTTTAGTTAGAGAGCCTAATAATGTCTCCAGATTCAAGATTTTTAAAACAAAGGCTTTCGATCTTATTGGAGTTTCGAGGAGTTACGATACCGAGCTAAAGATGATTTTTAATCTTATGGAAGACTATTGGCATCAAGGAGACCAGATCGAATTAATAATAGAATCCACATTAGAAATATGTACTAGTTGCCGTGGCTATTTTGCTTATCTTAAAATGTTAGCTAAAAGTGAAGGTAAAACTTTAAATATTAAAGTTATATCTCACCCATCGGCAACTTCAATACCAGATTTAAATTTGTTATTAAACTAAGTGATATGGAAATCAAATATTTAAAGTATTTAAGAGACAATTCTATTAAAAGAGGGCTTGATATGGAAAGGATAAATCAGCCCACTCCAATAGCAGAAATTGAACAACTAGAAAGCATATACAATAACGGAAACTCTTTTCCCCAAGAATTGAGGGAGTTGCTTTTTTTAGCAGGAAATAGTTGTTATGTAATAGATATGGGAAGAAATGAAACACAACAGCAAATGCAAGAGCATGTCCGATCTCGCCTTGCAAGAAATAGTAAATCTATAAATCGTCCTTTTTATGCAATAGATGTTTACCATCCCAGTGATCAGATGTTGTTTATATATCTAGATGAAATAGGTCTGAGACCGATTGTTTGGAATGCAGTTTACGAGGAGCCCATAGACGAGTGGTTAGTTTCAACTGGTAGAACTATAACAGACCTTATAACGTCAAGGATAGACAGGGTTAAGGAAGGAATGAACCCATTTTGAATTTTCCTAATTAGGACTTAAGGCAGCAATATCATGGAAATAAAATATTTAACCTTATTAAGGCATAATCCAATTGGTAATCCCAGTGACCCTAGTTTTTTGAGGGCCATCAAACCTATTTCATTACAGGAAATTGCACAATTAGAACAACTGTATAATAATGGCAACCCTTTTCCAATAGCATTAAAAGAATTACTCTTTTTAGCGGGACAATTTTGTTATGTATTAGATTACGGAATTTTTGAAAATCAACAACAAATGCAAGAATTTGTAAGAAGTGAGATGGTAGAAGAAAACAAATCTTTATCTCGCCCTTTTTTTGTAATTGACGTATACAACCTTGGTGATCAATTCATTTTTGTCTATCTGGACGAGGGTAATAATCCACCAACATATGAAGGTCATTATTATGCTAGTAATCAAGGTTGGATTTCTCAGGTAACTCCTACTTTGTCAGGGTTAATTAATCATGGAATTGATAGGGTGAAACAAGGTAGAAATCCATTCTAACCCCCTATGCTGGCGCACGCGTGCCGCGTGTGCTTATAAAAATTAGAAGATGAAAATGTAAACAGAATATAAATGAGCCGCAAATACAAATTCCATAATAAGGAAGGTTTGTACTTCGTAAGTTTTGCTTGGTAAACTGCATGTACGCACTGTAATGAAATACCAAACTATTTAAAGTTTTAACGCCAATTAAGATAATTAATATGCCAACCAAACCTGTAAGCCCAAGATATTACCCGGCTCTTTCAGAGCTGATTACGGTAGATGACCTGCCAGATTTTTTGCAATTTGCAGAAACCGGGCTGGAGAACTTGCTGAACCGCATTCACTACAAGAACTTTCAGTTCTCTAAAAGTGCCCGTGGCGATTCGGCGTTTTATAGTTTGGAAATCGTAACCAATAACCTGGGTTTGGATCTGCCTTTTGGTTTGCGTTTGGTACTTAACCCCTCTGCAGATGATGTAAACATATCTTCTTTTCCTATTTCATTGCAGTACCAATGGGAGTTACTGGCTTTTTTACGCTCTTTTAAATTACAGAATTTCGCTTTTACACCCGAAGCTTTTTTCCAGCTGGGCCTGCGTATATTTAAAATTACCGAGGCTCAGGTAATTGCGCAGACCTTAAACTATTTTGTAGAAAGTGATGAAGGTACAGATGGCAAGTTTCAGGAACTGATAGATGCTGTTAATGATTATTATCCTGCTGCCAACCTGAGCCTACCTGTGGGTGAGGAACCAACGGTAGAAATCGTAGCTGATCTAATTGCCAATAGCCCCGCTATTCCAGATAGTGTTGCACAGGTTATGTTTCTGCTGTATGTTCTGCGTACAGATCTTGCAGAAACCAAACGCAATCTGGAACAGTTTTATGCTTTAATGGTGCCAGATGGTATTGAGAATTACATCAGGAAATTGCTCAAACCCAAATTGCGTACCACCTTAACACTTTCGGCAGCTATTGAATTTCCAAACAATATTTTAAAACCGGTTACGCAGGCAGGTGTACCTATTCCCAATACCAGATCGCTGTTTAAATTTGCCGAGGCTACTTTTTATGCAGATACCGAGGCTGGTATAGGTTCAGATATTACCTTGGCAGGATCTTTATTACCTGCATATCCTGAGGCTTTGCACCAGATAGGCAATACTGGTCTTACCCTAAATTTTGATACGGCTAAATTAGATCTGAGCCGTACAACCAACATTCCTGAGGCCGATGCGGCAGGTTACCCTGCTGATTTTACAGGATTATATGCCAAGCAGGTGGTTTTAGGCTTGCATCGTTTTGGCACAGAGAGTGCGGGTGGAGGAAGTGCGCAGATCAGGGCCGAAAATGTTTTTATTGGTACAGGCGGCATATCGGGTTCATTTGCTTTAGAAAGTAATGGTTTGCTGCGCAGAGACTTTGGTAAATTCAAAGCAGAGCTTAATCTCTTTCAGATGGAGTTTAAAATGGGCTCCATTGTACATTCAGATATTAAAGGAAAACTTACTTTAAATAAATTTAAGCAGGGCGATTTACCTGCTGTTATAGATATACAGGCACAAATAAAAAATGATGGTAATTTTAATTTAACGGCAATATCGCAGGATATCCCGCCTATTAACCTGCTTAATGTGCTGGAGATTAAGCTCACAAGCCTGCAATTAGGAAAAGAAGATAAAGGATATTATACAGAGGTAGCAGGTATTTTGGATTTTACAGCCAACATACCTTTAATGGGCGATGTACTGCCAAAAGGTATAGCTATAAATAAGCTACGGATATGGGATGATGGCAGTATGGAATTTGAAGGAGGAGGCAGTATTAAACTGTCTAAATCTTTCTTCCTGAAAATAGGGCCTGTAAAACTAGAAGTAAGTAACATTAGTGTTGCGGCATATAAGGGTAAACATAATGGTGTAGAACGCAGTTACGGATACTTCAGTTTCGATGGTATGGTCAATACCGGTCGTGCAGGTATCAATACTTCTGGTAATGGTATTAAATACTACTTTACCATTGATGATGGGGTTTTCCATTCGTTTTTAAGTGTAGATCGTTTAAATATAGACCTTACCATACCGGGAAATGTATCGAAAGAAAAAGCTGCTTTTATACTGAACGGTTATTTGAGCGCTGCAAACCCTGCGGTAGAAGGTTCGCAGGCCAATACAGAATATGCAGGTGCAATCAGTTTCAGTTTGCCGCGTATGCGTTTGGCCGGAAGCGGGGGCATGCGTTTAAATCCTTCTGTACCTGCATTTATTGTAGATATAGGCATGGAACTGCCTACGCCAATTTTATTGGGGGCAACAGGTTTGGGTATATACGGTTTCAGGGGGCTTATAGGTCAGCATTATTTACCTTCTAAACAGGCTACCACACCGCCGCTCGCAGAAAATGCTACATGGTGGCAATATTATAAAGCTAAAAGTACGGTTACAAAACGAGAGGGTATAGAAATTGATAAGTTTGCCAGTAAATCAGGCTTCTCATTAGGAGCAGGAGCTTCTATTGCCACTGCTTTTGATTCGGGTAAGATCTTTTCAAGTAAACTGTTTTTACTGCTAGGCCTTCCAGATGTGTTTTTATTACAGGGACAAGCCGCCATACTTCGTTCCAGAATTGGATTGACAGATCCGTCAGATCCCCCGTTCAGTGCATTTATTTCTATAGACAGTAACGGCTTTGCCGCAGGTTTGGGAGTAGATTATAAATTGCCCGAAGACGGGGGCTTAAACGGAGCTATTTTATCCCTATCGGGTAAAATGGAACTGGCTTTCTTCTTTAATAATGCTTCTGGATGGTATTTAAACCTGGGTAAAGATCAGCCGGAAAGCGAACGGATCAGGGCACGCATATTAACCCTCTTCCAGGGTTATGCTTACCTGATGATTTCATCAAAAGGTTTTAAAGTTGGTGCCGGCGCACGTTTTGATTTTAACAGAAGCTTTGGCCCTGTAGCATTAGGCTTAGGCGCATGGCTTGATATGGGAGGCTCACTGAGCTTTAAACCGATACAGGTAGGTGCCTTTATACAGGTAGGTGGTTATGTGTACCTAAAAGTATGGAAAGCTAAAATAAGTCTATCTGTACAGCTTGGTTTGGCAGTTGATGCGCCACATCCGTTTGTGATACAAGGTAGCATACGTATCAGTTTCAGGGTAATTTTTGTAAAATTCAATATTAACCTTGAGCTTACATGGCGCATCAGCTCTAATGATGCACCTTTACGTGAGCCGCAACGAGTTATCAATTTACCTGATGGCAATGGATACTTGCCTATGGCAGCAACCAATATCCTTTCTGGTGATATCTTTACTCTGAACTATTTTACCCAACAAATTACCGGAGTTCTTACCGAACCACCAGCACTCGGAGACCCTGCTTGGAAATATAGCTTTACCGATCCTGAAAAAATTAAGCTGATTACTGTACCCTTAGACAGTTTTATTGATATAGAGTTGCTTAAAGCGGTAAAACCTTCTTTTAACCGTTTGGGTGGGGGTGGAAACCAGCTACCCGAAGGCTATAGTGAACTTATGCCTCCGCAAAGAGGTTTATCTACCCAGGTACGTCATGAATATGATTTGTTGGGTATAGATATTTATTGCTGGGATGAAAGCGCTCTGCACTGGAAACCTTATAATATTTATGAGGCCGTAACCGCCATTGTAAAAGAAAACATAGATCCGCATACCAGTCTTCCAATAATTGATCTTAATAACCTTAAAATTGGTTACTGGCAGTTTGCACAACCCAACCGCTACAATAAGGTACGCCTGCTTTCACAGAACATGTTTAGTTTCAGTAACCAGTCTGTACAAACTCTGGGCGATTTAGATGGTCTTAATTTTAGGCGTAAAGATCTTTTCTGCTTTGAAAACCTGGTAAAACAACATTATATCTCATGGAAAACAGTTGCAGAAGATACCGTTTATCCTGATGAAACTGATTTTGATCAAGGGGGCAGCTCATTTAGTTTACAGGGTGTAAATGCTAAAGTAAGTTATGATGCAGATTACGAAGCCAAAGACCTGTTGATTGAAACCTATGGCGGAAAAATTACCATAAGTATACCTGTTCCGGTAAGCTTTTTTAAAATAGAATTCGGTACGAATGAAAACAGGATCAGAGTAGATTTTATAAAACAAATAAGAACCAGCAGACCTGATTTTGACAGCAGATTTACCAGGATTGAGACTACAGATGTTTATATGCAGCCGGTTTATGTAGAGAAAAATCAAGATCAGGCTACAGTTGTTTATTCAGATTTAGATAATCCAATAACCAGAGTTGAAATTACATTTGAAAAAGCTGTACAGCTTAATTTTGAAGGCGACTTAAATTTAGGCAGATATTATCAGTTACCCCTTTCTTATGCAGTATCTGAACATGTTAATGAGAAAGATAAAGCATTGGTTTACTTTAATCTGTTTAATAAAGCTTTTGATCTTCAGGAAGTTATTGTTAAAAGCTATAATGACAATCCGGGAGTTGTAGCCAGCTGGTTATTCAACAGCAATATCGCTACAACAGGTAATTTAATGGCCATTCCGTTGGGCAGCCCTGATTTAACACCGGGTTATTTTAAAAAGCAGGAAGGTGTTGAGCAAATGAGCGAGGTTTATCACTATACTTCAAAAGAAGATGCACTGATTGTACCTTACAAACCTGTATTAAAAGTAGAAGAAGGAAACTTTGCGCTGGAAACCACAGTGGTATTTAATCCGTTTAACAAAGGCATAGCCACGTTATTTAGTAAAGTAGAAAAAGATGAATTAACAGGTAATCTTAAAGGATATACTTTACACTTGCTGCAGCAAGACCCGGTATATGATCTTACAGTTTATACTGAAAATACTTTACCTGTATGTACTTTTTGTTTTACCTGTTATAATGGACAAAGCCATTCAGGATTTAAAGTATCTACAGCTTTAACGGTACATTGTGATACACAATATATAGCAGGAAAGCAGTATAAAAATGTATTGATTTCTGTAAACAGGCAAAATGATTTGCTTGAAATATTTATAGATAAAGAGCAAAAACTGAGTATAGCCATACCAGATGAACTGAAACAGGAAGAGAGGCAGATCAGATCTACACGGCTAAAGCAATTGTCTTACTTAACAGAAGAGCTGCAGAGAAGACAAGAAGAAAATGAGATTACAGAGCAGAAATTGATTGACGAAATACAATTAATGAGCGATGGGTTAAGCAAGACTATACAGCCTGTATGGCGGCCAAATACGAACTATGCCGTTGCGGTTAAAACCAGAGATGTGGTAAATGGAAATGTAAATGGTTCCATAACCTATACACAGATATACGGTTTTAAAACAGCGGGACCAATTGGTCATTTTCACCAGCAGAGCTCAGTATATGATAAACTGGCGGCAGAAGATAGAGGAGATGAGTTTAAACTAATCAATTTAAAGAATTACATAGACTATGATCGCTCTTATCCTGATGCACAAAGTAGGCATGATTTAAGTAAACCTGTATTTTACCACCAGCCAAAAATAAGATTGTTGTTTAATCAGCCTTATATCTATGCAATGTATGAGGATTTTGACAGTTATCAGGGGCTTCCAGAAGTAAAAAACAGTCTGGAAATGCAGGTTGTAGATAATTTTGGTACAGTATTAAGTCCGGCTCTGGTCTGGGAGCAACTTCCTGATAAAGAGATCAATATTGGCAATTACCGTTCTTTACCTGCAGATCAGCAAATCATATTCCTGATGAATTTAGCTGCATCGGGTGATAATTGTAATGCAAAACCTTTAACCATAAACAAGCGTACCAAACAGGGCTCTTATCAATTGCCTGATTTATACCCTAACAAGCTTTATACAGCAATCTTTAATGCAAAATATCAGCCGCAAGGCTTGCAAGAAAGTGTTGCAGAAGTACATAGGTTTAGTTTTATCACATCGAGATTTTCGAGTTTTGAAGAGCAGGCAGGTAGTTTTATTATAAATGATACTCCAGGAGAAGAAAATTATGCCATTTATCCGCTTTATACTGCTTATACTGCCAACGAGATTTCGAATGAGATAATGGTTTTATTAAATAATGATCCGGCAAACGCCCCTGAAGCGGTAATGCGTTATGCTGTTAAATATGACAGGATAATATATGGAGGATTAAAAATAAAGCATACTGAAATCATAGAACATTCGGTATTTAATATCATCATTAATATAGAACCTGATACACAAAATAAACGCATTTTAGGTTTGTTAGTTCGGAATCCTGAACCATTTAATGATCCGAAATTACCTGAAGATCCGCTAAAAAATACGGTAAAAATGCAGGTAACAGCGAATGATGATACTGTAATTGGAGCAGCCGAATTTCTGTATATACACTCCAGGGATACTGCTGCGGTGTTCATTACAAATGCAGCTATGGAATTACCTGTTGGAGAAGCTCAGTTAACATTTAGATATAAAATGTTTAACGGCGAGAATTACGAAACCGAATATGAAGAGTACACCACTCCACAGTTTGTTTTAAATAAGAATTAAGCCAGATAAATTATATGCCTAATAATAACGCCTTTTGTTCAGATTATAGTTCTATTAAGAACTGTCTGGTAGCTATTCAGTTAGCAGCAAGAAATGGAGATTTTAATGATTATCCTGAAGTTTTGCAGCGTATTAATTCTTTAGATAGTGATTTTCTGCGCAAGCTTTACCTTAGGGTAATTACCATACTTGGAATATTAAATGGAGAAGAAGGGTTTCCTGAAGTAAGAATAGATGGAGATTTTGATGAACTGGATTTTGATGAACTGGATTTTTGGGTAGGATTTTCAGACTCCAATATTTCTGGAGATTTTTTCAAACAGGACTTTTTTGAGTTAGATTTCTGGGTAGGGTTTATGGACAGCGGATATGATGATTATGTTGCTGTATTCCAAACTATATTGAATATTTTCAAAGAGTTTTGCATGCGTAGGGATGAATTGGGTGAGTATGAGAAAGCGTTGATTGATGCATCATTACAACCATTTTTAGATGCCTTTGCAGAATTGCAAGATTTGCTTGAAAGCTTGGGCATAAATCCATGTACAGATCCGGCCTCAAGATATTATAACAATTCAAAAGAAATATTTTTACAGGTTGCAGGATCTGACGGTTTTGACAATATCGCAGAAGGCTTCCATTTAAGATGGAGTTTAGCAGGGGCACTGGCAGAAAATCATTTACCAAAAGGCGATTATTTTGTACAAAATACAAATTCAAATGGCTTTAATAAAAGCAATGATTTTATTAAAGTTTACAGAACCCCATATCAGGATCCGGTAATTGCTACTTTAGATTTTGAAACTATAAGACCGGTGGTTAATTCTGCCAGATTATACTGGACTTATACCATTAACCAAACTGTTAATGGTAAAATTTTCAGCAATCAGGTAAGATTATATTTTACCGATCAGCAAAAATATTATCAGCAGGCAACAACGCTAAGCCCTAACACAGATAGCTTTAATTTTATCAATAACTACGATGCTGTTATAGAAGTAGAAATTATAGGGAAAACAGGTTTCAGCTTTAATTTTGAATTGGGTAAAACTACAAACGGAACATCGGTTTTTAAAGCAGAAGCCCATAATGAGTTAAATGAAAATGCAGATCAGATCAGACTTACGCAAAATGTAAATCAAGGAACAACAAGTGCATTAATTACAGGAGATAATATTTCTTTATTAAAAATTAAAAAATCTGCTGATGTTAAAATACGTAAGCTAAGTTTTGAAACTTACCATGATTTCTATAATAGCAGGTCATTTAGCGACTGGCAGGAAATAGGTAATGGTTTTGCATTGGATTTGACAGATACAAAGGTTTTTGAACGCCTGGAGAATGCTTCATACCCTATTGATAATTTGTGGCCACAGTACAATGATGGTACCAGAGTAAAAGTTGATAATTATAAAGATAAATGGTCTGGTGCTTATACCGAACAGATAGATCAGAATGTTAAAGAACTGGTTCAGCTTTATTTAACAAAAAGTGAAACAGATCCCCGTGCTTATTACCGCATTTTTGAAGATGGAACAGATCCTGCACAGGGACAAGAGGTAAGCCTGCTTGACATTTTAAATTTACAGGCCTTAGATTATCACATGGCCAGAATGCTTGGGCTTGGACATATAGATACACCAGGTGCTATAGCTCCGGATCAGCAGTATATATACAGAATTTCATATCAGAATAAGAAAACGTTAGGATCTACTGTTGTAACCCAGTTTAATTACATGAGCTTACCGGTTTCAAAGCAGGATAAGAGGCTACCTGATAAACCGGTAATGAGACCTGTAAACTATAATCTGTACGCACAACCCAGTGATTTTGTTTCTCCTTTTGATGAGTACGGCTATGGTAAATTAGATCAGATAAGGGTAGTTAATATAGGCAGAGATTTCTTTAACAGCGAATTAAAAGAATATGATTTCTTTGCCGATCTGCAACAATTTAATAATGAAAATTTTTGCCTTGCGCCGAAACCTGTCTTTTACGGTATAGAATACAGGTCATCAAATAATACAGGTTATGTTAAACCAGAAATTACCTCTACAGAAGACCCTGCTTTTGGAAAAGTTTATTATGCTTATGACAATGATTTCCCTGTTACGGGCATACCAGAAGTTACGGTTCTTCCAGATGATCCTTACAGTTTGTTTGTTCATTTTGAAAGAAATCCGGGCGTACATTATTATGCAATTTACGGTGTAAACTGGTTTTCAAGATCATCTGTACTAAGTGATGAAGAACATACAGATGAAACAGTTTTCACGCCAAATAATCAGCTGGTACCGCCTACAGATTTAGCTGTTCAGTATATTCAAAAAGAAGATGAACTTATTTTTACTACCGGTATTGAGCAGGAATGGTATCAAAAAAGAGCGTTGCGTTTTCCGGAGCAGGATATAGGACTCACAAGGATAACTTTCAACTGGCTGGATATAGTTGATATAAGTTCAATACCAGATATTACACCTCAAACTTTACAGGATGTAGTACGGGCAAATGAAACCAGTATCTTTTTTAAACCAACTTTACAGAAGGAAGTAGTAGGAATAATCTCAGATATCAGACCGGTTTCAGGAACTGAAGATCAACTTCTTTTATATACTTCAGGTTATCAGCTTATTACCGGAGAGTTAAAGAAACCTACGATCAGTAATACTGATTTGAATAGATTTACAGGAAGTATTTTATCTACTAACGAAGGGCAGTTTAAAGTACTTAGTGTATATAATGATGCCAATGATTTACCTGTAATTACCATTGAAAAACTTTATAAACTCATCAGAACAGAAGAAGACGAGGAGGAGCACATGTATGGAGCTTATAAAGAATATACTGTACCGGTTATAGGCAGTAGATTTTCGCTGGTAGAAAATCTAGCAAATGAAAATAACTGGTTTAAACTTCATGAAAAAATACAGTTGGTAAGTTATGCAGATGAACAAAATCCGGTTATAGAAGTTGAGAGTGCTGAAGGTGGAAACAGCAGATTTTGGGTGGGCGGAATTCATGGAAATGCTATCATTACTAAGGTTGCTAATGTTAATGAACCATTTGATGGTTATTATGAAATAACTTTCGATCAGACCGTATTACCTGATCATCCTCAGGTTAATATTCCATATGATCCACAGCAACCAGATCAGAATGAGCCGGGATCCTTGCATACACCGCATGTTGAATGGTATGGCGGAGTAGTGCGTATTGATACGAATGAAGGTACAGAAAAGAAACTCTTGCAGGTACTTATTTTACAACAAAGCGATCCGTTAAAATTATATGTATATGATGCCGGTTATGCTACAAATCCGATAAAGTTTTCAGCAACGGAAACAGATTATATACAGGTAAATTATCATCCGGGCTACAGGGCTTATTTGTTTGCAGAGCCAGAACCTGATTATAAATTTAATGCACAGCATATTTTACCTGAAGGAGATGACAATGATAAACGTACTTTAATGGCCGTACAAACAGTTTGTACTTCATTAAATTACACATCTTCGGTTTCAACACCTGCCGTATTGCTGGCCAGAAATATATACGAACCTAAACAACCCGATACACCTGTAGCAGCAGGATTAAAAGTAAGACCAGATGAAACTAAGAAGGCAGCCTTTACTTTTGATATGCGCATCCCTCCTGAACAGGGAGCCGCCCGGAAACCTTTTGGTTTTATGTTTTACCGTACTTCTCATCAGCAGGTTTTATCTGTTTTGTATGAACCGCAAACTATTAATGCGATCTTAGCAGATCTGGCATCTTTAAGCAGTGATCTCTATTACAATCAACGTTATCTGGATATGGTTAATCTTGATTTTGAGAATCAGGCTACACTGCAGTTTAAGGTATATGATGCCGAACCTCAACCCTATGGTTTTCCTTCTCCTGATAAATTAGGTTTGATTGAAGAGGGGGATACAACAGAACAAAAGATGGCGAAGTTGCAAGCAATTGTTTTTAGCACATTGCTGCCTTTAACTGAACAACTGCCCATATTAAGGTATCTTGAAGAAGGTTTGCAAACTTCAAATCAGATTCCTGTTATAAGAGATGTTGATGGTAATCTATTGGATCCTGGCGATCCAAGATTTAAGCCTTTTCCAATGGTAAGGTATTACACAAAAGATACCGATGTTAATGCTATATACATTAGGTTTACAGATTATCTGTTGGATTCTTCTTACAGGGATCTGTATTTCTATGCAGGAGTTGAAATTAATAATTTATTAAATTATGGTCCTTTAAGCCCTTTCTTGGGACCAGTAGAGGTTCTTCAAACAACGCCTGCTCTTCCGCCTGTAATTCAGTCATATACTTTTATACCTGCTACTGTATTATCTGATAATGATATAAAAGTACAAATAAAAGTTGCCGTAATACCAAAAGTTGAGCATATAAGCAAACTAAGAATATATAGGACACCTAAATTAGATCGTACAGTGTCTGTAACGCAGATGGAATATAGCTTTGATATTGATATAGACCAGTTGCAGGAAGAAAGCCATGGAATTACAGATGACTTCTCAGATATTGAAGATATTCCATTAGGTAAAACAATGTATTATAAGGTGGCAGGAATAAGGATCATAAACAATGAAGAAGGAGAAAATGAAGAAATCTTGTCTTATCCTTCAGAATTATTTGAAGTACAGCTTATTGATTTAAGAAGCCCAGATGCGCCTTTGCTGGTATATGATGAACAACAAAACAAGATTTCATGGAATGCCACTACAGATACAGGTAGTTATTATCTGTATAAACAAAATATTAAGGGTAACTGGGAGCATATTTATTCTGTATTACCACCTCTAACCAATCAACAGATGGATTATGAAATACCGGATCCTTTAAATTTTACGGATGAAGATGGAGACAGGATTTATCACCGTTTTAAGGTACAGGTAGAGAATCTATCGGGAAGAATGAACATTATAGAAAATGAATTAACCATTTAATAAAACAATCATGGCACAAATACCACCAATTACAGATGCATATATTGATGATATCATCAAATCATACGGGCCTTATATTGATACAATTAACAAAACCCAGGGTATTAAGTTCCGTGAGCTGATTAAACGGTTAAGAGATTATTTTGAACAGGAAATCCCTAAAAATACCTCACAGCTAGTTAATGATTCTAATTACGTAACCAGCTCCTTGATCAGTGGTTTGCCAGAAGAGAATGGGTCTAAGAGACCATTTATAATCAGGCCTCTAGCTAACTACAATCCTGATGAGGTTTTTGGAACAGGTAACCAGCCGCTTCATGTTATGTTGGTTGCCACAGAACTCATTGTTGGTAAGGAAACAGTTACCCAGTTAAAAATCAGTGATGGTGTGACGTCTTTTAAAGATTTAAAAAATCTAATTGGTAGTGGCGGATCTGGCGAAAATGGATTACAACCGTCTATTTCTTTAACCTATACTCAATTAAGAAACTTAAAAGATAATTCTTTATTGATTCCTGGGCAAAAGTATATTATCAATGATTTTCAAAGCAGATTTAATGAGTGTGAGCTTTTATATGATAATGTTACCAAGATTAACAGCTTAAATTTTACCGGTAATGTTTATTCAGGAGATGTTGAACCTTTAATAGTCACAGCTGCTACAAATAACGCTTTGGAACCAGTTGCATATTCTACACTTTACCCATACCACGAAATTATTTATACAACAGATAATTTATTACAGGAAGTCTTGGCCTCAAATAAAGGGACAATTCTTTTTAGGAAAGACCTGCAGAGAAATAGTCTATTTTCAATAGATTGTGTAGCATTAAGATATAAGCATAATGGCATAATAAAACAGGCTATAAACCTTTCTTCAAATAGCAATATAGAAATCATAGCAAAAGACTATTACTATGGCACTAGTTTTATGATAATATCTAATCAGATAGCCAGAAATTCAACAGTCAAAGTAGGACATCATTTTGTAATTGGGCAGTTATGGGATTCTGAGATAATAGGCTGTGAAATTTGTCAGCCTACACTATATATTAGCGGTTCTAAGCTTAGGTATATATATGGCTTTAACAAATGCGATTATCCGGATAGTAATTATCTCCGATCTCTAACAATTGATGGAAGCCAGTCCGACGACATCTTAACTGTTATAGATAAGTATTTTATGGGTAACTGGAATCAACCTCCGTTTCAATGGAACAATAACAATATTCCTTTACATTTTTCACTTATAGCTGTAAGAAGTGAAGACACAGGAGAAACTAGGGATTTTGCATGGTCAGTAGATTTAAATACAAACACACCTATAGCCATTCCATTATTTGAAAGACCTTAATATATGGTAATTAATATAATCAGTGTAAACGAAAATGAGGGACAAAAGCGGCAAATGGATTTAATTCGTCATTTAGAAGGGAGCGGGTTAGAAATTAAGTTTTATATAGGTAAGCGAACTGTAAATGGATATGATAGTGCATTTAAAAGTATAAAAATGCTTATCCAAGCCAACTTTAATAAAGGTCATATACTTTTTGGAGAAGATGATCTGATACTAGCGAAAACATTTAGTATGGAACGTTTGAAGCATTATATAAAACTAGGATACGAAAAAGAGTATGATATTATAGCTACTGGTTCTTGGGAAGGATACGGTTATGAATTGAACAATCCGGATTTATTGGATGTATTGAGATTTAGAGGTACCCAGTTTTTAGTCATTTACAAAAAAGTTTATAAACGTATTCTGGAGGCAGAAGAATGTAATTATTTTGACGACTTTTTAAGTTTTGTACAACCAAGATTAAAAGTAGGTTTAACCTATCCTTTTTTATCAAAACAAAGAACTGATATTCCTTCTATGTTGGTAGCTGGAGGAAGTAATTTTAATCATCTATTTGATATAGAGGAGAATAGGATAAAAGAATTAATTAAAAATCAGATAGAAAAATATTTAATTAACAATTAAAATCTTATTTCATAATAAAGCTTTAAAAACAATTTATATGGCACAAATTCCACCAATTTCCGATGCATATATTGATGATATCATTAAATCATATGGGCCTTATATTGATGCAATTAACAAAACTCAGGGCATTAAACTGCGTGAGCTGGTTAAACGGTTAAGAGATTATTTTGAGCAGGAGATTCCCAAAAACACATCGCAACTAATTAATGATTCTAATTATGTAACCAACCCATTGCTCAGTGGTTTGCCAGAAGAGAATGGGTCTAAAAGACCATTTATAATCAGGCCTTTGGCTAACTATAATCCTGATGAGGTTTTTGGAACAGGTACACAGCCGCTTCATATGATGTTGGTTGCAACAGAATTGATTGCGGGCAAGGAAACAGTTACCCAGTTAAAAATCAGTGACGGTGTTACGGCTTTTAAAGACTTAAAGAATTTAATAGGATCTTCTGCTGGTAATTTTGTAACACTAGATACTGAGCAAACTATTTCAGAAAGAAAATATTGGTCTAGAGAAGATGAGCCTCTTGGGTTACAAGTGGATGGATACGGAATTGTAGCAATAGATTCAGATGGTTTTGTTACTCATGTAACAGGAAATGGTATGAGTATAATTACTGAAAATCCTGTGGCTGGCTCTCGTTTAAGTAATGATTCATTATCTATCGTTAACAATGCTTCTAATAAATCACTATTGATATATGAAGATAAAATAGAATTTGAAAATAATAGTAAAAGAGCTTCATTATCTGCTAGTGCTCTTACATCAAGTGTTGATTTAACACTACCTAGTACTTCAGGTACTCTTGCTCTTAAAACGGATATCCCTACACCTGTTGATATAAGTGGAAAAGCCAATGATGCGGATGTATTACATAAAACAGGTAACCTAAATGAAAGTATTACGGGTAAAAAGACATTTCAGCAAACTCCTGCTTTAGATAGCCTTACAGGTAACCGCATACTTTCACTTTCTGCTACTAAAGAAATTGAAAGTTTCTATGAGATAACCCCACCGGTTATTAGCAATGCTACCATTATTACACAATTAACCACTGCCGCAAACTGGAACGCCTCTGATGTATATACGGGAACAGCTATAACAGGCGCATACCAGATGCAATTTTATGCTGATGTTAATTACTGGTATTATTTCTATAATGATACAACACCAATAAGAATAGCAAGAAGAGCTGCTCAGCTCGCAGCTACCGATACTGAAGCGCAAACAGGTACAGCTACAAACAAGTATCTTACACCTGCTAACTGGGGTTATTTAAAGGGTATTGTAAATAATATCACGGCTTTATGGCAGTTTACAGTAGGTATAGGAATTGGTATAGCAGGAGTTGCGAGTTCTTTCTTAAAATTGGCTGCCAACACAACAGCTAAATCGCAGGTAAATCTAACGCCTTCTGCTACAGACGTTACTTCTCCTGTAAATGGAGATGTATGGAACAATGGAGGAGAATTGAAATTAATGGAAAATTCCATTGTAAATAGAATAGTTAAACTTTATAATAACGAACTCTTAAAATCTGATGGCAATTACATCTTAATGTCTAACCAATATGGTGATCTGAGCAATTCGGTTAAAATAACAGAAAGATGGGTTTATGATAGTGATGTAATATCTGCAATTACGGGAGCCAGTTGGTCTTCAAATAGAGCCAATATCACCCCTTCAAATAGTAAGGTCATGTATAAGGGGCAGAGATATGATGATGGTACTTATACTTATGAGGCAACAGAGGATAATTATTTAAGGAGATGGTAACCAGACAAAAATAATCCAACCAAACCAGGCAAACTAAAAAATCTATAACTAAAAGCTTTAAAATAATTCATATGGCACAAATTCCACCAATTTTAGATGAGTATATTGATGAAGTCATAAAATCTTCAGGCGACTATGTGGCGACCAAAAACAAAACACAGGGAATAAAACTGCGCGAGCTGATTAAAAAGCTGCGTGATTATTTTGAACAGGAAATACCTAAAAGAACTTCTGATCTCATTAACGATTCAGATTTCGTAGTTCAGGATTTTCTGAAAGAGCTGCCTGAAGAAGGAAACTCTAAAAGGCCTTTTATCATTAGACCATTGGCTAATTTCGACCCTGATGAGGTATTTGGTACCAACGGACAGCCTGTACATATGATGCTTATTGCTACAGAAGAGGTAAATGGAAAGATTGTACCAGCACAGATGAAAATAGCAGATGGTGTAACTCCGTTTAAAGATTTAAAAAACTTAATAGCTGAAATAGATCTTTCTGGAAAAGAAGATATTAGTCATAAAGCAACTACTTTGACTGATCCAAATGATATTACTTATCCTACCACACAAGCTGTAAGTAATGAATTAACGAATAAAGCTAATTTGGTTGGAGGAAATGATTTCACAGGTAATCAAAAGATTAGCGATGGGGCTTCTAATTCAATTAATATAACAGCTAACGATATAATTTTGCGTAGTAATATTGATCAAAAAGTTAGCTTAATAAGTAGTAGATCATTTTCAGTTGTTGATGATAATTCGGGTAATTCTTCAGAATTAACAGAAAAAAGTTTAGAGATATTAGATAATATAAACAATGCTAGTCTGTTTTTTGGTCAAGGAAAACTAGAAATTTTCAGTAATAATATAAAAGTAAAATTAAGCTCTGATGCTTTAGAATTTACTAATCCTACTGGTTCAAAAAAACTAGTTCAAGGAGAGAATAATACTAATGTATCAGTAATCGCATTACCTGAAAATAATGGTACTTTAGCATTGACTTCTCAAATTCCAAATATATCGGGTAAACTAGATAAAATAACTACTTCAACTGCTAAAACTCAGTTATACGCAAAAAAAGCAGATGGATCTCAAGGGATGTTAGATGTAGATGCATCGGCATCGGGTTTAACAGAAACTGATACTTCAATTGCTACATCAAAACTGGTAAAAATTAAACTGGACGAAGTACTTAATCAAAAAGGACAGGCATTAGGATTGGCTACATTAGATAATACTGGAAAAGTACCTGTTTCACAGTTACCTGATGCTATTTTAGGATCTTTGCAATTTCAGTCGCAATGGAATGCTTCTACAAATACACCGGTAATTCCAACAGCTTCTGCACAAAATAAAGGACATTTTTATATTACCCAAACTGCAGGTGTTTACAATAGTGTTAGCTATAATGTGGGCGACTGGATTTTATCTAACGGGACAGGTTGGGAGAAAATATCAAACTCAGATACTGTTACTTCTGTGTTTGGAAGGATAGGAAATGTGGTAGCTGCTGTCGGAGATTACACTTCAGATCAGATACTTAATCAATCCAGCATTTTTGGATATTATATAACTGATGCTTTGGAACAATTAAATAATGATAAAGCAACCGATACTAATGTAGTGCATAAAACCGGAGATGAATATATTACTGGCAATAAGGTATTTGAATCAATTCAGATTGAGGCTGTTAAAATTACCGATGCAGTATTTCAACCAGGAGATGGTGACCCTGATGATATATATGACCAAAAATTACAAAGAAAAAATGGAACGATTGCCTTAACATCCGATATACCTACTCCTATAGATATAAGTGGCAAAGAGGATAAATCCAACAAGGCTATAAATCTAACTAGTCCTGATGATGTTAAATATCCAACCACTCAAGCAGTTTCAAGTGCCTTAGCTGTAAAAGCTAATGATGCAGATGTAATGCATAAAACCGGAGATGAAACAATTACTGGTGTAAAAACATTTACAAAAGCTGTAAAATTAGGTCAGGGGACCAGAACCTTTGATACTAGAAGAACCGCTGGAACACTATTTCCAGACCAAGCGACAATATTGACATATCCTAAAAATATGCAATATGGCTACGAAGCAATTGGTTCTAACGTAATCACTGGTGCTATCATGTTAAAAGTACCTCTATATGACCTGATGTTTTCTATTGATCTTTTAGTAGAGCATTGGTCGGCAACAGGTTCAGATTATTCATTCATTAAAATGAAACTTGATGGTTACAATTGGGGCGCTAACGGAACATGGGCATTAGGTAATGCGACTATTATTGATGGATATGGACATTTATTAACAGACTTTAAAAATAAGAATGTAATATTTGGTAAGATTGCAGAAAATTCTGGTAAGGCATTTACGCCAATCATAAAAATAGGTGAAGTTACTGATACTTATAGTAATGTTGAACTTAATATCATTGTTGAAAGAATTACCATTAATAATGATAAATACAATAACGCTGCCGACGATTATCTGTCAACAAGGATGTACACAAGTGCAGATTTGCCTACCATAACTACTGGATTAAATAGAACAGTACAAGTAGCTAACTGGTTGAATTTACCAGCATCAGAAACAATAGCTACAACTTCCGATATACCTAAGATGATGGTGGTTACAGCTACAGCCGATGGTAATATTACCTATTCATTCCCTCATGGCTTGATTTATACCCCAACAATGGTAGTTGTTACGGCAAATAGTGATGGTACTGCATTTAATGGAGAAAAAGGAGCTCCTTTAACAAGTTCTGCTAAAATCAATGGTGCTAATATTGATATAACCATAGCAGGTGTAAGTGTTGTTTTTGGTGAGAATGTCGGCCCTGAATTTGGTTCGGAACTTAAATGGACTGTTTGGGTTAAATAAATGCCTCCGGGTTTTTCAAAATAAAATGATTAATGTACATCCATCAGTTTAACTAAATATTAATACGCAATGTCAACATGTTTTTTAGGACCTCCATTCAGCATCATCGGGAACAGGTTTCTGCCAGAAGATATTTTTAGTTTCATCTTGGAATTTGATAATCCCTCAGACCAAGACGGAATTCTCGCTTATGAATGGTATTTGGATGATGTTCTGCTGATAGATGAGAAATCAGATCAGATTACCTCAAAAGCTTCATCTGGTAAGCATTTTATAGGTGTACGGGTTTTAAATAATTTAGGGTGGTCTGGTCTTAGAAAGTATGATTTTTATACAAATGTTACACCTGATTTGTTAGTAGTTGAAGGTCCGGTTAGCGTGAACGAGGGAGATGTTGCCACTTATGAGGCTTATCTTCATTTTGGAAATCAGGAAGTAGTAAGGGTTACAGATAAAGCAACTTTTAGCATCAATACCGGAGGTATATTTGATTCTAATGTGTTAACGACTTATAACGATGTAGCCAGCTTTGAAGATAAAAATGCAATAGTTACAGCCTCGGTTTACAATGTGTCTGGAACTAAAAATTTAACCATATTAAATACAACCAAAAAATATCCTGCTGTATTGGTAGTCGATATTTTTGATGTAAGTGCTTTAAATGTAGGAGCTTTAATTGCAAATGCGAATGTCAATAATGGTCAGGTATTGGCGTATACGGGTAATAATTTTATACCGGCAAATGTTGCACCAAATGACGCCCTTATTTTGGCTTCTGATTATATTAATAACGGTAGCTCTTTAAAATGGAGATTTCAGTTCAACATATTAAAGATTGTTAATCAATATCCTAATATAAAAGACTTTGTTTTTGAAGTGAGGGCAAGATCAAATTCTAGCAGAATTTTATATGGGGCCTATGGATTAAAAACTTATGATGCAAAAATGGTTATGTATGGCGCACCAGGTTCTTTTATTCCAACGGTAACAGGAGGTGGTAATGTTGGAGGCCCTGTCAATTATCAGACTTCGGTAAGTGCTGGTGCAAATGGTAATTACAATAAAGATTACTTGCCTACTATTCTTAAGTTTAACTTCAATGTTCAGAATTCCATTCTAACTGTAACAAAGAATAGTTAGAGAAAATCATAGGATCATTAAAGCCTCTTTACAGTAAAGAGGCTTTATTTTAAATCACTTCCCAAACTTTTTTGTAACGGCCACATATAACCTGCAAATCAAATCTTTGGGATAGCACTTATTTATAGATATTTTTGCTGCATTTAAAGACCTAAAAGAATGAATGTTTTAGACCTGATCATCAACGACAAAGAAACAGTAGCCTTAGAGGATGTTTTTCTGCATAAGGAAAATCAACTGAGCATTGCGCAACTGATCAAAGAATATAAATATTTAAATGAGCTTACGCATTATGGATTACCTGTAGATAATAAGATTTTATTGGAAGGGAACTCAGGCTGCGGTAAAACCATGACCGCTAAGGCTATTGCCCATAAACTGGGTAAAAAAATATTGGTGCTCAACCTCAGTAACGTAATCTGCTCTCGCATTGGCGAAACATCGCAAAATATTAAACAGGTATTTGATAAGGCTGCAAAAGAACAGTCGGTTTTATTTTTAGATGAATTTGATCAGATTGGTAAGGCCAGAGGAAGTGAAGATAAAGATGTAGGAGAGATGCGAAGATTGGTTAATACCATTATTCAGCTGATCGATTATTTTCCAGCTAATGCTTTACTGATCTGTGCTACCAATCATCCCGAAATTATTGATGTGGCTTTATTGAGAAGATTTCAATTGCGCATTCAGTTTGAAATGCCAAATGATACGGTTTTAGATAAATATTATGATAAGTTACTGGCTCCTTTTCCTGAAAATGTACAGCAGATCCAACGTAAATATGCCATTTCTTTTGCCGAAGCCAAAGATTACATCTATACCGCAGTAAAATCTATATTGATTGAAGAATGGGAGCAAAAAGAAAATAGTATAGCCGTATGAACAGATCGTTATTATTGGAACGAATCTCTTTAGCCCATTGCCATCCTCATTGCAACTCCGATCATTGCAGAAGTAGCAAAACTAACCAGAGTTCCCACTAAAATATATTCAGTCTTTAATTGAGTATTGGTTTCTTTTTCGCTAAATCTTAAAATTGATTTGGCTGTCATGAGAAAACCAATAGCAGAATATTGTTGCATAAGCACAAAGGTTAGAATGAGCACCCGTTCACATATGCCAATCCATTTTCCGGCACTGGCTAATCCAACGCCGTGATCTTCATTACTTTTGGTAATGATAGAAATTTCTTCTGTAAGCTCCTCATTTGATTTTTCTGTTTCCTGACTTTCCAGACGGGCTATCGCTGCTTGCCTTTTTTCTCTGCCGATCTGGTCTCGCCATTTCTGCGTTGCTTTTCCAATAATGATACCTAATGGAAAACTCACAAAAGTATATCCGGCTGTAATGATCCAGAATCTGCTAGTTCCGGTAACCGTCTCTATAAATGGGCATATTTCAGTCCATTTGTTTTCTATAGATAACCAAAGTATTACAATCACCAGTAAATGGGCTATCTGGTCTGCTATAAAATAACTGAATTTATTCTTATCTGTTCTTGATTTGAGGTAGTCTATAAGCAAATGAGAGCTAAAGATAACTATGGGAATTACCCAGTTACTGTATAACCCCGATAAGATATAAGCTATAAGCGTAGTAATGAGCACATGGAGATAAAGTTTTGAAGATCTGCCTCTTTTTTCTTCACGGTCGGTTACCCAACTTTTAGGTTGTAATATAAAATCGGTAAGCAGATGCGCAACGAGCAATCTCAGAAGTAAATTTATTTCCATTTGTTATTGTACTAAGTTGGCAATATATTTTATGGCAGGTTCAAATTCTTTCCATCCCGCAGATTTTAATCTACTGTTAACCGAAGGTTGAGATAGAGAAAGCGCTTCTGCGGTCTCTTGCTGGGTTTTACCTTCAAGTAACAGAAAAATAACTTCTGCCTGTGCAATTGTCCAGTTAGCTATATATCTATTAACGAAGTTAAGGATAATTTCAATTGCTTTATTCTTGGCAACATCATTGGTGTGAACAGCTAAAAACTGTTCATCCTTCATGGTATCGAAATGTCTTCCCGAAAGATGAAATGCCTCGCCATCTGAGTTGAGTACATTTTTACCGAGGTAAGAAATTTCTCCAATACCTATGGATATTCTTGTGCTTAAAAATACTTTATTCTTTTCGTCTGAGTGCTTCTTAAACCAGCAAATGAGCTGTATGCTTTTGGTTATGGCTTCTAGCGTATCATTAAACAACACTTGATAGCTATCGCCCCTAAATATCTCTGCATTTCTCTTTTCTTTGATCCAGGTTTTGAGCAATACCTCAGTTTCTCTAATCAAATCTTTTCTTTTGGACGGAGACAATTTGGTAAAATTAACAATATCTCCTGTCATTACAGCTTGTGTTTTCATCAGCTTAATGCTTAAATAACTGTAAATATAGAGTTTTTGTTCTATAAATGCAAATTATAGTATTTTTGCTCTATAATGCATTTTATAGTGTTTTTGATTTATAAAAACAAGGAATTGAAAGGTTTGATTCTTAAGAACGAAAATGACAGGATCAGGTAATTCCATACTTTAATTTCGATCAAAATAACTAAATTGTAAACCAAAATCACTTAATTTATTGGTAATGAAAACTATACAAGGTGTTTTAGTCCTGTTTTTTACGTTTTGTTTAACTTTGTTGTATGCTCAACAGCCAGATAAGGGTATTAAAGCTAAAATTGAAAAAGTAGAAAACGCTCTCAGCCCATCGGTTATTAAAGGAAGCGATCAGGTACCCAATAACAATATTCTTGATAGAATGCGACAACTTAATGTAAAGGGAGTGAGCATTGCCGTAATCAATAATTATAAAATAGAATGGGTAAAGGCCTATGGCTATGCAGATGAAGAAGAAAACAGAAAGGCTGATATCAATACCTTATTTCAGGCTGCTTCTATAAGTAAAAGCATTAACAGCCTTGGATTTATGAAATTGGTGCAACTCGGAAAAATAGACCTAGACAAAGACATCAATACTTATCTTAAAAGCTGGAAATTTCCTTACGACAGTGTTTCTAAAAACAAGATCATTACATCCAGAAATTTATTAAGCCACTCAGGTGGATTGGGTGTTTCGGGTTTTGCAGGTTATGAGAGAACAGCCACGATACCTGATATTGTACAAGTCTTAAACGGAACTTACCCAGCAAATTCTAAAGCTGTTCGTGCTATAAAAGAGCCGGGAATTGCTTTTGATTACTCGGGTGGGGGCTCTGTGATTGCCCAGCTTATCCTTATTGAAACCGCTGGTAAGAAATATGAGGATTTTATGAAAAAAGAAGTTTTTGAGCCTTTGCAAATGGCCCATAGCGTATATACGGTAAAAAATGATACACTAAATATTGCTTCAGGCTATTACGCTGATGGAAAAAAAGTAAAAGGGAAATACCATTTATACCCGGAGTATGCTGCGGCCGGACTTTGGACCACACCCACCGACCTTGCAAAATATATGATCGAATGTCAACTGGCCTTACAGGGCAAATCGGCAAAAGTTCTGTCTAAGAAATATATGGAAGAACGCTTTCAGCCTGTGGTTGATTACGATAAGAGCAAAGTGGCGCTTGGGGTATTTCACCGATATAAAAACGGAGCCTATTATTTTAACCATAACGGAGGTAATGAAGGTTTTACCTGTGCATCTTACGGAAGCCTGGATAAAGGATATGGAGTAGTAGTTATGACCAATAGTAATAGCCAGGAATTAATGCTCGAAATTTGTAACAGTGTTGCCAGAGTTTACAATTGGGATCGCTTTTTTGTTCCTCAGTTTAGTAAATAGCCGTTATATTTAGA
Organism: Pedobacter sp.; assembly: GCF_046462515.1. Lineage (GTDB taxonomy): Bacteria > Bacteroidota > Bacteroidia > Sphingobacteriales > Sphingobacteriaceae > Pedobacter. The sequence goes on from NZ_JBKGVD010000006.1 coordinate 207,085, forward strand.
AAATATAGAGATTTTGCTCTATAACTTGTATTTATAGAGTTTTTATTCAATAATAAAAGAGAAATTTTATCAAAATCAATATTTTGTTAATAACATTTCATGTTTAATGTTAGAAATAACTTTAGGTAAAGCCGCTTTAAACCAATAAGTGTAAACCTCTGGATTGAGATTTATATCTTCAAGAACTTTGTTCAGGTTCATCCATTTATAGTCTTGAACTTCTTCTTTATTGATAGTTGGCTCATCATCCGATAAACCGATAAAAACATGGTCATATTCATTTTCTATCAAATTATTTTCAACCTCTGCTTTGTAGATAAAAGAATAGAGAAACTTTAGGTTGCATTTTAGCCCCATTTCATACTTTAATCTCTCTTCTGCACCCATTCGCATATCTTCATTTAACTGAGGGTGGGAGCAGCAGGTGTTTGTCCATAATTTGGCACCGTGGTATTTGTGGGCGGCCCGTTGCTGCAAAAGTAATTCTCCTTTGCTGTTAAAAATAAAAACTGAGAACGCTCTGTGCAATAAACCTTTTTGATGAGCCTCTAATTTGTTCATTTCGCCTAATACCTGATCGTTTTCGTTTACCAGTATAACTTTATTTCTTTCCATTATTATCGTTAAGGTTTTATTGTGTGTTAGAGGGGATTATTTTTAGATTGTTTTGGTATTAACCAATGCTTCTCCATATATTTTTAACGCTCTTTCTCTTGCAAAACTATGCTCAACTATGGGCTTTGGATAATTACCGCTCCCAAGTTCAGGAACCCATTTTTTAATGTAGCTTAGGTCTTTATCGAACTTCTCGGTTTGAATTGCAGGATTAAACACCCTAAAATAAGGAGCAGCATCACATCCTGAACCTGCAGCCCATTGCCAGTTTCCGTTGTTAGCCGATAAGTCATAATCATTCAGTTTTTGGGCAAAATAGCTTTCTCCCCAACGCCAATCTATCAGCAGATGCTTACATAAAAAACTTGCTGCAATCATACGGGCACGGTTGTGCATATATCCCGTTTCGTTTAATTGCCGCATTCCGGCATCTACAATAGGAAAGCCTGTCTTTCCATTGCACCACAGCTCAAATTCTTTATTGTTGTTTCGCCATTTGATAAAATCATACTGCTTTTTAAAAGATTCATGTACCACATACGGAAAATGATAGAGAATTTGCATGAAAAACTCTCGCCAGATCAATTCAGAAAGCCATGTTTGATTATGTTTTACAGCAAAAGCAACGCACTTACGAATGCTAATTGTACCAAATCTGAGTGCTGTGCCCAATTGACTTGTATTTTGCATTGCAGGATAATCCCTAAATTTATCATATAAGTCTATAATAGCCGGGTTTAATTTAGGACTTTGAAAAACCATATCTGTTTTTTCAAAACCGATTTCTTTCAAGGAAATAATTTCTGAAAAAATTGATTTATAGAAATTTCTGAAATCGGCTTTAAAAGATGTATAGCTTTCTGTACTGAGCTTTTCTTTCCATTTTTTAGAATATGGGGTGTAAACCGTATAAGGCGTTCCGTCATTCTTTAAAATATCATTCCTATCAAAGATTACTTGGTCTTTGAGAGCTCTAAAAGAGATATTATTTTCTTTTAAAAAATGATAGATTTCTGTATCACGTTTAATAGCGGACGGTTCATAATCGCGGTTACAGAACACAGCTCGAATATCAAATTCATCAATCAGGATTTTGTACACATCAAGTGGTTTTCCGTAGAAAGTTTTTAAGGCTGAGCCCCACAATTTTAGTTCTGAATTGATGTGAGATAATGCCTGATGGATATAATCTACTCTTTTATCTTTTTTGCTTGTTAATTTGGCCAATATATTAGGGTCGAAAATAAAGACGGGTACTACGGGCAATCCTGAAGAGAGTGCATGATGTAATGCAGCATTATCTTCTAGCCGTAGATCCCTGCGAAACCAGAACACTGCAACCTTATTTTTCATTAAGATAGGGATTATTGTTCTTGTTGTGTTCTACCCAAATTAGTTTTGATATATCATAACCCAGTTCCTTGGCAATCTGAAGGTATTTAGTCTTTATTTTTTCGGGAATACTTTTTTCTCTCGATAAAATCCATAAATAATCCAGGCTTTTACCAGCTACCAGGGCATATTGGTAATTATCATCTAAGGAAATTACATTATATCCCGAATAGAAAGGACCAAAAAAACTTACCTTAAGGGCAGCAATATTTTTATCGCCTCTAAACTTTGCTAAGCCTTCGGCTTTTTTCCATTGGTTTTTTTTAAAATTATAACCGCTGTTCAGCACAATTACATTGCCATTTTTATCTAAGCTATATTGCGCAGAGGTATTGTCTAAATCTTTTTCAAAACGAAAATCAAATCGTGCTATTTCATACCAAATACCCAAATAGCGATTAACATTAAAATTGTGGACGGGTTTTGCGTTTTGGGGTATAGATGCACATGAATTTAATATAATTGCAATGCCTGCGATTAGAACGATAGAGGTAACTAATTTATGCTTTGTTTTCATAGTGTTTATGTTGAAAGAGTTTAAAAAAGTAAAGTACCCATACAAATTGACTATAGCCATATACGGCATCTTCAATGGGTATAGTAAGTATTCTTATCCCTAAGAAATCATTAGGATTATAGTTTACAATAGGGGCATTTAATCCCGTGCCTGTAAGTACCCCATTAACCGGAAAAAAACCTAACATTAATACGGTATAAACCAAAGAAGCTTTTCCTATCCAGTTTGCACGGGCAATAAAGTGCAGATAGATTAATGTTGCTATTGTAATGATTGCTGTTACAAGTGTATATATTTTATCATGATGCAATAAGGCTATAACAGAACAAATAATTATACTTACAAAAACAATAATATTGTTAAAAGCATTTAGCCATTCTAATTTGAAAAACTGATCAAAACAGAAATACGTAAAAACACAGGAAAAAGGAATGAATATGAAAAACAGGCACTCCTCTATGGGCAAGCCCATCAATGTAACTCCTAATGTATAATTGGTGTTGAACCACCAGACACCTTTTTGGGTAAACCAAACATCCCATGCTATGAAGGGTATAGCTACAATTATAGCCGCTTTTAGAAAAGCCCCAAAATGTTTGTTAAACAGAATTCTCTTATCAAAAGAAGCAATGAAGCAAATAATAACCGTAAAAAACAATATTAGGGAGTAGGTATATGCCATCATTTTTTTGCGCTAAAGTATAACCTGAAATATTTCATAGGTACAATTAAAAAACCAAAGCATTCTCCATCCTCTTTGCCGGTATGTTTGTGGTGTTGTTTATGTGCTCTGCGTAAGGCTAAAAAATAGGGGTTTTTGGTACGGGAAAAATATTTAACTCTTTGGTGTATAAAAACATCGTGTACAAAAAAATAGACCATTCCATACAGCATAATTCCCAATCCGATAAAAAATAAATAATTGAAATCTTTTAATGAACCCAAATACATAAGAACAATGGTGGGCAATGAAAATAGCACAAAGAAATAGTCGTTTTTTTCAAGTAAGCCTACATTGCTGTGATCATGGTGGTCTTTGTGCAATACCCATAAAAAGCCATGCATAACATACTTATGAATAATCCATGTAGCACATTCCATTAATATAAAAACAACAAGTACAATTAAAAAGTTGATCATTTTGCTATTTTTTGTTAAATATTTCTTCTAAGATTTCATAACGGTAATTAAATATTTTAGCTAGCTTATTTTTTACCAGAAGCCAATGGGCTATGGTTCCTAAAATTCCTAGAGGCAGCTCATAATCTACGGTATCTTTCATTAATACTCCTTTTTCATTTACCACAAATTCGTGGTAATGATTCCAGTACTTATATGGACCATTTTCCTGAAAATCTGTAAAGCTTTTGTAATGATTAACTTGAGTGATACGTGTTTTCCATTTCAGTGGAATTCTTAATAGGGGAGAAACGGTATAGTCAATGATCATTCCTTCAAAAATTGGTTCATTCTTGTATTTTGATAAAACCGTAAAACCCATATCTTTTGGTGTGATCTTGGAAAGGTTCTGTGGCGATGAGAAAAAGCCCAAGCGGTATCTATATCACAATTCAATTGCTGTTCTCTATATAATTGATACTTCATCACTCAATCTTTTAAAAGCGTTTCTATGTTTTTGATTACGGCATCTGAGCTGATCTTTGTTCGATGTATTTTTAAAAATTCCTCATCTTCTTTAATATTTAGGTTATAACCTAAAAAAAACGGAGCGTTCTTCTGAACTGAAAATCTTATAAACCTAGCTTCTACATTATCAGGATCCTTAAGAATTGCTTTTTGAATGTTTTTTTTGCCTTTGTTAAATGTTCTCAGCTTTTCAATAGGGTTAAAGGTATGATTTGCCCAAATGGTCTGGAACCCACCCAGATAAGCTAAAAAAATGGGGTCATTATCTTGTGATTTTAAAATTTCAATCATTTGCAAACACAACTTTTTATCAGTTACAGCTATTTTGTAATTATCCCTCAGTTCATCAAGGTCAATCCTGTTTGCCTGGGCAGACACCTGAATTAGAAATATAAACATTAAAATGCTGGTAATTTTCATCATAAAAAAGCAACTTTATAGCGTAAATAACTTTTAAAGGCTACAAATACCTTTTGCGAATTGGGTATCCTGATTCTATTTTCTAAGATTTCCTTTGATGATTTATTCTTTATTTTATCAAATAGGGAAAGATAATATTTATAAGCCAGATACACCCCGAACATAGATGAATTAGGTAGTTTTTTGATCCCGATCAGGGCTTCTTTAAATTCCGCTTCGATTTCTTTTTCAATCTGGTTTTTTACATGGTTATCAAATACGTGCATGTTAATATTAGGGAAATAGGTTCTTCCCAGTATTTGATAGTCATCTTTTAGGTCTCTTAAAAAATTTATTTTCTGAAAAGCAGAACCTAATTTCATGGCATAAGGTTTTAGCTGTTCATACAGTTCTTTATTACCTTCGGTAAATATCTGCAAACACATTAAGCCTACCACTTCTGCCGATCCGTAGATGTATTCATTGTACATTTCTGAATTGTAGTGAGCATTGTACAGGTCCATTTCCATACTATGAAGAAATTGTTCGATCAGTTCCCTGTCTATACCATACCTGTTAACCGTTTCCTGAAATGACTGTAAGATGGGATTTAATGAAATATGTTCTGCTAAAGCAATATCTGTTTCAATTTTTAGCCTTGCTAACAAACCTTTTTTATCAAAATCGTGAAAACTGTCTACAATTTCATCTGCCAGTCTTACGTATCCGTAAATTGCATAAATAGCCTGTCTAATTGAGGGTTTTAAAGCCAATATGCCCAACGAAAAACTGGTGCTGTATTTTTTTGTTGTTTTCTTGCTTACATCGTAAGCAAGTTCATCAAATAATTTTTTCATAGTTTTTGATTTTCAGATTATCGATTTCTTTAGCTACTATTTTACCTGAAATAATAGAAGGAGGTACTCCGGGACCCGGTACAGTTAACTGACCGGTATAAAACAGATTATTTACTTTCTTATTCTTGATTTTAGGTTTAAGAACCGCAGTTTGGTTTAGCGTATTGGCAAGTCCGTAAGCATTGCCGCCATAAGCATTGTAATCAGAAACAAAATCGCTTACACAATAGCTTTTTTTATATTCAATTTTAGAAATAAGCTTTGTAGCTCCCGTAAGACTTTCTACCCTCGAAAGCATTTGATGTAGATACTTTTCTCTTATTTCCTCCTCATCATTTATTCCTGTGGCCAGGGGCATCAACAGAAATAAATTCTCGCAATTTTCTGGTGCTGTGCTTTGATCTGTTACAGAAGGAGAGCAACAATAGAACAGTGGATTTTCAGGCCATTTCTTATTGCCGTAAATGCAATCAATATGTGTGTCTAAATCATGCTCAAAAAATAGCGTATGATGTTTAAGGTTTGGTATTTTTTCTTTAATACCCAAGTAGTAAATTAGGCAAGAAGGGGCAAAGGTTCTGTTTTTCCAATAACTTTCATTGTAATTTCTTAAGTTTTCTGGGAGAAGTGTTTCTGTATGATGATAATCAGATGAGGCAATTACTGCATCAAATTCATAATATTTCCCATTAATGCTGAGCGATGTTATTTTATTGTTTTTGGTGTTTATTTTTTCTACGTTATGGTTGAAGTGAAAAACCGCTCCCTGGCTTTCGGCAACTTTTTGCATTGCCAAAACCAGTTGATAAAATCCACCTATAGGGTAATGCGTACCCAGTGCATATCCGCCATAATTCATTAAACTGTACAATGCCGGAATGCTCTTGGGCGAAGCTCCCAAAAATATTACCGGAAATTCCATTAGCGTTCTTAGTTTCTGGCTTTTAAAATATTTAGCAACATAGCTTCTAAAATTGCTTAACAAATCTAGTCTTAAGGCACTTTTTGCAATTTTAGGCGATATAAATTCCCGCCAGTTGTGGCATGGTTTGTTCACAAAATCTTTCATGCCAACTTCGTACTTAAATTTTGCCGATTGCATAAATTGATCTAGCTTTGCACCAGATCCCCGCTCTGTTTCTTCAAACAGTTTTTTTAGATCATCATATTTTTCGGGTATAGCAATTTTTTCATCATCAAACACTATTTCAAACTGTGGGTTTAAAGAAATTAACCTAAAGAAATCAAATGTTTGATGCCCAAAATCAGAAAAGAAACCCTCCATAATATCAGGCATCCAGTACCAACTAGGGCCCATATCAAAAACATAGCCTTGTTTGGTGTTAAACTGTCGGGCCCTACCGCCGGGCTGGGAGTGTTTTTCAAAAACATGGACCTCATGACCAGCCTGGGCAGTGTAAGCTGCAGCCGAGAGACCGGAAAATCCCGAACCAATTATAGCAATGCGTTTTTTCATTTTTAATTATCAATTTCCTTTATAAGTAGAATAACCAAAAGAACTCAGTGTAATAGGTACATGATAGTGCTGCTTGTCTTTGATTATAAAAATAACTTCGATCCAAGGATAAAAACTATCTCTGTGCTGCGAAGTAAAATAAGCTGTGGTTTCAAAAACCAGTTTGTAAGTACCTTGATTATTCATCTTACCATAAGGCAAGAAATCTCCTACGCGTCCATCTGAATTGGTAGTTTTTTGGCTCACTACTTGCCAAGTCTTATTGTCTGAAAATTTTTCTAATCTAATCGTAACACCAGACGCAGGTTTACCCGTAGTTATATCCAGAATATGACTGGAAAGTTGGTAAAGTTCATTCTTTTGAGCAAAAAGTTTAGAGCTGGCAAACAAGAGAAAGAAAAGGATAATAAAGTTTTTCATTTTTATATTTTATTTATTTTAAACTTCTGTGCTTTTCGACCACTATCTGTTTTTAGTCAATTGAATAGCTTCAAAAAGAAGATTTTCCGGTCCGATATTTCTGTCATAAATAGGCTCATGGAAATCATTTAACTTGTTTAAAAGCCTTATTAACTCCATTTTTTCGGTATGTGTCAAATTTCCGGTTACAATTGTTGTAGCCTGACGAATTTTGTTCATTTGTTTTTCTAATACTTCTAACCCTTTTTCTGTAATAGACAGAACTTTACTTCTTTTATCGGTTGCAGATTCAGTCTGTTCAACCCATTTTTGGCTGATTAAACGATTGATGATTTGCATTCCAACAGGCTTTTCATGAACATTCTTTTTAATGAGATCCGTTTTAGACATTGAACCAAATGCCTTAAGATTAATTAAGTAGATAAAATCTTCTTGTGTAGAAAAATCAGAATCATGTATGGCTGATTTGGAATATGATTTGGCATACCTGTTCATGTGCACAATCAAGGTGTTGATCACACTTTCTGCGCTTCTTCCGTTTTCTTTTCCTTCCCAGTAAGGTTCTTGTTTCTTGCAGTTATGATGAGACTGTGCGATCCAACTTTTAAATCCTTCAATATTATGTTTATATAAGCCTTCAACAGGGTTTTCTGTTTCAAACTGCTCTAATAAACCAATTACATTTTTAGCAAGTTCATAATTCATTTCTGTATTTTTATATACAAATATATTATTTATATTTATTTTTAGTATATTTTTATACTAATAATGGGCTAAATTTGTTTGAGCTTGGTCCTCTGTTTTAAAATTCTATTGTTAAGCAATTGCACTTACCTAAAAACAACCGAACTTTATGATATAAAAAATGTTAACAGAACATGTTAAAGCTATTAATTGTAGTAACCAGCGCAAGTACGTATGCTGATCATAAGCTTAAAACCGGATTGTGGTTAAGCGAGCTTACTCATATCTATCACAATGCTATAGAAAATGGATACGACATTACCATTGCAAGTCCAAACGGAGGAGATACGCCTATAGATCCCGAGAGTTTGAAACCTTTGGTGCTGGATCATATTTCAAAAGGTTATTGGAACAATACCAATTTTAGGGATTTGCTACAACATGCCAAGAGCTTACAAGAGTTAGCAGACCAAGAATTTGATGGAGTTTATTTAGCTGGTGGACATGGTACCATGTACGATTTTCCAGATAATGTGCTGTTGCAGCATATCATCAAAAATCATTACGAAAAAAATAAAATTGTAGCAGCCATTTGCCATGGTGTAGGTGGATTGTTAAACGTTAAATTATCAAATGGAGAATACATGATTAAAGCTAAAATCTTAACAGGTTTTAGCTGGTTAGAAGAAAGTTTGGCAAGGCGTAAAAAGAAAGTGCCATTCAATTTAGAAGCAGCTTTAAAAGCGAGAGGTGCTGATTATAAGAAAGCCTTTATTCCTATGACCTCAAAAGTACTAACAGATGGTAAGTTAATTACAGGTCAAAATCCTTTCAGTTCAAAAGAAATGGCAAAGGTGGTAATAGAAGAACTTAAAAAATTTCATAAATAGATCAGGTAAATGCAAACAATATTGGGCGCCAACGGGCAGATAGCCGAAGAATTGGCCAAAGAACTCAAACTAAATTATACATCAGATATTAGATTGGTAAGTCGTAAACCTAAAAAAGTTAACGATACCGATACTTTGTTTGCTGCCAATTTATTGAATAGTAAGCAAGCAGATGAAGCTATAAAGGGTAGTGATATAGCCTATTTTACCTTGGGACTGCCTATGGATAGCAAGATGTGGGAAGAACAATTTCCGTTAATTATGCAGAATGTAATAACGGCCTGTAAAAAGCGTGGTACTAAGCTGGTTTTTTTTGACAATACCTATATGTACCCGCAAAATGATGCAGTATTAACCGAAAAAAGCATATTTGAACCTGTAGGAAGAAAGGGAGAAGTAAGGAAAAAAATAACCAATATGCTGCTGCAAGAAATGGAGCAGGGAGATATTGAAGCAGTAATTTGTCGTGCACCAGAATTTTACGGACCGGGCAGAACCCAGAGTATTACCAATACCTTTATTTTTGATGCCATTAAAGCCAACAAGAAACTAAAAGTTCCTTTAAGTGATCATAAATTAAGAAGCCTGATCTGGACACCTGATGCCAGTAGGGCAACCGCCTTGATTGGCAATACACCCGATGCTTACGGGCAAACATGGCACTTGCCAATTGATGAGAATAGGGTAAACTATCAGCAATTTATCAAATTGGCATCAGAAGTTTATGGAAAAGAATTGAACTATGTGGTTATCCCAAAGTTTGTATTTAGTATCGGAGCTCTTTTTAGCCAACGTGCAAAAGAATTGCAAGAGCTTTTGCCAAGATATGCGCACAATAATATTTTTGATGTTTCTAAATTTAAAAACCGATTTCCTGAATTTAAGACCACAACCTATAAAGAAGGGATAATGCAGATCAAAGCTGAGACCCAAGAAATTGTTTAGCATAGAATTATTTGTCATGCAGAACTTCCTCACATTCTGCTGAACTCGTTTCAGCATCTACCCAAAGAAAATTATAGACCCTGAAATAAATTCAGGGTGACGCTCTGTTTTATAAGGGAAATAAGAAACCGTCATGCATAACCTCCACACCTCATGCTGAATTTATTTCAGCATCTAACCGAAAAAATATAGACCCTGGAACCAGCTCAGGGTAACGTTATAATTTCGAGGTATTGTTAAGTGAACAAAACCTATGAATTAGATGGTTTTCCGCATTCTAACAATTTCTAATTTTTCGCCATCAAATAGTGGTTCCACAATCTCTTCAACCTCCAAAAAGCCCATCGCCTTGTAGAGTGGCATACCGGGCAGGGTAGCCCCTAATTCCATACTTAAAAAGCCATGCCTTTTAGCTTCAGCTTCGCAGTATTCCATAATTTGTCTGCCAATTCCTCTTCTGGCATAATCAGGGTGTACAAAAAAAGCCCTGATCCTCGCCGCATCTGTTTTAGGATCAAGTAAAGGATCCTCCAATTCTTTATGCTGATCACCACCATATAAAGTGTTGCGCATGCTCCAGCCCCCACAACCGGCTATTGATCCATCGATTTCAGCAATGTAGTAAGTATGATCTCTAATCAATTGCGTATCTATGCCAAAAATATATTTAAGTGCACTTTCAATCTGATTAGATGTATAATGTTCTGTACTTAAGCCTCTTACTGAAAGATTTAACAGTTTTTCCAATTCTGGGATATCTTTAAATGTAGCTAAACGTATCATGTTAATGAGGTTTTATTTATTTATCGAGGATTTTAACGATCGAATTCATGTGCAGAACAAGTTTGTTGACATCCTCTCGAGTCAGATTTTTTAATAATTCTTCTATTTTGCTATCTGTTAGCGCATTGAGCAGATTCAATTCGGTTATTCCTTTTTTTGTAAGCTTTATCTGACTGGCCCTCGCATCTTTTGGAGACTTCGAGCGGGTGATCAGTTGGTCTTTTTCAAACTTTTTCAATACTCTGCTCAGATAGCCTTTGTCTATAAGCATAGTATCTATGATTTCAGATGTATCTTTTTTTTCTGCTATTGATATTTCAAAAAGTATCCTGGCTTCTGTTAAAGAATAACCTGTTTCAAGATAACCTTTATCCAATAAACCTATGATGTGGGTATAATAACGATTAAATGCCCTGATACTATCTACGCTTGATTTTGCCATTTTGCAAGATTTATCATAATTACTATAGCTAAAATAATAAAAATGTTGACTAAGTCAACTGTTTTTTTAGGATTTCAATTGGTTTATATCAAAATCATTGCAATCGAAAAAGGTAAATTTACTTTGAAAAAGAAAGGCTTTTATGTAGTATTGTGTTAAGCCTTAAATGGTTATATACATGAAGTCACATTATTTTAAAATCCTTACAGTATTTGTCATTTTATCGCAGTATTGCAGCGCTCAACAGACAGAAGCTAAATCAGTAATTAAGAGTAATAATCCTTTAAAGACATCTCTTGATAGTTTAGTTCAGCGGGCAGCTGAACGTTATTTGAATTTTCCTGCAACGGTTGATCTTTCTATAGGAATAGTGAAAAATGGAATACAGCATCAATACAGCTTCCATCGTGGCGAAGGTAATTTAATTCAGAGTAATACTTATTTTGGTTTGGGTTCTGTTGCAAAAACTTTTGTAGGAATTATGCTTGCTCAGGCAGTTGTTGAAAAGAAAGTAAAGTTAAGTGATGATATCAGGAAATACTTGCCGGGCAAATACCCTAATTTACAGTATCAAGGACATCCGGTAAGATTGGTAGATCTGGCCAATCATACTTCGGCATTGCCAGCCATGTCGCGAGATTACAGCGATAAATATTTGGATAGCATTTCTAAATTAGAACCTAAGGCATTCAGACAATTTTATAGCGTTTATACGGCCGATAGCTTATTTAAAGATATGCATCACTTTACACTCGATACCATTCCCGGGACCAAATACCGATATAACGGAAATGCGATGATGGTATTGATCGCTATTTTGCAGCGCGTTTACCATATGCCCTATGATCAGCTAATTGCTTTGTTCTTGAAGACGCAAATCGGAATAGAGCATACCAAGACCCGGCTAACAGCAGATGAAGAAAAACGACTTTTAATAGGCCATGATGAAAACGGTAAAGCATTAACCTTTATTCCTGATAATGGTTTCAGAGCAGCACCCTCAATGTTTTCAACGCCAGCTGATATGCTTAAATATGCTGCTGCTAACTTAAATAATAAAAATCCTGCAATTAACCTAAGCCATAAAGTTACGTTTACAAAACCTGATGGCATGAGCATGGGGTTGAGTTGGATGTTAGGTAAGGAAGACAATGGCCTGCCTTTTATCATGCATACAGGTAGGGATGGGTTTGGTTTTTCTTCGTTATGTTATCTTTATCCTGATCAGCAAACAGCTGTTATTATATTGGTAAATGATAGTACTGGGCAAGAAAGGGTAGCAGATTTAAAAGATGAACTGGTCTCTCATATTTTAAGGTTATAAACCTGAAAAATAAGCTGCCAATTGTGCTGAGGTTTAACCAAAAGTTCTTTCTAAAACCTTTGGAAGCTTCTTTTTTAACTGTTTTTTCCAGCCAGCCTGCATGATCAAACTAACGATTACAAGTTTTAACCCTTTGTAGCCCGAATGTTCTAAATATAGTATTGTTCCCCCACAAGTTGGCTCTAAAGTAAAACTTAAAACGGTATCTAATTGGGTAAATATTCCTTTCGTTAATTTGTCCGCCTGATCAGAATGAATACCGGCACAGGCCAGTGCTTTTTCGCCTGTAGCTTCACCACGATAAGTGTAGGAAATGTATTTCTGTGGATCAACGGCAATGATCTCGCAATGTGTTATTCCGTCCCAACCTTTTTGGGGTTTCATCCTGAACGTGAAATAATGTCCCGGCGTTGGTTCAATGTTGTTCTCCATAAACCAGCCGCCTAAAAGCTCGGGGCATGTTAATGCCTGCCAAACTTTTTCTTGGCTATAAGGTAAAACCGTTTTTAGTTTTATTGTCCGTGTCATTTTCAGAGCAATAATAAGCTATTGAAGAAAAGAGAACAAATCTAAAAAGAAAGCCTTGTTTTTTAGATTAAAATTGTTTAGGTTTTTTGCTTTGTCCTGCAAGCTCGGCAATTTCATCTATGCGCTTTTGTCGGGTTTCGGGGCGTTTGGCAAGCACAAGCCATTGCAGCATCATTTTTTTGATGCTTTTGCTCAAGCTTAGAAAATAATCTTTAGCGCCCTCATATTTGCTGAAAGCCTCTTCCAGATCATTTGGGATGATCAATTCCTCAACTTCGTCTAAAATTGTCCACGAACCGTTTTGTTTGGCAATTTCAATAATATCAAGTCCCGCTTGCGCCATCAATCCACTGTCAATAAGTCGCTTAATTTTTTCTTTATTGATTTTAGACCAAGTGCTCTTAGGTTTTCGTTTACTGAAAAACTGATGAGATGTTTCTTCATCAATTTTGATTTTCTTGCTGTCTATCCAGCCAAAACAAAGTGCCGTATCCACCGCGTCGCTCCAGGTAATAGATGGTTTTCTTGATGATTTAACATAAAAAACAACCCATACATCTTTTTTTGAAAGATGGTTTTTTGTTAACCATTCACGCCACGCCGCAATGCTTGCAGGATAAAATATTTCAGTTTCTTGCATTTGTTAGTTCAGGACTGTTTTGGGTTTATGTTTAAAGATGCAAAAAATCTTTCATACCAGCATGAAGTGCGAAAAGCATATAATACTAATACTACACTTTTATTTTTTATATACCTGCATCAGAGCTTCATCTTTTCCTTCTATGTAGTTTTTAATGGAATAATTCACAGCAATATCAGGTTTTAATGGCCCTTTTTTCCCTTTCCAGGTTTCCCAATATCTGGTAGAATAGGCCATCACTATTTTAGATTTGGGTAAGCTAAATCCTCTTACCTCGCCATAATGGTTAATGTTGCCACTGGTAGGCTCGCCAATTAAAAAGGCATTTGTATTTCTTTTTAGATTAACGGCATTCATTACCGCCGAAGAAAAGGTTTTTTTGCCGATCAATACAAAGAATTTATTTTTTTGGTTGAGGTAACTATCTTTGATTTTTTCTATAAACGGACTTAAAACCCCCGAATTTCCGCCGCTGTTGTAACGTAAGTCCAATATGATTTTTTTTGGGGCATACTGGGTTATAAAGGCAAACAGATCATCATTGAACTTTGAGAAGGGGAGGTCTTGTTCTTCTTGGCATTTATTATAATTTAAATAAAGGACTTTTTTGTCTGTATCATAATCAAACCAGTAATTTCCTTTACCTTTTTTAGATAATAAGTTAGAGTGGGAAAAAACTAATTTTACATTGGCAATATTGTTACTTTGAACAGCTGCCAATTTAATTTTAACCTGCTTGTCGTTTTTATCAATCAAGGTAAATTCTGCTTCCTCATCAGAATCAATGATACCCAGACCCTTTAAAAAAGAAGGATTATTAATGTAATGAAGGAGATGGTCATCAAAGTAAGACTGATTTTCGCTTTGAATAACTTCTTTGAATAAAGAGGTTACATTAGCTGTGCTTTGGTTGTTGATAGCGATTAATTTGGCTTGCAGAAGATTTGAATTGGCTTCATCTATACCTGTTACGAAAAGTCCTTCTTTAAAGAGTTCGAATTGAATAGGAAGAATTTTAGTGAACTTTGCTTCAACAAAAGTATGTTCATCTCCAATGCTTACCATAAGCTTAAAAAGTTCGGCAGTAAAGGTTTCATAATTTAAGGAGCCGGCTTTGTTTATAATGGTATCTACCTTGGTTTCGAAATTTGGTTGCGTGATTTTTGCAAAAAGGTTGGTATGCTTAACGGGTAATGTTTTTTTGAGAAATTCAAGGTCTTCTATAAAATCGGCTTTTGATAAGGTTTGTGAAAAGCAGGTATGGCCAATCAGTACAAAGAGTGTAAGAATAATCGTTTTTTTCATGTTCAGTTAAATAGTTATTGTTACGAGCTGGGATATATCATGAAAAGACAAGTGTTTTTTTGAAATGTTGCATCAGAAAGCAAATGATTAGGAGTATTATCCCCTTTAAGGGATTATTGTTAGTGTATAAGGAAAAGTGAACTATATGTGCTAAAATTTCACATATTTGGATATCCATGTTTAAATGTCGAAGTTAGTAATAACTTAAAACTTATGTTCATAACTACTTAATGGTAAGAAGAGGTATGATGAATGCCATTTCACATATAAAAATATCGAATACTCCGGGCGTTTTAATTCGCAAATGGCCTCCGAGCTGTATTGCTCAACACTGTTATAAATAATAAACTAATCCTAATAGGTTTATCAAAGACCTGTTAAAACTTAAATCAATCTTTTTATGTTCAAAAAAATACACTTATACTTTTATTGTGTTTTTTGCCTTTTGTTCTTGTTGTCAAGCCGTCCATCTGCTGATAAGATTATAGATATCCCGATTATAAAATCAGGTGCGGCCAAGATAACAGGGAGTATAAAAAGCCCAAATATTACCAATAAGGATAGTGTTTTTGTTGAGGTTATTGCTCCACAACCAATTTCCGGAGAATATGTTAGATACAAAGCCTTAATTGACCAATCGGGTAAATTTTCTGTGGATGTTGATGTTGAAACACGTATCTCGCTGGTTATTATGAAAATAAGCTTAGACCCGGAGAAGTCGCTTTTCGTTGAATTAACAAGTGGGGGGCTTACCAATATTAATATTACCTATAATTCAGATGATGGAATCAAAAGCATTGAGACAATACCGGTAATGAATAAGAACGATATAACCGAAAGTTATGAGGTTTTTTTTAAAATGATCGGATATAAATCAGGTAGGGTACCAGAAGTTCTATATAATAAGAGTACAGACTATTTTCTGAATTACGCAAGAAACATTTTATCGGAAAGACTAACAATTGTAGATAATGATACATTGCTATCAAAAGAATTAAAAGAAGTACTATCAAAAGATTTTCGCTTAACGCTATATAAGTTACATGTCTTTGATTATGAAGAGGAGATGATGGTCAATTACAGGAATACAGGGGGAGATAAAAATAAAAAGCCTGATATCCAAAAGATAGATAGGTCATATTTTGGTTTCCTGAAAGATTTTAAACTTAATGATCTGCAATATTTACAATGCCCTACGTTTTTAGAATTTCAAAATAGAATTCTACAAAATGAAGTATTGAACCTTCCTGAGATTGGAGAAAGTGACATCTCTATTTGGTTAGCAAATGTAAAAGTTATCTTATCGGATTTAGTGGGTTTCAAAGATGGGCCTTATTATGATATTCTAGCAGCCAATGTCTATGCTAAACAGCTAAATGAAGAAGTAAAACCCTTAACAGAAAAGCAAAAAGAGAATATTATCAAGTATTGGAAAAATGGAGAAATTGCCAAAATACTGTTGCGAAAAAACCAAAAGGTTGCCGAATTAGAAAAGTTCAAAATACCGGTGGTGGTTAACGAAATACCTTTGGTAGCTAAAGATAAAGTTATTGAAACAATTTTATCAAAATATAAGAATAAAGTTGTTTTGATTGATTTTTGGGCGACATGGTGCGTACCTTGCTTAAACGCAATGGAACAGTTTAAAAGTGCAAAAAAAGACCTCCTGAATCAAGATGTGGTTTTTGTGTATCTAACAAATGGTTCTTCTCCCAAAAAGTTGTGGAAAGAAAAAATTAAGGGAATAGGAGATGAACATTATTACCTCACAGATGATCAGTGGGAATATATCATGGATTATTTTGAATTCGATGCCATTCCATCATATTTGTTGTATGATAAAAAAGGAGTACTTGCCAATAAATTTACAGCTTTCCCGGGAAATGAGAAGGTAAAGGGTATGATTAAATATTTATTGTAAAAATGAGCAAATTCTTTTTCTTCAGTATTCTAAGATGATTAGAAGGATAAGGAGACATAGTATTCCTTATATAATCTGTTCTTTTTAACTGAAATCTTAAATTTTTACTTTAATTAATAGTCCTTAGTTCATTGTAATTATAAAAAACAGGAATTACAGAGCGCATTACCCAAACTATTTTTTTTGCCTTTTGTTGTTGTAAAAAGCTATGGTAAGTACAACTGAGATCATCAACGATAGTCATTTAGTTTTTGTAAGTCCACATAAAGAAGGGATTTATCGCAAAGGCTTATCAGGAAAATTTAGTTATGAAGACAGCGATGGTAATAAGATCACAGATAGATCTACCTTAGAGCGTATCCAAAAACTTGTACTGCCCCCAGCCTGGAAAGACGTGTGGATCTCTTCTAAAAAAAATGGTTATTTACAGGCAGTAGGGGTTGATACAGCAGGCAGAAAGCAATACCGCTACCATCCAGACTGGGTAAAAAGACGCGCTAACGAAAAATATTTTAGATTGCTGGACTTTGGTAAGGCTCTCCCTAATTTAAGAAAACAAGTAGAAAAAGATCTGCGACGCAAGAATTTAGATGAAAGAAAAGTACTTGCTATTTGTGTTAAGGTGCTACAGGAAACATTAATCAGAATTGGAAGTCCAGCCTACGAAAAAAATTATAATAGTTACGGGTTAAGTACTCTGAAAGACAAACATTTTAAAGAAAAAAATAAAACAGCATTCTTATGTTTTGTGGGGAAAAAAGGAGTAAAGCAAGAGATAAAGCTCACAGATAAACGCCTGACCAAACTTTTGAAAAAATGCAGGGATATACCCGGTCAGGAATTGTTTCAGTTCTATACTAACGAGAACGAAAGGAAAACAATAGATTCTGGAATGATTAATCAGTACATACGTGAAATTACGAATGACTATTTTACGGCAAAAGACTTTAGAACCTGGGGCGGAACTTTAGAAGCTATGCGGCAATTAGCCATATGTAGCAGAGAAAACCCGGAAATCTCAACAAAGAAATTAGTGGTTAATGCTTTAGATTGTGTAGCTGCAAAATTAGGAAATACCAGAGCTGTTTGTAAGAGTGCTTATGTATATCCAGTTTTGTTGGAGGCTTTTGAACGTGGTGATTTACAGCGTTATTTAAAACGGATTAGTCTTACAAAAGAAGATGAAAAGAAAGCTTTGAAAAACGATGAGGCTGTTTTGATCCAATTCTTAAAACTTATAAAAAGAAAGAATATATAAACGGTTTAATTTATATATGCGTGTTAGCATGGACAAAAGAAAAAAACTACTCATAAAATATTGCAGGTACAATAATATTGAAATTAAAGCTTCTCCTGTAAGAGAATATACTATATTTTGAGGTCTGTGCTAAAAAACAAAAAGCCTGCAATTATTTAATTTGCAGGCTTTATATAGTTTTTGTGATCCCGCTGGGATTCAGCGTGACCCGGCTGGGGTCACTTTATACTGTCAAAAAGCACGTTTTTCCTAGTGTTGTAAAAATGGGTAACCGAATTGGTAACCATTTTTTTTGAACTATTTAGTGCTATTTTAATGAACTTCTTTCTTTAGGTAAAGGTAAATATTATTTTAAAGATATAAAAATGGGTAGCCAAATTTGAGAATTCTAATGGATATCGCTTTTTACGTTAAATTAAATATAGGTCTAACTGTTAAAGTGTAAAGGATTTGTTTGACTTTCTGTAGTATTTTTTTTATGCAAGGTTACCCATTTTCCCCATTTTCGGTTACCCAATTGTTAAAAATGCTTACCTATTTTAAAACATCAAGAGATTAATTTTCTTGATGAAGTCACGTTTTTTAACCTTTGAGATTTCCATTATGTATCTAAATCTTCTGTAGCAAGAAGGATAGTAACTCCATTAGTTTGTTGTCCTTAACCCACCCCTTGGGGCTTTTGAGATCAAGTTGTTTCTGAAAACGAAGAGTATTGAAAATTTAGTGATTAGATGAATTATTTGGTGCTGAATATCAGTTAAAATTTTGAAATATGTTATATTAGCTGTTTTGTATTTACAACTAAATAAGCTCCATTAACTGAATGAAGAGAAATAGTACGGAATTTGGCATATTACCAGCATTTCACGGAGATTGTCTCCTCATTAAAACATTTGATAGTAATAATGAAGAGTTTATTATTCTTATCGATGGGGGTACTGCCCAAACTTTTAAATATAGTCTTAAAGCTGAGTTGAAAGATATTAATCATATTAATTTACTTATACTAACTCACATTGATTCAGATCATATAGCAGGCTTAATTAGTTTATTTAAAAGTAGTCTTATTGATAATATTATAGTTAATGAAATTTGGATGAATCATCCTGAAATTGTAGAAATTAATAGCGATGAGTTAATAAGTACAAGACAAGGAGATACCCTAAAAGACTTAATTCTCTTAAAAAAACCGGATGTAAAGCTTCTTGAAATAAGTACAAAAGACGAATCTATTTTAAGGCAGGGAGTTGAGTTAGTCATATTATCACCAACACCACAAATTAAAGATGAATTATACAGACAATGGAAATTGTCTAATTTTCCAAAAACAGATAATGATAATGTAAAAATATCCTCTCAAAAAGAGGAGTATTCTACTTCATTAGTAGATTTAAGTAAAATATCATTCTCACCGGATAAAAGTATCAATAGCGACATCTTTAATTCATCTTCCATCGCTTTTATTTTAAAATGCCTAGATATTTCTATTCTATTATTAGCTGATGCAAGACCGGAAGTTATAACAGAGAGTTTAAGATTAAATTGCTTTAGTGAAACTAAGCCGTTGGAAGTTGATTATGTTAAAATTTCACATCATGGAAGCTTAAACAATACTTCTCAAGAACTGCTTGGCTTGATTAAGTGTAATAATTTTATAATATCAACAAACGGAGGGACAGCTGATCATAAGTTTCCTTCAAGGGAAACTATTGCACGTATAATTTTTAACTCTCAAAGGAACGATGAAGACTTAAATATTTATTTCAATTACAAAATCGAAGAATTAAAAGAACGAATTGGCGATTTTATATATGATATGGATTTTAACGAAGGAAATTGGAATGCCATAAATAGAAATTGGTTTTAGAAAAATGACATATAATCTAGCAGAAAAATATTGCGTTCGAATTAAAAGCAATGGAAATACAGGTAGTGGAGTTTTATTGCCTGGAAAAGAATCATTCTATGTTTTGACGGCAGCACATTGCTTAGGAAAAACTTTACCTAACATAAGTGATATTGTTATTGAAAAACAACATGATTACACATCAGATTTTAGAGTGATAACAAGTATCGAAATTAAAGAATTTAATATCGAACATGATTTTGCACTTATAGAAATCGATTTTGATAATGAAGAAAGATTACTTTATCAATATAAATTAGGACGAGGCGTCTTATCAGAAAACGAAGTGAAATTTTGCGGATATCAAGGAGTTAGTGTTAACCAATATCGACCTTTCACGGGAAAAATTTTGTCTGTAAGTGAAGATATTGGACGTTTTAAAATCACTTTGGCAGGAGAAACTTTCGATCAAGGTGGAGAGGACGGAAATTATTTAGCTAAAGGATTATCTGGTAGTGGAGTTTTTATTTATAGACACAATTCACCATTTCTTATTGGAATACTCAATTCGGTTATTACTGATAAAGCTTGGAATGATGATATTGATTGCTGTTCGATAAAACATATTGAAAAGTACATTTCTGAATATGTGGACTTATCCGATTTTGAAAGTCTGAAAAAATGGAACGAAAATCTGGAAAGAGAACGGACTGATAGAGAGATAGAAGCTTTTAAAAAAGAGAATAGTGATTTTTTTCAAAAGCTCTATCGTAAAAATAATGTATTATATTCAGATGTATCTAAAGCTAATTCTGTGACTGCTAAACAAATAAGAAAATTCTTAGCAATGAAGGATAATATTCGAACCATTGAAAATGATTATCCGATACTTTACTCAAATTTCAAAAACATTGTAAAGAGATTTGTTGACCAAGTGGAAGATGATTACTCCAGAAATGTAACGGAGAGTAATGAAGCAATAAATTTAAAAATGGATCTTCAAAATCAATTAAAAACTCAATTCGAAGTTCTTCCAAACTTTACAAAGTTAGATTTATCTGAATATCAGATTATAGAATGGTTAGGTATATGCACTTTAAATTTTGTTAAAAATGATTAGTATACAATTAGACCAGAAGCCAACATCGGTATCTATTCGATATAATGGTTATTACAAAATTGTATTACTATTAGCTATTATTAAACATTGTGGCTACGCTAAAAAAGCTAGTTTGGAGCTTATTCACGTTGTCTTTTGGAGCCTGCGTAATGAGGTTAATTATCAAGTACTTTTGGATTTGTCAAATCAAAAAAGAAATACTTTAGTTCCCTGGACTTTCGAACATGGGATTGACGAAGTTTTAGCTTTGGGGTTTATAAATGAGTATATAGAAAAGATAATTGTGACTCAAACCCTAGAAATTAAAATAACAGAAAAAGGAACTGAAATAATTAATGCAATTAACCAATTCAAACTTTTTCAAGAAGAAATAGAGAAAATAAAAGCACTGGGTATAATACCGAAAAACAGGTTGAGTAATGCAAATAAAAACTGGAAATTAATATAACTCGTATGTTTAAGATAAATAAATTAAGAGCTGAAATTCTTACAGACAAAAGTGAAAATATAACTGATCTGTATGGTTTTGATATTTTATTTGATCAAGGTTTAAATATAATTGCCGGACCGAATTCAAGAGGGAAAACTACTATAAATACTTGTATCTATTATGCATTAGGAATGGAGGAATTGTTGGGGGCTCATAATGAAAAAGCATTAGACAAAGCTCTTAAAGAAGAATTTACAATCAAAATAAATGAGGATGGCGAAGGGATTACTTATAAGGTGATCTCATCTAAAATAATCCTAGAAATTGAAAATGAAAATAAAGAGATAGTTTGTTTAGAGAGGCATATTAGAACAAGTACGGAAGATATAAAAACATCTAATATCATTATCCATTATTCATCGTTCGAAAAGATTAATGATATAAATAATACTATTAATAAGGCGGTATTTTTTGTGAATTCTAGAGGTAATAATGAAGATTCTAATGGTTTTTACAATTGGTTAAGTCAATTTATTAATATTCAATTACCACAGGTAAGCAATAATTCTCGAAGTGATAACTATAGCCCACTTTATTTACAAACAGTCTTCTCAGCATTATTTGTAGAACAGACGAAAGGTTGGTCTGATTTTTTCGCGACAATGCCTTTTTTTGGAATTACAAAAGCAAAGGAAAAAGTAATTGAGTTTATTTTAGGGCTAAATGAAATTGTCCTATCTACAAAGAAAGATGTACTTAATAAAGAGAAGAACATAATTACCGAAGATTGGAAAAGAAAAATAAAATCCTTTTCTTATTTAGAAAAACAGACAAATTCTACAATTATTAATGTTCCAGAAGAACTTACTACAGATAAAGCTGAAATTGATAAAATTAATATTCAATTTTCTACTTCAGAGGACGAGAAAATCAATTTCAGTCAGTTCTTAAATCAAAAATTAGAAACTGTAAAGGATTTAGAGAACAGGCCAATATCAACAATAAAGGAAAACAGAGAGCAAGCTATTTTAGAATTTAACAAACAGAAAGAAGAATATTTTAAACTCAAAGATTATATTGAAAGATTTGAGAACAAATTAAGAATAGAAAAGCAACAATTTTCTAGCTTAAATAGCCAAATAATGGTTGTAGAATCTGAAATTAAAGATCATATTAACCTTCAGAAAGTTTTTAGCGAAAACATTATTAATGAGAATGGAGCAAATCAATGTCCAACTTGTTCGCAACAGGTAACGATAAACCTCATCTCTACAAAAAACATAAGAATACCTCAATTAACATTAGAAGAAAACACTAATTTCTTAAGAAGTCAAAAGAAAATAATCGAATCATCTATCGGTAGTTTAAACGAAACTATTAACGAAAAAGAAGCTCTTCTACTATATTTTAAAAATTCATTGCGCCAAAAAGAAATTTTGATCAAATCTATTTCCAAAGATTTAATCGCAGATGACAGGGCTTTTTCTGAATCTGAAGTCGTGAAAAAACTTCAACTTGAAAGAGAGATAGAAAGTTTGCGACTACTAAATGAGTCGGTTTTAGAGGTAAAGCAAGAATTGGAGGTATTGGCAAATAAATATCATAATAACAATGTGCAAATTGGAAATTTAGGTGAATCTGAAAAAGAAGATGAAGCAAAACTAGTAGCCTTCGAAACTACGTATAAAAATTATCTTTTTGATTTTGGATATGACAGTAATGAAAAGTACCAGATATGTATTAATAGAAAAGATCCTTTTAAATATTTACCAGTTTATATAAACAGAAAAGATGGCATTTTTTTGCCACAATCTATAAGAATTAATTCTTCCGCATCTGACTTCGTTAGAAATATATGGGCTTATACCTTAAGTTTGCTAAATAATGGCATCAATCATCCCGGAGTAATTATGTTTGATGAGCCCGGACAACATAGAACAAACCTTAGTAGTTTAAAAGCGTTGTTTAAAACTTCCTCAGAGATTAAAGAAAAACAAACAATAATTTTCACTTCCATTGATAAGCCTCTACATAATGAGCGAGATGAAAAAATCGATTTAGATATTCTAATAGAAGATTTAGAAACCTCTAACTATAAACTGATAAGGCTTGATAATGTTCATAAAGTAATAGGTAAACTATCCAGCTAAGTGTAATGAGAATTTCTTACAAAATCTCTAATCAAAATCTCTCACATCATTTTCTACAAACAGAATAATTAGAAACCGCTTCAGAATTAAGTATGATATAGTAAAACATAGCATTTTTTCTGAATCCATCCTTTATAGCATTTTCCTATTGTCAAGAGTGTTCAGCAATCTGCCTAAATATTTTTAGAGAAATTCTACTTTTGCGTGATTTGCTGTAATGGGGAAGGGAGTTCGTTGGAACTTTTAATGCGGTTTTTAAAGCTGTTAAGCAAGATTATAGAAGGTTAAAATATGTGTCCAAAAACCTGTTCTATACTTTGAGATGTGTTTTTGATTTAAAGAACATTTAGCTGTTATCATCGTCCATTTCCTGGAGTATCGATTTTATTTCCCGTGCGTATCTTCCATAGTATTTATCCACCCACAATAATATTGCGATTATATATATGATTACTAATGTAAGTGTAACTATAGCCAAAGCCACCACCTGTTTTTCTGTTAGAGAATCGATAGCCTGATTTTTGGATAAAAGCTTATTGTATGCAAAGAAAAGGACACAGCTTATAATATGTGGGATCAGGAGAAAAGCAAAAGCTTTGTAGCGCTCCATATTAAGTCGAAGTATAGTATATAGCTGGTTTAACGTGTTTCTGGCAGTGTCAGTAAATTGTTGGAATTGTCGGTAAAAAAGATAGAAGTTATAAAGATAATATGCTGATATTATAACTAATGTTGAGTATGATATGTAGTATAAAAAATATAACCGGTGGTCAAATTGGTATAATTGAGGAACAAAGGCCAGAAAAAAGATAGCTAGAAGTTGTGCGTAAAACTCAATCTTCATATTCCTTTGAAGTTTAGTGAAACGATGGGAAGATTTTAGCTTCTCCATTTTTTTAGGAATTGCAATTTCCTTGCTAGTATCCTGTTTCCAGTTATCTTTTATTTTATCAAAATTCATAATTATTATCTTTTAAAATTGACTGGATTTTTTCTTTGATTCTAGTAAGCTTTACGCGTGCGTTAACTTCGGTAATTCCTAAATTTTCAGCGATTTCTTTATGGGGTATATTTTCTAAGAATAAAAAGATAATTGCCTTCTCAACTGGTTTTAAATATTGAACCGCCCAATAAAAAGCTTTCATTTGTATATCTGGCGTTGGATCGTATTCATTATACTTAATATCAGGAAAATTATCGGAGAAGTGAGGTTTTATTCTTCTTTTTTCATGTTTTACATGTGTAATGGCGGTGTTAACCGCAACACGGTACATCCAAGTAGAAAATTGGCTTTCGCCCCGAAAAGAAGGAAAGGATTTCCATAACTGGAAGATGATCTCTTGTTGTAAATCTCGCTTATCTTCTTGTGTAAAAGCATATATATGTGCTATTCGATAAACAATGCCCTTATGACGTTCAAGTAGATTAATAAATGTATTTTCGATATTCTGCACTAAGGTAACGACAAGTATTGTAAAAAAAACAAGGGTTTGCTTTACAAAAACAAATATAATTTTGTTAAACTACTTTTGAAATAGCTAACGAAAGTAGATGATGCTGAGAATAAATAAGTAAGGGTTTATACGTGGTTTTTAAAAAAGATAGGCTCCAACGAAGGGAGCCTATCTCGATTTATTTCGTTACCAGTCCCTTTACGTAGAGGACATGAAAAGTAGAATCAGTATTTGCCTGTATAACTATCGATTTATTAACAATACCCTCAATAGCCTCTGTGGGTTTAAATTTTACAGTTATTGAGGCTGTTTCATTTGGAGGGATTGGTTTTTGTGAATATTCCGGTACAGTACATCCACATGAAGCTTTGGCAGATTTGATAAGTAGGGGAATAGCACCAACATTTTTTAGTTTAAAAACATGAACAACGGAGTCCGTCTGTTTTAAAGTTCCAAAGGAAAAACTTGCTTCTGCAATCTGAACTTTTGTAGTACTGTCATTTGATGCCGTGCTATTTTTTTTGATTTCGCTATTGCAGGCGGATAAAATAAAGATGAATAAGAATAATGTTGAAAGTTGTTTCATGTTCAGTTTAATTAGATTTGAAGAGATTTACGCCCTATCCTCTGGGCATGAGTTACCATCGCATTCCTGATCAAGCAAAGCTCCGCAACCATTTCCCGCAGGTTGAGTACAAGCACCACTTTTCAGGCACGTGCCCCAACTTAAATTAGGATATGGCGACAGACTCCAATGCGGACAGGTAAATCCGGAATGTAGTGCGCAAAAGCAAGAACCTCCGCCTCCATCACCTGGTGCGACTAAGTTTGTTTCCTGACCATTGGAAGTGGTATTTGTTGGTTGAATATCTTTAAGTGCAAAAACAAGATTGTAAATTTCTACATCATTAAAAACCTTACTGGCCGATTTCATCCATGTAGGGAAAAATGAGGTGAAAAATATTTCTCGTTTATCGCCTTTAACAAATACATTTAGTGCTAAATGATCTGCAAACTCTTTGATTTTCTCAATTTGCTGAGACGACCATTCGCCGGATTTTATTTTCTCATCAAAGCGGGCAATCCAAACATCGTGTCTTTCCTGCGCCGTTAAAGTTGAATAGGCTAAGCGGGTATTCTGAATATCTTGTATCGCAGTCAATCTGCTCAACAATTGTTTACCATTTGCTAATGTATCGGTAGTACTGATCTGGTCATTTTTCTGACAAGCAGAAAATAATAATGAGAGTACTGCAATGGTAAGGTAATAAACATACTTTTTCATAGTTCTTGGTTTAAGAGTTATACATAGGACAAACATTGCCATCGCAGGCGTCATCTAACAATGCGCCACATCCGCGAACTGATTCGGAGCAAGCAACTGATGATGCCTTGCTACATGGATGGTAGCTGATAAAAGGAGGTATCGAAGAATAATAAGGACAGGTATAGCTTGAGCCCAAAGCGCAAGTGCAATTTCCTCCCCCGTCGCCGGGGGCAACAAGATTAACCTGATTGGTAGTTCCGGAAGCGGTTTGATTTGCCTTCATTACCAGCAAGCTTGAAGCTTCATATTTAATGCTAAAGATCAAATCAAAAATTTGGTAATCCGACAAGATATTTTTGCACGATTCAATCCATTTGGGAAGTTGAACGGCCTTAAATATTTCCTTTTTATCTGAATTTGTAAAGTACTCCGGGGAGAGGGCATTCGCAAGCTCCCTTATCTTGCTGATCTGGATTTCATTGTATTCCCCACTGGAAATGGCAACTTCAAATCTTCCCTGCCAGAACTGGAACCTTTCGTTTCCGTTTAAACTTGAATAAGCCACCTTTCGGGCTTCCAGATTACTTACATTAGTGACGGAAGTAAAGGTTTTTAAGGATGGTCGTTGAATGGGTTCTGTGCTTACTTTTTCCTTCGTACAGGATAAAAGGCACCCCACCAGTGCTGCTAAGACTAGCAGTCTGCTAAAAGTGTTAATTTTCATATTAAAGATTTAGTTAGTTTAGATGAAGAATGTAAGTGAGAACAATACTAAATAGAAAATAAAAAAAGGAAGAATAATACCAGCGATGGATTTGGCAATGGAGAGTTTGTGGGTAAAAACGGCACCATTCACCAGGATATAAAACGACCATATCCCCAGTGCTATGTTGATATAGGTAAAAATGTTTTTTGCGGTTCCTCCATTTATAAAATCGCTTCCGGCAAAGACAATTAATGTGATGTACAAAGCGATACTAAAAATTCCAGGAGCGAACGCCCAAGCGCTTATTATTTTGGTGTCCTCATAAGTTCCTTTTCCACCGAAGAAATTAAGCGATTTATAAATGATCTGAGCAAACAGATAAAAGAAAAGCCAGCCAATAGTAACTGAAAGAAAAATCTGTGCTATCAGGGATGACCATACGGTAGTATCTCTGCCATAGGATAGCGTGACTGATATTGCTTGCCAGATGCAACCAATCAGGATTAGTGAATTAATGCTTTTTTTTCCCTGAAAAGAAAAAATTTCCTTAAAAGCCAGTACTGGCTTAATCAAAATAGAATAGAAAGATTTTGTGGTTAGAGCATTCATTAGGATAGGTTAATGTAAAACGTTACCTAAATATAGAGGTATTAAATTAAAAACAAGAAAAAAGTTAAAATTTTGTCATTTTGATAAAAATATATTTATAGAAATCTACAGAGTAAATGAGATCGTGCTTATGTCCTCTTTGTTTTACGCAAACCTTAAAAAGGCGTTTCTTTTGCTTCTTTTCTTTTAAAAGAAAAGAAGCTAAGGCAACAGGGGGGCTTACCCTGATTGCCTTAGCTTTCGGTTTAACAATTTAAGTTTCTAATAATTTTAAATTGTTTAATTATTTCTCTTTTTGTCGTAATAATCCTAATAGAGCAATCATACCCCAATGATCGATTTCATTATCTGACATCAGGTCGCAGAAGTATTTTGTTGTCGTATCGGCAAAAGAAGTATCGACTATGATTTTCTCATTGTCTAGCCTAATTGCATCAATGTAGGGTTGTATATCCTCGCGAAACGGGTTAAATGTAAATTCTTCGGCTGTTACAATTCGCCCCAATCGTTTTAGTTCGGCTGCTATTGCTTCTGCAACATCGTTTTCAAAGCCAATTAGCTGCTCTCTTAGTTCGTTTATTCCTTTTGTTTTCATGGCGGATCTATTAAATGTCAAGATTGAACAAGGCATTAACCAAATGGTAAAAGCTACTATTCTTACGTTCTTTTTCAGCGTATTTGGCTATACAGTCAATCGTGAAAATGGCGCAGTAGCCATCGAACAATTGATCAGAAAAGCAGCGGCTTTTTAATAGTTTCTTACCATTAGTTTTTACGGCACTATTGACGTCGTCGGCTAATGTAAACCAGAGGTCAACTGTAATTAAATTGGTTTCCCAATTTTCCCGTATTTCTTCTTCATTCTCTTTCAGGTTTTCGTAAGTGCTTCGTATGTAGTTTATAACACCCAATAGCTCGTTAGGAAAAAGGTCGGCTAACAGCTTACCTTTCTCAACATTGTTCATGTGGATTAAAGTTTTCATTTTGTCTTTCTTTAGGTTGTTAAAAGGCAGCCGCCGTTAGTGACGGCTACCACTGATTTTGGTTAGAATTATTGATTGTCAGGTCGGCTAAATACCAGTATCTGTTCGCTTGTACTGAAGGAACGCGATTCTGTCATTTTAAGCTGATCGAATTTTTTGAGTTTCTCGATCTGTTCCAACTTCATTGGTTGGCTCCAAAATACAGGCACAAAAAAATGGCTATCTTCAAATAGCAATCCGGTTGTTTCTGCGATTTTGTTTAACAGTTCTTCGGATAACCCCATTTTTTTGATAACTATCTCTGGCAGGTGCTCTTGGTATTCCCTGCCATTGCCATCAATTTTGGTAATGGTTTCGCTTTTTTCTTTCAGTTTCTGTTTTCTAAACCGTTCAATCTGCGGAATACCTGAGGTATCAGCTCCGCTTTTTGTTTTCCAGACACGGCATTCTATACGGGCATTTACGCCACAACCCGCGCACAGATAACCACGATGATTGAACCATATAGGCAATACGTGTTTTTCTTGGGTCAGTTCGATGTCGCTAATTTGAATACCGCTATCAAGTCCCCCCGAATATGAGATAAAACCACTTGAGCACAGATGAAAAGAACCTCCCCCACAGGTTTGGGCATATTTTTCGTGTATATGACAGAAATACACATATTGACCATCGGGTAAGAGCAGGCAATCGCCAACGATAGGCTTTTCAATATTGTATGTGTTTTGATAGGCGATGGTATAGCTTTCTAACAATAGAAAATCTATTTCTATTAACTCATCATTTACCGGACCACCATAGTATAAAACATAGTTTTGGTTATACTGATTTAGGTTCTTCAAATCAAGAATATCCCTAGTCAAATTTTTATGCTGTAAATTTTCCATGATCGTTAATTTTAAGTTTTAGTTTAGGCTACCACCATTAATGATGGTAGCCTGTTTTAGATTAGTTAAGGTTTAGGATTTCAGCGCCATTAGAGGCAAATGCGGTACATAGATCAAATGCCTTTTGTGATTTCTGCTGAGCTGTACCGCCCATGATGATACTATCCAGTTTAGCTTCGCTGTTTTTGTACTTGCGAACATTCTGATAGTATCCTGTTACGGCATTATAAGCCCCGAACAAAGTCCCTTTTGTTGTTCCCATCCGTTGGGTGTCACTTAGCATAGCATAGGAAAAGGCATCTTCAACGGTATTTTTAAACAGCGTTGAAAGTTCATCTTCGGCTCCCTTTTTCAATAGTTCAAGGCTTTCCTTGTTTGGGCAAAGTGCTAACTGAATGAGTTTTTTAACCTCGTGGTCGGTAATTTTTACCTTAGTCCAGTTGTTGAAAATATCTTCCAATTGGACACTCATTAGGTTTGCCATCCCCATTACCTTGTGCGCATTTTCTAAACGTTGTTTTGCGCCTGAAGTGTGCTTAATACGGACAACGTTAGTCATATTACGCATAGCCGCGTTTAAGGTATTCATACAAACTATGCGGATGGGAGTAAAAGCTGCGGTTATACTTCCGCTACCGTCATGGCTGGTGGTCAAGAATATGTACTTTTCGGTAACATCATCCCCATTTCCAACCCGGATGTAATCAGGTAGTTTTGCGGTAATGAATATCCGTTCTCCATTGCCCAATGCTCCTGCGGTTTCGTACATGATCCCGCTTTCTCCACCTACGATAGCATCGAAAAACTCAAAGGCTTCAAGGTTCTGTACTACGGTATAGTCTTTACCTACACTACTCCCCAAAACCTGCTCGTTATCGGTTCTGTACGTATAGAAGCTACTATCAGATTGGATGTGTATTCCACTAGGTAGAATATGCGTGTTAGGTAGTTTTGCCACTTCATAATCAAGCCCGGCAAAGCGGATTGCCTCGCTACTTGTCGGATACTCGCTTACGATCTGTCCCAGTCCGTGCCATGCTTTTTGTTGTACACTGAAAAAAGAATAAAGTCCAGTTTCTCTGTTGTAATTTAGGTTGTGTGCCATGATAAAAAGAATTAGGTTAATACTTGTTTAATTGTTGCTTTTCTTTTTTTTCAACCGCCTGCTCGAAAGCTGCTTCTCAAAAGAAAAAACGGAAAAAAAGAAAGTCTTTCCTCCAGCGTGTGGGTTCGGGAATGGCGGGCTATAAGTCCCCCTTGTGGGGTGGGATTGTGCGCAATCCCATTATGCGACCGCTTTCCCGACACACGCTAATTTTACTTTCCTTTTTGTCCTTTTTCGCATTGACGAAGTAGAGTAGGAGGTTTAGCTTCTTTCGCAGCGATTTTGTGGTAAACTGTGACTAATTTTTTTTCTTACAGGTTTTAAAATGCCTTACACATTGTCCGTATTAACCCTTAATCAAAATGATAAAGTGTGTGATTTATACATAAAAAATGCTTTTCAAAAAGGGGAAAAACACCCTTTTTTTAGTCAATATTTGCTTTGTATGAGGCGTTTGGTATATGTTTGGAGTTCATAAACTCTCAAAAAGCATTTATCATGTCTTACTCATTTATGTTCAGGTTTTATAGCCTGTCCCTGCTATTGGCATGCCCCTTTTTAGGATTTTCCCAAGATATACAATGGGAAAAATCCTATGGCGGAAAACATGCTGAATTTTTAGCAGATGCTCTGCCTACACCCGACTATGGGTTTTTACTGGCAGGCAGTTCCTTATCCGAGAAAAACGGAAACAAAGAAATGGTTTCAAGCGGTAATTTCGATTACTGGCTTTGGAAGATGGATGAACACGGATCGGCCGAATGGCAAAAAAGCTATGGCGGCTCCGGTATGGATTTTCTACAAAGTGTACAACTCACAACCGACGGCGGTTTTATTCTGGCCGGAGTATCGGATTCCCCGAAAAGTGCCGGAAAAAAAGACGACTCCAAAGGGCATGACGATTTCTGGATTGTAAAACTCGACGCCAAAGGAGCCGAACAATGGCAACGTACCATTGGCGGTAATGGTCAGGAGCAACTGGCTTGTATCCGTCGTACCAAAGATGGCGGTTATATTGTAGGCGGTTCGTCCGCATCGGGAAAAACCGGAGACAAAACGGAAGCGAACTTTGGCAATCTGGATTACTGGGTAGTCAAATTGAGTGCTGAAGGTACGATCGAATGGCAAAAAACCTACGGCGGAAAACACCTGGATCAACTTAAAACGGTAGAGCAAACCTCGGATGGCGGCTATATCATTGGGGGGTATTCCAATTCACCCGCTTCAGGTAACAAGCTTAATGATAACATCGGTGCGGGTGATTACTGGATCCTTAAAACCGACAAACAGGGAGCAATCGAATGGCAACGTACCATAGGTGGTGATGGTGATGATAACCTGACGGCACTGATCCAATGTAAAACCGGTGGCTATTTATTGGGCGGAAGTTCCAACTCCAACCCGTCGAACGATAAAAGTAAGGCCAATGGTAAAGGAACTGACTTCTGGGTAGTACGTTTGGACACCGACGGGCAAACCATCTGGCAGGAAACTTATAATTATGGTAAAACCGACCTGTTAACTTCGATTATTGAGAATGACGATCATACCTTTTTGATTGGTGGGTATGCCCATACGGAAGTCGGCGAAGGCAAAAAAGATAAAAAAGACATCAACGACTATATTGCGGTAAAAATCAACGATAAAGGCGAAGAAGTATGGAGTAAAACCGTAGGAAGTGATGGTGAAGACATCTTAGGCCGCTTGATTGAAACCCGCGATGGCGGTTATTTACTGGCAGGAACCTCCAAAGGAAAACCCTCGCGTGATAAAAACGGCGGCAATGGTGGTAGCGATTTTTGGGTGGTAAAACTCAAAGACCGTTATAAAAAAGAACTGGACAAACCGGCCATTGAAGCCCTTCCGAACCCGGCACAACAATTCACGAACATCATTGTGGGTTACGATTTCCAAACGGGAACGGCCTCCGTATTTGACCTTTCCGGCCGACAACTGCAACAGTTTTCGATCGACAGTCGCACCGTACCGGTAGACTTAAGTCCGTACCCGGAAGGTATCTATATCGTGGAAATTCGTACCAACGTACAACACAACTCGGTAAAAGTCATTAAGGGTATCCAACCTAAATAAGAAATCACATGAAAAAAATACTACTCACCTTACTGCTTTTAGGGCTTTATGGGACAACTATGGCTCAGGAAACACCTCCACCAAGCCCTACTGCAATGGTCGTACCCGAGGTTACCAAACCTTCGGTGGACGCCTTTGCCTTAACCAAATTCGGGGATATCCCGATTAATGAATACACCGGGATGGTCAATGCTTCGATTCCGCTGTATACCCTGCAATCCGGGCATCTGTCTTTACCGATAACTTTAAATTATAATGCTGCGGGTGTTAAAGTAAGCCAACCGGCCACCTGGACGGGAATTAACTGGACACTTAGTGCCGGAGGGGTGATCACCCGAACGGTAAACGATAAACCCGATGAAGCCGATTATCTGGAAGGAAGGCTGACGGCCGAAATGATTGATCCGGCCGGTTTGTATAACGGTTCCTCTCATGCCATATGGTTAAACCGGATTTTTGCGAAGCTACGCAGGATATGGGATGTGAAGCCTGATCAGTTTTATTTTAATTTTCCGGGCTATTCCGGTAGCTTCTTCTTTGATGTGGATTTTGTGCCACGTCTGACTAAAGCGGATAGCAACCTTAAAATTGAAATAATGGGAAGTGATCCCGATAATAAGATTCGTTTCCGCCAGTCGCAGGAATTTCGTCTGATCACCCCGGAAGGCATCAAATATTATTTTGGAGGTGCTACTGCCACCGAAACCACCTTTGTTGGGACGCGTATGGATAACCCCTATGTGCCAACGGCCTATTATCTGACCCGAATTGATCATCCGGAAAGTGGAACCATTATGTTGGAATACGACTCGGATTCGGTAAACAAAACGATCCGTATGGATCAGGTGGAAAGCCTGACTGTTAAAGTGTATGAATTCGATACCAGTACCCGCGACTGTGTTCGACCGCCAACGGTTGAACAGGATCATACTACCACCGTTAATAATACGATTACCGCTAATGGAAAGACTTTAACCAAGATAAAAGGAGCTGGCTCCGAAATTACGTTTAACAGTACCAATGGTTCTTCATTACATTATCGAAAAGTGTTAAACAGTATTGAGATCAAACAGGGAGCCACAGTGGTCAATACGATCAACTTAACCTATCTGTTTCCGGGTTTACCAACCTTTTCAGAGCGTTTTTTTCTGACCAAAGTCGAGTTCAATAAAAACAATAACTATGGCCACGGACGTAAATACGAACAATATACTATGGAATACGATGATCCGTTAGCATTACCAACCCGGACGAGTTCGGCGCGCGATGCATTAGGATATTATAACGGTAAAACGTTTAATTCGACAGCCTTGCCACAAAACAACGATTTGTACTTCCATAATTACTATCCGAATCTGGCCGATAGAAGTTCCGATTTTGCCAGC
This sequence comes from Pedobacter sp., assembly GCF_046462515.1. Lineage (GTDB taxonomy): Bacteria > Bacteroidota > Bacteroidia > Sphingobacteriales > Sphingobacteriaceae > Pedobacter. The sequence goes on from NZ_JBKGVD010000006.1 coordinate 241,162, forward strand.
GCGGTAAAAGGAGCACTAAAGAAAATTATTTATCCGACCGGAGGGTATTCGGAATTTGAATACGAAATGGAAAAATCCAAAGACTATGTTACGGATGGCCTTACAATGGATATCTGGCGTAACAATACCGCGAGAAACCCGGTAAACAAAACATCGGTAAACGGTGCTATTACAGGAGATTTATACCAAAATCCAGATGGAACCTTTGGCTTTACCGGTGCTTTTGAAAACCAGACGATTAAAGGGATTATCAATGTCCTTTCGACTAGTCAGATGGGACATACCGATGTTATTGTGTTGAAAATTTCGGATTTGTCTGCAAACACTATACAAGAGATTACCTTCCGAATGCCGGATGGCAATCAGGAGATTGGAACCGGTAGGTATGATTTTTCAAAGGAATTTACTTTTGATATTGTAAAAGACCATCAATATGCTTTTCAGTTATATAACAACTACCAGTTATCCACGACTCAGTTTGATGCCCAACTTTATTTTACCTATCGCAAAGGAACCAAACTAATAGACGACGGAAAGTTACGGGTTAAGCGTACAACGGATTATACAGCCGCAAGTGAGCAGGCTTTTGTAAAACGGTACTACTATACTTCCATGGAAGATTATTTTAAAAACCCATTGGATTTGGTAACCTTTAAAAAGAACCACGAGTATATTACCGATTGGCAATTGACCAAATGTTGTAATGGAGGTGGCGAAGCGCCACTGGAACAAAAGCAACAGTTTGAGATCAACTTTAGAACGTTTTCGTCCAATCCGCTTACCCCAATTAGCGAACTGGAGCGTAACTACGAGCACGTACTGATCAGCTATGGTGGCGATAACTTTGAACTGGGTGGAAAATACAAACGCTTTAATAACTCCGTTCTGGGAATCAATCAGGATATATGGCCGATACATCAGAGTGTTTTTCAACAGGAACGCGCCAGCTATAAAGGAAATGCCGGGGATATTTACCAGGGCACCTTACTGGAAGAGATTGACCTGACAAAACGCGGCAGCATCTTGTATAAGGTTCGCCAAAAAAACTGGCAATACCGTTATGAAGATCAGGCGAACATCACTGGTGTTATCGGAGGATATGCCTACTTTAACTGTTTGTTCAAACAAAGTGGAATTACCAACTTTGACCTTCGTAAATACCAACTGTTATCTCGAAAAGTACAGTTAGTCAAAGAGAAAGCCTATGACTTTACCACACCGGTATTGTATACAGTGAATCCTGACAATACCCAGGATGCTTATTTGTCCACTACAACTGACTATTGGTATGATGGGCTGATCGGTTTACCGACCATGATTGTAACCACCACAAGTGAAGACGGGATGGTAAGCCGCGTGCATTACACGTATGCCGATCAGACCAATTTGGTACCAGATGCTACACCTGCACAGATCGCAGCCCTGAACAAATTAGTTGAATTAAATAAAGTATCGGAGCCGATTACGGTTCGAACTTTCTACGGACTTGCTAATGGAATTCCGCCATTGACCGGAACCAAAATAACGTATTATAAAAGCTGGAACAACAATCCGAACCGGATTTTACCGGAGCTAGTGCGTTTTTCAAAGGGAAGCGGCGCTTTGGAAGACCGTATCCTGATCGAAAAATACGATGCGTATGGAAACATGGTGCAAGTACGGCTTAAGGATGGTGCCCCTACCTATTACCAATACAACAGTCGTAATCAGGTAACGCTTACAATTGAAAACTATGCCCCAGCTGATCCCGTTGACGGAAATGAGGAAGTGACGCTACCGGAACCAATACCGGGAGGTCCTTGTACCATAAGTCAAACCTTTCCCGGGTCTATTGTGACGTATTATTACTATGATGCTACGACCTTTTTATTAACGCGAACACTGGACACCAATTGTCGGAATACGTATTATGAGTATGATAGTCTAATGCGTTTAAAACGCATAAAAGACCATGACGGCAATACTATCGAAGAGTACGACAACAATTACCGAACCAACTAAAACCAGCAGTATGAAAAAATTACTTATAGCCTTGATGTGTGCGCCGGTTTTAATGGTGGCACAAACCAATACGCAAAACTGGACTAAGAAAACCACCTATCGGGAAATCAATAGCGGCCGACCGGCTTCGACCGTGACCTACTACGATGGTTTAGGTCGACCAGTACAGCAAAATAGAAACAAACAATCCGGATCTGGAAAAGATCTGATCACCCATATCGAATACGATTTAGGGCGTCAGTTAAAAGAATACCTGCCGTATCCGGCCACGACCAACGATATGAGTTACCAGACTGGAGCGCAGTCGGCCACTTTAAGTTATTCGCAATACAGCGGACAATATCCGTTTAGCGAAAAAATAGTAGAACTCTCGCCATTGGCGCGTACCTTAAAACAAGGCGCACCAGGTACGGATTGGCAGGTCAACCCGAATGCTGATACCGACCATACCATAAAAATGGACTATCAGACCAATAGTGCCAATGAAGTCAAAAACTATTTTGCCGCAACTACCTGGGATAATGCCAATGGTGTTTACACGATACAGTTACAGGATAAGGGCTATTATGCCGCAAACCGTTTGTATAAAACAGTAACCAAGGATGAGAACTGGACTTCGGGAACCAATAATACGACCGAGGAGTTTACCGATAAAAATGGTCGTGTGGTTTTAAAGCGTACCTATAATAATGAAGCACATGATACTTATTATGTTTATGATATCTACGGAAATCTGACCTATGTCATTCCGCCATTAGTGACCAATCCGGTTTCACAGTTGGACGATTTGTGTTACCAGTATAAATACGATTCCCGTAATCGTATGGTCGAAAAGAAGCTACCGGGTAAACAATGGGAGTTTATCGTATATGATAAGATTGACCGTGTGGTGGCCACCGGGCCAGTATTATCGCCTTTTGGTGGTTCGCAAACCGGTTATTTGATCACCAAATACGATGCATTAGACAGGGCTGTTTATACCGGATGGTTACAGAGCAATGCTACACGGGCAAGCCTGCAAGGGCAATACAATACGGCCTTTAATTTATCGGAAGAACGACTTAAAGTGAATGTTACGGAAACGGTTGATAATGTTGCGATTAGTTATACCAACCGGGTAATCCCGACTAGTGGGATGAAATTACTTACTGTAAGTTATTATGATGATTATAAGTATGTAAATGCAGTTACACCGCCATCGCTTGTCGAAGGGCAAACGGTAGCTACTTCGGTAACCGGGCAACCGACCGGAAGTTGGGTACGCGTTTTAACCACTGCATCGGAAACCTTAAACGAGCAAAGCTATACCCTATACGATCCGAAATACCGTCCGATCCGTGCGTATACAACAAATCATCTGGGGGGCTATCACCGAGTGGATAGTAAGCTGGATTTTAGCGGAAAGGTGCAATATACCCAAACGTATCATAAGCTAAACAGCAGTGCAACGGAACTAAATGTAGTAGATACCTACAGTTATACTGAAGAAGATCGCTTGCTGTTACACAAGCATAAGATTAATGGCGGAGCCGAGCAATTGCTTGCTAAAAATACCTATGATGAATTAGGACAGCTTGTCTCTAAAAATGTTGGCGGAAATGATATAACCGGAGCTGTAGGATTACAAAAAGTAGATTATCGCTATAACATCCGGGGCTGGTTAACCGATATTAACAACAATGCACCACTGGGAACTGCCGAGTTCCAATTAGAAAGTGGTGATTTGTTCGGCTTTAAGATCAATTACAATCAGGTAACGGAAACTGAAACAGCTCGCATTGTTTATTCGGGATCGAGTGTAAACGGTGAAGTCAAACCGTTGTACAATGGAAATATTGCAGAAACCTATTGGTTGTCATCAACAGATAATCAAATCAGAAAGTACGGTTATAAATACGATCCTTTAAACAGACTACGAAAAGCATACTACCAAAAACCGGTCAGTAATGTTCCGGTTCCAAGGTCTTATGATGAAGAGGTTAAATATGATAAAAACGGAAACATTACAAGTTTAAAACGAAATGGAAATCTTGATAATCCATTGTTTCCTATAGAAATCGACGATCTAACCTACACCTATAATGGGAATAAACTACTTCGAGTAGAAGATGCAACCAACAATCCGGAAGGATTTAAGGATAATGGTTATGGAAACACTTATGATGATTATACCTATGATGCAAATGGTAATATGATCAAAGATGAAAATAAATCGATAACTAATATCGTCTATAATCATTTAAACTTACCTACAGAAATTATCTTCAGTGATGGAAACAAAATTATGTATCTTTACAATGCCGGAGGTGGTAAAGTACAGAAAAGTGTAGTTACGTCTGGTAATATTACATTAACGGATTACCAACAGGGCTTTCAATATGTAGCGCAGTCCTTAAAGTTTTTCCCACATGCGGAAGGTTATGTTAATGTAACCGAAAATACGTTCTTTAATTATGTATTCAATTATGTAGATAATGTTGGTAATATTCGTAGTAGCTGGGCATGGGATGATAAGGCAGGAATAGTACAGGCAATCACTGAAAATCATTTTTATCCTTTCGGAGAGCCACATAAATCCTACAATAACCAATCTTACGTTTTTGTACCTAGTGAAAGTGGTCCTTCGTATTATCGTGCTGAATTGGTTCAGGAGGGTACAAGGACGCCAACCAATTTCTATAAATATAAGCACCATGGTAAAGAGTTACAGGATGATTTAGGTATTAATATTTATGACTTTGGTGCTAGGAATTATGAGCCAGCAATTGGTCGATGGATGAACATTGATCCACTTGCAGAGCAAGGTCGTAGATGGTCTCCTTACTCGTACGCTTTTAACAATCCTGTTTATTTTGTAGACCCAGATGGAATGTGGCCTTATCCTGCATGGATGGGTAAAGTCCAACGTTTTGTAAACGGATTTACCAATACTATATCCGGTATGGGTAGGGCATTAGCCAATGACTTACGATTAGGTCCTACAGGTAAATTGTTTGATGTAGCTAACAGAGTTGGAGTAAGTACATATACAGGTGGCGTAAAAGGCGGTGCGAGAGCTATGCTCAATGAGTCTGGCTTGCCAGGTATTGCGAGCACGGTTAAAAATGCGGCCAAGGGTGATATGGAGGCTATTGGTAGTTTAACAGCAGTTGTTGCAGTATCTGCTGCGACGGCTAAAATGGCGGTTAAACCAGGATCACCAAGAGCAACTGCAATTGCAACAGTAGAAACTAGCGAAGTATCCTCTTTAAAAGCTCCGATAACTAATGAAATTTATAAACGTCCGAGCAATGCGACAACAGTGAAACAGAGGGAGTACGTGCAGGGAAAAGCATGTGTTGATTGTGGAGAAACGACGATTCCAATGGTTGCCGATCATAAGCTTCCATTAGTGAAAGAACATTATGAAACAGGTGGTATTGATTTAGACCACATGCGGTCGTTAGATGCAGTTCAGCCTCAATGCACTACATGTTCAGCACAACAAGGAGCGCAAATGAGTAAGTATTCGAAAGAAATGAAGGCAATAATTCAAGAAAGAACAAGTAAATAATATTATTTATTTTAACGTATAAAAGTTTAAAAAATAAATGAAAGGTCAACAAACAGAGTTAATCAGAAAGCAAAGAGAAATCTGCGATAAGTATGGCTTCGAGTTTGAAGCATCCGATTTGAATCTTAAAGTTGGGATTTCCAGTAATGTTAAGGATAACGTACAGCCTATACATGCTTTAAGATACCAAGGTACTGAAGATACTACTGGATGGTATATATGGGCTGGCGAGTATTCAGACGCAGATGATTTTTTTCAGCCTCTCCATGTAGTCCATTTAGATAGCTGGTGCCCCTTGATATTGCCCTACCTCGGTCTTCCACCAGCATCTCGTATTTTAATTGCGGAGAATGGTAATTATGTTGATGTGTGGGAGGATAGAACATTGTTAGAAATGTAGTTCCTTAATCCTATTAGGATAAGAAATGAAAATTCGACATTTTGTTTAAAATTGAGAATCAAATACAATTCTATTATATGACTTACGACAGAATAGACTGGCACACATCGAATAACTTTCCTAAAGGACTACCAAATAAAAATGGGGGTACTCATATAGGTATGTTTCTTTCATGGATTATTAATAATAATCTTATCGGAGAATTTCATTTGGTAAATTCATTAGAGGCCATAGAAAAGGTTAAAAATAGGACTATTACTGGTTTGGATTTTTTAATCAAAGAATGTGATAGTAAATTTTGGCCAGAGGATTTAAATGAAGAAGGCAACAAATTTGCTAGTTTCTATTATGCCAATGGTGATAATTATGGTCAATATATAGACGATTATGCTGAAGTTTTTGATAACTATGAAACATTATTTCATGTTGAAGATAGCTGGGATAACTACAGTAGGGTAGAGCAATAATTACAAAACGATTCAATGAATGGAAGAGTTCTTAAGTTAGAAATAGGAATAATTGATAAACAAAAAATCACCTGTTAAGGAGATAAAATCACAGCGATGACAAACTCAGATTTAAAGAAAACGGTTAATACCAATTTTAAAAATATTGGTGATAACTTCAAGCTTAAGGAGAGTATTTTCTATAAAATACCAGCCTTAGATTTTCTGATAGGATTTTGTTTTGAGAAGTCAAAAAATGAAAACGATTCATTGTATGTTTGGTCTTTTATTCAGCCTTTGTACGTTCCTAATGATAGTATTAGTTTAAGCTTTGGAAGAAGGTTAAATGATAAATTGTGGAAATTGAAAGGGATTAACTCGTCGAAAGAAGAGCTCGCTGAATTACATGCATTAATGGTTAATGAAAATGATAACTTTTTTGAACAAGTAGATAGTGTTAAGAAGTTTTATGATCATTTCGAGAATTCTGGTAAAAATTTACGAATGATTGAGGCACTAGTCTATTCAGCTATCTATAGCCAGAACGTCGATGCTGAAATGATTATAGACAATTTTATAAGTACTTTACGTAAGGAAAATTTATCAATAGCATGGATTGGTAAAATTCTGGAACAAATGGAATATTTAAAGTCGATTATAGCTGATAAGGAGTTGCTTGAAAATCTGTTCAATAAAAATATCGAATACACAAAACGCAACTTACATATTGATTAATCGGAATTTACCTAGGATTTTTCCGTAGTTAGTTTTCTTAGTTTTCTCCCTTATGATATTGCAGCATGAGTGCTATGCTGCAATATCTTTCCAAAATTTTATGATTATTGAATATGGTCAGAACGACCATAGGATGACTATTGTATAATGTCAACAGATGTTTTATGCCTAACCGATCCGTGCAAGAGAGATTATTGGAGTTTTATAGGGAAGAAAAGTTCCAACAGTCGCTATCGATTTATTATCGCGGACTGGATAATGAAATTTTAGAGATGCAGCGGGTTTACCATCAGGTGGTGCTAGTGGAGCTACAAATACAGGGCAATTTGTGCTTGAAGGAACTGTGAAAAATAAAAATATTATCAAAACACGTGCTGCTCTACCATTAGATGGAAATAAAGGAGGTCTACCTGAATTAATAATAGACCCTAAAAATGTTAAAATAAATAGAGTATCAGGAGTAAATCCACAATTTTAGAATATGGAAAATAAATATTTAGGAATGACTGTAAATGAAAGACTTTACGTAAGTGGTCAAATTGAAGAATTTGATAAAGCAGTAAAAGAAAAAGATATCGATAAAGTTATATCTATTTTAAAGAGTGTTGAATTAAATGAGGATTCAATACACCCTATTTTGGAAAGTTTAAATCTAATATAGTAGTTCTTGATAGCGCGGATTTATTATAACAACAAAAACGTTTTCGAGATGATAAATTCAGAAACACCTATTGATTTTTCAATTAATAAAATAATTGGAAATTATCGACTTGTCTATTCGAATTTAATAGAAATATCTCAGGGGGGACCTGAAGTTGGTACAATTTCTATAGACGGTAAGGAGATATCCTCTTATAAATTTGGAGGACCAATATTACACGATAATAAAAAATTATATATACCATTTTTTATAAGGAAATTCTGTATTTCAGGGTTTAGATTATGTAAGATAAATCTAGAAACCTTGAATATCGAAATGATTGGAGATATAAAAAATCTTATTTATTTGGATAAAATAGAGGGAGATAAAATTTTATTTTTTGAAGACATGAAAAGAAGTAAGATGTCTTTTTATCATTTAAATGATAAAAAATAAAAAACTGATTTTATTAAAAACTACCGGGTTGTTAAGTCCTCACAAATGGTCTATTGTTAGTTATAGTTAATAGATGTTTTATAGCTATACAGTAAATAGTTCAGAGTTTTTAGGTATTATTACTCAAAAATGGTTTGGACAGGGCATGAAATGCCCTGTCTTTTTTACTTTTACGGCTAACCAACTTTACATCCTTAGCCTTTGCCGTGGTTTTTTTCGCCATTCTTCCAGGCAGACTTTGTAAATATCTGCTTTCTCGCGTTCGCATACGTTTAAACAATCATCTAAAGAACGTTCCAACAGCTGCTGTTCCTGTTCGTTAAAGCGAGCTTTACCTTGTGATGTCCTATAATCTTCAAAGGGTGTATCGGGATGAAAATTCAGCTTCAGTTCATGGAAGCATTCCGATATAAACCTACGTGCCTGATCGATAGTTTCGATTTTGTTTTTGGTCAACTCCTCGACTTTGTGGGTGGTTCTTTTTTTCATAATACTTTGTTTTTAGTTTTATCTACTTCCTTATAATCAAATGTACCTGCGCGGGATCGTTTGACATCCTGTTTATTTCGTGGTTAATGATGTCCTGTACGTCCTGTTTTATCTGCAAATAATTCTGTTGAACCATCTTCATATCTACCTGCCTGATAACAGGTATAGGCTCATAGTTATTTTCCTCTTTCTGTATAGCATCAAAATCATTTTGGATCTGACAATGGAAAGCTTTCAGGTCTATCTTCTGGCTTGGGGTATCGGCTACCATACCCACAAACTCCCCGGAACTCAATGCGGAGATTTTCGAAGAAGGTACGGCGTATTCCAACTGAAGGCTCTTACTGATCGAAGTATCGCCACTATTGATCGATAAACTTTCACGTTCCTGCATGATCTTACCGATACGTTCCGAAAGTTGTTTGGCACTATCCCCGGTAACCTGACCTGATACAATATTACCCACGGTATTGAGTATCACATCAGCCTGTTCCCGGCCGTAATCCTTTCTCAACTGACTGGCATCCTGAATGCCAAGACAAACAGAAATCAAATTACTTCTTCCGGTCACGATCGTTGGAATGATGTCTGTCGTTAAGGTTGGAAATTCATCGAATACGAGCATACATTTCAATTTGTTCTTCTGGTTTACAACCTTTAGCATACGGTTGACGTAGAGTGAGAGCACCGCCCCGTAGGTCTGGATTTTTTGAGGATTATTTCCCATACAGATGACCTTCGGGTTTTCCGGATTATTAAGGTCGATGGTAAAATCATTTCCCGATAGTACGTAATAAAGTTGGGGAGATGCCAGTCTTGCAAGTGCTATTTTAGCTGAAGCAATCTGTCCTTCCAATTGCTCCATCACATCATTGAGATAAGCGTTTACAAATGGGTTGATCAATACCTCGATTTCCTTTTCAGTCCGGAGCAGCGTAAACAGGTCGTCATAGGGCAATTGAATTAACTCGATTACGTGGGGAAGGGTGCAGAACAAACCATCCTGATATTTTCTTAAAAACCAGATAATCGCAGTGACAAAATTAATGGCACTTTCAACGAAAAATTCCCCGGTCTTTTTCTGCCATTCACGATTTAATCCGAGCAATATAGTTCGCGCACTTTCGGTCGCATCAGTGATGTCAGTCATACCAAGCGGATCGAAAACATTACCTCTATGAGAGCGCGAAAGATCATCAAAATTGATGAAAATACATTCCGATTTATTTTTGTACCTATGTTTATTCTTTAACCAATGATTGTACGCAATGAGCGATAGATCCGGAAACTTAAAGTCATAGACAAAGAGGGTGTAGGGATCAGGTTTCGCTAATGCCTGGGTAATAAAGTGCCGGATTACAAATGCCGATTTTCCGGCTCCGGGGCTACCTGATACTATCGTTGCGCGAACGGGCGAAATTATATTAACCCACGAAGGGCGGTACTTGTTCTTCAATCTGTACCGGGCAGGTAGATTAATAGATAGCTCGTTTTCAATCAGCCGTTCTTCCTGTGGGAAGGTTTCGGCTTCGGCGTTGAAAATATCACCGTTATTGAACTGGCTCTTGATGATCCTTGATAGGAGCGTGCCTCCCGAAAGGATAAGCAGATAACCTGTGGTAGTCAATATAATATAGACCACTGCCGTTAGCATAACCTCCGTGCTTATATACAATGAAAAGTAACTAATAAAGTAAACCAGCAATCCGCAGAATAGATATGCAAAAGCTGTTTTGTGGTTGAGCTTCTGGTCTTTTTTGCCCTGTGCGCCAAGCAGGGAAATTGCAAGGAAACCGAGTGCGATCAGTTTTGATTTATAAAAATTATCGAGCAGCCCCGTCTTAAATATGTTTCCGAGTATCTTATCAGATAGGGGACTGATAAGTCCCCATTTCTGAAAAGCGGCGTAGCAGAAAAAATAATAGTGTATAACCAGTATCACGATGCTGATCAGCCTGGTCATGTCCAGTATCTTCCGTAATGCCTGTTCGTTTTCGCCTGTTTGATGTGCCATAGTTTTTTATTTAATCGTGTTCAATATTTCATAGCATAGTTCCTGTGGAATTACGGATCGCAGGTAGGAGTTCTTTCTCCCTTGCGTACCTGTTTTTGAACCTCTTGGAGCCGGTTGGTGGTGGCAGTCCCTGTTTCCATTCCGGCATACCGGTCGTGGTATCCAATCTTTGCTATTGGTCCAGATGTCCGTTGGTTTTGCACGGTCATCCCCATACTGGCAATACCAGATGGTGTGCCTGTCAAGCCCCTGCATGAAAGGCATCTTTCGCAGCATCCCGCGCGGGTTTTCGATGAAGAATTTGAGTTCCGGATTTAATACGAGCCACTGGGATATCAGTTCGAGTACGTGCATGTTCACGCGGTCGCATTTCTTTGCATAATCACTTTTTGGGAGCGTTCCATTTCTATGGGTGCTGATCGCGGCTATACTGTACGTGGTGCAATCTGGCGAGGCCCATACTACATCAGGAACAAAGGGAACATCTTCTGTTTTCAGGTACTCGATGTCGATGACCAGATCCATTTCTTCATTGAAGTTTACCCAATCGATAGAAAAAGTTTCATAGCCAATCTTCTCGGCAGTTATGGCCATAGATCGACTGCCGGAGAATAACTCCAGTAATTTTTTTTTGCATGACTGTTTTGATTTAAGTTGATAAATGGACGGGATCAGCTATCCTGCTATATCCCCGTCTTTAACTTCTTTTTTTGCGATGTTTGGAGGTTACCCTGGTAGGCGTAAAACTTAACTGTTGTTAGTGTTCTGGTTTCCTTTTCTTTTTTTTCGTCTTTTTTTCTTTTTAAGCTGGTTCGGTATATAATCGGAGGTGTGTTCGGTATCAAAGAGTGTTTGCACTATATCGCCGGTATTATCCTCATTCTTGATGTCGCTTTCAGCGAACGCCACAGGTTTTATACCACCGTGCTCTGTGTTAACCTGAAACTGTTGCTGCGGTTGCGGTTCGGTTGCGATTTCGGGTAATAATTGAGGTTGCAACTGTTTATCCTGACAATGTTCCAAGATCGCTTTTGCGGAGTAATCCTTACCCAACAGGCTACCGTTGAAAACCGTTTTTGTGGTGTGGTCTATATAGGTAATTCCGTATAGGATACCCTGTTCGTTATGCCGCAGAACAGTATCAATCCCTTGTTTTTTTAGTAGCTTGCAAAAGCCTTCAATCGTATTAGGCTTTCCGGATAAAATACGATCCAGAACGTTCTTAACTCTGACCTTTGAGGTAGTGCTTTTGTACCGGTTCTGCTCAAATCGTTTCTCCAAAAATGCAAGGGTTGGACTGTTGTAAAAAAGGCTTGCCTTAATGGGCGTTCCAATTGGTTTGCGCTCCTTGTCGAGTACCCTATAAAGTAGCCCTCCTCGTTCAAATATCTTTGAATTTTCAACCCCTCTATCGGCGTGAATATTGTACAGATTTAGTATCGCATTAAGTTCTGGCAGGCTCGCATAGCGGTATTTTTCAAGGACGTTTTCCAGAACGTTCTGAATGGCCTTTTTTGTTTCTGTCTGGCCATAGTCAACGACCTTTGCATCGACCGGACGTAGCGAGTGGAACGGAAGTTTTTTTTGCTGTTCTGCCTCCACCAGACCGTGTTCTTTTTCAATAGTTTTCCTTGCTGTTTCGGATTGGTTACGACCGATGTTCTGCATATCTATCCGCTTACCGTTCGGTTCAATTTTTATCGAAACGATATGTATATGCGGATGCCCTGCATCATAATGGCGGTACACCAAATAAGGCTGATCTGCAAAACCAATCTTAACCATATAGCTATCTGCTATCTGCATTAGTTTTTCATTGTCCAGATGGTTTTCCGAAGGATCAAAGTTTAATGAAATGTGCACGCTGTTCCGCTTGCAGTTGGGGTTCAATTCCACTTGTCTAAGCAGCCTGTTGAGCTTCATATCCACTGACATCTTAGCGACATCAAAAGGGTAATTTCCATGACCGATACATTCGGCCACGCCCTCCTTGACCTTGTTCTCATTGTAATTGAAAATACGATGGATCGAGTGTCCCGTCTTGATTATTGCAACCATCTTTCGGCAAATTTTTGAATGTTCCCGTTGATCTGTTCGATCTTATTGTTCAGGGTATGCTTCTCTATCTCGAAGGTCCGAAGCCAGTTCCTGTAATCGGCATCAACATTAGCGGTATGCAACTTTTTTACAGCCTGATTAAAGTTGTTTCCCAAATGGTTAAGTTCTGTTCGCAGGCGCATCATTTCGCCCATAAAATCATCAAGCGACCTATCTCGGTAGGCTTTGATCATCGGCCTTTGAAAAAGTATGTTTCGTGCATACTCACTTAATTTTCGGCAAGTCGTTTTCTTAAAGTTATCATGTAATAATTGATATTCTGCTGCGGAGAGCCTTACATGAAGCCATCTTGTTTTTGTTTGTACTTCCATCTTCACAAATTCATTTCGTTCGTTCAAACATCATTTTTAGGTTAAATCGGCAAAGCCCACGAGTTCCGAGTAAAAGGGCTTAAAAAATCGGTTGTGATACAACCGGACATCTTGCCGTTTGCAGGTACGTGGCAAACTCCTGAGGTTTTCTGCTAAATTTTACAGTTCCTTTAAAGTTTAAAGATTGCTTTGAGGTTAAGGGCGCTTTACGGGCTTCGGCGGTGTTTTGGAGGTTTTGGCTTGCTCTGAAGGGTTGGATTTTCCCTACGGAGATGCCAATCATTGTAGTCTTTAAAGCCTTTGTAAAGGTTGCTATTGTCAACAAAGGTTTTATCAATGGCTAATGCTTGTACGGTTGCCTTGCGGCCACTATCATCGTTATCGAGGTAAAGATGCTTGGTGGCATAGCCTTTCATACCAGGTAAAGCCCGGTCGAAAAATGACAGGGAATTTAATACGAGGTAGTCGCTTTGCAGGTGGCTATCCCAGTTGTTACCGATGAAGGAAAGAAAGTCCATGTAGCCTTCAAAGACGGTAATATTTTCACTCCCATTTTTGATTATCGTAAAGTCTTTTGGGGTGCTGCTGGTCTTATAAAAACGGTTGCGGATTTCCCACCCACCGGAGTTGTTTTTAAAGCCGATGCCGTAATATTTTTTGTCATCAAAACTGTATGCCACCTGTTTACAAAACAAGGTTGCCATATCAGTGTCAATCCCTCTTTCACGGAGGTATTTTAAAAGGGCAGGGGAGGTCAGTTCGCCAACCTTTTCGATGATAATCTTTGGGGCATCCGGCATGACTTTTCTGTTGCTCTTTGGTAGCGGCTGAAAAGATAAAGAGCCTGCTAAAGTTTTTAGAAAATCTGATACTGAGCAGTTGAAGTAGAGGGTTCCGAAATCGATGAGATTTCCGCCTTTGCCCATGCCGTGATCATACCAGATATTGTGCTTCGCATTTACCTTGAAGGAAGCTGATTTTTCATCGCGTAAAGGAGAGAGGTACCAATGGTCGTTCCCTCTTATCTTAGTTGGTTCATGCCCCTGCGCGGCAAGATATTGAACCATATCTATTTCCTTGGCCTGGGCAATCGTTACCCTGTTGTTTTGTAAATCCATAACCCTTCTTCATCTAATCGTTCAACATTTACGGAACTACGAAGTTAGGGAGGTTGAAAATAAAAAGCACTACCTACGCAAATTTTGAGTAGGGTCAATGGTTATCTAGGCGTTGCCATCCGTTTATTTTCGAGGCTATTGAGCGTTTTGTTTACTTCTATCAATAGTTCTTTAAGAAGAAGATTTTTGGTCTGCTGGTGCTGATCGGGATTTGACAGGTACTTCTTGATTTCATTTTTGAGATGTTCAAAACATTCTTTTTCGTTCGACAAATATTCATGCACATCCGTCACATGATAACGTTTGGGTAGAAACATTCTGAACTCATACAGAAGATTGTTTGAAGCTCCAAGTATTGCATCTGCAAACTTATGTTTATCAATTGCGGCAAAGGGTTGAATGTCCAACTGTTTTTTGAGTTGAGCTATAATCCTATTGAACGAATTCTCGTTATTGGTTACCAGTGCAGAAATTATCTGGTCGCTTAGTGTTTTATAGTTACTCACCTTTATTTTAAGATGAACTTTTGATACTTCCATCTTGAATTCCTGTACTAACTCCTCACTTTCGAAAGCCAGATGATTGGACATTTGGTAATCGTCGAACTCTCGACGTTGGCTTGCAATTTCCAATCCGGCCAATAATCCTTTTTTAACGTCTTTCTGGCTTAGTTCTATTAGGGAATATTTGGCAAAGAAATAGTAAAAATTTGCCAGATGGACATAGTCATAGATATTATAGATTCCTTTTACTGCATTTTTCCAGACCTTGTGAGATAGCTCATTAAAAAGCTCCTGGGGCAGTCTCCTAAATTGGTGATTGACTACCATCTGGAAGTCCAGTACTTCCTTTGGAACAGCTTTTTGTCTTCTCTGTTCAAGTTCTCTATCGAAATGCCCTGCATCAAGGTAGCCCGAAAGGACGAAAACATATATCGCATCATAAAAGTAATATTGACCAAGCCTTGTTCCCTGAAGATAAAAATTTACAACTGTTTCAGCATAAGTCAGTTCCAATGTTTCTTTTTTTTCCTTTTTATTTTTAAATATCTTATCTTTTAAAAGAATGTCAAAGCTGTGATTAATCTTGTCGAGGTCTTTTTTATCCTTATAGTCGGAAGAAGTGAGCCTGCCATTTTTTAGTTCTATGGTTAGAATAACCATGAGCAAAACGGTTTCTATCTGATATTCTCTGGCAGTATTGGAGATATGCGGAAATGCCCGCTCCAAGCAATCAAGGATAAAAGAAATGTTACGGAAATTGTTTTCCTTATATTCTTCAAAGAAGCTTATGAACGTGTTCTGTTCACTAATTAAGAAATCATAATAATACCCATTTATATTTTTGTACTTTGCAGCAAGGGCAGGAAAAACCTCTGCCAGTGAAGGTTCAAATGTTAAGGTATGACGGATTACTTTTTCCTTTGATTTATTATAGCTATCACTTTCCAGTCTGTTCTCATCTGCGAGAAAAAGAACCTTTGACGACTTATGCTCAACAAGGTTATTGATAAAGCCTAACACCTCTACAATGGGTATCTGACAGCGTTCAAGATCATCGAAACAGATTACCTTATCCTTATAAGAGATATGATCGATTGCTATACCCTTAAAAACGTCTGATATGCTTGTTCTGGTAAAGAATTTTGTGACTGCATTTGCGGCATTACCAAAAACTTTTGTAAAAGAGTTAATAGCTTTATTCTCATTAGAAAGATAGGGTATGAGCCCTAACAGCATCTGGTATTCTAAATTTTCAATTTTGCTTATGCCATTTAAAGAAATGTAGATAGGTTTAAGTTCATTTGATCTTATCAAAGGAAATAAATTTTCTTTTAAAAAATGTGTCTTACCACTTCCCCAAGCACCATTTATAAGTAAGGCGTACTGCGTGTCAGGTGTTTTTATATAGTTTTCAAAAATTTCGTGGATATGATCTGCATTCATGGCATAGCGTTTGGTTTTATCAAAAGTAACTATTTATCGTTTTCATTCCTATACGGGAACCCTCCGCAAATTTTGATTAGGATAGTTTCAAAACGGAAAGCTAATTTTGTTTTTTGCAAAAGCTAAAGTGCAAACGATAAAATAAGGAGGGAGGGGATGAGCTTAAAAATCTACGACCGGAATTTTCTGCAAGCCGGTTTCAGTTGGTACAAAATAGAGTGCCTAAAAATCAGAGACCACAACAAAGTTAGACAACCTCAAAGATTTAACTATTAAATAAAATCAAATGAAAAGAGTGATGTTTTACGTTACGCTGGCATTTATGCTGGTGGTAAACGTTGCATGGGCGCAGCGTTTTGAAAAGGGGCAACTTGCCATTGAATTAAGGAGTGGACTGGCCAATGGGTATTTCTTTAGCAAGTACCAGAACTCGGCCTATTTTGCCGGACTGACCGCAAACCTCTATACTGGTATCGATAGCAAATGGGTGGCCGGTGGCGAGTACTACCATAAAAAATACGACTACAAGGACAGTTCTCTAAAACTGGCACAGTTTACCGGGGAGGTAGGCCATTATTTCCCTTTGGTGTTCGATTGTAAGCAGAACCTGGTCATCTCGGCAGGAGCGAGCGCACTGGCCGGTTACGAGCGCATAAATTGGGGCAGGCATTTACTGTACGATAAAGCCATCCTTCTTAACCAGGATCATTTTATTTATGGGGGCGCGGCAACATTGGAAGTGGAGTTTTTCCCGAGCGATAAGCTGATCATCTTTGCCACGGGCAGGGAGCGCATACTGTTCGGATCATTGGATAAGTTCAACGGACAGGTAGGTATCGGAACAAGATTTTTAATTAAATAGCAGGAGGATAAAAACAATGAAAAATTTACTATTTGGATTAGCCTTATTCATCAGTTTTGCAATTTTGGGCTGTAACAAAAACGAGTTGAGCATCTATAAGCCGCAAACGGCGCCAATTGTTACCGGGTTTGATTTTGAACTGATATTGGAAGGGACAACATCAATCATTGCTAAGTATGGTTCCGTTGACCTACACTTTCGTATCGTGCCGCAAGGTCAGGAGCCAAGTACCCAATATACGGTAAGTCATATCCAGTACATGGGAACCGGAATCCTACAAGATATGGAAGATAATTTTTTAGGTCAAAATATCGGCTATCATCTTAACGATAGAAACTTTACATTAAGGTACACCTCATACAGTGATACCGAACATTTTTTTGAGGTTTCGGTAAAAGATAACTTTGGTCACGTAAAGAAAAAGAAGGTAAAATTTATGCCACAGAATGAAGTGGCAATGGGTAAATAATGGGTAAAGAAATAAATAGTTGGCATAAAATATTAGGTACTATTTGCATTGATTGAATAATTCAAAAGTCAAAAGCACACAGAAATGTGTGCTTTTTTTAGCGAGATTTTTTGATCTATAAATATTGATGGCTATTTGTGATAAAAATCTTGTTGAAGATGACTTTTAATGTTGATATGTGCGTAATTTATTAACAATAATATCGCAAATGGTTGTGCGAATTTTTTTTTTAATATTTTAGCGATTACAGGATGCGAATTATTTGGTTGCTGCCCCTTAACTTTTATTCGCATTCAATTTTATTCCATATAATTTATTTTAAAGCTCAATTAAATGAAAACAAACAACCTATTAGCCTCGGTAGCACTCTTTAGACACCTTTACGACCATGAAGGCTATAATAACATGTACGATATTCTTGCTGACTTCATTAGAGGGGCCATTATTTATGAAGGTAAACTTATTTATACATCACAAGAATTAAAGGAAATTTTAAAAAATGTATATGATTTCGAAATTCTTGATTCGGTAATCAAGACCACAATAAAAGTGAAATTTGAAGGAAAGTATATAAAGAATTATAATACGTTCACATTTGATCAATCCCTGCGAGAAGATTTTGAAAAGGTTGAAAAAGAACTGCGTGAAGTTAACCAAGTAAATAATGCATTGCTTAATAGTCTTTATAATTACATCTCTGAAAAAAAAGGTAAAGAATTAAATATAGAAGAGAAGAGTAAGATTTTTGAAAACTTCAGTCAGTTTACAATGGACAATGGTCATCAGGACGAGTATTCGGATCTGATAAGCGCTTTCATTATCAGTAACAGTGGTAATAGTGATTTTACTTGTAATTTAAATTCTATTCGTGAAGGTATTATTTTATATCAAGGTGTATCATATACAGCAAATTTAAATGAGTTAGGGAAATGGGAGACGGATTTAGATATATTCCTTGCACCGGAGCATTTATTTCATGCACTTGGTTACAATGGCGAGTTATTCAAGGAAATTTTTTTGGATTTCTATACGCTTGTAAAGGAAATTAACCAAGCAAATAAACCGACAGGTAAAAATCGCGATAAAAAAATCAAATTATATTACTTGCCTGAAGCTGCATCCGATGTTAAAAAGATGTTTTATAAAGCTGAAAGCATTGTTGCAGGAAAAGAAACCTTACTTCCTACAAAAAATGCAATGGAGGAAATAGTTAAGAATGCAAAGAGTATAAGTGACGTAAAAGCTAAACAAATTAAGTTTTTCTTAAATCTGGAAAGTTTAGGTATCCATGAGTTTGATATTGATTATGATCCTGCTAAACACAGTCAGTACAATGTGGTAGATCAACAAATTATTAATGAGTTGGAAAAAGAGGCTCAAAGAGCAAAACGTCCATTTGAACCTAACTTTTGTTATTCACAGTTAAATATCTTTAGTAAGATAAATTATAGAAGGAGAGGAGTAAACAATGTTCCGTTTGAAAAAATTAGTGTAATCTACTTAACCGAAAATTCAACTTCAAAATATTTAGCTCATAGACATTCTGTAAAGTTTCAAAGCAAAGATATTGCATTTGCAAAGGATATAGATTTCATTATTTCAAGGTTTTGGTTTAAGTTAAAAAAGGGTTTCAAACATCAAGATAGCCGTATTCCAAAATCTTTCGATTTGATTAATAAAGCAAGGATAGTAATTAGTGCATATACAAACAATAACATAGCTAAGAGATATGAGGATGCAGTTAGTGAATTTAAATCAGGGAAGTTGACGAAAGCAGAAATGATTCATTTGAATATTGAGCTTCGATCTAAAACTAATGCACCAGAATTAGTAACGGAATACAATATTGATGATACGTTAAGTTTCTTGGCTGATGATAAATTTATTGAGTATGTTAAAAATGAAAGTGATCATATTAAAAGTGAAAATAAGCGTAAGGATGGAGTAATCAATGAACTTAGCATTAAATTAGAAGAATACGAACGTAAGGAAACGGAGTTTATAGATGTTAGCAAAGAACTTTCAGAATATAAGCGTAAAGAGGAGGAGCAAAGACAATTGCAGCTTGCTCAAGAGAAGAAACAGCATTATACTGAAATTGCTGAAAGTGAATGGAACCACCATTTTAATCATGGCAGAAAATGTGCTTTGTTAGCTGTATTTATTTGTGCATGTATGTATATTGCCGTGGCTTATGGAATTTTTAAAATTGAAGATAAATGGGAACAATGGTTAGGTGAATATGATTGGGGAAGATATATAATAGTTGTAATGATTGGTTCATATTTAATCTATGAAAAATATTTTGCTAAAGAGAGTAATTTTAAACAGGGAGTAAATTGGTTAACTGGTTTAGTGAACAAAAATAACAAGAAAGCGGAGTTTATAGAAGCGAGAGTAAACGAACAACGAGAGTTAGATTAAAAATATATAAATACCCTACGCAAATTTTGATTAGGGTGCCAAAGCTTTAAATGCTTAATTTTATGGTATTGTGAAATGTATTAAAACAAGTGAAGTATGAACGTGAACGATGTGGCAAAAGTGTTTGATACGATTTTGAGCATACCGGGTATGGGCGAAGCCGTGAAGATTGATTTAAGGATGAGCAGAAAGAATGTACTGCTGTTAAACCAAGTTATAGAATTGGGTATTGCGGCCAAGGCCGAAGATAAGACGGGATTGTTGGACAGCTTATCCCATGGCGACTTAGAAGAACTTAAAACGCTTGCCAACGATTGTTTAAGCAAAGCTGGCTTAAACGAGTTGAGCGAGAAATTAAAACTATTAGCCAGTAAGTAGTTTAAAGGAGCCGGGTTTAAAATCCGGCTCTTTTTATGTTGGGTGTTTTTCTTGTTGATAAACAGGTATTTTTACGGTGTTTTTATTTTGGAGTTTAGTGTATATTGCTGTTTGATTTTCAGTTCGTTAAGTGCATAAATTTAACCAAAATATAAGTACTATGAATTTAGGAAAACATTACTCAAAGTCCATAATCAATAAGTTTGATTATGTTCCGGTTTATCTGCCAGACACCAAGATAAGACCGGGAGCTATTTTATCATTTGGATCAGATTTTTGGGGAATCAATGATCCTGTTGGTTCATTTACGGTCGTCGGTAATTTAATTGGCGATGCTATGTTCAACTTCGACTTAACAGTTAAAGATTATCCATCAAGCGCATCGTATAACTTCGTTTCACAAAATCAGGTGACGCTTTCCAGTAAAGTAAATGCAAATGTACCAAATGTAACTAAAGGTACCGTTCAGTTCAATTTTGCTAAGGAAGGTTCAATTTTATTATTTGCCGTAAAACCAACCGAAAGTAGGATTGAGAATCTTATAGCGTTGAAGAATAATCTTTTGAATGTTGTACATGATTTTGATTGGGATAACCATTATATCGTAACATCTGTTTATACTTGCGATAAGGCACTGGTTTTTCAATCAAGCGCTAAAGGAGGCGAATTAGTGGTTGATGTTAATGTACCGAAAATAGGGATACAAGGGACGGAATTAAATGTGGAAGCAAATGCAAATTTTGAGGTAAAGTGGAAAGATAAACAAGCTTTTAGTGTTGATTGGGCAAATGATGTTGTGCTCTTTATGAAGCTTAAAAGGTTTACTAAAAAAGAGATCTTGAAAAATTTCAATAAAGGACAGCAATTTGATGACAAATTTACAGATGGAAAGCTTGAAGCAGCAGCTCCATCAGGTATTTATGATCTGATTGACGTTGATGTTACCAAGCTTCGTAAACATATGGCAGAAGAAAAGGTAAAAGAATGAAATCTTTATAAAACTGCAAAACAATTAGGGGCTATAAGCCCCTTTTTTGTTACCTGCTTTGTAGGATAAATATCACGTGTTTATACGCTTAAACTATTAAAGAATAATCATTACTTTTAATTTTATCATTAGGAACTTTCCTCCCAATAACTAAAATTCCCTACAAGCACTAAAAGTTGCTTGTAGGGATGTTTTTTGAGTACTACTTACGGTTTGGTATAAGAAAACTCAAAAGTTAGTGTACCGGTGGCTACGGGCTTGCCCTCGCCATCAGATTTTACCGCCATGGTGTTGGCCGTTCCTGTCCATTTTGAATATTCGCCGGTAGGTGGAGCCGGGTAGATCAGGTCTATCGGTAGTTTGTTGCTAAAGCATACCGAACATTGCGAGCCAAAGTAATCTGTTGTTTGCTTGGCCAGATCATCAAGGTAATCTTCCTGTTTGGTAGAGAGCGTAAAATTAGCTTTTACCCATGCCTTAAAATCGGCTTGGATAGCCAAAGCTTCTACCTGGATTGCGGTTGGGGTTAACCCGTACAATTCGGTTAGCAGGTCTTGTACGCCAGTAGGCGTTAACGGTTGTTTTGTCATAAAAACAATGGTTGTTTAAATAGTGAAAAATTGAGTTGATTGTTTATTAAGATTTTGATAGTAGCTGTGCTACTTTAAAGCATATCATTGTATGAAGGTCATTAAATACCCTCGCGTGTGGCAGCGCATTACTCTTGCGGTGGCAGCTTCATTGTTCATTTTATTTTACGGAAGACCACTGGATATTATCGGCTCATTTGGTATGCCTGAATTTTATCCCATTTTTTTGTTGAGCAGCGTGATCAGTCTCATAATGATAGAAACCGTGCACCAGTTTACAGTCTGGTTAGATAGGCGTGATCCGTGGACGGACAAAAAACCTGAAAGGGCAATTTTGCAGTTTACCCTTTGCGTGCAGTTACCCATAGCATTTGATATATTCGTTTTTACGGTGCATTTCCAATCCATAGGGCAGGAAATAACCACAAGTGGTTTTTTTGATCAGGATTTTCCGCTCATTTGCTGTTTTATTTTGGTATTGAATGCCTATTACATTACCCGTTTTTATATGGATAGTGGGCATAATCAAATCAGTTTACAGCAGAAGAATACATTAATAAAGGAAAATGAAAGTGAGCTGACCTGTAGCGATCTATTGCGTGTACATTATAATGGTACGGCGGTAAATTTAAACTTGGCGAGCGATATACTATATTTTACGAGAAACAATCATATCGTTAAGGTGCTTACTGTTAATGGCAACAGTTACCAACTGCCCTATACGCTTACGCAGATAACAGATGCTTATGGCCAAATAGGCTTTTGCCAAATAAACCGATCAACAGTGGTTAACCTTACGGCTGTAAAAGGCTATCAGAACGGAGAAAAAAGAAACACCCTGCAATTGATCATTAAACCACAATACCAAGAATTTGACGGAATTGACGAAAAATTAGTGGTTACCAAAGATAAAATTGAGCAGTTTAAGCAGTTTTTTGATGCGATATAGGTACAAAACGAATGTTTTTTCACGTGTTTTTTTGTATGTTTCGCGAGTTTTTTTGCATGTTTCGCGTGTTTCTGTAAGTGTTATCCTGCTTTTAAAAGATGTGTGCTTGCGGCGTATTTTTATTTGGCTTAATTTTAACCTACAACCAAAAAAGTAAAAACCGGGCTTAAAACCGGTACAATAGTAACTCGATGGCGCAGTAGCCAGGCGAAACGATCCTGATCTCTAAAAGGAGAATAACCGTTTATCATTTATTGTTAATTGCGAGTTAACCGTTAGAACTGCATTTTTTAAATGCAGCCTGCTTTCTTTTGCCCAAACCTAAAGGCAAAAAAAAAATCATTTATAGTATTTCAAAGTACAATATTGGTGAGGCACCGCCTTCACCGAAAGGGCGTGTATTAGCCAAAAAATAAAATAGGGGTAGCCGAAAACCTATACGATTAGAGTAGGCATGTTATTTAACCACAAACATTTTTAGTATGAAAAATTTTAAATTTTTAGCTGTTGCTATCGTTGTATTGGTTGCAGGCAGCGCATTTGCTTATTTCAACGGAGAGCCAAAACCCGTAAAAAAAGTACTGGCAACTCAAACGTATTACCATATTGGCGGTAATTATGTGCCAATGTCAAATCCTCCTTCTGGGTTGGAATGTACGTTAGACGATTATTTTTGCACCGTACGAATTGATGGTGAGCAAAGTAAACTTCCCGTATCATTCTCGGAAGATGCCATTCCTACATCGGATGCAAATTTGACAGTGACACCTGGTAATGACGCCGGTTCGTGGCAATAACCATAAGGTTTAATTATTGGGGAACAAACATTGTTCCCCAATATCTACAACTATAAATTGGTCTCGATTAATTTTTCAAAAGCTAATACGTTTTCTTCTCCTACATCAGGTCGAGGAGGAGATGCCGTAACCAGTTTACCACGTTTATCTATGATAAGTTGTCTAGGAAGTCCAATAAAATTGTAATATACAATCATAGGGTCTTTAAAGCCTTTACCCTTGGTGTGCAGGTTTATCATTCCTTTGGATGTATATAGACCTGAGGCTACCGCTTCACTCCATTTTCCCTTTTGGTCGGTACCAACGGTAATAAATACAATATCTTTCCTGTTCTTGTACTTTTCAAAAATGGGATGCATCGCTTTTGCTACCATCGTACAAGGTACGCAGCCATTAAACCAAAAATCCATAACAATTACTTTGCCTTTATAATCTTGTAGTTTATGAGGGGTGTTATCAGCATCGTAAAAAACAAAAGGGAATGCGTCTTTGATATATTTTGACATCAGGTCTATAAGTTGCATTTTAATAGCATTGTCCTTTATAGTATTTTGCGCAGCCATATATTGCGCTTTTGTTTCATCTGATTTACTAACGATATAATTTTTAAAAGCCAGCAATATTAGTGTGTCACGCAATTGGCCTGAATATTTTGCGGTAATAACATTGAATAGCTCCTCAAAAGAGAAATAATTATAGCTCTTCCGGTTTTCATCAGATAGGATCAGCTTTACAACTTCTTTTTCCAATAGCATTGAGGTATAAAAAGCAGATTGTAGTTTTGCCCTAAAACTTATAGTATCCTCATTTGTGTCTATCCCCTCTAATGTTGTAAAGCATTGTGCTATTGTTTTCTGCTGTTCTTGATTTGGAAAACGAAGAAAATAAAAGGGAAGCTTTTCTAATATGCGATGCTTTATTTGCGAGATGCCATCAAGTAACAAAAGTTGATAAACTTCTTCACTGATTTCAGCTTTATAAGATTTCAATAAAGTTTGTAACTGTTGAATTTGAAAACGAAAAATTTCGACTTCAAGTTCCGTAGCTTTTTGTAGTTCGCCCTTGTTCTCTAAATCAAGTATCCTTCCATCAATTGATTTTGTTGACGTGAATAGAGTATAGGCTAAGTATTGATAATTGAGTTTTTCACTTCCTTTACCTTTAAAAATTATTGAATTGTCTCGATTAACATTTATGGTAACCTCATCTCCCTTTGAAAATAAATAGATTTCTCTTAGCGTATTGGTTCGGCTCGGTTCAGAAATGTTACGATACATGCCTTTCCATCTTGTTGGTCTTTTATCTTCAAATTCAAAGGCAAGATATACTTGATTATCATCCGTAGGAATTTCTAAATTAAATTCCCCCAGATTATTCAGGGGGGCTTTAAATAAAGTTCCTATTGAATTTCTACTTCCGTCTTGCTTTATACTTACCAGTAATTCATTTGATTGGTATTCTCGAGCAATTGGAGTATCAATGCGACCTGATATCCGGATAGAATTTTGTGCAGATACGCTAATTGCCCAGAATAGGACTATTGTTATTACCCTAATAAATTTCATTATCTAATATTTTGTTGTATGCCGGTAAAACCTATTTCATCATCCGGAATGGGCATCACATAGCGTGGGCTATTTGGTTCCAAGGTATATGTAGTACCGTTCAGGTTTCGGGTTAATACGATATTTCGCCCTTCCAAATTCAAGCGTTTTAAATCAGTCCACCTTACGCTACGCCAAAGCAGCGATTTTCTACGTTCCTGTAAAACTTTATCAAGTGCGTCGGCTGGACTGCTGGCAGTAATTGGCTGATATGGCTTTGCCGGATTAGAGGCATTAGGGTTCCATCTTGTTATTAAAAGGCGGTTAACCATATCCATAGCATCCTGACTTTGGTTACGCCTTGCCAGACATTCAGCTTTTATCAGTAAAAGTTCATCTGTTGCCAAACCTGTAAAAGGGGTTCTTCCATTATTATTAATACCTTTACTATACCAATTACCATTTGCATTTTGCGCGAGCCAAACTGTTTTTCTTAGATCATTAGCTTCGAATGAATTAACAATCGAAGGTAATATGCCAAAGAGTGTACCTCTTGATAAGGTAGTTTCGGAATAATCGGTGATGCGGGAAAAATATATGACCTCAGTACTATTTAAGGAAAATGAGGATAAAGTTGGATCAACGGGCAAAGCGTTGTAATTAGTTAACGTGGAAAAGATAGATAAAGCCTTATCCGCATTGTCTTCAGCCTCTGTATATTTTCGCATACTCAAATAAACTCTTGCCAGTAAAGCATAAGCGGCTACTTTGGAAGAACGATTACGTTTGTTGAGCACCACATCGGTTTGTAAAAGACTTGCAGCCTCGCTTGCATCAGCAATAATCTGATCGTAGGTTTGTTGAACCGTGCTACGGGGAACTATCTGTGTAATTGCCGAACTTAATTTTAAGGGAATGCCTAAGTCACTGTTGGCAGTTGATGCGTTGTAAGCTTTCGCAAAAGTGCTTGCCAGCTCATAAAAAGCATAGGCTCTGGCAAATAAGGCCCTTCCCTTAATGCGCTTAAAGGCATCGGTATTTTCAAGATCTTGCCTTTTCAATTCATCCAGTACGCTATTGGCATAGTAAATTTGTGCGTATGGCTTTCTCCAATCAGCAACCTGTGTTAAACCCTGAAAAATATCCTTCTCCCACAAATAGCAGGTTCGTGATGGTATTAGCACAATAGATTGAAAGTCTGCCTGTGTTGGGATATAATATTCATCTGCCGACATTTGCGCTAAAGCAGGTGAAAGATTAAAAATCTCTGCATTATCTAATAGATTTTCGAAATCATCAACCGTAGTTGGTATAACCAGTGAACTATTGGGTTTTAGGTCAAGCTTTTTATTGCAACCCAAAACAAAGATCAATAATATTAAAATGTATGTTTTTTTCATTGCTTTAAAGTTTAAGGTTCATACCAAATGAAAAACTTAAAGGATCACGTAAAGAGGTGGTGCCATAATCGGGATCAATTCCGGCATTGTTCTTCCGCCAGAGTATGCCCAGATTTTTAGCATACAAAAAGGCCGAAATACCTTTGAATGGTAACCTGCTTAATTGCTTTTTAGAAGCTGTATAACTTAAACGCACATCTTGTAACCTAATGTGGTCGCCAGGTTCTACCAGATTGGTACTGTTACGGTAAAATGAAGTCATTGCGCCCGGAGCAGGATAAAATAAAGCTGGTACGGTGGTTATCAGTTCATCGCCGGGTTTTTGCCATCTCTTTTCATAATCAACATAAGAGGTTAGTACGTTACTATATTCTCCCAGAAAGGCATTCTTTTTCCTGAAGTAATAATCTAATTTGTACGTAATGTTTATTGATAGCTCAAAGTTTTGATAGTTAAAGGAATTAAGCACGCTGCCAAAGTATTTAGGGGAGGCTGTGCCATGATAAAACAGTTGGGTAGGATCTAGGAGATTGGTAATACTGCCATAGTTTTTGCTGACCTGCCCGTTTAGGTAACCTTGTGGTGAGCCTGTATTGTCCAGACCTGCCGATGGATAGCTAAAAATGGAGTAATAGGGGTAACCCTCTAAAGGGTTTTGATAATTAAAGCTTACAATGTTGTTATTGCTGCTCTGCTTAACCTTATATGAGGTAACTTTATCGTTATTATAATTAAAAAGTAGCGTCGTATTCCATCCTAATTTACCGGTTAAGTTCCGGGAATTTAAAAGTATATCTATGCCTCGTGTGCGTAAATTTGCGCTGTTGCCCCTAAATTGGGTAAGGCCACTTTGCATAGCAATAGGGCTGTTGCCGATAAGGTCAAAAGCCGATTTTTGGTAAATATCAATACTGCCGCTTATCCTATTATCTTTTAAGGCAAAGTCTATTCCTGCATTATACGTTTTTATTTGTTCCCATCTCAAATCGGGATTTGGCGGATTGCTTATGGTTGCAAATTGGTTACCCCAAACATCTGCGTTTGACCATTTTTTGGAGGTAAGAATACCACTAATTGATTTGTCTACATTGCCACTGTAACCAAAAGTTGTACGTAATTTAAGTGAAGGGAGCCATGATGCATGAAAGAAACTTTCACGGTTTACTACCCAAGCCAAGCCTGCCGACCAAAGCGGAACTCCCTTTTGGTTGGTGTTTACCCCAAAGAGATTTGATTTATCCTGTCTGGCGCTACCTGAAAGGATATAACGCTGTTTGTAAGTATAAGAGGCGTTAGCGTAAAGGGATTGGTTGATATTGATCTGTTGCAAAGCACTGGGCGTAGTGTTTATCTGTGCCAAACTCCCGGAATAAAAAATAGGGTATTGCTTACCGGGATCAATCAGGTCATTCCTGTTTGTTCTGGTCGCATCTGAATACCCGTACATCGTTTGTCCAAATACGTTGGTTGTCCTGTCACTACCTTCAAAACCTGCAATAGCGTTAATTTCGTGGTCGTTGAAAATGGTCTTTGTGAAATTTAACTGCGCACGGGCAATTTTTGAAATGGTCTTGGAATTTCCCAAGCTATAAATATCGCCAAGCGCAATCACGCGATTGACCTCATTGTTAGATATGGTACTGTAACTATTGATCAGGTTTCTTGTGTAGAAGCTATCGGCACTATTGATAGTTTGCGTATCGTTAGCTTCGTTAAGGTATTGGTAGCTTCCGGTCAGGTTTAATCCCTTAATAATCTCAAAATCTAAACTTGTATTAACGCGAAACTGGGTAATCTTTCGTTCGGCATTGCTTGAAAACTCATCCAAAGGGCGGTATTTCCAGTCCAATAATGGAGCCACCGCTGCAGAACTGGTGTAGGATTCGCTCAACGTAGTTAAGGTCACTACCGATAGTGCATTTCCGTTATTATCGGCGAGGCGGTCGTATGGGGTGTATGGAATGTACTTATATGGTTGACTATAAATATTACTAACATTGTAGCCAAGATCGCCCGATAGTTTTAAGCGGTTGTTAAATAGCGCAAAGGTATTGCGGGCTGATATGGTGAGCCTGTCATAACTATCCGGAACTGTGTTCTGAAGGTTTTTGTCATACCCGGCAGAAAGATAGTACCAGTTGTTTGAAGTACCGCCGTTTAAACTTAACTGATACTGTTGGTACACCGATGGGCGGTAGTAATATTTATCAAGATCGGCACGAACATTATGTGTCCTTAATTCATCAAGTCTTTCGGTTAGCTGTGCATCCGTGATTTGATTATTTCGTCTTTGTTTCAAAAGTTCAACCGCAGGAGAAATAGGAGAGTATTGGCTATTTATTGAACTATTATAGTAACCTTTTGAGAACAGAAAAGTTTCAAGGTCTATGTAATCGCTTGATGATACCTGTGGCAAATCATCCTGATTAGGCTTACCAGCTACCGTTAGCGTAGAATTGATGTTTATTGATAATGGTTGGTCTTTCTTGCCGTTTTTTGAGGTAATGACCACAACGCCATTACCGGCACGGGTTCCCCAGATGGAAGCCGCTGAGGCATCTTTAAGCAAGGTAATACTTTCAATATCGGCCGGGTTGATCTGATCCAGGTTGCCCTCATAAGGGAAGCCATCTAATATGATGAGGGGTTCTGCCGAGGCAAAAATCGTGCTACGACCATGTATAGCAATTTTTGAACTATTGGCAAACTCACCATTTGGTAAGCTTCTGTTAAGTAACAGGCCACTGCTAAGGCTTTCGAGCCTATCGATGATGTTTATGCCTACGTTGCGGTTTAGTGTTTTGTTGTCTAGCTGCGTAAATGAGCCGGTGGCGCGTTCTTTTGGCAAGGTCTGGTAACCGGTAGAAACGCTAACTTCAACCGTGTTTAGCTGTCCTACGGCAGTAAACATCTTTATATTGCCCATTTCGGCAGTTGCCGGTAGTTGTACCGGGGTATAGCCTACATAGGCAACCTGTACGGTTTCACCGGCATTTACATTTTTTAGGGTAAACTCGCCATTGTTATTGGTCTGGGTGCCAATGTCTGTGCTTTTAACCCTTATGGTTGCCCCAATAAGGGGTTTGTCATGGTCGTCCAGAACGGTTCCGCGTACATCAATTGAAGATTGAACCTGCTTTTTGTTTTCAGCTTTGCGCTCCTTTACCACTATGGTTTTATCTAATATCTCGTAGGTAAAGGGCTGGTCTTTAAAAAGGTCGTTCAGGGTGGCCTGTAAAGGTTTGGCCTTTACATCGATAGTTACCTTTTTTGCTCCTTTGAGCATACTCTTGGTATATAAGAACTGGTACCCACTTTGTTTTTTTATGGCGTTAAATACATCTTCAATATTGGCATTGCTGTACTTAACCGTGATGTTCTGCGCTTTTAGCTGCGTAGCGGTAAATGCCATGAGCAGGCAGAACAGGTAGGTCAACGTCTTTAGCCGCATTTGCCTGTTGTTTTGCGGCGTAGGATGTAAGCCTGCAAACAGACCATGCTCGCGGCTTTTTTCCTTTGTTAAAAATTTCATACTTTTGGGTGTTTCGGTTTAGTTGATAATCGGGTGTGAGTATTTGGTTTCAACACCGGGCGTTAGCGGCAGGGATTGTGAGCGCAACCCTGCCGGTTTTTTTTGCCCGTGCTATTAATAACCTAAATTAAATTCCATTTTTTCTTACTTCATACTTTACGGTTAGGGTTAAACATTTTGGTTAGTTATGTTGAGCGTTACGGGTTTATGATTATCTTTTTGCCTGTTGGCGTGTTCTCTAACTTGTAGCTGATCTTGATAAGTTCTAACATCTTTAGCACCGATCTTAGTTCTGACTGGCGCGATATACCACCGCTTATGCGCTCATTGGGTATTGCCCCGTTGTAGGCTACTTCTATGTTGTACCATCTTGATATTTGTTGCATCACTTCCGGAACTGTGGCATCTTCAAAAGTAAACAGTCCGTTTTTCCATGCCAGGTCGGTTTCGAGGTTGGCGGCGGAAATGTTGATAGTTGATCTACCTAGTACCGATTTTTGTCCTGGCTTTAAGACTTTTGCGGATAACGAATTAACAGCCGGCTGTACCTGAACAGAACCTTCGGCAAGGGTGGTAACGGTCTGCCCGTTGTCGCCGTAGCTGTTTACGTTGAAATGGGTACCGAGTACTTTTACTTCTTGTGTAGCTGTATGCACTATAAACGGCCGGGTTTTATCATGCGCAACCTCAAAGTAGGCTTCGCCACTTAGTTTTACCGTGCGTGCCTCGCCACGCAGCCCCAACGAAGCAGAATAGGTAAGACTTGATGCGGCGTTTAGCCATACTTTTGTTTGGTCGGGTAATATTACCTCGTAGGTTTCGCCACGCGTTGTGGTTAGCGTGTTTGTTGTGTGCGGTGCTGTATGATCGGCCTGTACCTCATAAACCAATTGCCCGTTTGCAGCTTTGCTGATCTTTATGCCGGCCTCTTGCGCCAGTTGGCCGTTGGCCTGATCTGACAGTACAATCTGCTTACCGTTGGATAGGGTAAGGGTTGCGGCATGTCTGCCGGGCTTAATATCTTCTGTAATGGTTGCTACACTTTCTTTGTTTACAACTTCTTTAGTGCTTAGCCAGTAGGCTAGAGGGGTAGCTATTGCCAACAGTATGGCGGCAATTGCTACGTAGTATTTCCAAAGTGCAGGTTTTTGTTTTTCTACAAAAAGCTGCTCTTTAATGTTTTGGTATAGGCTGTCGAGCTTCTTGATCCGGGCAGGATCATCTGCCCTTTCATCTTCATCTACCTCTGCCCGTTCTATAAGGCGGCGCAGTTCGCTTTCATTGGCCGTGCCAAAAAAGCGAAAAAGCTGTTGCAGCTCATCTGCTGTGCTCTGCTTGTCCAAAAATCTTTGGAACAGTTCTTCTATATCGCGCGATACTTTCATGTGCCTTTTCTTATATATATGCTTGAAAAAGAAAAACGCACTAGTGCAAAATGAGAAAAAATAAAAAAAATATTTAAAAATGTGATTTTACGCGAATGCGTAGGGTGGGGATGGAGGGAAAGTAGTATATTGGATACTTAAATATATTTTTTCCATTATACATTTTAGAATTTCTAAAATTTGAAATGGATAGAAGGAAACGCTTATCAATTTGAGTAAAGTA
This sequence comes from Pedobacter sp., assembly GCF_046462515.1. GTDB lineage: Bacteria > Bacteroidota > Bacteroidia > Sphingobacteriales > Sphingobacteriaceae > Pedobacter. The sequence continues at coordinate 272,930 of NZ_JBKGVD010000006.1, forward strand.
TGAAAATTTCTAAAATAGAGATTACACAATTTAGACATCTTACAAACCTAAATTTTGATTTTGGAAAAGTTATAACCGTAATTGCGGGAGGCAACGGAACAGGTAAAACTTCATTATTGGGATTAATCGGACATATATTTAGGTATGGTAATTTGTCCAAAAATCTTTTTAATGAACGCTATGAAACTAAGTATTCGTCTGTATTTAGATTTTCAGTTGCTCATGATCTGACTGGCTCCTATCAATACAAAATAATTTTTGCAGATGGATCTGAAAAAGAAGCGAAGCTTCGAGTTATAACAAATACTAATGGTACTATTAGGCATCGGATAGATGTGGGTGGGCGAGTAAGGCACGGTGGAAAAATCACAAAACCCGTTATTTTTCTAAGCTTGAAAAGACTTTTGCCTTTAGCTCAAGAGAGTTTACAAAATATTAAAATAGGTCTTCAAACTTTGACAAGTACTCAAGAGCAGGAATACTCTGATCTATATAATGAGGTCTTTTCATCATTAGAAACAATTAGCCCTATTCATACCAAGTCGAATAATAAAAATTCTTTTTCTCCGACAACAGGTAATTTTGATGCGCACGGCATTTCGGCTGGTCAAGATAATATTGGTCATTTAATTCTGGCTTTGCTTTCTTTCAAACATTTAAAGCAAAGTGATCCTGGTAACTATAACGGAGGACTATTGCTGATAGATGAGCTAGATGCAACATTATACCCTGCTTCGCAAATAAATTTGCTGAAAATTTTATTACGTCTTGGACGTGAATTAGATTTACAGATTGTATTTACTACCCATTCATCAGATATTCTAAATTTTTTGAATTCACGAAATGGATCAGCATTTAAGCATCATACTAATTTTGTCAGCCTCTCAAATTCTTCGGGAACAGTTACTGCAAGGCAAGGCTTTTCGGAATTAACTAATCTACTGGCTGATCTCAATCATGCAGCAGTAAGAACAATAAGGCCAAAAAAGATAAATTATTATTTCGAAGATTATGAAGCAATGTGCTTTTACAAAGGTATTATCGAAGGAGAAGATTTTAGCTGCGAAAATGATTTCAAAAATATGAGTATTAGTTGCGGAACTTATAAAACTTTAATTGATAATGGTTTTGAAGAATTTTATAAGAGTGTAGTTGTTTTAGATGGCGATTTTAGTACTACAATGGGAGAAACAGACTTGAATAGCATTGTATTATTACCTGGCGCAGTACGACCAGAAAATGTTATTGCAGATTTTCTTAGAAGCCTACCTCCCGAAGATCCATTCTGGAATAATACTTATCAATATACCAAGCGTGTTTTTTTGAATAATATAAATGGAGTTAGAGATGATAGAGATGCAATGAAGCGATGGTTTAATGATCAACTTCCATATTGGGGACAAGATGGAGCAAATTTATTCAATAGGTGGAAAGAACTCAATCCTGACGAGGCAAATAAGATAATTGAAAGAACTAGAGCAGTAACAACTCGAATTTTAGAGAATTTTTACGAATTAGCTACAAATTAACAAGACGGGTTCTTTGCAAGTTAAGTAAAAGAATTTTGGAGGCTAAATATCTAACAGAATGAACAGGGCTAAAAGAAATTGAATATCTTTGAGCAGGAGAACCCAAAGCATTTACTGTTTGGATCTACAAGTTAGTGAAAAAACTCTTGGTCAATACCAGAAAGTTTTAGTCCCCCTTTGGTGGGACTTTTTCATATACTGTAAAATAAAACCTTACCTAATGACAGTTGCACAATTAGAGGCTTACTTTAGAACGGCCAAATTACCGGAAACACCCTTTAACCTCAATCCTTCGCATAAAATTTTGGATGTTGACCTTTTTTTAGAAAGCCATTTTATCAAACTAAGAGGTACACAACCGCCGTACAATGCTATCATCAGGCCAATGTACGATAGGCTCATAGAATTAAGGGACCTGTTGGAGAGCGGGCAGGATTTAACTAAAAATATTTGATTTTTTACCAATCTTTTGGTTTGTAGTACCAAAAGATTTATTACGCTAAAGTATTGACAGGTAGATTTTTAATAGGTAACTTAAAGTTTAACTTAAAAATCTAACTAAACCTGCTCGATGACTAAAATCACGCTTTTAGGCCGAAAAAGAGGAAGCCTCTTTTTAGCCTTTCTTGCAATTATTATTGCAATCACAATCCTTTCTTGTAAAAAAGAGCTATTTGAAACGGCTAAACGAGAGCCAGTTGACCCTGTGCAAGCAAAAAAAATTGCCGGGTACTTGCAAGGCCCCCAAATGAATAAGCTGAGCTTTGATAAGTTTAAGGGACAAACAGACCTTAACCGATTGGGCAGCATCGGACAGATGATCAGTTCGGCAAGCTCAAAGGCCAAGACCATGTCTGTTGTCACCCCTGAAACCTATTCTGGTTTTTCGGTCAATACCGATAGCGTGACGGTGGTTACGAATGGCAACCGAACGAGCTATATCTTTTCTGTTAAGCTATCTAACCCAAGGTCAATTGTTTTCCAGAACCTAACAGTAGAGGTTTCGCCAGAGCGCACCTTAACGTTCATCAATACCTATACGCCCACAAAAAAATGGATAGCCGACTGGAAAAAGGGCAGGCCGGGCAAGTTTGAGGGAGAGATCAGTGTTACGTATCTTAATGGAGGTACTCCAGTTCCGCAAATGGTGGGCAATGCCAACGATAAGGCTGCCGCCACAAAAAATACGCAGGCCAAGGTCATGGGCAATGCGCAGCAGAACTCAATTGCCAACAAGGTAATGCTACGCCAAACAGAATGTTTTACCACCACCTATTATTATTTTGCACCCTATCAATGTGGAGGGCTAGGCCATCACTGGCCTTGGCAGGCAGCGGATTGCGACTATGCGGATAATATATCTCCGTTGTCGCCAGGATGGAGCGTTGAATCCATTGATATTACAGATTGCTACAGTTACGACGACGGGATTGGGGGTGGTGGAGGCGGTGGTGATGCCGGCGGCGGTGGGGGCGGTGGCACAAGTCCAACCCCACCTCCAGATTACGAACCTTGTGATGGCCAGCCACCTATCGGTCCGGTATCTGTACACAGTGGAGCCACGGGGGCCAAGTTAATGGTACACCAAGTACCTGATTGTAATGGTAATCAACCTCCGCCCCCTATTATCCCACTTACCCAGGCACAGCAACTGATCAATCTGTTACAGATTACGGACATCAGGCTGATTGATTTTCTTAAAGATCCTTATAATGGATTATTGGTAGCAGAAATTAGCAATTACCTGAACATTAATAATTATTCTGCCGACAGCTATGAATTTGCAAATTGGGCAATCGAATTTTTACAGCAGAACATAAGTTTTGACGGTAGTATTTTCTTTGCGCAAAATGATTTTTCGGCTCTTAACGATTTACCGAATACCGCTGTTCCCGATCCACTAATAAATAATGGGATTTCGGACATTGAAATGCCTAATAATGTAAATAGCGCCCCTATTCGAAAAATAGCACAAACAACTAATAGAAACAATACCGAAGATATGACCTATGGTATAGATGGGGATGATACAGGCATACTGAAGTCAAGGGTTTTGGCATCGTCGCCAGAGCTATTTACAGATATGACGGTCTTGTTTATGTATTGCACAAAATTGAGTCCTACGTTAAGGGTTGTTGCATTAGAAATGTTGGATCGATTTAAGTATAACTCCGGTGCTACTTATGAAAGTGCCAGTTTAAATCAAATGGTTGCAGAAAGCCCCACCTTCAGAAATTTTATCAGAAGATTTGGAGCTGATTTAAAAACACAGCTTAGAAGTACAGGAGGAAATATTGACAATGTTTCAATTAATTTAAACTATAGACCTATATTTAACGGACTTTATAATTTAACGACCGGCTTTCAGATACTTATCAATGATACAGAATTTACCGAGATCAATTTAGTAAATTATCAGATGGATCCCGCAACGCAGGAATGGATAGCCGATGTAGAAGTTGTAATTAAAGATCATTTTGGGTTGGATAAGAATGATGCTTTAGTATATCAAAGCAAAAATAAAGGTTTCGCCTCGTGGTGGGTACTTCAACATAAACGTGGACATAGACCATTTGAAACCAAAGTAGTAGTAAAAAGGAGGATATATGGCTCTTTATAGAAAATGTGCTGTTAACATTTGTTGGATAATAATTCTTGTATCGTGCCTGCTTGTTTCTTGTGAAAAGAAATATCCGAAATTTGAATCACTGAACCAATTTAACAGTGTTGATACCATACAACAGAATGGAAGATCATTTATTACGAAGCAGTTGAATTTTATTGTAAAAGATTACAGTAATAGCGAAGAAGCAAAAAAAGCCATTGATGCGTTTGCTATGGAACAAGTTAAAAATAGCGAAAAAGGCATTACTTATTTACTGGTGTTTTACAAATATTCGGAAATAACAAATGTGAACCATTTAAAAGCCTATCCCAGAGACATCGATCGGTACTCGCAAGATAACGATATGATTTTTACTTACAGGTGGTTAGATGGAAAATTGGAAAGTAAAACGGTAATAGATAATGGTACTATCATTAGTCCGAGGTAGATGTTTTAGAGGAGCGTGAAAGGCTCTCCAACTCTTCCCTTTATTCAGAAAGAGTTGATTTAAACCGCCCCTTTTATTAAGTGGCGGTTTAATTTTTAAAAATTTTTGACAAGAAGAATAGATAAAAGTATCGCCATGCGCTCGCGAGATCGGAGTATGTAACTGCGCACAATGCTGGTAGCCTGTACCAAATGGTTGCTTACGGTAGAAACCGATACGCCCATCTGTTCTGCGGCTTCCTGATAGCTTAAACCTTCTAACCTGCATAGTCTAAAAGCCTGTTTGCGTTGTGGGCTTAACTCCTGCATCGCTTTTTCGAGCAGTTCGTGGCTCTCCTTAAAATAGATATTTTCTTCGGTGTGTGAGTAGGTTTCGATAAATGTTGAAAGGATATGTTCCTGCAATTTTTTGTCATGCGCCAGTTTGCGGTGCAAATGATAGACTTCGTTTCGCGCAACCTTATCCAGCCATGCTTTAATCGAAAGATCGGGATTAATGGTGTGCCGTTTGTTCCAGAGTATCACAAAAGTGTCTTGCAGTAGTTCATCCGCAATCTGCTCGGATTGCGTAAGCTTTAGCAGACGGTTATATATTTTATTACTATACAGCTTGTACAGCGTATTAAAAGCAGTTTCTTCCCCGGCTCCTAATCTCAATAGAAGTTCCTTTTCATCGGTGGCCGTTAAAATCTGCATTTGGTCAGTAGAACTTTGCCTTAAATTACTAAATTTTTGAGCAAAGTCATAATTTATTTCTGCAATTATAGCAATTATTCTGCAATAGAATTTTAGTGCGAATTTTTTGTAACATTTAGCAGGGGTGGTGTACAAACCCGCGAACCTACAAATTTTGTTGTCTAATATAACCCTCAAATCATGCAAACTAACCACAACTATCCCCTTGAGTACATTGATTTGTTGGCTACAATCACCCTTAGCCCTAACAATGTGAATTTGGACAAATTAACGCCAAATGAGATTAAAAAGATCAATTCCTATTTGCAGGAAGAGAATTGTCGCATCCAGTCGGCAATGAAGAACCATATTTTTACGGTAAATAAAAAGAAAGAGGTCGAATTGCTGGTACGGCATTATTATACGTCAACGATAAACATCATTGACATCGTAGTGGATAATAGGGAAAAGTTACCGCCAAATAATGACCTCGAGCAGATTTATGATAGCTTGTTAAACCTGCTTAACGATCTGCTGGTTTTTATCGAAAGTCGTTTTGGAAAGTACCTTAGTGCAGAGGAGAAAGTTGCAAATACTTATTTGCTTATGGCAAAGGAGCGATTGAAGCAAAAACTGGCACAGTTACAAAAACGCTTTAACCGTGCTTCCCTTAACGAGCGGTCGCCGCTCCCACTATTGTTCAAAAGACTGCAACGTTTTATAAAACGTGCAGAAGAGGATTTTGAAGTTACCTTACGAACATTGCTTTTTAAAAAGGAATTGATAGAAGGATTGGAAGAAATGGGTATTGAAGCTATGAGGAAAGATAGTGAAAACATTTTTACCGAAGTTGATAAGCTGTTGATCTACCTCAATTATAACAGCAAGACCTATATCGACGACCTGACCTTCAGAATTTTTGGAGATGTAAATACGTTATCTACTGCCAGGGAGAAGCATGATCGATTACTGTATCACAGAAAAAGTTTTAAGCAGTTACACCGAAAACCGGGATTTATATTGAACCCAAACTATCACGATCTTGATATGGTATTGGATAACTGGTTTGATGAGGAGATCGGGTATTGGGAAAGGCATTTAGAGTTGAGCAGTGATCATGGTAAAATGGACGAACAGCCCGAAAATAGGTTATTAGCTGGAAAAGGAGATATAAGCAAGGTATTAATCAATCTAAGTGCCGATCAGATTTCATTGATACTGCGTGGTGCAGATGAAGCCAGAATTTTTATAGCCAAGTCAATGAGCCAGGTATTCAAGACAATCATCCCACACCTATCGACACCAAATAGAATGCACCTATCTTATGATGCCATGCGTGGCAAATCATACGTTGCCGAAGAACGGGACAAAGAAATTGCAATTGAGGCTCTGGAGAAGATTATAAAGAAGATCAGGGATTATTAAGAAGTCTGTTACAGTATAATATTTAGAAGCATAAGTATATTGCTAGACCTGTTTTGTTAATTATTTCTTGTTAATAATCAGTTTGTTATGTTATTTTTTTTGTATTTTTATTATTGCCGATTTTCAAAAAACAAACTTAAACTTACATTTTATGAGCAGAGGATATAGAGTGGTACAACGTACCAATCGTATTATTTATTTTGAAACTTTTTTGTTAGGGGTTGTACTGACTATTGTTTTATGTAAGAAGTTGGATCACCATTGGGCACTGACATTGGTTACTTTTCCGGTCTTGACGGCCTTGATCTCATTTTCATTCTTTAGGTGGGCAATAATACGCTACGTAATTACGATCATGTTTTCCATGATCTATGGTTTATTAGCTTATGCTATTGGTGGCATGTTACAGACAGATGGAGTTTCTGTTTCTGTAATTTTTGCATTTTTTGCATATTTCTTAAGCCTAAGCTTTCATAAAGATCATTTTGATTTTATCAGGAACTCAGATGTAATTGAATACGAGTATAATTAATTATAAAATCGGATTTATGCAAAACAAGAGACAAATTATTTTTCTAATCGTAGGAACCTTTGTGTTCTCATTTATAATCTACGGTCTAGCATCAAGCGATCATAAAACAAAACAGGCTAGACTTGCGCCCAATGCCCAGATCCTTAAAAATACAAAAGTTTATGAATCTCCGGATTTGACAAGCAGGGTCATCGATTCGCTTCAACAAGGTATTGAAGTAACTATTGGAGAAGAACGTTCAAATTTTTATAGACTTATCAAAGTGAAAGGGGGAGCAGGTCTAAAAGAGGGATTTTTACTTAAAGAAGCCGTTACTGAAACTAAATAGAGTGGTGACCTTACTGATAGAATAATAGCATTAAGAAGGACAAAGGTTAAGCCTTAGAATTGATTTGATAAGGATTAATTTTTTATATGTTAGAAGCAAAAGATTTTTTTATGTCTTTTGCTTTTTTTGTTTTTAATAATCTCCCAAAACCCGCTACTAACCAAAGGACCAAAAAAGGACCAATAAAAATTGGTCTTGTCCTGCTTTTGTTCTATTTGCAACTTTGTTATCGAACAATAGGAAAGGTCGGCGCTGCCGATCGAATGTAGAACGATAAAATGAAGAGTTATGTTTACAAACATCAGTTGGTTGGATTATATCACTTACGTTGTTGCAACGATGATCATCTACTACATAGTGATAGCACTAAAATATTTCAGGGATGACCTGGCTAATGCCTTTCAATCGAAAAGGGATCATCTATCGAGAGCCGATTTCCTTTATGATGATCAGGAGGAACAACAAATGGATGAGGTCATAGAACCGAATGAAAATTCATTTATAAACACCACAGATGAGGACTTTGCAGATGTGGAAGAATTGATACAAAGGATCAAAGGCGTAATCAACAATACAGCAAACCTCAATCTTGATCCAGAGGATTTCAAGCAATACCTTAGCCTGACCTTAAAAGAATATCCTTCTATACAAAATTCGGCACTCAAAACATCAGTTAATGAATTGATCGTTTCGGAGTGCGCAAAAAACGGAGCTGTGAAACTTAGCGATAATGAGGTTGCGATGTTGTGGTAGGTAAGCGAGGTTAACGGTTCCCAAGAAGTTGGTTGCCCCTGTCGTCCCGGTGCGGTATGGTATGTGTGTGACAGGATTGCGGTGATTGAGCAGGCGCAACCACTTCTTTTTCAAAGATTTTTAAATCAATTAATATTTCGTGTGAGATGAAAAAGTGTAGAGTGAAAACGAAAGCAAATCGCAATGGCCTTGTCTTGGCTGTTGCACTTATTCTAATAGCCTTTTCTGGTTATGCGCAGGACGGTATTGCCGGTATCAACGAGGCCAACCAGAAAGTACGAAGTTATTTTGCCGCAGGCACCAATTTGATGTACGCAGTCGGAGCGTTACTTGGTTTAATCGGTGCAATCAAGGTGTACCAGAAATGGAATGCCGGAGATCAGGATACGGGAAAAGTTGCGGCTGCTTGGTTTGGTAGTTGCGTATTCCTTGTAGTGGTTGCTACTGTGATACAATCATTCTTCGGTGTTTAAATTTCTGGCCATGGTTTCCGCCCTTAAAGAAAAGTTTTGGCAATACATAATTGACCATAACCCCGACCTCATGTTTGATCTTCAGGAAACGTATTCGGTTTCCAAATTTCTGGAAGAACAAGTAGGCATGTTGGCGCTTTTCATCGAGCAACAGATCGAAGCGCAGGTTCCCGAATATATCATACAGGAGCAATGTTTGGAACAACTGACAGCGCCTTTAAAGCCCTCGAGATTTTTATACATAAAAAATGTGGTAGAAGAGGAATTTCCGGATGATTTTGAAACAATGCGTGAGGCAGGAACCCTTACTTACGAAGTGATCAATATGATGCAGGCTTGCAAGGAAATCTTTGAAGCTTTTGATTTTTCGGTCGAGAATGAAGATAGTCGGCATTTGAGGTACGCCATAATAGCGGAGGTACACGATTACCTCGTGTAGTATTGAAGTGATGATGTAGGATGAAAAGATGGATAGAGGATGGCTTACAATATTACAAAAAAGCTTGCTGATAATATTTCGGCTATAAGGATTGCCTTATCCTGGGATGGGGTAAGCAGGCTACCGGAAAGTGAAGTTGAGCAACTAAAACTGTACGCGGGTTTTGGAGGTATAAAGACAATTCTTTACCCTCCAACAACAAAGGATGAGTGGAGCAATCTGGGAGCCACTAATAGCGATCTGAAACACTTTGATGCCATTTGCTCTTTACATGATCTGTTACGTGAACGGTTTGAAGAAGCGGAATATAAAACCGTGGTAACATCTGTAAAAGAAAGTGTACTTACCGCGTTCTATACACCGGAGGTAGTGCCAAGAACGCTGTTTGAGGTGCTAAAACTAAATAACGTAAATCCAAAACGGCTCTATGAACCTTCTGCCGGTTCGGGTATATTCATACAGGAGGCCATTAAATCATTTCCGGAACTCGAAGCTATCACAGCGGTTGAAAAGGATATAATTACCGGCAAGATCTTAACTGCGATTAATTTTCACAACAGCGTTCCAACAACGACACATATCGTAGGTTTAGAAGAAACGTCGAATAAAGAAAATGGAACCTATGATCTGGTAGTAAGCAATATCCCTTTCGGAAATTTTAAGGTTTATGATCCGCAGATTAAAAATGCCGATCTGACCGGGCGCATCCACAACTACTTTTTTGCAAAAGGATTGGATAAGCTTGCCGATGGTGGCCTGCTGGCCTATATCACAACGGATGCCTTCTTACGCACGCCATCGAATAATGATGCACGTAAGTATCTATTTGAAAGGGCTGATTTTGTAGCCCTTGCTGTGATGCCTGATAATTTGATGAAGGAAACGGGCAATACGGAGGCTCCAAGTCATCTACTTATCGTTCAAAAAAACACTAAAAAGAAAATCTTATCGCAAGAAGAGCAACAATTGATTGTTTGCGATAAACATGAAAATTCGTTTGGTAAATACTACCAGAACACATTCATATCGGAGAACCTTGAAGAATTGCGTGTTAGTGATGAGATGTTTGACGGGAAAAACCAATATGGAAAAGCTACCTTATGCTTTACGCAATCGGGGAATATTGAAGGTATCGCCAAAAATTTAGAGAACGCGCTTGATGTTGGAATTTTAAGATGGAATGGAGCGGATGCATTTAAAAAATCCCTTGAACACTTGCAAGAAACGGCGAAGAACGAAGAACTACCGAAGCTGACATATCTGCCGATACCTGAGGGTGTGAACAATCAGTTTGTTGGCCAACTTGGATTGTTTGATATGGTACCTGCTGATAATATCAACAGGGCAGTTGCGTATATCAATAAATTGGATGAGACTGTTGTTGATAAACAGACAGCACGATTGGTTTGTACCATCAGGACAAGTGATAATCCCACGCACGAAATAGCAGTCCTGATTACGGCTAAAGACGATAGGAAGAGGTATCTTTTTAAACTTTACTCCAATGCAAAGGAGTTAGACGGTTTCTCGGCAAACTGGATGGTTGGCGGATTAGTGCCGCACGAACTGCGGAGTTTATCGAGGAAGTTAGCAGAGTTTGATCATTCCTATGTTTATCAAGGGGATAACAGCTTGGTGCAATTTTTTGGTGTTCAACAAGACCGTTCTTCATTCTATTCACCGCTTAAACTTTTTTATAAGGAGGGTACATTGGTTAGTTTCGAGGGAGCAATCGGCATTTTGGAAAACGTTGATCACGAATACAACAGAGCAGGTTTTAAAGACCTGTACCTGGTTGGCAACCATTCATTTTATGAAGATTATATTCGGTTAAGAGATAATTACTTTGAACTTTCAGAACGTGAGTTATCCGGTACCGAAATCACGCACGATCAAAGGTATAATTTAGAACGTAACTATAACGATTTTGTTGGCAAATATGGACAGCTTAACAAAGCTAAAAATCGTAAGCTGATCAGTGAGGATCGCGCACATGGCCTTACGATTACTTCGTCAATCGAACGCAGGAATGGGCAGACATTTGTAAAGGCGGATATTTTAACAATGCCAATCGTAAAGAAAAGCGAAGTTTTCCGCACGAGCGATCCTTTTGAAGCTTTGGCCCGTAGCCTTAATGACCTTGGTCGTCTTGATCTTGATTTTATCAGTAAAGCCATGCAGGTTACACAGCAGGAGGTTATCGCTGGATTGGGTCATCATATCTATTTTAATCCCAAAGCCGAGGCATGGGAAACTGCCGATATGTATCTGAGTGGAAATGTAGTTGAAAAACTTAACCAGGCCAAGGAAGCGCTAAGCCGTGAACCTGATAATGCCAACTTTAAAAGAAGTTTTGAGGCTATCGATGCAATTCAACCGCAACGAATCCCTTTTGACCTGCTTGATTTTAACTTTGGCGAGAGATGGTTTCCCATACAATACTACAAGAAATACATTGACGAGCTGTTTGAGCAGGATGCGGAAGTACATTACTTCTCATCGCTTGATAGTTTCAAGGTAATTTTGAACCACAATACAAAAGTTGACCATGAATTTGCAATCGTACCGAAAAATAACCGAAAAATGTACGGTTATACCTTAGTGGAACATGCGCTTGAAAATACAACTCCTCATTTTACCTATGAGTTTACCCAAAATGACGTAACGTACAGGGTTACCGATAATGAGGCAATACAACTTGCGCATCAGAAAATCGAACTTATCAGAAGCAATTTTGTCAATTGGCTCAGTGAGCTGCCTGATACCGATAAAAAAGAGATTGAAGATTTATATAATGATCAATATAACTGTTATGTACTGCGTGAGTACAATGGGCAACATTTGACCTTTGAAGGTCTTGACCTGCACGCTCTAGGAATTGACGATCTGTATATTTCTCAAAAAAATGCAATTTGGCGGCTTATCCAGAACAGAGGTGGCCTTATTGATCACGAGGTCGGTTTGGGCAAAACCCTCACTATGATCTGTGCCTCGCATGAAATGAAGCGATTGGGACTGGTGCAAAAACCTGTTATCCTGGGTTTGAAAGATAGCCTTCCGCAGATTGCTGAAACCTATCAGAAAGCTTATCCTAAAAATAGGTTGTTGTTTCCTACAGACGAGGATTTTGAACCTAAAAACAGGCTCCGTCTATTCCATGAGATTAAAAATAACAATTGGGATTGCATTCTCATCACACATGATCAGTTCTTGCGTATTCCACAATCTTTGGCCATACAAGGTAAGATTTTGGAACGCGAACTTGAAGATATTGAATTAAATCTCGATACGGTAAAAGAATTGGGAGGCAAGATTTCAAAAAAAATGCTAAAGGGCATGGAAATCCAGAAGAAAAACCATTTGGCAAAATTAAGTGTGATCAAACAAAAAATAGAGGATAAAAAAGACAAAGAGGTAGATGCCGTATCAATGGGGTTGGATCACTATTTTGTGGACGAGGCTCATAAATTTAAGAACTTAGGATTTGTAACCAGGCATATGAATGTTGCAGGGCTAGGAAATGCTAAGGGAAGTCAGAAAGCACTCAATATGCTTTTTGCAATGCGAACGCTTCAGGACAAGTTCAATGCGGATTTATGTGCTACTTTTCTTTCAGGGACTTTTCTTTCCAATAGTCTTACGGAAATGTACCTGCTTTTTAAGTATATGCGTCCGAGGGAACTTAAACGTCTGCAAATGGAGAACTTTGATGCTTGGGCTGCGGTTTACGCTAAGAAATCTGTTGATTTTGAGTTTTCTGTAACCAACGAAATTATAGCCAAAGAGAGATTCAGGCATTTTATCAAAGTTCCCGAATTGGCATTGTTTTATAATGAGATTACTGATTATAAAACAGCGAAGCATATCAACCTTGATAAGCCTGATATTGATGAGGTATTGGTTAATATAAAGCCATCACCTGAACAGCGAGAATTTAGCTCTAAATTGATAGATTTTGCCAGGACCGGTGATGCCACAATTTTGGGAAGGAGATCCCTTTCACCCAAAGAGGAAAAAGGTAGAATGCTTATTGCGACCAATTATGCGCGTAAAATGGCAGTTGATATGCGATTGATTGACTCCGAGCTATATAGTGATTATCCCGACAATAAAATAAATACATGTCTGAGGCAGGTAGCGCTGCATTATAAGGAAAGTACTGCCAACAAGGGGACGCAGATTATTTTTTGTGATCTGGGAACCCCCGGAACAAAGGGCTTTAATATGTACGACGACATTAAAACCAAATTGGTAAGGGACTACGGCATTGCTGAACAAGAAATTTCTTTTATCCATGACAGCCAATGGTCCAATAGCTTAAACCGGTTAGAACTGTTCAAAAAGATGAATGCGGGTGAAATTCGCATTTTGGTGGGAAGTACGGGTAAAGCCGGAACAGCATTAAATGTACAGGAAAAATTGATAGCATTGCATACGATCGTACAGCCATGGAAGCCTACGGAATTGGAGCAGCAAGCTGGCCGCGGCGCCAGACAAGGAAACATATTGGCAAAGGAACATTACGGAAACAAGGTAAAACATTATATCTACGCATCAGAGGAGTCGCTCGATATATACAATTTTAATTTGCTTAAGATTAAATTCTTAATCTCATACCAGTTACGAAATAATGAGTTGAACGTCCGAACATTGGATGAGGGGGCAATGGATGAGCATAGCGGAATGAACTATGCCGAATATGTTGCAATACTCTCTGGAGATACGACACTTCTAGAAAGAAGCAGGCTAGAAAAGAAGATTACGGCAATGGAAGGTTTGATGTCTGCCCATGTTAAAGAACTTTTACGGAACAGATCTATCTTGGAAAGAAAAAACAAAGATCGAGATAGGTGTCAGATTACCTATCAAAAGCTAAAAGATGATTTAGCAGTATTTCAAAAGAATGTGCATTTTGATAAAAATGGGATCACAAGCAATGCGGTAAAATTGATAGGTTGTAAAAGCAACAACCCCGAAATTATTGGAAATCACATTATCGACCTATTTAAAAATTGGCGTCCGGCACAGGAAGGGTTAAATGAAAAAAAAGTAGGCACACTCTACGGATTTGATTTATACATACAATCTAACGAAGGGTTCTTCGATACCACGAACAGTTTTTATGCACTACGCCACGAAGATGGTGTAAAGTACACGTATAATCAGGGGCGTCCAAATACTGACAATCCAAAATTGGCCGCTCGGCATTTCTTAAATGCTATTGAGCGTGTTGAGAATTTGGAGAGCAAATATGTTTCGGATATAAAGAAGTATGATTTGGAAATAACAAAGTTAGATAAGTTATGTAGCCGTCCATTTTTACAAGAAAAGGAATTAAAGGCATTAAGAATTGAACTGGATAGTCTGGATAGGAAAATTGCAGTCAAATTGCAAGAACGGGTATTAAAGGATCAAGGTCTATTAGACCAATCTATTCCGGTGGGCATTGAGCTAGCAAATGAGCCAGATAAAGTCGATGAAGCAGATAAAGTTATGCTAACCAAGGTTGTTCCAAAACATAGTGGTATCAGAATTTAAGTAAGAGCAAGATGGCAAACAGCGTATATAAAATTAACAAGGGCATTAACCAGAGCATAGAGTTCAAGGGATTAAAGGCACAGTACATCTGGTATTTGGGCGGTGGTGTTGTCGGCTTGCTCATCCTGTATTCGCTTATGTATATCATAGGGTTGCCGACAGTGGTTTGTCTCGTGGTTATCGGCATCAGTGGAGTATTGCTGGTAATGAAAGTATATCGGATGAGCCATAAATATGGCGAGCACGGACTAATGAAGGAACTTGCAAGGAAACGCATCCCTAAAGTGGTGGTTGTCCGGAGCAGGAAGGTTTTTATGTTGGACAAGGGAGGTAAAAGTGGAACTGAGCGATGAGCAGGAAGAATTATTAAAACAAAGGCAAAAAGGCGTATTGCCAGAGATCGAGCTTCCGGGGCAGGTCTATGTTGTAGATTGGAAAGAAAGGGTATTAAGACCAAAAGACAGGTTGGATTTGATGCCGTTAAAATTTGGAGAAAAGGGAAAGGGCTTTTACGCTGACGGTTATCATTTTTTATATGATACTGAAAAAAAAGAGTTTGTGGAGATTGACGATTTTAAACTTCGTTCGAATATCGTCATCATCAAGTTGCCGGGCGGATTAGTCCTTGATCCGGTTGGTGTAGCAAGGGAAAGCGGGCTTAATGAGCGATTGTTTATAGCAAGTAACCCAATCATACCCAAGCTTTCAGCCGAGGTTCTTCGTGTATCGAAAAATGAAATTCGACGGATGATCAATAATAAAATCTGGAAAGTGCCTCTGATAACAAGAGTGGCAAGAAAATTTAAAAAGGGTAGAGGTAAATAAAGATAGTGAGATATGAAAGCTGAAGGGATAGGTAGAGAATTGCCGATTTTTAATATTCAAGGAACTGCTTTTCTTGTAGATGTTGCCAAATGCGAGTTACGGGAGAAAGGAAATGAGGTCAACGTAATTTCATTTTTTTACATGGATGAAATGACTAATACCAGGGGGTACAAGTTTGTTTATGATAAGACGAATAGAAGCATCTCACAAGTAAGAGTGATGAAAGATGGAGATGTTATCGTTAGGGTACCGGAGATGGTCGATCTTGATCCCGTAGGTATGGCTAAAAAGTACGGCATGAAACTATCTGAAATCAAAAAGAAAACTGACTTTGAGGTAATGGTTGATCAGAAGGCGTATCAAAAACGTCTGTCGGGAGAATTGCCGGTCGTAGATATTAAAGGATATACCTACTATGTAGATATTGAACGAGATTGTTTAGTGCCTAAAGATGATGATATAAGACCAGAGATTTCTTTTGATGATTTAGATATAGTAAATGTTAAAGGTTACGCTGAAACGATGTATATGATTGGGTATAATACGGCTAAAGAAGAAATTGAACCGGTAAATATGTTTGAAATACAAGAGACAAATGCAATACCAAAAGATACGATTGCATTGATCATTCCCTTTTATCACCGTTTGGATCCGATAGGATATAACATCTTGGTTGAAGATCCTGTGCAAAGTTTGTTGAAAGGAACTAATGTTAATCTACATATTAAGGCCAAGGTTGAAAAATGGTCTGATATAGAAAGTGTATTAGTATGTAATGGTGTAAGAACCAAACAAAAAGGTTCAGGGAAAAAAGAGCAGGAAAAGTAGGGGAAAAAGTAAATGAATTTAATCTTAAAGCAATAACCAAAATGATGCCGAAGGAAAAAAGGCAAAGGATTGAAATGAATAGGGATACACCAAGCATAAAGAGATAGAGCGGAATTAGGTAACGCCAAATGGTTGGAAAGGGGAATAATGGGAGAGTATGTAAGATATAGAGGCAAAGATGTAAAAATAGGAACATGTGAATGCTTGTATTATGTTAGTTATGATAAATACCTGACTTATGCAAGGGAAAGGTATGGGACTTCTGATTTAGAATACATCCCTTTTTATCTTCAGATAGAACAGGGATTTATGTTTCGTTTTCCCTTCCCAGATGAAGATCGATTGCCATTTGGGCGTATTATCGAACCGCATGACAGAACAGTAGATATTACTATTGATAAAGCTGTCAGAGATAAGTTGTTTGGAGAAGGAGATATGAAAAGCCAATTCAAAATAGGTATCATAATGCAAAAGCCCGTGATCAGGCGGTCAGACGGTCAATTTTGCGTCGCCTTGATTTTTAATGATAACATTACTGGCGGCTTATACCGTTTAGAAGAAACGCATGAGGCTAAACTTGTAGCTGGTCAAATTGTTAGGCATCACATTCTTAATGAAACAAATCAGGAGAAGAAAAACTTTTATCGACAGATTGCTTTTCGGATGTTAAAAGGTTATCGCGAAGGCCAGTCCTTAGCACAACTAAGGGCTAAGCAAAATGAAATGTATGGTTCCGGCAATTCTGAAGTTGAAAAAATGGATGATCGGCACCATATTGAAAAACAAAAGGAAAAAAACAAAACCCCAGATGATTTAGGGGAACCGTCCCGTAAAAAGGGAAAGAGAATGGGAAGATAGAACGATGTTTTTAGCGGAAGATATTCCATAATAGAAGAGAGAAAGATGAAAGTGATGATGGATGAAAGAATTCCTATTATGGATGTAGAACACGACTGCATCCTTTCAAAGCAAGGGGATTTTACGGTTGCATACCGGGTAGAATTGCCGGAGATATTTACCATGTCCGATACTGATTATGAATCATTTCATCAGACGTGGATCAAAGCTATAAAAGTACTGCCAAAATTTACAGTTCTACATAAGCAGGATTGGTTTATCGAGGGCACTTATAAAGCGGATTTTACAAAGGAAGACGCCAGTTTTCTATCACGGGCGAGTGAGCAATTTTTTAATGAGCGCCCTTTTTTAAATCATAGCTGTTATATTTTCCTGACCAGGAAGCCGGCAAATCGAAAAGTAGGCAGTTCGCTTTTTTCAAACCTTATCCGGAAAAGCATTGTTCCGGAAGAAAATCTAAACATCGGGGCTTTACATGATTTTTTAGATGTTTCTGGCCAGTTTGCCCACATTTTGCAAGAGGGTGGCTTTGTAAAGATGCGACGCCTGAAAAGGGAAGAAATTATCAGCCATCGCCGTGAGATAGGATTGATCGAAAGGTATTGCAGCCTGTCTGAAAAAAGCAAGAATTTCTCGGTCAAGGATATAGACTTTTCTGAAGGGATAAAAGTTGGCGACCAACATTGTCAACTATATACATTGGCAGATGCCGTTGATCTGCCGGCCTTATGCGGCAGCCGGATAAATTATGATAGGTATAGTACCGACAGAACCAAATTCAGTGTGGGATTCGCAAGCACCTTGGGGCAATTGCTTTCCTGTAACCACATCTATAACCAATATATTTTCATAGAGGATAGCCAGAAAACACTTCAAAAACTGGAAAGTAAGCGACTTCGCCTGCAATCCCTATCAGCTTATAGTCGAGAAAATTCGATAGCCAGAGATGCAACTAACGATTTCCTTAACGAGGCGATCAGTCAGCAGCGGCTTCCGGTAAAAGCGCACTTTAATGTGCTGGTATGGACCGATGAAAAGGAAAAGCTAAAGGATTTAAAGAACATGGTTTCTGCTGGCCTTGCCCAGATGGATGCCGTTGCCAAAATGGAAACTGTTGGAGCTCCTCAAATCTTCTGGTCAGGTATTCCCGGAAATGCTGCCGATTTTCCGATGAACGATACCTTCGATACGTTTGCAGAGCAAGCTGCATGTTTTCTAAACTTAGAGACTGGCTACCGCAGTTCGTTAAGCCCTATGGGTATCCGTCTTGGAGATCGTCTGACCGGTAAGCCCGTGCATGTGGATATTTCGGATGAACCGATGAAGATGGGTATCTGCACAAACAGGAATAAGTTTATCCTTGGTCCTTCGGGTAGCGGTAAGTCCTTCTTCACCAATCACATGGTTAGGAGCTATTATGAACAGGGCACGCACATCGTGCTTGTGGATGTTGGCCATAGTTACAAAGGGCTTTGTGATATGGTTAAAGGCTATTATTTTACTTATAGTGAAGAAAGCCCAATTCGGTTCAATCCCTTTTATATAGGCGAGGACGATAGTCTGGATACCGAGAAAAAGGAAAGCATTAAAACGTTACTTCTTGCCCTTTGGAAAAAGGACGACGAAGAATTTAAAAGGTCGGAGTACGTGGCCTTATCAAATGCGATAAGTGGCTATTATACTTATCTGGAAAATAATAATGACTTATTTCCCTGCTTCGATACCTATTATGAGTTTTTACGTGACCAATATCGGGAAGTTCTTTCTGGCGACAAGGTTAAGGAAAAGGATTTCGATATTGATAATTTCCTTTATGTTTTGCGACCATACTATCGTGGAGGCGAATTTGATTACCTGCTCAACGCTACTGATAATCTAAACCTTTTGCAAGAACGGTTTATCGTATTTGAGCTGGATAATATTAAGGATCACCCGATTTTATTTCCAGTAGTGACGATCATCATTATGGAAGTTTTTATCAATAAGATGCGGAAAATGAAAGGGTTTCGTAAGATGATCTTAATTGAAGAGGCATGGAAAGCATTGATGAAAGAAGGGTTTGCGGAGTACATCAAGTACCTATTTAAGACCGTTAGAAAGTTCTTCGGAGAAGCGATCGTTGTGACTCAGGAAATAGAAGATATTATTTCCTCACCGGTAGTGAAACAAGCTATCGTAAATAACTCCGACTGTAAAATCTTGTTAGATCAATCAAAATTCCAAAACAAGTTTGAACAGATACAGGAACTGCTTGGTTTAACGGAGAAAGAAAAGGCACTGATACTTTCGGTAAACAAGGCCAATGATCCTGCTAAAAAATACAAGGAAGTTTTTATCTCTCTCGGTGGAGTGCTATCCAAGGTATATCGAACCGAAGTTAGTCTTGAAGAATATTTAGCGTACACTACCGAACAGACTGAAAAAGTAAGGCTGTTTAAACATGCCGAAAAATTTGGAGGCGATCTTTTAAAAGGTATTAAGGCAATGGCGGAAGAGATGAGAACTAAATTACAGAATGCATAGTATGGGCAAAGGTTACGATGTTTTGATGGTCGATCCTCCGTGGAACCAGTGTAATAGTGGAAAGCGAAAAGTGCGGCCAAATCAGTTGGCCAATTTTTCATATAAAACGATGTCAACAGAACAAATATTTACCCTTCTGGACAAGGAAATATTAATTAGCACGGAGGTAATACATAATGTATTTGTATGGGCTATTGAAAAGTTTTTAAATGATTGTGAATTTCAAATGCGTGCACGAGGGTACAAAATGCATTGTCGGTTTATTTGGAATAAATTGAATGGAATAGCCCCTGCATATACCATACGCTTTTGCCACGAATATCTATTATGGTTTTACAAGCCTGTTCTATTGCCTATAGCAAAAGATCAGCGTGGTAGACATGGAACCGTATTCACTGAACGGAAACGAGAACACAGCCGTAAACCAGATATAGCATATGAAATCATCGAAAATTTGTACCCGGATGCAACAAGAATAGATGTTTTCAGTAGAGAAAAAAGGAAGGGCTGGGATCAATATGGAGATCAAAAGAACTTCTTTCAAAAGGAACAACGGAATAATAATCAAATTGAAAAGCTATGAAAAAAATCATTAGTATTTGGTTGGTAGCTATGATGATAGCAACAACAATAGTACCGGTACAGCCGGCTCACGCTGCCCCCGGTCTTTTCGGTTTATTGGGTGCAGCCGTTAGCAAGGCGATCAAGGCGATCGATCTTAAAATACAAAGGGAACAGAATAAGGTTATCTGGCTTCAGAATGCGCAGAAAACGATTGAAAATACCCTTTCCAAATTAAAGTTAAGGGAGATTGCCTATTGGACCGAAAGACAGAAAGAACAGTATAAAGTATACTATGAAGAACTGCACAAGGTAAAGAGTATCATTACCTATTACCAGCGAATCCGGGAGATCATGCAAAAGCAGGTCAAAATGGTACAGGAGTACAATAGGGTATGGGTACTGCTCAATCAGGACGGCAATTTTACGGTAGAAGAAATTACCTATATGGGTGAAGTGTACTCGGGTATTTTAAGTGAAAGCTTAAAGAATATCAATCAGATTACCGGGATAGTGCAGTCATTTACCACTACGATGAGTGATGCAAAACGATTGGAGATTATCAATGCTGCTGCCGACAGGGTGGAAGAAAACTACAATGATCTGAGGTTGTTCAATCAACAAAATGCCCTACTCAGTATTCAGCGCTCAAAAACCTTGGCAGAAAAAGAGCAGGTTAAAAGGCTATATGGACTAGAATAAAAGAACATGGGAAATATACAAAGGGCATTGGAAATGCTGATAGAAAGACTTAAAGGCAAGGGATACGATGTTTCGTCGTTCCAGACCAATGGAGGATTTAGTGGAAGCCTCCGGGATAGTGTAAACAAGTATCTCGAAGCCTCTCTATTGGGGCTTGAACAGGGCTTGGCAAACGAAATTTCTCTGCGAACATACCTAGAGTATAATGGCGAAGATAGGCCGTATACAGAGGCTTACATGAAGGTAAAGTACAACGGGCATGCTTTCAATATTACGGAAATGAAGATCAGTAGAAGCTCGAGATACGGAACTAATCTGAAGGAAATAAATTTAAAGGGAGAAGCGGCCGCTTCATTGCCGCCCTTTAAAGACGTCATGGATATGGCCAAAGGGAAAAAGAAATTTCAGCGAAAACTTAATCTTTAACAAAATGAAAAAAACTGTCTTTGTTTTACTGATAATGCTATTGTCCAATCCCGGACTGAAAGCACAGACATGGGATGAGTGGTTCAATCAAAGTTCTACACAGAAAAAGTACCTGAAGCAGCAGATTATAGCCTTGCAGGTTTATATCAATTACGCTAAAGAGGGGTATAAGATAGCAAAGGAAGGACTGAGTACTATCGGTAAGCTTTCAAAGGGCGAATTTGACCTTCACAACTCATTTTTTAACTCTTTGAAAATAGTTAACCCCAGTGTGAAAAATTACGGGCGTGTTCGTGAGATAATTTCGATCCAGGTACATATTGTCAGTGGATGGGAAGCCCTAAGGTCAAAAGTAAATAGTAGCCATCATCTATCGGCATCGGAAAAAGATTATCTGATAAAGGTTTACCAAAAGCTAATAGCGGATTGCGAAAACGTGCTTGAAGAGCTCATTGCAGTCGTTAGCAATCAAAGTATGGAAATGACAGATAGTGAGCGTATTGAGCGAATTGATGTTATCCATCGTGATATGGTTGATAAAATGAGTTTCTATGAAAATTTTACCGCAGACACAAAGATGCTCATAGCCAGTAGGGCCAGAGAAGAGAACCAAGTTAAGGATAGCAGATTGAGAAATGGTTTAAATCAATAAAAATGAAAAAGATCC
This sequence comes from Pedobacter sp., assembly GCF_046462515.1. GTDB lineage: Bacteria > Bacteroidota > Bacteroidia > Sphingobacteriales > Sphingobacteriaceae > Pedobacter. The sequence continues at coordinate 295,064 of NZ_JBKGVD010000006.1, forward strand.
TATTCATAATATGCTTAACCATACTGATTATGGTTAAGGGCAAAGCACAGGTAGCGGAAAGCGCACAGTTGGCATTAAATATCGAAAAGTTGGCACAATTCAAGCAAATACTTTCGGATATGAAAAAAGGTTATCAGGTGCTTTCTGGGGGCTACAATACGATTAAAGGTATTTCGGAAGGGAATTTCAACATCCATAAAGTCTTTCTCGATGGATTGATGCAGGTAAGCCCTGCAGTTCGAAATTACCGTAAGGTAGCTGAGGTTATGAATTACCAAATAGTATTGGTCAGGGAGTACAAGCGTGCGTTCAACCGTTTTAAGGTTGATGAGAATTTTACGTCGCAGGAGCTGAACTATTTGGCGCAGGTGTACGATAACCTGTTTAAGGAGAGTTTGCGCAATCTTGATGATCTTGCTACGGTAGTTACAGCAGGCAAGCTAAGGATGAGCGATGACGAACGTCTGCGAGCCATTGACAATATTTTTAGCGATATGGAAGAAAAAGTGAATTTTCTTCGGGCTTTCAACGAAAAAACATCAGTACTCTCTTTGCAACGCGCTAAGGAAAGTAAAGATGCAAGGTCAATGAAGAACATATACGGATTAAATAATTAAGAAAGATTATGGAGAGAGGGATTAAAGGTGCGATCTGTGCAATATGTTTGATTTTGCCATTGAGTAGCCACGCTGCCGGAGTTGCAAATGAGATAGGTAGTTTACATGGAGTACTGGAAAATTTATATGATGATATGATACCATTGTGCAGCCAACTTATTGGGGTTGGTCAGGGCTTGGCAGGTTTTGCGGCTTTGTGGTATATCGCAACCAGGGTTTGGAGGCATTTGGCCAATGCCGAACCAATTGATTTTTATCCACTGTTCAGACCGTTTGCCATCGGTTTATGTATCGCTATTTTCCCAGGTGTACTGGCGATCATCAATGGTGTTATGAAACCCACAGTTACCGGAACCGCTGCCATGGTAACCGGTTCCAACAAGGCCATTGCTACCTTGCTTTTGGAAAAGGAGCGGGCGATAAAAAGTAGCGACAAATGGAAAATGTATGTGGGAGAAACGGGTTCAGGTGATCGCGAAAAATGGCGCAAATATACCTTTCCTGAACAAGCCGGTCAAAGCGAAGGGTTTTTAGATGGGATTTCACATGACCTTCAGTTCTTTATGGACAAACAGATGTATGGTTTCCGGAACTCGGTAAAAGAATGGATGAGTGAAGTATTGAGGGTTCTGTTTGAAGCTGCGGCATTGTGCATAGATACATTAAGGACATTTCAACTGGTGGTGCTGGCCATACTTGGGCCGATTGTGTTCGGACTTGCCGTTTTTGATGGCTTTCAGCACACCTTAACGGTATGGCTGGCACGATACATCAATGTTTATCTGTGGCTGCCAGTTGCAAATATTTTCGGTAGTATCATTGGTAAGATCCAGGAGAATATGCTAAAAGTGGATATAAGCCAGATTGCCCAGGATGGCGATACATTTTTCAGTAGGACCGATATAGGGTATCTGATATTTATGATCATTGGAATAATAGGGTACTTTACAGTACCGTCGGTGGCTAATTATATCGTACATGCAGGTGGAAGTGCCCTGACACAAAAAATAACATCTATGTTCAATAGCTCATCACGAACTGCGGTCAGCACAGGACAGCAAGCCGCAGGAATAGCCGGCGATGCTTTAGGAAATGCTTTTAACAGGTTGCAGAATGACATGGCAACTTTTGGTGCTACTTCGCCATATTTTAATGATAAGGATAACTCGTCAGGTTACAACAAAGACAGGCTAAAAGGAAACTAAAATTGGGGATATGTTCAGGAAAATGAAAAATATCGATACGGCCTTTCGTGCTGTGCGAACATTCACTTTGACAATGATCATTGCTTGTGCATCAATCACGTGCTTTAGTATCTACAAAAGTGTTGGACTTGTGAAGGAAATGCAACAAAAAGTGTATATCCTATCCAACGGAAAGGCTTTGGAGGCTTTTGCAGCCGATAGAAAGGAGAATATCCCGGTTGAAGCACGGGACCATATAAAAACGTTCCATACCTTGTTTTTTACGCTCGATCCGGATGATAAGGCAATAACGGCGACTATCAAAAAGGCGCTTTATCTATCCGATGGGAGCGTGAAAAGGATTTACGACGATCTAAAAGAAACGGGCTATTACTCCGCTTTGATTTCTGGCAATGTCAATCAGACCATTGCGATTGATAGCGTAGTCGTGAATATTACCGATTACCCATACCAGTTCAGGTGCTATGCCACGCAACAAATTATAAGGCCAACAAGTATAACAACCAGAAGCCTGACAACCGAAGGAGCGCTGCGAAACGTAGGTCGTAGCGACAACAATCCGCACGGATTTTTGATTGAAAAATGGGCTACGATTGAAAACAGGGATTTGAAAACCGAATTAAGAAAGCAATAGTATGGTAAGGTTATTTAAAAGAAAAAGCAAAAGTGCAGTACAGCAAACACCGGGTATATTCAGCAGAGCTTATAGTTATTTAAGAGAATGGTGGGTACGATGGATGAAAATCGCCACGGCTGAAATGACTGCTAAGAACTGGATATTTCTAACGGTGTTATTGGTCATAATAGGTTCTGTTTATAACATCAGCCTAATTGTTCAAGCTATAAATAGTAGGGGCGAGAAACAATTATTAAAAGTAAAACGAATTGAGTTGCCGGAAAATAGTACCAAAACAGGTGACGGCGAACCATATCGAAAAAGCGATACCAACTACACAGAGCAAAAATTAAATAGGAAAGATTATGGAGAGAGAAAAAAAAACAATTAGACAGCGCAGGTTTCTGTTGGTGTTACCAATTCTTGTGTTACCATTCCTAACAGCCTTCTTTTGGGCATTGGGAGGCGGAAAAAGTGAGGCGGCTGAAAAAAGTAAAGATGAGCCAATAGGTTTCAACTTAAAGCTTCCGGATGCTGCGGAAAAAGAGGATAAGATCATGGATAAGATGAGTTACTATGATAAAGCCAAACAGGATTCACTAAAGTTTCAGGAGCTGATCAAAAATGATCCTAATTACAGGGAAGCACCATTTAGCGGCCGTCAAAACGATTTTGATTATTACAGCAACGAAAGGAACTATAATGGATTGAATACCTCTTTGAATGGACGGTATGGTAATAATCCAAATGAACAGCAAATTTACAGGAAGCTTGCTGAACTAAATGGCGTACTCAATAGTACAGGTTCGTCATTACCGGAACATAATAACCTCTCTGGTTATAATACGGCAAAAGTAGTCGCTTCGCCCGTTAATACCGATGATGTTGACAGGTTGGAAAAGATGATGCAGATGATGAACCAGTCGAATGGTGAAGATCCCGAAATGCAACAGCTAAATGGCATGCTTGAAAGGATATTGGATATTCAGCATCCAGACCGTGTGCAGGATCGCCTAAGAAAAAATAAAGAGGTCAAGAAAGGACAAGTCTATCCGGTAGTAAATCCCAAACAAACAGTAACGGCTTCGGTACTGGAGTCAGCAAGGGGAAACAAAAATAACGTTAGTAGTGCCTTCTTCTCATTAGAAGAAATCGAAGCGGATAATTCACAGAATGCCATTAAAGCAGTCGTGCATGAAAATCAAACGTTGGTCAATGGATCGACAATCAAACTGCGACTTGTCAATGACGTACAAGTCAATGGTATTACCATTCCCAAAGGAAATTTTCTATTTGGTATTGCATCATTAAATGGCGAACGCCTGGGAATATCTATTGAGAACATACGTTTTGGAAATTCCATTTTTCCGGTTGAGTTGACGGTCTTTGACTTAGACGGCTTAGATGGTATTTATATACCGGGAGCGATAACCAGGGATGTCGCCAAACAGTCCGCCGACCGCTCGTTGCAAACGGTCGGGCTTACTTCCCTTGATCCATCTTGGGAAATGCAGGCGGCCGGAGCAGGCATCGAAGCGGCAAAGAGCCTGTTGAGTAAAAAGGTAAAGCTTGTAAAAGTCACCGTAAAGGCAGGCTATCAGGTCTTGTTAAGGGATGAAAAGCAAAAGCAGAACCTAACCAACTAATATTAATTTAAAACACAATAAAAATGAAAAGAGAGAGAAATGTTGGGATGATGATAGTGGGAATTTTCATTTTCATGTTTAACACCGTTATTGCCTTTGGTCAGAGCAGGAGCTTGATTAAGGCGACAGAAATACCTCCATATAGGATTGAGGTATCGTATAATAAAACAAGCAACATTATTTTTCCATTTGCGATCATAAGCGTGGATCGCGGGAGCAAAGATGTTCTTGCGCAAAAAGCGAAAGGTGCAGAAAATATTTTGCAGGTCAAAGCTGCAAAAGAAAGTATAGCAGAAACAAATCTATCCGTTGTAACGGCAGATGGTAAACTGACATCATTTATTGTCAACTACGTTAAAGAACCAGCAGTTTTGAATATTTCGCTACTTAATCCCTATAAAAGCAATTCAATTTTCCTGTCGCCCGAAGCATTAAACGAAGCAGAAGTGAAAAGGTATGCGGATTACGCTTTGTATGCCAGGGAAAGGAGTACCGGAATGAAAGATTTTAAAAATAGTATTGGTTTTGAGCTTACCGGTATCTTTATCCATGATGACATCATGTATCTGAGGGTAAAACTTCAAAACCGTTCTAATATCAGCTATGATATTGACCAAATACGGTTCTTAATCCGTGACCAAAAAAAGTCAATGCGTACTGCTTCGCAAGAGGTTGAGATAATGCCGGTGTATGTGCATAATGAAGTACAGAAAATCAATGCCGAAACGATTGAAATCATGGTGATAGCTGTTCCCAAATTTACCATTCCGGACAAAAAATACCTGACCATTCAATTGATGGAAAAGAATGGAGGTAGGCACATGGAAATCCAGTTGAAAAATAAGAAGATCGTTAGTGCCTGGCCGCTTAAATAACTTTCAAATCATTATGAATTGTGAAGTATGCGGTCATTTATGCCGATCCGCCGTGGCAATATCGTGTTTGGAGTAAAAAGGGATTGGGACGTAGTGCAGAACGTCATTATCAGACACAAAGCCTTGACTACTTAAAAAGATTAGATATTCCAGCAATAAGCCAGGATGATTGTGCTTTATTGATGTGGGCGACCTTTCCGTGCTTGGAGCAGGCGCTAGCTTTGGGCCAGACTTGGGGATTTACCTATAAAACGGTTGCTTTTACATGGGTTAAAAAAAATATAAAGAGTGATACGCTTTTCGTCGGAATGGGACATTATACACGTGCCAATGCCGAGATAGTGTTACTGTTCACTAAAGGGAAGCCTTTAAAACGCGTGAACAGAGATGTTCAGCAGGTGCTTATCAGTAAGAGGGGAAGGCATTCGGAAAAGCCGGATGAAATACGCAAAAGAATAGTAAGACTTTTTGGGAAAGTGAAAAGGATAGAACTATTCGCAAGGGAGAGTTCACAATTAGATTTCAAAGGTTGGGACGTGTTTGGTTACGAAGCATCCAAATCTATTGATCTACCTGTTAAGATTTTATAACTAAGGTATAATCAAAATTAAGAAAGGGAAAAAAGATGAATGAGAGCAATTTGGAATATCTGCAAGATCAGGTAAAGTTTACAGGTTTTGGCGATGAGTTAAGTAATAAAATCGCCGATGGTGTTAAAACAGGAGAAGAGAAATTCAAAATTGAATTTTCAAAAGCGTTTGATAAGGATTCGGTAGAGGTTGAGCTGAATTTTAGCAAGTCAAAAGAGAGTGATATGTATTTTTTCAATAAATATAATGTTCAACTGCAAAAGGAGGGTAAGGAAGGTATCAAACAAACTTTCTATATCAACAAAAACAACAATATCACCCTGCGAGAGGCATATAATCTTATGTCTGGAAGGTCTGTTTATAAAAAGTTATCGACCAAAACAGGTGACGAATATATGGCCTGGTTAAAAGTTGACTTTAAAGATACTGATACATCTGGTAACTATAAGGTTAGGCCGTACAATGAAAATTATGGATTTAATCTTAACGTTGAATTAAATCAGCACCCTATCAAGGAATTAGAAAGAGAGGACCATAAAAGAGATTTGCTCGAGTCACTCCAAAAAGGAAATCTAGCACTGATAACTTATCTAAAAGGAGATCAGGAAGAAAAAAGATATATCTCTGCCGATGTACAGTTTAAATCAATCAATTTTTATGACCTCGAAAAACAGCCACTCGGAAGGAAAAAGGCAAATAAACAGGAAGAAGCCGAAGGTGTCGAAGTCCAGGATGTATCTAACGGGAACAACATTGGCAATACTGCGCCAGTTCTGGACAATGGAGCCGTAGAAGAAAACGTCGGTGGCCAAGCCGCCGGGAGGAGTAACAGAATAGTAACGGGAACCGAAGAAGCCGAGGACCCGGATGTACCTGAAAAAAAAAGAGCGAGAAAGGGTAAAACCCCCTCTGTTTAATGCGAAGTTGGAAAGTGAAAAGTGATGAACAAATACCATTTAATATTAGACAAGCTACTTAAGCAAGGTAAGGTTCAGAAAGGGAAGAAAGGTAAAATAAAATATCTGGTAAATCAAAGCTTGCGGTTATCAAAGGGCGATTTACTGGATATTTTTGAAGATCATGCTGTTGCAAGGAAAAAGCTAAAGGACGAACTGAACTTGTTTATTACCGGCGAGAGGCTGATAGAGCGATATCGAGAGGTAGGCATTTCTTGGTGGGACTACTGTGGCCCGATTTTGATCAACAGTTATCCCACCTACTTTGAAAAGTTGCCTGCACTTATCGAGAAGATAAATAAAGAAAAAAGAAGTTCTAAAAATTACCTTCTATTTCTTGGGGCAAATAACATTGAAAGCAGTCAACCACCGTGTTTGTCGCTGATACAATTTCAACTTGTTGGTCTTCACTTGATAATAACGGCATATCAGCGCAGTAGTGATGCAAGTTTAGGGCTACCATCAGATTTATATCATTTGTACCTTATCAGTAAGCAGATTGATATACCGTTAAAATCGATCACATTATTCTTGGGGAATGTTCATATCTACGAGAATAATCTGAAAGGCACGAGAGAATTGTTAAAAGGTAAGACTGTCAGGTTCAATTTGAACGTCTGAAATCAAACCGAAGGTTTAACATAATTAGATTAATAGCCATGGGAGCAAACAGGGTAGAAAATGCCATTGAAAAATGGCGTAAAAAGGAGGGGAGGGTTTCCAATATTTTTTCGTTTAGTCTATCGACAAATACGATGTTAAAACGTGATAAACTGCTTTACTACGATAAAATTGCGAATAAGTATGCGGGAACTAAGAATAAAGAAGAACGTTTTTCATTGAGGATGCTAAGGGAGGAGCGTCGGAATTTAGAGCGTCAATTGTACCCCAACAGATTACTTCGTTGGCTCCGTCGGCTAATTATTGCGGCAATCTGGGTGAGAATTGGTGCGCACCGTGAAGAACGTCAAGCTCAGGAACAGATCCGCTCATTGCAAGATCAGGTAAGAAAAGCTGGATTTGAAATCGATGCAAAACGCCTTGGCTTTAAGATCGAAGAAGGAGGACAAAAATTTAAGGTTCCTTACGAAATCGAGGTCAACAATTTTGAAAGGCAAGTGCATCAACTACAATTCCGGAAAAATGATATGGGGAATTATCAGTTTGAGGGGTTTCATGCAGTTCTAAGTGACATAAGAAAGCCCACTGAAGCCAAGGGACGTTTTTTTAGTGTTAAGGACAAATGGGAAGTAAACAACAGGGAAGCTTATGAACTGCTTTCAGGTCGGACTATCAAAAAAGGAGATAAAACCTTGATGCTGGATTTTAACGATAAGACTGCATCGGGTGATTTTTACTTAAGGGAAGTGCCTGGTCGAAAAGCAAATTTACCAGTAACGGTTAAGAAAGCAGAACAAGTTGTAAAAGAGAAGCAATCAATAAAACAGGGAGCAAGTAGGCGCAATGGCATTAAGATTAGATAATATGGAAAATCTAAAACTTCTGTATGATTTTTTTGCGGCGATTTCAAATGACGCACGAATAAATACAACTCATATTGGGATATATGCGTCTTTGCTAGAATATCGTAGAACATGTAATTATGCCAATCCGGTCGAGGTTTTTAGCTATCAAATTATGAATGTTGCAAAAATATCTGCTGCAAATACCTATTATAGATGTGTTCGAGATCTGAGCAGGTATGGTTATATTAAGTATTTGCCCTCTTTTAATAGTAACAAGCCAAGTAAGATCTTTTTTCCGGAATAGAGTTTGAAAATTTATTAATATTTAACGGGCGTGTGATTATGGATGAACAAGTAGATATTATTGCGAAAGCAACGATTCTAATAAAAAAGGAACTGTTATTGAGCTTAGATAAGTTTAAAACGGAATTATTACATGAAGTGAAAGCACTCGCTAATAAAGGACCTTTTGAAAAAAAATGGATGAAATCAGATGAAGTTAGGAAGCTTTTAGGCTTATCGCATGGTAAGTTGCAAACGATGCGTAATACCGGAATAATAAAATTCGCTCGAATTGGCGGTTCAATATATTATGACAGACAAGATATTGTTGATATGTTTGAGCGGAATCGGGTCAAAATAAAAAATCGTGGATAAGAATACTCCTCTCATTAATGGGTTCGGAGAAGAGGTTCCTCCTTTACTTGATCATGTTATTATATACTTTCTTCAAAAAAATGAGAGTAGAGAGACTGCGATAGAGTTTTATAACCATTATGCAGACAAAAAATGGAAAAATCGCAGGGGGAATCAAATAAGGGATTGGAAAGTCCATGCTTGGTTCTGGATATGGAACAAAATATAATGCAAGAGCCGTAGTTACAATACTAACGGCTCTTTTAAATTTTGAGGATTAATTTCATTAAACAGCGATAAGTTCACCAGATTGAGTAAACAGTTCTTCTTTTACTCGGTTTAAATTTCGGCTTATACGTGTCTTTCTGATTTTTGCATACTTTTGAGTAGTGCGGATACTTCTATGTCCGAGCAATTTACTTACATCCTCCAAGGGCATATCACTATTTAACATAAGGTCGGCAAAAGTGTGTCTGGCTAGATGAGTGTGTAAGCGTTTGTTTAGTCCACAGATATTGGCAATTTCTTTCAAATATCGATTATAACGACTATTACTGTTTACGGGTAGCAACCGATCATTTTTTGTACAATATATATGGTTTTCATATTTTTCAATTATTCGGAGGGCAATAGGCAGGAGGGGCACCATTTCGTTTACGTCGGTTTTCTCACGCTGTCTTGAAAGCCATTTTTCATTGTAGATTCCCACCTCTTTTACGCAGTCCCTAGTTAATTCATAGAGATCTTTATATGAAAAGCCCGTAAAGCATTGAAAAATAAAAACATCCCGGATTTCCTCTAATACTTGTGCTGGCATCTTTTTTTCTAAGATATTTTTTATTTGAGGTAGTTCAAGAGGGATAACCTCCGGGTCTTCGCCAGTACAAATAAAATCTTGAAAGGGATTAGATTTGATCAACTCACTTTTTTTACAGCGTTTTAATATTTGCCTTGTCTTTTTAACATACCCTTTCGCTGTATTTTCAGAGATTATAACATCTGCTTCAAGCGTGTGATAGTTAAAGAAAGCTTCTGCAAAATCATAAGTGATTCTTCTTAGGTCAAAGTCCTCAAGTCCATATTTAAATCTGATAAACTCAGCGACTTTGTTTCGTGCTGTTTTCCAATGCCGATAGGTTCCTTCTGATCTTTTTTTCTTTGCTACTTTTAGCCCAAACAGTTTTATGTATTGGTCGAATGCTTCAAGTATCGTACTGGTCTTACTCGAACCATCAATGGTTAAATGTGCCATTGGGTCTTTTCCCTGATAAACATTTTTGAGCATGATTGGAAGAACATTTTCGTGAGTTGCTTGCAATCGGGTAAAAAAGCGTCCGAGATCAACTTCGGCTTCATCAATTATTCGGTTAATTCTTTTTGACTCCGGTGTATTCGATATGTCTCTTTTGAGGCCAACATCCCAGTCGTCGGGATGAACCTTAGCTTGAAGCGATATTTCTTCATATAAGCTGTCAATTGTTACGCGGGCATACAATGGTGCTTTCCCGTCTTTTTTTGCTGCCTTGGCTCTAAAAAGCCAAAACAGAATCGAAAGTTTTTGATTGTTTTTCATCTCCTTCATTTTTAAGTTATCAATTAATTTTTAGCGGCTATGCCGAAACAAATTGAAATTCCTTAAAACCCCACATTACATCAGTTCAAGAAAATTCGGTTACCCAATTTAAAAAACTAAAGTGGTAACCGAATTGGTAACCATTTTTTGTGAATTAATATGGTTTCCTTTGATTTACTTTTTACTAGGAAATGCTTTTAAGACGTATTTAAACGAGAAAAAGCACACTATATGTGTGCTTTTTCTGACAATCTGTGATCCCGCTGGGATTCGAACCCAGGACCACTACATTAAAAGTGTAATGCTCTACCAGCTGAGCTACGGAATCATCGTTTTTGATTAACGAGGTGCAAATATAGAATTTATTGAAAACACATGCAAGAAAAAATGTAATATTTTCTTTTAATAGTTGACTTATAATCGTTTAAAATTAAAATGAACTGTTTTTAAGCAAGGTTTATATATTGAGCAGCTTCTTTGATACTGCTTTTATCAAGGTTTTTCAGTTGGGGGATACGTCCTAAAAAAGGTAAACCTGTATAGTTTAAAATATAACTTTGGCTTTCTGTATTTTCTTCTCCGCAAAAAAGAATGCCTTTGATTTTTATACCATATTGTTTAAGTACATTTATGGTAAGTAGGGTGTGGTTGATGCTACCCAAATAATTGCTGCTTACCACTATGGTTTCCAAGTTAAGATGGATAATGAGATCTAAGATTAGGTCTTTATTATTTAAGGGTACCATCAGCCCACCGGCACCCTCAACAATTAAAGAACGGGTTGTTTCGGGCAAAGTAAACGAGTTTAAAGTGATTTCTGTTCCATCTAATTTAGCTGAAAGATGAGGAGATAAGGGTTGTGTAAGACGGTAAGTTTCGGGATGGATAATAGTTTTAGTATTACTAATTAGACTTTCAACCGTTAAGCTATCGCTTTGGTCTAAATCTCCCGATTGGATAGGTTTCCAGTAATCGGCATTTAATTTTTCTACCAGTACAGCACTGGCTATAGTTTTACCTATACCGGTTCCAATTCCGGTAACAAAATAGTTGTTATTCATGTGTTTTTAATTTTAAAATAAGCCCCTCAATAGTTTCAGACGTGTTGAAACTGTGCAGGCAAATTCTCAATCGTTCCGCACCTTTGGCCACTGTGGGGCTTAATATAGCCCTTACATCATAGCCTGATTTCTGTAGATAAAGAGCAATATCTTTAGCCTTTTCTGCGCTACTTAAAATAATGGTCTGTATTGCACTTAAGCTATTTATACAAGGCCATTTAAGCGTAAAAGCTAAATTTCTGTATAAAGATATATTTTGGCGCAGGTCTTGCTGATGGTCTTGTTCTGTTAATAATGTATAAGCGGCTCTTATGCTCATAATCCCATGTAGAGGCATTGCGGTAGTATAAATAAAAGAACGGGCAAAATTAATGAGGTAATTTCGTAGGTTGTGACTACCTAAAACAGCGGCACCATGGCAACCCAAAGCCTTGCCAAAAGTAACTACACAGGCAAATATTCTGTTATTTAATCCGTTTTGATGAACCAGACCTTTTCCATGATCACCAAAAACACCAATGGCATGCGCTTCGTCAACAATGAGATTGGCACCGTATTTTTCGCAGATGTCATAAATATCCTTTAAAGGAGCTGTATCGCCATCCATAGAATACACGCTTTCTATTACTACATAGATTATGCCTTTTGCTTTTTGAAGCTTTAACTCAAGGTCATGTATATCGTTATGTTTAAATTTCAGTCTGTCGGCAAAACTTAGTCTGGCACCATCAATTAGGCTGGCATGTATAAGTTCATCATAAATAATGATATCGCCCCGCTGACCCAAACAGGAAAGTAGCCCCAAATTAGCATCATAACCCGAATTGAATAGCAGGGCACTTTCAGTTTCATGAAAACGGGCAATAAAATCTTCTGTTTCTTCGGTAAACTTTCTGTTTCCACTTAACAGCCTGGAGCCACCAGAGCCATTTTCAGTAATACCGATTTGTTGTTCAAAGATTTTGATTTTATCTTTTAGTAAAGATGATCTGGTAAAACCTAAATAATCATTAGAACAGAAATCGATAAGGTTAGGTGTAACAGCAGGTAAGAGGCGTAAATTGTTAGATTGTTTACGTTCTTCTAACTTTTTAACCAGAAAATCTTCTGCCTTTTTCATCAGTGATTATGTTTATCTCTTATAAGATCTGAACCAGCTGTTTATTTTCATTTGTATGACGCCTAAAAAAGCTTCCCTGAAAATTTTTGTGCTCATTTTTGAAGTGCCTTCTGTGCGGTCGGTAAAAATGATAGGAACTTCAACTACATTAAAACCGTATTTAATAGCTGTAAATTTCATTTCGATCTGGAACGCATAACCAACAAACCTGATTTTATCTAAAGGGATAGTTTCTAGTACAATACGCTTGTAGCATTTAAAACCAGCAGTAGCGTCTTGTATTTGTATGCCTGTAATAAATCTCACGTACATTGAGGCGAAATAAGACATCAATACCCTGCCCATAGGCCAGTTTACTACATTAACGCCTTTTACATATCTTGAACCTATGGCTACATCTGCTCCGTTTATGCAGGCTTCTCTTAACCTTACCAAATCATCCGGATTGTGAGAAAAATCGGCATCCATTTCGAAAATATATTCGTAATTGTGACTGAGCGCCCATTTAAAACCATGGATGTAAGCTGTACCTAAACCCAATTTCCCGTTACGTTGCTCTAAATGTAAGCCTGTAAATTCTTTTTGTAGGTTTTGTACAATGGCGGCTGTACCGTCTGGAGAGCCGTCGTCAATGATCAGCACATCTATAGCGGCATTTAAAGAGAAAACTTTTCTTATGATACGTTCAATGTTTTCTTTTTCGTTATAAGTAGGTATGATTACAAGGCTGTCTGACACGGGATCTATTTATATTTCTGATCGACGAAATTAGTTATTAAAAACTAAAAGCCCCAAACAAATATTCGAGGCTTTTAGTTAAATGATGTTAAAATCTATTAATGTATGCCATGCATCCATTTACGCAATAAAGGGTTAAGCAAGAAAAGTATCAATCCCGCTACCACAGGAATAAACGTGAAGATCAAGAAGAAAATCGAAATAGAATACGTAGAACTGATGTAATCTATCAAACCACCGGTTTTACCGGCCAGCCAGTTACCAATTGCCGTACAGGTAAACCAGAAGCCGAACATCAGGCCTACAAATTTAGCAGGAGCCAGTTTACTTACATAAGATAAACCTACAGGAGATACACAAAGTTCTCCAATGGTATGGAATAAATAAGCGAATATCAGCCAGAACATACTTACCTCGGCAGTGGTGGCACCTTTAGGGATGTTCATACCACCATAAGCTAGCCCGGCAAAACCCAGACCAACAAAAATTAAACCGAAAGCAAATTTAATAGGGCCGCTTGGATTGATTTTAGTTTCCCATAATTTAGAAAAAACAGGCGCAAGTGCAACAATAAAGAACGAGTTCAGTATACCAAACCATGAAGCAGGAACTTCTGTATTTACGGCATTAAACTCTTTCTGTATTTTCCAGATGGCCAAGATCCATATAATGAGAAAGCTTAAGCCAGTAAAAATAATGGTAGCAGGGTATTTGCTGAATATTTTCTTGCCTAAGCCCAGTAAAACTACTGTAACGGCTATAAGCGGGAATATGGTTAGTAACGAATCAGACCATTTAAACAGGGTTGCGGTAGAACCTGTAAGGTTGCGCAAGGTGTAATCTTTGGCAAAGATAGTCATAGAACCTCCGGCCTGTTCAAATACCATCCAAAAAAAGATGGTAAAAATAGAAAGTACCCCAATTACCCACATGCGTTGGTTCACTACCTTACTTGGTAGATTGCCATCAATAGCGGTTTCTTTGTTGTTGTTCTTTATTACATTGATGCCTATTTTACCAAAGATTTTTTGTCCAAAATAGAATTGCAGCATACCAAAGAACATAAAAATACCAGCTAAACCAAAGCCCCAGTGCCAGCCAATTTTTTCACCTACATATCCGCACATTAAAATACCTAAAAACGCACCTGAGTTAATGCCCATATAAAAAATGGTGTAGGCAGCATCTTTCTTTTTTTCGCCAGAAGCAGGATATAATTGTCCGACCATTGAAGAAATATTCGGTTTGAACAAACCATTACCGGTAATCATTAAAAACAGGCCTAAATAGAAAAAGTTAGAATTAATACCTTCTAATGCCATAGAAGCATGACCCAAAGTCATGATTAATGCGCCTAAGATAATTGCTTTGCGATAACCAGTAAGCCTATCGGCAATATACCCCCCTAAAATAGGGGTGAGGTAAACAAGACCAGTGTACCAAGAATACAGGTTGAGTGCCTCAGGACGTGTCCAGCCCCAACCGCCTTTGCTGATTTCGCTTACCAAAAACAGTGTGAGCAAAGCACGCATGCCATAGTAACTAAAGCGTTCCCACATTTCGGTAAAAAACAATACAAAAAGGCCTACAGGGTGCTGAATAAGCTTAGCTTGCTCAATACCCGACCGCTCTAAATAAAGATCTAATTCCTGATCTTGTTGATTTAAATTATCTGACACGTTTATTTTTAGTTTAGTTGAATATTTGTTAACGTTTTGAAAATAAAAAAAGCCTTTGAATTATCAAAGGCTTTATAAGCTGGTGTTACCTTACACCGTGCATTAATTTTTTTAGCACCGGTGTAAGCAACATAATAAATATACCCAATGCAAATGGTACCAGTGTAAAGATCAGGAAGAAGGTTTTCATAGAATACTGTGCTGTAATCTCATCAATCATTCCACCCATTTTTCCTGCAATTTTATTTCCAATGGCAATAGCTAGATACCATATACCAAACATGATGGCAATCATACGTCCTGGTACAAGTTTACTTACATAAGATAGGCCTACAGGAGAGATGAACAATTCGCCCAAAGTATGGAAAAGATAAGCTAAAATCAGCCATATCATACTTACAGAAGCCGTTTTTGCACCCGATGGAATAGAAAGCGAACCATAAGCTAAAGCAGCAAAACCTATACCCAATAGGATCATTCCGATACCGTTCTTTATAGTGGCAAAAGGAGAATATTTGCTCTCCCATAATTTGGATACAAGCGGAGCCAATGATATAATGAATAAAGAGTTCAATACCCCAAACCAAGTGGCTGGAACTTCTGCTTTAACATCTTTATACTGAGCGCTTAACATATAAATTACAAGGCCCCATATAATTAGAAATCCGGTGGCTAAAATGATATTTCCTAAAGCAAAACGCTTAAATGTCTTAGAGAATAATTTAATCAGTACAAATGAAATAATTAAGAGCGGAGTTACTGTGATTAAAGTATTGGCAATGTTGAACAATAATTTTTGGTTACCTTCTAAAACTCTGGCCGTATAATCTTTAGCAAAAATAGTCATGGACCCACCCGCCTGCTCAAAAGATGCCCAAAAGAAAATAGTAATAAATGCCAGTATGATTACCGCAATCATCTTATCGCGTAATACAGGTGTGTATTGGCTAATTCTCTTGATCAGGATGAATACAAAAAGTACCAATGCTGCTAAAATGGCAAAATTACTGCCTGTTAACCCAGCAACTTCAAAATTGAAAAAGTTAACCGATGTAATTTTTGAAAGAGGGTCGTTGATAGTCCATAAAAGCCCTACGACAGAAATGATTGCAATGATAGAAATATCAAATTTTGAGAATGGATTTCTTTTGGCTTCTTCCGGCGATTCATTTTCTTCAACTACTTCTTCATTTTTCTCGGGTTTAACCCCTATATTACCAAAAATATTTCTAGTGAAATAGAATTGAAGCATACCTATAAACATAAATATACCTGCCAAACCAAAGCCATAGCTCCAGCCCCAATCAGGACTTTCGCCTATATAACCACATAAAAGCATACCTAAGAAAGCACCTGAATTTACACCCATATAGAAAATGGTATAAGCGCCATCTTTTTTCTCAGGATGTTTTTTATACATATGAGAAAGGATAGAGGTCATGTTGGGTTTAAAGAAACCATTACCCAATACCAAAAGGCCTAATCCCAGGTACATAAAAATAGGATCGAACTCCATAGCCATAGAAAGGTGGCCTAAGGTCATTAATGAGGCGCCAACAATAACGGCAGCTCTGTAACCGATGATTTTATCGGCAATATAACCACCCAAAATAGGTGTAAGGTAAGCTAATGAGGTATATGAACCATAAATAGCCAAAGCGGTTTCTCTGGGCCAGCCCCAGCCCGGATTCATACCCGTTATAGAAGAGGTTAAGAAAAGAACCAATAGTGCCCGCATTCCGTAGTAGGAGAAACGTTCCCACATTTCGGTAAAAAATAGCACAAAAAGCCCCGCAGGGTGACCTATAACTTTGTCTTTAAAAAGATCATTGTTATTTTCTGCAGTAGTAACTTGCATAATTTTTAATCAGATATAAATTTAGTTTATGTGTGTTAAAAAGGTAAAGCTCGCAATATAGTTGAATGTAATGAGAGTTTTGTTATTTATAGCTATTTAATTAGCTTTTTTTAGAAGAGTAGTAGCTTTAACAGGCGGTTTATAATGTTCATCCTGTACAGAGGGATCGTTCTTTAATGCAATGTTTTCTTTGAGTTTGAAACGGTTGTAATTGATTGTATAGCCATCAAAACTTGAGTCGGATACATAATATTCAAACTGGTCTTTCATAGAAGGTTCATAAGGAGCCAGATGATCAAAAACAATCATGCTTACAGACCGGTTATAAGTAAGTGTCATGCTATTTTTGCTGCTGTATTCAAAAATAACCCGGTTCTTAAGCGTATTACTGTTAACTGCGGTTTCGAATATTTTTTTGCCAAAAATAGCTTCATCTTTATCTAAGGTTAATACCTCAATTACTTTTTGAGTGGTTTTATCAGTATATCCTTTCCACCCCAGCAAAATAAAATAAGAAGGCTGGTTATTGTAGCTACTTACAGGTATAATCTCATAGTAGCGTGCGCCGTACCAGTTTTTGGCGTTTGTAACAGCGTCGGGATCAGAAATCTGTGATGTGGCATCGTTTAGCGGAACAAGCTTCAATTGCCCATCTTTGGTAGGCAATTGAATAGTCCCGTAAAATTTATAAGTTCCGTTGCTGAGCGCTAAAGACCAGGTAAAAATTTTAAAAGAATTGTTTGGCGCTTTTAAGATGCTAATGTTTTTTAAAGAATCGAAATTAAAAGCATAAGAATGAGGCGTTTTTAAGGCCTTCACCAATTCTTTCACAAAATGTGTATTTTGGGCAATTTTTCCTTCATCACTTTCGATGTTAAAGGTAGAATCGCTGATATCTGCCAAGCTGATCTGCAGTTTATTTAGTAAGGCCAGATTGGCCGGTGTAAGCTGATTTTGAGCCTTTACAAAAGAGCCCCAAACCAAGATTAACCCGGTTAAATATAAAATTCTTGCAAAGTTCTTAAGCATAGTTATTAGCGTAAATTCCTTAACGCAGATTTTCTATCACTATTGCACTTGCACCACCACCACCGTTACAGATGCCGGCAACACCAATTTTTCCGTTGTTTTGTTGAAGAACAGCTAGAAGAGTAACCACAATACGAGCACCCGATGCGCCAAGGGGATGACCAATTGCTACCGCACCGCCATTGATGTTTACGTTATCACTGCTTAAATTTAATTCTTTGTTGTTCGCTAAGGATACCACAGAGAAAGCTTCATTAATCTCGAAATAATCTACATTTTTAATATCAATATTTGCTTTATGTAGAGCTAATGGAATGGCTTTGGCAGGGGCGGTAGTGAACCATTCTGGTGCTTGCTGCGCATCTGCGTACGCTAAAATTTTAGCCAGTGGTTTTAAGCCTAATTCTTTTGCTTTATCTGCGCTCATTAATACTAATGCAGCAGCTCCGTCATTTAAAGACGATGCGTTTGCAGCGGTAACTGTGCCATCTTTTTTAAATACAGGCTTTAAACCGGGAATCTTGTCAAATTTAACAGCTGCAGGCTCTTCATCGCTTTCAAATAAGGTTGTTTCTCCTTTTTTATTTTTAAGCTCAACAGGTGTGATTTCGCTCGTGAACTTACCTTCCTGCTGTGCTTTTTGTGCTCTTTGGTAAGATTGTATCGCATAGTTATCCTGTTCTTCGCGGCTAAAATGACAGGTTTCTGCACAAAGTTCAGCAGCAGAGCCCATATGGTAATCGTTATAAACATCCCACAAGCCGTCTTTTATCAGGCCGTCTGTAATCTGTCCATGACCTAAACGGTAACCATTGCGGGCTTTATCTAAATAATAAGGAACATTGCTCATACTTTCCATGCCGCCTGCAACAATAATATCTTTATCGCCAAGGGCAATAGCTTGTGCAGCTAACATGATGGCTTTAGTGCCCGATGCGCAAACTTTATTAATGGTAGTAGCCGGAATATCAGGAAGGCCGGCAAATCTAACAGCTTGTGTAGCAGGAGCCTGTCCTAAATTTGCAGATAACACATTTCCCATATAAACTTCCTGTACATCCGCTGGCTTGATACCTGCTTTTTCTATAGCTGATTTTATGACAATGGCACCCAATTGGGTAGCCGAAAATGCGGAAAGAGAACCACCAAAGCTACCAATAGGTGTGCGGGTAGCTGAAACAATTACTACATCTTTCATAGTTTTAAATTACTTTTGCTTTAAATAAAATTGGTTAGTATGGCAAAGATAGTCGATTTTATGAATTAGCTTTACAATTTCTGTTTTGGTATAGATAAAACGAACTTTTAATCAAAAATTATTCTTTGTACACTTGTTTCTAAAAAAAATAATTAAGATATTTGCAACCTCTAAAAAGAAGATAGAGGAAAAACAAATTGCTAATTAGAAACTGATCATCAATATTATTGCCAGCAAATTGCAATTTAATGTTTTTGGGGTTTCAACAAATAAATATTAAACACAGAATTAAAATGAAAAAAGATTTGCATCCATCAAGCTACAGATTTGTTGTTT
Source organism: Pedobacter sp. (assembly GCF_046462515.1). Taxonomy (GTDB): domain Bacteria; phylum Bacteroidota; class Bacteroidia; order Sphingobacteriales; family Sphingobacteriaceae; genus Pedobacter. The sequence continues at coordinate 314,263 of NZ_JBKGVD010000006.1, forward strand.
TTAAAGATATGTCTAATGACTATGCTTTTTTAACTAAATCTTGCGTAGAAACTAAAGAAACAATTAAATGGGAAGATGGAAATGAATATCCATTATATAAATTAGAGATTTCTCATACTTCTCACCCTTTTTACACTGGTAAAATGAAATTGGTTGACACAGCCGGACGTATTGATAAATTCAAAAATCGTTACGCAAAAAAATAGTCAGCTGTTAATTGATAGATATTTAAAGTCTCGGGTATATATACTCTCGAGACTTTTTTTATTTTTGTAACCTATGAAAATCAATTTTTTTGATGATCAATCTTGGGAACGGTTAAGGCCTCTTACTTTTACGCGGCCGGTTGCCGACCTAAGGGTAGGTATTTTGACCATTGCCGAAAAATGGTCTAAACATCTTAATGCCAGCTCTTACGGCTATTGTACCCAGTCTTATCTAAGTATCAAATACCCATCAATAGAGGCTGAGCTTTTTATCAATGGATCGGTTTGTCCAAACAGTTATCTCTTAGATAAAATTTCCAATCTTAAAGAGGGCGAATATCTCTCACACAATCTATGTGTTATTGCTTATAAATGTAAGGAAAATATTGCCTACCAATTGGTTAAAGAAAAACTGACACCTGTAACCGTAGAAAATAACTTTCTTAAAATAGAATATCCTGAGCATATATTTGGCTTTAATGATAAGGAGCTGGTAAATGATTTTAATCTGCTTGCCCGGGGCAGAACTTCTGTTGCTATAAGTGGCACAAATACAATTCTTGGCGAACAGTTTTTCGCAGAAGAAGGAGCTGTTGCAGAGTGTTCTACCTTTAATACTTTACAGGGACCTGTTTATTTAGGTAAAAACAGCGAAGTGTGGGAAGGTTGTCATATTAGAGGCTCATTTGCTTTATGTAATGATTCGCAAGTGAAAATGGGAGCTAAAATTTATGGAAAAACAACTATAGGACCTTTTAGCCGTGTGGGCGGTGAGATTAACAATGCTGTAATTTGGGGATATTCTTCTAAAGGGCATGATGGTTACCTGGGTAATGCGGTTTTAGGTCAGTGGTGTAACATTGGCGCAGACAGCAATAACTCTAATTTGAAAAATAATTATGCTGAAGTTCGTTTATGGGATTATACAGCGGAAAGTTTCAGGAAAACAGGCTTGCAGTTTTGCGGTTTAATTATGGCTGATCATGCTAAATGTGCCATCAATACCATGTTTAATACCGGTACTGTAGTGGGTGTTAGCGCTAATGTTTTCGGGCCGGGTTTTCCGCGTAATTTTATCCCTGATTTTGCATGGGGCGGAGCGCATGGTTTTGATATTTATACTATTCACAAAATGCTCGAAACAGCCAAACTGGTATTTGAAAGAAGAAATGTTGTTTTAGACGAAACAGAAATAAATATATTAATACACATTTTTGATAGTACACAACCGTACAGACGTTTTTAAATTATGAGAAAGAATATTGTTGCAGGTAACTGGAAAATGAATTTAGATTACCAGGAAGGGGTATCGCTATTTTCAGAGATTATAAATATGGTAAGAGACGAGCGAAAAGGCGATCAGGTTGCTGTAATATGCGCACCATTTATACATATAAACAGCTTGGCACAACTTTCATCAGGTGTGGTAAAAATTGGCGCACAAAACTGTCATCAGAGCGAGAGTGGTGCTTATACCGGTGAAATCTCTGCAAAAATGATCAGCTCAACCGGGGCTGAATATGTCATTATCGGACATTCAGAACGTCGCCAATACTTTGCAGAAAGCAATGCAGTTTTAGCAGAAAAAACCAATATAGCACTTAAACATCAACTTAAGCCTATATTTTGTATAGGAGAAACTTTAGATGAACGAGAAAATGGTAGTTATTTTCACGTTATAGAAAAACAACTCGAAGAAGGTTTGTTCCATCTTTCGCCAGAGCAGTTTGCTCATGTTGTTTTAGCTTATGAACCTGTTTGGGCAATCGGAACGGGCTTAACGGCAACCCCAGAGCAGGCTCAAGATATCCATGCTTTTATCAGAAATAAAGTAGACGTGAAATACGGCTTCAATATTGCAGATGATACCTCTATTTTATATGGAGGAAGCTGTAACCCTAAAAATGCGGCAGAGCTTTTTGCGCAAAAGGATATCGATGGAGGTTTGATTGGGGGTGCATCATTAAAATCTCGTGATTTTGTAGATATTGTTAAAACATTTAATGCCTAATGAATTATACTAAAGTTAGTTTTACGTTTAAGGATATAGAGGAGTATCAGAAAGATTTGCTTATGGCCGATTTAGCTGATATAGGATTTGATAGCTTTGAAGATACTTCATCAGGTTTTGATGCTTTTATTGCAGATGATCTCTTTAAAGAAGAGCAATTAGCTGAAGTAATCAGCGAGAATGAGATTCAGACTACTTATCAGATTGAACAAGTAGTTTCGCAGAACTGGAATGAAGAATGGGAAAAAAACTTTAGCCCTTTGATCATAACAGATGAATGTTATGTACGTGCAACTTTTCATGAGGCACAGCCCCATTACAAATATGAGATTGTGGTAGATCCTAAAATGGCTTTTGGTACGGGTCATCATCAAACCACAACCATGATGATGCAATATATACTGGAAACCGATTTTACAGATAAGGATGTTCTAGATATGGGAGCGGGAACAGGGATTCTGGGAATTTTAGCTGCAAAAAGAGGAGCTAAACATATTACTGCCATAGACTATGACGATGTTTGCTATCAAAGCGCCATTGAAAACGCAGCGTTAAATGAGGTAACCAATTTAACTTCGCTTTGCGGAAGTAAAGAAGTTATTCCTCAACACATATACGATATTATTTTGGCCAATATCAACAGAAATATTTTATTAGACCAAATGGATGCCTATGTAAATGTACTGGCAAAAAATGGTTTAATATTCTTTAGTGGTTTTTACGAAGAAACAGACCTGGATATGATCAAACAAGCAGCCGAAAAGTTAGGACTTGCCTATGTTGATCATAAGAACTTAAACAATTGGGTAGCAGCCCAATTTGTTAAAGCTAATTAAGGTTTAATTTTCTGTTTAAAAAGAGATAATAATGAGAGTTCATTTTATAGCCATAGGCGGAGCAGCTATGCATAATTTAGCTATTGCCCTATATAAAAAAGGTTTTTTGGTTACGGGTTCAGATGATGTAATCTTTGAACCTTCAAACAGCAGATTGGCTAAATATGGCCTATTACCTATGGAAATGGGCTGGCATGAAGAAAATATTACTGCTGATATTGATGCTGTAATTTTAGGTATGCATGCCCGTATTGATAATCCTGAATTACTTAAAGCACAGGCTCTGGGATTAAAGATCTACTCTTATCCCGAATACATATATGAACAATCGAAAAATAAAACCCGTGTGGTAATAGGAGGTAGCCATGGTAAAACTACCATTACTTCAATGATTTTGCACGTACTCAATTATTATCAGAAAGATTTTGATTATTTGGTAGGTGCGCAGCTTGCTGGTTTCGATACCATGGTAAAGATTACCGATAGCGCTCCGGTTATCATCATAGAAGGAGACGAGTACCTTGCTTCTCCTATAGACAGACGACCTAAATTCCATCTATATAAGGCTAATATTGCGATCTTAAGTGGTATAGCCTGGGATCATATCAATGTTTTTCCAACTTTTGAGAATTATGTTGAGCAGTTTGCCAATTTTTTAACAACCATTGAGCCTAAAGGAAAAGTAATTTATTGCGAAACCGATGAAGTGCTGAAACAAACCGTTGAGGCTTCTGCTGCAGATATTGTTAAAATACCTTACCAAATTCCCCTACATGAAGTAAAAAGCGGAATTACCTATCTTTTACCTGAGCATACACCTTTAAAGGTATTTGGTGATCACAATCTGATGAACCTCAATGCCGCACGTATGGCTTGCAAGGAATTAGGTATTAGTGAAACTGAATTTGATGCTGCAATCTCAACCTTTACAGGTGCCGCTAAACGCTTGGAATTGTTAAATGCTGTAAATCACACCAATGTTTATAAAGACTTTGCGCATTCGCCCTCAAAACTGAAAGCAACTATACAGGCTGTAAAAGCTCAATTTCCAGATAGACAACTTGTGGCTATGATAGAATTGCATACTTTTAGTAGTTTAAATAAGAACTTTTTAAAGGAATATAAAGATGCCATGAAAGATGCAGATGTAGCTATTGTTTATATAGATGACAAAACATTTTTGATCAAAAGAATGGAGCCTTTAACAGAAGATGAAATCCAAACAGCATTTAATGACAAATCTATTATGTTCTTTAATGATCCGGTGAAAGTAGAAACTTATTTAAGAAACTTTGATTTTCGTAACAAAAATCTTTTACTGATGAGTTCAGGAAACTATGCGGGGATGGATTTGCCAAAGCTTGCTGCCGAAATCAAATCATAATTAAAATGCCGCAAACACCTTTAGTCAAAGAGATTGGCAAAAACATTAGGCAACTGCGTTTAGAGGCAGGTAAAGGCCAGACAGAAGTTGCAAAAGCTTTAGGTATTTCGGTTGCGGCACTTTCAAAGATCGAATCTGGATTAACAGATCTTAATATCTCACGTTTAGTGCAGATTGCTAAATATTTCAAGGTGTCTGTTGTTTCTATAATATCTAAGGATATTGTAAGCGGGGCTTCTCAAGACTTGATAGAAGAACTATCTCAGTTGAAAAATAAACTGATTGATAAGGATAAAGAAGTAATGAAACTACAGCAAAAAGTAATTTCTTTATATGAAAAACTGGGTATTTAATTAACATTGATTTAACAATTCTCACTCATTAAAGCCTTAAATTTACTTAGCTAAAAATTAATTATTATGAGTAAGAGAATTTTAATGTTAGCCGGCGACTTTGTAGAAGACTATGAAGTGATGGTTCCTTTTCAGGCTTTATTATCAGTGGGTTTAAGTGTTGATGTAGTTTGTCCGGATAAGAAAGCAGGAGAGACAGTACCAACGGCCGTTCATGATTTTGTAGGCAATCAGACTTATTGTGAGCTTCGAGGCCATAATTTCATGTTGAACAAGAGCTTTGATGAAGTAAATCTTGCAGATTATGATGGTCTATATGTTTGCGGAGGCAGAGCCCCAGAATATATCCGCTTAAATGAGAAAGTATTGGAATACACCCGTCATTTCTTTAATGAAAATAAACCAGTGGCAGCGATTTGCCATGGCATACAGGTTTTAACTGCAGCAGAAGTTTTAAAAGGAAGAACATTGACTGCCTATGTTGCAGTGGGGCCTGATATTAAACTGGCCGGAGGTACATGGAAAAATATCCCTGCAGATCAGGCTGTAGTTGATGGTAATTTAGTGACTTCGCCTGCATGGCCTGGACATCCCGCTATCTTAAAAGAATTCTACAAGCTTTTAGGAATAACAATCAACATGTAAGCAAAAAAGGCTGTTCAACTATTATGTGTCATTCTATATTTAATAGGGATGAAAATCAAGAAACGATTTCATAATGACAAATTAAAATAGTTGAACAGCTTCTTTTAAATATCTACCCTTAAGGTTAAATGCTTTTTGCCAAACCTGGCTCCTGTTGCTTCATGTATAGCCAGCATTTTTTCGTTAAAATCACCTACCCATGAAAGCTCCAGCTCATCATACTGATTTTTGGGTATCACATATTCTTTAAGCTTAATAAATAATGCTGATTCCAGACCATGTTTCTGATAAGCCTGTTTAGTACCCATTACAATGGCACGCATACGGTTAATGCCTTTCCAGCGTCTGTACGCGAATTTTAACTTCTGCAACAGGCCTAATTTGCCATTAAAACCTTTGATCATCTGGTTGGCATCCGGAATAATTACAACAAAAGAAGCCGGCTCCCCATCTGCATAAGCAAACCAGATCAATTTCTCGTCCATGATCACTTCCATCTGCTTAAAACTCTCTTCCAGAGTTTCCCTTTTTATAGGAACGAAGTTTTCAAAATCTTTCCAGCCATCATTATAAATCTCCATTAAATCAGAAATGTATTTACTGGCATTTGATTTTTTGAAATGTTCAAAGCTGTAAGCCGGTTTGGATGCAACCCATTGCGCAATTTTAGTAAAACGTTCAGGAAAAGGTATTTTAATATCAATGATATTGGTTAATTGCTCATAAGCTGTTTTAAATCCATAATTAGTAAACAGGTTATGGTAGTAGGGCAGATGGTAGTTCATGCCATATGAAGCAGGTGTAAAACCCTCTACGAGCAAACCCCAGAAAGAATCATTCTCACCAAAATTTACAGGTCCTTCCATTACCTCAATGTTTCTTTCTTTTAACCATGTTTTCGCTGTATCAAAGAGCATATTGGCAGTATCTTGTTGATTTATGCTTTCAAAAAATCCTATGCCACCTGTGGTTTTTTCATAAAGATGCGCTTTTTTCTGGTTTATAAATGCAGCTATACGACCAATGGTGTTTCCTTGTCCGTCTTCCAATATCCATCTGGTGCATTCGCCATGTTTAAAAAAAGGATTGGCATGTTGATCAAAAACCTTTTCTATATCCTGATCTAAAGGTCTTATATAGTTTGGGTCGTTTTTGTACAACTCTTCAACTATATTTAAGAAACGTTGCTGTGCTGATCTGTCTTTTACTTCAGTAATTCTCATTTACTCCGGTTTTAAACTTTAGAATGGCAAAAGTTAATAAAATAAAAAGCATCCTGAAAGGGATGCTTTTTATTTTATGCTGATTTTAGATTAATAATCATCATCGTCGTCATCAAAACTTTCGAAGGTATCTAAATCATCAAGCGGCATGTCAAAGTCGTCTTCGTCTTCATCGTCATAACTTTTGTCCGCAGTCACATCATCATCAAAATCGTCGTCTAAGTCCTCTTTTGATTTAGGCTTACTTGTAGGTTTGTTCGGAATAGATTTTTTAGGCGTTTTCATAACACAAAAAAATAGTTAAAATATTCGAAAGTTGTATGCTTAGTTAAAATTAAGAAAATCTTTTCTAAAGTAGAAAGTTCTTTTCCTGTTTCGTTTACGGGTGCCAAAATTATAATAAAAACCGCTTCTGTGAAATTTTTTTTCAAATTTTTAAAAGGGTATTTAATGTCATTAAAAACGGGTTTTCATGTAGAATATTTTATAGCCGGAAATAAAAAAGAAGATTTTAAAATTGGAGAAGAATTATCTTTTTCTATATGTGCTTAATGATAAGGTATATAGTTATGTAAACTTAAATCTTCCATACTGTTAATGGTATAATTAGACCCGTTTTTAAGCAGAATGATTTCAGTAGAAATATCTATAATATCACGGTAATAATGATCAGTAATCACAAATGCTTTCTGCTGCTTCAGCAATAAAATATGTTTTTTGATTTCCTGTATCATAACTGGCGACAATTGAGAGAAGGGTTCGTCTAAAAGAACAAAGGCTGCATCGCTGTAAATAGTAAGAATTGCTTCAACTAAACGTACCGTACCACCTGACAAAGTAGTAATCTTACTTTTGAGATAATGTTGTATAAGTTTAATACTTAGAAGTTCTTTTTTGTACCTGTTGCACAGCAAATTGATAATGGTTTCTAATTTTAATTGCTGTGGTAAGAAAGGATGTTGGGGCAGGTAGGCTAACTGTTGCGTAAGATATGCAGGTTTTTTAATGATCTTTCCATTTAATTTAAGGTAAATATGATTTGCTTTGATGCTTCCAAACATACATTTTAGCAAGGTTGATTTTCCGCAACCATTTCTGCCCAGTATTCCTTTTATATCGCCAGTGCTGCATTGCAGATGTACGCCGTTAAGCACATTTTGGCCTTTAAAATAATGATAAAGACTATCTACATATAATTCTGGCATGTTAGCACGAAGTTAGGAAAAAAGGAAATCAATTTAGTGTATTGTTACACAGTAATATAGCTAAAATAAAAAAGCGTCCTGATTGTTTAATCGGGACGCTTTTAACACACAAATGAAACCTGAATTGAGATATAATTTTAGGTTAGGTTAAAAAATATCTTACCAATCCTTTAAGAACGTATATTCAACAATATCACTAATGGATTTGTTTATTTTTCTAAAACAAGTTTAATACAAAACTCAGGGCTTTGGGTTTCTTATTTAGTAAATGGTAGGTTTTTTTGAGTTAACGGTAAAGTTTTAGTTCATTGGGATGTTAATTGTAACTGTAGTGCCCCAATTTCCGTTCTGTTGTACCTTAAAACGTATAGATTTTGCTTCAATCTTATTAAGTAAGTTGATGCGTTCAAGAGTAAGGCTCATGCCTTTGCTCTGATGACTTTTTTGTTTATTCTTGAGTGAATTTTCAATGCCAATGCCATCATCTATAATTTTGATCAGTAAACAATCGCTTTCTTTTTCAAGTAAACCAATTTCTATCGTAACCGTACCACCTTCTTCTTTTGGCATTATACCGTGCCATATGGCGTTTTCAATAAAAGGCTGTAACAGCATTGAAGGGATATAAGTCTCATCTTTATCAATTTCATCGTTAATGATGATGTGGTAATTAAATTTATTGCCGAAACGGTATTTCTCTAAGCTCAGATAGAGGTTTAGGTATTCAATTTCTTCTTCTAAATTGATATAACTTTTGGTACAGATTTCAAGATTTTTACGGATAAGTTTGGCAAAACCGGTTAAGACCTTATTGGCCGAAGAAGTATTTTTTGTATTGATGTAATGCTGTATGGAGTTCATTACATTAAATACAAAATGCGGGTTCATCATAGCTTGTAAAGCTTTCTGTTCAAGCATGAGTACTTTATTTCTTAACAAGAGTTGTTCCTGTTCTTTATTTTTCTTGCGTTTGGTAATATCTGAAGCAATGAGATAAAGTAAACATGCTGCTAAAACAATAATAATACAGATAAACCACCAGGTCTGGTAAAAATACTTTTTTAAAGTGAAGCTAAAGGCAGAGGCCTTACTCCATTCGCTATCCTGACTTTTAGCACAAACTTCAAAAACATAAGATCCAGGCTCTAAAGAGGTAAGGTCTAATCTTCTGCTTTTGGTTTCTATCCATGTAGCATCGGCTTTTAAACGATATCTGTAAATAATATTGCGATTTTTGAAATCTATAGCACTGTAATTAATGGTTATATTTTGCTCATCAGGTTGCAAAATAGAGTTAGGTATACCTAAGTCCAAATCCTGATGGTTTTTGCTTACAGAAGAGATATATACCTGCGGAGCAGGATTGTTTTGAATACTCTGTTTATATGCGAAATACAGGAGGCCGTTCTTTGTAGCAAAATAGGCGGTATCTGTATCGATATACAAATCGTTCAGATCGTCAGAGAGAACTTCATTCAAATAATCAAAAGAAGTAATACCAGGTACATTATTATGTAAAGTAATACGGTTAATACCAGTGTTGCTGATGGCCCATATGGCATTGTTTTTTACAAACAATCGGTTTACAATATTATTACTTAAACCATTAACCGTAGTAATCTGGTTAAGAATTTTATTGTTTTTATAGTACAGGATTCCATAACCATCGGTAGCAAGAACCAGGGTTTGATCTGGTAATTGTTGTATATCGTTAATGCGTTTTTTTAAGAGCGGATGATTTTGGTAATGGGGATAAACAGACTTGTTCCTGACTTCATTTAAACCATTGATATTAGAGAACCATAGATTATTATTATGATCATAAAAAACCCTGTAGGCCCTGCCTTTAAGGCTTTTCTGAAAATCTGATTTTTGAGTGGAGAAACTAAGATTATTATCATTTAAAGTAAATACACCTGATGAAAGTGCAATGCTTAAATTATTAAATTCATTAAACGTGAAGTTCTTAACAACAAAAAATAGGTTTTCTTTTTCTCTTAAATAACTGATATTTTTTGAAGCAGGGTAATTTACATTTATGCTACCCAAACCATAATCGGAGGCAAAATACATTTTGTTCTCCTGTTTATTAAGATTTAGCTGCTTTATAGCATTGAATTTATCTTTTTCAGGTATACTAAAATTCTCAATCTTCTTATTATCAAGGTTTAAAATGTTAATCTGTGCATTCCCTGTACCAAGCCATAACCTGTTGCGATTGTCTTTATAAATACTTTTTAAGTTATTTTCAGTTAAACCATGTTCTTTATCTAAAATAAACAGCTGCTCATTTTTATTGGGCATTTTATAAATGCCATTCTTAGTAATGAACCATACATTTCCTGTTTTGTCTTTTAGAATTTGGTTTACATCTTCGTTGTCTAAAAAATGTTCTGTATTGCCTTGCTGATTTACCTTATAGGCTCCATGATTATTGCTTAACCAAAGTTCATTTCCATCATAAAAAATATAGCCTAACTTGCTTGTGGTAAGTTCTTTAGGTACGGTGAAAAGAAGCGTGTTATTAGGTCCTTCTTTAAGATTTAGTCCTGTGTTATCTACCAAAAAAGTATGGTGATTATGGTATTGTACCGTTTTGTAAGATTGAGGAAAGATATGATCGCCAACTAACAGAAAATTTCCTCTGGTATATAAAAATGTTGAATTTTCATTGTAAGCCCAGATATTTCCGTTTTTATCTTCATATATAAAAGCATTTTGAAATTTATTGTACTGAGATAAGGCACTTAGCCTGGATAAAGATTTGCCATCCCATAATCCAATTAAATTGGTATTTGTACCAAACCAAATGCGACCTTTGCTGTCTTCAAAAAAAGAAACTATAACGGTATTGAAATTCAGTTCCTTAAGTTGTGAATTGTTATCCTGATTATAAATTTTACCATTATAGAAATAACTGAGCTGCCCATTTAACGACAAAAACCAGATACGGCCTTTGCTATCTTCTCTTAACTGTAAGATCTGGTTGTCTGGAAGGCCATTATTAACTGTAAAATTCTCGAAAACAGTACCATCGAAACGGCTTACACCCGCATCGGTAGCTATCCATAAATAACCTTTCTTATCTTGTATAGAAAAAAAGCAGTTGTTGCTGGGCAAACCCTGCTTAGTGGTATAGTGGGGAAAATAAATTTTCTGTGCTTTTAACGTGCTTAAAGGTAAAACCGCTAAAATCAACCAAAGTAAATAGTATGTAAACTTTCTATTTGTCACTATTCTTAATGGTATATGATTTTATTTTTTCATAGAAATCACCTGCTCTCCGCCTTGAAACAGCTATAGTCTCTCCATTTTGTAAGGCCACCGTTAATCCGTTTTTATTGTAATATTCTTTAACATGCGTGAGGTTAACAATGCTTGATTTATGAATACGTAGAAAACGGTTCTCGGGTAAGATTTCTTCAAAATCTTTTAAAACCTTAGAAACGGTTATTTTTTCTTTATTTACAAGATTAAAGACTGAATAATTGCTATCGGCTTCTATATGTAAAATATCATCAAGTTCTATTACACGATAACCCTGACTGGCTGGTAATGTGATCTTATTGATGTTTTGTTGATTATTCAGATCATGCTCAAGATTTTTTAAACTTTCGGTACGGCTTTGCTTATCCAGCTGGTTTAATTTGTGGTGTTTAGAGGCTTTGTTTACGGCATCTTTAAGGTCATCAATATCGATGGGTTTAAGTAGATAATCTATAGCATTGGCTTTAATAGCTTTTAAAGCGTATTGATCATAAGCAGTGGTGAAAATAACAGTAGCGTTACTCTGTTGTACATCAGGTATCAATTCAAAACCATTTTCACCTGGCATGGCTATATCCAAAAAGATAAGATCTACGGCGTGCGTTGCAAGTAAGGTACGTGCTTCTTTTACAGATTTTGCAATACCCGAAATATGGATATCCGGACAATTCTCCTGTAGCAAAAAGTACAGTGATGAACGGGCAAACTCTTCGTCGTCAACAATAATAGCTTTTAACACAAATGTTTTTTCGGTTAATTTATCAAAAAAATAGGGCTTAAAGAAAATTATTGATGTTTTTGCCTAAAGAGCTAACAAATTATATTTAAAAAATACTTATTTCGATATATTAATATTAGCCAAAAAAAGATCTTTTAGCTTAGACTCTTTATTGTCAGGTAAAATACAACCTGCTGTATAAGCTATGCCATCAACAAATACAATATTCATTTGAATTGTTAATTTGTCTGCAGAGTTTTTACCGTAAATTGCATAAGAGGTGCAGTTTTGAAAGTTGTAAATTTTTGGTTTTTCGAAAACATATTTTGGAAAAGAAGGAGCTAAGCCTTTTAGAAATTCATCTGCATATTCTTGTGAAATTATGCTTTTGTTAAATGTCTCCAGCGACAGAGAGGTTACTTTTAGTAAATCAACAAAATAGGCAGCATAAATTATATTATCTTGATTTAAGGCATAGCTAGTTTCATTTAATTTTTTTGGTTCAGTTGGGAAGCTGACAGTAATCTTATTGTTGATTTTTTGTTTAAACCACCCATCTTGGGCATACGTAATTGAACTTAAGCATAAAAAAACTAAAATTAAGACTATATTTCGTGTCGATAGCTTTTTCATAATACTGTTTTAATAGGTAATAACCTGTTCTTCCATGTGTTCGGGCAGATCTCGGTAATTATATTTCTGTCCACGTAACTGGGGCTCAAACCCAGCTTCTCTTATTGCCGTTTGGATGCCTTTGGCTGTAAAACGATGCGGAGCTCCTGCTGCCGATACTACGTTTTCTTCGATCATGATTGAACCAAAATCATTGGCTCCAGCATGTAAGCAAAGTTGCGCCACGGTTTTACCTACAGTTAACCAACTAGCTTGTATATTTTTAACATTAGGAAGCATAATTCTGCTTAGTGCAATCATTCTTACATATTCATCGCCGGTAACATTATTACTGATTCCTCGTAAGCGTTTAAGTAAGGTACCATCATCTTGAAAAGGCCAAGGAATAAATGCAAGAAAACCATTTGCATTTTCAGGTTTCTCGCTTTGTACTTCTCGTATCCATACCAAATGCTCAAAACGTTCTTCAATAGTTTCAATATGTCCGAACATCATGGTGGCAGAAGTGGTGATATCTAACTGGTGAGCTGCACGCATTACATCCAGCCATTCCTGTCCGCCACATTTGCCTTTAGAGATTAAACGGCGAACACGATCATTTAAAATTTCTGCACCGGCACCCGGTAAACTATCTAAACCCGCTTCTTGTAACGCTTTAAGTACTTCGGTGTGGGAAATATCTTCTAATTTAGCAATGTGTGCTATTTCTGGAGGCCCTAAAGCATGTAGCTTTAAGTCCGGATAGAGCTCTTTAAGTTGTTTAAACAGCGTTGTATAAAATTCTAATCCTAGATCAGGGTGGTGACCACCTTGTAGCAGTAACTGATCTCCACCGTATTTAAAGGTTTCCTCTATCTTTACTTTATAGGTTTCAATATCGGTAATATAGCTTTCTTCATGTCCAGGTCTACGAAAAAAGTTACAGAATTTGCAATTGGCAATACAAACGTTGGTGGTATTTACATTCCTATCGATTTGCCAGGTTACTTTACCACTTGGTACCTGGATTTTTCTAAGCTCATTAGCTACAAAAGCCAGCTCGGCTGTTGAAGCGTTATGGTATAAAAAAACACCCTCTTCCTGAGTTAAGAAATCGAAATTTAATGCTCTGGTCAGTAAATCGCTTGTATTCATGAAAACAAAGATAAAGAAAAAGCACAGAACGTTTAGTGGTATTCGCGTTAGCGGGGTGTAATTTTAATACATGAAGATAAAAACCCGATTGCTGATGTGCCCTTATTTTAAAGCTAAACGATTATCTTTACCCATCTAAAGATTTATATGATACATTTCAATCGTTTTATACTGGCCAATGGGCTGAAAGTTCTGGTGCACGAAGATGATACTACACCTATGGCTGTTTTAAATATTTTATATGATGTGGGGGCTAGAGATGAGGAAGAAGGAAGGACCGGATTTGCACATTTGTTTGAACATTTGATGTTTGGAGGTTCTGTTAACATACCAAGTTATGATGAGCCTTTGCAAAGGGTAGGAGGAGAGAACAATGCTTTTACCAGTAACGATATCACCAATTATTATATTACCTTACCGGCAGTAAATATAGAAACTGCTTTCTGGTTGGAAAGTGACCGGATGTTGAGCCTTGCTTTTTCTGAAAAAAGTTTAGAAACACAACGGAATGTGGTTTGTGAAGAGTTTAAACAGCGTTATTTGAACCAGCCGTATGGTGATGTATGGTTAAAGTTAAGGCCTTTGGCTTATCAGGAGCATCCGTACAGATGGGCTACCATTGGACAAGATCTCGCACAGATCGAAAATGCAAAAATGGAAGATGTTAAAGCTTTCTTTAAAAAGCATTACAACCCACAAAATGCAATTATGGTAGTAGGCGGAAACGTGAAAACAGAAGAAGTTAAACAATTGGCCGAAAAATGGTTTGGTGATATACCAGCAGGGGAGAAATACCACAGAAATTTACCAAAAGAACCTGTACAGACCGAAATGAGAAAATTAACGGTTGAAGCAAATGTACCTTTAAACGCGATATACATCGCCTTTAAGATGCCGGCACGTTTAGATAAGTCTTATCAGATTTATGATCTGATGTCTGATATTTTATCTCAAGGACAATCATCGCGTTTATTTAATAGTTTGCTAAAAGAACAGAAGTTATTTAGCGATATTAATGCTTATATCACTGCCAGTATAGATCAGGGCTTGTTTATTGTTGAAGGAAAACTGGTTAAAGAGGTTAAAATGGAAGAAGCTGAAAATGCCATTTGGAAAGAACTTGAAAAATTAACCACTGAACCGGTAACTGAAAATGAACTGACCAAGGTTAAAAACAAATCTGAGTCAATTATGGTATTCTCTGAAATGAATTTACTGGATAAAGCAATGAATTTAGCTTACTATGAATTATTGGGCGATGCAGCAAACTTAAATACTGAAATTGATAAGTACTTAAAAATTACTGCTGCAGAGATACAAGAAGCAGCCCGCGAAACTTTTAAAAAAGAAAAATCGTCAACATTATATTACTTGGCAAATGCTTAACAGAACACAGGCACCTGCATTTAGGCAGGTTAACAATATTAAATTTATACCTCCCGTAAAACAGCAATTGGCCAATGGTATTGATGTTTTTATTTTAAATATAGGTGAACAAGATTTGGTACGCATTGAGTTTATATTCGAGAATGTAAACTGGGATGCAAGCAAACCTTTATTGGCTATGGCTGTAAATGGCCTGATTAATTCGGGTACAGCCAGTTTAAGTGCTAAGGAAATTGCAGATAAAATAGATTATTATGGTGCTTTTCTGCAAACAGACTTCTCTTCAGATTATACCAATGTAACCTTGTTTACGCTTACAAAACACCTTAACGCTGTTTTGCCTGTGGTTTATGATATCTTGAACAACAGTATTTTCCCTCAGGAAGAACTGGACATTTATAAGCAGAACCAAAAGCAGCGTTTACAAGTTAATCTTCAGAAAAATGATTTCTTAGGTCGTAAAACTTTTGCTCATGCAATTTTTGGCAATACACCTTACGGCATAAATGTTGAAATGGCTGATTATGATGAGTTAAAAAGAGAAGAGTTATTGACGCATTACCAAAGTGCTTATCAACCTAAAAACTGTGTGATTATTGTTTCTGGTAAATTCGTGAATAAGGATTTTGAGGTGCTGGATCAGATTTTTGGAAAGTCATGGAAAAATGAAGGACCTTTTGAGAAAAATAAGTTGTCGTTTGTAGCACAGGACGGTCAGGAAATATATGTTGAAAAACCAGACGCTTTGCAATCGGCCATTAGAATGGGAAATTTGGCTATAGATAGGAAACATCCTGACTTCCCATCGTTACAAGTGCT
Organism: Pedobacter sp.; assembly: GCF_046462515.1. Taxonomy (GTDB): domain Bacteria; phylum Bacteroidota; class Bacteroidia; order Sphingobacteriales; family Sphingobacteriaceae; genus Pedobacter. The sequence goes on from NZ_JBKGVD010000006.1 coordinate 330,083, forward strand.
TAATTGCGTATTAGGTGGTTATTTTGGCTCAAGGTTAATGGCTAATATAAGAGAAGATAAGGGTTATACTTATGGCATAGGTTCTGCCGTGGCTTCATTAAAACAGGCTGGTTATTTCTTTATTGCTACCGAAGTAGGGGCGGATGTATGTGCTGATGCGCTTAAGGAAATAGAGAAAGAGATCACGTTGTTGAAAACAGAACCAATTAGCGAAGAAGAATTAGACCTGGTTAGAAATTATATGTTAGGTTCAATGTTGGGTAGCTTGGAAAATGCTTTTTCGCATGCCGATAAATTTAAGAATATCTATTTCTCTGGTATGGATTATGATTATTATAGCAGATATATTGATACGGTAAAAACCATTACACCGGCTCAATTAATGAATATTGCTAATAAATATCTAAATTCTGATCAGATGATCAAAGTAGTAATCGGTAAAAAATAAATCTTATGATCAGGCTGTTTCAAAAAATAATCTTTCTTTGTGAAACAGCCTTTATTCTTTATTTGCTAAGTACAGCTTTTACCTTATCTGCCTGATAGATCTTTTTGTAAAAATCTACATACTCATTGTATTTAGAAGCAGGATAAGTTTTCGAATTCATGGTTTGAGTACGTTTGTAAGTAATGGTATTTCCATTAGCAATAAACGAAGCAGTATACTCACCAAATTCTGAGACTAACTTAACATCTTTTGGCAAAAACTCAACTTTTAGGCCTGTCGGTAACGTATAAGTAATTTCGTCTTCGTCGTTGTAATCAAAAGGAATGGCAAAAGAGGTTTTTCTATTGGTAATCTTCTCAGGAACACTTTCTTTTCGGTTAATTTGATTGACTACTAAAAACATTTTATCTCCGCCCTTGGTTAATAACTGTTTAGTTATGTATCTAATTTCTCCATTAACTATGGGAAGTTTTTTATCATTTTGCTCAAATTTAACCTGTAGAAGTTCGGCATCTGCAAAATCTAAACCTTGCAGAATTCTCTTACGAACCTCTGTTGGTTCAGATAGAAGATTTGATAGGTTATCTTCGTATTGAGCATTGCCATAGCTTGATTTAGTAGAAATATTGGCGGTGCCGTCTTCAGCAAGTAAAACAGAGGTTTTGCTAAATTGGTAATTATCTTTACTTTGATATTTTGGAGTTCTGATAAGCTTACCACCATTTTCTGTAACCATTAATACAGTTCTATCTGAATTACTATAGCCAATATAGCCCATTGGGTAATTTTGACTGGTGCATTCCAGAAACGTAGTATCTTTAGCCGATGGTACAGCCAAAATCATATGATTGGCCTGACCCATACTTGAGTACGTTTTATTTAGTTCGGGCATGCCATTGCCTATCAGAATTAAATTAGATTGAATGCCAGCCTCTTTAAGCAATGCTTTCATATAATTTGACAATGCTTTGCAATCTCCATAATTTACTTGGGCTACTTTTTCTGCAAGGATAGGCTTAAACCCCCCAATACCTAATTGAACGCTTACATAACGTGTGTTTTGCTGTAAATAATTATACAGGATTTGCATTTTTTCATGATCTGTTTTAGCATCTTTAATTAAACCTTGTACTATAGTTTTTGTTGCAGCGGGCAGAATATCTCCATTTTCATTGAGTTTTGAAATCCAGGCCCCTAAATTACTCCAAGTACTTAAATCGCCTTTAAAACTATCAAATTCAAATTGATTTGGCGCAATTTTAACCCATGCAGCTAATTGATCTGTACCCACACTTAAAGGTTCATGAATGGTCGCAGGAATATTATCTGCAACCCAAGAATAGATAGTCTTATTGTTTGTGGTAATAGAATCTGTTTTCAGACCTTCGCTTGTTAAAAAACGTACATTTAACCCCGCATTTTTTTGAAATACATAGCTTGATTTTTCTGTTGCAATGTGATAGCCTTTCAAAGATTTCCATGAAGGAAGCATCAAAATTCCATTAAAGTCTTGTGAATAACTGTATTCAACTGTATAAGGATAAGTCGTATTTGAGATATTCAATAGCTTAACACGGTCGTCTTGAAAAATAGTATAATTAGATACTAAACTGTTATCACGAAAATCAGATGATTTGTAGTCCTTTATTTTTTTGCCTGTAGCATCGTAAAGTATCCCTTTTAAATTATAAATATTAGAAAAACGATCATAAACTTCTGCAAATTCTGCATACGTATCACCAGCTTTGCTAAGAATAGTGATCACAATTTTATATTTAATTGTTCCTGATCCTATTGTTTTGTACTCATAAATTTGTTCTTCGTTTCTAACTACAGCTACTGCATCTTGTTTTAAATTGTCAGGAATTTTACTCGCATCATAATTATTTTGCGATTGTACTGTTAATGAAATTAAGCCTATAAATAAGGTAAAAAGAATATATTTTTGCATGTTAAGATTTCTTTTTAAATACAATTTGCTCTGCCTGCTTTTCAACTATCGTCTTAAATAATTCTTTGATATCAAAATATTCCTCTGGTCTGAAAAGCGTTTTATTGATTTCTATTGTACTTCTAACCAATACGGTTTTGTCTTGACTTACAAAACTTATACTAAAAGAACCTTTGTTTTCTGGTAATTTAAATACACCTCCTTGTGGTAATTTTTCAATGTCATACTCTGCAGGGAAGTTAATGAAAGCCCTGATGCTTTCTTTCATAGGATAAGCAAAATCTACCGGAAAATTTCTGGTCTCATGTTTAAAGAAATTCTCTTTGGTTCTTTCATATAACAAGGGATTTAAGTAAACTAAATTACCGGCTTCTTCCACATTTTCTTCAATGGTTACTACTAATTCTTCATTTAAGGTCTCATCAAAATTATCTAGGTTGTTGAGTTTGTAACTATCTATTTCTAAGCCCTGTTTATCTTTTTTGATGTTCTTTATAAATTCAGCTTCATTTGCGTTTGAACGATAACTGTTTCTTCTGGAAAGTGCTCCATAGCCTTTATAATATTGTAAAATACTTCCCTTTAATTTGTTTTCTTTATCAAGGGTTAGTGCATAACTGTATATTTTCTCATCTCCAAATTCAGGTTCTGTATTAATCCAAGCTCCGGTTTCTGTTTTAATATCTACAGAAAAACCTTGGTGATTGAGGTTTTCAAATGAAACCATACCTAAAAAATGATCTTTATTGGTAGCATCTAAAATCAAATCTTTTTCTAAACCTTTAACATGTACCAATACACTATTAAATTTTGTTATTTGCGGAAAGCCAGGGTGCATACCATTACTTCTTGTGCTAACTAAAAGAGCGTTTGCATCAATTTTAGCTTCCTTAAGAAAGCTTAACAATAGTAAATTGATATCGGCTGAATTGCCAGTTCTTTTCTCTAATACTGTTTTTGGATTAGATTCACTGGTATATAAGTTATAACTGTCATTCCATTTTACATTACTTTTAATATAATTGTAGATCAAAGTGGTAACTTTCAATGGATCTGTTTCTGTTTTAATAATACTAGGAAGAAGAGATTTGGCAGCTGCATTTTTTTTAACAAATAAGCCAAAATTTTCTTCGCTAACCAAACCTTTAATAATTTTAGGCCAATTGCCCGTAAGATCTCTGTAAGTATCATTAGGATAACGGGTCCCCATCAATTCAAAATCAATGGATGTCATGTAATCATCTATAGTAGTAATGAAAGGTTCCTTTTTTAGAGATGGGATATTCTCCAGTATATATTGAGTATCAGTGGCATTGGAATTAATGCCGATAATGTAGTTAGCGCTTACTGTTTCATTTTTAGTTTGGTTGATTTTGTAATAACCTTGATAAGAAGGCTTATAAACAAAATATTCTGGAATTCTTACATTGTATTCTGAATAGAGGGTGGGAATGTCCGATTGAAAAGTCCATCCTCTTAAGTTGAATATGAAAGGAGAGATAATAGCATATTTGTACTCTATGATCGAGCCTTCTTTAACATTCCCTAAAGTATATTTTTTGATTTGGTAATTTTTATTGAATTCTTCAGTAAACTTTGAATCCTTGCTAAGTTTAGTAACAGCTATTTTGCCAGCTTCCATATTATAGGTTGCGGCATCCATTTTCAATAGATCCTCTCTGTTACTGTTATTGCTTCTATATAATGAAATTTTAAAATCAGCTAAGTCATATGCATTCTTGTTAATGATCTTATAACGTACATGTCTTTCAAATACGAAATTAAAACCGGTTCTTTCATTATATTGAAAATAACAATCACCTACATCAAAAATTTTCACAGCGGCAGCGGCTGAATCTTGCCCACTAGGTTTTATATTAAAATCTTCAGGATTAATTTTTCCAAACTTGAATTCTTTTTTTTGAGCGTAAGCGGTTACAGATAGGCATACAATGCCCAACATGTAAATAAGGCGGTTAATTTTCATGGTTCTTTTAAAACGCAATGATAATAAAGAAAAACAAAAAAAGAGTAAATTAAAATCTAATTTTAATTTACTCTTTTAAGTAGCTAATATATAATCCGTTTAATCGTGATGTTAATTTTAGGTATAATATTCTATATTATTTATCATCATCCATAATAATACTTTTTTCATTAGATGTTTTAGAATCTATTAAAACCTCAATATATATAATTTCTATATAATTCTTCTGCTTGAAAAGGAGGTGTCTATTATTTAACCTTTAATAAGGTTACTATACCATCCATTGTACTTGCCAGTACGGTATTTTTATCAATCACTTTAAAGCTGTTAACCATGGCGTTGTCAATTTTATGCGCCCATATGGTTTCTTTGGTTTTAGGATTAATTGCATATATAATTCCATTTTTTGTGCCAAAAAAGAGGATGCCATCTTTTTCTATCAGATCAGAAGGCGTATGCTCATAACCATACCCTACATTGATTTTTTCGGCTATTCCATTATCTGTATCTGATGTCTTGTAGGCAACAATGTAATCATTCATGGTTTTGCCATATACTAATGCACTATCGGCAGATAAACCGATTGACTCACGTACAGTAGCCTCTTTATTGCGCCATAAGGTTTCACCGTTATTGGCATTGATAGCAGTTAATACACGATCTGGAGCTGCAATATATACAGTGCCTTTAGCTGCTACCGGAGTGCACATGGCAGGAGAGAACATGCGATTGGCGCTGCCATTGGTCCATTTCCATTCTAAACTGCCTGTTTTTAGGTCTAAAGCATATAAATAACGTCCCCATGATCCAAAAATAATCTTGCTCTGGTAAATGAGTGGTTTACCAACAATTGTTCCTTCTACTTCGCTAAATTTCCAGATGCTTTTGCCTGTTTTAAGATCCAAGCATTGAAAAGTATTGTCGCTTGCCCCAATGTAAACTTTACCCTCATGAATTACAGGAGAGCCCAGAACAGATTTTTGGGCAGTAATTTTCCAAATCTGTTTGCCATTCACAGTGTTCAGCGCATAAATATTGCCATCTCCAGAACCCAATACAACTAAATTTTCACTAACCGCAGGAGAGGAATAAATGGCACCTTTGGTTTTGAAAGTCCATACCAGTTTGCCATTATTTCTGTTCAATGCTTCTACATATCCTAAACTGTTACCAAAAATAACCAGATTATTTGTATAAGTAGGTGTATTTACTACATTGGCATTGCTATGGTATGTCCATGCCGCTTTAGTTTGGGGATAGGACTGGTTAATGGCATAACTTGGCCTATCGTATGTTTTTCCATTATCAATAAATGGTTTTAAAGCAATTTTACGCCATGTAGGTGCTAACTCTCCTGCAGGCTTTTTGGTAGCAAAGAAAACAGAATCTTTAGCCATTGTTACAATGTTATAACCTCCAACCGCATCATTAGCTCTTAGGTTAGAGCGACCCATTGTAGCAGGTATGCCCTCAAAATCGTAAGCTTTATTTTGGTGGCCATGCCCACAAATAGCATATTGTATATTGTATTTTTTTAATCGATCTGTTATTTCATACCAATTATCCAAACTGTTATCAACAGGATAATGGTTTACAAAGATTAGAGGCATGGTTTTAGGTGTTTTTTTTAATAAATTATCTAACCATACTGTTGCATCACGAGGTATATGCCCGTCACTCATTCTTACATAGGGGCCTGATGCACAAGCTATGAAACGATATCCATTATAGTCGAAGGTAAATTTATCGTACCCAAAATTTTTAATAAAAGATACACCACCAGATTCAGACCAGCCTGTATCATGGTTGCCCGGGATGATATAATAAGGTTTGTTCAGGTCGGCAAGAATAGTTTTAGCTAATTTAAGTTCTTCATCTGTTCCCATCTCAGTAATATCGCCGGTTATAATCACAAAATTGATGTCATTTTGTTGATTAATATCAGCAACTGTTCTGCGCAGGTCTTCTTCGCCTGTAGTTGTGCCTACGTGCGTATCTGTAACATGTGCATATTTAAAGTTTTGTGCAAATGTTAAATAGGCAACACTACATAAAATAAGGGATAAAACTAATTTTTTCACGTTATGTTTTGTTTAATGAGCAACTAAGTTAGCACTTGAGAATGTTTTTTCTGTTAACATATTGAGAGTTTTACATTCTATTTTTCATAAACCTTTAGTTGTTTTGTGATGGCTTTTTGAATTGAGCAGTATTGTTGATTTACAAAAAATCAACAAATTTAATTTTAATTTAAAATGCTAACTCCGTATATTTGCCCGGCAAATAATAAATCTTAATTTATTTGCTATGCAACTTGATCCCCACAAATTTCTTGCTTTAGGTTTAACATACGATGACGTACTTTTGGTACCTGCGTATTCAGAAATTCTGCCTCGTGAAGTTAACACCAGCACTTATTTAACCAAGAAAATAAAACTTAATGTGCCATTGGTTTCTGCGGCCATGGATACGGTTACAGAAGCAGAACTGGCTATTGCCATTGCGCAAAATGGTGGTTTAGGTATGTTGCATAAGAACATGTCTATAGAAAGACAGGCCGAAGAAGTACGTAAAGTAAAACGTTCTGAAAGCGGTATGATACAAGATCCGGTAACTTTATTGGAAACATCAGTTGTTGCTGATGCTTTTCAGATCATGAAAGAACATAAAATTGGTGGTATTCCTGTAGTAAATGCAGATAATAAATTGGTAGGTATCATCACCAACAGAGATTTGCGTTTCCAGAAAGATATGCAAAAGCCTATTGCGCAAATCATGACAAAAGATAATCTGATTACCGCACCGGTAGGTACAACGCTAAAAGAAGCCGAAGAAATTTTACAAAATCATAAAATTGAAAAACTTCCGGTAGTAACCAAAGATGGTGCACTTAATGGATTGATTACCTTTAAAGACATACAGAAAGTTAAACATTACCCAACAGCCTGTAAAGATGAAATGGGACGTTTACGCGTAGGTGCTGCCGTAGGTGTAACTGCAGATACTATGCAACGTGTAGATGCATTGGTAAAAGCAGGTGTAGATGTCATAGCTATTGATACTGCACACGGACATTCAAAAGGTGTTATCGACAAATTAAAAGAAGTAAAAACTAAATATCCTGATTTACAGGTGATAGCTGGAAACATAGCCACAGGTGCTGCTGCAAAAGCTTTAGCAGATGCAGGAGCCGATGCCGTAAAAGTAGGTATTGGGCCGGGCTCTATTTGTACCACACGTATTATTGCCGGAGTGGGTGTACCGCAGTTATATGCTGTTTACGAATGTGCAAAAGCTTTAAAAGGTACGGGTATCCCTGTAATTGCCGATGGTGGTATCAAGCATACTGGTGATATAGCTAAGGCCATTGCAGCTGGTGCAAGTACTGTTATGGCAGGTTCTTTATTTGCAGGAGTAGAAGAAAGTCCGGGTGAAACCATCATTTACGAAGGACGTAAATTCAAATCATATCGTGGCATGGGTTCTATTGAAGCTATGGAACAAGGTTCTAAAGACCGTTATTTTCAGGATGTAGAGGATGATATTAAGAAACTTGTACCAGAAGGTATTGTAGGTCGTGTACCATATAAAGGAACTTTAGCAGAGGTAATGTACCAGTATATAGGTGGTTTACGTGCAAGTATGGGTTATGTAGGGGCTGCATCTATAGAAAAACTACAAGAAGCCCAGTTTGTACAGATTACTGCAGCCGGTATGCGTGAGAGTCATCCACATGATATTACCATTACCAAAGAAGCACCAAATTATAGCAGATAATTCTTGATAAAAGAAAATATAAAAGGGATTATGTATTACATAGTCCCTTTTTGTTTTAATCGAAAAAGTTAAAATATTTTTCAGGGGACGTAGGGGTAGGTGTACACTTTGTTGTCTTGTATTTAAATAAGATACAAGATGAAGAAATCATACTACACACAAATGTCAAAACAATGCCTTAAAGCAGCAGCGGTATTTATCTTATCGTTTGCAGGCATTGTTAAAAATGTAAGCGCACAAGAAACCAAAATATTTAAGGCCAATATTGGGTTGGTATATCCTTTAAGCACAAACGGAACCCATGCCCCTTTAGATACCAACAACCTTTCCCTTAATTTAATAGCAGGTGTTTCCTCGGCAGAAAAAGGCAGCTCTTTTGCGGGCTTATCTAATGTAGTCCGTCATTATACCAAAGGCGCACAATTTGCAGGCTTTTCAAATCATATCGGAACTGAAGCAGACGGTGCTTTATTCGCCGGTTTTTTGAACACTTACCGTTCAGCAAAAGGTGTACAGTTTGCAGGTTTTGCCAATGTAGCCCAAAATAATGTAACCGGAGCACAGTTTGCAGGCTTTATCAATACGGTAAAAGATCTGAAAGGCAGTCAGTTTGCTGGTTTTATTAATGTCTCCAAAAATGTAGAAGGTAACCAGTTTGCCGGTTTTATCAACGTTGCAAAGAACGTAAAAGGCATACAAGCTGCAGGGTTTATCAATATTGCTGAAAACAGCGACTTCCCGATAGGTATCATCAATCTGGTTAAAAATGGAGAGAAAAGCATAGCTGCAACCATTGATGATGACCAAACGTCTATGCTAACGTTCAGGTCGGGCGGAAAATATCTGTATGGTATTATAGGTGTGGGCTATAATTTTAAAAATAAAGAAGAAGTCTATGCCTTTGAAGCTGGTTTAGGCGCACATTTTTTCCAGTCAAAGCATTTCAGGTTAAATACAGAGCTGGTGCAGGGGATGTTAGAAAGTTTTGAAAAAGGAGAGTATATCAAAAGTGCTCTGAGAATACTTCCAGCACTTAAGGTTACTAAATTATTTGAAATTTTTGCAGGACCTTCTTTGAATTTTGTTTCAACGAACAGTACGGAAGGTTTATTGCTTCATCCCGAAGGCAACAGAAACGTTCTCCATACCTGGAACAGTCGCTGGTCTGATCATAGACAAACTTTATACATAGGATATCAAGCTGGTTTACAAGTGGTTTTTTAAAAGAATTTTTAACACATAAATATAAACATATGAAAAGAACATTATATCTAAATATAGTACTGGCATTAAGTTTGATTTTAACCTTTACCTCATGTAAAAAAGAACTCATCACCGCAAATGGGCGCGTGATTACAGAAGATAGAAATGTAGGTCAGTTTACAGGTATCAGTTCAGGTGGAAATACACCTGTGCAGATCAGATACGGAAGATCATATAATATAAGCGTAAAAGGATCAGCTAACATCGTTCCTTATTTCACTACGCGTGTAGTAAACAATAAACTCAATATAGGTTTTGCGGAGTACGCTAATATCAGGCATGATGATATTGAAGTAGTGATTACCATGCCAACTTTTAATAGAATTTTATTAAGCGGCAGTGGAAAAGTTGAAATAGAAGATGGTTTTTACGCTTTACCCTTTCTAAATGTAAATATAAGTGGATCAGGAGATGTGCTGTTAAACCACTCTCTCAATGCCCAAGAAGTTGACATAGAAATCTCGGGATCAGGTAAAGCAGATTTTAAGAAGCTAAATGTAAAGTATGCGGATGTAACTATATCTGGAAGTGGTAATGCCTTCATACAAGTAGAAGAAAAATTGAAAGCCCGTATCAGTGGCAGCGGGAAAATATATTATGCCGGAAATCCGCTTATTGAGCAATACATCAGTGGTAGCGGAAAAGTAATCAGATTTTAAACATTAATAATAGATTTATGACTGCTCAGCTTAATTGGCCGGTTTTAGGTTCTGTTTTTGGAGCCGAAAAGCTTGCGATAGACGAACTGTATCATATGCAGAATAACGTTCCCAATCTCATGGTTTATGCGCTACCTTTGGTTGTTGTATTTACCCTACTTGAGTTTGTACTGTCAAAAATATTTAAACATGAAGATTTTCATGCGCAAGAATTAAAAGGCTCATTATTTGTTGGTTTAGGAAACTTAATCGTTAATTTACTGCTGAAATCAGCTTTGTTAATGGGGGCAGTATGGTTGTACAATTTATTGCCCTGGCGTATACATTTTAGCTGGTTAAGCCTTATTCCATGTTTTATCATTTACGATTTTTGCAGCTACTGGTCGCACCGTATATCGCATTTTAACCGTTTTTTCTGGGCATCACATGTGGTACACCATTCTGCCGAACATTATAACCTTACTGTTGCTTTCAGGCAAAGCTGGGTACAACATGTAAAAATCGTTTTCTTTATTCCGGTAGCTTTATGTGGCTTTCATCCTATTATATTTTTATTAGTGAGCCAGTTAAGTACATTGTATCAGTTTTGGGTGCATACAGAAACTATAGGTAAGCTCCATCCGTTTATTGAAAAGTATTTGGGCACACCGTCTAATCACCGTGTACATCATGGTAGCCAGGAAAAATATATAGATAAGAATTTCGGTGCTACGTTTATGATTTGGGATCATTGGTTTGGCACATTTCAATACGAAGAAGAAAAACCCAGATATGGACTTACCACACCCCTTGCCGAGAAAGGCAACCCTTTTGTACTTAATTTTCATGAATATCGAGACATTGTTAAAGATATCAGACAAAGTAACAGTTTAAGAGAAGTCTTGTTTTTCCTGTTTGCAAGCCCAACAAAAATATATCGTTATAAATCCTCAGAAGTGGGGAAGCTAAGTAGCAAAACACATAAATTAAATTATTTGTATGCCACCATAGTTGTGCTTACCCTTTTGATCATAGGACAATGTGCTTTTGCACAGGATAAACTACCCGAACCTAAATTGAAAAATCTGTTATTCTTTCTGCAGCGTACACCCGATGCCAATACGGTAGTTTACCAGCTTAACTACAACCAATATGGAACCTTAGATACTAAATTTCCTATAAAAGCTTCGTGGATCAGATACGAGGAAAACGGGATTTACAAGGATCTGACCAATATAGAAAAGAAACTGGCCTATGGTGTACAATGCAAATATATAGGCAACGATGCCTATGAAGTAAGGTTAGTATCATATAAAAAATTACCCATGTACCTACTCAAGTCTAAAGAAGATTTGCAGCATAAACTTTACATTAAAGAAGAAGGAAAAGACTTGTTGCTGAAACGTGTTTTTGTTAAAGTAGAAAAAAATACTTTTATGTTTCCCAGAGTTCAATATATAGATTTGTTTACGGTGGATAGCGATAATGGACATGAAATATTAAAAAGAATTAACATAGCACAGGCTAACTAAAGTTCGCAAACCTATATATTTGAACCCGTAATTAATGTGAATACCACTACAGGAACATATAACGATAGCGCATTTGAGCAATTATTTAAAGCCAACTATAAGGCCTTGCATGCTTATGCGCATATGATACTAAAAGACGAAGAAACTGCCGAAGAAATTGTACAATCCATGTTCTTAAAACTATGGGAAAAACGATATCTTTTAGAAACCCAGAATTCTGTAAAAGCATACTTGTACAGGTGTATCTATAACGATAGCCTTAACTTTTTGAAACATGAAAAAGTTAAAGTAAAATACCAGGATTTTACAGTACATACCATGGATACGCACAGCCTTTCTGCATCACATAAAATAGAGCTTTCGGAATTGCAAAACCAATTGAAAAAAGCATTAAATGAGCTGCCTGAGCAATGTCGCACTATATTTCAGTTAAGCCGTTTCGAAGAGTTAAAATATAAAGAAATAGCTGAACAACTAAATATTTCAGTTAAAACAGTAGAAAACCAGATGAGTAAAGCACTTAAAATTCTACGTTCAAAACTGGTTGATTTTATGGTGCTGTTGTTATTGGGATTAGGAAATTATCATGATTATTTAAATTAAGCAAAACGATATGAATGACGAATTATTGATAAAGTTTCTGCTTAAAGAAACCTCTGAAAAAGAAAATGCCGAAGTACAGGACTGGATTAGTGCTGATGGAGAAAATGAAAAATATTTTAAGCAGCTTGAACAGATCTGGAATGAGAGTGCTGGTTTGGCAACTCAGTCTTCTGTAAATGAAGAGTTGGCCTGGCAAAAATTTAAAACAAGAGTAGCGCAAAAAGAAGAAAATATACAATCCGTTCAATTAAAAGCAAAACGCAGCAACGGCAATTTTAAATGGTTGAGCATAGCTGCAACGTTTTTTATCGTGGCTGGTGTATGGTTAGTTTACAGTTTGTTAGGTAACGCTTATACAGAAGTTTCAAGTAAGGCCTTGGTTGTAAACAAAGTATTACCAGATGGCTCACAGCTGGTGCTAAACAAAAACACTACGTTAAGCTATGCAAATGATTTTAAGCAAAACCGAAAAGTATTGTTATTAAAAGGAGAAGTGTTTTTTGATGTGGCACATGACCGCAAGCATCCGTTTACCATTGCAATGGATCAGGTAAATGTAATGGTGGTAGGAACCTCCTTTAATATCAAACGAAATACTGATCATATTGAAATAATTGTAGAAAGTGGCGTAGTTAAGGTTAAAAGAAACAATAGTGAGATCAGTTTGATAAAAGGGGAGCGGGTAATGATAAGTGCCGATAGTCAAGCGCAGCTTGTAAAACGGGCTAATGAGGATGAATTGTACAATTATTACCGTACACAACTTTTTGTAGCCCGTAATACACCGCTTTACAGATTGGTAAATATACTTAATGAAGCTTATGGTGTGCAAATTGTACCTGCGGATGATGTTAAAGCGTTAAGGATATATACCACTCTTCCGTTCAATAACCTTGATAAAAACCTGAATAACATATGTGAAGCTTTAGATCTGCAAATGGAACGTAACCAAAACCAGATTCTGTTGTCTAAAAAACGTAAATGAGAACCAGACTACTATTCATTTTAACTTTATTTTTTATCTGTTTTTTAGCACAGGCGCAAACCGCTGTAAATTACAACCAGAGCAATCTAGCTAAAAGAGTAACCCTGGACCTTAAATCTAACCGTATAAGCGATGTATTGCAAAAAATAAGCAATGCAGGGAAATTTTATTTTGCTTATAATGGAGCTTTGTTTAAACAAGATAGTATCGTTAACCTCAATGTAAAGAATATACCTGTTCGGGATGTATTAGATCAGCTTTTTGATGGCAAAGTAGCTTATAAAGAAAACGAGGAATATATTATTCTAAGGTATGCTGCAAATCGGTTTTCTATTGAGGCAGAAAGTATTGTTACGGCAGAAAATCTTTATGCCATTACAGGTTATGTGGTAGATATACAGACAGGTAAAAGAGTAAAAAATGTAAGTGTTTATGAAAAACGCTTATTGCAATCGGCACTTACAGATGAAGAAGGTACGTTTAACCTCAAATTTAAGGGAGAGCATAAAGCTATTATACTTACAGCAAGCAAAGAAAATTATAGAGATACATCTCTTGTATTTTTATCCAGTATAGATGTAAAACCTCAGGGCTATGACGATCCCGATAAAGAAAAAGGAACCCTTTTCTCGGATATGCTGGATAACTTTAGAATAGGACGTTGGTTTACTTCTTCAAAGCAACGTATTCAAAATATTAACATACCCAATTTTTTAGCCAATATGCCTGTACAGGCCTCTTTAACACCGGGTTTGAGCTCACAGGGTAAAATGAGTACAAGTGTAGTCAATAAATTTTCGTTAAATCTTGTAGGTGGTTATACAGCCGGAGTTGATGGTATGGAGATAGCGGGAGTTTTTAATCTTGACAAAGGAAATGTACAGTATGTACAGGTGGCAGGTGCGTTTAACGTGGTAGGAGGTTTGACTAAAGGTGTACAGGTAGCTGGCGCATTAAACGTAAACGGACAAGATGTTAAAGGTGTTCAGATATCTGGCGCTTTTAACAATGTGCAGCGGAATATGGAAGGTGTACAGGTATCAGGTTTAAATTATGTAAGGCGTTCAGCAAAGGCAGTACAGATATCAGCAATGGGCAATATCATAACCAATGATCTGGAGGGGATACAGATTACAGGTTTGGGCAATATTGTAAGCAAAAATGTAAGGGGCATACAGATATCTGCTCTGAGTAATATCGTTTCGGGAAAAATGCGAGGAATACAGATCGCGGCTGTATTTAACTATGCCAGATCAAATAAAGGCTTACAGATTGGACTGGTCAATGCTGCTGATTCTTCATTAGGGGTTAGTTTAGGCTTGTTTAATTTTGTTAAACATGGGTACCATAAAATTAGTATTTCAGCAAATGAATTGGTCAATGCTAATGTGGCTTTTAAAAGTGGTAATGCCAATTTGTATACAATATTCATGTTAGGAAAGAATTTTGTTAAAGACGAAAATATAGAAACCTTTGGTTTAGGTTTTGGCCATGATTTTTTTGGAGGAAAACTATTTTCAGTAGCAACAGAATTAAGTGCGCAACACCTTTATTTAGGACGTTGGGACTATGCCAATATTTTAAATAAATTTCAGCTTAATCTGCAATTGCGCATTTTTAAAGGATTGAGCATATATGGCGGGCCTGTGGCCAATTATTATATAAGTGATGCTCCTGCAAATTATGTAAGCCCTACGGGTTATAAGCAACAAATTGAACCTGCTAACAGTAAAAATATAAAAGGCCATAAAGGTTGGATAGGGTGGAATGCGGGTATTACTTTGTTTTAAGCCTCTTATATCATTCCGAACTTGGTTTGGGATTTTCTGTTATTCTTAATAGATGCTGAAACCAGTTCAGCATGACGGTAGGAATTCTATTATCACATTCATTTACGTTACCCTGATTACGAAGTAGCTGCGGAGCAAATTGATTTAAAGATACCAGAATAAACCCAGCATCACAGTTATGTATAGGTGTAGCATTTATAACAATAAAAAAGGCACAGTATAATTACTGTACCTTTTGAATGTTTAGTATATAATAGCCTATATATTTATAACTCTTCCTGTTTTTTCATGCTAATCCTGTACAAGACAAAAGCCATGAACAGAAAGAAGAGAACACCCAGCAACTGGTAACCGTTATCTCCCAAAGTTTGAGTAAGGATAGTTTCTGTATTTACCTTACCTAAATTATCGTTTACAGAAGGAATAACGGTTAAAATAGCCACTATAACTCCTGCAATAGCACCTCCCGCCACTAGACCCGTGGCAAATAAATTACCAGGCGCAATTTCTTCTTCTTCGGCAGATTTGTTTTTTTTCTTCTCTCTCCAGTTTACAATTCCCTTAACAGCACCACCGGCAAAAATAGGAAGTGTAGTAGATAAAGGGAGGTAGGCACCAACAGCAAATGACAAAGCGTTAATGCCACAAAGTTCTATAGTAATAGCAATAAAAACACCGACCAATACATATTGCCAGTCTAAGTTAAAAGAAAGCATGCCTTTAATTAAAGTAGCCATTAAAGTAGCTTGTGGGGCAGCATATTTTTCTGTGCCTATAGCGTGAGTAATGCCCTGGTTAAGCATTTCAGTAGTAGGGGTGTCTAAAATCCTTACCGTTACGCCAATTACAATGGAAGAAACAATGGCTCCAATAAACAAAGCCAACTGCTGATATTTAGGCGTGGCACCTACAATATACCCGGTTTTTAAATCTTGAGATGTAGCTCCGGCATTGGCAGCAGCAATACAGATCATGCCACCTACAACCAAAGCCATAGGCTCATATATTTTTCCTGTCCATCCAACAGCAATAAATACCAGACAGGTTCCCATAATAGTAGCTATGGTCATACCTGAAATGGGGTTATTGCTCGAACCAATTAAACCTACAATACGACTTGAAACAGTAACGAAGAACGCACCAAAAACAATAACCAAAAGACCAATAATCAGTTTGTTTACAATACTGTCGCCTGGTATCTGAGGTAAAATAGCCATTAAAATGATCAGGGCTAAACTTCCTAAGGCCACTACCTTTAAAGAAAGGTCACGCTCGGTACGTTTAATTGTAGTTTGCTCATTTTTATTTTTAATGGAACCTAAGCTGTCTTTAAATGAAGAAACAATAGTAGGAATGGTTTTTAACAAAGTAATAAAACCACCTGCGGCAACGGCACCCGCGCCAATTTGTTTCACAAAAGCCTGATAAATGGCTCTAGGATAATCTGCAAAAGTATGCGTAACCGGATCCCAGCCACCTACGCCACCCGGTTTAGTGATATCGGCGAGCATACCTAATTTAACCAATTGTTTGGCTGCAATAACAGGATCTATCAAAGTAGCTAATAAAGGGATAATACCCAGCCATGCCAATACGCCACCAGCAACTAATACACCTGCAATTTTAGGGCCTATGATGTAGCCCACGCCTAAATATTCAGGTGTAATCTCACCACTTACTTGTGCCGAAGGCAGGAATTTATTGGCCTGCCTGGTTGCCCATGTTGGCGCCTCAGCTATTAAATGGAAAACTTTTTGCAATAAAGCATAAACTAAAGAAAAGCCCAGACCCCAAAAAGCTGTTTTGGCAAAGCTTCCACCTTTTTCGCCAGCTTCTAATACCGATGCGCAGGCTGTGCCTTCTGGATATGGCAGGTTTTTGTGTTCTTTGACTATGAGCGATTTACGCAAAGGTATCATCATTAAGGTACCTAAAGCCCCTCCTAAAATAGCCAAGATAAGGATAGTCATGTAATTAAAGAAAGCATCGCCCGTACTTTGACCACTTTCACTTACACTTAGAAATAAAAATCCCGGAAGAGTAAAAACTACACCGGCAGCAATGGATTCGCCTGCCGAGCCCGTAGTCTGAATAATGTTATTTTCTAAGATGGTAGTCTTAAAAAAACGTTTACCTAAGGTTATGGCTAAAACAGCAATAGGAATAGAAGCAGAAACTGTTAATCCGGCTTTCAAGGCTAGGTAAACGGTTGCAGCGCCAAAAATAATGCCTGCAATACAACCTAATAAAATAGATTTTATGGTAAACTCAGCCATTTTATGTTCGGCCGGAACAAAAGGTTTAAAATCTTCGGAACTCATTTAAGAAAGGTTTTAGGGAAATAAAATTACAAATATTGAGCAATTATGGAATAGCTAAATGATAACATTCAGTAAATCAGTAACAAAATAAACATCTTGAAATTAGAATTTAGCAATTTATATAGCTAATTAAGGCTAAAAAAAACCGTTTAAATTAAGGTCTAAATAGTACATTTGTGCTTTTGAAGAAAATGACTAACAAAGCTATATTTTTAGATCGCGACGGTGTTTTAAATAAGGAGATCGGCGATTATATCTGTAAAGTTGATGATTTTGAAGTGCTCACTTATCAGATACCCGTACTGAAACGTTTTTTTGATGAGGATTACCTGCTTATTGTTATTACCAATCAAGGCGGGCTGGCGTTAAAAAGATATACAGAAGAAGAACTGGCCATGATGCACCAGATCTTAAAGCAAACTTATGTAAAACAGGGAGCTGATATTACCGCTTTTTATTACTGCAAACACCACCCAACCGTAGGAGGAGAATGTAAATGTCGTAAACCTAAATCGGGGATGATTTTAGATGCTATTGATATGTTTGATATAGACCCGAAGCAGTCTGTAATGATAGGTGATAAACCCCGTGATGTTGAAGCAGCGAATGGGGCAGATGTAAAAGGCATTCTCATAGAGCCTAACCAGCAATTGGATTATGATGAAATCAAGGCTGTTCTAAATCGTAAATAAAACTCATTTGCCTGCAAAATTGGTCTTATAATTAGGAATCTAATTGTTATCTTTGCAAAAAAATAAATCACACACGTAAGTGATTTTGCAAAACAATTTATTCAAACTTTAAATCATAGTTGTAGATGATTAATATTACTTTACCTGACGGCTCGGTACGTCAGTATGAAAAGGGTACAAATGCCCATCAGATTGCCTTATCAATCTCAGAAGGCTTAGCAAGAAATGTATTGGCAGCAGAAGTGAACGGAGAAGTTTGGGATAGTTCACGTCCAATAGAAACCGACTCAGCGGTTAAATTATTGACCTGGAATGACCCACAAGGAAAATCTACTTTTTGGCATTCATCAGCTCACTTAATGGCTGAGGCTTTGGAAGCACTTTATCCGGGCACCAAATTTGGTATTGGCCCGGCTATCGAAACAGGTTTTTATTACGATGTAGATTTTGGCGATCGCGAATTTTCTTCTGATGATTTTAAGCAGATTGAAGATAAAATGCTTGAACTGGCCAAACAAAAAGAGGTTTTTGAGCGTGAAAATGTAAGTAAGGCCGATGCAATAAAGTATTTTACTGAAAAAGGTGATGAATATAAATTAGATCTGATAGATGGTTTACAGGATGGTCAGATTACTTTCTATACACAAGGAAATTTTACTGATCTGTGCCGTGGGCCACATATTCCTAATACGGGTTTTATCAAAGCTATAAAGTTGATGAACGTTGCTGGAGCTTACTGGCGTGGCGATGAAACCAAAAAACAATTAACCCGTATTTATGGTGTTACTTTCCCTAAAGCCAGTGAGCTTACTGAATATCTTCATATGATTGAAGAGGCTAAGAAGCGTGATCACCGTAAATTAGGTAAAGAACTGGAGCTATTTACTTTTTCTGAAAAAGTAGGTATGGGTTTACCGATGTGGTTACCTAAAGGAACTGCTTTGCGTGAGCGTTTGGTGCAATTTTTAACTAAAGCCCAGCAAAGAACAGGTTACGAACAAGTAATTACACCACATATTGGCCACAAAAACTTATACATTACTTCTGGTCATTATGAGAAATATGGTAAAGACAGTTTTCAACCCATAAAAACACCGCAAGAAGGAGAGGAATTCCTTTTAAAACCAATGAATTGTCCGCACCATTGCGAATTGTATAAATTTAAACCGCGTTCATATAAAGACCTACCGGTTCGTTTTGCCGAATTTGGCACTGTATATCGTTATGAACAAAGTGGTGAGCTGCATGGTTTAACCCGTGTACGTGGCTTTACTCAAGACGATGCGCATTTATTCTGCCGCCCTGATCAGGTAAAGGAAGAATTTAAGAAAGTAATAGATCTTGTACTGCATGTTTTCGGTGCTCTGGGATTTACAGAATATGTTGCACAGATTTCATTAAGAGATCCTGAAAACAAATCGAAATACATCGGTTCTGATGAGAACTGGAGATTGGCAGAGCAAGCTATTATCGAATCAGCAGAAGAGAAGGGCTTACCTACAGTAGTGGAGTATGGCGAAGCAGCGTTTTACGGCCCTAAATTAGATTTTATGGTTCGTGATGCACTGGGTAGAAAATGGCAGCTGGGAACTATTCAGGTTGACTATAATTTACCTGAACGTTTTGAACTTGAATATACTGGCAGCGATAATCAAAAACACAGGCCTGTAATGATACACAGAGCACCTTTTGGTTCTATGGAACGCTTTGTTGCTGTACTGATAGAACATTGTGCAGGTAATTTCCCATTATGGTTGTCTCCTGAACAATATATTATTCTTCCTATCTCAGAAAAATATGAAGAATATGCAAAAAAAGTTTCAGAAGAGCTAAATAATTCCGATATTCGCGGTCTGATTGACTTCCGTGATGAGAAAATTGGAAGAAAAATCAGAGATGCTGAAGTTAAAAAACTACCTTATATGTTAATTATAGGGGAAAAAGAGATGGAAGAAGGTAAGGTTTCGGTTCGTAAACATGGCGAAGGAGATTTAGGTTCAATGACTTTAGCAGAATTTAGCACATTAATTAATAAAGAAGTAACCGTTTAACAATTAAGCATTTGGCATTAGGAAGACCAGGATTTAATAGGGGGCCGCGAGCACCTTTTAAAAAGAAAGAAGCAGAACATAGAATTAATGAGTTTATAACGGCTCAGGAAGTTAGGCTAGCTGGAGATAATGTAGAGCAGGGTATTTATCCTTTGTCAAAAGCATTGGCAATTGCTGATGAGCTTGAATTGGATTTGGTTGAGATTTCTCCAAATGCCAATCCACCGGTTTGCCGTATCATGGATTATAGTAAATTCTTGTACGAGCAAAAGAAAAAGCAAAAGGAAATTAAGGCCAACGCTAAACAGACTGTTATTAAGGAAATTCGTTTCGGACCTAATACAAACGAACATGATTTCCAGTTTAAATTAAAGCATGCCATTAGCTTCTTAGAGAATGGCGAAAAAGTTAGGGCTTACGTACACTTTAAAGGTAGAGCTATTGTTTACAAAGAACAGGGTGAGATTTTATTGTTAAAGTTTGCTCAAGCTTTAGAAGAATACGGTAAGGTAGAGTTGTTGCCGAAATTAGAAGGTAAGCGTATGTTCTTAACCGTAGCACCAAAAACAACAGCAAAAAAATAGTAAACTATATAAATTAAAACAGGTTATGCCAAAAATGAAAACCAATTCCAGTGCCAAAAAGCGTTTTTCGCTTACTGGAACAGGTAAAATTGCAAGAAAGAACGCCTACAAAAGCCACATCTTAACTAAGAAAAGCACTAAACGTAAGCGTAACTTAGGCCAGACTAGTCTGGTAAATGATGCAGATATGGGCAACGTTAAACGTATGCTTTGCATCGGTAAGTAATCAATTTTTTAACCAGATACTCGGTAAATCAAGTTTGCTTTAAACAGCAACACCGCTTATCAAAAAACAACACATTATGCCTCGTTCGGTAAACGTAGTAGCTGCAAGACGCAGAAGAAAAAAAGTCCTAAATATGGCCAAAGGCTATTGGGGCTCAAGAAGTAAAGTTTTTACGATTGCTAAAAACACGGTTGAAAAAGGTTTGCAATATGCATACCGTGACCGTAAAGCTAAAAAAAGAGAGTTTCGTGCATTATGGATCCAGCGTATTAACGCAGGGGCTCGTGAGCACGGTATTTCTTACTCGCAATTAATTGGTAAGTTAGCTGCTAAAAACATCGGTTTAAACCGTAAAGTTTTAGCTGATTTGGCCATGAATAACAAGGAAGCTTTCAAAGCTGTAATTGACGCGGTAAAATAAGGGGAAGAAATTTCTAACAAAAAAGGGAGCAAAATGCTCCCTTTTTTGTTTTTGTAATTTTTTAATAAATTATAATCTTAATGCTATTTTAGATCTGAACCAAATTCTTTTAAAAGATCGATACTGAGACCAGTTCAGGATGACGGAGAAAGATTTTTTTCTATCTAGTAAACTATTTTGTTAAGTAGGGATTAACTTAATATTAAATACAATATTGAAGCCAAACTAGCTCCTATAATGGGTCCTAATACCGGAACCCAAGCATATCCCCAATCTGTTTTAGCTTTATCTTTAATGGGTACAATTGCATATATAATACGAGGACCTAAATCTCTTGCTGGGTTCATGGCATAACCGGTTGTGCCTCCTAATGCCAGGCCTAATACCCAAACTAAAAAAGCTACGGGTATTGCACCTATTGATCCCAAGCCGATAGGGGTTTTGGAATCCTCTAACTGTGCATTAGTAAAATAAAAGATAACAAAGAGCAGTACAAATGTGGCCAAAATCTCTGAAAACAGATTTGAGGTTAGGTTTCTTATAGCAGGAGCTGTGGCAAAAGGAGCTGCTTTTAAATTTTTATCAGTGGTTGTATTAAAGTGATCTTTATAGAATAGCCAGACCAGTAAAGAACCCGTCATGGCACCTCCCAATTGGGAAAGTGCATATAAAGGTACTTTGGCCCATTCAAATTTATGTGCAATGGCCAGTGCTATACTAACAGCGGGGTTTAAGTGAGCTCCACTATAAGGACCCGCTACTACCACACCTGTAAATACCGCTAAAGCCCATGCTGTTGTAATTACAATCCAGCCGCTATTGTTACCTTTTGTGCCATTTAAAACAACATTAGCTACAACACCGCCACCTAATAAAATCATCAGGGCAGTGCCAATAAATTCGGCAGTAAGTTCGTTCATAGTTTATTTTGGTTAAGTTTTATTCTTCTGTATTGGCTATGGCTGCTTTAACAGCTCTTTTCCATCCTTTAACATGTTGAGTATGGTCTATGGTAGTATCAGCATTAAAAGTTTGATTTACCTGCCACTGTTTTTTGATCTGTTCAATATCTTTCCAGAATCCTGTTGCCAGTCCGGCCAGATATGCTGCCCCTGTGGCGGTTACCTCAGTTACTTTTGGCCTGATTACTTTTTTCTGTAAAAGGTCTGCCTGGAACTGCATCAATGTATTATTAGCGGTGGCACCACCATCTACACGCAACTCTGTAATGTCAATATCTGCGTCAGATTGCATAGCATTAATTACATCCATGGTCTGAAAGGCAATGCTTTCAAGTGCAGCTCTGGCTATATGAGCTTTATTGGCACCCCGGGTAAGACCTGTTATTGTGCCTCTGGCATATTGGTTCCAATAAGGTGCTCCTAAACCTGCAAAAGCCGGCACGATATAAACACCTTGTGTATCCTTAACTTTCATTGCCAGTTCTTCAACTTCAGATGATTTATGTATGATACCTAATTCATCGCGTAGCCATTGTACAATAGCCCCGCCAATAAATATGCTCCCTTCAAGTGCATAGATCACTTCATTGTTAATTTTCCAGGCAATAGTGGTTAAAAGGTTGTTTTTTGATATTTTTGGAGTTGTTCCAATATTCATTAACATAAAGCATCCCGTTCCATAAGTGTTTTTTACCATCCCTGTGCTGGTACACATTTGGCCAAAAAGAGCCGCTTGTTGATCGCCGGCTATACCTGCAATACGGATTTTAGCTGCTAAGATATTTCCTGATGTTTCCCCATATATCTCACTCGAAGATTTTACTTCAGGTAAAATTGATCTGGGAATATCGAAAATATTGAGTAATTCATCATCCCATGTTAAAGTATGGATATTATATAGCATGGTTCTCGATGCATTGGTAATATCTGTGACATGTTCTTTTCCCCCTGTTAAGTTCCATACCAGCCAGCTGTCTATGGTACCAAAAGCCAACTCATTTTTTTCTGCAAGATCACGTGCTCCGTCAACGTTATTTAGAATCCAGTTAATTTTGGTAGCAGAAAAATAGGAATCAATAATAAGTCCGGTCTTTTCCTGTATTTTTTGAGTAAGTCCCAATGCTTTTTTTTCATCACAATAGGTTGAGGTACGTCTGTCTTGCCATACTATAGCATTGTATATAGGCCTGCCTGTTTTTTTATTCCATACAACAGTAGTTTCGCGTTGGTTGGTTATGCCTATTGAGTTAATCTCAGTAGCATTGATACGAACTTTAGCCAATGCTTCTGTAGCTACGGCCAATTGGGTAGACCATATTTCATTGGCATCATGTTCTACCCATCCTGCATGAGGGTAAATTTGCTTAAATTCTTTTTGGGCAATGGATATGATATCGCCATTAACATCAAAAATAATAGCTCTGGAGCTGGTGGTTCCCTGATCTAATGCTAAAATGTATTTATCCATAATTCTTATATGAAGGTTTAGTTGGCAACGGCCAATTGCTCGTTTTTTGAATGATAAATATAACCGTTAGCTAAATTTATAAATAAATTGATCTGGTTTCTCTCCCAATTTGTATCAAAACCCATTTCTTTTGCCATAAGACCTGCTACTTGAGGCGCCATTTCCATTGCTGCTCTAGCATCTACAAAAAGCATTCTCAAGCGTCGGCTCAGAATATCTTCTACGGTTTCAGCCATTTCATTGCGGGTACACCAAATGATTTCTGCTGCCGTATGTGGAAAATCGGTATGGAGTTTACTGCCTAACTTAGGATTTTCTTGTATTAAGGCCTCAATATATTTTCTGTCACTACCGTAGGTATTAAGATAGCTGTTGTCAGTTAAATTTATATTGCCATGAATAGCTAAATGATCTGTTTGCGATCTGATATTGCCTAGGTTGGCATGTTTCATGGCTAGGTCAACCGTTTCTTCGGCCATACGTCTGTAAGTGGTCCACTTGCCGCCGGTAATGGTAATCAATCCTTTTGCAGATACCATTAATTTATGATCTCTGCTGATTTCTTTAGTACTGTTGCTGTTAGGATCGGTAGGGGCGGCTAAGGGGCGTAAACCTGAAAATACGCTTAAAATATCTTTCTCTGCAGGTGCTTTGGTAAAATAAGCGGCGGCAGTATTTAAAATAAAATCAGTTTCTTCTTTTAAAGCTCTTGGCTCAAGGCTATGCTCATTTAAAGGCGTATCTGTAGTGCCAACTAATAAATGTTCATGCCAAGGAACAGCAAAAAGTACCCTGCCATCTGTAGTCTTAGGAATCATTAATGCTGAATCACTTTTCAGAAATTCATTTTTCAATACAATATGAACACCCTGACTCGGTCTTACCATGGGTTTAGCCTTAGGGTTATTCATTTGTAGGATATCGTCTACAAATACACCGGTAGCGTTAATGACCACTTTAGCAGAGAGTTTAAATGTTTCTCCTGTAATTATGTCCTGTACCTCTACACCTTTAACCTCTTCATTCTGATTAATGAGGTTTATAACTTTCATGTAGTTGATTAAGGTTGCACCTTTTTCCTTGGCTGTTTGGGCTAAATTTATAGCTAATCTAGAATCATCAAATTTACCATCAAAATAGCTAATACCACCTTTTAAACCCTGTTGTTTAATACCCGCCATTCTATTTAAGGTTTCTGTTTTTGATAAAAACTTTGAAGAACCGAAGCTGTACCTTCCAGCCAGCCAATCATACATTTTTAATCCTGTAAGGTATTTGATTACATCAAACCAACTATAGCATGGAATGATGAATTCTTCTTTCTTAACTAAATGAGAAGCATTTTTTTCTAATAAACCTCTTTCTTTTAATGCATGCTTTACCAATCCTATATCGCCTTGAGCTAAGTATCTTACACCTCCATGTACAAGTTTTGTGCTTCTGCTCGAAGTGCCTTTTGCAAAATCGGCCTGCTCCACTAATAAGGTTTTTAAACCTCGGCTGGCTGCGTCTACAGCAGTACCCAAACCTGTAGCTCCTCCACCTATAATTATAATATCCCAGTTTGATTGATCAGCTAATATATATGAGTGTATTCTTTGCATTTCAAAATGTAATATGTAATAAAACGAAACAATAAACAAGTATAAGTAATCAAAAACATAAATAATAAAAATAACATGAAAAAAATAAAAAAAATGAAAGACAGATGTTTTTTTAGAGGTTATTTTACTAATTTGCATACTGACTTTGTCTACTTAAACCAAATAAACATGACTTTAGCTGAACGCCATCAGTTTATTATAAACAAGATACAAAAAGATCAATACATCAATGTTATTGAGCTTTGTAAAGACTTAAAGGTCTCTTCTGTTACTATAAGAAAAGATCTTAAGCTGTTGGAAGATAAGAATTTACTTTTTAGGACGCATGGTGGTGCTACCTTAAATAATCCCTATGCTGTTGACAGGCCGGTTAATGAAAAGGAAAAGATACAGTCTTCTGAAAAAAATAAAATAGGCGTGGCGGCTACTAAACTGATTAAGGCTAATGATTCTATTGTTATTGCATCAGGAACTACTTTGCTTTATTTTGTGAAAAATATTCCTTCGGGTTTGAATCTTACAGCAGTTTCATCTTCTTTAAATATTTCTTTGGAGCTAATGCGTTATCCTGATGTAGAAGTTATCCAGTTGGGCGGTTTACTTAGAAAAAGTTCGTCTTCTGTTTTAGGGGCTTATGCTGAACAGGTTTTGCAAGATTTTTATTTTAATACTTTGTTTTTAGGTGTGGATGGCATTGATTTGGAACATGGTTTAACTACAACAAATGCTATGGAAGCACATTTAAATAGAAAAATGATTGATGTTTCGCAGAAGGTTGTAGTTTTAGCTGATTCTACCAAATTTGGTAAACGTGGTTTTGGTAAAATATGTGGATTTGAAGACGTGGATCATATCATAACTGATAAAGGTGTTTCTGAGCAGATTATCAACCATTTAGAAAGTATGGGGGTTACAGTAACCCTAGTGTAATCTATTACTAATCTTCTTTAGTTAACTCTCTTAGTTTCTTCTTTTTTCTAATCGAAATATTCTGTTTCGGTATTGAGAGTTTGGGAATTTTATTTTGACGTTTATTTTCTTTTCTGAAATTTTTTTTTCAAAAAAGAACATAATTTTTTTGAATAGTAAAAACTAATATTTAGTTTCATATTGTTTTTTTATAGATATTGCGAAACATTTAGTAATTAAAAACCAAATAAATAATAATTGCGAAAGGTTTCATATCGTTAATTGTGTGTTAACATGAATTTAACATATGTGACCTAAATTTGCGTTTCAGTTAGCTGAAGCGTGTTTTGCTTTAAAAACTAACCGAATAAATTAAATTATGATCAAAACATTTACAAAGCGAAGATTGATTTCAGAAGTTTTGGAAAATCAGGATGTGGTAAGCAAGCCTTTGCATCCGGTATTTCGAAACACAAAGAAAGTAATTTCCGGGTTTGCCTTCTGCGGGAAACTGCTGGCTGCCGGAGTATTGATTGGCCAGCTGGCTAATCCGGTTAAGGTTGTTGCTCAAACTCCGGCTCAAAAAATTGTTGTGAAAGGAACTGTGGTGGATGGAGCTGATAATCTGGGAATCCCTGGCGTAAGTATAGTTGACCAAAACAAAAAAGTTTTAGGTATTACAGATGGTAAAGGCGATTTTTCTATCACAATTGGTAAGGGAACGCCGGTTAGTTTCTCTATGATAGGATTTGGAGCTGTTACCAAAACCTTTAATGCCGATCAGACAGGGGTAGTTATTAAAATGGCCTCATCATCGCATGATCTTGATGCTGTAGTGGTTACCGCATTAGGTATTAAGCGTGAAGAAAAGGCTTTGGGTTATTCTGTTGGAAAAATAAATAACGAAGATCTTACTAATGCTGTTTCCAATAACTGGACCAATGCTTTAACTGGTAAGGTGGCAGGTTTAAACTTGGTTAAATCAGGTGGAGGTCCTGCAGGTACTAATAAGATTATTCTACGTGGTGAAAATGCACTGATGGGATCAAGCGAAGCTTTAGTTGTAGTAGATGGAGTGGTAACCAGTGGAAGTACAGGTCGTTCTACGGGTACAGGAAGTAGTGCTTATCTGTCGGCAGATTCTCCTGCCGATTTTGGTAATGGTCTATCGGATATTAATCCAGATGATATTGAAAGTGTATCGGTACTGAAAGGTCCTGCTGCTACAGCTTTGTATGGAGCTAGAGGTGGTAATGGTGCAGTAATCATCACAACAAAATCTGGGTCTAAAAGAAAAGGAATTGGTATTACTTTGAATTCCAACTCGTCTTTTGAAACTATAAATAGATGGCCTGACTATCAATATGAATATGGTCAGGGTGATCAAGGTCAAGATTTATATTACTCCTATCTTGCTACAGCTGATGGCGCAAGTACGAGAAGCACCAGCTCTGCATGGGGTCCAAAATTTGATGGTCAGTCATATTTTCAATATGATCCCGTTACCAGAACAACCAGCGCAACCCGTTTACCTTGGGTAGCCTATCCAGATAATAGGAAAGACTTTTTTCAAACAGCAAATACCTTTTTGAATAGTATTTCTTTTGATGGGGGTAGTGATAAAACTACAGCGCGTCTTTCGGTAACCAATCTTCAAAATAAATGGATTATACCGAATACAGGTTTTAATAGAAATACAGTTGCTTTGTCGCTTAATAACAAAATCAGTGACAAATTAACTATGGCTAGCAAGATCAATTATACTAATAAATATACAGATAACTTACCATCAACAGGTTACAATAACCAAAGTATCATGTATTTTATTCGAGGAATGACACCTAATATGAACTTAGATTGGTTTAAAGACTATTGGGCTCCCGGTAAGGAAGGCATTGAGCAGACGAGACCATTTAGTAGCTTATTAGATAATCCTTATCTGATCGCTAATGAAATGTTAAATAAGTCTAACCGTAACCAGGTAACCGGAAATGTGAGTGTAACCTATAGCTTTCTCAAAAACTTAAGCCTGATGTTAAGAACGGCAGTTGATTTATCTTATGAAGCACGTTCGCAACAACGTCCGTTTGGAACTAATAAATATGTTTACGGGATGTACAGAACTCAAAATATCTATAATCAGGAGGTTACCAGCGATTTCTTGTTAAAGTATGATAACAAATTCTTAAATAAATTTGAATATACAGTAACAGTAGGAGGTAGCAGATTAACCAATCGTTATATGAAAGATGAGATGAGAGCAGACCAATTGTTATATCCTAATGTATATACCTTTGCTAACTCAAAAAATCAAGTAATAGCTCTTCCATATCGCAGCGCATACAAAATGAATGGTTTATATGCGCTAGGATCACTAAACTATGATAATTTCTTGTATTTGGATTTAACAGCGAGAAATGATTGGACAAGTATTCTTGCGAGCCAGAAATCATTGGATAACGTAGATTTCTTTTACCCTTCGGTATCGTTAAGTGCTATATTATCAAGTAAATTAAAGCTTCCTTCGCAAATATCTTATTTAAAAGTTCGTCTATCATATGCAAGTGTAGGTAGTGGTTCTACTACACCTTACTTAACTCAGTACGCTTACGATCCAACTTTGTTCCCAAGCAGCTTGGCAAATCCATCTTCAATTGCTAATGAAGACCTTAAACCATTAAGAACAGAAAGTAGAGAAGCTGGTATCGATTTGAGATTATTTAAAAGTCGTTTGAATTTTGATTTTACAGTTTATCAGAATAATACCTATAACCAAATTATTACCAGCCCCATAGATAAATCTACAGGTTATTCAAGCGTAATTATCAATGCTGGTGAAATTCAGAATAAAGGTCTAGAATTACAGGTTAATACAAAGCCATTAGTGTCTAAAAAAGGCTTGAACATGGATATATTCGGTTCATTTTCTATTAATAGAAATAAGGTAGTTTCGTTGGCTGATAGTATCAGTACCTATGTAATGTCAAGTGGACCGCGTGGTACTGTAGAAGCAAGACCAGGTGGTAGTATGGGGGATTTGTATGGTTTAGGTTATGAAAGATCTCCAGATGGACAAATTGTTTATAGCGGAGGTTATGCGGTATTAGGATTGAACAGTAAACTAATAGGTAATACTACAGCGCCTTATAAAGCAGGTATTGGAGCAAATTTTGCTTTTAAACGCTTTAAATTAAATATTTTATTTGATGGACAATTTGGTGGGGTTGGTTATTCCCTAACTCATGCTGTTCTAGCTGAAGAAGGTAAATTAGCTAAAACTGTTCCAGGTCGTTACAATGGCATTATTGGTCAGGGTGTAATTAAAAATGCTGATGGTACCTATTCAACTAATACAGTAGTTGCGCCAAATGTTGCCAATTACTACAAATCACATTTTAATAGAGATAATGTAGAATCTAATACATTTAGCACAGATTATATAAAATTTAGAGAAGCTAGATTAGATTATAATTTTACGCCAAAAATGCTCGCAAAACTGGGTTTACAAAAAGCCTCTGTCGGAATATATGGTCGTGATTTGTTCGTATTTACTAATTGGCCGGTATTTGATCCAGAGTTTGGCACGATAGGCTCTAATGGGGATATAGCTGCTGGTTTTGAAACCGGTCAGTTTCCTTCAACAAGAACATTCGGAATAAACTTAACGGTAGGTTTTTAATAACTAACAATTAATGAAAATGAAAACAACGATTAAAAAATATTTATTATTGGGTCTTGCATCTACATTATTGGTTAGTGCTTGTACCAAAGATTTTAGAGAGACCAATATAGATCCAAATAAAAGTACAGCAGCTCGTCCTGAGGCGCTTTTGACACCTGCCTTATGGGATGTGGTGAGTAGGAATAACACTAGGGCATTACGTATTACAAACGAATTAATGCAGGTTCATGTTACCACTATAGATGGAGATGAAATCCATAGATACATCATTAGACCCGGAGAATCAGATTATATGTGGAATAACTGGTATTTGCAAATCACTAATTTTAGGGATATGTATGCAAAGGCCACACAGTTGGATAATAATACTTATAAAGCTCTAGCACTAATTTGCGATGTTTATACTTCTTCATTACTCACTGATACTTTCGGTGACGTACCATATTTTGAAGCAAACAAGGGCAAGGACGGTGTCTATCAACCTAAATTTGATAAGCAACAAGATATTTATGCAGACTTTTTTAGAAAGCTCGAAGAAGCCAATGCTTTGCTGAGTAAGCCTACAGCACTTACTGCTGATCAGTTGTCTATAGAGCCTTTGTTTGGTAAAGCAATATTTGCTTCCAATCCAGATGCAACTCAAGCTTCAACAGCCACGATTACAGCATGGCGTAAGTTTGGAAACTCACTTTACTTAAGATTGTTATTGCGTGCTTCTGCAAGACCTGAAGCTAATGCGTCTGCTAAAATCGCTGAGATTGTAAATACGCCAACTAAATATCCAATCATTTCAAATAATAACGAGTCGGCAATCTTAAGATACACAATGACTCCTCCATTTGTATCGCCATTTAATACCTATAGAGATTTTGATTTTAATGGAGATAGCGGACTTACCATTTTCTTTTTAAATAATTTAAATCTTTGGGGAGATCCAAGAAGGGCAAAATGGGCTACAAAATATGAGGGTGCTTATGGAGGTATTCCGAGTGGCTATCCTAGAGGACAGGTTCCTCAAAGAGAGTCTTATTACTTGGCGGCTTTAAAAAATGAGCCCTTATTAGGTAATATGATAAACTATGCAGAAGTACAGTTTATTTTGGCTGAAGCAGCAGTGAAAGGATATATTGGAGGAAATGCCAAAACATATTATGAAAATGGTGTCATGAATGCCTTAACCATGTGGGTACAAAGCTCAGATATCCCAGCTAATTACTTAACTAATCCATATTTAGCATGGAATAATGGCGATACTGATGATGATAAAATGGAAAAAATCCATGCGCAAAAGTACTATACCCTTTTCTTTACCGATTTTCAGCAATGGTTTGAATACCGCAGAACTGGACATCCTACTTTAATGATGGGAACTGGTTTGGAAAATGGTGGAAAAATGCCAGTTAGGTTAAGATATCCGGTTTATGTTCAGTCTTTGAACGCAGCCAATTATGCAGCAGCAGTACAAGCTTTTGGTCCGGATGACTTGAACACAAAAATGTGGTGGAACAAATAAATGTAACAAACGATGAAAACAAAATATTTAATTATTGCGGTGTCATTATTTATCAGTGCTTTATTTAATGCATGTAAGAAAGATATTAATGAAGCCGAAGGTCAGGTTAACCCATTTGCAGCATTATTTGTGGTTAAGAAAGCTTATAAAGGAAACGATGTACAGCTTAGTGCTACAAATTTAGCTGGTGCTACAAGTACTGGTGGTATTGTTATATCAGACCAGACAAATGGGAACATCCCTAAAGGAACATTAGTTATTCAAAATACAGATAGAAATATAACTAGAGGTTTAATTATTGATTTAGGTAATGTAGATGTACCATTTGCACCTGGAGATTCAGTGGTATTACAACTTAATGGAACTTCATTGGTAAATGTAAATGGCTCGATACGCTTAAAAGGTATCACTTTAAATAACATTCAAAAAATTGCAAGCGGTAAAACACAAAAAATTCAGGTTGTACAGACAAAGAATCTTTTAGCTGCTCCACTAGATTATGATGGGACATTAATATCTGTAACGAATGGAATTTTTAGCCCGATGCCTTCGCAAGGAGAGATGTTTAAGGGCGATAAGAAAATAAATGACGGTTTTGGAGACCTTATTGTTCATACGGCGGATAATGCAAGTTATGCTAATGAGTTAATGCCTAACGGAATAAATGTAGTAGGCTTGTTTTTTGCAGAAGTTAATAATGCTGTAGCGAATCATAAGGTATGGCCTCGTTCTTTTGCCGATATTACTGCCTTAAAAGTATATCCACCAAGTCCGATTGTAATTACCGGGTTTTTGGCCGATCCTCAAGGGTCTGATGAAAACCAAGAGTATATTCAATTAATGGCCACAAAAAATATTGATTTTGCACAAACACCCTATGCGATAATTACTACTAATAATGCAGGGAGTAATATTCCGATTGGGGCACCAGTTAATGGTTGGGCAACAGGACAGCAAAGGACTTACAAATTTAATCTTACACAAGGTACGGTATCTAAAGGAGAAGTGTTCTATATTGGTGCATCTAATAAATTAATAAACGGAGCAGGTTCTACCGATATCAGTAACGCAAAATGGATAAGGAGTATTCCTTATAATGTGCAAGAAGGAGATGGATTTGGAAGTGTATCTACCAACTTATTAGCTAATAGTGGAAACGGATGTGGTATAGGCGTGTTTAAAGGAATTAATATAGATTTAAATTCTGTACCTCTTGATGTAATTTTTTATGGAGGAAATGGGTCTTTATTTGCTGCAGGTCCACCGATTGCAGGATATAAGATCATAGATAATGATTACTTTGATACTTTGAATCCAACTACAAATGCCTCTCAGCCTTATGTAAATCAAGGTACCAACACTAAGAAACTTCCATTCCCTGCAGCAAGTTCATTTGCAACTTTAGGAGGAAAATATAATCTGACCACAGGTAGATGGAGTACAGGTAGAGTATTAAAAAATGTAACATTAACAGTTACATCAAAGCTTACAGATATAGAAAAAGCCTCTGATTTAACTACATTAGAAAATTAATTAAATGAATTCATTTAAAATATATTTTCTTGTTTTATTGCTTGCATTTGCGGGTTGCAAAAAAACATCAGAAAATAAGGATAACAATAACAATGGAGGTACCAATCAAGGTACCTCTGTTAATTTAACCCTGCCATCTTCTGTTTTCACAGAATTAGATAAGGTTAGCAAAGGACAGTCTTCAACTGCTATAATGGATAAGCTTATTAGTATGATCAATGCTACACCAGCATCGGCGCATATTTATATGTCCATTTATATGTTCGATTACCAACCTTTGATCAATGCCTTAAAAGAAGCTTCAAATAGAGGTGTTTACCTGCATATTATGATTGATAGCAGTATTGACGATTCTGTCAAGCAGAACATGTCTACCATTGGAGTTGTACGTGGTATCTTAAAATCAGGATCCGAACTGATCATTGTTACCAATGATGTAAATACATCATCCATCAATCACAATAAATTTATATTATTCTCAGAACTGAAGACCACTAATGGCAAACTTGAGAATGTAGTATTTCAAACCTCACATAATTTTACCTTAGATGACTCTAAGAAAATACAGGATGCAATTATTTTAAATGATGCCAATCTGTACAGTGCTTATATAGATTTCTGGAAAGACATTAAAGCAAAGTCAACATCGGGAATGAAAGATTATTACTATAAAGAATATAGTTCTGCTGATGGAAAGATTAATGCTTATTTCTTTCCAAAGAGACGCAACGGAACCTCATATGGAGAAGATAGCATTATTGAGATATTGAATAATATAAGCGATTTACCCGGTGCTACTATCAGAGTAGGTATGTCTGATTGGGTGGTATCCAGAGTTAATGTTGCAAATAAACTAAGCGAGCTTTTAGATAAAGGAGCTAAAGTAGAAATCGTAGTTAAAAATAAAATCGATAGTGAGATACAGACAATATTAAAAAGTATGCAACAGCGTGGGGCGAGTATTAAAATGTATAATATTTCACAGACTAATATCCACTCTAAATTTTTAATGATTGATGGTAAGTATAAAGGGGAGCAATGTAAAATTATAGCCACAGGAAGTCATAATTATACCACAAATGCGCTTAGGAATAATAATGAAACTTTAGTTTTACTGAAAAATTATACAGAAATATATAACAACTATTTAAACTATTATACCGAAATGAAAAAGCTACCCGGTATAACTATAAATTGATTTTTTAAGTTTTGAACCACAGATGAAAAGAAGAGAATTTGTAAAAGGTTTTGGATTGCTTGCCGGTGGTATGGTAATTAGCCTTAAATTAAATGCTTTCGATAGATTTTTAAATGCAGATACATTAAAGGGTAGAGTAACGGATGGTAAGCAGGGTATAGCGAATGTCATTTTATCAGATGGATTTGAAGTAGTGCAGACCAATAAAGATGGTTATTATACCATTAGGCTAAATGAAAAATCAGAATTCTTATTTTTAAGTACACCTTCTGGTTATGAGTTTAAAGTAGATAATGGCAGTATCAACAGGCAGTATGAAAATATAGCTGGGGTAAATGAGTTTGACTTTACCTTAAAAAAACTTAACAAAGACGATAATAAACATTATTTTATTATCTGGGCAGATCCACAGGTAAAGAATAAAAAAGATGTAGAGCAGATGATGGCTACTTCTGTTCCTGATACCAGAAAAGTGGTTGAAAGTTTGGGTAAAGATGCTTTGGTACATGGCATAGGCGTTGGAGATCTGGTATGGGATAACTTGCCTTTGTTTGAATCTTATAATAAAGCCGTTGCCGAAATGGGAATACCATTTTTTCAATGTTTAGGCAATCATGACATGGATTATCGTCAGGGAGGAGATGAAACCTCTGACCGTACATTTAAAAAATATTTTGGGCCAACCTATTATTCGTTCAATAGAGGTAAAGCGCACTATATTGTATTGGATGATGTACGTTATTTAGGTACGGAACGTAATTATGATGGCTATATAACAGAAGAGCAATTGGCTTGGATGGAAAAAGATCTCAAATTTGTGGATAAGAACGCTTTAGTTATCGTTAATGCGCACATCCCTATTCATAATAGTGTAAAGAATAACAAGGATTTTTATAAACTGTTTAAAGGGTATAAAAATGTTCATGTAATGTCAGGGCATACCCACTACAATCGCAATGTGATTAAGGAGGGGGTTTTTGAACATAATCATGGTGCGGTTTGTGGTGCCTGGTGGACCGGACCAATCTGCGAAGATGGTACACCTCGTGGGTACGGTGTTTATGAAGTAAATGGAAATGAGCTAAAATGGTATTATAAAGGAACCGGACAAGAACGTACTTATCAAATCTCATTAGATGTAGAGAAATTAACCGGAAATAACAGGATAATAGCTAATGTATGGAATTATGATCCGCAATGGAAAATAGAATACTATTTAGATGGTAAATTGATGGGTAATATGCCTCAGCAAAAAGGATACGACCCGGAAGCTGTAAGACTTTATAAAGGACCAGAACTGCCAGCATCAAGAGGTTTTGCAGAACCTAAAAGTACAGATCACTTATTTATGGTACATTGCGGTCCAGAAGTAAAAGAAATTAAGGTGGTTGCAACAGATCGTTTCGGAGAAAAATTTGTAGCAACAAAGAACATATAATTTTTATAAAAACAGTTCAATGAAAAAGATAATATATTCAATTTGTATCGCCGCTTTGGCATTCAATGCTTGTTCTGTAAATAAGAACATAAAAACGGATAATAGCCAGTTTCCTTCATTTAGCGCCGAAGCCCATAGAGGGGGTAGAGGTTTGATGCCTGAAAATACGATCATAGCGATGAAAGATGCGCTAACTTATGGCAACATTACCACGCTTGAAATGGATACGCATATTACAAAAGATGGGAAAGTTGTGGTTTCGCACGATGATTATCTAAGCCCTTCTTTTATGCGTTTACCTGATGGAAAAGACATTCCAGCTAAAGATGCCAAAAAGTATGCAATACTGAATATGACCTATGATTACCTGAAAACATTTGATAATGGTTCAAAACCTAACAAAGATTTTCCTCAGCAAAAAAAGATAAAGACCTATATTCCTTTATTAGCAGATTTAATAGATAGTGTACAGCACGATATTAAAATCAACAACAGAAAACAATATTTCTACAACATTGAAACGAAATCTACTGAAAAAGGCGATGACATCACTAACCCTAAACCAGAGGTTTTTGTGAAATTGCTAATGGATGTGATCGAGAGTAAAAACATTATCCCTTATGTGGTTATCCAGTCTTTTGATAAAAGAACCATTCAGATCATCCATAAAAAATACCCAAAAGTAAGGACTTCGTATCTGGTAAGTAATAAAAAAACATACGAAGAAAACATGGCGGATTTAGGGTTTAAACCCTTTATTTTAAGTCCTAATTCTAATATGGTTGATGCCGAGCTGATAAAAAAAGCACATGCTGATGGAGTTAAGGTAATTCCGTGGACGGTAAATACCAAAGAAGAAATTGAAAAACTACGCAATTTAAAAGTAGATGGAATTATATCTGATTATCCAAATCTTTTGTAATTATTAAAGTATATTTTTCAAAAAATCTACTGGTTTTAAATCAGTAGATTTTTGAGTTTATAACAAAATCAACTAACTATTACTGAACATATGATTTTTAATTTTTTAAAGCCTGCAGCGCATAAACCGATAAAGGCAGAAGCAGAGGTAAATTCTTCTTATTGGAAACTGCGTTTACAGGTTTTTGCCGGTATTTTTATCGGATATACAGCTTATTATTTTGTAAGGAAAAACTTCTCATTCGCCATTAAAGATCTACAAGAACTGGGCTATACTAAAGGTCAGTTGGGTTTGGCCATGTCGGCACTTTCTATTGCTTATGGTTTTAGCAAATTCTTTATGGGTAACGTTTCAGATAGGAGCAACGCCCGTTACTTTTTAGCAGTTGGACTTATCTTGTCATCTTTAACAATGATTTGTATGGGCTTCTTTCCTTTTGCTACATCTTCTGTTACGGTCATGTTTGTTCTTTTGTTTATAAACGGGTGGTTTCAG
This sequence comes from Pedobacter sp., assembly GCF_046462515.1. Taxonomy (GTDB): domain Bacteria; phylum Bacteroidota; class Bacteroidia; order Sphingobacteriales; family Sphingobacteriaceae; genus Pedobacter. Next base: position 367,076 of record NZ_JBKGVD010000006.1, read on the forward strand.
GGCATGGGATGGCCAGCCTGTGGTCGTGTAGTTGTACATTGGTATTCAATAAAAGAACGTGGAACTGCAATGTCTATATGGAATCTGGCTCATAATGTGGGCGGGTTTTTAGTAGGACCTTTAACCATTTGGGGTGTAGAATTATTTATGGATTGGCATGCCAGACTGTATTTCCCTGGTTTGATCGCTATCATTTTTTCATTGATCGCTATTTTATTTATTAGAGATACACCTCAGTCATGTGGTTTACCTCCAATAGAAGAATACAATAATGATTACCCTAAAACATACAATGCTTCTCAGGAAAAAGAATTTACTGCAAAAGAAATATTTTTAAAATATGTACTAAATAATAAAATGCTTTGGTACATTGCTGTAGCCAATGCCTTTGTTTATCTGGTACGTAACGGTATTGTAAATTGGGCGCCTACCTTTTTACAGGAAGCCAAGCATTATACTCCTGCTCAAGCTGCATGGTCGGCGTCGTTTTATGAACTGGCAGCTATACCTGGCACTATATTATGTGGTCTGTTGAGCGATAAGGTTTTTAAAGGCAGAAGAGCACCTGCAACTATTATCTACATGGCTTTGACTTTTGTAGCCGTATTTGTTTACTGGCAAACTGAGGGCACAGATGCTTGGTTGGTTAATGTAGCTTTATGGTCAATAGGATTCTTAATTTATGGTCCGGTTATGTTAATTGGTGTACAGGCTTTAGACTTGGTGCCTAAAAAAGCGGCAGGTACAGCAGCAGGTTTAACAGGTCTTTTTGGTTATTTTATTGGAGATCTGCTGGCAAATGCTGCATTGGGAAGCTTGGTAGATAATTCGGGTTGGGATAATTGCTTTATAGCTATCCTGCTTTCTTGTGTGTTGGCTATATTATTTACCGCATTTACCTGGAACAGGGAGAAAAGAAATTTATCAGAAAATATAATTGAGTAAAAATGAGAAGTATAATTTTTAAACTGGTTTTCGCTTTTTTGATTTTTATCTCTGTAGCTGCTAAATCGCAGACTTTGCAATGGGATAGTACTTTTAGACCTACAAAATATAAAGAACAAGTACTTAAATTTAAAGAAGACACCATACGAAAAAGTGATTTTGTGTTTTTAGGTAATAGCATTACTGCCGGTACAGATTGGGGTAAGCTATTAAATATAAGTAATGCTAAACAGCGAGGTATTTCGGGTGACATTACCTTTGGAGTACTGGAACGTTTACAGGATATTATTGATTCTAAACCTGCTAAGGTTTTTATACTGATCGGCATAAACGATGTTTCAAGGAATATACCTGATAGCATCATATTAGATAATTATCATAAAATACTTAAACGCATTGTTAAAGGTTCGCCCAAAACTAAAATTTATTTCAATACTTTGTTGCCTGTAAATGCTGCTTTTGAAAAATTTAAAAACCATTATAACAAAGACCAGCACATTCTCTATTTAAATGAGCAGATTAGAAAATTAAAGTATAAAAAACTGACTATTATAGATTTATACCCGCAATTCTTGGATGAAAATAACCATTTAAAATCAGCTTATACCAAAGATGGTTTGCACCTTAATAATGAGGGGTACGAAGTATGGAAAAATGTGATTATCAAAGGTAGGTATCTCAAATAAAAAATAAAAAGGGCTTGTATAAAAGCTTTTGAACAATGAAAATATTGCAAAAAGAAACTTGGAAACTTAACTGCAATAGCTTTAATTATACAAGCCCAAAATTGTTAAACTACATTTCCTGTTTTAGAGGAGCTTTTTTATTCCTTTTTCTTTCGGCAGGATGATGTTCTTTTTTTAAGGCGTTAAAATTTTCAAGCTGCTCAGGCGTTAAAACAGCTTCAATTTTAGCCTGCTTCTCATTTATATACTTTTTTCTGTTGTTGGCATCTTGCTGATGCTGATTAACTTTCTGGTTCAGCGCCTTTAGCTCTATCTGTTTGATTCTCTCTTTTTGATCATTGCTCAATGCCAATTTCTCCTGAAGTTTTAGGGCATATCGCTCTGCTTTTTCTTCTGGTGTAATTCTGTTGCGTTTTTGCTGTTGGGCGTAGCTATTGGTAATGAACAGTACCATAACGGCAAATAAATAAAATACTTTTTTCATAACTAAAGGATTAAGGTTTCTTTATTGAGATAGATGTGCTAAAATGCTAATCGTTTAATATGCAGGATGTTAAAATGTGTTAAAAATCACAGGTTTTTTAAAAATCAGGCTTAGTAATTTTTTGAGTATAATTTTCCCCATAATAATGCTAAGAGTATTAAATTAAGATTAATTTTGTGGAGAAAATTTCTTACTTGTAGAATATTTTTTACATTAGTGAACTAAACAACAAACTGTTTATAAATACACAATTTTATTTTCTAGTGCTGTTTTAACAGGTGGTGTTGTGCATTTGATTTTTTATAGCCTATGTCCAACAAATACCTTTGTGGAAATTCTTTAAAAAAAAATGCGACCGAACGTTTGTTTAAAGTTTCGGTAATCACTCTTCTGTATTTATTGTTTTGTTGTTCAGCTTCAGCTCAGATCTGTGGTACATCAGGTATCGATGGACCTAGTACCAACGCAAATCCGGTTAATACTTATTATCCTGTTCCCTTAAATAAGGATGTAACTTTGAGCATAGGCTCAACCTTTATCTTTTTAGATCCTGTACCCCTTGATGATCCAAACTATGGAAATAGTTATGGTAAAATAGGCATCAGAGCGGGTGATTTGATTTTAATTATCCAAATGCAAGATGCGATTATAAATTTTGAAAATAATAATTTATATGGCGCTGGTAATAATAAATCTGGTCCTGATAATTTAGGAGGAACAGGTTATACTGGTTTGGGTTTTTCTGGAAAATACGAATATGTGATCGCCACCAATAACCTTCCATTAACCGGAGGAACGTTGACGTTTAAAGGTGCTAATAATGGAGGAACAATAAATGAATACAATAATTCTGCAGCTACAGGTAACAGAGGACAAAGGCGCTTTCAGATTGTAAGAGTTCCACAATATTCTAATTTAGTATTAACATCAAATGTTACTACACCCCCTTATAATGGTAGAGCAGGCGGAGTAATTGCTTTTGATGTGGCAGGCACAATGTCATTTGGTGGTTATAAAATAGATGCTAGTGAAAGAGGGTTTAGAGGAGGATATGCACCTAAATTAGTTGGTATCGGTGAAAACCTAAGAGATGTCTATGTGGGGCCATCAAGTATCAATACCTCTGTAGGTAAGGGTGAAGGAATTGCAGGTACCCCACGCTTTATGTACGATGGCTTTAATCAGGTAGATAATGGATCTGATGGTTTACCTGGAGGTTCATCAGGAAAAGGAGCACCGGCAAATGCCGGTGGAGGAGGTAATAACCATAATGCGGGTGGCGGCGGCGGAGCCAATGGCGGAGATGGCGGAGTAGGTGGAGATGGATGGGCTGGTGCTGGTGGCACTAACCCAACCCCAAATGGTGGCCGGCCAGGAACCAAGGTACCTATAGATATTACAAGATTGATTATGGGCGGTGGTGGCGGTGGTGGTAATGCCAACGATGCACTAAGTGGGGTCATCGGGGGAGTTGGTGGTGGAATAGTATTGATAAATGTTGAGCGTATTCTTGGTAATGGTACCATTTTGGCAAACGGAGGAAATGGGAAGAGAGGTGCTCTTGGTAATTCTCCAGATGGTGCTGGAGGAGGAGGTGCTGGAGGAACTATTTTTGTAAGATCCTTAGCAAATAGTGCTGGTGCAACGTTAACTTTAGAGGCCAACGGAGGAGTGGGCGGAAACACAGCCAACGACAAAAATAATGAACATGGGCCCGGTGGAGGTGCTGGCGGAGGGATGATTTACTATAATGTGCCAGGAGCAGTAGTATTTACTAAAGTTGATTTCGGAAAATCTGGTAAAGCAGATGATGGAAAAGGTATTCCTCATGGAGCAGCCGATGGAAAAGCAGGTGCAGTATATGGTTTTTCAAATGCGGAACTACCTAATCACTTAAAAGGAGGGGGGAAAATCTGTTATCCTGAATTAACGGTTACGCTTTCAGAAGCTAAACCTGGAATACCGGGCAGTAGAAATCCTGGTTCAACGGCAGTATATACGCTCACTATTTCTAATAGTCCTAATGGCGGAAATGCTGGTGATGTACTGGCGAATCTGAATTTACCTCCGGGTTTTACAATTAGTAGCATAACGGCCAACTTAACGGGTAATGCTTCAGGTCCGTTAACCCCTTCATTTACTCAGACAGGTAATGTTTATTCTTTTGGATCATATAATATTTCGCCAGGAGATCAGGTAATTTTTACAATTAATGTAAATATTGCTAATACTGTTTCGCCTGGTATGCATCATACAAGTGCTCAGGCTACCTATTTAGATCCGACAAGAACGTTTCTAAATCCTGATAGAAGGATTACACCATTTCAGAATGCTCTTTCAGGTGCCAATACTAATTATGAATCAGGTGATCAGGCAAATGTGGCAGGAATAAATTATAATGGTAATTTACCCACTTCTGTAACCGAAGATGTACATATTAACGCTAAACCGAAACCTAATGATTTAACGTTGGATGTAATCGAATGTGATGACAAAGCAGCTGGACAATTGACCGCAACCGATCCTGATGAAGTACATACACCTCAAAACTTAGTGTATTCGTTAGAAGGTACATATGATACCACCAAGGGTACATTAACCTTGAATGCTGATGGTACTTTTCTTTTCCTGCCCGCTACAAGATTTTTTGGAACGATTACGATTAAGTTTAGAGTAACAGACCGACTGGGGGCATATGATATCGGTACGCTGATCATTAACCAGCCTAAACCTTTAATTTATGCAAACCCAACTATTGGAAACATAAGTTGTTTTGGTGGAAGTGATGGAAATATTATCATTGATGCAGGAGGTGGAGTTGGAACCTTAACCTATAGCTGGACGGGACCTGATTCTTTTTCTTCAACTAACAAAGATATTAGCAATTTAAAAGCAGGAACTTATTATTTAAAAATAACGGATGCTAATAATTGTTCAATTACTGAAGAATATAAGATAACTCAACCTGCACTGATCACCGCGGCCGAGAGCCATACGGTAATCGACTGTAACGGGGGTACTTCTACCGTAACCCTGGTAGCAAATGGCGGAAATGGCAGCTACCAATATACTTTCAATGGCATAACGAACACCACAGGGATATTTGCCAATGTAACAGCCGGAACCTAT
>NZ_JBKGVD010000007.1:0-141864 GCF_046462515.1 Pedobacter sp.
ACCCTGTTTGCTTTTTTGTTAAGATCTTCTCTGATGCAGAACTCCAATAAGCTCAGCTCGATCAGGTTCTCACGCTTGGCAATGCCAATACGCTCGCAAAACTCCCTGATACTTTCAGGCGTATATCCTCTTCTTCTCAAACCACTAATAGTTGGCATACGCGGATCATCCCAGCCCGCCACATGCTTTTCATTAACCAGTTGCAAAAGCTTACGTTTACTCATTACGGTATAAGTAAGATTTAAGCGGGCAAATTCATATTGTTTAGATGGGAATATCTCCAGTTTTTCAATAAACCAATCATATAATTCGCGGTGCGAAACATATTCTAAAGTACAGATCGAATGGGTAATTCCTTCTATACTATCGCTCTGTCCATGTGCAAAATCATACATAGGGTAAATGCACCACTCATTCCCTGTTCTATGATGAGGGGTATGTTTGATCCGGTAAATAATCGGATCTCTCATCAGCATATTAGGACTGGCCATATCTATTTTTGCACGCAAAGTACATGCACCATCTGCAAATTCCCCATTTTTCATCCGGGTAAAAAGATCCAGATTCTCTTCTACAGAACGGGCTCGATAAACATTATCAATCCCTGGCTCAGTCGGTGTTCCTTTTTGCAGGGCAATTTCTTCAGCTGTGCTATGATCTACATAAGCCAAACCCTTTTCTATTAATTTTATGGCGAATTGGTATAACTGACCAAAATAATCAGAAGCATATAATTCGTTTTTCCATTCAAATCCAAGCCACCTGATATCTTCCTGCTGGCTGTTTACATATTCTGTTTTCTCGGTAACAGGATTGGTATCATCAAACCTAAGGTTTGTGTAGCCTCCGTATTTCTGAGTTAAACCAAAATTTAGACAAACAGCCTTTGCATGGCCAATATGCAAATAGCCGTTAGGCTCCGGCGGAAAACGTGTTACCAAAGTTTGATACTTTCCGCTCTTTAAATCATTTTCTATTATTTCTTCAATAAAATTTAATGATTTTTCTTCGCTCATATAGATAAAAATTAAAATGCAAAGTTAGCAAGATTATAAAGATTTTTAAGCTGTTTTTAGCTTATCGCATAATAAGATTGGTATTTTAATTAAATTTACGGCCAATCAATATAAGCTATGGATAAAAAACTGAATAGGCCTATACGTGTTTTAGTTGCCAAGGTGGGTTTAGATGGCCATGATCGCGGGGCAAAGGTAATTGCCACTTCGTTACGTGATGCCGGCATGGAAGTAATTTATACAGGTTTACGTCAAACCCCTGAAATGGTGGTTAACGCCGCTTTACAGGAAGATGTGGATGCGATAGGCATTTCTATCCTTTCAGGCGCTCACATGACTGTTTTCCCCAAAGTAATGGAATTAATGAAAGCCAAGCAGCTGGATGATGTGTTGCTTACCGGAGGTGGAATTATTCCTGAAGCAGATATGGAAAAACTCAAACAAATTGGAGTGGGAGAACTTTTTGCACCCGGCACACCAATGGCATCTATTGTAAAATATATTGAAGATTGGGTAACCACTAACAGAGCTTTTAACTATGGAATTTCAAAACATTTTAACTGAAGTAAAAAATCATATTTTTTATTTAACTATAAACAGACCTCAAAAATTAAACGCGTTAAACCGATCTGTTCTAGAAGAGATAGCAACCGCAGTACAAGCTGCTAATAAAAGTGCTGAGGTAAGAGCTATTCTTATTACTGGGGCCGGAGAAAAGGCTTTTGTGGCCGGAGCCGATATCAGCGAGTTTCAAAATTATGATATTGAAGAAGGTCGCCAACTGGCAAAAACCGGACAGGAAAGCGTTTTCAATGCAATTGAAAATTGTACAAAACCTGTTTTGGCAGCCATCAATGGTTTTGCTTTAGGCGGAGGGCTCGAATTGGCTATGGCCTGTCACATCCGTATAGCTTCTAACAATGCGAAATTAGGTTTACCTGAAGTTACTTTAGGGCTAATACCTGGATACGGCGGTACACAAAGATTAACACAGCTTATAGGCAAGGGCAAAGCAATGGAAATGATATTCACCGCCGATATGCTTACTGCAGAAGAAGCTGAAAAAGCAGGACTTGTAAACCACGTTACAGAACCGGACCAATTGATTTCCAAAGCCGAAGAAATCTTAGCTAAAATTATTTTAAGAGCACCTTTAGCTTTAAGCAGCGCTATAAAAGCCATTAATGCGTCAGGGCAAGGCCAAGTTAACGGATTTGAGGTTGAAATCAATGAATTTGCCAATTGTTTTAACACCAATGATTTTAAAGAAGGCGTAAATGCATTTCTTGAAAAACGCAAACCAGCATTTAAAGGCAATTAATCATTCATTATTGTTAATATCTTTATTTTCTACACTTTTTTCAAAAAAAGTGTAGAAAATATTTCCCATCGTGTTTTTTTTCTCTATATTTAGGCTGAAAATAAGTTTACGAGCCAGATTACCATGAGAAAAATATTAATTGTTGATGATGAAATTAACATTGGTTTACTCTTATCTAAATTTTTAACCCGCAATGGATTTGAAGTAACCAGTGCCATAAGCGGTGCTTCTGCAATGGAGCACTTAGCAAAAGATAATTATGATTTGGTTTTATGCGATTACAGGCTTGAAGATACCGACGGCAAGGAAATGCTGGTTAGAATCAAGAACAGTTATCCTAAAACCGGGGTAATCATTATCACCGGATATTCAGACATCAAACTGGCCGTAGAGCTGATTAAATTAGGCGCGTATGATTACATTACCAAACCGCTTTATCCAGATGAGATATTAAATACCATTAATAAAGCAATTGAAACCCAAAACGCACTCAATGCCCCTATCAGCCACACAGAAGAACCTCAAAAAGAGAAGTCCAAAACTAAATCTACCTATGTATTTAGCGATGAATTTGTAATTGGGCAAAGTGCAGCATCAAAAGACCTGATGAAACAGATTTTATTGGTTGCCCCTACTGCATACAGTGTGATATTAATTGGTGATAGCGGTACCGGAAAAGAATCTGTAGCCAAGGCCATTCACCTTAACAGCCCTAGAAAAGACAAACCTTTTGTGGCTATGGACTGCGGATCTTTAACCAAAGAACTTGCGGGCAGTGAATTTTTCGGACATGAAAAAGGCGCTTTTACAGGTGCTTTATATACTAAAATAGGTCATTTTGAAATGGCCAATGGCGGCACTTTATTTTTAGATGAAGTAGGCAATCTTTCATACGATATACAAGCTGTTTTGTTAAGGACTGTTCAGGAACGTAAAATTAAGCGCATAGGCAGTACCAAAGAAATTGATTTAGATGTAAGGATTATAGTTGCTACCAACGAAAATCTGCAGGAAGCCATCTCTAAAGGCCGCTTCCGTGAAGATCTTTACCACAGATTTAATGAGTTTGCCATTCATTTACCCCCTTTAAGTCAAAGAGGAAAAGATATCCTTTCCTTTGCCAACAGCTTTTTAGAGGTAGCCAACAAAGAACTGAACAAAGAGGTCAAAACTTTCTCTCAGGAAGTAATCGACTGCTTTTTAAACTATAATTGGCCAGGCAACGTACGTGAGCTTAAAAATGTGGTAAGAAGAGCTACACTACTTACAGAAACAGAAGAAGTGCAAACCAAAGCACTTCCACTTGAAATATCTACCTACGCTAAAGGTTCTATTTACAATTTAAATTCAGAAAACGAAGCAGAAAAACCTAAAGTACGGGATTTAAAAAATGCGGCTCTTGAAGCTGAGTATGAAACCATACTTAACGTGCTAAAAGAGGTAAATTTTAACAAAACCAAAGCAGCCAAAATTTTAAACATCGATAGAAAAACACTCTACAATAAAATGAAGGCTATAGACCTCGACAAATAGAATGTGAGTAATTTTTTCCAAAATCTTGTAACATACAGGTTTAAGCAATCACCACCTTTAACTAAAAAGATGTGGTTTGTTATTGCTGTTTTATGCCTCATCTCAATGGTGCCCCTGCTATGCACAGAACTCACGGCCAATAAATACGAATCGTATAAAGTTTTCATGGGGTTTAAACTTGATCTGAGCTTTTACACCACCGTATGGATTGTATTAGGCATTGCTTCAGCTTTATTTGCAGGTATATTGGCATGCGTTGATTTTTATCTCCGCAAAGAGCTTACAATTACTCTTTTTGGCTTAACACTACTAGGCACTGGTGCTTTAGACGGATATCTGCTGTTAACTCTTAACCAAAGTAAACTGGCCGACAATCTTATACTTGCCCACAATAACATCTACTTTGTATGGTCTATTACCAATATTTTTTATGCTGCTAACCTTTTATCGGGAACTCTATTTTATCTGAAATTAAAATCCAGACATAAAAGAACTTTAGCCCAAAAACAAAAAGCAATTACCAAAACTACACTTCTTACCATTTTATTATTTCTGTTTTGTGTAAGCATTATTTATTACAACAAAAATTATCCATTATATAACATTTTCTTCATGCAGGCAATAAAGTTCAATGTAATATACTTCATTCCCTTTTGCCTTTTATTGATCTGGACCTTTTTACTACTCCCGAGGTTCAAACTCAGATATTACAATATCTTCTCTAAGCTATTGGTTTTAAGTATAGCGCCTTTAATTATTGCGCAGATTTTAATGGCCATTAGTTTCAAAGCTTTTGATATTTATTTTAATACCGCATTTTTTCTCCGCTTTTTAAGTTATCTCGTTTTATTGGGAGGTACTATTCTGCATTATGTAGAAACTTTTAGAAATGAAGAGAAGATGGCTGCAGCCTTAAATGCAGAAATTAAGCAAAAGAGAATTATTACGCAACATCTTTTAGACCGCGAAAAATTACTGGCAAGAGCAGAAGAAATATCTCATATAGGCAGCTGGGAATTAGACATTAAATCAAAAAAATACAGGCTTTCAGATGAGGTTTATAAAATATTTGGATTTCCTCCCGCTGATCTTACACCCGAAGAAATCTTGAACAACGAATTGGTTGTGCCTGAATATAGAGCAAAATTACGAAAAGAGTTTTTACACGCCTTGCATAAAAAAACCAACTTTGCTGTAGAGTATCAGATCCTGCTCAAAAGCGGAGAAAGAAAATACGTTCTTACACAAGGGTACTATGCCGAAAAAGATGATAAGCTTATTGGTACTATGCAGGATATTACCGAACTTAAAAAAGCTACACTTAAATTGCGCAAGAGTGAGATCTTATTACGAGAGGCCGAAACAGTATCACACAATGGCAGTTGGGAGTGGAAAGTTACTGATGAATATTTCTTCTGGTCTGATGAAATGTACAATATCCATGGTTTCTTACCCCATTCTATCTTTATCACTTTAGAAAGCTTTAAAAGTCTGGTACATCCTGATGACTATGAAGTGTTTCAAGCAACTTTTGAAAGGGCAATTACGCATAAATCGTCCTTTAAATTAGATTACAAAATCATCAGACCAAATGGCGAAATCAGATTTGTAACTACCGTAGCCAAGTATAAAGAAGACGAAATATACGGTGGATTTTCTTATCTGGGAAATACACAGGATGTGACCGCCCTTAAACAAACACAAAGGCAGCTTGAAGAAAAAATTACTCAGATTGATGCTTCAAATAAAGAGTTAGAACAATTTGCTTATGTGGCTTCACATGATTTACAGGAACCTTTAAGAAAAATAAGGGCGTTTGGCGACCGACTGATGACTAAATACAGTCCACAGCTGGCCGAAGAAGGACAAGATTATATTGTACGCATGCAAAATGCTGCAAGTCGTATGCAAAATTTAATAGATGATTTACTCGCCTTTTCAAGAACGACCAAACAACAGCCCCAAACCTTTGTAAGTATCAATTTAGCTGAAATTTTTAAAAAAGTACTTACTGATTTAGATTACAGTATAGAAACAGCTAATGCAACTGTAAGTTTAAATGTTGATCAGCATATTGAAGGTTCACCAACACAATTAGCGCAATTATTTCAAAACATTATAAGTAATTCATTAAAGTTTACCCAACCAAATGTTAAACCCCTAATTGAGATTGATGCGCAACTCATAAACAGCAACCAGACATCGTATAGTGAAATTCATAAAAATACTGTATATTGCTTGGTAACTATTAAAGATAATGGGATTGGATTTGACCAGGATTATGCCGAAAAGATTTTCGATATGTTCCAAAGGTTACACTCAAGAGCCGAGTACCAAGGTACAGGAATGGGTTTAGCCATTTGTAAAAAGATAATAGAAAATCATAATGGTTATATTTTTGCAGAAGGGAAAGAAGGTTTAGGAGCTAAATTCTCTATCTTGTTACCTGTAAACCAACATGCGCTATCATGATTGACAAACTTTTGGAGCCATTAATTTTAATTGCAGAAGACGACCCGGATGATACACTTATGCTTATGGAAGCTTTCAGTGAAATTAACCAGACCTCAATAAAGTTTCTTACTAACGGGAAACTGTTGTTGGAACAAGTTATGGAGTTAAGCCAAAAAGATTTTCTGCCTAAGCTGATTTTACTCGATTTAAACATGCCTGTTCTTGATGGAAGAGGCGTAATAAAGGCCTTAAAAGCAAACCCTTCAACAAAAAACATCCCTATAGTGGTTTTATCAACCACTAAAAATAAAGATGATATTGACAGCGTTTTTAATTTAGGTGTAACTGATTTCTTTACTAAACCATCTAACTTTTCAGATCTGGTAAATATTGCTAAAATTGTTTCCCAGAAATGGCTCCCTACAAATTGATCTTATGGAAAAGATAAAGGTTTTACTAATCGATGATGATGAAGATGATTTTATCATCACAAAAGATATTTTCTCTCAGATACCCAGTGTTAAAAAATATGAACTGAGCTGGGCTAATAGCTTTGAAAAAGGCATTAATGCTGTTTTAAAACAGCAACATGATATTTATTTAGTTGATTATAGACTCGGCAAAAACACAGGAATAGACCTTTTAAATGAAGCTATCTTATCAGGTATAAAAGAGCCTATTATTATCTTAACCGGAAAGGGAGATTACGATATAGATCAACAAGCTTTGAATTTTGGCGCTGCCGACTATTTAGTAAAAGACCAGATCAACGCTCAGCTTCTCGACAGGACATTACGCTATGCTCTAAAACAAGCCGATGCCATCAGAGCACTTAAAGAAAGTGAATTTAAATTTAGAGTGATTTTTGAAAAAACAAAGGAACCTATTTTAATTTCAGATTTCAATGGCAAAATATATGAAATGAATAAAGCCGGTTTGAACTTTTTTGGCTTTCATCCCAATGATCTGAATTCAGTTACAGACAGGCAATTGTTTAAGAATTCTGAAGACAGAGATAGCTTTATTCAGCAGCTCGAAACAAAAGGTGCCGTAAGCAACTTTGAATGTGAGATGATTTCGAGCAGCGGTCAAACTTATTTTTGTACGCTTTCTTCTTTTTTACAGATAGACCCTCAGAATATTATGAGCATCTATCATACCATTATCCATGACCTTACCCCAAGAAAACACAAAGAAAACAACTCTATTAATCAAAGCAAACTAAGCGTATCTGCACATATAGCTAAAGCTTTTGCCGAAGAAATCAGGGATCCCTTATCTACAATCAACTTCGTAATTGAAGAGCTGAACACAGATAAGAACCTGGTCTATAATGAAACCGTACAAACTAATCTAGATATTATTAAAACCAATTGTGATAATATTAACCAACTCATTAAACAGGTAATTGTAAGCACAGAGAACAAACCACTCTCTTTTGAAAAAGTAAATATTAAAGAACTTATAGAAGATGCGTTGAGTGAGGTTAACGATCTAGTATTAGGACAAAGGATTTCAGTAGATAAAGATATTCTAAATGCAGATTTAGAAATACTGGCCGATGAATATCAACTCAAAAAGGCATTACAAAACATATTGGTCAACGCAATCGAAAACATGCATGATTTCCCTAAAGCTATCCATATTACCACTATTAAGGACAGTGGTTTCTATTCTATACTTATAGAAGATAATGGCCCTGGTCTGAGCAAAAACTACAATGACAACATATTGGAACCATTTTTTAGCACTAAAAAACCCGGTAATGGTTTGGCTCTAACTGAAGCACAGAAAATTGTGATGAATCACAACGGTATGATAGAGATCAAACCTCAGGACCTTGGAAATCTTGTTGTCGTAAAGCTACCTATAGCTTATTAGAATAACTCCTCCTTGTAAAAAGCTTATCAGATAATCATTTCGTGATAAGTTTTTTACACCTATTTTAGCTATTTTAGCTGTAAACAAAAACATTTTTACTTAAATAGCAGTTATTATATAAGAATTTAATACCCTTTAATTATAAACGTCATGAAAGATAACTCAAAAGTTGTAGTAGCATTATTAGCTGGGTTAGCAGCAGGTGCAGCATTAGGCTTATTATTTGCTCCTGATAAAGGAAGTGAGACCCGTGATAAATTAAGTCAGTCGTTAAAAGATCTTGGTGATGCCATTAAAGATAAAGCTGCGGATGAGATTAATAACTTGAGCAGTTTAAAAGACAAAGTAGTAAGCTCAATCAAAAGTAAACTTCGCGATGTGGAAGAAGAATATTCTGACGAAGTAGAGCATGTTTAAGCCAGAAAATATTTTTTAAAAGCGTAATGGAAGAAAAGAAGGAAATAAAACTCGAAGAAATTGTTGCTGAGGCAAAGGAATACGTAGAAGAAAGAATTGAGTACATACGCCTGAGCACTGTAGAAAAAGGTTCTAAAATAGCAGCAGATCTCATAACTAATACTGTTGTTGCCATAGGATTTACACTTGCCTTTTTATTTGGCTCAGTAACGCTTGCGCTTTTTCTGTCGAATTTATTTGAGAGTTATGTGGCAGGCTTTGGATGCGTTGCAGGAATTTACCTTCTTTTATCCATTATAGTATTCCTTACCAAGGATAACATTATAGAAAAATGGCTGGTTGATTTGTTTATTAAGAAATATTTTGAAAAAGTTGCCGATAAAGATGACGAGAATTAGACCACATATACAATCATTAGCAGATCTGCAATCTGAAAGGCTTCGTCTTAAATCTTCTTATTTGTTAAGAGAAGAAGCATTAAAGAACAATGCCAAGACTTATATACATCAGTTGTCTCCTTTATATTTTTTGAACAAATTAACCAATTCAAAAACATTATTTAAGATTGATGAGAAAACCAATATTACAGGCAAAATGATGTCTGTAATACTACCCTTCATCTTGAATAAAACTTTATTCAGAGGTTCTGGTTTAATTACCAAAACCCTAGGAGCTCTGATATCGGGTAAAATAGGAAATTCTTTAGATGCAGATCAGATTGCAGGCGTAGTATCTCATGTAAAATCCTTTATCACTTCTCTTTTCAGTAAATCACAGAAAAAAAGCAAACCGTTAAATTTTGCCGATTATGGCATCCCGCCTGATAGCGAAACTTATTAACAAGATTTAAGGCTTATATAATACAAATACTGTAGGTTGCTTATGCAAGTCTACCTGTTCTTTGCGCCATGCGGCGATACTTTTAGTTTTAATAAATTCATTTTCCGCATTGATATTGCTGGCAATGCAAAGCAAAGTTTGTGGACTACAGGTTTTCAGCAAATCATCAAGCAATTGATTATTCCTGAAAGGAGTCTCCATAAACAATTGGGTTTGCAAATGTTTTGATGCTAAGAGTTCTAATTCTTTAATCTTTCTCGTCCTTTCAGCCTTGTTAATAGGTAAATAACCATGAAAAGCAAAGCTTTGGCCTGTAAAACCAGAACTCATTATGGCCTGTACCATAGAGTTAGGGCCCACTAAGGGTACCACCTTAATTCCTTTTTTATGCGCCTCAGCTACAATTTCAGCTCCCGGATCCGCAATACCTGGGCAACCAGCCTCGCTCATTAAGCCTACATCCTGCCCTTTATTTAGTTGCGTAAAAAAATGTTCAACATTCCCATCACGCTTATGCTTACCATAATCATGAATAATCAGTTCACTTTGAGGTATTTTTAGCCCTGCTTCTTTTAAGAACTTACGGGCGGTTTTTTCATTCTCTACAATATAAACATTAATCAGGTTAATTGTTTCTACCAAAAACGGGGTGAAAGATTTAGCCGCAGCATCGTCAGCTAACGGAACTGGGATGAGAAATAAGGTTCCTTTACGCATCTATAAAATAAAATTTTGCAAAAACTTTTAAAAACAAGTTTTAATCCCATTTGTTTTAAACATGTAGCAAATTTAGTTCCTTATCTGACTAATTTTTTAAACACATTAATGGCAAAAAACCAATTTTTTGTAAAATTATTGCCTAAAATATAATATTTATATAACAAATCCCCGTTTCATGTATTATTAGTAACAAAGTGGCTTCTCTTTTGATACTAATATTTTGTTAGGTTAATTAAATAAATTTAAAACACACAAGACATGAAACGCACAATTAAATTTCCAGCTATACTGCTCGGACTCATGCTGCTACTCTTCGGAACCACACAAAGGGTAAGCGCACAATACGAAGATGTTTCTTTACAATCTTTTTATGATGAACTATCACCTTACGGCATTTGGATCAACGACCCAGATTACGGTTATGTATGGAGACCCGACGTTGACCAAAGTGAATTCAGACCTTATTACAGTAATGGCCGGTGGGTAATGACCGAGTATGGCAATACCTGGGTATCAAATTACGATTGGGGATGGGCTCCTTTCCATTATGGTAGATGGGTATACAACCGTTATAATAGCTGGATCTGGATTCCAGATACTGTTTGGGGACCTGCATGGGTAACTTGGAGAAGTGGTGGAGGCTATTACGGATGGGCTCCTATGGGACCAAGTGTTAACATCAATATTAGTTTTGGTCGCCCTTACCGTTTACCAGACTTCTGCTGGAACTTTATCCCTCAACGTGATATCTATTACTCTAGTTTCCCAAGATATTATTCAAGAAGAAATACAGTTTACATACAAAACACGGTTATTATTAACAATACCTATGTAAGAAATAACCGCACTTATTATACCGGACCTCGTGCAGACGATATCAGAAGAGTAACAAACAGAGATGTAACCGTATATAACATCAACAGAAATAGCAGGACCGGAGGTTCAAGGATTGAGAACAATACTGTAAATATCTACAACCCTCGTCCGGCAAGAGGGTCAGCAAATACCGATAGGCAGCCAGCTCCAAGCCGTGTAGTTAATGCAAGTATTAACCGTGATGTTATAGATAGAAGCTCAAGAGTGGTAGCTACCAGAGAAAGTAGAGGAAACGAGATGATGAACAGAGAAGGCAGAGAAAGAACACAAAATGTAGATAATGAACAAAGCAGAAATCCCCGTCAGGATAATGGTAATATGAACAGAGGCAGAGAAATGGGAAATCCTTCCGTAAATGAACAACCGCAACGTATAGACAGAACAACTAACGGAAGAGGACAAATGGTTATGCCTCCTCAGGAAGACCGTTCAGCCTCCCCCCAAACCAGAGCTTTTCCGCAACGTGTAGAACGTACAGAAAGAACTGAAACACAACGCATGGAAAGACCTCAACCAAGGATGGAAGCTCCGCAACCACAACGTATAGAGAGATCTCAACCTAGAATGGAAGCCCCCCAACCTCAAAGAGTAGAACGCAGCCAGTCTGGTAATAGCAGCCGAGGCGAAAGTAGCAGACCAAGTCGTGGCGAAGGAAGATCGGGGAGAGGATAAACCTATCTGCTTTAATACATAAATAAAAAAGCCCTTTCAAATTAAGAAAGGGCTTTTTTATTTTTAAGTCTAAGCCATTTGCCCTGTTTCATCTAATCTTCATTTTAATTATTGAAAATTGTATCTTAAGATAAGGAAATTATGGAAAAACAAGTTTTCCAAACAGAAAAAAAAAGCAGGTGGTATATATTTACCTGGGTAAGCAGAACGTTATTTTTGGTATTTCTGTTCGCAGGGATATGTGTTTATTTAACCATTTCTTCTATGCAGGCTCCTCCTGTAGTGAACATAAACACCAATACACCGTTAAATAAAAATAAGATAGAGCATCTTAAACAAACCCGACAGTTCAAGGATTTTAAGATCGTTAAAAGCAAACTTGAAAAAATAAAGGCAGATCGTGAACGCCTACGTATGAAAGCACATACAGTGGGCAAACGAATTAATATGGTTTTTTATGTTAGCAGCTGGTCTAAAACAGTGCAAAAACAATCGCTAAGTGCTTTAAAAAAATACATTGCACACATAGATATGGTTGCAATGGAATCTTTTTTCTTTGATGCTAAAACCGGTAACCTGATCAATAAAGCAGATACTACTGCATTAAACATTGTAAAAAAATACCATAAAAAACCTATTGCACAGGTTACAAACTTTATAGGAGGTAGTCCTAACGCCGACGTGATTAAACAAATTCTGTTTGATCAGCAAATGCAAACCAGGTTTATCAACAACCTGCTACAACAAACAAAATCTTTGGGCTTTGCAGGTATAAATATTGATTTTGAAGATTTAAACCTAAAAAATCCACAGCCTTTTACACTTTTCATGCAAAATGTATATATGGCTTTTCATAAAAATGGTTTATTGGTAAGTCAGGATATCAGCCCTGAGAATGATGATTTTAAGGTTGAAGAATTGCAAAAATACAATGATTATCTGGTACTCATGGCATACGATCAGCATGAAGTAGGAAGTAATGCAGGAGATATTTCACATCAGGCATGGGTAGAGGAGCAGTTAGATAATATGTGTAAAAAAACAAATCCTGATAAGGTGATTTTAGCCTTAGCCTGTTATGGTTATGATTGGCCCGAAAACAAAACCGGAACCTCTTTAAGCTATGAGAACGCTTTGATTACAGCTCAGGATTTTGGCAGTAAAGTTATATTTGACCCAAGTTCTGCCAACCTGCACTACAGCTATAAAGATGGTAATGGCTACCGGCACCAGGTTTATTTCACAGATGCTGCCACAAATTTTAATTTAATCCGTAAAGCGGATGACTGGAATATTGCAGGAATTGCCATTTGGCGTTTAGGCACCGAAGATACCAGATTGTGGCATTTTATAGATAAGAATTTAAGTTTAGATACACTTAAGAAAACAGGATTTAATTTTAACAAGATCAGCTCGCTAAAAACAGCAGGCGATGTTCAATACATTGGATCTGGAGAAATATTAGACCTTATCAGTACACCTAATCCGGGTGAGGTAAAATTTACAGCAGACAATTTTGACATTGTTAATGAAGATTATGTAAAGCTACCTACAAAATATGTAATTAAACGTTTTGGCGAAGCTGAAAAGAAAATAGTGCTGACCTTTGATGATGGACCAGATCCGGTTTATACACCGCAAATTCTCAGTATTCTAAAAAAAGAAAAAGTACCTGGGGCTTTCTTTGTAGTTGGGGTGATGGCCGAAAAAAATATGGAACTATTACGTCAGGAGTATGATGATGGCTTTGAAATTGGGAACCATACTTTTTTTCACCCCGATATGTCGACCATTGGTGAGAAAAGAGTAAAATTTGAACTGAATGCAACCCGTAGAATTATAGAGTGTGTAACCGGCCACAGTACCATATTATTCAGAGCTCCCTTTAATGCCGATGCCGAACCAGAAACTGTTGCAGAAATTTTACCTGTTGCCCAAAGCCGTAAAGAAAACTATATCAATATTGGCGAATATATTGATCCTGAAGATTGGCAGCCGGGCATTACAGCAGACCAGATTTATAATGCTGTAGTAAAACAATCTGAAGCCGGGAATATTATCCTGCTTCATGATGCTGGCGGTAACAGAAGTGCCACCGTAGCTGCATTGCCACGTATCATTAAATACTTTAAAGACAAAGGTTACGAGTTTACTACAGTAAGCAGTTTAATGGGTAAAACCCGCAATGATGTAATGCCTTTGGTAAAAAACAGTGCAACTACAGGCCTTACCGCATCAGGTGATTATTTTTTTCTTACTTTATTTTATTATGGTAATATCATACTGAATACTGTATTTACTATTGCCATTGTACTGGCCATTTTACGTACCTTGTTTATTGCTTACCTAGCTTTAAAACAACGCAGGTTAAGCAAACAAACACAAAATCTCCTGATTAAAAATCCTACTGAAAAAGTAAGCATTATTATACCCGCATACAATGAAGAAGTTACCGTTATACAATCTATAAACAGCTTACTGCAAACTGATTACCCAGATTTTGAGCTGATTTTTGTAGATGACGGCTCTAAAGATTCAACCTATAAATTGGTGAATGAACATTTTGCTGGTCATCAGCAGGTTAAAATATACACAAAAGCAAATGGTGGAAAAGCATCGGCACTTAATTACGGCATTTCTAGAGCCGCCGCCAATTATATTGTGTGCATTGATGCCGATACCCAGCTTAAACCCGATGCAGTTACTTCATTAATGCGTTATTTCTACAATGATAAAATTGCGGCGGTAGCTGGAACGGTTAAAGTGGGCAATCCTACCAATATCTTAACCAGGTGGCAGTCTATAGAATATATTACTTCCCAGAACATGGACAGAAGGGCTTTTGATCTTTTAAATACCATAACAGTAGTTCCAGGTGCCATCGGAGCTTTCAAGAAAAATGTAGTTTTAGAAGTAGGTGGTTTTACTACAGATACCCTAGCTGAAGATTGTGATTTGACGATGCGTATTTTAAAAGCAGGTTATATTATTAAAAATGCCGAAGATGCCATTGCTCTAACTGAGGCTCCTGAAACAGTTAAAATGCTTTTGAAACAGCGTTTCCGCTGGAGTTTTGGCGTATTGCAAAGTTTTTGGAAAAATAAAAATACTTTATTTAATAAAAAGTACGGCTATTTTGGGATGGTGGGAATGCCCAATATACTGGTTTACCAGATTATTTTACCACTATTTGCACCTTTAGCAGATTTCTTTATGTTGGTTTCGCTTGTTAGTGGCCTGTTTGCTTTAAGTGCAGGCAATAATCTAACTTTAGATGGATTCATTAGCATTTTAAGCCTTCACAATGGCTTTGGACAGGTACTATTTTATTACATTATCTTTATTCTGGTTGATATTGCTTTTGCAGCATTGGCATTTAAACAAACCAATGAAAAAATGAAGAACCTTCTTTATTTATTTCCTCAGCGTTTTTTTTGGCGTCAGTTGATGTATGTGGTATTGTTCAGATCATTTAGAAAGGCTATTAAAGGAGAGTTAAATACTTGGGGAACATTGAAAAGAACCGGTAATGTTAGTCCTAAAGTGGCATAAAAGCAAAAATGGTGTCTGAAATAAACTCAGACGCCATTTAAAAATATAAAGAATTTCACTCGGTCTATGACTGGAATTTTTTAGCATTAACTTTACGTTCGTTCTCCGTTAAGTAGATCTTACGTAAGCGCATACTTGCAGGTGTTACTTCAATATACTCATCTGCCTGTATGTATTCCATGGCTTCTTCTAATGAGAATTTAATAGCCGGTGCAATACGAACGTTATCATCAGATCCAGAAGCACGCATATTGGTAAGCTGTTTCCCTTTTACCGCATTAATTACTAAATCATTATCCCTAATGTGTTCGCCTAAAATTTGTCCTTCGTACACATCTACCCCCGGATCAATAAAGAAACGCCCCCTATCTTGTAATTTATCAATTGAGTAAGCGGTGGTCTGTCCTTTTTCCATAGAGATCAATACCCCGTTCAAACGTCCGGGAATTGTGCCCTTCCATGGCTCATATGCTTTAAAACGGTGTGCCATGATTGCTTCTCCGGCTGTTGCCGTTAAAATATTATTACGTAAACCAATGATACCACGAGAAGGAATTTCAAATTCCAAATGTTGCAGATCTCCTTTTGGCTCCATTACTAATAATTCACCCTTACGTTGCGTAACCAATTCGATTACTTTACCAGATACGTCTCCAGGAACATCAACAATTAAAGTTTCAACCGGCTCGCATTTTACTCCATCAATCTCTTTCACAATTACCTGTGGCTGACCTACCTGTAACTCATAACCTTCGCGACGCATGGTTTCGATTAAAACTGACAAATGCAAAATACCTCTTCCATATACCAACCAGGCATCAGGCGATTCTGTTTCAACAACTTTTAACGCCAAGTTTTTTTCCATCTCTTTAAGCAAACGCTCTTTAATACGTTGAGAGGTTACTAGTTTACCTTCTTTACCAAAAAACGGTGAGTTGTTAATAGTAAACAACATGTTCATGGTAGGTTCATCTATTTTAATTACAGGTAATTGTTCAGGCGTATCAAAATCTGCAATGGTATCACCAATATCAAAACCTTCAATACCTACAACAGCACATATATCACCTGATTTAACTTCTGAAGCTTTTACCTTACCCAAACCATCAAAAGTATAAAGTTCTTTTACTCGTGATTTTACCATTTTACCATCACGTTTGATTAAAGTAACCGGCTGGTTTTCTTTAATTACACCACGATGTACGCGGCCAATAGCAATACGGCCTACAAATGAAGAATAATCTAAGGATGTAATCTGCATTTGTAAAGTTCCTTCATTTAATGGAGCTGCAGGAATATGTTCTACAATAGCATCTAAAAGAGGAAAAAAGTTATCTGTTGGTTGTTTGTAATCTGTGCTCATCCAACCATTCTTAGAAGAACCGTATATTACCGGAAAATCTAATTGATCTTCTGTAGCCTCAAGATTAAAGAACAGTTCAAAAATCTGCTCATGTACCTCTTCAGGACGGCAGTTCTCTTTATCAACCTTATTAATTACAACAATTGGTTTTAAACCTAATGATAATGCCTTTTGCGTTACAAAACGGGTTTGAGGCATAGCACCTTCAAAAGCATCGCAAAGTAATAAAACGCCATCGGCCATTTTTAAAACACGCTCTACCTCACCTCCAAAATCGGCGTGGCCCGGGGTATCAATAATATTTATTTTTACACCCTTGTATTTAACCGAAACGTTTTTTGAAACAATGGTAATACCACGCTCGCGTTCCAAATCATTGTTATCAAGAATTAAATCTCCTGTTTGCTCGTTATCTCTGAAAATAGCGCAGGCATGTAAAATTTTGTCAACCGTAGTTGTTTTACCGTGGTCAACGTGTGCAATAATTGCGATGTTTCTGATATTTTGCATATATATGCTTCTGTAAAAATTAGGGCGCAAAGTTAAGGTTTTTCATCGAAAAACTGAAGATTTAGGCGTGTTAAAATTCAATATTTTTTTTGTTAAATTTTGAATATCAATAGGTTCTAAAGCCTACACGGCTGCATCACACAGGTTTGACTTTGGCTGTGAACCTGTTTTCTTTGGGCATATTTTATTCAAAAATTACAGAGATATCTTAACTTAAAACATAAAATAGCCGATTAATACAGATATTTGAAAAAGAAGAGCTAATTTGCTTTTGTACAAAATAAGTTTTTGCCTTATTCTAAACATGAACAAATTTACATTAGGTGTTGAAGAAGAGTACATGGTTGTTGACCCTGTTACGCGAGAGCTTGCCTCACACGAACAAAAAATCGTAGAAGCAGCTCAAAAAATATACAAAGATCAGGTAAAGGCCGAAATGCATCAGGCCGTAGTTGAGGTAGGCACCGGTATATGTCGCGATACGGAACAGGCCCGTAAGGAAATAGGACAACTACGCAACACCGTTGCCCAACTTGCTGGAGAAGAAGGCTTTAAAATTGGTGCGGCAGGAACTCATCCTTTTTCTCATTGGGAAAAACAATTGATTACAGATCACCCTCGTTACAGCAATATTGTAAACGAATTACAGGAGGCAGCCCGATCAAATCTGATTTTTGGCTTGCATGTGCATGTGGGCTTCCAGTCCAGAGAACTGGCTATACATATTGCTAACCAAGTACGTTATTTTCTGCCTCATGTTTTTGCACTTTCTACCAATTCGCCTTTTTGGGAAGGCAGAAATACAGGCTACAAATCTTTCAGAACCAAAGTATTTGATAAATTTCCAAGAACCGGAATTCCTGATACTTTTAACAGCATTGAAGACTATGATAACTATGTAAAGTTACTGATCAAAACCAATTGTATAGACAATGCCAAAAAAATCTGGTGGGATATACGTGTACATCCTTTTTATGAAACCATAGAATTCAGAATTTGTGATTGCCCGATGCTAATCGATGAATCAATGGCTATTACTGCTCTTTTGCAAGCTTTATGTGTCAAATTATATAAATTACGTTTACAGAATTTAAACTTCATCACTTATTCACGCGCTTTAATTAATGAAAATAAATGGCGGGCTGCACGTTATGGCTTAGATGGCAACCTGATCGATTTCGGAAAAGAAATGGAAGTGAACTGCCGGAATCTGATTTTAGAATTATTAGATTTTGTAGATGATGTAGTAGATGATTTAGGTAGCCGGGATGACATCAATTACATTCAAAAAATACTTGAAAGCGGCACAGGCGCAGATAAACAGTTAGCCGTTTACGAACAAACCTTAAGTTATCCTGCCGTAGTAGATTATATTACTTCTCAAACCTTAATCAATACTGTATAGATGAATATGACAAGACCTAACTTTAAAGTTGCTATCATAGATATGAATAACGGGGCTCCGAATCAGGGTATGCGAAATATTTTCGAAATTCTGGATCATTATCAACAGCGAAATGAAGTTAAGTTTAGTCTTGAAGTTTATGATACCCGTAAAAAAGGAGAAATTCCAGATCTTGATCATGATATTTACATTTCAAGTGGCGGCCCTGGTAGTCCGCATGATGGGGAAAAGATGAAATGGGAAAAAGATTTTTTTGCTTTACTTGACCAGATTGATGAACACAATCATATAAATGAAGACAAAAAATTTGTTTTTCTGATCTGCCATTCATTTCAATTAGGATGTCGCAAGTACAAATTAGGCCAGGTTACTCCAAGAGGATCAAATTTGTTTGGGATATTTCCTACTTTTTTAACTGATGCAGGATTAAATGAAGTTATATTTAAAGGATTACCCAATCCTGTATATGCAGTTGACAGCAGAAAATGGCAGGTTGTACAACCTAACCTTGCTTTATTTAATCAAAAAGGCGCTTCTATATTGGCTATTGAGCGAGAAAGAGAAAATCCTGAGCAAGAGCGCTGTATCATGGCAATTAGGTTCTCAGCTTATATGGTAGGTACGCAATTTCATCCTGAAGCAGACCCTATTGGCATGAAGATGCATTTTTATCAGGAAGAAAAAAAGGCTGTAATTATTAAAAATAATGGCGTAAATGCGTATCATGAAATGATTGATCAGCTAAATGACCCTAATAAATTAGCTTTAACACATCATACGGTACTTCCCAACTTTTTAAGTCAGGCTATCGATTATTACCATACGCTGTAACTTTATATTTATGATAAAGGAACTGAGGCAAGAATTTAACCGAAATTTTTCGGAAGAGAAATACCAGAATTTTCTGGACAGCCTAAACATGGGTTATCCAAAAATTCCTTTCAGAGTAGCAGAAACGCCTGTATTTATTCCTGTTGAGCTGAAACAGAAGCTAATTAAAGCAGGTGATGATATTTTAAATTTTATTAAACAGCCTAATTTTAAAGAACTCACACAAAAATCCATTCCTGCTAATTGGCTTGTACCAAATGAAAATGCGCAACCACATTTTATTGTAATGGATTTTGGCATACATCAAAATCCGAATGGCGAGCTGCTCCCTATGCTTATTGAAATGCAAGGCTTCCCTTCTCTATTTGGTTTTCAAGCTTTATTAGCAGAGAAATATGTAAGCAGTTATCATCTCAATGCGCTTTTAACTCCTTATTTTGATGGCTTTGACAACAATTCTTACTTCAACCTGCTCAAAAAGGTAATTGTAGGGGATGAAGATCCTTTACAAGTGGCGCTCATGGATATAGATGTATTACATCAAAAAACAGCTATCGATTTTTACATAACCGCTCAAAAACTGGGTATTAAAATCCTGTCGATTACCGACATTAAGAAAAGAGGCAAAGCACTTTATTACATTGAGAGAGGTAAAGAAATAGAACTAAAAAGAATATATAACCGCTTAATATTTGACGAAGCAGCAAACAATTTATCTGTTTTTAAAGAAGGGTTTGACCCCAGAGAAGAGTTGGATATAGAATGGATAACACACCCAAATTGGTTTTATCGTATCAGCAAATATACTATGCCCTTTCTGCAAAGCCCCTTTGTACCCGAAACCTCATTTCTTGATAAATTATCATCTCTACCTGCAAATCTGGAAAATTATGTATTAAAGCCTCTTTTTAGTTTTGCAGGTTCAGGTGTAATTGTTGATGTAACTCAACAGGATATAAAAAACATTAAGGATCCAGAAAACTGGATCTTGCAACGTAAGGTTAATTATAGCCCTGTTGTTAAAGCACCCAACGGCGGAGTTAAGGTAGAAATCAGATTAATGTATATCTGGCCCGATCATGAAGAGCCGCAGCTCTGCATCAATTTAGCCCGATTAAGCAAAGGCAAGATGATCGGTGTTAACCATAATAAAGATTTTGACTGGGTAGGCGGAACAACTGGCTTATTTCTTTAATTTTACACAAATCTGAACCCTGTGATTTTAAGAATACTATTTTTGTAAAATGGATATACAATTCATCATTATGATAGGGCTCTTTTTAGGAGCGCTGTGGTATGTAGGTAGAATTATCTACAGATCAATAGCGCCTAAAAATGGCTCCTGTGCTTCGGGTTGTGGTAAATGCAGTGCAGATTTCTCTAAAATAAACCCAAAAGAAAAATAAACAGGTGCTTGAGCATTTTCAATTATATCTAAAATCACGCTTACAGCTTACCGATGCACAAGCTGTAGAAGCCACCTCATGCCTTAATACCAAGACTTTTAAGAAAGGACAGATTATTTTAAGCCCAGGAGATCTGCGTTCAGATAATTATTTTGTAAATAGTGGCCTCCTCCGGAGTTTTACTATAGACGAAAAAGGAAAAGAACATATTATACAATTTGCTCCTGAAAACTGGGTAATCTCTGATCGAGACAGTTCTATCTTTAATGAACCCTCACAATTATTCATCGATGCCATTGAGCAAACCGAAGTGGTAATTGTTCCCAAAGATTTCTTTAGCGATATTAAAAATATTGTACCTCAGATTTTAGAACTCAATATTTTAATGCTGCATAACTCTATACGTTTTATGCAAAAAAGAATAAACATGCTTTTGGGTGCCACTGCAGAAGATAGATATTTAGATTTTATTAAGCTCTATCCAAACCTTACATTACGTGTACCCCAGTGGATGATTGCATCTTACTTAGGTGTTACACCTGAGTCTTTAAGTCGTGTACGTAAAGATCTGGCTCATAAACATTTTAAAAAAAATTAACTATACCATTTCTTAACATAAATCAATTACCAACTAAAACTGCTATCGTAATTTTGTGTTATAAAATTTAAACAAGAATTTAAAACATAAAATTATGGCAACAGTAAAATGGTCTTTAGACCCAACTCACAGTGAGTTACAATTCAAAGTAAAACACTTAATGATTTCTACCGTAACTGGTGATTTTAAATCTTTTTCAGCTGATTTAACGTCAGATGATGAAAACTTTGAAAACATGCAAGTAGATTTTAAAGCGGATATGTCAAGCATAGATACCCGCAATCAGGATCGTGACAATCATTTAAGAAGCGGAGACTTCTTTGATGCAGAGAAATACCCTGAAATGACATTTAAATCAACCGGTATAACAAAAGACGGTGATGATTTTATAGTGGCCGGAAATTTAACCATTAAAGACGTAACTAAAGAAATAAAGCTAAAAGCCGAATTAGGTGGAGTAAACACAGATCCTTGGGGTAATACTAAAGCAGGTTTTACCATAAACGGAAAAATCAATCGTGGCGACTTTGGCTTAACCTGGAATGCCGCCCTTGAAACAGGTGGTGTAATGGTTAGCGATGAAGTAAAAATATTAGGTGAGTTGCAATTTGTAAAGCAAGCTTAATCACATTAAATTTTAAAACAAGGAGAAAACAATTATGCAAGCAAATATAAAACAGGTTGCAGGGATCTTAAACCCTCCTGCACCTCATATGGTAGGTGATGGATTTAGAGTTCATAATTTTTTCCCGGGAGGGTATAAAATTAAAATGGATCCATTCTTTTTGCTTGATTATAATGCCAAAATCGATTTCTCTCCCAGAAATACACCACGGGGCGTAGGTGTGCATCCTCATCGGGGCTTTGAAACCGTTACCATTGCATATCAGGGAGCTGTTTCACATCATGATAGCGCAGGTAATAGTGGAACAATATTTCCGGGAGATATACAATGGATGACTGCCGCTAGCGGAATATTACATAAAGAATATCATGAAGAAAATTTCACAAAAACAGGTGGTCCTTTTCAAATGGTACAACTTTGGGTAAACCTGCCGGCTAAATTTAAAATGAGCAAACCAAAATACCAGGCCTTACAAAAAGATAAGATTGCCCGATATAATTTTGCTGATAATAGTAGTTATGCCGATGTAATTGCAGGAAATTTTAAAGGTATAAAAGGAAGCGCAGATACTTTTAGTCCTATTGAGATGTATAACCTGCATCTTCAAAATAACAGTAAGATAGATTTTACCTTACCTGCCGGTTATCACACCGCTTTACTTGTAATAGAAGGAAACATTACGGTTAATCACAATAAAAAAGCAGAAACTAACCAATTGATTTATTTTGAAAATGAAGGTGAACTGATTGAGATAGAAGCCAATTCTGATGCCTTGATCTTAGTTTTAAGTGGCGAACCCATTAATGA
The DNA here is from genome assembly GCF_046462515.1 of Pedobacter sp. Lineage (GTDB taxonomy): Bacteria > Bacteroidota > Bacteroidia > Sphingobacteriales > Sphingobacteriaceae > Pedobacter. Next base: position 22,828 of record NZ_JBKGVD010000007.1, read on the forward strand.
GCCAATAGCCGTATACGGACCGTTTTTAATGAATAAACCGGAAGAAATAGAACAGGCAATCAATGATTATAATAATGGCAAGTTCGGATATTTAGAAGAATAATAGGAGTAAATAATTATGTAATTCACGGGCAGACTCAACTCAGAGTTGCCCGTTTTTAATTAAATCTTCTGTATTAAACAAACCGCATAAGCAACCACACCTTCTTCTCTGCCAATAAAACCCATTTGCTCATTAGTTGTAGCTTTGATAGAAATATCATCTGTAGAAATCCCAGCGGCTTTGGCAATGTTCTTCTGCATTTGCAGTATATGCGGATTAATCTTAGGTTCCTCTATGCAAAGCATAGCATCTATGTTTCCAATTTCATAATGCTTCTCTTTTAAAAGCTTAACTACTTCTTCTAATAAAATCAGACTGCTTATTCCCTTCCACTTTTCGTCTGTATTTTTGAAATGAAACCCTATATCTCTAAGATTAGCTGCACCCAAAAGGGCATCACAAATGGCATGTAAAAGCACATCTGCGTCAGAATGACCAAAAGCGCCTTTATAGTGCTCTAAATTTACGCCTCCTACTATGAACGGATGATTTTCTTTTAATTGGTGAACATCAAAACCAAAACCTACCTTGATTTTCATTTTTTTGTTTCGCGGTCGAAATTAAATATAAGTGTAAAACGCAACGTATTGGCTAAAGGATTTTTCTGAGGGCTGCCTACTAGATAAGCAAAGTCGAGATTGAATACATTGTATTTTAGACCTGCTCCTAAAGTAAGGTATCTTCTGTCGCCTTTTTGTGGAGATTCATAAAAATAGCCCCCTCTTACAGCAAATTGCTGGTTATACCAGTATTCAACCCCTGTAGAAATACTAATTTCTTTTAATTCCTCACTAAAACCTCCGGGAGCATCCGAAAATGACTGGAATATACCTGCAGGCACCGAAACATTCGGATCTTTACCTGCTATAATATTTCCATTGTTATCTCTTATAGGTTGTGTAGGAACCATCAGTTTATTAAAATCCAAACCAATGCTAATCTGGTTATAATCATCTAATATAAAAGTAGAAGCTCCGCCAAGTTTAAAATTAGCAGGCAGAAAAGGTTTATCTGCCGCATCTGAATAATTTACTTTGGTACCGATGTTAGATAGGTTAATTCCTGCAGAGAGGATGGCATCTTTACCAAACATAACGGTAGGTTTTTTAAAAAACCCCGATACATCAACCGCAAATGCAGTTCCTGGTTTTTGTTGTCCACCCGTGATCTGACCAGATGTTAAATTAGAATAAATAAATCTTGCAGTAGTTCCTAATGAAAATTCTTCACCAAATTTTCTGGCAAAGGTCCCATCAATGGCAAACTCATTAGGATTAAACATTCCTTGTTCATTTCTGTTCTCATCAACCAAAGGAATATTTCCTAAAGAAAAATATCTTAACGATGCTCCTATAGTAGTCCGATCATCGGCACGGTAATAGCCGCTTAAATAAGCTAAATTAATGTCTGGAACAAGGCTTTTTAACCATGGACTGTATGAAAGAGAAACTCCATAAGGTTTTTCCAGAAAAGCCAGTTTAGATGGATTAATACTCATTGCATTTGCATCTGGCAAAATTGCAACTCCAGTTTCTCCCATGGCCCCGGCTCTTGCATCGGGTGTAATTAACAAAAATGGAACACCTGTCATTACGTTATTTGTTCGAGTTCCATCCGTATTTTGAGCCTTAGCTTGTATAAGGGTAATACAGCTTAGAATTATCGAGAAAAGTAGAGCCCCGCCATTTTTTAAATTCATGGTTTGTGAGTGTTAGATCTTAAAGCAATCTTAGTTTTTAACGTAATTTTTTCAAAGTTAACAGTTTAACTATTTATTGCAACACAACTATAACGAAAAGGGAAAGACTATAATATATGCTCATTAAAATATATACACTGAGAATATTTCTGAGTAAAAAATTCTACAAACAAAAACGTGCTTAACCCCAGTTAAAAACAGGCCATAATGTTATGCTTGTTTAAGGGCAAACTATCTTTGAATGAGCAAAAAACCATCCTTATTTCCGTATTTAAAATATTTAAGCAAAAACTTTTTTGTCACTGTTTCTTTTTTGTGTAATTTTAACTTCGAAAGCCAATTTGTAGAAATTTATGAACAAACTATACTTATACACATTATCTGCATTTCTTAGTGTAGGTCTGCTTGCTTCGTGTGGATCAGGGAAAAAAGGCGGCAATGTGTCGAGCAAAACCGGATATGCCTATAATAAACGTGAGAATGGAGGTTTTGAGGTTAATAAAAAGTATAAACGCGGGCCAGGCCCCGGTTTAGTGGAAATTGAAGGTGGTGAATTTATCATGGGCGGAAGCGCTATTGATGTACCGGGTCAGGATATAGGTGACTATAACTATAAAAGACAGGTAACTGTAAGCTCTTTTTATATGGATGAAACTGAGGTTTCTAACACTGACTGGCTTGAATATCTACACTGGATTAAAACAAATTTCCCTCAGGATAGAGAATATTATTATACTGCTTTGCCTGATACTTTAGTTTGGAGAAGACCTTTATCTTTTAACGAGCCTTATGTTAATAATTATTTAAGACACCCTGCTTATCAGGATTATCCTGTCGTTGGGGTATCTTGGGAGCAAGCTAACGATTATTGTGATTGGAGGACTGACAGAGTAAACGAATTATTGTTGCGAGAAAAAGGTTACATGACAACATTTAAGGATTTAAACAAACCATCAGCTGCGAATTCTGCCCCAAAAACAAGTGGAGAACCTTTTAATACCGAAATATATCTTAATGGTCAAATCAAAGATGTGGGCAAAAAAGCACCTCAAGACCTGAACAAACCTGGCAAAGGCAACCGCAGGCCTGTACGTCTTGAAGACGGTGTAATCTTACAACCTTACCGCCTTCCTACAGAAGCTGAGTGGGAATATGCCGCATTAGGGTTAATCGGTAATACAAAATATTCAAACATCAATCAGAAAAAAGTATACCCTTGGAACGGATTGGGCATTACTTCTCCTAAAAAACAAACCCGTGGTATGATCTTGGCCAACTTTAAAAGAGGTAAAGGAGATTATATGGGTGTTGGAGGCTCATTAAATGATAAAGGTAGTTTAACTATGCCTGTAAGAAGTTTTACGCCTAACGATTTTGGTCTTTACAACATGGCCGGAAACGTAAATGAGTGGGTAGCTGATGTATACCGTTCTAAAACATTTCAGGCAACAGAAGGTTTAAATCCATACAGGGGTAATGAGTATGAGAATAAATCCAGAGATGCCAATACTGGTACAATTGCAAAAGACAAACATGGCATGCCTATAATGAAGCCTGCTATTTCTGGAGTTAAACAAACCTGGTCACAGCTTCTACAAGACAGTGTTCCAGGAGGTACTTATAACCCAGATCAACGTGGCTACAGAGACCCAGAAGTTAAATTGAGCAACGGTGAGGTATTGACATTGATTAATGATAAATCAAGAGTTTATAAAGGCGGTTCATGGGATGATCAGGCGATCTGGTTAAATCCAGCTTCAAGAAGATATATGCAACAAACAGAATCTACAGCTGATATCGGTTTCCGTTGCGCAATGACCATGTTGGGTGCATCAGAGGTAAAACCTTCGGGTAAACCCCAGTTTAAAGTTGCTCCAGCTAAGGCATTCAAATCTAAGTAATACGGAGCACTTCGCTCAAAATAGAAAAGCCCTGTAAGTTATTACTTATGGGGCTTTTTATTTCAGATCAACATGTAATAATCTTAAATCAGAATATGCACCGCGCTGTCAGTTTTTTTGATCCGATTGTTATTTTAGGCTTATTGCAAGGCACAATTGCGATTGTGACCCTGTTTATTTAGCAAAATGAAGTAAAAGTATAAAGCTCTACTCATTGCTCTGTTACCAACTTTAGTTTTATTAAGTAGTAAAATTCTAATTCATACTTTAGGCTTATGGTCCAAACAGTATTGGCACTTCTTTCCTTTATTGATACTATCTCACCCTCATTATTTCTTTTACCTGGCCTAATCGTTTACTTTATTAAATCCTGTAAGCCAGGTATATACCACCCTCTTTTAATTTTAGTTAAAGCTGATCAGCAATACGTTCTTTTCTACTTTATCACCTTGCTTAACTTCTATCTTTTTTATGATCCCATCTGTTGGCGATTTAATCATGTTCTCCATTTTCATGGCTTCAAGTACAAGAAGGCTATCTCCTTTTTTAACTTCTTGTCCCGCCTGTACCAGTACATTTAGAACCAACCCGGGCATAGGGGCCTTAATTTGAGAAACTTTATTAGAAGTCATATTTTCCAAACCCAATTGTTTTAACAACTGATCATACTGATCTTTAACAGCAACTTGGTAAATATTATTGTTAACCTTTATTGTGGCTTCTTTTTCTTCTTTATTTAAGGCGATAAGTTCTACGGTATATGATTTGTTGTTATGAAGGATATGGGTTATATAATCATTTACTTTCATCTGATCTATATTAATGATCTGATCACCCACTTTGATCTCTTTATTGTTTATTGAAATATCGTAATTAAAATTACCGTTTACTTTTACCTGGTTCATATCAATTGGTTAATGCGTACTGAATTAAATTAGCCCCCATTTTTAAGGCTTTTAAACGAGTTTCCTGCGTATCTGAAGGATAAGTCCCAAAGTCTTCCCAACCGTTGCCTAGATCGCACTCATAAGTATAATAACAGACCACCCTGCCTTTATAGATCAATGCAAAACCTTGGGGTCTTTTGTTATCATGTTCATGTATTTTGGGTAATCCTCCCGGAAACTTAAACTTTTGATTATATATTTTATGATTTGGGGGTAATTCCACGAAATCTAATTCTGGAAATACTTTTTTCATCTGAGGTCTAATAAATTTATCAAGACCATAATTATCGTCTATATGCAGGAAGCCTCCTCCTGTTAGATACCTACGCAAATTCATTGCTTCAGCATCACTAAAAACTACGTTACCATGTCCGGTCATATAAATAAATGAATAATTATATAACTCTTCGCTCCCAACATCTACCACATCTTCGGGGGTATAAAAGTTTGTAGACAAGTTTTTATTACAGAACTCAATTAAATTGGGAAGCGCTGTACGGTTGGCATACCAATCACCTCCTCCATTATATTTAAGTTTAGCTATTTTATACGATGGCGGTGTAAAACCCATAAAAAGAAAAATCAACAGAATAGGATATAAGACGCGCCATTTACGCTTCATTTTCCTGCGAAGATCGTCTGAGGTGACCATCTTAATGTTGCCAATCTTAAATTGATTCATCTATTGATGTAATTTAGTTCAAAACAAGCGGCCAGACCTGCTGTTTCAGTTCTGAGACGTGTATTGCCTAAAGTTACCGGTTTATAACCATTTTGCAAAGCAGAGCTTATTTCAGCAGGAGAAAAATCGCCTTCGGGGCCAATGAGTATTAAATAAGATTGCTGATTTTTAACCTGTGTATTGATATATTGCTTATCGTCTCCATCCAGGCAATGAGCAATCAGTTTATGATCTGCTTTTGCCTGCTGCAGAAACTCCTGTAAGTTTATTGCCGCATTTAATTTTGGGTGATAAGCTTTAATAGATTGCTTAACAGCAGATGTAATTACTTTTTCTAAGCGCTCTGCCTTAATTACTTTACGTTCTGATCTTTCGCAGATAAGAGGTGTAATTTCATCTATGCCTATCTCGGTTGTTTTTTCAAGAAACCACTCAAACCTGTCAATATTTTTAGTAGGTGCTATGGCAATATGGATGTGAAAATCTCTTTTACCATAATCTTTTATGTGATTAATGATTTTAAGATCTACGTTACGTTTATTTACCGCCGTAATCTCTGCCTCATATAAACCTCCTACTCCATCGATAAGCTGTACAGTATCACCTACGTTAAGCCTTAGAACTTTACTGCAATGTTTACTTTCTTCTTCGTTTAAAGTATAGGTATCCGTTTTTAGATCGGGGGTATAAAATAAATGCATAAATCTAAAATTTAATGCAGATCTACCATTTCTTCTTTATCTATGATCACTTCCAGCTTTACAGTCTCAATATTATGCTCAGTTTTTTTCAGTACAGTAAAATTATAGCCATAACATGCTGCTCTCTCTCCTACTTCAGGAATTTTTCCAAAAGCATGTGAAACCAAGCCTCCAACCGTATCAAAATCTTCATCTTCTGGAAGATCGTGTGGCAAATGCTCATTTACATCATATACCGTAGCATAAGCATTTACAATAAATTCTGTATCAGATATTTTTTCAACAATAGGTTTTTCTTCATCGTACTCATCCTGAATTTCACCTACCAGCTCTTCAACGATATCTTCTAAAGTTACCATTCCAGCAGTACCTCCAAACTCATCTAAAACAATTGCAATTTGAATACGTTTTAGCTGAAGTTCGCTTAATAGATCATTGATTTTTTTGGTTTCGGGTATGAAATAAGCTTTTCTAATGATATCTCTCAATGCCCATTCTTTATTATCGGCAAGTAAAGGCAAGATATCTTTTGCATGAATTATACCCACTATTTTATCCATTGTATCAACATACACAGGTAAACGTGAGTAGCCCTCTTTCACAATCATTTCCACAACCTCATTATTTTTTGAATCGATATCTATACCTGCAATCTTTGTACGAGGGACCATAATGCTTCTAACCACACGCTCATTAAAATCAAAAACATTTTTAATCAGCTCATGCTCATTGGTATCTAAAGCGCCACTTTCTTTACCTTGCTCTAGCAGGTAATGGAGTTCTTCTGTGCTATGAGATGATTCGTGCCCTCCAGCAACAATTCCAAAAGGTTTAAGGATGAGTGTAGCAAAACCGTTTAGCAGCCAGATTATAGGCCTACCTATAATATAAAAGGCATGTAACGGAAACGCAACAAATAAAGTGGTTGCTACGGGTCTTTGTATAGCTAAACTTTTAGGTGCCAGTTCTCCAAACACAATATGCATTATGGTAATGATTGAAAAGGCTATTACGGTAGAAATAGATGTAATTAAGGTTTCACTAAACCCAACATTAAGCAATGCATCATGTATGATCTCATGCATTACTCTTTCTCCTACCCAACCTAAGCCCAGAGAAGCTAAGGTAATGCCCAACTGAGTAGCTGCCAGATAGCCGTCAAGATGGTTAACAATATGTTTAGCCATCTTGCCAACGCCACTTCCCGACTTTGCTTTTATTTCAATTTGCGAACCTCTAACTTTTACAATAGAGAATTCTGCGGCTACAAAAAAGCCGTTTAAAAGCACTAAAAACAAAGTCAAGAATATATCCCAGGCCATTATTAAGCGTTGTTTCTAAAAGTTTTATTATAAAGCTCTATACTTTCCTGTATTACTTTATGTGCATAACGCACACCTAACAGATGTTCTATAGTAACCTGTTTGTTTTCTAAGGCTTTGTAGTCCTGAAAGAATTTAACAATTTCTTTCATGGTATGCGGAGGCAGATCAGGTAAATCATTAATATAATTCAATGATGGGTCGTTTTTAGCCACAGCAATAATTTTATCATCCTGCTCGCCATTATCAACCATATGCATTACACCGATAACTTTTGCTTCGATGATTGTCATAGGAAACACATCTACAGAACATAAAACAAGGATATCTAACGGATCGTTATCATCACAAAAAGTTTGTGGAATAAAACCATAATTTGCCGGATACATTACAGAAGAAAAAAGTACTCTGTCTAATTTAATCAAGCTTGAGTTTTTGTCGATCTCGTATTTTGCTTTTGACCCTTTTGGAATTTCGATGATTGCGTTAACTACTTCGGGTAATTCTTCTCCCGGAGATACACTGTGCCACGGATGGTGCTCGTCTTTACTCATTTTTATTTTTAAACTCTAATTCTTAGTTATTATTATCGTTTTTTGACAACTTTTCTTTTACAAAGGTAATAAGTAATGGTATAGTTGTAATTAAAATAAATCCAATTATGATATAAATTAGATATTCTTCTATTTGTCTAGCAAAACTTTTGCCTAAAAAATAACCCAAGAGGGTTAGTGAAAAAATCCACAAAATTGCACCTGAAATATTGTAAAATGCAAATTTCTTAAACTCAAGTCTTACTATGCCCGCTATAATGGGTGCAAAGGTTCTAACAATAGGAACAAAACGTCCCATAATAAGGGCAAACGCTCCTTGTTTTTGGTAATAGCTCTCAGCAGATTTCAGGTATCTTTTCTTAAAAAAGAATGTGTCTTTTCTGGTATATAAGACAGGTCCTGTTTTTTTGCCAAACCAATAGCCGGTAAAATTACCCAGTATAGCAGCAGCACACAAGCTAAAAACAAGCGTATAAATGCTTACATCAAGCTTACCGGTTGCCACAAACATGCCTGCTAAAAAGAGAAGGTAATCGCCAGGCAAGAAAAAACCAAAAAAAAGACCTGTTTCTGCAAAAATTACAAATACAACTAAATAAAACCCGCCTTCTCTAAGAAGCTTTTCAGGATCTATCAAATGATGTAATGAATTTAAAAATTCTTGCATGTTGAAATATTTGTAAAACTACAAATAATTCTGTATATCACTATTATTCTATATGATGTTTAAAATAATATTAGGATAGATACCAATTAACAATATACCTACAACAGACAATGCAAAAACCAATTTATATTGCGTTGGTGTTTCAAGCGATAGATCATCTCCTTCTTTGAAGTACATAGCTACAATTACTTTAAAATAGTAATAGAAGCCTATTAAAGCATTTAACACCGCTATTACCAATAAAAGTAAATGGTATCCGTGCATAACATTCAGAAACATTAGGTATTTACCAATAAAGCCTGCTGTTAAGGGTATTCCTGCCATTGACAACATTGCAACAGTTAAGGCAAATGCAATAAAAGGATTTTTCTTAGCTAAACCGTTAAAGCCGTCTATATCATCACTCCCTGTTTTTTGTTTAACCAATATCAATACGGCAAAAGCAATTACACTGGCCAATGTATAAGCAGAAGCATAAACAAAAATATTATTAGCAGAAGCAGCACTGATAATGATCAGTGAGAACAACAAATATCCCGCATGCGAAATACTTGAATATGCCAGCATACGTTTAAAGCTTTTCTGGTACAATGCGGTAATATTTCCAACACACAGCGTTACAATTACAATGATGCCTAAAGCTGGTGTCCAGAAATCATGCAAAGGTTCAAATGCACCTGCAAAAAGTCTTAAGAATGCAGCAAAACCTGCTGTTTTAACAACCGTTGACATAAAAGTTGTAATCAATGTTGGCGCACCTTCATACACATCAGGGGTCCAGAAGTGAAAAGGAGCCGCTCCTACTTTGAAACATAAACCAATCATGATTAATATTATACCCGGATAAAATAATGGCGATACCGTTGTAATGCTGTTAACTAGTTTATTTTGGATAACATCTATATCAAAAGAACCTGTAGCTCCATAAACAAGGGTAATACCAAACAATAGGAAACCTGTTGAAAAAGCTCCCATCAGAAAATATTTTAATGAAGCTTCGTTTGAGGCAAAATTTAGCTTTCTGATACCCGCAAGGATGTACAAGTTTACAGACATGATTTCTATTCCTATAAACAACATTGAAAGGTTTTTATAAGAAACCATCATGATAATACCAGATAATGCAAATAAAATCAGTGTGAAATATTCTGCTATGTTCTTGCTATTGCTGGCAAAGTAATTTTGCGTGAGTAAGAATATCAGTAAAGTACTGATAATTGAAATACCTGAAAAAGCCAATGCAAAATTATCTACATGTAGCATTCCGTAATAGGTTACCGGATTGTTCCAGCTACATACGGTAAATCCGAAAGCTACCAATAATCCTAGGAGTGTTAAAGGCAATAATGCTTTTTTAGCTTTAAACAAACCTGCATAAAGTACTACTAAAGCCGTTACGGCGATGGTTATAATTATATTCATCTGCTAATTTACCCCTGTTAATTTTTGATTTACTTGTTCCAATAAATGTTGTATTGATGCTTCTGAAAGATGCAATAATGGCTTAGGATATACACCTATAATAATAACTAAAGCACAAATAGTATAAAGTACAATTTTTTCTGAGCCTTTAATATCTGTAAAGCCAGCCGTAAGTGTATTGGTCTCGCCCAACATAATGTTCTGATATGTTCTGAACATATATACTGCGCCAAAAATAATAGTTAAGCCAGCAACTGCTCCAAGCCAAGCGTTATAGTTATATACGCTTAGCAATAATAGAAACTCACCGATAAATCCGTTAGTCCCTGGTAAAGCAACAGTTCCCAGTACAATAATCAGAAACACGATGGCTAACTGTGGCGCAACCTTTGCCAAACCTCCCAATTCTTCTATTTTGTTAGTTCTAAGTCTCGAGTATATAATATCCAATACAAAGAATAAACCTATAACGTTGATACCGTGACTTAACATCTGCATCATAACTCCTTGCAAACTTTGCATAGTAAAAGCAAATACACCCGCAGCAATCAAACCTACGTGGGCAACTGATGAATAGGCAATTAAACGTTTAGCATCTCTTTGTTTAAAGGCAATAATAGAGGCATAAACAACACCTATTACCGCTAATACCATAACTAGAGAAAGCCATGTATCTGTTCCCTGAGGTACAACTGGTATAAGCCATCTTACGGCTCCATAAACTCCCATCTTTAGCATGATGCCCGCCAATAACATAGTACCTGTAGCAGGTGCAGTGGTATAAGTATCTGGTTGCCAAGTATGGAAAGGGAAAACAGGCATCTTAATTGCAAAAGCTAAAAAGAAAGCCCAGAATATCCACGATTGCTGAGTAGTATCTAAGTTAAGTGCATAGAAAGCATTGATATCAAAATTATGGATAGGGTTTTGCAAATACAGATAAATGATGCCCAGAAGCATAAACAAAGAGCCAGCGATCGTATAAACAAAAAACTTCATGTTTACTTTAATACGGTCTTTGCCTCCCCACATTGCACAGATAAAATAAATTGGGATTAAAGCAGCTTCCCATCCTATATAGAATAAAAAAGCATCAAAGGCAGTGAACACTACAATTAATCCGCTCTGCATGAATAATATCAAGCCATAAAAAGCATTTGAATTATCATAATTGTGCTTATAGCTCGCTAAAATAATCAGCGGAGTTAAAATATTGGTTAGGATTACAGTGATTAAACTAATTCCGTCTATACCAACGTTAAAGTGAATACCTAATTGAGTTATCCAATTTACGTTAGTCACAAACTGACGAGTTGCATCAGGAGTAAACTGACAGACGATAGCACCAGTAATAACGAGTGATATAATTGAGAATATTAATGCAGTAGTTTTTGCGCCGTTGCCTTTAATAAAAGAGGTAAGAATTGCGCCAACTAATGGTAAAAATATAAGTAGTAAAAGTTCCATTTATATTTATTGAGCCTTTTTTACGATAATGATAAATATGTGTATAACATCAGGGCAATTACGCCTACTACCATCAGTAAAATATAGTAACCTACATTTCCTGATTGTAATAACCTCAAGCCTTTGCTTCCTTCATTTGCAGACCAGCCTAAACTGTTTACAATTCCATCTATAATTTTTGTGTCAACCACTTTATAGAAAAATTTAGACAAAGCATCTAAAGGTTTTCTGATAATAGCCTCATAAATCTCATCTAGATAGAATTTATGATAAGAAAGTTTTTCAAGGAAAGATCGAGGAGCTTCATCTGCAACCGGAATATCGGAATTTTTAACATATCTGTTGTATGCATATAGTAGTGCAACCAAAGCCGCTGCTACAGAAATACCCATTAAAATGAATTCTGTACTATGATCTAAGCTCAGCTCGTTATGGCTAACATTTGCTCCGGATAACCAGCTTGCTAACCAAGCATTACCGCCAAATATATGAGGCATATTAATCAATCCACCTAAGATTGAAAGAATGGCCAAAATAATTAAAGGCATAGTCATTGCCTTTGGCGATTCGTGAATATGGCTTTCTTCATGATGTGTACCTCTATACTTGCCATAGAAAGTTAAAAACATCATTCTAAACATATAAAAAGAGGTTAAGAAAGCTGTAAACACCCCTATGATCCACAATATTTGATTCTGCTGAAACGTGTAAGCCAAAATTTCATCTTTTGAGAAAAAGCCTGAAAATGGAGGTAAACCCGCAATAGCAATAGTACCAATCATCATGGTAGCAAAAGTAGTTTTTAATTTACCTTTTAAACCTCCCATATGGCGCATATCTTGCTCATGGTGCATAGCATGTATTACAGAACCTGCCCCTAAAAATAAAAGTGCTTTAAAAAAGGCATGTGTAAGTACATGGAAGAACGATCCAGTGTAAGCACCCACTCCTAAGCCTAAGAACATATAGCCCAACTGAGATACGGTTGAGTAAGCCAGCACCTTTTTAATATCTGTTTGTGTTAAAGCAATTAGTGCCGCTATTAACGCTGTTGCCATTCCAATAATAGCAATTACATTTTGCGTAACTGGAGCCAGATCAAACAATACGCTTGACCTCGCTATCATATAGATACCAGCTGTTACCATGGTAGCTGCGTGTATTAACGCCGAAACTGGTGTTGGACCCGCCATTGCATCAGGTAGCCAGGTAAACAAAGGTAACTGAGCCGATTTACCACAAGCACCAATAAACAGCAATAATGTAATAGCTATCAATGTACCATGGCCTGGCAACATTTTAGCTGCCAAAGGAAAAACTTTAGCAAATTCTATACTACCAAAAAAGCCAAACATTAAAAATACACCTAATAAAAAACCTAAATCACCAATACGGTTCATTATAAAGGCTTTTTTGGCAGCGCTGGCGTAATTACGGTTGGTATACCAAAAACCAATCAGTAAATAGGAACATAAACCTACACCTTCCCAGCCTATAAACATTACGATGTAATTTGATCCCAAAACCAGAATAAGCATAAAAAAGATAAACAAGTTGAGGTAACTAAAAAACTTACCAAAGCCTGCATCTTCATGCATATAAGCTGTAGAATAAATATGTATTAAAAATCCAATACCGGTTATTATCAGAAGCATTACCGAACTTAACGGATCATACAGAAACGAAAGTGGAATATGTAAATTACCTACACTTATCCAATCAAAAAGTGTTACGGTAACTTGTTTATCTGCCAATGTACTTAGCTGAAAAAACAAGTATAAGCTCAGTATAAATGAGGTAAAGATTACCCCACTTCCAATAAAGCCAACAACAGCTTTATTTAATTTATTTCTTCCTAAACCGTTTATGATAAAACCTAAAAGCGGAAGCAGCGGAACTAACCAAAGTAAACTTTCAATCATCTTACTATAATAAAATTACCACTTAAGGCGGTTTAACACATTAATATCTATCGATTGCGTATTCCTGTATACCATTACAATAATACTTAGGCCTATTGCCACTTCTGCAGCAGCCAAAGCCATAATAAAGAATACAAAAACCTGTCCCGAAGAATCGTTATGATGCACTGAAAACGCTGCCAGTAGCAGGTTCACTGCGTTTAACATTAACTCTACAGACATGAAGATAACGATGGCATTTCTACGTATCAGAACACCGATTACGCCAATCGTAAAAATAGCTGCACAAAACCATATATAATGATTTAGTGGTACTGTTTGCATGGTTTCAACTACGTTACCCATTATCTTTTTCTTCTTTTTTTGTTAACAATACTGCCCCAACCATTGCACTTAATAACAAGATAGACGAAAGCTCAAAAGGCAGCATAAAAGGCCCAAAAAGCTCTTTCCCTAAATTCTCTACTAAACCAATATTAGGATTGCTTAATGTTAAAGGATTATTGATTGATACCGCTTTTAATGATCCTGCCAGGGTTATGAACAAACAACCTCCCGCAACTACGCCTATTACCTTAATTAGTGCAGTTTTATTCGGTTCATTTTCTTTATTGAGATTGAGTAGCATCAGTACAAATAAAAAGAGTACCATGATAGCTCCCATATATACAATAAAATTAACTACGGCCAAAAATTGTGCATTAAGTAGAACGTAGTGCACAGTAAACGTAAAAAACGTTAAAATCAAGTATAATACACTATGAATGGGATTTTTTGCAAAAATTACCATTAAAGCAAAGAATATACTTAATGTTGCTACGAAATAGAATACTGATGTACCCATTAATTTTGTTTAGTTTTTATTTTCTGTTTCACCTGATTTAATTATCAGTTTAGCAGAACATTTGTTAATTGTTTTACTTCTCCAAAGGAGCTTCTACCAGTTTATCTTTACCGTAAATAAAGTTTTTACGTAAATAATCTGCCGGAACAATAGGGCCGTCAAGATAGATTGCTTCTTTTGGACAGGCCTCCTCACATAAACCGCAGAAAATGCAACGCAACATATTTATTTCATATACTGCTGCATATTTCTCCTCTCTATATAAATGTTTCTCATCATTTTTACGTTCAGCTGCAATCATTGTAATTGCTTCTGCAGGACATGATAACGCACATAATCCACAGGCTGTACAACGTTCTCTTCCTTCCTCATCTCTTTTTAAAGAGTGCATCCCTCTCCAGTTCAGAGAAAATTCTCTTTCCTGTTCAGGATATTTAATGGTTGCACTTTTTTTGAAAAAGTGACTAATAGTAGTAGCCAAGCCTTTCGCAATGACAGGTAAATACATTTTCTCTGCCAAATTGAGCGACTTTTGCTCCAATACCTTTTTCCTATTACTTAATGATTCCATTAAAAATTATTTACTAATGCGATAACAATACCTGTAATAACAATATTTGCAATAGCTAAAGGAATTAAAACCTTCCAGCCCAAATTCATCAACTGGTCATAGCGGAAACGTGGAATAGTCCAACGTACCCACATGAAGAAGAAGATAAATGCAAAAATCTTCATAAAAAATATGAATGAACCAAACAAAGGAGCCCAAAAAGGTCCTAAGAGAGTAGCCATATAATCCATGCCCGGATAGTTATATCCTCCAAAATAAAGCGTAGCCATTACTGTTGAAGAAACAAACATATTGATGTACTCTGCAAACAGGTAGAAGCCTAATTTCATTGACGAGTACTCCATATGGTAACCTCCATTTAGCTCGGCCTCACACTCAGGCAAGTCAAAAGGTGCACGATTGGTTTCTGCGAATGAACATACCATAAAGATTAAAAAGCCTAATGGTTGTACCCAAATATTCCATCCAAAACCATGTTGCTGTTCAACTATGCCTTTTAAACTTAGTGTATTTGTAACCAATAAAAGGGCAATAATTGAAAGCCCCATAGCTATTTCATAGCTGATATTTTGCGAAGCAGCGCGAATTGCACTTAATAAAGAGAATTTATTATTTGATGCCCATCCACCAATCATAATTCCGTAAACACCTAAAGAAACTACACCAAAAATATACAACAGGCCAACATTAATATCTGTCACCTGTAAAGGCATTACTTTGCCATTTATGGTAATGTCCTGTCCCCATGGTATTACTGCGGTGCCTATACAGGCACATAACATGGCCAGCCCGGGCCCTACCAAAAACAACCATTTATTTGAACTGCTCGGTATAATTTCTTCTTTCATGAACATTTTGATACCATCAGCTAAAGGCTGTAGAATACCAAACGGCCCTGCTCTGTCTGGTCCTAAACGATCTTGCAAGAATGCAGCAACTTTACGTTCGGCGTAGGTAGAGTACATGGCAATAACTAAGCTGATTGCAAAAATTACCGTTACCAGTATAAATTTTTCTATAACAAAATTAGTATCCATTAAAACTTGGTTGTTTTTTCTAACTCAATTTTATTAGCCGCCTGTAATTCAGGATTTTCTTTAATTACCGGAAGCGGCTTAAATGTCTCGTAGTGATTTGATGAAATTACAGATGTATCTGATATATGAGTTGGATGTTCCAATGTCCAATCAGAAGTTTTCTTTTTATCGAAACGGCACTCGTTACAGATAAACTCTTCTACCTCTCCAAATTGATCTTTTCTAGCTGTAACACGTAAAACGTCTTCTCCCTTGTACCATAACGTTACTTTTCCGTTACATTTTTCATGTGAGCAGTTTCTATGTGCATCAACTGGCTTGGTAAACCAAACACGATTTTTAAAACGGAAAGTTTTATCAGTTAAAGCACCTACTGGACACACATCGATAACGTTCCCTGAGAAATCATTGTCTACCGCGTTTTGGATATAAGTAGAAATCTCGGAATGGTCTCCACGATTTAAAATACCATGTACTCGTTTATCTGTAATTTGATCTGCAGTAAATACGCAACGATAGCACAAGATACAACGATTCATATGCAACTGTATCTTATCTCCTATATCTATCCTATCAAAAGTTCTGCGTTCAAACTCATATCTGGTTTTCTGTAAACCATGCTCATATCCCAAGTTCTGTAAGTCGCACTCTCCTGCCTGATCACAAATAGGACAATCTAGCGGGTGGTTAATCAATAAAATCTCCACAACTCCTGCACGGGCTTCAAGTACTTCTGGCGAAGTTATATTTTGTACCTCCATACCATCCATAACTGTAGTACGGCAAGAAGCTACCAATTTAGGCATGGGTCTAGGATCCTTTTCAGAACCTTTACTTACTTTTACAATACAGGTACGGCATTTACCGCCACTACCTTTAAGCTTTGAATAATAGCACATTGCAGGAGGTACAATATCACCTCCTATTTGCCTTGCAGCATTTAGAATAGTTGTACCCGGCTCTACTTCTACCGTTATTCCATCTATGGTTACTTTAACTAAATCGCTCATGGTTAAAGATTATCCTGTTTTACTTCTACTTTTTTTTCAATCGGATTTGCATAATCAGCTAATCCGTAATTGCTGGTTTGGCTTTTTATAGGCTCTTTTATATGCCATTCAAATTCATCTCTAAAATGACGAATGGCAGCGGCAACAGGCCATGCAGCCGCATCACCTAACGGACAAATCGTATTTCCTTCTATCTTACGCTGAACATCCCACAACAAATCAATATCATCCATAGTACCATGACCATATTCTATTTTATGAAGAATTTTCTCTAACCAACCGGTTCCTTCTCTACATGGCGAACATTGACCACAGCTTTCATGATGATAAAAACGTGAAAAATTCCAGGTATTTCTTACGATACACTGGTCTTCATCAAAAGCGATAAATCCTCCTGAACCTAACATAGTTCCAGTTGCAAAACCTCCTTCTGATAAAGATTCATAACTCATCAAACGAGGCTCACCATTGGCCAGTTTAAGAGTTAAGTTTGCCGGCAAGATCGGAACCGATGAACCTCCCGCTACAGTAGCTTTCAGCCTTTTTCCATTTGCTATACCACCACAATATTCATCCGAGTAAATAAATTCTTCTACCGGTAAGCCTAATTCTATTTCATATACTCCAGGTTTCACTAAATTACCTGAAGCAGATATCAGTTTTGTTCCTGTACTTCTTCCTATGCCTATTTTAGCATATTCATCACCACCATCGTTAATAATTGGAACAGTGGCGGCAATAGACTCTACGTTGTTTACCACAGTTGGACAGCCATATAAACCTGCAATAGCTGGGAATGGAGGTTTAATACGAGGATTTCCTCTTTTCCCTTCCAACGATTCTAAAAGTGCAGTTTCTTCTCCACAGATATAGGCACCGCCACCTGGCTGAACATATAATTCAAGATTGTAACCGGTACCTAAAATATTTTCACCTAATAATCCTGCTGCTTTAGCCTCTTCAATAGCTTTTTCTAATATTCTTATCTGAGGCATCATTTCACCCCTTACGTAGATATAAGAAGTATTTGCTCCTAAAGCGTAGCTAGACACAATCATCCCCTCAATTAAAGCATGAGGAATATGTGTCATCAAAAACCGATCTTTAAAAGTGCCTGGTTCAGATTCATCTCCATTACAAACCAAATAACGGGGTACACCTTCTGGCTTAGCCAAAAAGCTCCATTTCATTCCTGTAGGGAAACCTGCGCCACCACGACCTCTCAAACCAGATTTTTTTACCTCTTCTACCACATCATCAGGTGTCATGGTTTTAAGTGCTTTCTCTACCGCCCGGTATCCGCCTTTTTGACGATATACTTCAAGCGTGTGAATACCTGGTACGTTTATATGTTCTAATAATAGTTTGCGTGCCATTATTTTTTACGTAAATCGTCTATTAATTGATCAACTGATTGCTCAGTTAAATTTTCATAAAATGTATATTCAGGTCCGATCTGTAAAACCGGTCCAAAACCACATGCGGCTAAGCACTCCACACCCCTCCAACTAAACATACCATCAGCCGTAATCTCTCCTTCTTTAACGCCCAGTTTATTTTCTATATGCTGCATAATTTTCTCGGCACCTACCAAACAGCAAGGTCCGGTTCTGCAAACCTCCAGAACATACTTTCCTTTAGGCGCTAAGAAGTACATCGTGTAAAAAGATGCCACTTCATAAACTTCAATGGGCTGTATGCTGAGGTATTCTGCGACTTTATTCATTGCCGGCACACTTGTCCAGCCATATTCTGCCTGTACCAAATGCAAAATAGGTAGCAAAGCCGATTTTTGTCTGCCTTCCGGATAACGTTTTACAACTTCATCAAACTTTGCTATTAAAGCTGATGAAAATTCTACAGGTTGTGTTTCTTCTACTTTAAGCATCTAATTCTCCTGCAATAATGTTCATACTACTCATGTTTATAATGGCATCTGATAATAACATTCCTTCGCTCATTTTTGCAAACATAGAATAATTAATAAAGCTCGGTCTTCTAAAATGTAAACGGTAAGGACTCCTTCCACCATCATTTATCAGGTAAAAACCTAATTCTCCATTTCCACCTTCAACGGCATGATAAACCTCTGCTTTTGGCGCATCAATTTCTCCCATCACAATCTTAAAGTGATAAATTAATGCTTCCATATTATTATAAACTTCTTCTTTTCCGGGCAGATAAAAATCTGGTACATCTGCATGGAAAATACCCTTAGGTTCTGATTTAATCTTTTCTAAAGCCTGCTGAATAAGGCTATGGCTCTGCCACATTTCCTCATTTCTAACCAAATACCTATCGTAAATATCGCCACTGGTTCCTACCGGAATTTCAAAATTAAAATCTTCATACGATGAGTAAGGTTCGCTTATACGCACATCATAATCAACACCTGTAGATCTTAATAAGGGGCCTGTCCATCCATAACTTAATGCCGTTTCTTGTGTAACCTCAGCCACACCTGCTGTACGGTCTATAAAAATACGGTTGCGATTTAAAAGACTTTCAAACTCACGTAATGCTTTTGGAAAATCAGCTACAAATTTGTGGATCTTAGCAAATGCAGCGTCATTAAAATCTCTTTCTAATCCTCCAATTCGCCCAATATTAGTAGTTAAGCGAGCACCGCATATTTCTTCAAAAATTTCATAAATATGCTCTCTGAACTGGAAGAAATATAAGAAAGGCGTTGTTGCACCTGTATCTTGAGCTATGATGGTATTACAGATGATATGATCTGCAATACGTGATAACTCCATGATAATCACTCTCAGGTAATCTACTCTTTTTGGTGTTTTAATGTTTAACAGTTTTTCAACTGTCATATGCCAGCCCATATTATTGATAGGCGACGAACAATAATTTAGTCGATCAGTAAGTGGTGTTATCTGATAAAAAGGCCTATGTTCTGCAATTTTTTCAAATGCTCTGTGAATATAGCCTATGGTAGAAACGCCACTCACAATGCGCTCTCCATCCAACTGAACTACGTTTTGAAACACACCATGTGTTGCAGGGTGTGTGGGGCCCAAATTTAGGGTTACCAATTCACTTTGCGGATCGTTGTCTGTGAAAACCGGTTGATTATTATGTTTCATTTGCTATCTACCAAAAAATTCATCCTTTTTATCTACCCGGTTAGGATCTTCCAAAGGATATTGTTTTAACATTGGATGCACATTTAAATCATCCATATTCAGAATTCTTCTCAAATCAGGATGACCTTCAAATTTTACCCCGAAAAAGTCATATGTTTCTCTTTCCATCCAGTTTGCAGAATTCCAAAGAACAGTGGCACTGGCAATACGAGGATCATTTTCATGAATAAAAACCTTTACTCTTAACCTTATCCCACTTACCATGCTATGCAGATGATAAACTACCGCAATCTGCTCCTTCTCAGGATAATGTACTGCCGTTATGTCTGTTAAAAAGTTAAAATTTATGGTGGTGTTTTCCTTTAAAAAGGTTAAAACATCTATTATTCTATCTTTAGTTGTAGAGAAAGTTAGTAAGCCATAAGGCTCTGACACATCAAAAAGTTGATCGCCAAATTTCTCTCCAAGCAAATCGATTAATTCTGTATTTGTTGCTTTAGCCATTATTGTATTCCGTATCCAGCTAACATTTCTTTATATTGAGGAGAATATCTTCTTCTACCTGATTCGTTTTTTACCAGCTCCTGTATCTTGGTAAATCCATCTAAAATAGCTTCTGGCCTGGGCGGACAACCTGGAACATACACATCAACAGGAATAATTTCATCAATCCCCTGTAAAACCGAATAGGTATCAAAAATACCTCCACTTGACGCACATGCACCTACAGCCATTACCCAACGTGGCTCTGCCATTTGAAGGTAAACCTGTTTTAATACCGGGCCCATTTTCTTAGCAATAGTTCCCATTACCATTAAAACATCTGCCTGACGAGGCGAAAAGCTTAATCGTTCTGCTCCAAAACGGCCAAAATCATAATGAGAGCCCATTGTTGCCATAAACTCTATACCACAACATGAAGTTGCAAATGGCAAGGGCCATAACGAATGTGAACGGGCCAAACCAATCACCTTATCTAAAGAGGTGGCAAAAAAGCCTGAGCCTTCAATACCCGGAGGGGCTTCAACTATCTTAATTTCACTCATGTTTTAAACAAAAATGCTTACCCAAGCTGGCTCGGATAAGCAACAAATTTACAATATTTAGCTCCAAATGAATTACACGAACATCATTTAGAAACAATCTAAATAACCTGCTTAATTCCAGTCTAAAGCTTTCTTTTTGAGAATATAAATAAAGCCTAATAGTAAGGTAGCCATAAAAATAAACATTTCTATAACCCCATTCCAGCCAAGCTCCCTAAAATTCACAGCCCATGGATACATAAATATGACCTCTACATCAAAAAGCACGAATAAAATTGCCACTAAGAAATACTTAATGGAAAAAGGTTGACGTGCATTTCCCACTACTTTAATACCCGATTCGAAAGGGGTAAGTTTATCGCTTGTTTTACGCTTAGGACCTAAAAAGTGGGTTGCCACAAGGGTAACTACAACAAATCCTAATGCAACAATAACCTGAAATATAATAGGTATAAAATCTTGAGCTGTACTCTGTGCTGCCATATTAAATTTAGTTTGTGGCAAATTTAAAAGAAAAAGGCAGGATTACAAACCCTGCCTTCTTTATCCTTATTTTAAAATTACTTTTTAATCGGGGTTTTCTTAGCTGGTGCTGGTGCAGGAGATAACGCTTTTAAACTCTCTGTTGCATAGCTATTTTGTGGATCTAATGCTAAAGTTTTGTTAAAGTATTCTTTAGCTTTTTCTTTATCCGTATTTGCATAAAACTGTCCGATGTTGTTATATGCATCAATCAAGTTTCTGCTATTTTGAGCAGCTTTTTCAGGTTTAGTTACAGTTACTAATTCTACAAATTTCTCATAGAAAGGAATAGCTAATCCTTTTTGGTTTTCACCATTATCTTTGATGTCTAATAATTTATTTACACGAGCTCTCTGAATATATGTACTTTCATAATCAGGAGCCATTTCAATAACTTTTGCATAAGCCGCATCAGCTTCTACTAATAAATCTCTACTTGGATTTTTATGCGCCTGATCAGCAAAAGCGTAATCAAAATAATCTGAGTAACCCAAGAAGAAATAAGCCATTGCTAAGTTAGGGTTCTTACTGTTGGCTTTTGTAAGAATTCTATAAGCATCTGCAGCTTTTTTATAGTTTTTATTATCAAAATATTTTTTACCTAAATCAGCTAATGC
Source organism: Pedobacter sp. (assembly GCF_046462515.1). Classification (GTDB taxonomy): domain Bacteria; phylum Bacteroidota; class Bacteroidia; order Sphingobacteriales; family Sphingobacteriaceae; genus Pedobacter. The sequence continues at coordinate 44,960 of NZ_JBKGVD010000007.1, forward strand.
CTCATATTTAGTAGAATCTAATTCTACTGCTTTGGTAATATTTATGAATGCTAAACTATCTTGCCCAATTGCCTGTTCTGCTTTACCTAAGTATAAATAGTCTGAACCTAAGATACGTGATGCATCTTGTTTTCTGTTAAACAGCTCATTCATGTATTTTATACCTTGCTCATAGTTTTTATTCTCTATGGCAGAATAGCCTCTCATCCTTGTAACCACAAAAGTTTTAGGGTTATTCGCATCTGGCGCCTGTAATGTTGCTACTTCTTTTTCTAATGTTGCAAAATCATCTGCATAAACTAAAAACTGAGCATAACGCAAACGAGATTCAAAAGATTTATCTGTTAAATCAAGATATTTTCTGTAATTCTCTAATGCTTCATTACGTTTTGCAGCTCCGTTTTTAGGATCTGAATAAGACCATTGCAAATAAAGCTCTGCTAATTCACGATAAGCAGGACCATAGTTAGGATCAGCCTCTACTACTTTTTTTAACGCTGTCTCTGATTCTGGGAAAGCATAAGCCTCTTTATACATTTTTCCGATCTGTACGTTAGCACGAGATAAAGCCGGATTAATATCCAAAGCTCTTAAATATTGAGGATATGCCTCAGTATTTTTCTTTTGTTGAGCCCAGTAATCTGCTAACGCAAGAAATACATCAGCATCTTTATCTTTAGAATCTAATTCATCTGCTTTTTGCAAATTAGGCAATGCAGATACATAATCAGGATTTTTTTGATCAATATACGCTCTTCCTATAGCTAAATAGGTTAAATAATTTTTAGATCCTAATTGTATTGCTTTATCAAAATTAGCTTTGGCTCCTGCCACATTATTCTGCATCAAATCAGTCTGTCCTAAGCCTACATAGTTCAATGGATTTTTAGCATCGGCCGTTACACCATTATTAAATACGATTTTAGCCGAGTCAACATCATCTGTTAATAAATAAACGCGACCAAGATTATAATAGTTATCTCCTGATTTAGCTTGGTTCGCAACTAATGTTTTAAGCATAGAAGTTGCTTTTTGATACTGTTCTGCATCAATAGCTTTTTTCGCATCGGCTAAACTCTGAGCAAATGAGGCAGCTCCACCCATCAATACTAACCCTAATACAAGGGCTGCTGTTTTCTTAATCATTTTCATTGTTTTCTATTAGTTAATTTTGAGATAAGTTTTACTGCATGTATGTGATTTCTTTACAGTTAATTTATTTTCTCAAGTTTAATAATTTTTTTTTAGTTCTTCGATTTCAAATTAAATTCTCTTGGCATAATTTTATGTGGACCTAATCCAGATCTCAACACAATAAGCTGTCCGCGGGGACTAGCTAACCAATTTGCAAATCCCGTGCCTAAACCACTTCTTCCCTCTCCGTTAATAACATAAATATTTCTTAAAAAGGGATATTTGCCATTAATTAGGTTTTCTTGAGTAGGTTTATAAAAATTATCATCTCCTTTTTTACCTGGCAGGTTCTTCACAGCCAGTGTTTTAATTTTGGGCAAATAAGAAGCAACACTTTTGTTACTTTCTAACAACCAATTTACACCTAACACGCCGATAAAGTCATTGTGTTCTGCCACATATTTGATAACGTCATTATTGGTTTCTAGTGTATATACACCCTGTTTTGGTAAAGCTGTTACCTTAGCAGAGTCTACAAAATATCTTAAAGTGCTTGAATAAGCATTATCAAAAACCAATTTTTTATTAGATTTTGAAGTGCCTTTAATCAAGTCAAGAACATCAGCTACAGTTATGGTTGAATCTCTGTCGGTAGAATTGGTAATAAGTGCTATACCATCAATGGCAAACCGGTCTGTATATACCGGTATTTGCTTTCTCCGGTAATAGCTCAATTCCGAAGGTTTCAACATCCTCGAAGCGATTAACATATCTACTTCTCCGTTCAAGAACCTCGGAATAATCTTATTTTCATTACCTGGTATTACCTTAATGCTCGCATCCGGGTAATCGCTATTAAATACATTAATCTGGTCATCTAGTATTCTTGAAAAAGATTCATCTACCAACAATGTGGTATGACCAGAAGTTCTGGTTTCTTTAGTTTTAACGGTTTTAGGTTTGCGATTGCAGGAGGCGGCGAACAGCAACAATATAACCAGACTAAAATTCAAAATCCTCATTCGTTCTCGTTATTGTCTTTTAGGATCCTATAAAATCTGAACGCGGCATAGACGATTAATAAAACGCCAAATGCGATCTGATAATTGCGTGGAAAGCGTTCAGGATCTAATGAAAGGGCCTCGTTAAAAAAAAGTATTACGATACTTATGCCAAAATATATTACCATCATGGCAAGGCCTAAAATAAACAGAAATCGCTTTTGAGGCGATTTCTGTCTTGAATTATTAAAATTAAACATGCTTTACGGTTACTGTAAGCTAAATTTAATTGGAATGTTGTATTTTACACGAACTGGTTTACCGTTCTGCATACCTGGATTCCAACGTTTACTTAACTTTAATACACGAACTGCTTCTTCGTCTGTACCATAGCCAAGTTTTCTTTCTACTTTAATATCTGTCAAAGAACCATCTTTTTCAACAGTGAACGAAAGAAACACACTACCTTGAACATTATTCTCAGCAGCCATTGGAGGATATTTGATATTCTTACCTAAAAAGTCATAGAACTTTTCAATACCCCCAGGGAATGTTGGTGGATTTTCCATACTTACGAAGTTATATACGGTATTATCCTCTACAACTTGCGCTTGCTTAGGTCCTTCTCCAACAGGAGCAATCTGAACAATATCAGCACTTGGGTCACCTTCAATTGTTTTTTGTCCTGGATCTGCTTTTTTCAAATCCTCAGCTTTAGGTGGTTCCTCATCGCGTACTAAATTGTCTGGTTTAACAACCGGAGGAGGAAACTTAACCTGATCCTGCTTTGGTGGTGGCGGCTCAACCGGCGGAGGTGTTTTCACTTCCGGGTTAATTGGCGGAGGTGTTGATATCACTACCTCAGTCATTTTCTCTTGTGGCGGTTCTGGAGCTAAGCCTTTTAATAAGGCATAAATCTTAGGCGCCAAAAATAGAAGAATGAAAATCGCCGAAGCTATAAACAATGACTTAGTTGTATTCCAAGCATTAGACTGACGTAACTCATAAGCGCCGTAAGCCTTGTTTTTTTTCTCGAAAACAACATCAAGCCATTCTTTACTGAATAAATCTATTTTAGACATTGCTTAATATTTTTATCTGTTTATACTTATTTATAAAATCCCTTTAGATTTCATAAACTCTTTCTCGCTATCTAAAAGATGTTTAGGATCATCATCAATAGCCGGTGCGTTGATATTTGTTTTGGTTATACTTAACTCATCCATGATATCTACAAAGTTTTTATATGTAGATGCATCTGTTGGTTTAATAATAACAATAATATCTTTTCCGGTTTTCTCTTTTACCTCTTTCTTATTTTTTAATAAAGAAGATTGGATGTCATTAAAACCTTCAATAGTTGGAGCTGATTTACCAGCCTCTCCCATGTACCAAGCAATGCGGTCATTTTTACCTAATAATATAGTCATGGTTTGCGACTGTCTCAATTCCAGTTTATTTTCATCTTTTGGATCTTTATCCGGCTTGGCTATATCCATTGCCGAAGGTTTAGATAAAGATGTGGTTAGCATGAAGAAAGTAATTAAAAGGAAAGCTAAATCCACCATCGCTGTTAAATCAACCTTGGTAGATTGTTTCTTACTTCTTACTTTACCACCTTTATTTTTGCCTCCGCCGGAGGTGTCTAATTCTGCCATATTATTTCTTAGTTAGCACCGCCTGCTTCGGCTGATGTAATTAAACTAAACTTATTTATTTTTTGTTTCTGAAGTAAATCAACAACCTTTCTGATTGCAGGATATTCTTCGTTGGCATTTCCTTTTATACTGATACGCATATCTACCCCATGTAATTCTGCGGTAGCGAAACGTGCTTGCTTGATCCATTCAAACAATTCATTATTAACGGTAGAGTCATTAGGAATACCCGCCTGAATGCCTGATTTCTCTCTCTCCTGGCTGTTCATTGCTAAAAACTTTTTCAAGTTTCCGAATGGAACACCAAATGAAGATACTACAGAAAAGCGTTTTGCTTCTTCTTCAGTGAATGGCACATTGTACAAGCTGCCCATTTTCTGTAAAGTTAACTTCTTTACATCCTGGCCAACAATCTCAAGGAAAACTTTTCCTTTACCGATACTTACAATCGCGATGTCTTTATCCGGCACTTTAAACTGCACCGTTGATGAAGGCGTAGTGATATCTAATGGATCGGGTTGACGAGCTGTTGCCGTTAAGATAAAGAAAGTTAACAATAAGAATGCAACATCGCACATTGCGGTCATATCTACTGCTGTACTCTTTCTTGGAACTTTTACTCTAGGCATAATATAAAAATTATAATTTTTTAACTAATGATGATTTCATTTCCGGTTTTCCATAAAGCCGGCAAAAAAAATTAAAATAATTTTTATTTATGTGTACTAGCGTAAGTTTGGATGATGCTAAATCCTGCTTCGTCAATAGCATAAGTTAATTTATCTATTTTAGAAGTTAAGATGTTATACATGATAATAGCTAATGTTGAAGTACTGATACCTGTAGCAGTATTGATAAGCGCTTCAGAGATACCTGTTGCTAAAGCCGCCTGATCTGGTGCTCCTGAATTAGCTAAACCACCAAATGCCTTAATCATACCTGTTACCGTACCTAATAGACCCATTAACGTACCTACAGAAACCAAAGTAGCAATGATTGTTAAGTTTTGCTCTAACATTGGCATTTCTAAAGAAGTAGCTTCTTCGATATCTTTTTGGATAGCTACAACAGATTGTTCAACATCTAAGTTTGTATCTGCTTCTACTTCGCTATATTTTTTTAAGCCAGATTTGATTACGTTAGCTACAGACCCTTGTTGTTTATCGCATTCTGCAACTGCAGCCTGGATGTTACCTGAGCTTAATAAAGACTGGATTTTTTTGATGAACGATTCTAAACTACCTTTACCTGTTGCTTTACCAATTACGATTAAGCGCTCAATTGAGAACACAAATACCATTAAAAGCATACCCATTAAGATAGGCACGATAAAACCACCTTTAAACGCCATACCGCCGTAGTTTCCTGGATGTGGTAAAAAGCTGTGGGTATCATCGTTATAAAACGCTAAAGACAACGGGCTGTTATTTTTAGCAACATCTTCAGGGATGTTAAAGTTACTTGGTTTACCCAATACGAAAATAAATAATGCAATACCGATTATTAAACAAATAGGAATTACAAGCGTAGCAAATAAATTAGATGCTGTTGCACTGCTCTCTTTCTTAGCAGGTGTTGGTTTTGGTGCGTTTGCCATTTTTTTAATTTTTAGTTTTAGTACTTGTTTTTTTAATTTTTAAATAATTAATAACTCAATTTTGTGTGTACACAAAGCTGCAAAATAACGTTGCAGAAGCAAATTTATAATTTTGATTCAAAAATCAAATTAAATATTACTTGCGCAATCATTTCTTTACATTACCCGATGACCACTTAAATCCACTTTAATTAAAAAAGATTGCCCCGTTTGAGACAATCTTTCGCAATTAAAGACAAAATTTTATTTAAATGCAAATTTTTAAGCAAAAAAACATACTCAATTTATGTTTTGGGCAACTTTTGGCATACCGCTAAGTATTTCCTCATCCGCCAAATCACTAAATTGTTTAAAGTTATTTACAAAGGCTTCTGCCAGTTCTATTGCTTTTGCATCATAGGCTTCTGCATTAGCCCAAGTATTTCTTGGATTTAAAACTTCATGTGGTACCTCAGGACAGCTGATAGGCATTGCTAAGCCAAATACTGGATGTTCAACAAATTTCTGATCATTCAAATTACCTTTTAACGCTGCTGTTATCATAGCTCTCGTATATTTAAGCTTTATACGTTCACCAACTCCATAAGGGCCTCCACTCCATCCCGTATTGATCAGCCATACATTCACTTGGTGTTTTTTCATTTTTTCTCCTAAGAGCTGGGCATATTGCGCCGGGTGCAAAGGCAAAAATGCTTTTCCAAAGCAGGCAGAGAATGTTAGCTGAGGCTCTGTAACACCTGCTTCTGTTCCGGCAACTTTTGCGGTATAGCCCGAAATAAAATGGAACATAGCCTGTCCGGGTGTTAGTCTCGATATAGGTGGCAATACGCCAAAAGCATCTGCCGTTAAGAAAAATATATTTTTAGGAATAGGCCCTACAGATGGAATAATGGCGTTCTCGATATGATTTAATGGGTAAGCCACACGAGTATTCTCGGTTTTTTCAATATTAGAAAAATCTACCGTACGGGTATTTTCAAAATAATTGATGTTTTCTAATAATGCGCCAAATTTAATTGCGTTAAAAATCTGAGGCTCTTTTTCTGCTGTTAAATCAACACATTTTGCATAACAGCCTCCTTCAAAATTAAACACTCCGTTTTCACCCCATCCATGCTCATCATCCCCAATGAGAGGTCTGTTAGGATCTGCTGAAAGCGTGGTTTTACCTGTTCCTGATAAACCGAAGAAAATTGCAGTATCTCCATCCATGCCAACATTAGCAGAACAATGCATTGAAAGTGTATTTCTTTGGGTAGGTAATATATAATTTAGCACAGAAAAAATACCTTTCTTTATTTCTCCGGTATAGGCTGTACCTCCTATCAGGATAATCTTTTTTGAAAAGTTTAAGATAGAAAAGTTTGACTGCCTTGTTCCGTCTACTTCGGGATTAGCCATAAAAGACGGCATGGCTATAATAGTCCATTCAGGCTGAGCTGGAAGTTCTCCAGATTCATATCTTAAAAACAGATTATTGGCAAACAGGTTTTGAAAGGCATGCTCGGTAACAACTCTGATTGTAGTTTTGTAATCTTCATTGGCACAAGCGTATGCATCTCTTACGTATACTTCTTTTTGTGCAATAAATTGAAGCATTTTTTGGTATAACCCCTCAAAATGTTCCTGAGATATCTTAATGTTGATGTCTCCCCACCATACAGTATCCTCTGTTAATGCATCGGCAACAACAAACCGATCTTTTGGTGATCTTCCTGTAAATTTACCTGTGTCAATAGCTAAAGCTCCTGAATCTGCCAAAGTCCCTTCACCATTTTTAAGGGCCTCTTCTACTAATTGGGCTACCGTTAGCTGGTATTTAACGGTCTTGGGTTTTAGATTTAGATAGCTCAAATCAAGTTTCCGTTCACTTAAACTGTTCATATCTTTTGGTTTTTTGAAAGCCCAAAGCTACATAGTCTGGTGTGGAAAACCGCTTTTTTTTAAAATATTTTTTTACTTATTGTCGCTTTTACACTATTCATTAAAAACCTAATAAACAAATATTTACACACATTATCCTCCAGATTTTTTTACTTTATAACCTTGGTCTGTAAGATATTGCAAAATCTTATCTCTGAAATCTCCCTGTATAATGATTTCTCTATCTTTCACACTTCCTCCTACACCACATCTGGTTTTTAACGTTTTACCCAATACCTGCAAATCTTCATCTTTACCTATATATCCGGTAATTACTGTAGCTGTTTTTCCTGCTCTATTTTTCCTATCTAATAGAATTCTTAAGTTCTGTTGCGCATTAGGTAGGGTTTCCTCCTGCTGAAACTGCTCTTCTGCAAACTCGAAATCAGGGTTTGTAGAAAACATGATTCCACCAAAATCATTGTAGACCTTTTTTTTCTGCTTACTCACGGTTTAATGTTTAAAGTTTTCCAACAATTATATTTAACGATGCCGGCTCTATTTTAATATCAATATTCTTTTCCATTTGAAAGGGCTCTCCATCAAGATGGATGGAGTCTGGTTTATTTCTTATGATTTTAATTTCTTTACCTCTTATAATCTCCACTAAAGATGAATTATGAGTTTTAGCAGCTATCATTTCATAAGCCAGAACCGGTAATTTAAACAAAGGTATTGGCTTTATGATACAAACATCTAACCAGCCATCTGTTAAAGAAGATTTTGGTGATATATATACATTATTACCATATTGAGAAGAGTTGGCTATACTAATTGCAAATGCATCACGTTCATAGAACACCCCATCTATTTCCAGTTTATACCGTTGTGCCTTATAAGAAGTAATTTCTTTAAGACCCAATTTAACATAGCTTTTTAAACCCCGACTTTTATTTCCGGCAAAAACAGCACTGATATGGGCATCAAAACCCATACCTGCCATATTAAAAAAGCGTTTCTCATTTAATAGGGCAGAATCAATTGCTTGTACGTTTAATAAATTAAGGTATTTCACTGCCCCTTTTGTGGTCATTGGAATACCCAAAAATCTGGCCAGTCCATTACCGGATCCAAAAGGAATAATCCCTAAATTTACATTAGTATTTACTAAACTGCTGGCAATTTCATTTATGGTTCCATCGCCTCCTACAGCTACCACAACAGCCATATTATGGGCTTCGGCTTCAGCAGCTATTTCTGTAGCATGGCCTTCTTTTTCAGTAAAAACATAAGAGGCATTAAATTTATCTTTGTCTAAATATTTGCTGATTAAAGCAGGTATACGATCCTTCTTTTTTCCGCCGGAAATAGGATTGATCACAAACAGAATGTTATACTTTTGTAAAGACATAAGGATTTGGCCGACAAAATAATTGATAATTTTTGAGTATTAAAATTTATTACACTACTTTTGTGCCGTTAAGGTGGACTGATTTGCTAAACTCTTAATTAAGAGCAAGATTGCAACCACGTAAAAAAAAGTGCTAATTCTTTCTACACTTATTTTACAGGCCGATTTATTCGGGGCTTTACCACCTAACATTTTATATTTTTTAACATTAGAGAAGATTTAAAATGTCTTATTTATTCACATCAGAATCTGTATCTGAAGGGCATCCTGATAAAATTGCAGATCAAATTTCAGACGCGTTAATTGATAATTTTTTAGCTTTCGACAGCGAGTCGAAAGTAGCTTGCGAAACCTTGGTAACCACAGGGCAGGTTATATTAGCCGGGGAGGTAAAGTCTACAACTTACCTTGACGTACAGCAAATTGCCAGAGATGTCATTAAAAAAATTGGCTATACCAAAAGTGAATACATGTTTGAAGCCAATTCATGTGGCGTATTATCGGCCATTCATGAGCAGTCTCAGGATATTAATCAAGGCGTTGACAGGAAAACCAAGGAAGAACAGGGGGCAGGTGACCAAGGTATGATGTTTGGTTACGCCACCAATGAAACAGAAGATTATATGCCTTTGGCGTTAAATCTTTCGCACAAATTATTACAGGAATTAGCTGTTTTACGTCGTGAAAACAACGAAATTACTTATTTACGCCCTGATGCCAAATCGCAGGTAACCTTAGAATATGATGATAATAACAAGCCTGTACGTATAGACGCAATTGTAATCTCTACCCAACACGATGATTTTGATACAGAAGACAAGATGTTAGCAAAAATAAAAGAAGACCTGATTAACATTTTAATCCCTCGTATCATAAAAAACAATCCTCAATACGCACATTTATTTAACGACAAAATCCAGTACCATATTAACCCTACCGGAAAATTTGTAATAGGAGGACCTCATGGCGATACGGGTTTGACTGGAAGAAAAATCATTGTAGATACCTACGGAGGTAAAGGAGCTCATGGTGGAGGAGCTTTTTCAGGAAAAGACCCGAGTAAAGTAGATAGAAGTGCGGCCTATGCAACACGTCATATTGCAAAAAATTTGGTTGCGGCAGGTGTAGCTGACGAAATTCTGGTACAGGTTTCATATGCAATTGGCGTGGCAAAACCAATGGGTATTTATGTTAATACTTATGGCACGGCTAAAGTAAATAAAACTGATGGTGAAATTGCTTCAATTGTAGAAAGCATTTTTGATATGCGCCCTTATTTCATTGAGCAACGTTTAAAGCTAAGAAATCCTATTTATAGCGAAACAGCAGCTTATGGCCATATGGGCCGTAAACCTGAAACTGTAACTAAAACATTCAAATCGCCAAATGGTGAGGAGAAATCAGTTACTGTAGAATTGTTCACTTGGGAAAAACTTGATTTTGTTGATCAGGTAAAAGCCGCATTTGGTCTATAGCAATAACTTTTTAATTAAAAGGGGCGGCTTTTTAGCCGCCCTTTATAATATCCCTCTCTGTTTCATAAAAGTTTTTTCCTGTTCTGAGATATTCTTATCATCAATAAAATAAGACTGTACAGAACCGATGTGTATTTCATCCATGATATCGACAAAGTTTTTGTAATTAGAGCCTGAGGTAGGCTTAATAATTACTATCATAAATTTTGAAGAATCTTTATGATATCTCTCGGCTACTACTTTTTTGTTGTGAGCAATTTGTTTTTGTATCTCTGATAAATCTGTTTGATACATCACTGCTTTTCCAGTCTCTCCCATATAATAAGCAGCCTGATTGTTTTTAGCTAAAAGAATGGTCATTGTTCTGGATTCTGCCAAATCTATGGGCTCATTACTATCAATAGGCTTAGCAATTTCCATAGCACCCATCTTGCTCAAAGAAGTTGTCAGCATAAAAAATGTAATCAGCAAAAAAGCTAAATCTACCATTGCAGTCAGATCTATACCTGGCGCCAATGTTTTTGATTTTCCTTTCACGGCCCAGCCATTACGAGGAGTAGTAAGTGTTGCCATATTAATTTCAGTTTTATAAAAGGATGACATTCACCTACTAATTACATAAAGAGCTCGCCTAAAATGGAAGATAAATAACAGACAAGCTCTTTCTAAGTTTATTTTACTTCTTCAATTACACCGCAGCCTACTCTTGGCCCTGAATTACCTGTTGGCTGTGTAGTATAATCATCAGTTCCTCCATGAACTATAATGCCCCTGCCTATGATATTTTTAACATCATTAGACCTTACACTCCATCTATCGGTAGTCACGCTAAGCGTAGCGTGTCCCTTAGCATCTAATTTGACATTTCCGATATCACCCGAATGGTAGGCAGCACTCCCCCATTTACCGTGCGGTTCGTTGGTAGGGTTCCAATGTCCATGTGTATTTTCTCCCATATTTCCACAATCTCCATGTTCATGAAAATGAACTGCGACAGTGCTATCTGCTCTTTCAGGAAAATTAAGTTCCAGGTCCATCTTAATTTTGCCTCCTGCTTCACTATAAAATTTAGCTACTCCGATAGAGGTATTATCTTTTGTTGAATTTAACATAGCTTGTGCAATTTCTTTGCCTGGTCTGGAACAAGATACCAAGGTAATTACAATACCAATGGTTAATAATAACAAATACTTTTTCATAACGATTTAAGTTAGAGTTTAAAAAAACAACATCTCTTACAACTATTTGGTTTTTAATATTTTGGAATTGTGCAATCAACCGAATTTGAGTATATTCAGATTATTTATTGTATTAACATCTGCATTTACAATGATGAAAAAGGTTTTAATTATCCTATTTTTTATGATTGGTCCTATTATTATTTTACAGGCTCAACAAAAGAATAAAGTACGCTCTTATATTAGTCCGAAAGCCAAATGGCAAAAATTAGAGTTCACAAGAGCAGCTAATCCAAAGGATACTATTTATTATAATGGAGAAGTAAGCAATGGTAAAGCTAATGGTTATGGTGAAGCCTCTTCAAGCCTTAAGTACAATTATAAAGGTTACTGGAAAGACAATGATCTTAACGGAAAAGGGAAAATAATATGGAGCACTGGAAGCATTTATGAGGGCGATATTAAAAATGGTACCAGAACTGGAACGGGCAAATATACCTGGCCTGATGGTAGTATTTATGAAGGTGAGTTTATAAACGGCCAAACAAACGGAAAAGGCAAAATGACCTGGACCGACGGAACCGTTTATATGGGCGATTATCAGAATGGAAACAGGACAGGCAAAGGTAAGCTGATATGGGGCAGAAATACTCAATGGAGCGGGGATAGTTACGAGGGCGATTTTAAGAACAATCTCCTAACAGGCTATGGAAAATACGTACATGCAAATGGTAAAACAGATGAAGGTTTTTTTGAAAATGGTATTTACAAAGGTAAATCGAATATTTCTGATCAAAATCAGAACACCAGCAAAAGCAAACTTGATATTGGCTTAGAGACCGTAATATTGCAAAACAAAGGAATTGAATACTACAATAAAAAACAATATGAACTGGCTTTACAGGAATTTAACAAAGCAATTGATGTCAACCCCAATTATGCAGCCTCTTCCCATTCTTTGGTAGGAAGAACTTATATGGTCTGGTATACAGAAAGCAAAGATGTTAACGACCTTAAGCTTGCATTAAACAGTCTTTCTAAAGCTATAGAATTAGACCCCAAATATGCAATTGCCTATTTTTACAGAGGCATAGTATATGGAAATTTAAAAGAGTACAATTTGGCTCTTAAGGATTTAACACAAGCTATTGTATTAGACCCTGAGGTAGCAGAATATTATCAAAATCGCAGTGTAATCTATAAAGCAATAGGAGAAGACAAACTATCTGCTTTTGATTTGAAAAAATTTGAAGAGCTTAGAAATAAATCGGAAATCAAATAACTCTTTTAGATTAAAATACCCTTTGGATTAAACCCTCAAAAATAAACCCCGGATTTCTCCGGGGTCAGGTTAAGTTTAATCATGTACTGTACAATTTTCCAAACCTATAAGGTCTAAAGTATCTGCGCTGTCACTGGTAGCCAAATATTTGTTCCCCTGAGTAGAAACAGCTATTTCAACGTATCTTTTCTGATCGTTAACAAGCGTATAAAACTCCCAATGACCTGCTTCTATTCCTCTAATAGCTGTTTCAACAGAAATATGCCATTTCTTTCCCTTATGTTCACCTCCAATACTACTTATTCTTTTGTGAGGGTCCGGTTTAGTTGTTTTGTTCACACACATGATCTGTACCTCAAATGCCATAAGCAAATAAGTCTAATTATCGCAATGGGCGATACCACGAGTGCTTGCATTCGTTAAACCTATTGTGTTTATGTTTTACCCATCAAGAGTAATAGGCACCCTCTCTGTTTTTACCCGTTAACAGTGAGTTGTATAACATATATCAATTTTAAAACCATTTTGTTTAATTGGAAATAGCATAGTTTGTAGAGGTTGATCTTGTTAAAGATTGTAGAAAAAAATGCCCGAATGCCACGTTTTTGGAATAATTATTCCGCTATTACAAAATGTATGAGCAAAAGGCAGAAGTCAATAGTCTTGAAGCAAAAAGCCTTACAGCATAGTATGCTGTAAGGCTTTTATTTTGCGGTCTGGACGGGACTCGAACCCGCGACCTCCGCCGTGACAGGGCGGCATTCTAACCAGCTGAACTACCAGACCTCTCAACCTTTAAAGATAATCTCTATCGGTTTGGGATTGCAAATATAGCTTGTTATTTTTTATTTGCAATATTTTTTTTAACTTTTTTATAACTTACTGATTTGCAGAAAGAATATTTCAAAGCTGTTTAAAAAGCAATTTTTAGTTTACTGCTCCTTCTTTCATTTTTTCTGCATTTTCGGCAAATTGCAGCGCATCTATTAGCTCCTGTATATCACCATCCATAATATTTCCTAAATTATACAGGGTTAAACCTATACGGTGATCTGTTACTCTCCCTTGCGGATAGTTATATGTCCTGATCTTAGCAGACCTATCTCCCGTTGATACCATCGTTTTACGTTTCGCGGCTATATCCCCATGTTTCTTTTGTACCTCAAGATCGTATAATTTAGAGCGCAACATTTCCATAGCCAGTTCTCTGTTTGCTAACTGTGAACGTTCAACCTGACAAACAACCACAATTCCAGAAGGCTTATGGGTAAGCTGAACTTTTGTTTCTACCTTATTTACGTTCTGACCGCCAGCTCCACCAGAACGTGAAGTTTGCAATTCAATATCTGCAGGATTAATGTATACATCCACTTCCTCAGCTTCTGGTAGTACAGCTACAGATGCTGCCGATGTATGCACACGTCCTTGAGTTTCGGTATCAGGAACTCGCTGTACACGATGTACACCGCTCTCGTACTTTAATTGTCCATAAACATCCTCACCACTTACTTTTAAGATTACCTCTTTGTAACCTCCTGCCGTGCCTTCTGTCACATCCATAACTTCGGTACGCCAGCCTTTAGTTTCAAAAAAACGGGTGTACATACGATATAAATCGCCTGCAAAAAGTGCAGCTTCATCACCTCCAGTACCGCCTCTTATCTCAAAAACAGCATTTTTAGCATCTTCAGGATCCTTCGGAATCAGCATTAAACGTATAGCGGCTTCCATTTCTTCCTGCTTAACCAATAAAATGTCAAGCTCTTCTTTAGCCATTTCTCGCAGCTCCTGATCTTTCTCGTTGCTTAAGATCTCTTTATTGGCATCTATATTACTCATTACATTCTTGTAGATTTTGTATTCTTCTACAATTTTGGTGAGGTCTTTATACTCTTTATTTAAAGCTGCAAAACGCTTCATATCCTGTATTACATCAGGATTACTTAATTGCTCTTCCACATCTTCCCAGCGCAGCTTTATGGCTTCTAACTTATCTAACATATGTTTTTATTCAGAAAATCTATTTATGTGCATTATTAACGGATTTGGTTTGAGCTTAAAAAAACATCATCTTTTTTAGTCAAAACCCATTCATACAAAAAATAATGCACCTTTATATTTAAGGTATTAATTTGCAGGGGACAAAAATACGCCTTTTTCGGTTAATGCCGCAATTATTTTATTGCCAAGCGCTATCTGCTTTATTTCAACATCTACTGGTAAATATGCTGTAGTTACATTTTGGCTGTTTAAATCATAGAGGTGAAGTTTTTTCCCAGCCATATAGGTTAATTTACCATTACGTATACCAAAATCCGTTAGACCTTCCAGATTCAAAGATTTTAAAAAAGCACCAAAACCATCAAAAATTAATATCTCATTATTAGGTTTCTGTAAATAAATATGCTGATTGGCTACCAGAAGTTTTTTGGGAAAAACCAATTCGTCAAATAACTGATAAAAATTAGCTGAACGTGTATTTTCACTAAAATCGCTACTCAGCTTAATCAAGCTATTGCTGGTTGTTTCAAAGATCCAACATGCATTATTATCGGCAGTGGCTATTGCCGAAACCAATAAACTGCTGTTATATGCAAAAGAATAGGTTAGTATTTGGCTCAGGTTATTATTTAAAACCACCACCTGCTGAAAATCAGCATAAAAGACAATAATACGTAAAGGGTCTGTAACATCAACACTTTTTACCTTACCGTATCTGTTATCGCCGTAGCGCCATTTTAATGCTCCCTTTGCATCATATTTCAGCAATTCGTCTTTTGGGGTTAATAAGTAAACAGCATCTAAGTTATCTATAAAGACAGCCTTTGCAGGAGTATCTATTATAGCAATTGGTTTTTGCTGGGAAAAAGAGATATTAGAGAAAAGCAACAGGGATATAAATGTACCAAGCAGATACTTATACCAATTTCTTTTTTTATCAACCATTAACATATCCTGTGTTTATTTTTCAAAATAAGTAAGGGTTAAATTCTTTCCATCAAATACAGCATATGAATTGTATTTAAGCCACTCGCCAATATTGACATAAGTACTATATTCGTTTAATTTTATGGTAAGTGGTAAATGTCTGTGCCCAAAAACAAAATAATCATAATGCTCTTTTTGCAGTAATTCTTTTGCATAGATGGCAAGCCATTCCTTTTCTTCGCCTAAAAACACTTCATCGTTATTATTAGCTGCCCTACTATGTGTTGACCATTTGTTGGCTATGCCCATACCTATACGTGGAGGCAGCATACCAAATAGCCATTGACAAAAAGAATTTCTAAATATCTTTCTCAGAAATTTATATTTTAAATCTCCAGGGCCTAAACCATCTCCATGGTGCAAATAAATCTGTTTGCCATTACGCACGATGATCATCTCATCACTTATAATTTGCATTCCAAGTTCTTTTACGAAATAATCTTTAACCCACATATCGTGGTTCCCTTTAAAGAAATAGATCTTTACGCCAGAATCACTCATTTGAGCAAGCTTACCCAAGAGCCGGGTAAATCCTTTGGGCACTACATATTTATATTCAAACCAAAAATCAAATACATCACCCATTAAAAAAAGTTCGCTGCAATCTGGCTCAATAAAATTTAACCAGCGTACAATGCGGTTTTCTCGTTCACGGCTAGTCTCAAAATCTGGAGAACCCAAATGAAAATCGGAGGCAAAATATATTTTATCTCTCATCTCTGTCAAAGATAGTAAAAATGATAACGCTATCTTTATTCAGCCAAGATGATATTGTTTAGGAGACCTTGCCGCAGTCTTAATCTTTTCGTCCTTTTATTGTCATCTATATAGAATTCTTCTAAATAAGCAAATGCATTTATAAGTTAATTTTGTATTTTTGCCCAAATTTTAAAATATGATTTCAACTGATATAGCCATTATTGGCGCTGGTCCGGTGGGTTTATTTGCGATTTTCGAAGCCGGATTATTAAAAATGCGTTGTCATTTAATTGATTATTTACCTCAGGTTGGTGGCCAGTTATCAGAAATCTACCCTAAAAAGCCTATTTACGATATACCGGGTTTTCCATCGGTTTTAGCACAGGAGCTTATTGACAACCTGATGGAACAGGCCAAACCGTTTCATCCTGGTTTTACTTTAGGCGAACGTATTGAAGGGCTGGAAAAACGTGGCGAGGCAGATTTTGTGCTTACAACAAACATGGGGACTGTTATAGAAGCCAAAGTTGTGGTAATTGCTGGTGGATTGGGCTGCTTTGAGCCCCGTAAACCTGCAGTAGCTGGTTTAGAACACTTTGAAAATGGCCGTGGTGTTAATTATATGATCTTGGATCCTGAAAAATATCGCGGACAGAAAATGGTGATTGCCGGTGGAGGAGACTCTGCTTTAGACTGGACGATCTTCTTAGCTGATGTAGTAGAAGAACTTACTCTGATACACCGTAGTGAGAGTTTTAGAGGCGCCCCTGACTCTGTAAATAAAGTAATGGAGTTAGCTGCTTCGGGAAAAATAAATTTACTATTGAACAGCAATTTAAATGCTGTTTCTGGTGAAGGTAAATTAGAAACGGTAGAGGTAATCCACAATAAGACTATGGAAACCACTACCATTGAAACAGACCACCTTATTCCATTGTTTGGATTAAGCCCTAAGTTAGGTCCTATTGAGAACTGGGGGTTAAACATCAGCAAAAGTGCTATCGAAGTAAATACTGACGATTATTCTACGAATATCCCTGGTATTTATGCTATTGGCGACATCAATACTTACACCAATAAATTAAAGTTAATTTTGTGTGGTTTCCACGAAGCGGCATTGATGAGCCACAGCGCATACCAATACATGAACCCAGGCATAAAATACACCATGAAATACACTACCGTAAACGGTATTAGCGAGTTTTAATAAAATATGGCAACAGATATTACCATACACGTTGAAGACAGAGAAGGCAATACCGCCACTCTAACTGCCCCTACTGACATGGGCTTAAGCTTAATGGAGTTTTTAAAAGCCAGCGAATATGATATTTTAGCTACCTGCGGAGGTATGGCTCTTTGCGCAACTTGTTGCGTAGATGTAATGGAGGGTGAGGAGAAACTCAATGAAATGAGCGATGATGAATATGCCATGTTAGATACCCTGCCTGATTTATTACCAAACTCGAGATTGGCTTGTCAAATACAATTAAGCCCTGAACATGATGGCTTAAGGGTTCGTTTGCACGCTATGGATAATTAAATTATCTAACTTACTATATAAAAAGGCCAAGATGAGTAATCTTGGCCTTTTTAATTTTTTAATCTATTTTCAGAATAGGACTTCCTATATTCTTATAAGTTCCGTCTCCTTTTAAAATAGCCAGCATCTGTTGCCCGTTAGCTAAAATAGATTTTGCTTTTATGAGCTCTTTATCATACTGAAAAGATTGCTCTATCTTTCCCCGCTCAAAATAATAACGTGAGATAATCTGAGTCTCAAGCATTCGTTTTATTTCGTCTTTATGGGTAGTTAAATCTGTTTTTTTGGCTTGGCCAATCTTTGCCTTCAAATCTTCTATATCTGCTTTTACCAAAGCCAGTTTATTCTCTTTCTCAGCTTCTTCTTTTAGGGTCGTTAACAAACGTTCGGTATTTAAGGTATAACTATAGTTTTTACTCGCAACTGTATTTACAAACTGGGTATACGCTACATCTGAAAGCTGGAATTTATTAGCAGCGCCAATTTCTTTATTGTTCTTTCTGAAATTGTTTGCATAATCAAAAAACAGATTTTTAGTGATAAGAGAAATTGTAACCGGGCTCAGTTTATCTTGTTCTACTATAACATCAGGATATATGCCATTGCCATCATAAACAGTTCGTCCTGCTTTGGTTTTGAACGGCTTTAATGTCGAATCCGCAAACTTATTTGCTGTTCCATCTTTCTTTTTATGCGCATAATCTAAGGCCTGTATGCATCTTCCAGATGGTGTGTAATATTTTGCCACCGTAACCTTTACCAAGCTGTTGTATGGAAGATTAAAGGTTTGCTGAACCAACCCTTTTCCAAAGCTGATCTGACCTACTATAACAGCTCTATCGAGATCTTGCAAAGCACCAGCCACAATTTCTGATGCAGAAGCAGAACCTCTATTTACCAGTACAATCAAAGGGGTTTGGGGAGCCAAAGGTATATTTTGTGTATAATAATTGACAGATTTTTCGGGATTACGCCCCTTTTGTATTACAGCTAATACGTTTTTATCTACAAAAAGATTCACAATCTTAACTGCTTCCTGCAAGATACCTCCTCCGTTATTGCGTAAATCTAGAATCAGTCCTTTAGGATTTTGCTTGTTGATCTTTTCCAGTGCGTCCTTAACTTCTTGGCCTGAATTTTCTAAAAATTTATCCAGTTTAATGTAACCAATCTGATTATCAAGCATACCAGAATAAGAAACGTTAGGTTGTTTAATTTCTTCGCGGGTAAGGGTTTTATTAACTACTGCCCCATCTCTAACCAAAACCAATGAAACTTGCGTTCCTTTGGGCCCGCGTAAAAGCTGGCTAACTTCTGCCCGGTCTTTATCTTTTACCTCTATTCCGTTAATTTTAACAATCTGGTCTCCCGGTCGCACATCGCCTTTATGCGCCGGATTTCCTTCCGTAACTTCATTGATAAATAGTTTACCATCTATTACCAGCGTACCTGCTCCAATACCACCGTATTGGGTACTTACATATTTAAGTTTATAATTTTCTATTTCCGATTCGGGAACATATTCGGTATAAGGATCAAGACTATTCAACATGGCATCTATACCTGTTTTCATCAATCCAGCAGGATTAGAATCTTCTACATAGTTGATGCTCACTTCTTTGTAAACTGACGCAAAAATATCTAGGTTTTTAGATACCTGAAAAAGATCTTCTTTGAAGGCAAAGCTTATAGATAATATGCCTATGAGGATAATGATTTTATTTACTTTTCTCATGAGATGCTGAATTTTCAAACACATTTGTGTTATCCGGAAAAGTAAATTTAAGAAATTTGTTTAAACTCTTACCTAAAGTCTGTTGCCAGTTGGATCTGCCAGAGCTTTACGTATAGTGAATTCTATATAATTACGGTCACGGTTTACCAGCTTAGCCAGCCTTTGAACCAGCTGGTCTTCCTGTCCGGACGTGAAAACCAGATCAACTGCTGCCAGCTCACGATACTTTCTTAAGAATTTGACTTGAACTCTTTTCCAGGTTTCGGGTGTAAGTGTAAAGGTTGCCATGATGATTATTTATTGAGCAAATTTAATAAAAAAGCCCATCAAACAAAATTGATGGGCTTTAATCATTTATCGGTTCTCCGTAAAGTCTAAGAATAATGTTGGGCTACTAGCTACACCACTAATAAGGTCTCCCCTTAACGTAAAGGTATATACTCTATTTTTAGCAAAACCGGTCGCCGCACGGGTAACTGATTTACCTGTTGCCTGATCGGTAAGTTTTAAAGTGTAACTACCTGGAGCAACTTTTACAAAGGGAGATGCAGCTTTGTATGCCACCCCTGTAATAGGAGTAGTTACTTCTGTTGCCGTAGAACCATCAGGCAATTTAAATGTTCTGGTGATTTCTAAAGATAATGTACTTGTATTATGACCAGGATTTACTAATCTGATGTAACTTGCAGAAGAATCTGGCTGAGGTAACTTATCTTCTATAATAAAGCAATCTGCTTTTTGAGTAGTTTTGTTAAAAACACCACTTGCATAAAAGCTATAGTTTTTCCCATCTTCTATTGATGCCGTTACCGATGCTATTTCTAAATTAGGACCAAAACCGGTAGTAGCACTAGCTGCCATTGTACTTGGAGTAACCACTCTAAAAACAATATTTGATCCTGCTTGAACTAAAGAATATCCTCGTGCTGGAGCAACACCACCAGCAGAAGTACCCGCAGCACTTTCAGTACCTGTTAATGAAGCTATGGCTGTAAACTTAGTATTATTTGCATAAGCATTTACAGTAGGGCTTGATAATGCAAAATTATAAAACTTAAATAAAGCTCCATTATATGGAACCGTAATATCTTCTACGGCATTTTTCTCACATCCTATAAAGCATGTTATCGAGAATATACTTAAAGCAGTTACTATGATCTTTAACTTTTTCATATTATCAATTTTTTTCAAAAATCCACATTAATTTAGTATGATAACTTAATTTATCTCCCCCTAATTTCTTTAACGACTCTAGGTTCCATATCCATTCTGAATTGTATCTTGGTCTTACTCTATAAACAGGATTTCCTTCGTTTGCCTCAAATAATTTACTGGCTTCAGGAATGGCAAATCCTCTGAAGACCTGATTAACGGAACTCCCAGGCTCTAAATCTGTATAATGGTAACGGCGTAAATCTGTCCAGGCTTCGTTAAAAGCCCAACCCCATTGCGCAATAAATTTTTGTGTCATAATATCCCCAAGTTTAAGATTATTAGGATCAGTAGGGACAGCGGCAGATGCTAAAAAGTCATTTTTCTCTGTAGCACTGATTGGAGTAACACCCGGGTTAGCCGACTCTGCATTAGCCGTATTTACAAAATCCATATGTGCAGAGATACCCTTTTTATATGCATCCAATGCAACAACCTTATCACCTTTTAAGAATGCTGCCTCTGCTTTTATAAATTGAAGCTGGGCATAAGTCAATAAAGGAAAGCTCGATTTTGCATTAAAAACATAGTTTCCTGGCAAATCAATCCCTGATACCGTAGTACCCCATATCGTTTTAGGAATCTGATTGGCTGTTAGTCCAGTTGTCCCATAAGTAGGGTTAATGCCATAGTATCCTCCATCAGTTGATTTAAAGATCAATCTACTTAAACGAGGGTCTGTTACGCCCCCATTTTGATTACCATTCAATAAATTCAAGAAAAAGTTGGTATGACGAACTAATGTAAAGTTATCGCGATCAGGACTTAAATAATTCTTAGATCCATTAGCAACTCCGCTAAACTTGAATTTAGCATCATCAGCATTACTTGTAAATGAGTTATCTACAGCAGTAATAACCTCATCCGGTTTATATTTTCCTGTTTTATTTGAAAGATGGTTTAAAGCCATTGCTTTTAAGCCATAAGCCAGTTTTAACCATTTTTCTCTGTTGCCATTGTAAACATTATCTGCTGTTCCGATAAAAGCAGCATCTACTTTACCGTCCGTTTTCTTGAGATTATCTATAGCTAAATTAAGTAATCTAATGATCTCATCATAAACCACTTCCTGCGAATCATAATCAAAAGTTTTAAGGCTTGTATCGAAAGCCTGTTTAATGATTAATTCACCATGAAACGTAGTTAAATTTAACCAACCCCATGCCTTTAATACGTATCCTATTCCCAACAAATCCCATCTCTGCTGTTGTTCAGAAAGAGTCATCATATCGATGAGGTTATAACCCATTAACCAATAGACGGTACGCCACTGTTCAGCAGCATAGTCAGCAGTTGTAAAAAGATAACCATGCCTGTCCCAAGTATCATTACTTGAATTCTGCGACCAGAATTGAGCATATTTACCAGTATAACGACCATCTATTTGTTGTGAAAAAACAAAACTGGTCATCATTGGTCCCAAATAAAGATTTGGTGCTACCACATCGGGAGCATTAGGGTTTTTATTTACATCTAACCATTTTTTACAGCCTGTACTGGCTAAAATAGTAGCTATCAATAATATTTTTGCAAAAGTCTTTTTCATATTTTCTAAAAAATAATATTATAATCCAATTCTAACACCAATATTAATTCCTGTAGAAATTGGGAAATTACCATAATCAATACCCATACCTCCCGCACCAACAGTAGCTGCATTATTACCATTAGCAATAGGATCTGCTCCTGAATAATTTGTAATCAGAAATACATCTGTAGCAGTAATGAATGCTGAGGCCGATTTAAAGAATTTCTGTCTTGCCAATACTTTACTTGGTATTGCATATGACAATGTAACATCTCTTAACCTAATCCAATTTATATTCCTTTCTATAAATAGTTCTTCACTTATATTACTATAATATCTACTATCAAAGAATGGGTTTACCACAATATTATTTACGGTTGGATTAGCTGTATTTTCTTTACCATCTCTTAATACTCCTTTGATTACTCTTGGAGTTTCTCGATCAAGCGTTCTCATGGCTAAACCTTTTTGCGTTAAATAATGTTCTGTAGCATTTAATACATCTCCTCCTTTTCTAAAATCAAGCAAGAAGGATAATCTGAAATCTTTAAAAGAGAATTCATTGGTTAAACCCAAAGTCCATTTCGGCCAAGTATCTGTACCATTTAATACGAAGTCCTGGTTACGATAAGGTAAACCACTTGCTGGATCAATTAAGATATCTCCAGCATCATTTCTTAGATAGAATTTTCCTGAAAAGGCAGTTAATGAACTTCCTGGCCTTGCCGATTTTCTTATATCTTTATATAACCATGTATCTGAGTTGTAAGATTCAGGTAAATCACGAGGCAATGAAACAACTTTAGACCTTGAAATATCAAAATTAGCAATAACATTCCATGTAAAGTCTCGCTTCATAATGGGCTTTACTGTTAGCAAAGTTTCATAACCATGATTTTGTGTAACACCACCATTCATATCTGTTAACACAAATCCAGTAGCATAACTTGCTCTGATATCTCTTACAATCTGGTCTTCTGTTTTCTTTTTGTAATAAGCAAACTCTACATTAATCCTACTATTTAAGAATGATAATTCAGTACCAAATTCGTATGAAGTTGCCATTTCCGGTTTTAATCCAAAGTTTGGCCCTGTAAAGCCGTAACGGTAACCACCAACTGAGTTATCCTCAAACTGTAATGCCGGATAGATTTTATACGCCCTTGCATCACGACCCACCTGTGCAATACTTGCTTTCAATTTACCATAGTTCAATACTTTCTTAATTCCAGATAAAGCTTTAATATCTGTAAAGTTTAAACTTGTTGATAAAGAAGGATAAAAGAAAGAATTGTTTTGAACAGGTAAGGTTGAAGTCCAATCATTCCTTCCTGTTGCGGTTACATAAAGAATTTTGTCATAATTAAATTGGACCTGACCATATATAGATGCAACTCTTCTTTGGTATTTTGTAGTTAATACTTTTCTTGATAACCCATCTGTATTATTTATTGACTCAAAATTTGGTTCCAAGAATTTTTCACCATAGGTAGACAATGCATTAGACTCCTCAGTTTTAATCTCTGCTCCACCTAAAACATTGAAGCTTAATTTAGGTATAATTTTTTTAGAGTACCTTACAAAACTATTGATGTTTAAGTTTTGGGAAGTTCTAGTAACCTGGTTTAAAGCTCCCTTTCTTGTATATGCAGCTGCTGATTCTGGATGTTGAAAGGTCATGCTCTCAAAAGTACCCACATCAAATCCCACTCTGGTTGTAAAAGACAAGTCTTTAATCGGTGTAATTACTAAACTAGTGGCTGCAAACACCCGATTATTTATATCATATAAATTGTTTTTATTGATACTGAAATAAGGGTTATCTATCTCATTAGCATAGCTTATACCTGTAAAGATTTTTCTCCTTAAGCCTCCGGGAGTTAAATAATTTGAAGCATCATCTGTAGCGGGCCACATTAACAGCCCAATTAGGGGACCTCCAGCACCTTTAAAAACTTTATCGTTCTTAGAGTAACTGTAAGTCAACGATAAATCAACATTAAACCAGTTATTAACTTTAGCTGTTGAAGCTCCATTTAAGGTAAAACGATCATATCCAGCATTCGGAACTACATCTTTTTGGTTATTATAGGTTGATGAAATTCTATAGGTAGCCTTATCTGCTCCTCCTTCAAATGACAAGTTATGTTTTTGCGTCAAAGATGTTTGGAAGAAATTAGAAATGTTATCATAGAACTGAGTGCCCTCTCTATATTTTGACCCAAAATAAGCATAAGTCTCATCATCCAAACCGCTTGAACCTGGCCCATATACCCTTTGCACCTCGGGTTCTTTAGTAACATGATTAATTTTGAATGCATTACTGTAGTTAATCCTTCCTTCTCCGGCTTTACCTCTTTTTGTGGTAATAATAATGGCTCCATTTGCAGCATCAATACCATAAAGAGCTGCGGCTTCTGGGCCTTTTAAAACAGTAATATCTTCAATATCTTCTGGGCTAAAATCTGATGAACGGTTTGTAAAGTCAACTCCTCTGTTTTCAAAAGATGTTGCCGTTACTCCACTTGATGCCAATTCACCTGTAGCGAAGGTATTATTATCAGAAGGAATACCGTCGATCACGATTAGGGGTTGATTGCTACTATTAATAGAGCTTATACCACGAAGAATAATAGAGCTTGATGCGCCCGGAGCGCCCGAAGTACTATTTATGGTTAAACCAGCAACTCTCCCTTGAAGGCCATTAATAAAGTTTTCTCTTTGAGTTTGTGCAACCTCCGATCCTTTTATAGATTGGCTTGAGGCTCCAAGAGCTCTTTTTTCTTCTTTGATACCCATAGCTCCAGTAATTTTAACTTCAGATAGCTGATTAGCGTCTGATTTTAAAACCACATCAATGACTTGAGTTTTAATAGTTATTTCTTGAGTAATAGTTCCTACAAAAGAAAAAACCAACGTCTGGCCAACAGACGCCTTGATACTATAGTATCCATCACTTGAAGTAGATACGGCCGTTGCCTGTCCCTTGACTCTTACAGATGCTCCAGGCAATGGCAATCGGTCTTCATCAAAAACTTTTCCGGTAACCGTAGTTTGTTGGGCTAACGCCTGAGCAACAAGCACGAAAATGCCGAAAAGCATTATGAGTAGTCTTTTTTTCATAAACTTAAGTTTTGTTAGTTTTTTAATGATTGATTTTATAAATCATCAGCAGTAAAAATTAATCCCCAATTATATAAATTGGAGAATATCTCCCTTATCTGCCTTGATAGAATACTTCCCGTCTGTTCCTGTCTGCGTACTAACGCTCTTTCCTTTAATTTTAACAGAAGCACCAGGTATAGGCAACCCATCCTCAGCCCCCGTAACTTTTCCGGTTACAGTAACTTGCTGCGCAAAACTTTGCAAAGCAAATATCAGCATCCCGAAAAAAAACATGAGTAGTTTTTTGTTCATAAACATGAATTTGGTTAATAATAATTATTAGATTCTCTAAAAATAAGACTGCATAAAGCCGCAAAATCCCTTATTTAAAGTAAATATCAAAAATGTTTTTTATTTATACAAGCAAATAATTTAACATTTTTTTACAAAAAAGAGATTATCAATTTTTAAAAACGCAAAAACCTGCATACATTTATCAGAATTTAACCAAATAATTAATCTGTTTATGCTAAAAAAAGAAAGACAAGATGCCATAATGAGATTGATCAATCTTCATAACAGGGTGCTTACCTCTGATTTAGTTCATTTATTAAATGTATCGGAAGATACCGTGAGGAGAGATTTGCAGGAAATGGCTAACGAGAATCTTTTATATAAGGTTCATGGAGGAGCACTTTCAAGATCTTATCAATCATCATTTGATGATAGCAGTGTTTATGCCAAAGATGTGAAAATTGCCATCGCCAAGAAAGCTTTGCATTTAATTAAAGATGGTGCTGTTGTCTTAACGGGGGGTGGTACAACGATCATTGAGATGGTTAAGCAACTACCTCAACATCTGGAGGCTACTTTCTTTACCATTAGCCCACTTGTAGCAGTAGAATTAGCTAAATTCAGTAGGATTGAAGTTATACTAATTGGGGGCTTATTTTCTAAAAACTCGCAAGTTACTTACGGGGGACACGTAATTAACCAGCTAAAAGATATTAAAGCAGATCTTTGTTTGCTAGGCACCAGTGCACTACATCCAGTTGATGGCTTAACTGATACCGATTGGGAAATCAATCAATTAAAAAAGACTATGCTCAATTCAGCAAGAAAAGCAGCTGTTTTGTGTATATCAGAGAAACTAAATACAACTTTCAGGTTAAAAGTATCTTCTTTAGAAAGTATTCAGTATCTTATTACAGAGTTGGATGCCGATGACCCAAGACTAAATCTTTATAGATCTAAAGATTTAGAGATTATATAAATTTAATTTGTACTTAAAGTCAATTATTTAGGTAAACATATTTTACCCATAAAAACAGAAGGCACACCTTCTTTGCCACCAAGATCAACCGTTGAATTGCCAGAAATTGTTTCGTTTGCCAACAATGCAAATAATACGGCTTCTTTGGCATCGGGATTTATTTCTAGGTCTTTTGTAGTTTTAAAAACGGCGTTGGGGATTAACTGCTTAAGCAATTCGATTAAATAGGGGTTGTGCATACCTCCTCCGCTTATATATATAGTGAATGAATCCCATTGATAGGTTTCGCGTAAAATAGCACTGGCAGTAGTAGCGGCAGAAAAATGCACCAACGTAGCCATAATATCTTCTTTGCTCAGATTTTCTGTATTACTACTGATCTGAGCATTGCTTAGGTATTCTAGGCTAAACAACTCAGGCCCCGTCGTTTTAGGGAAAGCGGCATCAAAAAAAGCATTTTGCATAAGTGCTTCTAATAATGATTGGTTTAGCTGCCCTTGTCTTGCAACAGCAGCATCTTTATCGTAATACAATCCTTCAAAATGACTTTGCATGTACTGATCCATCAAGGTATTTCCTGGCCCAACATCTGTTGAGAAGACTTTCGAAGAATCTAAATCTCCAGGTAAAAAAGTATAATTGGCGATCCCGCCAATATTTAACATGATGCGATTTTCTCCTTTTTTTGAAAAAATCAGATAATCACCATATACAGCTAATGGGGCGCCCTCACCACCTGCAGCAATATGTTTTTGCCTGAAATCGGCAACCGTAAAAATTCCCGTTTTCACAGCAATATGGTCTCCATCGCCTATTTGCAGTGTTGCATTTGGCAGGTCGGTAATTCTATGTAATGATTTAGGTGCATGAAAGACAGTTTGCCCATGGCTAGCAATAAAATCAATGTCTTCATTTTGATAGCCCCAATCTTTAATGGCATCATTAATCAGTTCAGCATGTGTAATGGCTACTTCTTCATTCATGATGCAGATCATTTGCATATCTACCATTTGTTTAGAGAAAATAGATTTTACCCGTTGTCTGAACAAATCTGTATAATTAGCTGTTTTAAACTCAAGTAATCTGATTTGTGTAGAAGCCCCAGAACCCCTAAATGAACATAATGCAATATCTAAGCCATCCATTGAAGTACCCGACATTAAGCCGATAATCAGTTTCTCTTTTTTCTGTGCTTTATGATAAAGCGATGCAATTTGATTTAACATATGATTTTTCTTGAGAAGTATCCAGAAACACTAGGGTTATAAACTTTTTAAAAAAATTAAAAAAGCAATCTATTGTTTTAAATGCACTTAAATGCACTTTTTATCCAGAAACTTCATTGCCGGGTTAATTATACGTTTTTTTTTCGGCACAACATTATATATATTTACTGCTCCGTTTAATTTAAAATAAGATTAATGGCACGATTAAATCTCTTAGAAGAAACGAGGTTCGAAAAACTTCCTGTAACGATATTTAAAAATCCTAAAGAAGCTTCTTTACATGTTGCTCACCGTATTGCTGATCTGATTAGAGAAAAGCAGGAAAAGAATGAGAATGCAGTTTTAGGTTTAGCTACCGGTGCAACTCCTATTGCAGTTTACGCTGAACTGGTAAGATTGCACAAAGAAGAAGGGCTAAGCTTTAAAAATGTGGTTACCTTTAATCTGGATGAGTATTATCCGATGCAACCTAATGCTGATCAAAGCTATGTTACTTTTATGAATGATCATTTGTTTAATCATATTGACATTGATAAAAACAATATCCATATACCAGATGGTACTTTAGCTCTTGATGATATTCAGGCTTACTGTTTAGCGTATGAAAATAAAATAGAAAGTTATGGAGGATTAGATATTCAAATATTAGGTATAGGTAGAACTGGTCACATAGGTTTCAATGAACCCGGCTCTGCACCTAATTCTGGAACTCGCTTGGTTACTTTGGATGATTTAACAAGAAGAGATGCCGCCAGAGATTTTGGAGGTAAATCTAATGTACCAACCAAAGCCATTACTATGGGTATTGGTACCATTTTCAAAGCCAGGGAGATTGTATTAATGGCCTGGAACAAGAAAAAAGCTCCTATTATTAAGAAAGCCGTTGAAGGAGAAATTTCAAGTGATGTCCCGGCAACTTATTTACAGCTTTCAGATAACGTTGAATTTATTCTTGATGAGGATGCCGCGTGCTCACTAACCCGATTTGATACGCCTTGGCTGGTAAAAGATTGTACCTGGACAGAAGAGCTCAAGCGTAAAGCCGTAATTTGGTTGGCCAGAAAATTAAGAAAACCTATCTTAAAGTTAACGGAAGACGATTTCAACAACAATGGTATGGCTCAGCTAGCTACAGAGCAGGGGCCTGTTTACAACATCAACATACAGATTTTTAACCATTTACAGCATACCATTACCGGATGGCCGGGAGGTAAACCTAATGCTGACGACAGCCAACGTCCCGAAAGAGCCATGCCTGCAAAAAAACGGTCTATCATTTTTTCTCCACATCCAGATGATGATGTGATTTCTATGGGAGGCACTTTTATTCGTTTGGTAGATCAGCATCATGATGTGCACGTAGCTTACCAGACCTCAGGTAATACAGCTGTATGGGATGACGACGCACTTAGATTTGTGGAGTTTAATATAGATTTCTCAGAAAAAATGGGTTTTGACCAAACAGAAATGAGAAAGACCTATAACGAAATGAGAAATTTTATTGCTAATAAAAAACCTAACCAGGTTGATACCGATGAATTAAAGGCGGTAAAAGGATTGATCAGAAAGGGAGAAGCTATTGCAGGAGCTCGTTATTGTGGTTTACCTGATGATCACATACACTTTATGGCATTGCCATTCTATGAAAGTGGTAAAGTAACTAAAAACCCAGTAACAGATAAAGACATTGAGCTCACAATGGAGCTTTTACAGAAAGTAAAACCTCAGCAGGTTTTTGCTGCAGGAGATTTTGAAGATCCACACGGCACACATATTATCTGCTTTAATATTATTGTAGAAGCATTAAGACGCCTGCAAAAAACAGAAAGCTGGGTAAATGATTGCTGGTTATGGATGTACAGAGGGGCGTGGTTAGAGTTTGAACCGTACGAGATTGAAATGGCTGTACCTCTTAGCCCTCAGGAAGTTGAACGTAAAAAAATGGCTATTTTCAAACATCAGTCACAAAAAGACAGAGCAGTGTTTCCTGGAGATGACTCAAGAGAATTCTGGAAACGTGCGGAGGACAGAAACCGTGAAACAGCAAAAATATACGACGACCTAGGCCTTGCCGATTATGAGGCTATGGAAGCATTTGTTCGTTACCGTTATTAAAATTACTTACTTTAAAAAATTATCTCCTATATTTAGTTTTTGAACTATTTATAGGAGATTTTTTTATGACATCCAAACCTCAGAGGTTGTTATCTCTGGATTTTTTTAGAGGTCTTACTGTTGCAGCTATGATATTGGTAAATAACCCGGGAAGCTGGGCCCATATTTACCCTCCTTTAGAACACGCTGCCTGGAATGGCTGTACACCAACAGACCTGGTTTTTCCTTTCTTCCTTTTTATTGTGGGTGTATCTATAGCTTATGCTATGGGTTCAAAAAAATCAGATAAAACTACTCATAAACAGATCATATTAAAAGCATTAAAAAGGTCTATCACGTTATATCTGTTAGGTTTTATCCTGGCTATGTTTCCTCGTAATTTTGCAGACTTTTCTTTTTTAGAATCTTTAAAAACTGTGCGTATTCCAGGTGTCCTGCAACGCATATCAGTCGTATTTATTTTTGCTACGATAATCTTTATTAAAATGTCTGAAAAGAACATTTTACGTGCAATGATTGCTTTATTGGTAGTTTATTGGGCCTTAATGACTTTTGTTCCTGTACCAGGAGTAGGACCTGCCAATTTAGAGAAAGAAACCAATTTGGCTGCCTGGGTAGATCGTACTGTATTAACTGAAGCCCATTTATGGAAAGCGGCTAAAACATGGGACCCTGAAGGCTTATTAAGTACGCTTCCGGCTATAGCCACTGCTTTATTTGGTGTATTGGTAGGTGTTTATTTAAAACGTAAAGATATAGAGCCTGCAACTAAAATTTCATGGTTATTTACTGTAGGTTTTTTAGCTGCTATAGCAGGACTAATCTGGGATTTACAATTTCCGATCAATAAATCGTTATGGACCAGTTCATATGTATTGTACACCGGAGGGTTAGCTACCATGTTTTTATCAGCTAGTTATTGGCTGATTGATATTAATCAATACAAAAAATTTACCACTCCTTTTGTGGTTTACGGTGTAAATGCCATTACGGTATTTTTCCTCTCGGGATTAATGCCCCGGGTATTAAATATGATAAAGTTTGATCAGCCTGATGGCAAGCAGATTGGCGCATTGGCGTATTTCTACAAAACATTTTTTGTTCCTTATTTTTCACCTATCAATGCTTCACTTGCTTATGCCATTGTTTTTATATTATTCTGGTATGTAATTCTCTGGATTATGTATAAAAGAAATATTATTATCAAGGTTTAATAAAAAGATATCAAACAAGAAGGGGCTTCAAATTGAAGCCCCTTCTATTTTAATCATAGGTAGATTAAAATCTCAAATTAACGTTCAGCAAGAAATTTGTACCTGCTTGCGGAAAATAGAAATTCTCTGTAACTAACCCGCCGGCATAATAGCTGTAGGTATAACCGTTACTCTCATATTTCTTGTTAAATACATTATTTACTAATACCGCTACATTGATGTTTTTAACAGCCTTTAGCTGCCAGTTATAAGCCAAACGTATGTTATTGGTTAAATATCCATCTAACTTCTTTTTATCGTTCTGTGTGTTATCTAAATATTGTTTGCCTACATATTTACTCTGCCAGCTTAATGCAAAAGCATTTACAGGTGTAAATACCAACTCACCTGCTACCACAGCATTTGGAGAAAAGGAAATATCTACATTTTTATATTTATTCTCTACCTGCCCGCCGTTATCATAATCATCAATATATTCTATAAAGTTCCTTATCTTATTTTTACTAAAGGCTGCGTTAGCCAGCACAGAAAAACGTTTGGAAAAAGTATAACTGGCATCCATTTCAATACCTAATCGGTAACTGGCATCAACATTCTGGCGATAATATTCGCCCACATCATTCACTTTACCTGTAACCACCAGCTGATCTTTATACCACATTCCATATAAGTTAGCACCTAAAGTAAAAGCTTCTGTTTTTAAACGGTAACCAGTCTCCAAATCATTTAATCGTTCTGATTTTGGCAATCTACCCACCTCTGCATTAACATAATCGTCCCTACTCGGTTCTTTATTCGCTACACTAAAAGAAGCATAAAAACTTGAATTAGGATTGATAAAATAGCTTGCTCCTATCTTAGGATTAAAAAAATTGAGTTGATCTTTTAAATCAAGTTGGTTAATGTTTTTATCCGTACCTAAGATATTATAATTAATATAACGGTATTGTAAGTCGGCGAATAAGTTTAATGATGCCAACGGACTATAGTTCACTTTCAGATAAGTATTAAAATCATCTTTGTTGGCTTTGTTATCATAATAATGTTTATCATTATCTCCGTTGCTTGCAAATTTTGCCCAGATTACCTGTCCAAAGTGTTTCCCTCTATATTGGTTATACCCTCCTGCCAATGTAAATTGAATATTACTTTTTGGCGTATAGTTAAATCCGTAAGTAAAACCGTAGAAATTATTATCCAGCCAGCGTCTTCTGATGAGGTCTGTTTTAGATATAGTAGTGCCATTGATAAGCACATTGTCTAAACCATATTTAGAGAATTTCTGACTGTTTTTATATTCTTCGTAATATCCTTTACCCGTAGTATAATGTAATGCCCCATTAAATGAAAAATGTTCAGAAAAAGACCGAGCATATAACGCCTGATAATGGTTTTGCTGATAGTTATCCGTCTGATCTTTATAAAGGAATTGGTTATAAGTACGGTTATTTGCATCAAAAAGATTAAGTGAATCCTCTTTGGTAAAATACAACTGCCCTTTATTATTTAAATAATGTGTTAATAATGCAGCTTTATCATTTCTTAATTTAGCTTCTGGCACACCATTCCAAGCCTGATAGGTTTTTTCACTACCACCAAAAACATTAACTCTTAGCAGGTCATTTTTACCATGATAAGCTCCCGACAAAAAATAAGATTTAAGATTGGATGATGACCTGTCTATAAAACCATCTGATTTTATTCTTGAGAGCCTACCATCAAAACTCCATTTATTTTGAATTAAACCCGTACCTATTTTTACGGTATTTTTCCAGGTGTTATATGAGCCGTATGTGTTATTTAATTCAGCATAGGCTTCTGGTTCACTAGCTGTAGTCTGTATGTTTAAACTACCGCCGAAAGCTCCGGCACCATTAGTTGAGGTGCCCACGCCTCTTTGGATTTGTATGTTATCTACAGACGAAGCAAAATCGGGCATATTAACCCAGAATGTACCCTGACTCTCGCTATCGTTATAAGGAATTCCGTTAATAGTTACATTTACTCTGGTAGCATCGCTTCCTCTCAAACGTATGCCTGTATAACCTACGCCCGCACCGGCATCAGAAGTTACCACAACTCCCGGTGTATTATTCAAAATAAAGGGCAGATCTTGTCCAAAATTATTTTTGGAAATGGTTTCTTTATCGATATCCTTAAAAGTAGCTGCTGCTTTATTTCCTGCTCGGGTTGTACTTACAACTACTTCTTCTCCTAAAAGGGCCAATGTTTTCAGATTAAAGTTAAATTCCTTATCTGTTTCTAAACGGATATTTTTTTCCTGCGTTTCAAAACCAACAAAACTTACTTGTAAAGTATAGTTTCCTGTTGAAAGTTTCTTGAAACTGTAATTACCCGATTTATCGGCAATCGCAACGTTTCCGTTCTGTTTAATTCTAATTGTTGCTCCTGCTAATGCATTGCCTTTTTCACTTTCGGTAATTTTTCCCGAAATACCAAACTGTGCCAATACGTAAAACGGACACAGCACCGCAAACCATGCGGCTAACATCATTTTTTTCAAGTTGTTTGTTCTTTTTTAGTTAAACCCTGTGATAGTAGGGGTTACTATCAGCCTTAGTTAAACTTCATAAGCCATTCCCTACGCCAGCATTACCTGGATCAGGTGTATTTAAAGATTCCTGATTTGGTGTACAGCACCTTTATCTCTTCTCTTTAAAATGGGTATGATCTCAGCCTTTATTTGTGTTTATGCAAAACAAGGCACCCCTTTTTGATACAACAAAGATATGCTTTTTTTTTAAAAGCAAAATTTAATGTGGTTTACACATCATTAAAGCATCTGTATAAAATAATATTTTACTGCGTCTAAAATTCAGATTTCAAATTATTCAGATGCTCTTAGATTTTTGACAACAGGAATTCATCTATTGCTTTAATTGCATGATCTACACGTTCTTCTCCAATGCCCGAAACCAGTTTATAATTGGCATTAAGCGCTTTTAATTCATTATGCCAAACCTGCATAAAGTGTTCTCTTCGATTAGGAAAATCTCGCAAAGGATCATCCTCCCAAGGCAGATCTATATTCAGAAGTATATAAAAATCATATTTCCGTTGTTTTAATGCTTCCAAAACAACATCCGGAGTTTGTCCAAAAAATGCATCGCTCCATATTTTAACTGTCGCAAAAGTAGTATCACAGATTAGAAAATCTCCTTCCATATTTTCAACCACAGAATCTTCTAAGGCCAGTTGGCCATAAAACATATTAACCTCATCTTGTAAGGTACAAGGTTCTGTTAAATTGGCGCAATAATAACGCGCATATTCTGGTACCCAGGGTACATTATAATATTTTGAGAGTTGCTTGGCCATGGTAGATTTACCTGTACTTTCCGGACCAACAACAGCTATTTTTTTAATTTTTCTGTTCACTGTAAATCATTTTCCAGTCTTTATAACCCATATAAGCAATAAATATGTATAATGCATACATACCGGCAGTAGGATAGAGCCCTTTTGCGCAATAAACGCCTACATAAATTAAATCAACAAATATCCATATCAGCCAGTTTTGCAGTACCCTGCGGGCTAAGAAGAATTGTCCTATTAAACTGCATGCTGTACAAAAGCTATCTATGAAAGGGAATGATGCGTCTGTATTTCTATGTAAGGTAAATCCTAATAGTATTGTAAATGCAGTAACACTCAATATGGCAAAAATCCATTCGCCTTTATGCATTAAAGTTATAGATTTTTGCGCAGCCTTATTCTTTTTTCTGCTCCAGTAATACCAGCCATAAATATTCATAACCATGAAATAAAACTGTAGCCCCATATCGGCATAAAGTCTCGTTTCAAAGAAAATAAAAATATAAATAGCAACGCTAATAATTGCAAAAGGCCAGTTCCAGATATTATTTTTTGCAGCAAGCCAGACACAGAGAATCCCTGTAAATACCCCCAGCCATTCTAAGGCACCATTTTGTATCAGGTACTGGTGTATAAGCTCTGTCATAACAGCCAAAAGTATAAATTTATTTCAGCTTAATTAAAATGGGTATAAAACAAAAAATCCAGTAGGGCACAACCCCTACTGGAAAATAAACCAAACAAACTATTTATGAAGAATACCCTCTAGCGAGGATGCTTTTGATCAAATTATAATTAAAACAACTATTTAAATCATTTGTTTTAACTTTTTTAAAATCATCCGATTTTAAGTTCTAATTTTTGAATTACATCTTCAAAACGTATTTACAGTTTCAGTTATTGCAAGTATTTTGCCAAGTCGGCTTATTCCATTGTTTAATGACTTTAATATGACCCGGCAGCAAATCAAGAATTTATTTTTATAAGATCTCCTTTAATTTACTGGCTTTATCAGCATACAGGAAGTGTAGTATATAGCAGACTTTATGAATGATTGTACCAAAATCTGTTCATTTTGTATGAGTCCAATCTTATTTTATACACCTCTAAAAGTCTCTTCTTTTAATTTTTACTTGCCCGACAGAATTACATGTTCTGCCATTAATTCATTGACATTTTATTAATATTGTAGCAATCAAATCTCTTTAGCTAATATAGTTATGAAAAAACATCAATTCCTCATTGCATTGTGCACAGCAACCTGGATTTATGTCCAGCCTTCCATAGCACAAATTTCACCTTTAAAAAAAGCGAATCCTGCAAACAAAGCCTTTAACAAACCCAGTAATAGCAAGGCCATGCCTGCTGATAGCGAGGTGAGAATTGGCAAATTAGCCAATGGTTTAACTTATTATATCCGCAAAAATTCAGAACCTAAAAACCGTGCTGAGCTTTACCTAGCTAACAAGATTGGTTCTTTAATGGAAAATGACGACCAGCTAGGATTAGCCCACTTTACCGAACATATGGCCTTTAATGGAACTAAAGACTTTCCTAAGAACGAAATCATTAACTATTTGCAAAAGGCAGGAGTAAGATTTGGAGCCGATTTAAATGCCTATACCGGTTTCAATCAAACCGTATATCAATTGCCTATTCCTACAGACAGTGCTGAAGTTTTTAAAACAGGTTTTAAAATTTTGGCAAACTGGGCTGGAAAAATAAACATGAATGGTGAGGATATTGATAATGAAAGAGGTGTAATTGTTGAAGAAGACAGACAGCGTGGCAAAAATGCTGCACAACGTATGTCTAAGGAGCTATTTCCTTTCTTATTAGGTAACTCTCAATATGCGAAACGTATTCCTATAGGAACTGTGGAGATTCTGAACAATTTTACACACGATAAAATCAGAAATTTTTATCACGATTGGTATAGACCAAACCTACAGAGCGTAATTGCCGTAGGAGATTTTGACGTAAATGAAGTTGAAAAACTGATTAAAGAGAATTTCTCGGGCTTTAGTAATCCTAAAAACGAAAGACCTCGTTTAAATTACAGCATTCCTGATAATATTGCTCCTTTAGTAAAAATTGTTACAGATGTTGAGCAACCCTATAATGTTGCCCAGGTTATTTACAAGCATAAAGAAGGCCCGGTGCTTACCGATCAGGATTATAAATCCAGATTAATTCAAAGTTTAGTAAACAGCATGCTGGGAACGCGTTTGTCTGAAATTACGCAAAAGGGCACTGCTCCTTTCTTATTTGCCCAAAGTAGTTATGCGCCTTATCAGGGAGGTTTAGTATGGGGTTTAAGTGCTTTAACTACGGTTGCAGTGGCTAAAAGCGCCAATGAGCTCGAAAAAGCTTTAACCGCAGCACTTTCAGAAAATGAACGTATGGCCAAATTTGGTTTCACTGACAGTGAAATAGAAACCGCTAAAAAGAAAATGGAGGCGGGTATTGAAAAACAACATAAAGAACAAAGCAAGACCAAATCTGCAAATTATGTACAGCGCTATCTTGATAATTTCTTAACCGGTGCAGCAATCCCTTCTGATAATTATACTTATGAGTTAGCAAAAAATATATTGAAAAATATCACGGCACAAGAAATCAATCAGGCAGCTAAAAACATGGTTAGCAAAACCAATCAGATTGTTGTTGTACAGGCTCCAGAAAAAGAAAAAGCAAATCTTCCAACTGAACAGCAACTATTGTCTGTTCTAAAAAATGCAGGAAATAATGTTACGCCTTATGTTGATGATAAAGTTAACCAGCCTCTAATTGCACAAAACCCTAAAGGAGGTAATATTGTAAATGAAGCTACCAATAAACAGCTAAATGTTACCACTTTAAGTCTTAATAATGGTATCAAAGTAGTTCTTAAGCCTACCGATTTTAAAAATGATCAGATTATCTTTACTTCTTTTGGCCGTGGCGGGACTTCTTTGGCCAAAGATGATAATTTCCTTTCGGCCGATAATGCCAGTCTTATTGCACAAAGTGGCGTAGGTCCGTTTAATCCTACCCAGCTTAGTAAGTATTTAGCAGGCAGTACTGCCGGTGTACGATCTTACATAGACACCGAGTATCAGGGTTTTTCAGGCAGTACGTCTCCTAAGGATTTAGAAACTGCCTTTCAGCTGATTTACGCGTATGCAACAGAGCCAAGAAAAGATGCCGAGATATTTAATAAGAACATCAGTGATTTTAAAGTAATCCTTGCCAATAAAAACAGTAATCCGACAAGTGTATTTGCAGATACCGTTCAGGCAGTAATGGGGAATTACCATAAAAGAGCTATGCCAACTACATTAGCAGATATTGATCAGATTTCTTTGGATAAAGCTTATGCTTTTTATAAAGATCGCTTTGCTGATTTAAGCGGACAAACCTTTGTATTTGTAGGTAATTTTGATATTGAAAAAATTAAACCTCTTATTACAAAATATCTAGGTAGCCTGCCTAATTTAAATCGTAATGAAGATTTTGTTGATCTAGGCATTTATCCACCTAAAGGTAAAGTATCAAAAACTGTTCGCAAGGGCATTGAAGATAAAGCAACCGTTCAGCTTATCTTCCATAACGACTATGAATACAATGCTGCAAATAATGTTCAATTAGATGCTTTAAAGGCTGCTTTAGAAATCAAAATCCTGGAAAGACTTCGTGAAAAAGAAAGTGGAGTATATAGCCCTAACGTTTCGTTAAGTATTGACAAACTACCAAAAGCTCACTATTATTTTACCATATCTTTTAATTGTGCCAAAGCCAATGTAGATAAGCTGATCAATGCCGCTTTGGAAGAGGTAAATGCCTTCAAACAAAACGGGGCTACCAATGAAGATCTGATTAAATTTAAATCTGAAGAATTAAGACAGGAAGAATTGAACTTACGTGAAAATGGCTACTGGTTATCTTATTTAACTACAAGGTTAAAGAACAATGATGATATTAATCAGGTGTTAAGCAACAAAGAACGTATTAATAATGTAACGGTTGAGAGCTCTAAAACTGCTGCTCAGAAATACTTAAACGGAGATAACTACATCCGTTTGGTATTGGTTCCTGAAAAATAATATACCAGATAATTAGTCCAAACAGGCTGCTCAAAAATCCTGATTCGTTATCCTGAGCTTGTTTCAGGTCTTAGGTATCGGAGCAGCCTGTTTATTTTTGTACCTCGTTGATATGAATAAAACCCTACATATTCTTAATGGCGGAGCAACTCTCGAAATATTTAAGCAGACGGCTATAGAAGGCGACACACTCACCTGGAATGAAGTATTGGCGCAAGGTCCGATAACGGAACAAAATTTTTGGGAAACCAGACAGAATTACATTTGTGAAACCTATAACGTATCTCCGGCAAGCTATAATTCTCAGGTATTACAAGAAATTGAAAAACTGAAGCAGCTAAAGCAATATAAAGATGTGATATTATGGTTCGAGTTTGATGTAGTTTGTCAGATAAACCTGATTTGTGTACTGGACCTTATTTCTAAAAATCTGCATCCGACTCTTAAGATATGGCTCATCTGCCCTGATAAGTTTGAAGGGATTAAAAATTTCAGAGGTTTAGGTCAACTTAATGCCGTGCAGTTCAGCAGCCTGTACTATACCAAGGAACTATTAAATAAGAGTGATCTAAAGGTAGCGTCTAAGGTTTGGGATGCATTTATTAAACAAGATATTAAGTTTTTATCAATGCTTGATACCGAGGAGTTTGCTCGTCTGCATTTTCTAAAGCCTGCATTAAAGGCCTACACAGATCTTTTTCTTAAAAAGGATGATTTTAATCTTATCGAAACCTTCTTTCTGAACCTCAAACAAAAAGGAATTACAGATCAAACAGAAATGATCCGTTTATTTTGGGAAGAATATCCTGTTTATGGTTTTACAGACCTTTATTTGGCTGAGTTCATTAACAACCTATCTGTATAGAAAACAATTAGGGCCGCTCTATACTTACTGCATCTCCCGCTTCACTTTCATTTTTGATCCGATCGAGGGCCGTTACCACATAAGTATATCGTTTTCCTTTTTCCGCACTGCGATCAAAGTAAGAAGTATTGTCTTCAAAACTAATGTTTAGAATGTGTTTTGCATTCAGAATATTAATTTTATCAGCTTCTTCAAATCTGTAAACCACATATCCCGAAGCTGTTTCTCCATCTCTGGCCTTTACAGGCTTATGCCATTTTAATCTTATACCCTCAGATACTAATTCAGCAGTAAGATCCTGTGGCTCATTAGGTGGTATGTTATCAATCCAGGGCATTTGGGGCGGTAATGCAGGATACTTATAAAAATCGTTTCTTAAAGAATCTGCTACTCCTTTAGCCACAGTTGATAAGGATTTAGAACTAAAAAATACACTCCCCTGTACTTTATCATTTGCTCTTATTGCTCTGATCTGATTAGGGATTTCTGAAGGTGTGCGCCATGCCTGTTCTCTTGAAACATTTACCAGATAGGCAGCCTGACCTATATATAAATGCCTTCCAAAAGTATTTTTAGCCCACCAGTCCAGCAATACACCAAAAGGAGCCGCTGATCTGTTAAAAGCAAAATAAATCTGCGGGTTAATATAATCTACCCAACCTTCTTTAATCCATTTTCTTGAATCTGCATACAGTTCACCATAATTAGAAAGCCCGTTTGTTTTCGATCCTAATGTATCTTCTCGGTAATTTCTCCAGATACCAAAAGGACTTATTCCAAATTTAACATGCTTCTTGTAATGATGTACACTATCGCTTACCATCTTTACAAGCAAATCCACATTATTTCTACGCCAATCATCAATTTTAGTAAAGCCATTAGGATATTTAGCAAAAGTAGCGCTGTCTTTTATCACCTGACCTGCAATGCGGTAAGGGTAAAAATAATCATCAAAATGGACACCATCTATATCATATTCTTTTACCACGTCTAAAATTACCTGTGTAATATATTCCCTGTTTTCAGGCAATCCCGGATCAAACAGTTTTTGCCCTCCATAAGTATAAAAAAGTTCGGGTCTGGTTTTAGTGATATGATCTGCAGCTGTAACCGAGTTAGCACTCATTGTTGCTCTGTAAGGATTAAACCAGGCGTGCAGCTCCATACCCCTACTATGTGCTTCCTTAATGGCAAATTGTAAAGGGTCATAACCTTCGGCAGGTTTTAGCCCTTGTTTACCCATTAACCAGTGGCTCCAAAGTTCACGAGATTTTGCATACAGTGCATCAGCAGTGGGTCTAATCTGTAACACAATTGCATTTATTCCATTGGCTTTGTGTTGATTTAATATGCCAATTAACTCTTGTTTTTGCTGCTCTGCTGTTAATCCTTGTTTTGAAGGCCAGTCTATGTTGGTTACACTGGCTATCCATACACCTCTAAATTCACGTTTAGGTGCAATTTTTTCTTCACTTTGAGCGTTTACTATCTTCGGAACGGTAAACAGAATGCATAAGATAGATAAAAGTTGTACGTAACGTTTGGTTTTTTGCATGAAAACAGGCTTCTTGTTCAAAAAAATTAAAAGTAGCTGATTTTAAGAATTAATGTAATAACGCTTAATTGATAATTTTGATACAAAGGTGCATATTTTTTTACTTTTATTTTTTTTGTTAAGTTAGTCGTTTATTTTTAATAGAGGATTTTTTGATTATTTATAATGCAGGCAGATAACACGCGTAACAAGACCGATAAAACCAAGGTTTATTTTTTAATGGTTGTTATAGCAGCCCTGCTAGGCATAAATGGTTATTTGTATTTCAGCAATAAAAGTAGTGCTTCTTCTCCTTCTGCTTCTTTAAATACCGAGCAGGAACGCTTAAAGTTAGAAGTTGAAAAAATTGAAGTTGAATTAGACCGCGTAAACCTCTCTAATGTAAATCTAAATGAGAAACTGATAGAAGAACAGGAGCTTGCCCGAAAAAAAATTGAAGAACTAAAAGAAGCTTTACGTAGAGGCGAGCTTACTCAAAAAGATTTAGATGAAGCTGGCGAAAAAATTTCTAATCTGCGCAATTTCGTTAAAATATACAATAACAAAGTTACCCTGTTAGAACAGGAGAATGTTTATCTGAAAGGTGAACGTGATAGTTTGAAATCAGTTGTTAGCACCTCTAATGATAAGAATGTGAGATTAGAGAAGGAAAACAAAAAACTAACTGCCAAGGTTAGAGTGGGCGAATCTCTAAAAGCTTATGACATTAAAGTTAGTGCTTTTAAGATTAAACAAAGCGGCAAAATTACTGGGGTTACCCGAGCAAGCACAGCCAACCAGCTTACCATAGATTTTGCACTTATTCCTAATGATCTGGCCGAGAAAAAATACCACAGGGTATTTTTAAGGGTAATTGATCCGGCTGGTAATTTAATTGCCGATGAAAACAATATGTTTGAAGCCGAAGGTCAAAAAATGCAATACAGCACAGCTATTGAATTTTCTTTTAACAATGACAATACCCGTTATAAAATTGATTGGATAAACCCTCGCCAGTTTATGAAGGGTATATATACGTTAATCTTATATTCTGGCGGCAGTGTAATGGGAAAATCTGAAATAGAACTCAGATAATTATACTTCTCCTATCTTCAGACCAAAGCCAGTTCATTAACCCGTTTATACTGAAAGGCCATTTTAATGGTTTTTAACCATACTATAAAATACGGAAGACATATAATCTTTATAATAAGCGGGTAATGCTCTGTAAAATTAGGGAAGAGCATTAAAGGAAAATCAAACGACGCAATAATGACCAGTACCAATAACAATTTATTTGTACGATTTTTTGTTGTATAGTTAAACCAGATACCCACACCAATTACTGCAATGATATAAGTACAATCTTCTGTACCCGAACTAAATAAAACAGGAAACATTAGTGTCATAGCTAAAATCAGCATTTTAAACCTGTTCGAATTGTATTGGCTAGTATTGGTATAAGGCAGCAAAAATAATCCCGCACCTATGATTAAAAAGTAAAGGGTAGGTATATGAAAGCTAAATAAGGCTCTTACCATCCCCATTACAGACAAATCGCCTGTTAATGATCCTATATTAGATATGTTCTTTATACTTAATGAGCTTTTCCACTCAGCATAACTATGCAGGATATAAGTTGGGGAAGAAAAAAACATAGGCAATATAAACAATATAACTGCCCAAAGCACCAAATAAAGAACAAAATGCTTCTTGTCTTTTATAAAAAAGAAAAATGCAAGCCCTACGATGCCATATAATTTTATAAAAGTTCCCAGTACAATACAAAATGCCGACCAAAAACCTCTATGGTAATTTCTTAAAGTATAGCTAAAAATAATTAGGGCTGCTGTAGCGGGATTAAATTGCTGACTTAGCATAGAGGATACAAAGCAAGGAAGCGCAATTAAATAAATATCATCACGATGCTTTATATGAATGGTTTGGATGGCTTTAAACAATAGTCCACAATTAAATAAATTCCATAACAAGAAACCAAGTGTTCGTGGCAATAAGGCAAAAGGAGCCATAAAGACTGAAAATATCGGCCCATAATGATTGGCATCATCATGCAAATGCGGATAATCAGTATATAGAGATCTCTGGTAAATTAAATTAAAGAAAGTATTCTCAAAAATGAGGTAATTGTTAAGCCTCGATCGTAAAACCGATTGCACAAAACAGTACAAGGAAATGGCTACCCAAAAAGCCAAAGCATATTTAGCTTTTACGCTTAAATGCTTAAAAGAGATGTGTTGTTTGGTCATAAAAGGTGTCGGGAATAACCCGACACCAAAATAACACATTTTTGTTACAATGTATCTTTTTAATTACATTTTAATCTCCATCACTTTATTGGTCTTACGGCTTTCTTCTGCCATAAAGCCCATAATGTGACTTTCGATAGATTCATCTATTGTAGAAGTAAGCAGATCGGGATTTTTTTGCGCTACGGCCTGTACAAAATCCCTAACCAGTAGCCAGTCCCCACCGCCATGACCTGATCCTTTATATTCTTCGACATCTTCTGCTTGTGGCAAAAATTTAGTTTGCTTCATCGTCCTGAAATCAGTATGCACCAATTCTGTCATATCACCAACCAAATCGCCCATGGCCCCCATTACCCTAGTTCTTCGCCCCCCGTAAGAGGTAAAGGCTTCCATAGAAAAGCTGGCCGTAACACTATCTGAAAACTGGATATTGGTAATGTAATGATCGGGCTGATCATTTTCCATTCTATAGACACAACGCCCGTAATTGGTAGTTTTTAGTTTTTCGGCAATAAATGCTTTTCGGTCTTTGGTTCCGGGAGGAACATCAAAAACAGATGTTCTTTTATTTAGATCAACATATTCTTTAATAGCCGAATAAGGACATTCTCTTTCTATCTTACAGCCATCGGTACAACGTGCAGTACTGCCTTCCGGTGCATTTTGTTTTTTAAACCATTTTAAATCGCCCATAGCAGATATCTTCTTACTTGGCTTGTTGAGTACCCATTTAATAATATCTAAATCGTGGCATGATTTGGCTAAAATAATAGGCGTAGTCTCTTTAGAGTTATGCCAGTTACCGCGCACATATGAATGCGCCATATGCGTATGATCAATAGGTTCAAGATGTTGTATGCTCACCACTTCACCAACAGCTCCCTTAGCAATCAGCTCTTTCATTTTAACGAAATAAGGAGCATATCTCAATACATGACATACCGCAACAATACATTTATTCTTTTTTGCCAAAGCCAGAATATCTCTGCATTCTTTTTCTGTAGGTGCTATAGGTTTCTCCAATAAAATATCATAACCCATGGCCAGTGCTTTCATACATGGTGCATAGTGTAGATTATCGGGTGTTGAAATAATTATTGCATCTGCAAATTTAGGTCGCTTAAATACTTCCTCCCATGTATTAAATCTATTCTTGTCTTCTATATTGTGAAGCTTGGCATATCTGTCATTTCTAAACGTGTTAGGCTCTGCTACACCAATAATTTTGATCTGCTCTTTAAATTTTGCGGCATAGTTACCATAAACCATCCCCCTGTTGCCCGCCCCAATTGTAATGGCTGTTACAGGTTTATCCAAGACTTTGTGCAAGGGGTTTTCTGGCATCTGGTATAAAAAAGAATGCTCGCCCAAACTAGCCAGTACATCTGTACTGATTATTGAAGCTCCTACTCCCAGAGATAAAGTTTTAATTAGTTTTCTGCGGTTCATTGTTATTAGGTTTTGTTTTCGAAATCAAATATACATTTCATTATGTTTTGAATTATTCTAAAATAACACAAAAGAAACCAAATAAAATAAAACGAAATATAAAATTTCTACATGCACAGAAAGCTTCTATAG
This sequence comes from Pedobacter sp., assembly GCF_046462515.1. Lineage (GTDB taxonomy): Bacteria > Bacteroidota > Bacteroidia > Sphingobacteriales > Sphingobacteriaceae > Pedobacter. The sequence continues at coordinate 89,868 of NZ_JBKGVD010000007.1, forward strand.
AATTAAATTTTGTTGATTATGCCAATAAGTCTTTAATAGCTTGTTTAACCTGCTCAAAACCAAACTGATTTAAGGTATTTTGCATAGCTTCTGAAATTTCTTCATTCATCAAATTGCCGATACTTCCTTCGTGCGTATGGTTTACCTGCGTTTCGGGTTTAAACGTTCCAGTTTCTATCTGCTCACCTACAATTTTATAAGCCTCTCTAAATGGAACACCCTGTAGAGCCAAATTATTTACCACCTCAACACTAAACAGATAATCGTATTTGGAATCTTTCAGGATATCTGGTTTAATGGAAATATTCTGCAGCATGAACGTAGCGATCTCAATACATTCATTTAAAGACGTAATTGCGGGGAACAAGTTTTCTTTTAGCAATTGCAGGTCTCTGTGGTAACCCGATGGGAGATTTGTAGTCATGAGGGCTATTTCATTAGGTAAAGCCTGAATCTTATTACAGCGTGATCTGATCAATTCGAACACATCGGGGTTCTTTTTATGTGGCATAATACTGCTCCCTGTTGTGAGTTCAGCCGGAAAGCTGATGAAACCAAAATTCTGGTTAATGAAAAGACAAACATCCATCGCCATTTTTGCAAGCGTAGCCGCAATTGAAGACATGGCCTGCGCCAAAACACGCTCAGTTTTACCACGCCCCATTTGTGCATATACTACGTTATAATTTAAGCTGTCAAACCCTAATAACCGTGTGGTTAGGGTTCTGTTTAATGGAAATGAAGAGCCGTAACCCGCAGCAGATCCCAGTGGATTTTTATTGGTAATTTTCCAAGCTGCAAGCATTAATTCCATATCATCTGCCAAGCTTTCGGCATAAGCCCCAAACCATAATCCAAATGATGATGGCATAGCAATTTGCAAATGGGTATAACCAGGTAGTAATTTATCTTTGTGGGTATTGCTCAGTGTAATCAGTTCTTTAAAAAGAAGATTTGTATTGTTTACCATATCTTCAATACAACTTCTAAAGTATAATTTTAAATCTACCAGAACCTGATCGTTACGTGAACGCCCGCTATGAATTTTTTTACCTGCCTCTCCTATACGCTGGGTTAAAAGCCACTCTACTTGCGAGTGCACATCCTCCACATTATCTTCAATCGTAAATTTACCATCTTCAATTTCTTTGTAAATATGCTTCAGCTCATGATGAATTTCTTTCAGCTCTTCGGCGGTTAAAAGGTTTATAGTTGATAGCATTTTGGTATGCGCTATCGATCCAAGCACATCAAACTTTGCCATTTGTAAATCCAGTTCTCTGTCTTTGCCAACAGTGAAATTTTCTACGAACTGATTTACATCAATATTTTTTTGCCAGATTTTCATCAGATCACCAATTAATAGGTAAAAACTATAGTTAACAATAAAAGTTATTTAAAAAAACTATAGCAATGCTATTGCTCCACAACGGGTTTTAACATAGCTATATATCCTTCTACTCCTTGTTTAATTTCATCAACAAATATATACTCGTCTGCCATATGCGAGCGCCCCGAAAAACCTGGCCCACATTTTAAAGATGGTATAGAGAGCAGGGCTTGATCGGATGTAGTTGGCGAACCATAAGTGGTTTTACCCAAAGCTACCCCCGATTTTACAATAGCATGTTCTTTATCTATTGAAGAGGGTTTTAGCCTTACCGAACGCGGGTTAACCTCGCAGCTTACATGCTTTCTGATAATCTCTACCACTTCTTCATTTGTATAAGAATCTGTAACTCTTACATCAACCGTAAAGGTGCAATTTGCCGGAACTACATTATGTTGTGAGCCTGCATTAATAATGGTTACACTCATCTTAACCGGCCCAAAAACATCAGATACTTTAGGAAATTGATACGTTCTGAACCACTCAATATCTTTTAGTGCTTTATAAATGGCATTATCGCCTTCTTCTCGAGCAGCATGACCTGCTTTCCCATGCGCAATACAATCTAAAACCAATAAACCCTTTTCAGCAATAGCTAAATGCATTTCTGTAGGCTCACCAACAATAGCAAAATCCAGCTTTCCCAGATCAGGTAAAATCAGCTCCAGTCCGTTATGCCCCGAGATTTCTTCTTCTGCCGTTGTGGCTAAACAGAAGTTATATTTTAAATCTTTTAGCTCGTAAAAATATAAAAATGCAGCAATAAGGGATACCAAGCATCCTCCTGCATCATTGCTACCTAATCCATACAGTTTTCCATCTTCTATTGCCGGATCATAAGGATTACGGGTGTAACCCGAATTAGGTTTAACCGTGTCATGATGCGAATTGAGCAGAATAGTAGGCTTACTTTCATCAAAATGCTGATTGTAGGCCCATATATTATTTAGTTTTCTATGAGTGGGGATATTTCTTTCCTTTAAAAACAGTTCTATCAAATCAGCCGTTTTGTCTTCTTCTTTACTAAACGACTGTATAGTAATCAATTTTTTTAAGAGTGCTATACTTTCGTTTACTAATTTATCTGGTATCATTTAAGGTGGTATTAGTCAATAAGCGCTTAAGCTATACATAAAAGACAAAAGTATTAATATCAGTCTGCATTCAGATATAAATAAATGGTTTATGCTTCCATTCTAGTTCCAAATATGCCTTTATTCAACATTGGGAGTTCATCTGCCTTGCCAATATATACAGCTGTAACACCTTTATGAATAGCATCAAAAGCATTTTGCAGTTTAGGCACCATTCCTCCTGCTATAGTACCGTCTGCTTTAAGGTTTTCAAACTGAGATGATTTTACGGTTCTTATGACTGTTGTATCATCAGTTACATCTTTTAAAACGCCTTTCTTTTCAAAGCAATATACCAATTCTGTTTGGTACTGTGTAGACATAGCTACTGCAATTACAGCGGCAATTGTATCGGCATTGGTATTGAGCAATTGTCCTTCTCTATCATGCGTAATTGCGCAAAAAACGGGGACAAAGCCTCCCTCTAATAGATTATTTAGCATTTTACTAGAAACAGAGGAATCATCTAAATCTCCTACATAACCATAATCTATTTCTTTTACTGGTCTTTTTTGGGCTTTTATAATGTTTCCATCTGCACCTGTAAGCCCAATGGCATTACAGTTAACCCATTGTAACTGGGCTACAATATTTTTATTGATCAGACCAGCATATACCATTGTAACTACTCTCAATGTTTCTATATCGGTAATACGCCTACCTTCAACCATTTGTGCTTCTATACCTAATTTACCTGATAATTCTGTAGCTATTTTGCCTCCTCCGTGTATCAAGATTTTTTTTCCTGGTATGGCAGAAAAATCTCTCAGAAAATCATGCAATGCTTTTGAATTATCGATTACGTTTCCGCCTATTTTAACAATGGTTAGCTTTTCCATATCTATAATTGGTTAATGCTTTTCAAGCAGTGCCTTTAAAACGGCCTGCGCTGACCATAATCTATTGCCTGCTTCCTGAATAACCAATGAATTTGGTCCATCCAATATCTCGGCCGCCAATTCCAAATCGCGACGTACAGGTAAACAATGCATCACTTTAGCGTTATTGGTAAGGTTAAGCTTTTCGTTGTTCATTATCCAATTTCCTTCATAAGGTAACAATTGTCCATATTCTTTATAACTGCTCCAGTTCTTTACATACACATAATCTGCATTGGCAATTGCCAGATCAAGATCATATACAATTTCTGCGCCTTTTGTAAATTCATCGGCCAGTTCAAATCCTTTGGGTTGCGCAATTACAAAATCTATCATCTGCAGTTCCTGTGCTTTGCACATCCACTCAGCAAAAGAGTTAGGTACGGCTTGTGGTAAAGCTTTAACATGGGGAGCCCATGCCAGTACAACTTTAGGCTTTTTACCTTGAGCTCTTTGTTCTATAGGTATCGGGTTGGTTTCCACAATAGTAATTAGATCTGCAAGGCTTTGTAGGGGATGTCTGGTTGCACTTTCAAGGCTAACTACCGGAACACCACAAAACTGTACAAATTTGTTAAAAAAACCTTCACTATAGTCTTCATTTCTATCTTTTAGCTTAGGGAAAGAACGTAGGCCCAAGATATCACAATACTGCCCCATCACTGCCGCAGCCTCACGTATATGCTCGGTTGTATTACCGTTCATTACCACGCCATCCTGTGTTTCTAAAGCCCAGCCATCTTTATCCATATTCATTACCATAACGTTCATTCCCAAGTTCATGGCAGCTTTCTGGGTGCTTAGCCGTGTTCTTAAACTCGGATTCATAAAAACAAGACCTAAGGTCTTGTTTTTACCCAGCATATTATGTGCATACGGATTTGCCTTCAAAGCCAATGCATCAGCTACCAATTGTTTGATGTCTGCGACATCATGAACGGACGTGAAAAGTTTCATCTTCTAAAGGTATAAGGTTCAAAGGTATAGGATTTAAGGTTTTCCTCGCTTCCAAAAATTTTAAAAATGAAATTAGCGTTGCGCTAACTTCATTAATGGATTTATTTACTTTTAAATATTTATCTTCACTTATGTAGTTTAATTCTAATGCACATAAGCAACTCATCTATCTCATTAATTGAGCCCAAGGCTGTATCAAGAAAGCGTGCAAAATCTTATCTGTAAACCTACCACAGCCTTCTACAGTATTGAGAGGTACAGACAAAGAAGCCCGTGTAAGCTGAGATATTAATTCAAACTTCTCTTCTTTTGGAAATTGAGGCGGAATGCTTTTCTTGATGGCCTTTTTCCATATACCGAGTTTTTTATAATCTCTCATTGCCTTATGCCTTATACCCTACACCTTCAACTACCTTTGAAAATGCTTCTAAAAACTCATCGGCATGGGTTTTATTCAGGTTTAGGGCTGGCAATAAACGAATAACGTTAGGTTTAGCCTCGCCTGTAAAAATTTGATGCTTAAACAATAAGTCTTTTTTTACATGGGCTAGTTCTTCTGATAGGTCTATACCAATCATTAAACCTCTACCTCGTACTTCTGTAACCTGTTCAAATCTTTTCAATTCTGAAATAAGGTAATCACCTATATTTCTGGCATTTTCTAACAAGTTTTCCTGCTCAATTGTTTCCAGAACAGCTAATGCCGCTGCACATGCCAGATGGTTCCCCCCAAAGGTTGTTCCCAATTCTCCATGCCAAGGTTTAAATTTTGGTGCAATAGAAATTCCCGCAACCGGAAAGCCGTTGCCCATACCTTTAGCCATGGTATAAATATCTGCATTTACGCCTGACCAATCATGCGAATAAAATAAGCCTGTTCTGCCGTAACCACATTGTACACTATCTGCTATATAAACGGCATTGTACTGATCACAAAGTGAACGTATTTTTTGTAAAAAAGATTTTGAAGCTTCTTTAATACCTCCTACACCCTGGATACCCTCAATAATTACTGCCGAGATCTCATTCCCTTGTGTTTTAAAAGCATCTTCTAAAGCCTGCTCATCGTTATGAGGCAAAAAGATTACATTCTCTGTTTCATTTACCGGAGCCACAATCTTAGGATTATCTGTAGCCGCAACAGCAAGAGAGGTTCTGCCGTGGAACGCTCCTTTAAAAGCAATCACTTTCTTTCTTCCGTTGTAGAAAGATGCTAATTTTAGCGCATTCTCGTTAGCCTCTGCTCCAGAATTACATAAAAACAACTGGTAATCTGTTTTTCCTGATACTTTACCTAATAGCTCTGCTAACTGTCCCTGAACAGCTATTTTAACCGAATTAGAGTAAAATCCTACTTTATTTAACTGGTTGGTTAAACGGCTTACATAATGTGGATGGGTGTGTCCGATACTAATTACAGCATGCCCGCCATACAAATCCAAATATTTTTTGCCTTCAGCATCCCAAACATAACTGCCCGATGCTTTTACTATTTCTATATCGTTTAATGGATAAACGTCAAATAAATTCATTTTTAATTGTTTAAAGTTTATGTGTTTAACTAAAACCCAACTGCTTTTAATCTCAATCCTGCCGTTTCTTCCAAACCGAACAGCAAATTCATGTTTTGAACGGCCTGACCGCTGGCTCCTTTTAACAGGTTATCTATAATACTTATAACCAATAGTTTATTTCCATGCTTTTCTATATGAACCAAACACTTATTGGTATTCACAACTTGTTTAAGGTCTATGTTTTTCCGGCTTACATGCGTAAAGGGATGACCAGCATAATACGCTTCATAGAGGTTATACGCCTCTTCTTCTGTTAAGTTGCTGTCGATATACATTGCTGCTAAAATACCTCTGGTAAAATCACCCCGCTGGGGTATAAAATTTAACGCATGATTAAGTTCTCCCTGCAGCTGATTTAAACTTTCACCTATTTCATTTAAATGTTGATGTTCAAATGCTTTATAGGCCGACAGGTTATTATTGCGCCAGCTGAAGTGAGAGGTTTTGCTTAAACTTTGTCCGGCCCCTGTAGAACCGGTTGTAGCATTGATATGCACCTCTGCCTGTAATAAGCCAGCTTTAGCAAGCGGTAATAAACCCAGTTCTATACATGTAGCAAAACAACCCGGATTAGCAATATTCTGTGCAGATCTTATTGCCGCTCTGTTCAGTTCAGGAAGACCATAAACAAAATAACGGTTTTGGATAGATGAGTTATGCTTTAACCTAAAATCCTGTGACAGATCAATCACCTTAATTTTTTCGTTAATGTTTGTTTGTTCCAGGAATTTTCTTGCATCTCCATGTCCTACACAAAGAAAAAGTACATCAATATCCTGGGCAATTTCATCCGTAAACCTCAGATCTGTATCGCCTACTAGATCTGTATGGACATCAGAAACCAAGTTCCCAGCATTACTACTACTATTTACAAAAACAAGCTCAACTTGCGGATGGTTGATGAGAATACGCAACATTTCTCCGCCCGTGTACCCTGCTCCACCTATAATGCCTGCTTTAATCATAAGTTAAAAGTTTAATGTTAAAAGTTAAGGTTCAAGTCTAACTTTCTTAATCAATGAAATCAACATTACTTAGCATTTACTTTATGCCATATCGTTACCTGGTTTCCAAAAATCTTAGAAAAACCTTTTACGTCTTCGCCAGACCAGGTATTGTTCATCTCACCGTAACTACCAAATTTATTGCTCATTAAATCGTGATCAGATTCTATACCGATGATATGGAAGCGATAAGGAAGCAATTCTACAAATACCTTACCGCTAACTGTTTTCTGTGTAGAAGTTAAAAAAGCCTCGATATCTCTCATAACAGGATCATGAAACTGACCTTCATGCAACCAATTCCCATAGAAAGAAGCCAAGTTCTCTTTCCAGCTTAACTGCCATTTGGTTAAAGTATGTTTCTCTAAAGTATGATGTGCTTTGATGATTACTACAGGTGCGGCGGCTTCAAAACCCACACGTCCTTTAATCCCAATTATAGTATCACCAACGTGAATATCTCTACCCACGCCATAAGGCTGAGCAATAGCCTGTAATTTCTGAATTGCTTTAACGGGTTCCATTTTCTCGCCATCAATCGCTATCAGTTCACCTTTTTCAAAAGTCAATTCAACTTTACGGCCCTCTGTTTCAGTAACCTGTGTAGGCCATGCACTTTCAGGCAAGGTCTGATTTGAAGTTAAAGTTTCTACTCCACCAACTGATGTACCCCATAAACCCTTGTTAATTGAATATTTTGCTTTTTCAGCACTGTACTCTACACCATGTTTGGCCAGATATTCTATTTCTGCTTCACGGGATAATTTTAAATCCCTGATTGGAGTAATAATCTCTACCTCAGGAATTAAAATATTAAAAATCATATCAAAACGTACCTGATCATTACCTGCTCCTGTACTGCCATGCGCCACATAATCTGCACCAATCTTTTTCACATAATTTGCAATGGTTGTTGCCTGACAAACACGTTCTGCACTTACAGAAAGTGGATAAGTTGCATTTTTAAGTACGTTTCCATAAACCAGATATTTGATGCTATCGTTGTAATAGTTCTCTGTTTCATCTACCGCAGCGTGCGAAGCTACTCCTAAACTATAGGCTTTCTTTTCTATTTCAAGTAGTTCTTCTTCTGAGAATCCTCCAGTGTTAACTACAACAGAATGTACTTCCAGATCTCTATCTTTTGCCAGGTAAATACAGCAAAATGAGGTATCTAAGCCGCCGCTAAACGCTAAAACAACTTTCTTTTTCATTTATTTATCAAATATTAGGGTAAACAAAACAATTAATGATTTAAGACCGGTTCTTTGTTTCAAAATCAGTCTTTGTTTAATACGCATGAAACGTTCATAGAGCTTGGGTTTCTTCTGAAGTTCTTCTGCGAAAATTTTGGCTGCTTCATGTTTTTTTTCTGCCGGGTCGTAAAGCATAGCCGTACACATACAGTTTTTACGTTCTTTCATTTTCAGGATTTCGAAGTTTACGCAACTTTGGCACCCTTTCCAGAAATCTTCATCTTGTGTAAGCTCAGAATAAGTAACCGGCTCATAACCCAAATCAGAATTGATCTTCATTACTGCCAAACCTGTAGTTAGGCCAAATATTTTAGCTTTTGGATACAATTTTCTCGACAAGCTGAAAATCTCCTCCTTAATGGCTTTTGCAAGTCCTGCCTTACGGAATTTAGGGCTTACAATCAGTCCTGAGTTTGCAACAAACTGCCCATGGCTCCAGGTTTCTATATAGCAAAAACCTGCCCAGGTACCATCCTTATGAAATGCGATTACGGATTTTCCCTCTTGCATTTTATTAGCCACGTATTCTGGTGAACGTTTTGCAATACCTGTACCTCTGGCTTTTGCAGATTCGGCCATCTCGGTTACAATTTCTTCTGCAAATACACGGTGTTCAGGTAAGGCCACCTGCACTATAAAATCGTTTAGATTCATTAATATTCTAACGAAAAAAATAAGAGTATTTTGTTAATTGGGTTTTTAGTGAGGATCAATTCCTCATGGTATAAGTTCCAGGAAAAAGGTAAACTTAAATACGCGGCGTAAAGATTTGCCGGCTTGTGGTAATATAAAACACGGGACGCAAACGCTCAATAAAATAGCTGTTAGAAGCAATGTTTTTTGCCTCTAAAACAGATAATTTATGAAAAACGTGTTTGCTCATTTTATAATTGAAAATTATTGTGCTGCAAAGGTTTAAATAAAAATTGGATTGTGCAATAATTTTCTTATTTTTTTACCAGAATCAACTGCTTTTCTGATAAATCATTATGCTTTTAACAAAGTTTAACATCACTCTTTTTAAGATAAAAGCCATATTTGTATTCTAAATAAAATTAAGTAGTTAAATTTGCTTAATTTTTTAAACTTTACTGCTCATGAATATAAATTTTTACAAAGTGCTTAAACCGTTTACCCTGTTCATAGCTTTGGCTGTAATAGCCCTGAATTTTGGCTGTAAGAGCAAAAACGATCCTACTCCTACTGCTGGAGTACTAAGAATCTATAATGCTTCTCCTACATTTTTAACATATGATATTTATTACAACGGTAATAAAGCGAATAACGTGGCTATTCCTTATGGTGGTGGCATAAAAAATACCCAGTACCCAGTTGGAACTTATGACATCAAGTTCAAAGTAGCAGGAGAATCTCAGGATGCTTTTAGTAAGTCTGGCCTTAACCTGCAGCAGGATGTATTAACCAGTTATTATCTTTTGGGAAAAGCGAACCAATTTGAATTGCTTACCGTGGTTGATAATCTTTCTAATTTAGATATTAAAAAAGCCTATGTACGTTTTATTAATCTATCATTAAATGCTCCAGCTCTTGATCTATTTGTTAAAGATAAAACCAATGCTATAAGTAGTAATATTGCTTATAAAGGTTATGGAACTTATACTGCCGTAGATGCGGGCACAATTAAATTTAATTTAAAAGAAAATTCAACGGGAACGATTAAAGCTGAAAGTGAAGATGTTAAAATTGAGGTTGGAAATGTCTATACCATCTTTGCAGGTGGGGTTTACAGCAATCCGGCTGCAGATGAAAGAAGTTTAAATATACAAGTAATTAAACATCAGTAATTTTTACTTGATGCTTAGAAAAACCGTTTGGCAAAATACCAAACGGTTTTTTATTGCGCTTAAACCTTTTATTATTAAGCATATCTATTTCTTTTCTTAAGCTTTATTTGCTGCTTTTATCAATGAAAGAAAAATGATTTTCTGCAAAGAATATAACAAAGGCTGTTTAAATTATTAAACAGCCTTTGTTATTTTTATTGTGACAGGTACATTGATTTTACCTTATTCAGATGCCTAAAATAAGGATCTTCCAGATCTTTAATAAAGAGGATCGCTTCTCCTGTCGATTTCATTTCAGGCCCTAATTCTTTAGGTACTTCAGGGAATTTCTCGAAAGAGAACACGGGCTCTTTAATAGCAAATCCTTTTAGCTTGCGCTCGATGGTAAAGTCTTTCAATTTATTTACACCTAACATTACTTTTGCAGCAATATTGATGTAAGGTACATCGTAAGCTTTAGCAATAAAAGGTACGGTACGTGATGCACGTGGGTTGGCTTCTATCACATATACCTTTTCGTCTTTAACCGCAAACTGTATATTTAATAAGCCTCGTACATTTAACGCTTTGGCTATTTTCTTAGAGTATTGCTCCATATCGGCTATTACCTTATCAGATAAACTGTAAGGGGGTAATACTGCGCTTGAATCTCCGGAGTGGATACCAGCTGGCTCAATATGCTCCATTAAACCAATAATATGTACATCTTCTCCGTCACAGATAGAATCTGACTCGGTTTCTTCTGCTCTGTCTAAGAAATGATCAATCAAGACACGGTTGCCAGGAAGGTCTCCTAATAATTTTACTACAGCTTTTTCCAGATCTTCATCATTGATCACAATGCTCATTCCCTGTCCGCCCAATACGTAACTAGGACGTACCAATACCGGATAGCCTACTTCATTAGCTACTTTAATGGCTTCTTCGGCATTTTCGGCTACCCCATATTTTGGATAAGGAATATCTAATTCTTTCAATAAATCTGAGAAACTCCCGCGATCTTCGGCAATGTCCATGTTTTCGAAAGAAGTTCCTATAATTGGAATATTGTTCTCATGTAACTTTTCAGCCATTTTAAGCGCTGTTTGACCACCCAACTGAACAATAACACCCATTGGTTTTTCCAGATCAATAATCTCACGCACGTGCTCCCAGAAAACAGGCTCGAAATAAAGCTTATCAGCCATGTTAAAATCTGTAGAAACAGTTTCAGGGTTACAGTTGATCATGATCGCCTCAAAGCCTGTTTCTTTAGCTGCTAACAAACCATGCACACATGAATAATCGAATTCTATACCTTGACCTATACGGTTTGGTCCGGAACCCAGTACAATAACTTTCTTTTTATCTGAAGGAATTGATTCGTTTGTTCCATAATTGTTTCCTTGCGCCTGTATTCCGTTTGCTGTGATTTGCTGAGGTGCTTCTTCAAACGTAGAGTAGAAATAAGGTGTTTGTGCAGGAAATTCAGCGGCACAGGTATCTACCATTTTGTAAGAACGGGTTAGTCCCAATTCTTTACGGCGTTGGTAAACTTCATCTTCAGTTACATTACCTAAAATATAAGCGATCTGTATATCTGAAAATCCTTTTTGCTTAAGCGTAAAGAAAAAGTCTCTAGGAATATTGTTCAGATTATAGCGCTTTAACTCTGTTTCTAAAGCTACCAGTTCTTGTATCTGTACCAAAAACCACTTGTCTATCTTGGTTGCTTTACGGATAGATTCTAAAGGCACCCCCATACTCATGGCATCTTTAATCAGGAACAAACGGTTCCAGCTTGGGTGCTCTAAGCCGTGCATAATTTCTTCAATATTGCGTTTTTGACGACCATCTGCACCTATACCTGCTCTACCTATTTCTAAACTCTGACAAGCTTTTTGCAATGCTTCGGTAAAGTTGCGGCCTATAGCCATTACCTCTCCTACGGCTTTCATCTGTAAGCCTAATTCAGGATTAGCCCCTTTAAATTTATCGAAATTCCAGCGAGGAATCTTTACGATAACATAATCTAAAGTTGGTTCGAAATATGCTGATGTTGTTTTGGTAATCTGGTTTTCAATCTCATCAAGGTTATAGCCGATAGCGAGTTTAGCCGCAATTTTAGCAATAGGATAACCTGTTGCCTTACTTGCAAGCGCTGATGAACGAGATACACGCGGATTAATTTCGATTGCAATGATTTCATCATTAGCCGGATTTACAGAGAACTGTACATTACACCCTCCTGCGAAGTTACCAATGGCTCGCATCATCTTAATAGCCTGATTACGCATTTCCTGATAACAACGGTCTGATAAGGTCATGGCGGGAGCTACAGTAATCGAGTCTCCGGTATGAATACCCATAGGATCGAAATTCTCAATAGAGCAAATAATGATCACATTATCATTGCTATCTCTTAAAAGCTCCAATTCATATTCTTTCCAACCTAAAACAGCTTGTTCTACAAGCACCTCGTGGGTAGGAGAAGCTTCTAAACCACGCTTTAACGCGGCATCAAAATCTTCTTTTTTATGTACAAAACCACCACCTGAACCTCCTAAAGTATATGAAGGACGAATTACCAAAGGAAAACCTATTTGTTGTGCGGCTTCTTTTCCTTCTAAAAAAGAGTTGGCAATTTTAGAATGCGCTACGCCTACACCGATATCAACCATCAATTGGCGGAAAGACTCTCTGTTCTCGGTTTTATCAATAGCGGCAACATCTACCCCTATAATACGTACATTGTGCGCTTTCCATAAGCCCCGTTCTTCGGCCTCTACACAAAGATTCAATGCTGTTTGTCCACCCATTGTAGGTAAAACGGCATCAATAGTTGGCAGTTCCGGATTGGTTTTGTGTTCAATTAAAATTTCTTCAATTGAATCAACGGTTAAGGGTTTCAGATAAACATGGTCACCAATAACCTTATCGGTCATAATAGTAGCCGGATTTGAATTGATAATGGAAACCTTAATTCCTTCTTCTTTTAAAGATAAGGCAGCCTGAGATCCTGAATAATCAAACTCGCAGGCTTGACCAATAATAATTGGTCCAGATCCGATAATCAATACTGAATTAATGGAAGTGTCTTTAGGCATGTGGGTAATAAAATCTAAATGATTGTCTAACTGACAAATAGCCAGGAGAATTCCTCTGCTATGAAATGAAAAATCCCGACTGTCTTGTCGGGTTGCAAAGATACATTTTATGTAAGAATTTTCGCTGTTTTTTTTAATATATTATCAGATGCCTTTATTAATCCAAAAGCCAGCTTAACTTTTTCTTTAGGAAAAAAGCCTTTTGAAATATTAAAAGGCTTAAATCATGTATAAGATTAGGTTAGTTTTTAGGGTTGCCGTTTACAGACTTTAGGCCTTCAATACCTACTACTTTTTCTTCTTCTTCTCCCTTTTTGCGTTTTTTCTTTTTCTTATCGGGTGTTTCTCCACTCAGGCGTTCTTCAACAACTTTATCAAATTCAGCAATTTGTTCTGCTTTTAATACGGCCTTAATGCTTTTATTAGTTTCATTATTGATCCGATAGAATTTGGCCATTTCTTCATCGTTATAGCCATTTGCCTGTTGTTTTTTAATTAAGGCAACTTGTTCTTTAGCCAGATTAAAAGCATAATTATAGATTACGCTTTTTTGTGTAGCGCTTAAATTTAAACGTTTTTCCAGTTCATCTACATTTTTCTTCGCTAACTCATCAGGTCCTGGTATTTTATTTTGGGCATTTGCCTGAACTGTTAAAATTGCAAAAAACATCAACAGATAAAATAATCTCTTTCTCATCGCTAAAATTTTAACCGCAATTTAAGTATTTATTTTTATCTGCTTGCATTTTGTTTAATATCAATGGGTTTAAACCGCAAAGAGCGGGCAATTATATGTCCGCTCTTACATGCTTATCTTTTTTTGGGTTAAGACATTGCTTTTTTGTAACGCTCAGCTACTGCATCCCAATTTACCACATTCCATATTGCAGCTAAATAATCTGGGCGTTTGTTCTGATATTTTAAGTAATACGCGTGCTCCCAAACGTCAATACCAAAAATAGGTGTTCCTTTTTGCTCAGCAATATCCATTAAAGGATTATCCTGATTAGGCGTAGATGAAATGAATAATTTCTTATCTGCACCTACAGAAAGCCAAGCCCATCCAGATCCGAAACGGGTAGCACCCGCATCTTGGATTTTAGTTTTAAAATCAGCAAAAGATCCAAAAGCTTCATTAATTGCTTTTGCTAAATCGCCTGTAGGCTCTCCACCTTTATTAGGGCCTAATACGGTCCAGAATAAAGTATGGTTATAGTGACCACCGCCATTATTGCGTACTGCAGCAGGATATTTAGAAATATTTTTGATGATATCATCAAGATTTGCATTTGCTTCTGGCTTGCCTTCTAAAGCTTTGTTAAGATTGGTAACATAAGCCTGATGATGTTTGCCATGGTGTATTTCCATAGTCATTTTATCAATATGCGGTTCTAATGCATCGGTTGCGTATGATAACGCAGGTAATTCAAAAGCCATATTTTTTTATTTAAAGTTAAAAATTGTTTCTATACAAATATAAGAGTACAACGTTAAGTTTTATTCAAAAGTTTGTCAACTTTAATCACGTTTTTTGGCAAAAAAACCGCGCATCAGGTTTGCACATTCTTCTGCTAAAACTCCGCTTTTTAATAACGTTTTGGGGTGTAAAAGGTTTTGCTTTATTTGGGTAAAACCCCGCTTCTCTTCGCTTGCGCCATATACTATGCGGCTAATCTGTGTCCAATAACCTGCTCCGGCACACATTACGCAAGGTTCGATAGTCACATATAAGGTACAATCTTTGAGGTATTTTCCGCCTAAAGTTTGGGCCGCTGCCGTAAAAGCTTGCATTTCGGCATGTGCGGTTACATCATTGAGCTGCTGGGTAAGGTTATGACCTCTGCCAATTACTTTTCCTTTGCAAACCACTACTGCGCCTATGGGTATTTCATCTAAAGACAAAGCTTTTTGTGCTTCGTTAAGTGCCATTCGCATGTAATGCTCATCTTCTGCTTCAGGATTGGGTTTATCTTCAAAATTATAAAAGCTCACTTTAGATCAGTTAAATTTATCTTAAATAAGTTTAGTACCATTAGGTACTTTTTTATCAACAGCGCTCAGTACAATATCTCCATTTTCATCTGCAAATCCGGTAACTAAAAACTCACTCATAAATTTACCGATCTGTTTTTTAGGAAAATTTACCACGCCTATAATTTGTCTGCCTACCAAAGTTTCGAGGGTATAATGCTTGGTAATTTGAGCACTGCTCATTTTAATACCGAGCTCTCCAAAATCTACACGTACTTTATACGCCGGACGTCTCGCTTCGGGAAACTCAAAAGCTTCGAGGATAGTCCCTACTCTTAATTCTACTTTCTCAAAATCACTCCAGTTAATTTCTTCCATAGCCGCTAAATTACTAATTATTGTTGTTTATGGTATGTAAATTAAAGGATAGGAGTTATTTGATAATTCCTATCCTTTAATTATTTTAATTTTTTCAATGAGGAATAAGCATATTTGTTACATCCAAAAAACATCCTGACTGATTATTCATTTATATAACATGAACTTTTCAATACAACCTACTTTAGAAACTGAGAGTATCTTATTATCACCTTTAACAGGAGACGATTTTGATGCACTTTACAACGTGGCCGCTGATCCGAGAATATGGGAGCAACATCCAAATAAGGATCGATGGCAGAAAGATGTATTTGCCAATTTCTTTAAAGGGGCACTTCAAAGTGGTGGTGCTTTTAAAATAATTGATAGATGCTCAAATGAATTTATGGGCAGTACCCGTTTCTATGATTACAACCCGGCAGATAATAGTTTATTAATAGGTTATACTTTTTATGCCACAAAATATTGGGGCAAAGGAATAAACCATCAGGTAAAGAGATTAATGTTGAACTACATTTTTAATCATGTTAATGTGGTTTATTTTCATGTAGGTGCACAGAACCTCCGTTCACAAATTGCCATGGAAAGATTAGGCGCTCAAAAAATTGCAGAACAGGAGGTTGCTTATTTTGGCGAGCCATATAGAATGAATGTTGTTTATGAAATACGTAAAGAAAACTGGATATAGTCTGTATATATGCTCATATCATAGGTGGGAGTTTGAAAGCTATTGTGTTGCTAAGCAATCAAGGCTGTTCATTCTCCCATCTTATGTTTTCTAGTAATAGCGTATGTTTATTTGCCAAGCCTGTAGCCCAACACTACATCAAAAATACCCCCGCTAAGGCCCCTCAGGTTTGAGGGCTCTGAGTTATACATGGCTGATATCATCAGCCCGCTTTTATCTAAATAGCCCATACCTCCAGTAAAACTTTTATTGCTGTGGTACATCGTGTAAAAACGCAACTGATTTGCATTCCATTCTGCAGCCACGTCCCATTGGTTATCATAATTTTTTATGCCACGATAAACTAGCATAGGTTTTACGCCAAAGCTATCGTCAAAGTTAATCTTATAGCTTAAGGAGCTGTAAAAGGTTGCGTAATCTACCGTAGATATTTTACTGTAACGTTTTTCATTCAGACTCAGGTAGCTAAATTGTGCTTCTAAATTTTTGTTTTGATAAGTTGCGCCAACATTACCATCTATATAATTTTCACGATCATTGTATTTACCCAGTTCGCTATCGTTAAGGCCGCTGGATGTTGCCCGACCATAGTCCAAACGATCTTGCGACCAGCTCACAGATACACCAAAACGAATTGCATGATCTTCTGCAAAAGGTACTTTGTAAGAAAAGCTTCCCATAGCCTGTGTTTTTCGGATCAGCCCAGCTTTATCATTGATCAGGTTTACACCTACTGCGGCCCTGTCATTTAACGGAAGTACTCCTGAAAAAGAAGCCATCACAGGTGCGCCGTCTATTTTGTTCCACTGGTTTGAATAGTTAAGGAATATTTCTGTATGGCCGTGGTTTCCTGCCATTGCCGGATTTACCAAATATTCATTTTGATAGTATTGGCTTTTTAAAGGACTTAACTGTGCCTTGGTAGTTCCCACCATGATGCTCAACAGTAGCAGGGGTATATATCTCTTCATCTTTTTGTTCTTTGGAAATGAATATTCGAAATTTTAAATCATAAATTTTTAAGCAAAAATTACTAAATAAAATATGTTAAGCTTAATAGCTCATGATTATTATAAGCTCAGGCATTTGTTTAAAGACACCTGAGCTTCTTTTTTATTTAAACTTTCTATTTACTTCTCACTATTGTTATAAATCCTTTCACAGGTCTAGGGTTCTGATCAAAACGGATAATGTAGTAATAGGTTCCTTCAACCAGAGGTGTTCCGTTAAAGGTGCCGTCCCAATCATTCTTATAGTTGCGTACTTTGTACAGTTCTTTTCCTGATCTGTCATAAATTGAAAGGGTATGGTTTGGATAGGCATCTATGTTTTTGATTACCCAGGTGTCATTTACCCCATCACCATTTGGTGTAATAAAGTTTTCAGCTTGTACCATATAGTCATCTTTAACTTCTATGGTAATACTCGATGTACTTTCACAACCTGTAGCATTTCTTACTGTTACGGTGTAGGTAGTGGTTTGCATTGGACGTACCGTTAAGGTAGCGCTATTTTGACCGCTGATAATACCATTTGCTGATGACCAACTGTAAGTTGTACCGTTGTTGCTGTTTACAGTTAATGCAGTGGTTTCACCTTTGCTGATGCTGGTACCTTTGCTGCTGGCTATGGTATTTACCGGTATCGGGTTCACCGTCAAGGTTCCTTTTACATAGCTGAAATCATAGTTAGCCGATACGCCTCCTGATGGAACCAGTTCGTAATTACCCGCAACGCTACCTGTATTGGCCACAGTACTCAGCGTCGGCCTGCTCGTCAGGCTGTTTTCATTGTCACTGTATTTAAATCCGCTGTAGCTTACGCTGAATGCCGGGTTATTTGTTCCGTAGCAGCGTGAGCTATTGTTCGCCGCAACGGTTAACAATGCCTTATTGATCACCAGGTTTGCCGGCTGGTAGCTCAGGTTATAGTTATTGCTTAAGGCAACTGTTCCCTGTTTGATCGCATAGCTGCCTGCATTCTGTCCGTTATCGCGTTGCAGCGCACCTGTAAAGGCATCTCCGTTCACCAGGTTGCCTGCAGTGATCTGGTAGGTCAGTGCCGGATCGTTATCGCCATAGGTCTTAGCTTTCGCATCTGCCTTGATGGTGACCGGACGGGCCGTTACCGTTAATGCCGCTGCGTTGCCTGCTGCCTGCTCTAAGGTATAGTTCTGTGCAGTTAAGCCACTGCCGGTTATCGCATAGCTGCCGATACCGCTGGCGTTGCTGGCCGCTGTGCTAAAGCTCAGGGTGCCCGTAGTGGCATTGGCCTGGGTATCCCCTGTTACGAAACCGGTTATCGTTCCTGTTAATAATGGGTTTGCATCTCCATATACTTTTGTTACCGGCGAGGCCACATAGCTGAGTTTGGCCGGAGTGATGTTCGCTGTTGTAGCTGCAGTATTATTGAATGTGTAGTTCACTGCGTCCGATCCGCTGATACTGATACCGCTTACACTTACCGCTTTGTTGGTACCGATGTTCTTATTATCAAACATGGCAGCTGTATTTGCTAAAGTCAATACATCGCCTGTTACACGGTTATCGCTTAAGCTTACCGTTGCATTGGCATTTCCGTCATACACCTTATCTGTTGCCGTTGCGCTAATGGTTAAGGCTTTTGCCGTGATGTTCGCTGTTGTTGATGCCTCGGTATTGAAAGTATAATTTGCTGCATCTGCTCCGCTGATGCTGATACCGCTTACGCTTACCGCTTTGTTTGTTCCTACGTTCTTGTTGTTGAACGTTGCGGTGGTATGGGTTAAAGTCAGTACATCTCCGCTTACACGGTTATCGCTTAAGCTTACCGTTACATTCGTATTTCCATCGTACACTTTGTTGTTGGCTGTTGCGGTAATGACCAGAGCTTTTCCTGTAATTTCGCCGCTGGTATTATTCACATAGCTTACTGTATAGTTTGCGCCGTTATTACCATCATTGATAACCAGCCCGGATGGGATCAATGTTTTGTTCAACCCAACATTACGGTTATCATATACCTGTACAGGCTGAACTGTGATAACATCTCCTGTTTGCAGGGCATCTGTTACAGGAGTTATAGACGATGCTACTGTTCCGTTATACACCCGGCTGTCTGCCTGTGCTGTTACATTGATAGCTTTCTTGGTTATCTCTCCGCTGGTATTGTTCACGTAGTTTACCGTATAGTTTGCCCCGTTATTACCATCATTGATAATTAGCCCGGATGGGATCAATGTTTTGTTCGATCCCACATTACGGTTGTTATATATCTGTACAGGCTGAACTGTGATAACATCTCCTGTTTGCAGGGCACTTACTACAGGAGCTACAGATGACGTTGTCGTTCCGTTATACACCCGGCTGTCTGCCTGTGCTGTTACATTGATAGCTTTCTTGGTTATCTCTCCGCTGGTGTTGTTCACGTAATTTACCGTATAGTTTGCCCCGTTATTACCATCATTGATAACCAGCCCGGATGGGGTCAATGTTTTGTTCGATCCCACATTACGGTTGTTATATATCTGTATGGGCTGAACCGAGATAGCATCTCCTGTTTGCAGGGCACTTACTACAGGAGCTACAGATGACGTTGTCGTTCCGTTATACACCCGGCTGTCTGCCTGTGCTGTTACACTGATAGTTTTAGTTGTAATGGAACCCGTTGTACTGAACACATTAAGGCTGTAGTTATTTTTAGACGTACCAGATAAAGCAAGATTGTTTATTGCAACAGCTTTATTAACACCAACATGTTTATCGCCATAACTTGCAGAACTATAAGTAACAAATACATCATCTGTACCCACTAAACCAGTTGCCGTAGTAAAAGCATTGAAGTTAATTGCAGCCGTAAGAGTGCCGTCATAAGTTTTACTTACTGGCTGGCTTGTAGCTGTAAGAATTTTCTTGTTAACCGTTAAGGTCTGTACCTCATCAGCTGCTGCTTTGTAGAAATTGTCTCCTGACTGACTGGCCGTAATGTTAGCGGTTCCTGCTCCTACAATATGTATTTTTCCACTTACAATAGTTGCTACAGAAGTGTTATCAGAACTGTAGCTGATGGTTAAACCCGATGTTGTTGCAGCTCCTGCATCAAAATCCGCATCGCCATAAGTTTTAGCGGTAAGGGCATTAAAAGTAATGGTTTGTGCCGCTTTAGGAATAGCCGTTACTTCTGTACTGTAAGTACTTTCGTTTCCGGCCTGGTCTACCGCTGTTATGCGGTAATAATAGGTGGTTCCATTGGTTAATCCGGTGTGCGTATAGGTTACTGTAGGCTTTGTTACCGTGGCGAGCAAAGTGGTAGGATTAGCACTGGTACCGCTATAGATCTTATAAGAGCTTAGATCAGTTTCTGTATTAGCTGTCCAATTTAATACACTCTGCTGGTTATCGAAAATGGCTACTAAACCTGTTGGTACTGCCGGTGCTTTGGTATCGTAAGTAATGCCCGGAGACAGGCTTCCTGACTTCCCTGCATTTCCTGCTATGTCTATATAGCTACCAGCTGTTATGTTAATGACAACAGTACCATTATCGATATCTGCACTTGGTGTAAAAACAGCTGTACGTAATAAACCTGTTCCTGAAAGCGCTGATAATGTACCTCCTGAAATAATAATGTCTGCTGAGGTAAAACTGCTTCCCGGATCTTCACTAAAAGTAAAGGTTATGGTAGCCGTTTCTCCTGATTTTAAGAAAGATACGCTATTTGTAATGGTTACTGAAGGCATGGAGGTGTCTATTGTAATGGCTATGGGTGAAGATGCCACACTGGTATTACCTGCTCTATCAGTTGCTTTTGCGGTTATGTTATAAGAACCATCGTCCAATGGCGAAGTTAAGGTAATGCTCCAGTTGCCTCCTGTAGCTGTGCCTGTACCCAAAACTGTAAGCCCGCTATATAAAGTTACTGTTGAGCCTGCTTCTGCCGTACCTGTAAATGTAGGTTGGGTAACATTGGTGATATGGTCTGTATTTGAAACGCCACTATCGCTTTCTGCTGTTAATACCGGCGTAGAAGGTGCAACAGGTGCCTGTGTATCCAGTACATAGGCCTGAGCGTGCTCTGTTCCTTTGTTACCGGCCTGATCACCTACATATACTTTTAAGGTATTGCTGCCCGATAGGGTTACTCCGTTTAAAGAAAATGTATTTGAACCAACTGCTACTGTTGCCGCTACATAAGTTGATCCATTGTTCAGTGAAATATATACTATCTCTCCGGCTTGTAAATTAGCGCTTAAAGTTCCCGATATGGTTTGAGCGGTCTCGTTTGTGATAAAATCTGATGAAGAAATACCGCTATCATTTGAAAAAGCTAAAGATGTAATAACTGTAGTTGGCGGGGTTTTATCAATAGTAAAGCTTACTGTTGTGCTGTTACCTGCCGCATCGGTTACAATCAGCGTAAATGAACCTTCTGCGCTTACGGTTGTACCGCTTGTAAAAGCCGAACCGTTCAAAGTTGCTGTACCTTCATTAAAGCTAATGATTTTATCAGTGTTGTACAGACCACTATTAGTTACGCCTGATACTATAGGTGCTGTCTTGTCTATAGTGAAATCTATTGTTGTGGTGTTACCTGCCGCATCGGTTACAGTCAGCGTATATGAACCTTCTGGGCTTACGGTTGTACCGTTTGTAAAAGGCGATCCGTTCAGCGTTGCGGTACCTTCATTAAAAGTAATCGTTTTGTTTACATTATATGCACCTCCATTGGTTACACCCGTTACTATAGGCGCTGTCTTATCTACGGTATAACTCTGGCCTGCTGTATATCCGCCTGCAATATCATTACCTGCACTATCTTTTATACCCGTTGGAGAACTGTTCAAATCGAGGCGAATGGTTCCATCACCAGTTCCCGTACTTACCGTAACGGTATAAACACTGCCACTTCCTGATACTGAACTAACCGCAGCACCCGTAATCCCTCCAGTTATTGTTAATGTAAAATCGGCCGCATCAACTCCGGTTACTGATTTTGAAAAGCTTACATCGAAACTAATTTGCGAAAGCTTAGTTACTGACGGGTTTCCTGAGGATCTGACAACAGAGGTTACCGAAGGTGCAATACCATCTACAAGTACACTTGCCGTTGACCCTACACTGTTTAATGTCAACACCACCGCGTTAGATGCTCCGTCTGTTATAGTTCCACCATTTAGGTCAATAGCACTTCCTACCGCAATACCATCTGTATCTAAATCTCCTGATTGTACGGTATAGGTAAATACCAAATCTCCTGTTCCGCTTCCTGATGTATAAGTTGCATAACGTGTAGTTGAACCAATGGTCATTACTATACGTGGTGTGCCTCCTGTTGTGGTAACAGTTACATTTCCACTGAATTTTATAGTAAAATTTAATGTTTGTCCAATAGCATAAGTAGCGTTAGAAGGTACAGTTACGGCTGTAATCGCTGTTGCAGCATCGGCCTGTAGTTCATAGGCCCCCATGTCTATCACACCAGCAGTGGCATATTTATAAACACGGGCATTCCCTGCCAGGTCTTTGGTATTGGCATCTAATCCGGTAAACAGCGCATTGCTCCCTTTATTTACAGCCGGGCTTGAGGCTGATAGTGTATAATCGCCTGCTGCTGCATTTGTAAACTGTGGGTCTGCATTGAGTATCGCTGTTCCTCCATATCCACCTTGCACTATACTATTGCTTACCGTGGCAGGATTACCTCCAATTCCAGCATCGGCAATATTAGCCCAGATAATGCTATTTTTTATAACTGCACTACTTCCATCATTATATACAACACCTACTGTTGAGTTGTTAGAATTATCAGTTATGGTAACATTAATCAATTCTGGCGCCGAAAATGCGTTGTAAACCCCACTTCCTCTGTAAGAACCCGTATTATGGTGTATCAATGAATTCACTATTTTTGGACTGGAGCTAAAATTACCAACTCCTGCACCATCTCCGCCTGCACTGAAATTATAGAATATATTAACAAGCTCTATTAATGGACTTGAGAAAGAGTTATAAATACCTGCTCCCGAGTTTTGCTTTATTGAGTTGCCATTTACAGTAATTGTGTTACCACCCCCATTTGCATAGCCTCCTTTTATGGTAAAACCGTTCAAAGTTGCTGTTCCGGCATCGCCTGAACTCACTACCACATGGTAAGCATTGTTAGTATTATTAGTGCCATCAGGCAAATCATTATTATCTATATCTCCACTCAAGATACTGGCATTGGCTGTAAGGCTTAAATTTCTGTCGGCCAAAGTATTTTCTGTACCTGCAAAGCCTCCATATACTTTTACATCTTTTACCAATAGAAAGGCATTCTCTCTTCCTTGATCAGTGCCTGAATTTACACCGTCTACAGGGCTATATTTGGGTTTATAGATACCTCCTGCAACCCATATTTCTTTGATAGCCGTATTGGTTTTGGCGGCTTTTAGGGCATCAGCCAGTTCGGCTGCTGCATTAGCCCAGCTATCTCCGGTTTTACTTCCGGCTCCACTTTGTTTAACTCTTACTATGCCGCTGGCGTCTGGGGTAATTCCAGAAGGCGCATTTACAACTACAGTCGTTGTACCTGCATCGCTTGTACAGCCGTTAACGGTTACCGTAACACTGTAAACACCTGCTGAGCTGGCTGTTATATTGATAATACTTGGATTTTGCGCACTTGAAGTAAAACCATTCGGCCCTATCCAGGCATAAGTTGCACCCGTTACTGTAGGTGTACTTAAATTAAGTGTAGTGCCCAAAACTACCGGACTGTTACTTGAAGCAGACGGTGTTGCCGGGGTAATGTTAGCGGTACCGCTAACTGCTATGGTTTTAGAAGTTGCTCCATTAGAGCTTACAACGATATTACCCGAAGGGCTGCCAATAATATCCGCTCTTAAACGAATATATATTGTGGTACTGCTTACCGTACCACCCGAGGGCGATATGTTATTAATAGTAGTGCTATAAGTACCGGCAGATGATGTTGATATCTCAAAGCCATTAGGCGCTGTTATGGTTAAATTAGCGGTTAAGTCACTGCCTGATACCGTAAAAGATTGTGGTGCAGATGCTGTGCCAAAACAAGTTGAAAAAGCCGAAAGTGTGGTTACTGATGTGGTAATAGTAGGCGAGGATGCAGCCATCAAATCTCCTGACAATGGAATGGCTGTAGCGGTACATCCCAGTAAAACTCCCCAATCAGGAGTTGACATCCAGTTTCCTGAAGCCACGGTAGGCGGTTTGGGATTAGTTGCCACACTACTTTTCCAAAGGACGTAATCTTCATTACTGCTTGGTATGATAATCCTGAGAACCCATTGAGATACTTCCCACTGTACAACAAAATATTCACCCGCTTCCGGGATAAAAGATACTTGTGATTTATATTGAATACGACCTGTTGCATCCGTTCCTGTAGGAACAAGAGTATAAGAATGAGGGCCCATTCCTAAGTCACAAGGAGTAAAAGTTAAATTTTGAGCCTGACTGGAAAATCCACACATCAATAAGAAAAGGAAAATCAAAGATGTTCGACAAGCTTTTAGAATGAATGGCATAACCAATTTCACATCTATATTGTATTTTATTGGTTTCGCTTTCTTAAATGAAATACTAGAGTAAAAATTCTGCATCAAGATAGTTATTAGTATAATGTTTGGTTTTATTTCAATTCAATATGAGTATTGGCACAAGGTTATAAAGCAAAAAGCTCTAAAAGATTGCAAAAGAACAACCTTTTAGAGAAAAAAAGAATTTTTTAAGCATATACTTTTTATGGCCTTACTGGAAAATCTCCTTGTAGAGCGATAATAAAGTTCAAAGCCAAAGAAGGTTGCATGTTATTATGTTCCTGTCCACTGCCAGCGGGTTGAAGATAATTAGCATTCATATATACATTTCCCGGATTTGTACTATATTCTTTATCAAGTGCTCCTGTGTTAGCCGGAACAGCTCCTGTAGGGTCGCTTACAGTGCCCATCTGTGTAGATGCTGCTGCTAAATGTGTATGAGAAGGTATCTGATCCATAGTTAGGGTAACGGTTTCGGTACCCCCTATATCTGCCATATTCCTATTGGTTAATCCTGGCCCCTGACCAAAATGTATAGGTACTCGGCCAATCAGGTTAGGCAGAGCAAAGGTCTGTCCTACCACTCCTCCATATCTGTTTCCTATAACTGCATATAATGCCTGATATTGATACACATTTAATATTTGTCCATTGCAAAAAGCCCAACCATAAGGGGCATAATTTCCTGCAAAAATCGATATTGTTCCTATAATGGGTTCCATATTTTAAATTAATTTCTACTTGGATAAAGTCCTTCAATTGCAATAACAAATCGTAACGCTAAAAAAGGTTGCATGTTATTATGTGGTTGGCTCGCACCGCTTTTTTGTATAAAGTCTGCATGCATAAATGTTCCGGATGTAGGTACCGATGCATATTCTTTATCAGTAGCTCCAGTATCTGCTGGGATAGCTCCGGTTGGAAGATTAGCATTGCCCGGACTTGTAGAAGCAACTGCCATGTGTGTATGTGAAGGGATTTGGTTTACAGTTAATGTCACTCCTGCCTCTCCTACTTTTGTACCAATGTTTCTACTGGTTAAATTAGGTGTAGTTCCAAAATGTATCGGGGATGCTCCTCTAAGGTCAGGCAACATAAAGGTTGTCTTGCCATCACCTCCATAAATTGCACCTAAAATGCTAAATAAAGCTTGGTTTTGATTAACATTTAATGTTTGCCCTTCGCAGAACATCCATCCTTTAGGAGCAAACTGACCGGCAAAAATGCCTATCATTCCTATGTAAGTTAAGTCATTCATATCTTTTATATTTTTAATAATTTTGAACAGGGTATAATCCTCTGGTACATATAATAAAATTTAAAGCCATATATGGTTGCATATTTTTGTGTGACTGATTTCCACCAACAGGCTCTATAAATTGCTGAGACATAGTTGTATTAAAATCACCTCCGTTAAAATACTCCTTATCTGTTGCACCTGTTTCCGCGGGTACTGCATTGGTAGGAATATTTGTGGTTCCCGGCAAATTTGAGGCTGCTGCCAAATGTGTGTGCTGTGGAAGCTCTGGAACGGTCAGCGTAACCATCTCTGCTCCTCCTTTTGTGGCCTGAGGAATGGTTGAGCTGACATGTATAGGTGCTCTTCCTCTTAAATCAGGCAGATTAAAGGTTGTTCTTCCATCGCCACCATACATTGTTCCAATTAATGAGTATAATGCTTCATTATCAGAAATAGACAATGCCTGCCCATTACACAATGCGTAATTTACAGGGGCAAAATCCCCGGCAAAAATGAAAATACTTCCAAGTATCGGATCCATAGTTTATCTTGTTTAGTTAATTTATATAATTTGTTATCTCGTAGTTCTTTTAACATCTATCCGGCACATACGCTAAATCCAGTCTGTTCGCCCATCCTGTAAGCAAACCTCAATGTTTTTGCTTCGCTGAAATCACCTTTTACTTTGTAAGGCAATGTCAATGAGCAATCGTTATAATTAAGTTTATTTGATTTATAAACCGTTATATCTGTTGTAAGCACCAGATGTTGTGCTATTTTCTCATGATCTGGCTCATAAATGATTTCCTTAAAAGACCATTTATCAGCATTTGAACCAGCAATAATTTCACGGTAGCTTGTTTTGTTAAATCTGCCCAGCTCTTTTAAAAGCAGCGGCTTGTTCTCTTTTCGGGGGGTTGCCAAAGCAACGGTTATTTCTTGAGGTATAAGTAGGGTATTTTCGGGTAGTTGACTGGCTAAATTGAGCATAATCGCTATTTGTGGCTCATTGCGTAAACCACCGTTCATGGTTTCGCTTACCACAATATCTGCTGTATCTGTTACTTTCCAGATAGCTGCATCAGCCAGAACAAATTCTTTTACGTAGGCGTTTAAATCAAGTATGGTTAAAAGCTGCTGGAGCTTGGCATAGCTAACCGGATTAATCTCCAGCAATGTAAACTGTACCTGATCGGGGCTGAATTGCATCATGGTTGGAATTGCCAAGGCTGCAAGAGGACCAGTACCCGCGTAGATTACCTGTATTGGTTTTGTAGTTTCTTTTTTAGCCAAACAATCTTTAACTGCTGTATAAAGCCCTCTGCAGAAACGTTGTGTCCTTAGCACTTCACGTACACAGGCCGCAGCCCAGAATGGACCGATCGCTTTACCTGTATGGGTAAATATATCTGTTCTTTGCTCTTCGTTTTCACTATTTATGTTTGTGAGCTGAAAAAGCATAGAAGCATAATCATTTATGGCAGGGGCTAATGCAGGATGAAAATCTCCGGGTGATAAAATGGCATTACAGGCAATCTTTAGTTTTTCCTTTATTTGGGATATATCTATTTTTTGCTGCATTGCGTTAAGATAGATTGGCTTGAGAACAGATGGTTATTTATAAACTCAAATTTATGAGACTAAGCCTATAAATCATATAGACCCATAGGTCTGTTTTGACTTTATCCTTTAATTATGAAATAAATATTTTTAATTTAGTAATTATAAAATAAACATATCCGATACGCCACTATATATAGTTTTTATTTATAGCACTTGAACCAGGTTATAAGTAAATATTTAAACAGACTAACGCTAAATGAAGTTTATTTCAGGTTTTACGCTCTATCTTCTTATCCTGTTAGGGGTATCTTCAGTATGCAAGGGTAAGGAGATCTTTTTATCTGAAAAAAATGCTCAAAAAAATATTCTGTTAAAACCGTTTTTCTATGCAGTTGAAGACTCTTTAGATATTTATAGCCCTACACAGATCTTACAACAGACATCTTATTTTAAACGCCTTAATCAGTTTTCTTTAAGCTCTCCCGATCATACTATCTGGTTAAAAGCGTCTTTAAAAACAGCACAAAACTTAAATTACAGTGATTTTTGCATTACCTTTCCTCATCTAACCTTTGTAGAGCTTTATCTATTTGAAGGAGAAAAACTGATAAGCTACCGTAAAGCCGGCGCGTTTAGAAAAAAAACGGCTATTCATGCCGGAGACAGTCGCTTTATGTTTAATGTTTCCTTTAGTAAGGGAACCACTTATCAACTTTTATTTAAAATAAAGCATACCAAAAAATATCCTCCCGATTTTAATTTCACCTTACAAACTACTTACAGCAGCCTTTATTATAAAAAGAACATAGACATCATTAATGCACTGCTACAGGGCGCTTTATGTGTACTCTTCATCTATTCGGCACTTTCCTGGTTAGTAAACCGCTATAGACCTTTTTTATGGGTAACGCTATTTATCTTATTCTTGGGCCTTTATGGTTTTTCATTAGGAGCTGCGTATATAGATATTCTATTTCCTATGCATCCCGAAACAGGATGGCTCTTGGTGCTGGTGTTTCTTCACTTAGGAATATTAAGCTTTTACCTCTTAATTGTCGATTTTCTGGAGGTCAGGAAAAATAGCCCTCGACTTTATTCATATAGTCGCATAGTCATCATCGGCTTACCTATCTTTTCTGTGCTTTGTTTGTTCAATAACATTTTAACTTCAAATTATTATTTAACCAATTTGATTAACCTCTATATTTCTGTTGTTCATGTAAGTTATATCATTTCCACTTTTACCTTATGGAAAAAACTAGATAACAGTCAGCGGTTTTTGCTCTATGGCATTATTGTATTTGTTTTAGGGGTAATTTGTTTGGTGAGTCTTACTGCCGTATTGCATGAACAAGGTTTCATTTATGCACCTATTATTACACAGACTTGTATCGTACTTATCACCATATTGTTTTTAACCGGAATTAACCTGAAGTTAAAGCAACATGAGCATGAAAAAATAGAAACTCTAAAGCAATTAAACCGGCTACACCAGGAACATAACATTATTGTAGAACGCAAGGTAGAAGAGCGTACACTTGAACTGCAAGCCTCTAACCACAGGTTAAAGGAACAACAGCAGGAACTGATTAACCATCGAAACCATATCCAGACTTTAATGGACGAATTGAGTCACAGGGTAAAAAATAACCTGCAAATGTTATATGGTCTAAGCTCTTTTCAGCTGCCTGGAACAGAACAGGCGCAAGATAAATATGGGTTTAATGAGATGAAGGGAAGAATCAAAGCCATGATGCTGGTAAACGAACATCTTAATACCGAAACAGAAAAGCAACATATAGAGCTTGTATCCTTAACAAAAGACCTTAGCTTTCACTTACAAAACATCTATGATCCTTTAAAACAGGTACAAATTACCATAGAAGCTGATGGAGAACTTTCTTTACATCCCAAACAGTCTTTACCTTTTGGATTGATCCTGACTGAACTTTTTACCAATACATTTAAACATGCTTTTGCAACCCACAGTACCAATCCGGCAATAAAAATCATTATCTCTTTATTTAAGGACCAGATAAAACTAACTTATCATGATAACGGAAAAAGAACTAACTCGTCAAGCGCTTCTTCTATGGGTATTTCATTGATCAAGGACCTCACAAGACAACTGAAAGGCCAGGTACAAATCGATACTTCGTCCGGATTTTATTATTACTTTATTTTCTCAAAATGATAGAACTATGCGCATATTAATTATAGAAGACGAAATTGTAATTGCCCGTTTTATAGAACAACAGGTGCAAAACATATCTCCCTCTTTTGAGATTTCTATCGCTATTTCTGTTGATGAAGTAGAACATCTTTTCCCTAATTTTATGCCACAGCTGGTTATCTGTGATATAGAACTTAACGATAAACTGGATGGGATAGAATTACTTAGGCAATTAAAGAAATCTCATATTTTCGAAACGGTTTTTATCACTTCATATAAATCCATGAATATGATTAACAGAGCTTTTGAAATTGAACCTCTTAATTATATCATCAAACCTTTAGATGAAAACAGATTGTATGCAGGCATTTTACCAGCAATAAAAAAAATAAAAGAAAATCTGCCACAGCCAGCAACAGATCTCAACGAAACAATCAGCCAGAGTGAGCTCAACATCCTTAGACTGATTGCCCAGCAAAAAACAACCCGTGAGATAGCCAACATATTAAATCTCAGTCCTTATACCATCAAGAATCACAGACATAATATTTGCCGCAAACTGAGGCTTAACGATGAGACCAATGCCTTATTAAAATGGTCATTAAAGAACCAACATTTACTTGCTAAGTAAACCTACGCTTAAATCGTTTCGGCCATGTTTCTAAGGCTTCCGTTTTTATAAGAATGCCTATTGCGCTAGTCAATCCCCTGCAAATCCAAGGATCATTCTTCTCTCCTTATTTCATTTAGAAAGGTATTAGCCTTAATAATAAATTTAGTATATTAGGTTTATTCTACCTGTATCCCCTCGTCTTATTTGCCGATACGCTCACAGCTACTTAAAATATTTATTTTATACATCTAAATAGGAGGTAAGTTATGATGAGTCTACATTTATCTGCACTTAAACTTTTCCTTTTGCAACAAGGAGCCTTACATCCTCAGGCTTGGTTGGCTATTTCACAGTGTGTCAAAGCAGTGCCTGTAAAACCTAATGAAGGTATACGGCTTGAAACTGGTTCACTTTATTATGTAGCTCAAGGTCTGCTCAAAGAGTATGATACTCTACAACGCAGCCAGCCCCGAATTGTAAATTTCATATCTTACAATACCTGTTTTTATATCGATATTTTTAATCAGAACCATTATTTTAAAGCTATACAACCTAGCTTAATCCTGGTTTTTGAGATGGCCCAGCTTAAAGAAATTTATAAATTTCACAAAGAATTAAAGATTATGTATGATAATCTTAAATAACCAATATATACAGCAGCTTAATTTCAGAACTCTCATTATAGAACTTCCTGTACCGCAGCGCTTACAACAGTTTAAACATCATTTTGCACCAAGTGTCAATTACCTGAAAAAGAAAGATGTAGCTGCTTACCTCAACGTAAGCTACAATTATTTAATTGCCAACTGGTAAAAGTTAAGATTTCGTAGGTTTTTTTACCCTTTTCCGTAACTGTAGGCATAGCAAAACCAGGTTAACTTTGTTCTGTGCAGCAAACCCACATAGCTCTTATCTGGCCTTTACCCGTACAGATTTAGTTTCAATTTATGCGGAGGGTATAAATGCGCTTATGATCAATAATTGCTGCCTATTGTTAACCTCTAACTTTTTCGTCTGCTTTTTCAAGTGCAAAACAGCAGTCTTTAAATGATGAAAAATTTAAAAAGTTTAATGTTCGGTCTTGTAGCGCTGGTTTTGGCGTTCGGCCTGGTGTTTAGTGTGAGTGCTTTTAAGCAAATCTCCGCTAAGAAGAAAATGTATAGCTATTGGAGATATAACCCCAATACAGAAGCCGGAACCTTGAATGGATATAACTATATCAAAATAGATGATCCCCAAGAACCTGGATGTGAGGACGAGAACGAAATCCCCTGTATTATTCAAGTGGATGATACCATCATCTCACAACCGGCCCTAGATACCTATCTAAACAACACCTTCACTACAGAAGATGAAGTTATTCAGATTGCAGTGCATACTAAAGCGGAATTGTAGAAAGCAAGGCGGGCGAATGCCCGCCTTGCTATTTCTTGCTAGCGTTCATTTTGTTTCATCCCGCTTAATGCTATCACATCTTCGGGTATTGCCAGAGCATGCCCCTTGCTGCCGGGAGATAATGTATAGGTTGTTCCATTGATGGTGCGTTTAAGCACTATCCCATCTCCCTCCTCGTTAAACCGTCTAATGTCCAGCCAGCGCATACACCTAAAAATGAGCTCTTTTCTGCGTTCGGTTTTTATCAGCTTCAAAGCATCCTCTTTAGAGGATACATTTATCGATGAAAACGTGCCTTTTTTGTACCTATATTGTAAAAGTAGATTGAGGTCATCCAATCCTTTTTGGACATCTCCGGCCCTTATCAGGCATTCAGCCCTGCTCAACAGCATTTCGGCAGTGGTGATCCCATTAAAAAAAGAAGCGGCGGCCTCGTAATTTCCCTTGAACACATAATTACTCCCGCTTGCTTTAAAGAACACCGTTTTTCGCAGATCATTAGCGGCATATAATTGATATAGCTCGGGCATTATTAATGCTCGTGCCTGTACCAATGGCGCTGCCGTTTCGCCACGTCCCTCAAAAACCACTTCCACGTTCAGCTTTGGAACCGGATAATTACTGCTCGCATTTAATGTATTGTAGTCCAATAAACCGTTTTTTAACCGTAGGCAGCTATCGGCATATTTGCCAGCCTGTACATAATCTCTCATTTGCAGATAGACACGGCAGAGCATGCCATAGGCTGCCGCCTTGGACGGGCGCATGGGCGTTATATCCAAGGGGGGCAATGCGGTGCAACTTTCCTTAAAATCGGCAATGGTCTGCTGATATCCCTCAGCTATGGTTGAACGGACTGAAGGGAGGTTGAAATTTGCGTTGAGGCGAAGTGGAACACCGGGCAGTGTGCCCGCACTATTTGCATTAAAAGGCATGGCCCAAACATTTAAGGCATTAAAAAATGCTTTTGCCCTAAAAAATAATGCCTGTGCCCTGATATGGGAAATTGCAGCGTCATTATTTATTTTTTGCTGCTTGTCATCAACAGCCTGCAATATGGTATTTGCAATGTTAACCTGTGTATATACATTGTTCCACACATTAAGTTTAGGCTGAAAGATATGGGCTTCTGCAAAAATGTACATGTTCCTGTCATATTCATTTCTGGCGTTGAACACCTCATCGCTCATAAAATAATTATCGCCGTACACTTCCCCCATGGCAGGGTCGCTGTAGTTCAGTGTTGCATAATCATCTAACAATGCCTGCATATCCTTAACGGTTTCTATGGTGGCCAACCGTTGGTCGGGTTTTGCCTCTAAATACCTTTTGCAACCGAATAGGCCGCACATACATCCTATTAGGAGTATTATCATATTTAATTTCATCATCTAAAACTTTAAATTAATGCCAAAACTATATACTGCCGATGGCCTAAGCCCCTGTATATAATCAGGGTCTATGCCGTAGGTATTGGCCGCCCATAGCATACCTAGGTTACTGGCGTTAAAAAACATCCTGAAACTTTTTAACTGCTTTAAACTTGCCGGCAATTTTGGCTCCCATGCCACATTGATATATTGCAGGCGCAAGTGGTCCGCCTCAGTTACCAGCACTTCAGATTTTTGATAAAACAAGTTTCGGGCACTGTTTACAGGGTATTGGAAAGCGGGCACGGTGGTTATGGCCTCATCGCCAGGTTGTTGCCAGCGTAGGGCATAATCGGGGTGGCCACGGTTGGCACTCACCAGATTGGTATAATCGATACTTGTTCGCCTAAAAAAGTAGCCCAGTTTATAGCTGACGGATATTTCTGCGCTAAACTGCCCATAGGTTATGCGGTTCAGCAGATTGCCAAATTTTGCGGGCAGTGCCGAGCCATGATATTTCAAATCGTTTATGGTGGTGCCCGTGCCGGTAATAGCGGCATAATCTTTAGAAGATACGCCATTCAGATAGCCTACCGGGTCGCCTAGGGCATCAAGCCCTACGTAGGAGTAAGAAAATACCGAATAAACCGGCTTGCCTACCAGTCCTGTAATAGAGGCATTGCCAATATAATCGTTGCCCTTGGTGGCCGTAGTATAATAGTCTGTAACCTTATCGTGGTTTATACTTAGGTTAAGCACCGTGTGCCACGAAAATAGCTTGCCCTGAAAGTGCCTGCGCTCTAGGTTGAGGTCAATTCCGCTCCCGGCCATCGAAGCCACGTTTTTAACAATGGTTGCGCCAACTCCCGAAGTATAATCGACCGGGTAGGAACCAAACAGGTCATGTGCTGTTTTCCGATAGTAATCTATACTAAGGTTTAGGCCTCCGGCAAATAAACGGATATCAGCGCCTATGTTTTTTGTGGTTACGGTTTCCCATTTAAGGTCTGGATTATAGAATTGGCCAATGGATGCAAACAAGGTATTGGTGTATGGCGATACGCTCTGATAGGAAATGGTGGTCAGCCCTGTCCGGTTGGGATCGGCATTGCCGCTCTTGCCGTAGCTGGCCCTTAGTTTCAGCAGATCTACAAAAGCGGGCAACCGCCATTGCTTGTTCAATATCCAGCCCAGCCCCAAGCTCCATAACGGCTTCCATTTATCGTTAATGTTTACGCCAAAAAGGTTTGAGGCATCAAAACGGGCACTCGCATAGGCAAAATAGGTATCGCGAAAGGTATAACCTGCATTGCCCAACAGGCTCAAAAACCTGTTGGTAGTGGCCGATTGGCTTTGCCCATTGGGGATATAGCTGTTTGATCCTGTCAGTAAATTAGGGTAACGATTAACCAAATCTACCGGAGAGGCAATCATGGTGTTCACATCATAGCCATAGTAGCGGTTGGCACTGCGTTCATTGTGCAAATCTCTGGCCTCACCACTTGCAAAGGCTGTAAACTGATGGCCGCCCAACTGCTTTTCGTAACCGGCCTGCAAGCGTACATCTTGTGCAAACAGGTTGTTGGTGGTATAATTTCGTATGCCGCCCAAAGGTACGGTATAGTTTACGCCCGTTGTGGTTAATTGGCTAAAGCTGTTGATGAGGTGCCGGGCTTCATAGCTTTCCGGATCCAATATGTTGTTGGTGCTGGATGTTTGCCGCTGTACACGGTAAAGCAGGTTAATCTTAAGCCCCCTAAACTGATAGCCCAAAGAAGTGTTGATGTTCACGTCATCCGCTCTGCCAAGTTTAGTATTGTGCAGATAATTGTCAAGCGGATAGTATTTCCAATCGAGCAGGCGTTGGTCGAGGTTTTCCACATAGCTTAGGCTATAATCCCTTACCACGGCAAGGGCATTGCCATTAGCATCGGCAAGCGAGGCGTAAGGGTACAAAGTGCCATTTAGCGGGGCAACATCGGTATAGCCATCCCTTCCGCTCCTGCTTTTATGGGTAGCGTAATTGAGCGATGCGCCCAGTTTAAACCGTTTGAACAGGGTAGTATTTAGGGCATACCGCAAACCAATGCGCTGGTAAAGGGCATTTAAGTTATCATGGTTACGGTCATAAACAAGGCTGGCCACCCAGTTATAGTTGTTTACCCCTGCACTGGCCTGCAAGCTATACTGCTGGTTAAGTCCATTGGCATATACCCATCTGTTAAAATCATCCCTTACATCCTTAGTGCGCCATTGCCCTATCAAACTT
Source organism: Pedobacter sp. (assembly GCF_046462515.1). Taxonomy (GTDB): domain Bacteria; phylum Bacteroidota; class Bacteroidia; order Sphingobacteriales; family Sphingobacteriaceae; genus Pedobacter. The sequence continues at coordinate 125,147 of NZ_JBKGVD010000007.1, forward strand.
TGCTTTTCCTGCTGCGAAATGCCGGGGTTGGCCATCAGTTCAATTACAGGTGTTAGCCCTAATCTCGGCGTACTATTAAGGGAACTGTTGTAATATCCTTTTTCATAAAGGAACAGTTCAACATCTATATAATCGCTGCTGCTCATTTGTTGTAAGCTATATAGATCAGGTTTGTTGATAACGCTTGCGGTTGCCAATGTCTGTAACTGCAGGGGCGTATTGGGCCTGCCGGTTTTGCTGGTGATGACAATGACGCCGTTGCCCGCCCTGCTACCCCAAATGGAAGTGGCCGCAGCATCTTTTAGAATAGTGATGCTTTCTACATCATTGGGGTTAATGCTGTTGATATCGCCATCATATGGAAAGTTATCAAGAATAACAAGCACACCTTTGGGACCGTTGATACTGCTCAGGCCCCGTACCGAGATACCGTTTGGTGTAGTGCTCCTGTTTACCATCAGCCCATTGGCCACGGCCTCCAACCGCGAAAGTACGTTGGTGCCCACCTGGTTCTGCAGCACGTTTGGGTCTATATAATCTACAGAGCCCACATAGCGCTCCCTGCTTAACTGTTGGTAGCCCGTACTTACCACCACCTCTTTTAAGGTACTGCTACTGTTTTTCATCACAAGCAATAATTGGCTATTGGTACCGGTTAAAAGTGTATCTATAGACTGGTAACCGAGGGCGGTAATCTTTAAACGAACGGGAAAGGATGAAACAACAAGTTTGAAGTTCCCTAAGCTATCGGCAGCAGTTTGCTGCCTGCCAAACGCTATATTTGCCTGCATACCTCTTCCCGTTTCCCAATCTATTACCTTGCCCGTAAGCTGTTGCGCCTTAAGCCTAAACCCCGATAGCAGCAGGACTGTGATCATCACCACATAGCTGTATTTGTTTTTCATGGCTTTTTGAATTTGCGTTTTTCGATGGTTTGGTTCAGGTGTTGGCGGCGTTGTACCGCACTGGAGACGTTCTCTCTGGTAAGAAACTCACCGCCCGTAATGGCTCTTACCTGGCCTTGCTCTATCCACACGCAGAGAGGTAGTTGTGCCTGTGGAAATAGCTTTGTAATGAAAGCGTCACTAACTACCGTTTGTAGATTTCGACCATATTCGGTCATCGTTACCCTCACCTTCTCCAGAGTATCTTTAGTACTTAGGGTATTTACCAACATTACCTTAACCTCGCTATGGTTTTGCTGCAAACTATCTAATAGCGAAAATTTCTTAATACAGCTGCCGCACCACGTAGCCCAAAAATCTAAGATGAGCAGTTTGCCCTTGTAAGCGGCTAAAGTCTGTTTGGTGGTTTTTCCATTGGCATAAACGGTATGCTCTTGTTGCCAAAAGGCTTCGGGCAGTTTATCACCCACTTTTAAAGGTTTTATTTCAGATGGGGATGCCTGAGCCATAGCTAAAAAATTTAGGCATAGCAAAGCCAGTACGCCTAAAAGCGTTATTTTTTTAAACATGTTTTAAATGGTTTTAAGTTTTTAGTGGTTTGTTTAATACAATAAAAACTGCCGCTTTAGAACTATTAACCTAAATTTTATGAGCAAAGCGGCAGTTTAGCTTAGTGGCTAAACCGGATTTTTAGGCTTTAAGGCATAAAGCCGATCAAATGGATAAAACATTTGCGGGTTGTGTGTGCGAGCAAAAAACCATAAACCTCCACCGCTTTTACAGATGGGTATGGTTAAGTGGTTAGTATAGGGTTTTCTGTTCATTTGGTTAGAAAGGTTTTAAGAAAACTGAGGTTAGATTCTGTAAATAACCAGCCCTTACGGTAAGCCGTGTTGCTTATTAAGAAAAAGATACCTACCTTAGAATTACGACAAACCAAAGTAAGTGCAACTTTTAGCCTAACAAGCTTAAGGGCTGGCACCAAGCTAAATACGAACCTCTTAGATCCAATGTGCGCTCTCTCCACATTGCCTCTTTTACGGCTTTTTTATTTTGCCTGGTTTCTTGCCGCAGCTACGATGGCGAACGGAATACGTTCTTTAACAAGAGTAATTGGAAATACCTGTTCCCTATCTCTTTGAGGTAAGGGCATAGCATGGAGCTTAATTTTTTCGTTTGCATAACAGTACTATTTGGTTATGTAACGATGTGTACCCTAAAAGCAAAAAGAAAACCAGATTGGTAAGAAACCAATAAGGCGAACTTCAATGCTTTTGAAACCGGTACCGTCAAGAACCAACTCAGCAAAACTGAGCTCCACAAAAGACTTACATGAAGTTCGCCCTATTGAATAAGATATCACGAAGATAGCAAAACCCAATAGATATGGCGAACTCACGATTACCCATGTGGAAATTGACGGTTTCGTTTCATGAGTGACATCGTAAAAAGCAAGGTTTACACCCTACTCTATTTGTCGCTAATTAATAAAACAATATTACAAAAAGTTTTACATAAAAAGTCAAACTTTTTGAGATTATTTTTTGATAAAATGAAGAAGATAAATCGTTTAGCAGAAGTTTTTATTGAAAAAGACGTCTACAATAGAGATATAGCCAAGCTTTTAAGAAAAAGCGAGTCTACAATTTCTAGATGGACTAATAACCATAGGCAACCCTCTGTTGAAGATTTATATAAAATTGCTGAATTTTTAAGAGTAGATATTAGAGAATTTCTATATCCAAGCGAGTGGGCAAAGAGCAGGAAGAAATAAGGATAATTAACGAGATATTAAAACTTAGGAACGATAAGATTATTATACCGATGGCAATTTCACCCCAAGTGTAGTACTTGTTATCTTCTTTTGGGATAAGTAAAGAAAATAAATCGGAAAAGGCTCTTCTTAAAAATTCCATGAATTAGATAAAGGAGTAACTGAATATAACTAAAAATTAACACTCAAAATGAAAGACACCATCTTATCCGATATTTATAAAGTCATGCAACATGAGGCTGCTCCTCTAAATGCTAATGAAATTCAAAAGAAACTTACAAGCATTGGTAGAACAAAGAAAAACACCAAAGAAATAGGTGCTGATCAAATTAGAAAAAGGATAAGAGAAAACCCGTCCCTGTTCGGTATAATTAAAGAAGCTAAACCAAATACATATATATTAAAACACCAAAATTTTAATCTTTGGGTATTAAAAACTGTCCATGAGGATGATAAAGCTTCGCAAACAATAGACAGTTATGAAGATAGCCTATCTGAACATTATAATTATGACAACTTCGTCGCTAATTCTAAACAAGTAGCAAAAAACGATCTTGCTATTTTAATTGACAAAGAAAAAATTCTAGGTTTTGCTAAAATTGATCATATACAAAGTACTAAGGGAACTAAAGTCATACGTAGATGCCCTGAATGTCCAAGTACTACAATTGATAAAAGAAAAACAAAAACACCTGTTTATAGATGTAACAAAGGCCATGAGTTTGAAATACCACTTGAGGAGCCCAAAGCTGTAACAAAATATAGTGCTGTTTTTAACGTATTTATATCAGTCGACAACCTTAATAGTAATCTTAATCAATTGCGTCCATACTATAGTAATGGATATAACCAAAATATGTCCATACAATTATTAAGTGTTGATGTACTTTTTCAGTTTGAAGGTGTGTATGAACAACTTTTAACATCTTCAAATTCTAGTATCAAATTAGAAGGGAATGAAGGCTATGAAGAGGGTGATCAGTACATCTCTAATGATTTAGATGAAAGAGAAAAAATAATTAGATCGATAAAGCTACGCAGAGGACAGCAAGAATTTAGAAGAAAACTACTTAAGCGTTATAATAACACTTGTGTTATTACGGGGTGCAAAATTGTAGATATATTAGAAGCAGCACATATTAAACCTTACAGGGGGGCAAATGACAATCATCTATCAAATGGAATTTTACTTAGGGCTGATATACATACCTTATTTGATCTAAATTTGGTAGCGATTGAGCCAAAAACACTAAAGGTACATTTCAATAGAAGAGTTGCCCAGGAATATACAGCTTATCATTTAAAAAAATTAGATGAATTCTCTGATCTAATAGACGAAAGATCATTGGCCGATAGATGGAGTAATTTTATAGCAACTTAAATGCAAGCTTTATTATGTCTTATTTTATAACTGAGGAATTAGAATTCTTCAAACAAGGGGCAAACTTACCATACGGTCCAGGGGTTCCATCAATAATGGCCATCTAACCTGTATTAATATTGGTCACCGATTATGCTCAAAAGTGATCTCTATGGCTCAAAAGAAGTTCATCCAAAATTTTATCAGGAAAAAAGATGTCAATTATAAAGCGATAGTTGAGATATTAAAAAAGTTTCATGGTTGATATGAGAGTGAATACTATATATTAGGGAGCTGGATCGGCATCTTCTAATCTTTTAAACAAATGAGATAACAAACTAAGCATATCTAGACAGTCTTTTTCTGTAAAGAGCTTTGACTCTCGTAAATCTCCTATCTCTTCGTGAGAAATGGGATTTCTAGCGCCAGACACAATTCCCATAGATAGATATTTTTGTCCTTCTTCAATACATTTGTATGTATCTGCATGAAACTTGGAACCGTCTGGTTTATTGAATTTAGCCGCTACTTGTAATACCCTATTTAGTCCAAACTCTGACCCCATCATACCATGATCCGTTGCGTTTGTACTCTTTGACTTCGCTCTAACTTTATTAATATATCTTTTCACAGCTTCTATGAACGCTCTATAAAAATCATTTTTTTTATAATCTTCTTCCGCTGCTCCACGAATTTCTGGATGAAGATATCTCCAATGTAAATTTGCATACTCTGGCACAAGGCCATGTATTAATTGAATAGCTCTTTGTTGCGTATTTTCAGATAATTCAGGCGTGTCATCTAATAGGTTAACAATTGTTTCAACTTGACCCTGCACATTATCAGGTAATCTCTCTATCCATTGTCCTACGTTAATATTTACTTTTTCACTAATAACCTTTTTCTTTTTTTCTTTGCGTAATTCACGCCATTGACGCTCTATGATTGCTATACATGAAGCAAGATACTCCCTAAGAGCAGATGTTCTTGGATTTTCCCAATCTATAGACTGGCGATTAGTTGAAATTACATCTTCTTCCCAATCGTCAATAAAATCAACATTTAACCATCCCGTAGCATAAGAATAAAAGTGGCTTGATTCAGAAGGGCCGAAAAATTCAGGCACATTAGCCATTCTCCCATGCGCAAATAATGTAATTCCTCTTAGATTTGATTTTAGAGGTTTTTCTGTAGTTATTATTTTACCATCAATTTTATCACTATCATCATATTTATTGTTATTTTCAGCAATAACTGCTTTAATATCCCACTCAAATTCAGGGTCTATACTTTGATATTTTAGTTTACTGTCAATCTTTACAGGTTCTCCGTTATTTAATGATAAATAAACTATAAAATCATCTTTAAAATTAAATAATTTCGCTATGCTCTCTACATATTCTTCTAGAGGAAAACCTGTTTTCCTTTTAAGATTACTTAGTGTAATTATTGTTCCCGAATCGTCAGTTTCTTTTTTTACAATTTCAAACTGAGGTTCATAATCTTTGCCTTGCCAACTGATAATTTCATTCCAATCTAAATTGAAACTTACACCAGCTTTCCCTTGATACGTAGTAATATTTATAGTATCTCCGATACCAAATAAGGCCAACTTGCCCAGGCCTTTTTTCCCTGTGGGGATTCTGCCACAACTAGATTCTTGTTTTTCTTCTCTTCTATTTCTTCCAATTCTTAAAAAATAGTCGTTAACCTGATTAAAGGACATGCCAATACCATTATCTTCAACAATAACTTTCTTTTCTTCTTGGTCAAACAATTTTATATGAACCTCAGTCGCACACGCATCATAAGCATTGGCTATCAGTTCTGCTAATGCTGGTGGTATGGTCGAATACATTTTCACCCCAAGATGTTTGATAGTATTCGCTTCAAAGGTCATTAACAGTTTTTCCATGATTTAGAGTGCTAATTGTTGTTTATGATGGTTTTGTATAATGGCCTTACCTACGGCTTCGGCATATTTGGGAGGTACGGCATTTCCTATCATACGGGCAGTATTGGCTATACTGCTGGCTTTAAAAATATAGTGCTTAGGAAAAGATTGTAAAACAGCCCCTTCACGTAGGGAAATTGCCCGGTCTTCATTGGGGTGTACAAACCTGCCGTTAGAGATACTAAAAAACTTGGTGGTAATGGTTGGCGCAGGCCTATCCCACCACATGCGTCCATAAATATCTTTAAAACCATCGGTTTTCTTGTAATGGCAAGGAACGGCCAAGCGTTGGTCGTAAACGTAGGCCAACCGAGTACCACCATCATGAGGGGTAATACTTAGTCTTTCTAAGTTCAATGCATTTAACCCCGCTACGGTATGCATAAACTCCGTTGGGTCTTTATGCCCTTGTTTAATTTTTGGAAAACCGTTGTGTTCGCCCAGTACATCCCTAACGGTTATCTTTTTTCCTTTTACGGGAACAGGCTCTAATTCTGTATTGGTAATTCTATTGGCTATTAGTGTAAACCGTTTCCGGTGCTGTGGCACGCCGTAATTGCTTACCTCGTGCACTTTAAAATGCACCTTGTAATGCCTGTTCTCCAACCACACAATAAACTCATCCAGTCCACTTTCCTCTTTTCTGCGTAATACGCCCGGTACATTTTCAACCACTACATAACCTGGGTTAAAATACGCCACAAAACGATGGAACTCTTTTAAAAGGTTTTTAGACTGCTTAGATTTTTCTTTCGAAGTATTAATGATACTCCAAAATTGGCAGGGACTGCACCCAATCAGTAGCAAATTATCATCATTTTTATTTAAAGAAAGACGTTTTTCCAGTTCTTTTTCTTTTAAATCAAAAACATCTGCATGGATAAATTCGGCACCCCTGATGTTGGCTCTGTAAGTTGCCTCACAATTTTGGTCAAAATCTATGCCCGCCAATATTTCTATGCCCGCTCGTTGCATGCCATAGCTCATCCCTCCACCAGAGCAGAAAAAGTCAACGGCTTTAATGGTCTTATTAGCCGCAACAGTATGTGTGGATGTATTTTTCTTTGAGCCCATTTAATTATAGATACGGCAATTTATTATAAAATTACAAAATTACAAAAATTTCTGCGTGTTTTTAGGAGAGCCGTAATTATCTATCATAACGTTTTTTCTTTTATTTTTATATAATGAAGACGCTAATCTACTACCCTAATTTTGAGCCACCTACAACTGAGTGGCTAAAATTCGCAATTCTTTATCTAGATCGTTTGGAGAGTATTGTCCCTTATAATCGTGAACATTTAATAAGTGACGATTATCGCCGATTACAAAATGAGACAGATCTTGTAGAATTATTTTCCCCAACTGATGGTCAAGGTTACAGAGCAACATTAAATGCAATTACAGAAACGGAAAAATTCTTAACACGCCCCTACGAATTTAGCGGCTTATTTAACAGACCAAATGTATTACGAGATTGGAGAAACCCTAACACTTGGAATTATGAAATACACGAAGGGAAGTTCTCCTATTCATGGATAGCGTATTGCGAAGAGCAAGAAATTGGTATCCGAACGCAAGATGGGATCTTATTATCAGAAAACTTGGCATTTCTATATATGACTCACCTGGCAAAAGAAATAGCTTTTGATAGAGGGGCCGACATTATTACGGACAATTTAAACTACGACCATTATACCAGTTTTTCCAGAGGTAGAACACCGCTTGCCCAACGACACCAGTTCATTAAAGGCATCATAAAACTTAAAGTGCCTCAAAATCTAAATTCAATCAGCTTACAAAGTTTAATTGATTTTAGAAATAGAAACATCGAATTAATAAACAGTTTCAATCAGCAAATTGATCTTGTTGAAAATGCTATTGGTAATGGAATTACAGAAGAGCAGTTTATAACAAATTATAACTACACGCTAAACACTTTAATTGCCGAAATTACTAACCTGGGTATTAATACCGCATCTATTCCCCTAGGTTTTTATGCATTAACGACCAATGTAAATGTTCTTAATTATGAATATGCAAGAGAAATATTAGCTGGTTTGGGTATAATCCATAATGGTTATCATGCTATTAAAAAATCTCTTCGTGATAGCAGGAACGAACGAAATTGCCGAAAATATTTAGTAAGGCTTAGTCATCTGAAATAAATAAATTTATTTTTCAACTAAAACATTTAAATTTAATCAATTTAACATTAACGCTTTTATGAATAGATTGGCACTAGTAGGCAGATGCTCCCATCTGGACCATATCTCAAAAACCAACTACGAGATTATAACGAATTTTATCTTTTAAAGATTTAAATTTCTCCAGAACAGTTACCAATATCAGAAGCGATGTGTAGTTAATATGTAAAGGATTTATAAGACTTTAAGGCAAGTTCCTGTTTTGCACGATAAGGAGTAAAACAAATATGGATAAGGTATTTTTATTTAAAAACATTTGATATGGAAAAGAATTGTAAATGGCATTTTAAACCTGAAGGTGGACGAGATGTTGGCCCTAATGATCCCGTCGATGAAAAATTTAAAGGCCAGCCATATTATTCTATTGTAAGAGAAGCCATACAAAATTCATTAGATGCAATCTACGATCAAAGCAAGCCAGTGAAAGTTGATTTTACTTTTTTTAATCTGAATAGAAATGATTACCCTGAACTTTTTGATATTGAAGCTCATATCAATCAATGCAGAAAATACTACCCTGATGATGTTAATGCTGAAAGACTGTTTAAAAATATGCTTTATTATTTGAATGGGGATATTGAAGGAAAGAAAAGGCTTAGTCTTGCTTGCTTAAAAATTTCCGATTACAATACAATTGGAATGAATTATACTGAGAAAGATACCAAATCTCCATTTTATGCATTTTTAAAAGCAGGGGGAGTGAGTGCAAAAAGTCAAGGCTCTGGCGGTTCGTTTGGGTTTGGTAAAGGTGCTTATTATACCCTTTCCCCAATTAAAACCATCATCGTTTCTACAAAGACTGATATTGGAAATGTTTTTTTTGAGGGTTCTACAATATTAACTACCCATACTAACGACCAAGGAACAAAATTAACGGCATATGGATATTATGATAATAATGATGGCGAGCCAACGCAAAAAGAGATTGATATTCCTGAGATTTTTAGGCGGGTGGAAACCGGGACAGACGTAAATATAATTGGTTTATGGGACGAACCAAAGCGGATAACTTTAATGATTAAATCAGTCCTAAACAATTTCTGGATGGCAATTCATGATAGTAAACTTGTTGTACAAGTGGACGATATTATTATCGACAAAGAAAATTTAGAGCAGAAAATTGACGAGTATTTCCCAAGTGATGGATTTGAAAGTGGGAATGCAAGTGAAATCGAATCATGGAATCCAAAATCTTATTTAAAAGCCGTTAAGTATACAAAAACAAGCGATCAATACCATCTTTTCGAAAACACCTTAGAAACCGTGGGGAATGTTAAATTGTATGTGTACCTAGAGAAAGGATTGCCTAATAGAATATCCTTTTTCAGGAAACCAAGAATGGTTGTTTTTAAAAGGACCAATCGAAAGGTTAATGGATATTCTGCCGTATTTATTTGTGAAAATGAAAAGGGAAATGAGATTTTGCGATTAATGGAAAACCCTGCACATAGCGAGTGGAAAAAGGAGAATTATCCAAAAGATGAAGGAAAAATCTCTAGAATTGCGAGAAAGGCTGAAAATGAAATAAGCGACTTCGTAAACAAATCACTAGAATCGCTTTCCAAGATAAAAGCTGGAAAAAAAATCACGTTTTTAGGTTTAGAAGAATATTTATCAATTCCGGAAGATTTGCTTGAAAAGGAAGAAGAGTTCGACTATATTGGAAATGTTTCCAGTTCTTCCTCAGGAGTTTTAAGCACAGAAATGTCTGATGATGAAACTGGAATCCAAACAACAGATAATACGCCTATTAAAATTAAGCCAACTTTAATATTTAAACCACAAGGAAAGGAGAACACAGAAATTGATAATACCGATGAGGGCGAAGAGGATGTGATTGTTGGCGGTGAGAACAACGGAGATGATGGGGGAGGAGATGATTTGCCTCCCGGTGATGGCAGTGATACTGTTAAGGGCAAAAGGCGGCAAGATTCTAATGACAATAAAGTCCTTATAAAGGTGGGTTTGAGAGTTATCGCTCAAAAGGAAAATAATACGCAATATCATATTTTAATGATAAGTTCAGATAAACAAATCCATAATGCAGAACTTGAGCTACTGGTAGGTGCTGATAATGATAGAGATGATGGCGTAGCAATAGTTTTTAGTGATAATGGCTTGATTGAGAATAATGTGATTAAAAATTTTTCTTTGGTAAATGGAATCAATAAAATTAAAATTCAATTTATCGATAATCTAAAACACTCTATAAAAGTTAAAGCATATGAAGTTCAATGATGTTAGTTTCCCACATCCTGTTTTAGGATTAAATGATTCGATAAACGGTAATATTGAATTGCAAAATCCAGAGATAAACTCTTTACAAGACATTTATAAAATCATTATTAAACTGCACTTTAATAATGATGATTTAAAAAAAATATTAGGAGAAGGCAAGGCTGAGTATTATTGCGAGGTAACATGTACCAACACCCTGTATCGACAAGTATTTTTAAGTGATTCATCAAAAATTGAAATTGAAATTCCGAAAAAAGAAGTTAAAGGTCGTGTAGAATTTACGTGTCTTTTAGTTGCTAAAAAAGACATTGAGGCATATTTTAATACAGATGCTCATTTAGATTACCAAGGCCATTTTTTTGATCTGGAGAGAGGTGATATTCTAGCATACTTTGGAGAATTTTCATTTAATGCAGATATTAAGTATGAAAAGTTAAAAGCTGTTTCGTCTTTTATGGAGGTTGTAGGAAATGAGGATTTGACATACACAAACATAGATTTGAAGAAAAATAAAATAGAAATACAATTACCATCTGATTCCTATAACATTTTCAGTAATGATATAATTTCTCAGGAAGAGAGGTTTGCAGCAGTTTTTCATTCTTCTTTAGTTTTGAATGCTCTTTTAACTGCACTTTATAATTTCGAAGATCACAAAGATTATTTATGGGCAAAAGTAATTGAATATCGCTTAAAGAATGAACCTGCATTTAAGACACTTTCAATTGATGAAAAAGAAAATATTCCTGAAATAGCACAAAGATTATTAGGTAATCCATTTACTCGTTTACTAGATGGATTGAACGTAATTTTAGAATCCTCACAAGAAGAATAGATTATGGCAAAGCAACTTGTATTTAAAGATAAATATGTACAGAAATTAAAAGGAAATCTGATAAGTGGCTCTTCACTTGCTTTTTATAGAAGCAATGAGTTCATTTATGATAAGAAAGAAGTATTAATGATGCCAAATATAGAAGCATCGCCCGATCTGGCTAATAGGTTGGATTTCGAAGATGATTTTAAAACTGCCGTTTTAATCTACGAAGCGTTTGAGAAATTAGAACCTATACAAGCTGCCGATGAGCGGTTATGGGCATATTTGGCCCTTGTAGACCTTTATCCATATATGATTAAAAGATGGAGGGGCGTATATGACGGAAGTGCAAAAAACGAAGCAGAATACATATTGGAGCATTGGTTTTTAAGCTCATCTGCTCAAAGTAATTTGTTGAGACACGCACTGGCTGGATTGTGGTGGTCTGTGTTTTTGTCGGTTGATCAGTCTAGAGGCAAAAATAAATATGAATTAACAGAAATTTTATTTCGCCAGTTAGATTTCCCAACTAGAACTCTTGGAACATACAAATTGGGTCGCCATAGGGAAGCTGTTATTGGCATCTTAGAATTTATCCAAGAAAATGAAAATCTATTTAAGACAAAGTTTGAATATAAAACCCGTTTTATTACAAAACATTTAAATGTTATAGGTGGAGTTAAACCAATAACCTATTATGATCGTCATTTTTTTAAGTCAGAATTAGAAAAATTATCAGCAAGAATAGCTGAATTTTAATTTTAGCATAAGTGCATAAGTTTAATTTTATCTTCTGTTAAGCGCTTGGATGCTAAAATGCGGTATAAAATTTCACATCTACAAACTAGGGATTTTGATTGTTCTTGCCGTTTCTATATATAATAATATCTGGTTTACAACTCTTTCTCTATGTTTTAGCACTTCTTCTGACCAAAACCTAAAAACCGTATAACCCATTTCCTGTAATTGTCTATTATAGATGCGGTCTTTCTGCATATTTCGCTCTATTTTAGGTATCCAAAATTCCTTGTTGGCCTTAAGGCTTGGTTTTACCTGATCCCAGTTGTAACCATGCCAAAACTCACCATCTATAAAGATGGCCAGTTTATACTTTTTAATCACAATGTCGGGCTTGCCTGGCAGAGAGCTGTCATGTATGCGGTACCGTAGGTTCTTTCTCCAAAGCGCTTTACGGAGCAACAGTTCCGGTTTAGAGTTTTTGCCTTTTATCTTTGACATGTTCCTGCTACGCTGCCTGGTGGTATAAAAGCCTGCCTTTTCCTCAAATCGGGGAACCTTTATGGGTTCTTCTTCTAGATTGCTATATAGTTGGGGCGCCATACTTATGGAACAGTAAATTTATGGATTGGTTTTTGAAAAATTATGAGAATAAATCTGTAATCTCTTCTAAAACCCAACCCTTACGGAATACCGTAGTCCCGTAAATTGCTAAGCAATTATCTTCGTTGCTCATCAAAAACATAAAACCATGAAACACTTTTTATCAATGATTAGCCTTGCTCTGCTACCTTTGTTCAACTACGCCCAGAACGTAGCGAGTAGCAAACTTAAAGAAGAAGCCTTAGGCAGGTGTACGGGTTCAGCCTATTGCTCAGCCTGCCGCAACTGTTCGCGTTGTGCGCATTGCAGCAGCGGAGGTACCTGTGGCGTATGCGCTCCCTCTTCAGCACCTTCATCTGATTATTACTCTACCAGAAGCTCTAGCACTAAAAGTAAAAAGGCCTCAAAAACAGCCTCTAACAAAAGTTTAACTATTTCTAAAAGCAGCAAAAATATTGAAGTTGTTATTGAAGAACTTAGCCTGCGTTCGGGTCCGGGTAATTCCTATCCGCTAATAGAGAAATTAAAGCGCAAGCAAAAACTGCTGTTAATCAGCAGAAAAGATCAATGGGTAAAAGTAAGGGTTATCAGCTCGGGTAATATTGGTTTTTGCAATATAGCGCATGTACGTTAGCTTTACTAGCGAAGTAAAGTATAACCAATGTTAAAAAAGGATGATTAAAAATCATCCTTTCCTTTTGTAGCTTGTCTGTGAAAATTCTTTGAACAATATACTATTTTTTCCTATTGAATTCCAATTCTCTCTTTCCGTCAATAACCTTTAGAGAAACAGTGTTTCCGTTAGGGTCCATCCCGAAACGGATGTACACCCCGTTCATGGGCACATAGAAATTGTGGGCACCAATAGGCCTAAGGCTTACGGTGGGCTGGCCCTCAATTTTACTCAACAGTTTTCCATTTTCAAGAACAATGGCCTTCTTCAGTTTGTTCTGCAACAGGTAATCGCCGGTATAAATACCAAGCTGAGACTGTGAAAGTGAAATAGCTTTTATTTCAGACGGCATCTGGAAAGGCTCGTTAAAAGCGATGGCCTCTAAGGCAGCACAGATTTCGGGCCCCGGCGTATTGAAATAGTTTGAAAGGAAGATTATAGCAGTTTCTGATTCGGGGAAGAGTTGAATATTTGATTTGAACCCATCAATAGAGCCCGAATGCGAATAGCTCAAACGCCCCATATGTTTGCTAACCTCCCAGCCCAACCCATAATTCTTAAGATAGGGGCGGAACATCTGCACCTTGCTACTATCGCTTAGGATCTGGTTGCCATACATCGCACGTTCCCAACGCATCAGATCTTCAACAGTACTGTACATCGCTCCCGCTCCTGACAACAATCCAATGTTGTTGGCGGGCGAAATGTCATGATCGCTCCGGATGGTAGCTTCATGGCCTAAAGCCTTATATGTTGATTTTCGCTGGTCGCTATCAAATCCGGTGGCTTTCATGCCCAAGGGTCCGGTAATTTCATCTCTTAACAGGTCAGAAATGCTTTTTTGGCTTACCTTTTCTGCAATATATCCCAACAGTAGATAGTTGGAGTTACTGTACTGAAAATTGCTTCCGGGCGAAAAAAGTAATGACATGTTGAAAAACGTACCTATTACCTCCCTAATGCCAGACATCTTCATTTTCTCCTGCTGAAATTGATCAATGGAAGTAAAGCTCCTGATCCCCGATGTGTGGTTCAGAAGATTTCTAACGGTTATCGAATCGCCAAAACGATAATCAGGCAGATATTTCGAAATCTTATCCTCCAGCGAAAGTTTGCCACGCTCCTGAAGCCGCATAATCAGGGCCGCCGTGAATGTTTTTGTAACAGAACCTATACGGAACTGCGTTGCTGGGCCATTAGGTTTTTTGGCTGCTACATTGCTATAACCGTAAGATTTAGAGAAAAGGACTTTACCTTTTCTAAGAATAGCCACATTTCCCGAAAAGAGCCCTTGGCTTGAGTAGTTCCTTAATAAAGAATCTGCTTGGGTGGGGATATCTTGTGATTTGGACAGGGTTGGTAGGATCAAAAAGATCCATAATATTTTTTTGCACATAATTATTTATTTGTTGTTCAGTTGACTACCAAATCAATATGCGGGTTACACATTGTCGACGGAAGCCTACAAATTGTAGACGAAAGGCAACTTAGGAAGTTTTTAGCACTACAGAAAAAATTAAAACGCAAGCAAATTTGTTGCTGGGCGACAGGAAAGCCCAGCGGGTAAAAGTGAAGGTGATCTGCTTTAGCAATACTGGTTTAATATTATACCTAATCTCAAAATTTGGTGATTGCATTTAGGCAGGCATATAGAAATAGCAAATATTAAAAAGGATGGTTAAAAACCATCCTTTTCTTTTTGTAGCCCCGAGCAGAATCGAACTGCTATCTAAAGTTTAGGAAACTTCTATTCTATCCGTTGAACTACAGGGCCATTGGGCGCAAATATAAAAAATAATACATTTTTAAGTATACATTTCTATACGTTTTACATCTCCTGCCGCTTCCAATTCAAACACCTGTAAATCAAAATAAGGAGCTGCTGCAATAATATGATCAAAGATATCAGCCATGATATATTCATATTCCGTCCATACAATAGTATTGGTAAATACATATATTTCTATAGGAAGGCCATGCTCTGTAGGTGCCAGTTGGCGCACCATCATGCTCATTCTTTTATGCGTACCTGTATGGCTGCTAATATAATTATCTATGTATTTCCTAAATAAACCCGCATTGGTGAGGTTACGTCCGTTAATAGGCAAGCTTTTATCGGCATTAACACGGGCATTATGCTTTTCTATATCTTTTTGGCGATGTTCAATATATGAAGTAAGTAATTGTATCCTGCTAAAATTCTCTAACTCATGCGGTTTAATAAATCTTATACTCGATTGTTTAATATGAACGGCCCTTTTTATACGACGACCTCCTGCCTGGCGCATGCCCCTCCAGTTCTGAAACGAATCTGAAATAAGTGCATAAGTTGGAATTGTAGTAATGGTCTTATCAAAATTCTGCACCTTTACTGTAGTAAGGTTGATCTCTAAAATATCTCCGTCTGCACCATATTTCGGCATTGTAATCCAGTCGCCAATACGCACAATATCATTCGTATTTACCTGAATACTGGCTACGAAGCCCATAATAACATCTCTGAACATGAGCAGGAGGATAGCCGATATTGCTCCCATAGTGGTAAAAAACACGGCCGGAGATTTACCTGTAAGATTAGAGAAAAGATAAATCATGCCCGCTAGATATAAACCTATCCTAATAACCTGCAGATAGCCTTCTATGGGTTTGGTTTTATAAGAAGGTAGGGATTTTAAGGCACTCGCCCCTGCTCTAATCAGTGCTATCATGATCCATACAAATACCAGTACAGTATAAATTTCTACAAGTGCATTGCAAAATTTAATTACAGCAGGCTGCTCTTTAAAAATAAGAG
Organism: Pedobacter sp.; assembly: GCF_046462515.1. Lineage (GTDB taxonomy): Bacteria > Bacteroidota > Bacteroidia > Sphingobacteriales > Sphingobacteriaceae > Pedobacter. The sequence continues at coordinate 141,210 of NZ_JBKGVD010000007.1, forward strand.
GGAGAGCAATGTCTATAACAAACAATGGTGCTGTAAGAGATAAGAAATAAGGTACTTTGCTCTCTAAAAGGCCTTTAAAAAACTCATTGTTGGTTTTTCTGATGGTTTGAATAACGATAAGACGTAATACGCGACGTAACACATACTGACTTAATGTAATAAGTAAAAGCGTAACTAAAATAAGGATAAACATATTGATCAGCTCAGCAATATTTTCCTGCATGTGCCATTTTACAAACAGCTTATAAAAGAACTGACTTAAGTCTTCTAATCGCTGATATTTTAGAAGTATCATAATTTTTAAATAATTTGTTAAGCTCTACTCTTATGGTCTTTGTAATATTACATAATATATCTTAAAGGAACATATAATTATTGGCAAATAAACACGACGCTTTTTAATATTACGAGATGTATTAAAAATCTTTTTTCATAAAAAAACAAAAGTCTAGACAAATCATCATATTCAACTGAATTACAGACATATAAAATCATTTTAGATGTTGTTTTTTCGTAAATTTTATTAATTTATGAAAAAACTTCTACAAAGTTTGTTCATTCTTTTGTTCGTTGCCACCACGGCAATGGCACAAGAAAGAACAATTACTGGTACGGTTACTTCTGCAGAAGACGGGCTGCCTATTCCGGGAGCTTC
>NZ_JBKGVD010000008.1:0-862078 GCF_046462515.1 Pedobacter sp.
CCGACTTTTATTAGAAGGGCCCTCCGTCATTGACGGAGGGCTTTTTCTGTTTACGTGCCCCCCAGGGGGCTGCCCGCCCATGCCCGTTTCCCCTTCGCGGCCCCGCCCCCGGCAAACCGGTCAAGTGTTAACGTCTGTTAATTAAGTTGAACATATTATCTATAGAAATTAACTTTTATCAGATTATAGATTGATATTCATCATTTTTCTGGTTTTTTGTTATAAATGATACATAGAAATGCAAATAAATCCATATAAAACAGTACTTTATGAGTATATTTGCCGTTCGAAATTAGAATGTAACCACAAATGAATTTTTTTGTTGAAAAGAGAAGGGAAGTTATGCAACATATTGAAAAATATATGTTGGAAATGATGCCTGAGTATTTGAAACCTATAGATGAGATCTGGCAACCTGCAGATTTCTTGCCTGATGCAAGCAAAGATGACTTTTTTGACAAAGTTAAAGCGTTACAGGAAAGCGCTAATGAGCTTTCTTATGATCTGGTTGCTGTCTTAATTGGCGATACTATAACTGAAGAAGCTTTGCCAACTTATGAAAGCTGGCTTTCTATGGTTGAAGGCGTAAGTAAAGATGAAACCGGTGGCTGGATGAAATGGAACAGGCATTGGACAGCAGAAGAAAACCGTCATGGAGATTTACTGAATAAGTATCTATATCTCTCTGGAAGAGTAGATATGCGTCAAATGGAGATTTCTACTCAATATCTAATTGCAGATGGTTTTGATATAGGAACTGGACATGATCCTTACAGAAACTTTATTTATACTTCTTTCCAGGAAATGGCTACCAATGTTTCACACAGAAGAGTAGCTTCTTTGGCCAAAAAGGACGGAGATACTTTATTGTCGAAAATGTGTGGTGTAATTGCCAGCGATGAGGCAAGACATGCCAAAGCATATAAAGATTTCATCAAGCAGATTTTTAAAGTTGATGCAAATGAAGCAATTCTTGCTTTTGATGATATGATGAAGAAAAAAATCGTTATGCCAGCTCATTTCCTTAGGGAAGTAGGGTTACCTATAGGACAGGCTTTTGGACATTTTACTGATGCAGCTCAACGTTTAGGTGTGTATACTGCTATTGATTATGTAGATATTCTTAAACAGTTAATTGTAGAATGGAAAATTGAGGCTCTGACGGATTTAAATGAAGCGGGAGAGAAAGCAAGAGATTATATCATGCGTTTACCTGAAAGACTTTTAAGAGTTGCAGACCGTATGAAAAATCCTTCGCTTGAATATAAATTTAAATGGATTTTAGCTTAATATAAAAAAGGTCTGAACATTGTTCAGACCTTTTTTGCTTTCCTACATATTTCTTCGGTATTGACCACCTACTTCATATAGTGCATTACTAATCTCACCTAAACTGCATACTTTACACACATCCATCAGTTTATTAAAGATATTTTCGCCTTTTATGGCAGCCAGTTGCAATTCTTTTAAGGAATTAGCCGCAATATCTTTATTACGTTCTTTAAACTCATTCAACGCCTTAATCTGATATTGTTTTTCTTCTTCAGTTGCCCTGATTACTTCGGCAGGAACAATAGTAGGCGAACCTTTTTTGTTAAGGAAAGTATTTACACCTATGATAGGGAATTCTCCTGTATGCTTTAAAGTTTCATAATATAAGCTCTCTTCCTGTATTTTACCACGTTGATACATGGTTTCCATTGCACCTAAAACACCTCCACGATCATTAATTCGTTTAAATTCGGCCAATACAGCTTCTTCTACCAAATCTGTAAGATCTTCTATAATAAATGAACCTTGTAACGGATTTTCATTTTTAGCCAAGCCCAATTCACGGTTAATGATCAATTGGATGGCCATCGCTCTGCGTACTGATTCTTCGGTAGGGGTAGTAATTGCCTCATCATAAGCATTGGTATGCAATGAATTACAGTTATCATAAATAGCATATAAAGCCTGTAAAGTTGTTCTTATATCATTGAAATCAATTTCCTGAGCATGTAAAGATCTGCCTGAAGTCTGAATGTGATATTTTAATTTCTGAGAACGATCATTACCCTTGTACTTATTCTTAATAGCTTTGGCCCAGATTCTGCGTGCCACACGACCAATTACCGAATATTCAGGGTCTATACCATTACTAAAGAAAAATGAAAGATTTGGTGCAAAGTCATCAATATGCATTCCTCTGCTCAGGTAGTATTCTACAAAAGTAAATCCATTACTTAAGGTAAAGGCTAACTGAGAGATAGGATTAGCTCCAGCCTCAGCGATATGATAACCGGAAATAGATACCGAATAAAAATTACGTACATTATGATCGATAAAATATTTCTGAATATCACCCATCATACGTAAAGCAAATTCTGTAGAGAATATACAGGTGTTTTGTGCCTGGTCTTCTTTTAAAATATCGGCCTGTACAGTTCCACGAACAGAACTGATGGCTTTGGCTTTGATTTGTTGATATACATCTGCAGGTAAAACTTCATCGCCGGTTACGCCTAATAACATTAATCCTAAACCATTGTTACCTTCAGGCAAATTGCCCTGATATTTTGGTCTTTCTAAACCTTTTTGTTTGTAGATACTCTCTATTTTTTGGTTTACTTCTTCTTCCAGCCCGTTCTCAATGATATATTTTTCACATTGCTGATCAATAGCCGCATTCATAAAAAAGCCTAAAAGCATTGGAGCCGGGCCATTTATGGTCATCGAAACAGAAGTTGAAGCCGCGCATAAGTCAAAACCAGAATACAATTTTTTGGCATCATCCAGCGTAGCAATACTTACTCCGGAGTTACCAATTTTACCATAAATATCGGGTCTGTGATGAGGATCCTCACCGTATAAGGTTACCGAATCGAAAGCGGTTGATAAACGGTGAGCAGGCTGTCCTAATGATACGTAGTGAAAACGTTTATTTGTTCTTTCAGGGCCACCTTCACCTGCAAACATACGCGTAGGGTCTTCTCCATCGCGCTTTAATGGAAAGACCCCTGCCGCATAAGGAAACTCTCCCGGAACATTTTCTGTTAGTAACCAACGTAAAATATCGCCCCAATCCTCATAACGAGGTAAAGAAACCTTAGGAACCTGTAATTTAGAAAGCGATTCGTAATATAGAGGCTGTTTAATTTCTTTATCTCTTACTTTATAAACAAAGAACTCATTCTTATAACGATTCTTGGTTTCAGGCCAGGCTCTTAGTAAACGCTTGCACTCCCCATCCAATAAATCTTCGTAATATCTATAAGTGTTTTTTAAAGAAGAGGTATCTTCATTCTTAGCTGACAATAAATCTATTACACCATTTAACTGGTACATTTTACGGGCAAGATCAACCTGTTTGGCTACCCATTCGTTATAAGCTACACTTGCTTCAGCAATTTCTGCCAGATATCTTACACGGTCTGGAGGTATAATATAAATCTTTTCAGATTGATTTGAAGTAATTTCCATTTTGGCATTAAAATTAACGCCTGTTTTTTCTTCTACCTTATGAAGTAATGAAACAAACAGATTATTCATGCCAGGATCGTTAAACTGCGAAGCCATGGTTCCGTAAACCGGAATGTCTTCATCTTTCGCATCAAAGATATTGTGATTGCGTTTATATTGCTTTCTTACATCTCTTAGAGCGTCTAAGGCACCTTTTTTGTCAAATTTGTTGATGGCAACAAGATCAGCAAAATCAAGCATGTCGATTTTCTCCAACTGGGTTGCCGCACCAAATTCAGGCGTCATTACATATAAAGAAACGTCACAGTGTTCTGTAATTTCGGTATCAGACTGTCCAATACCTGAGGTTTCTACAATAATCAGGTCATAACCAGCAGCCTTACAAATATCAATGCTTTCCTGTACATTTTTAGAAAGAGCCAAATTAGCCTGACGTGTAGCCAGTGAGCGCATATAAACACGAGGGTTATTGATTGCATTCATCCTTATCCTGTCACCTAATAGCGCTCCACCTGTTTTTCTTTTTGACGGATCTACAGAAATAATAGCTAAAGTTTTTTCAGGTACTTCTATCAGAAATCTGCGCACCAGTTCATCTACTAAAGAAGATTTACCTGCTCCACCTGTTCCGGTTATACCTAATACCGGAGGATCATTTTGATTATTCTCTCGTAATTTATGTATCAGTGTAAGCCCTTCGTCAGGATTATTTTCTGCAATGCTAATAGCATTCGCGATCTGATGAATATTTTTCTCCTTAATTTCAGAAATGTTTACTTGCGTATTTTTAGTAGTTATAAAATCGGTTTCTTCTAACATGAAGTTAATCATGCCTTGTAAGCCCATTTTACGACCATCGTCTGGTGAAAATATTTTAACGATGCCATAAGCTTGCAATTCTTCTATTTCTGCAGGAAGGATTACACCACCGCCGCCACCAAAAATCTTAATATGGCTTGCTCCTCTTTCCTGAAGCAAATCGTACATGTATTTGAAATATTCTATGTGACCGCCCTGATACGAGGTCATGGCAATACCTTGTACATCCTCTTGTATGGCACAATTTACCACTTCATCAACAGACCTGTTATGACCTAGGTGTATCACTTCTGCTCCTGATGATTGCAATATTCTGCGCATGATATTTATGGTTGCATCATGCCCATCGAAAAGTGCTGCAGCAGTTACAAATCTTATTTTATTTTTGGGTTTATAAACTTCTATTTTTTCCATAATGAAAATTAAGTTTAACACATTTACCGTGTTAAAAATCCAGTTTTATTTTGGTTAGCGTTAGGGGTGTAAAGTTACGTTTATATTGCGGTTTTGGCAATATAAAGGCTCAGGTTTAGGTAAGATTTTGGTAACAAAAAAGCCGCTTAAAGCGGCTTAAATTTGTTTTATTTGATCAGTTCGGTAATTGCTGTACCAATATTGCCACTGGGCTCCTGTATGTGCAATAGCGCCGCAAGGGTAGGAGCAATATCCGTCATATAGTATCTTTTATTGGTTTTTCCCGGTTTTACGCCCCAGCCCATAAATACTGCAGGTATATGACTATCGTAAGGATTCCAGGCTGCATGACCGGTTCCTGGGCTGGTTGAAGGGTAAACCCCTGGATTTAAGATTACATAGATATCGCCACTACGTTTTGCATTATATCCATTGATAAGACGGTTTTTAACTTCATCAGGAAGTGTTGCATTTGAAATGTTTTTGATATCAACAGCTTGCAAAACAGCATCTTGTTTATTAAGATAATCAATGCAGCTTTGTTTAACTTTTACATAATCAGCATGAGCAGCTTTGATTACATCTAAATCAAAGATTACCTGATTGTTCTGTAAAGTTGATATGCCTTTTTTAATATTGAAATCTTTTAAAAGCAGACTATCTAAATCACTTTTATATTTTCTGATGGCTAAACCACCACCCGGTAATTTATTTTCTGTAGTAAAACCCGGAGCATGGGTTACACCATGATCGGCAGAAAGGAAAAATACATAATTGCCTTTGCCAATAGTCTTATCTAAATAATTAAAGAAGTCTTCTAAGTCTTTATCTAATCTTAAATAAGTATCTTCAACTTCGATAGAGTTTGGTCCAAACTGATGCCCGATATAATCTGTTGAAGATAAACTAACTGCTAAAAAATCAGGTACTTCATTTTTTCCTAAATTTTCTTCCTTGATTGCAGTTTTAGCTAAATCTAAAGTAAAAGTATTACCATAAGGAGAACTTTTAATCAATTCATAATCTTTACCTATAAATTGCTTAAAAGCATGAGGAAAAACAGGTGCCTTCTCTCCTTTATATTTTCCTTCATAAGCTTTATCATCTGCTGTACTTTGTTTATAAGTACTGATAGGGTAAAGTGTATGCCAGTCTTTATCAAAATATTTATCTGCCAATTTCTGTGCATTGAAATCATTTACCCATTTAGGTAATTGTTGAATATAATGCGTACTGCTGATCCAGTTTCCATTGCTGCTGTCAAACCAATAAGCCGCATTAGCCACATGGCCTCCCGGTAAAATAGAACCTCTGTCTTTAAGGGAGATACTAATAACTTTACTTCTGAAATTGGTCGCTAATCTTAACTCGTCTGTAATGGTAGTGGTTAACAGGTTTTTTGGTGACATTTTCCCAGCATTGGATGTACTGCCAACAGATATAACATCATTATCTTCGGTACAATATACATCTCTTTTCAATAAAGGATCAAACCAGTTATTGCCAATAATTCCATTGATAGCAGGAACACTGCCGGTATAAATACTTGAGTGGCCGCAAGCTGTAGCTGTTGGCACATAAGGAATATAAGTGTTTTCTGCCGAAAAGCCTTCATTCAATAAGCGTTTAAACCCTCCATTGCCGTATCTTTCATTATAACGGTAAAGGTAATCCCAACGCATCTGATCAACCACCATTCCTACAATAAGTTTTGGTCTTTGTACCCCATTGGTATTGTTAATAACAGTTTTCGGTTTCTGAGCAGCGCCTGTAAAAGCCAGGCCAATGATAAATAAGAAAAAGAATAATTGTTTTATTTTCATGCTTGTGTAATAAGTGGCTGGTAAATGTAGGTATTACCTGTTAAGTAGGGACTAATTTTATGTAAATATATTATATCACTTCTGCCACCACAAAGGTACTTCCGCCCACAAAAATAAGATCATGCTCTAAAGCTTCTTGTTTTGCTGCTTTAAGTGCTGCTTTTACACTGGAGTACGCTGTTCCTTTCAGATTAAATCGGGCAGCTTGTTCTTTTAAATCATTTGCGTTTAATGCTCGTTCTAAATCAGGAGCACAGAAATAATAAGTGGCTGTTTGTGGTAAGAGCTGCAATACGCCACTAATATCCTTGTCTTTAACCATACCCATAACCATGTGCAACTTTTTAAATTTTTGGTTTTGGATATTTTGAATAATCTCCGTTATACCTGCTTTATTGTGGCCGGTATCTGCGATAATCAGTGGCTTTTTACCTAAGGTTTGCCATCTTCCCTGCAAGCCGGTAATTTTCTTCACTTTTTTTAAGGCATTGTAAAGTGCCAAGTTGCTGATATGATACCTCAATTCTCTTAAAATGGTTACCGCCTGTATTACAGTTAAAATATTCTTATCCTGATAGGTTCCGGTCAGATCTGTTTTAAGATGATCTAATATAATCTCATTATCCTGCCAGATATTACCTATCAGTTTATTGTTACCTCTTTTAAGTACTTCAAATTTTAAATGATCTTCCGCAAAGTATAAAGGTGCTTTAAGTTTTTTTGCTTTTTCGATAAATACAGAGTCTGTTTCTACATGATGTTCACCAATAATTATGGGTGTATTTTTCTTAATGATTCCTGCTTTTTCAAAAGCAATTTCGGCATGTGTATTACCTAAAATATTGGTGTGATCTAAACTAATGTTTGTAATAATTGAAAGATCTGGATAAATAATATTGGTAGAATCTAATCTGCCGCCTAAACCTACTTCAATAATGGCTACATCTACTTCTTCATCGGCAAAAGCTTTAAAGGCCATTGCTACGGTAACCTCAAAAAATGAAGGTTCAATGGTTTCTATTAATAGCTTGTTCTGTTTTACAAACTGTTTTACAAAGTTCTTGCTAACCTTCTGGCCATTTATACGAATCCGTTCTCTGAAATCTTTAAGATGGGGAGAGGTATATAGCCCGGTCCTGTAACCTGCCTTTTGTAAGGTAGCAGCCAGCATATGTGAGGTAGAACCTTTTCCATTGGTTCCACCTATATGTATGGTTTTGTACTGTTGCTGAGGGTTGCCCAGTGCAGTACAAAATTGAATGGTATTGTCAAGATTTTTTTTGATAGCTGAAGCACCAACCTTGGTAAACATTGGTAATTTACTGTACAGATAATCGACAGTTTCTTTGTAGTTCATTTTGATACGAATTTTCGTAACAAAGGTAAGAAAGCGAAATGTTTTATTTTACCTTAAACACAAAAGGAACATAAAAAACACGTATATCGGGACCATTACTGATGGCATTAAGCTGAGCATTAAGCATGGCTTCTTCACATTTTCTGAATAAATTGCTGTTTGAAAAAGTAGTGCCTTTTGCACCCGCAGTTGCTTCAATAATGCGGCCTTGTTTATTAACGCGTATTCTTACCATTATGGTCCCGGTTTCCTGTCCGTTATCTTCAGGTTTTACCAGGTTTCTGAAATGATTTAATGGTAAAGGTTTGTTCCCAAATCCAGAGCCGCCATCTCCATAGTATGGAGTTAAGGGATCGCCATCAGGATCGCCCTGATTGCCCGGAACAGTTCCCGTGCCATCGCCACCGCCGGTAGCGTTATTTTTGTTGCCTTTATACAGCGCATTAGGATTAATAGCTGGCTCTGCCGGTTTATTTTCCTTGTTGGTATTGTTAGCCGAGGTACTTTTAGCCGCTTTGGTATTTACGTTTACAGCTTCTTCAGTATTTTGCGTGGCAATATCTTTATCTGTGAATTGCGATGAAGTACTTTGTTTAACCGTTTGCTCTGGTGTAATCTTATCCGGTTTTTTGTTATTGGCATCAGGCGCTGTAGAGGGCTCTTCTATACTGGTATAATCTGTACCCATACCTTCAACAGAAGTACCGTAATTCACAACCATACCACCCATCCCCAATTCTTCGGGTGGTTGAAAAGCTCCAATTACCCAAAAGAAACTCAGACCAATAAAAACCGCCATGATACCGGTTGATATAGCCAATGCCTTAGGATAATTATTTTCTTCGTTGTGTGCTGCCATTTTATTTTTTCTGCTCTACTGCTAAAACAACCTTAAGTTTTAATTTATTTGCCACATCAAAAACCTGCATAGTATTCTCTATGGAAACCCCGCGTGCCACATATAATACAATTGTAGCATCGGTATCTTCTTTAAGATGACTCTGTATAGCAGTTTCCATATTTTCTAAGATAACCGGCTGTTTATCTACAAAATAATTTAAATTTTCATCTATACTTACTGTTATTGATTTTTGCTGGTTGGCCTGTTGTCCTGATTCAGAACGTGGCAACAGTAGTTTTACCACTTGCGGATTTACTACAGCCGAGGCTAAAAGAAAAAACAGCAAGAGAAAAAACATGATATCGTTAAGTGCTGAGGTATGCACTTCAACGTTTCCTTTTTTTCTGTTCCTTAAATTCATTATTTACCCGGTTCTTCTAATAAATCAATAAATTCTATAGCTTCTGTTTCCATTTTAAGGATGATTTTTTCAACCATCATATTTAGGATATGGTAAAGTACATAAGCAATGATACCAATAATCAGACCTGTTGCTGAAGTGATCATTTTGGTATATAAACCACCAGAAATGGTTCCGATTTCTATAGCTCCTTTTATAGACACATCATGGAAAATGGTAATTACCCCGATAATGGTACCTACGAAACCCAACATAGGTGCAATACCAGCTATAATCCCTAAAATACCGATATTCTTTTCAAGTTTAGAAACTTCTAATTTTCCGGTATTCTCAATAGATCCTTCAATTTCTTTGATAGGGCGGCCAATTCTTTTTAGTCCTTTCTCCAACATTCTGCCTAAAGGCGAATTGGTGTTCTTACATAAAGCTATTGCGCTTTCTAAACGGCCTTCACGTACATTTTGCCTGATCTGAAATAAAAGATTCGAATCATTTTTAGATGATTTTCTGATTGTGATGTAACGTTCTGTAAATATAACCAATCCTAAAAAGGCTAAAAGCGCCAAAGGTACCATTACCCATCCGCCTTTAAACAGGAGGTCTATAAAATGGAGTTCTTGCGGAGGCGTGCTTACCGGTGTTGTGGTTACATTGTTTACGCTATCGGTAATTTGCTGTAAGGTGTCTATTGCGGTTAATAAAATCATCGTTTATGCGTTTATTTATGCTCGTTTATAAAGATATATAATTCAGGATTTTTAAATTTTACTCTTAATTCTTTCAAATCTTTTTTTGCAGAATCTATATTGCTGTATGAAGCAATACTTACTTTTTTATAGATTTTTCCAGGCATTGCCGGAATAACTTTTGCGTCAATACCCTTATTTTTCATGTTACGAATAAAGTCATCTACTTCTTTTTGCGTAGCAAAGGCAGCCCCGATAACTTCGTAGGTAGTTGGTTGTAAAGGCTTGGTCTGTGTGGTAACTTTTAAAGTATCTTTTGAGGGTTCAACTTTTAAACCTGCCTGATGTGCCGCACGCATAATGCTATCTGCGAGCGATAATGAATCGGCTTGTGTCTGAGCAACTTTACCTTGATGTTCAGGTAATGTACTAACTGATTGGGTATTGTTTTTTGACAGATTAAATAAATTAGGTTTTACAAAATATGCAATAGCACCTAGCACCAGTAAAACCAATAGTATGATCAGAAAAATTTTAAGTCCTGAGCCTGAGCCTGCAGGTTCATTTTCTGGGTAGCTAATATCTGATTGCTTTTGTTCAAATGCTTTATCAAAATCGTTGGCGAGTTCATTTTCAATTTCCTCGTAACTTTTTTCTACAGTTTCTATCTGGTTGCTAAAACCTTCTTTGATTTCCGTTTTAGGTTGGGTATTTAGTGGAGCTTCACTGATTTCTTCAAATACTTCTTCCTGCGCCGGAGTAGTTTCTGTAGGTGATTTCGCATGAACAGGTTCTTCTGCCGGTTCTGAAAGGGCATCAATAGGAATATGCGCTGTGTCCTCAGATTTTACTTCTTCAGGAGTAGGGTCTGTTCTGGCAAGCATATTATTTTCATCGCTTAAATCCGTATCGCATTTTTCTTCAACAGGAGCATTAGCAGTGGGACGTTCTTCTGGATCCATATTTTCAGGAATGGCAGGCAAAGCGTAATAATCAAATCCTGTATTCAAACTTGATTCAGGAGAAAAATCGATCGTACCATTCTGGTTCGATAACTTGCCTATACCTTCCAGTTTAAATTCACTTTTTTGCTCAAGATTTTTATGAATATCGCTAACAAACTGAGCAATAAAATAACGGGCAGAATCTGCCGAAATATTTCTTTTTGCCTTTACATAATTTAAGAGGTTCTCATCTTCTTTAACTTCTGGAGTAAAAGCCAGAATGTAGCTTGGAGGAAGAAACATATGTGTATCTACATCATATCTTCCCGGTGTTTTTTGCTTATATATTGTACCCAAACCATCTATGCCCACTTCTTTATGGCTTTGCAACAGTTCTAAAAGGTATTGTAATATATCCATTCTGGTAAATTTTATTTTGTCTTAGATTTTCACCTAGTTAAAAGAATAGGTTAAACCTCCAAAGATATTAAAACCATTTACACGATAGTATAAATATTTACTGTAATTGCTGTTTAAAATATTATTTGCTTTGGCAAAGGCCGAAAATTTGCTGTTAAATTTATAGGTGGCGCCCACACCCAAATCTACAAAACCTTTAATGTTTACCATCTGTTCTTTGGTATTGTCTGGCAGAGCTGGATAGGAGCCATCAGGATTTAACGGATTGGCTATAAATATTTTAGCTTTGCTGTCATCCTGTAAATAAACGCCAGCATCAAAGCTCAGCTTTTTATCAAATGCAAATAAAAGATTTGAACTTAATCTCAATTGCGGTTTGTAATATACATTTTGTTCTTTGCCTGCTTTGTAATCTTCTATATTAAGTTTACCCGTCCATTTCAGATTATCGCTTACCTGTACAGATAATTCGCCTTCTAACCCCAATAACTTGATTTTATCAAAATCATAGATCACATCAAATTTATTAAAATCGGTAAAATTGTTTACAAACATTGGCAAATTATCAATCTCCTTGCTGTAGAAACGGGCTTTATAGCCAAATCCAGGGCCGCCTGTTCCTTTGATGCCTGCACTAAAACTTATTTTCTCTATGCTATTTTTTAACAGGATGTTGCTGTTAAGGAAAGGATTTTCATCTGTAAGGTTCTTCAAAGTGTTTCGGTTAACATCGCCTTTGAGTTCGCCAAAAACCTGTAAGAAATCAGGAATTAAGGTAAAATCGGCAGTAATGGCAGGGAAGAACCTTAAGCTTGAAGAAAAACCAAACTCTTGAACAATGTTTGCTCCAGCAACAATCTTAACCCCTCCGGCCTGTAGTTTGATATATGGATTTACACGCAGCAGGTTATTAGAAATATCTGTTTTTACATCTTTTGAGTTGCCAAATTCTGCAGCCGCCGCCAAACCTAAATTAAAACCTTTGATTCGTTTGTTTAAATAGCCTGTTAAGGTTAATTGTTTTTCTTTGGCACTGAATTTATCATTCCAGAAATAAGCGTTTACTTTGGCTGCATAGCTTAAAGCATTTTCATCAGGTGTAAATTTATTGATTGCTTCACCTTCCAGTTCAAGAAAATTAAAAGCTTGTTTTTGAGGGTCAGGATTTAATGTAGGGTTATTATCATCTATACCATAAAAATATACGCCATGTCGCTGGTAATTGGCCCGGCCGTTTAAAGTGGTCTTTTCGCCAATACTGCGGCCAAAGGCACTTAGTTGCTGACTGCTTTCGTTTTGCTTATTTAAGCTTCCTTGTTGGCTAAAATGCCTGAAAAACGCTCCGGCCTGTAATGCAGGATCTTTGCCCATAGCTATATAAGCCTCACCTAAGAAAGTAGTTAAACTGCCTATACCACCTTTTACATAATTGTTGGTAGGTTCTTCTATTTTGGCATCGGCAAGTTGTTGGGCTTGTAATTTCTTAATGTCGGTATTCAGCTCAAGCTTTTTGTCTAATAAAAGATAGTTGTATTTTGCTTTGTAGGTTCTTACATTTTCTAAATCAGGACTGCGACGCAATTTTACCGCTTCGGCTAAAATCGGTTTATAAGGTCTGATAATTTCGATTTCCTCACTAATATTTTTCTCGGTCTTTTCAGGTGGTTTCACATCCTGTGCTTTGGCATAATAGGTTGCACATAAAACAAAAGACAGCGCCAGGTATATATTCTTATTTAAAGTCATTTCTCTGTGTGTTGATTATTTGATTTTAGCCAGTTTTTCTTTTGCCGTAGGCACAATGTCATCTTTGCCTTCATAGCCGTCGATGATACTCATCAATGTACTTTTTGCCTGTAATTTATCGCCTAACGCTAAATAATTATCTGCTAATAATATAAAGGCTTTTGCTACCCAGTAATCATAAGAAGGCATATTGTTGATCAGGTCAAAACATGTTTTCTGTGATGTTTTATAGTCGCCTTTGGCATATTGTAAAGCGGCAATATTATATTTAGCCTCGGCAGCAGCCAGTGTTTTTGTATGCGCTACCACATTATTAAATGATTTAATGGCCGCAGTGGTATCTGCTTTTAATAGCAGTGCTTTACCTGCATAAAGGTCTGCCGAATTTTTTTCTTCTTCGGATGATTTGTCTGAGCTTTTGATCAAGTCTGCATAATTCAACATATCATCAGGCATACTCAAAGCTGTGTAAGCTTTGATCAGGTTGTTAATGGCATAAGTATAGTTTGCCTTGTAATCGGCAGTGGTTTCAAGACGTTTTAAGTAAACAATAGCCTCGTTGTATTTCTTCTCATCCATTAAAACTTTTGAAACACTCATTAGCGAACGCTCTGTGTAATCGCTGGTCCAGTCGTTTAAAATGAAATCGTAATCAGCAATAGCCTCCGTAGAACGGCCTAATTTTACCAATGATTCAGCACGGATAAATTTCGCCTGTTTCAAATGGATGGCTTTAGGAAATTTTTCTAAATAAGCGTTAATGGCTTCGTAGGCACCTTTTGCATCACCTTTCAGGTAAATATTATTGGCGGCCTGAAATAAGATGTTATCTTGCTCGCTTAGAGAATAATTACCCAGAGGCGTGGTAGCAGCATAAGCTATAAATCCATTGGCATCTCCACGATCTACATAAATATTCTTAATGGCTTCTAATGCCTGTTTAGCTTCAGGTAAACTTGGGTAATCTCTGATAACTTTCTTGAAAGATTCTAATGCCATGTCATCCTGATCTTGGTTGTACTGTACCAAACCAATTGTAACCAAAGCTTTTGGTACATAACTACTACGTGGATATTTACTTACCAGAGCAACAAGATCTGTTTTAGATTTTTCAAACTCACCTTTGTTGAAATAAGTATAGGCCATTTCAAACCCGGCATCATCGGCATAGTTAGAGGTAGGAAATTTAGATAACAGGCTTTGCATGGTCGCAATTTTTGCATCGTCCTGTTTTTGTAAGCCTTGTATCATGCCTCGTTGAAATAAAGCATAATCATCGCCTGTAAGTTTGCCGTTAATGATCTTGTTATAGTAATTTAGCGCATCGCCGTAGTTTTTGTTTACAAAATATGAATCGGCTAAACGGGTAATGGCATCGGTAACGGTTTTACTGTCTTTGTCTTTACCGTTTAAGAAACGTTCAAAGTAGGTTGCGGCTTTGGCATATTTTTCGTCTTCAAAAGCCGCATAGCCCAAAGCATAATTGGCAAAATTATAAACCTCTGTTTTAGGGGCTTCTTCCATGCTCAGGAAAGTTTCAAAAGCTTTTACCGCTTCGCCGTATTTGCGGAGCTCGTACATACTTTCGCCCATCCAATAAGTACTCAAAGCATGTATTTCTTTGTCTTCAGCAAAATTATTGGAACGTAAAAACATGGAAAGTGCATTTGGAAATGCTCTTTCATTATAAAACTCCAAACCTCTGAAATAGGTAACTTTCTGGTACGCTTCTTTAGCCTGTTTTGTTTTGTTTTGTATAGGTTCTAAAATATCAATGGCCGCTTGGTAATTCTTAGAAGTGAGTAAGATTTCACCCAAAAGTGTTTTGGCCTCGTTTGTTTTCTGAGAATTAGGAAATTGTTTTAAGAAGTTTTGCGTATATTCTAAAGCCTGCTGATTAAATTCCAGTTCATAACTTAATTTGGCGTAATTTAACCATGCATCTTCCTGTAAATTCTTATCAAAATCTAAGCGTGATGCTCTGTAAAATGCGCTTCTCGCTTTTTGTTTATCGTTTAATTTTAAGGCCGCATTGGCAAGTGTGTACATTCCACTCTGAAGGTAAACATCTTCTCCATTCAATTTTTCGAGCACATTTACGGCATCTTTATATTTTCCGTTCTGTACTAAAGCATAGCCATACTGGTAAATGAACAGGTTTTGTTTTTGCTCATTTTTATCTTTCTCAAAGAACTGCGCAAAGTATTTTTCTGAATTTTTAAATTCTGATTTGGCAAAGTAAGAAGCCGCAACCAAACTCAGCATCTCGGGCTCGTATTTCTGTTTGGTTTTTTGCATCACAGGAATAGCATAGTCGATCACATCATCATAACGTTCATCTAAATAATACATAGAAGTGATGTAATACGGATAACTGGCTTCGTAGGTAGGTGAGCCCTTTAACTTTTCAAAGTTGGCAAGTGCAGTTTTATATTCTTTATTCAGGTAATTGATGTAAGCAAAATAGTAAGTAGCACTTTCCTGAAAAGGAGATTCCTGTTTTTTTACTTCTTCAAATAAAGGTTCTGCTTTTTCAAAATCCTGTAATTCAAAATAAGCATAAGCTTGTTTAAACTGATATTCTAATCTCTGCTTTTGCGAAAGCGAAGTGGGGTCAGCTTTTTCAAACCATGATAAAGCACCTTTGTAATCGTTCTTATTGAAGTAAGACTTACCAATATGGAAATAAGCTAATTTGGTATTTGGGTTTAAGGGGTATTCGCGTATAAACTCCTGTATCAGTGCTTCTGCATCATCGTTTCCAAGTTCAATAGCGCAAATTGCATTGTAGAATTTTGCGTTTTCCTTAATAATGGATAGTTCTGCATTACTCTGGATCTGGGTGCTGGCCTTATCTCTTGCCTGTTCAACCAATTTAAATTGCTGCGCAGCTGCTACATATTTTTCATTTTGCAACAACTCCAAACCTGTAAGGTAGTTTTTGTTTAACCGGGTAATCTCGCTGGTTTGAGCATAGGTCAAACTCAGCCCTGAAACAATAAAAACGGGAACTAATAGGTACTTTTTTTGCATTTGGTGTTAAATATGGTTGCTACTAAAATATAACTTATGTTATTAGATATCAACAATAGAAATTAACATCTGTTAATAACAGCTATTTAACGAAATGGTAATGAGCTTGGTATGGGGTGTTTAAAAGTTTTTGGAAATGGGAGCGAGCTTAAGATTAAGAGGGTTGAATAAACTGGTTGCTTTGCTCATTTGTAGTATAGTTTCTTTTTTTGTGCTGGTTTACCGGTTTGGGGCTTGGCGTTCGGGCAGGAAAGTCCGTAGGAACTTTCATATTTGAACGTCAGCCCGCCTGATGCCAAACCTTGTTAACGGCTGGTGTTTCTATTTTGTTTTTATCGGTATCCATATTTCTTCTTCTGATGTCGGGTCGTTGTTTTTGTATTTGTCACCTAAAACTTCAAAATGCGGTCTGTTGTCCAAAACGTAGTTTGAATTTGGCAACCAGGTTCCTAAAATGTATTGAAAAATTGAATTGTCCGTGTTCAGACCTTTGTAGTCAAAAACCGCATAAAGTCCGCTCGTTAAAACAAAGGTTTCCATTTCGTTCGGCACGTTGTCAAAGTCCGAAACTTCAACAGTCGCCCAACGTTCAAATTCGTTTGTTGGTTTAAAGTCTGCAAAATGTGTGGGTTGGTAAACTGCTAATGAAATTAAGTCGTTTGTCAGATTGTTGGTTATGTCTTTTCTTCTCGGTATAAAATTTTTCCAAAGTTCGCCAATTTTGTAGTTGGCAAAACTCATTGAAAGCCGCTTTCCGACTAATTTCTTTTCGCTTGTCGTTTCAATTCTTGGTGTCATTATTCTGTGTCAATATCGTATTTGTCCTTGTGAAAATCAATTCTCATAAGGCATTTTGTTGCGATTTGTTTGGTGTAGCCGATGCAATCAAAAGAAAAATCAAAAGCCCATTAGATAATCTGTAAAATAAACATGATCATTTAAAATAGCATACCACTTGTAGTTTGCTTAATTATCATTTTGGCTTGCCAATAGATAAAGCACGGCCATACGTACGGCTACACCATTTTCTACCTGCTCTAATATAATAGATTGTTTGCTATCGGCCACATCACTGGTAATCTCTACACCTCTGTTAATAGGGCCTGGGTGCATTACGATAATTTCTTTGTCTAAGTTGTCTAAGATTTGTTTATTCAGGCCGTACATCATAGAATATTCCCTGCTTGTAGGAAAATATTTAATATCCATACGCTCTAACTGAATGCGCAGCATGTTTGCCACATCGCACCAATTTAGGGCTTTGATCAGATCGTGTTCTACTTTTACGCCCAATGAAGCAATGTGTTTAGGTATAAGGGTGGTAGGGCCGCAAACCATTACTTCGGCACCTAATTTACGTAAACAAAGAATATTTGAAAGTGCCACACGTGAGTGGAGAATATCGCCTACAATCACTACTTTTTTACCAGTCACATCTCCCAGTTTTTGCTGTATAGAGAAAGCATCTAAAAGGGCTTGGGTAGGATGCTCGTGCGCACCATCACCAGCATTTACAATCTGTGCGTTTACATGCTTACTTAAAAACTGCCCTGCTCCGGCATAGGGATGGCGCATAACTACCATATCCACTTTCATGGCCAGAATATTGTTTACGGTGTCAATCAGCGTTTCGCCCTTGCTTACCGACGAAGATGAAGCTGCGAAATTGATTACATCGGCCGAAAGGCGTTTTTCTGCCAGTTCAAAAGATAATTTTGTACGGGTAGAGTTTTCAAAAAAGATATTGGCAATAGTAATGTCTCTTAACGAAGGAACTTTCTTGATCGGTCTGTTAATAACCTCTTTAAAATTGGCGGCAGTTTCTAAAATCAATTCAATATCATTTCGGTTAATATCTTTAATACCCAAAAGATGTCTGCTTGATAATTTTTCTGCTCCCATTTTATTGTTTTTTATCTGTTTTTTATCTTGTTTTCAGCTGCCAGATAGAGCTTACCCCGTCCAAATAACGTTTGTTTTATTAGGTTTTTTTGGACGGGGACGGTTCTGATAATAAGATTACTTTATCTTCTCCGTCGTTTTCTTTCCAGCTTACTTTTACTTTTTGCGAATCAACGCTATCTACCTTTAAGCCCACATAATTAGGTTCAATAGGCAAATGCCTTGAAAATCTGCGGTCTATTAAAACCATCAGCTCAACGCGTTCAGGTCTGCCATAGGCAAGTAAGGCATCCATTGCCGCACGTATGGTTCTGCCGGTCCATAGCACATCGTCAATTAAAATTACCTGCTTGCCTTCAATAATAAAGTCAATCGTACTGCTAGAAGCAGTAACCAATCCGTCTTTTCTCCTGAAATCATCCCTGAAAAAAGTAATATCGAGATTGCCTTTTTGGATATGGTCATTTTTAAGTATAGCAGACAATTCTTGATAGACGCGATCAGCAAAGAAAGCACCACGAGGCTGAATACCTATTAAAACTGAATTACTGAAATTATTGTGATTCTCAATTAACTGATGACAAAGTCTTTTAATTGTGATTTGTAGTTTCTGGCCGCTTAAAAGTGTTCGCTTTTGCATTGGACTAAGATTGGGCAAATATAATGAAAATCAAAAAATAAAGGCAAAAACTTTAAAAGTTTAGGGTTTAATACTTTGCTTTTATTCTAAGTGCTTAATTGTTAAAATCATACAAATAAGCTATATAGGAGTATTTTATATCAAAAAGTAAAACAATTTTCAGAAAATAGTTGTTTAACTAACTAAATTGGTTTACCTTTGTAGTTGTTTATGCAACTGTTGTTATGGATACTAATATAATTTCTTTAGAGGATAAATATAATTTGCTTACCGGGCGGCTATTTATGTATGTAAACAGGTACCTGGCCCAAAAGTTTAAAAATAATGCAGTTTCGCTCACGCGTGAACAATGGACGATCTTAGTTCAACTGTGGAAACACGATGGCGTATCGCAGCAGGTTATAGCAGATGAGACAGGTCGTGATAAGCCCAGCACAACCAGATTGCTGGATAATTTGGAAAGAGATGGTTATATTGTAAGAAAAGCGGATGCCTATGATAGAAGACTAAACCTGATTTTTTTAACCGAAAAAGGTAAAAAGGAAGAAAAAAATATCATGAAAGTGGCTAATGAAGCGCTGAATGATATTTCTATAGGTTTAACTGAAGAAGAGATGCAAACAGTTAAGAATGTATTTGAAAAAATTTATAAAAATATAGACACTGCCAAATCATGAAAAAACTATTTATTACAATTCTGATGTTGTGTTTTTTGGGTCTGCCCATATTGCAAGCTCAGGAGGTCAGGATCTCAAAAACATTGATGCAGGCTATTGATGCCGCTATTAGTCAAAGCACAGATTTAACTAACCATTATCTCGAAACAGATAAGATGGAGCTCGAAAGGAAAAGTGTTTTAAGTAAGTATATTCCAACGGTTAGCGCAAATGCCATGTATGGCTATTTTAACAATACCTTAAGCTTAGATATACCTGCGCTTACTTTACCACTTACGGGGATAAATCTGTTTTCGGGTGATCAAAAGTTTGACAATAATGGGAACCTGCTGCTGGGGGGTGTTACTGCTAAAGCTATACTTTTTAGTGGTGGACAAATTTTAAATGGAGCCAAAGCTCTGGATGCCAAGAAAAAAGGAACTGCTTTAATGGCCGAACCGAAAAAAGATGCCATTATTAAAGATGTGATCAACTCTTTTGACCAGATCAGGTTATTGAATGAAGCCAAGAAACTGATCGATGAGAGTGAAGTGCGTTTAAAAAAAGAAACAGAACGGGTTGAAAAAGCTATTGCAAATGGTCTGGCTATTCCTTACGACAGAGATAAAATCAAGCTTGCTATGCTGGAACTCAGTTCTAAGCGGTTTGAGATAGAAGGTAAATATAAAGTGCTCTACCAGAAAATTGCCATGATAACGCATTATAATGAAAAGCAAATTGACAGTGTGGTTTATGATCTGGAACCTATTGTACTTACCAATGGTTTAAATACGGAGAACCGTTCTGAACTGAAAGCTTTAGCGCAATTTAAAAATGCTTATGAATACGCATTGAAAAAAGAAAAGGGTTCTTTATTGCCCAATTTAGGTGCTTTTGGTAATTACAGCTACGCGTCTGTATTTGATGCCAGAAGTAGTTTTTCTGGGCCTATAACTGGAAATAATTATAAAATGAAGCTCAATTCAGCTACTTTGAGCCCAAGTTTTGTAGTAGGCGTAGCTTTAAAATGGGATATCTTTAGCGGATTTGAGCGTAAGCATAAAATAGATGAAGCCAAGATTAACATCAGGCAGATTGAAAACCAGATTAGTGATTCGAAAGAGAAAATGCAATTGCAGCTGCAAAATAATAATGTACAGTATGAAACCTTATTGAAACAGATTGAAGTAGCTGACCAACGAGAAAAAATTGCCAAAAATAACCTGAACATGGCCCAGAAGCAGTATAGTGCCGGATTGATCAATGTAACTGAACGTCTGGCTGCCGAAATAGATATTTACCAGGTCTCATTAAGTAAAATAACCAACATTGTTGAGCAGCGTAAAATGGCTATTGAAACGCTTTCATCAACAGGAAATTTACAAAACGCTATTCAAGTAAAATAAATCATGAAAAATTATTCATTACTACTCATCAGTTTAATTGCATTTACAGCATGCAACAGAAAAGATACCGCTAACAACCTCATACAGGGCAAAGTTGAGCGTGAAGAAATAGCTGTGGTAAGTAAAGTACCTGGCCGCATTCTAAAAATCAATTTTAATGAAGGAGATCAGGTGAAGAAAGGGGATACTTTGGCTATTTTGGATATACCCGAAGTGGATGCCAAGAAAGCCCAAGCTCAAGGTGCTGTAAAATCGGCGGATGCGCAATATGCCATGAGCGTGCGTGGAGCTACAGCCAATCAGCTTAAACAACTGGATGCGAAAAGAAATGCCTTGAAAGAACAATATGATTTCGCTAAAAAATCTTTAAGCCGGATACAGGCCATGGTGAGCGATTCTTTGGTGCCACAACAACAATATGATGAAGTTTATGCGAAATATCAGGGCGCATTGGCACAGTACACCGCAGTTGAGGCTGAGATAGCTGATGTGAAAAATGGAGCAAGGATAGAGCAGCAAACTATGGCATTAGGCCAAAAAGACCGAGCCTTAGGTGCTTTACAGGAAGTACAGACCGCAGAAAAAGAACGTTATATTATTGCTCCGCAAGATATGACCTTAGAAAGTATTACCCTAAAAGTAGGAGAGCTGGCCTTGCCGGGCTATACTTTATTTACCGGGTCGCTTAAATCAAGCACCTATTTCAGGTTTACTGTTCCTGAAAGTAAAATAGATCAATATAAAAAAGGCGAACAAATCGAAGTTGCCATCCCTTATCAGAATAATAAAAAAATAGAAGGGACCATCAGAAATGTTAAGCAAATAGGTGCTTATGCCAATATTGCAACGGCATATCCTGATTATAATATGCAGGATGCGCTATATGAGATTACTGTAGAACCCAAAAATATAGCCGAGGCTGGTGAATTGTTTTCAAAATCAACGGTTACCATAAACAAAAAGTAATGAGAACATTTTTTGGATTGCTTAAGCGTGAATTCGCGATGTTCTGGAACAACAGCGTTTTACGTATCTTGTTTATAGGAGCGCCCATTATGTATGGCGTACTTTTAGGTTATGTTTATAACAAAGGAAAGGTAACACATTTGCCTATTATTGTTGTAGATCATGATCAGAGTAAGCTGAGCAAAAGAGCTATTGAAATGATGGGAGATAATGAGGTATTATCTATTGCTGCATTACAATTTGACGAGAACAATCTCTCGAGGTTGATGATTGAAAAAGATGCCGCCAGTGTGGTTATTATACCCGAAGGTTTTGAAAAACAGGTCTTAACCAAGAAATACCCTGAAATTACCACCATTGTGAATACAGCAAACGTTTTAACAGCCAATTATGCATCAACTGCCATACAGGTAGTTTTGGGTACCTTAAAAGTGGGGGTTCAGTTAGAAACCTTACGAAAACAAGGTGTACCTGAAAATCTCTTGATGAGCCAGTATGAGCCTTTTAAAACAACTTTTATCAAGAAGAATAACCGCTCGACCAATTATATGTATTTTCTGTGGCCGGGTATCCTTGCCACCGTATTACAGCAGGTTTTAATGTTAGGTTTAGCTCTGTCTTTTGCGTCAGAATTTGAGAATAATACCTTTAAAGAGCTTGTTCATAAATCATCCTCTACGTTTAAATTACTGATGGTTAAAATCATACCTTATCTTATTATGAGCTTTGGTATATGGCTGTTATACTGGTTCTTTACCTGGTGGTTTAAAATTCCGTTTTATGAAAATCTGGGTGCACTAACCTTAATAGCAGGCTTATTTGTGGTTTCGGTATGTTTTATTGGTGTGCTGGTCAGTATTTTACTGCCCAACCAGTTAAAAGCTACAGAGGTATTGATGGTAATTGCAACTCCCAGCTTTATCTTATCGGGTTTTACATGGCCATTAAGCCAGATGCCGGTATGGATACAGGATATTGCAAGTATTATACCTTTAATCCATTTCTTGCCGATATTCAGGATATTGATCATAGAGAACGGACCTGTAGATCTGACTTATCCGTACATTAATAAGTTGTTGGTCATTACTATTATAGGTTTTGTACTGTCGTTCATAGCCCTGTATATTAAAAAGAGAAAAGTACTGAAAGAGTCTAAGCGTTAGATAAACATTGGGATTTTAAAACAAGAAAGCTTACAAGAGGGGGGATAATAACACCCTTTTGTAAGCTTTTTTAATGTTTAGAAGGAAATCGAATGTTAAAAACCGTTTTTAAGCTCAACATCTTTACGGATGAGCTGCTGTAATAGCGTACTTAAGCTGCGTGTAACCTTACCTATGTTTCCATCATTAATTAGTTTGTTGTCGATTTGTAAAACGGGACAAATGTTTTTGGTTGTAACAGTAACAAAAACCTCATCAGCCGCTTGTAATTCTTCCAATGAAAAATCTTTTTCTATAATGTTTAAATCGGCTATTTCTAAAGATAAGACTTTGCTACGTGTAATTCCTCGCAGAATATCTGTTTGAGGTGTGAAAACTTCCCGGCCTTTTACCATGAAAATGTTGGCTCGCGGACATTCTCTAACGGCTCCATCTTTATGGTATAAAATATCGTCAGCATGATGGCTGATTACCTGTGGCCATGTTTTTATCGCTTGCAGATAATCTATAGTTTTAACAGAAGGTACCTGTCGTTGAAAATTGTTGGTAATCAGTTTAAGCCCTTTTTCAAAGCCCTCATTTCCAATATTTAAAGGGTTTTGTACCATCATAAAATTAGGCTTGGCAGAGATGGTAAAACCGTCTTCAGAAAATCCACCTGTTAATATTAATTTGATGCCCGAATTGGCAATATTATTTTTTTCTATCAATTGCCTGACTAAGGATTTAAGCTCTGTACGTTCATAAGGAGGCGCCAAATTCATTTCTTTTGCAGACCGGTAAAAACGATCTAAATAATCATCTATAAATATGGGATGAAAATCAATGGTTTTCAAAAAATCAAATATGCCGTAACCTCTTTGAATACTCAAATCTGATACGTGTAATCTGGCCTCGGTATGATGAATAAACTGATCGTTTACAAAAATATATTTGTTCTCCATCTTAGTTCAGTGCTGTGATTTGCGTAATTTTATATCGAACAATGGTTTGATACCTATCATTGCAAGTTACTAAATAAAAGAATGAACAAAGTGCAGTTACCTGAAAAAAAGCTGGTTGTTTTCTTTGACGGAGAATGTAATTTGTGTAACCGATCGGTGCAGTTTATTCTAAAAAGAGACCGTAAAGATCTTTTCAGATTTGCTTCTTTACAAGGTGAAACCGCTCAAGTTATGCTTACTGATCTTGCTTTGGGCAATGAAATAAAGCAGAGCATTATTTTATGGGAGGCTGGACATTTGTACCGACAATCTGATGCGGCATTGAGGATAGCAAAACATTTAAACAGCTTTTGGTCCTTGTTGTATGGTTTTATGATTATACCTGCATTTATAAGAAATGCATTATATAATTATATTGCCCGGAACAGGTATAAGTGGTTTGGAAAAACAGGCCATTGTTTAATACCTGCACCGGAGTTCCAACATAAATTTTTACCTTAAAAGATATTTTTGGTGTTTATTATATTTTTCTGCTTGGGCTCTTGTACTTTATAATAATCATATAATTCCAAATCAATAAAACTACACCAAATGTTAGGAAAGGATATTTTATTAAACTTGGCCATCATTAAAACAGATTACAGTAATAAATAGTGCGGCAATACTCAATCTTTCTTTTTTGTCTTTTATCCGTTTTCATCATGATTTGGTTTTATACTTTTTTTCATGAGTATATGAAAACCTAAAACGTTACAAACAAGATTGAAAAATTATTTCTCTATATTAACTGGATCTAAATATCGTTTGCTATAAGTAATCCCCATTAAATCGTAACGCTTAAATTGTGTTCTTAACCGTTTTAAAAAGTCGGGATAATTTTTTTGCTCTTTTGGCGACCACTGCATTTCACTTAATGCATCCATACGCGGAAAAATCATGTATTCTACTTTAGCGGGATTGGCAATATATTCTGACCATAAATTACCCTGCGCTCCCCAGATGTATTTTGCCTGTTCAGCATTAAGTTCTGCAGGTATGGGTTCGTAGCTATATACCGTTTCAAGCGGAAGATATTTATTGGCAGCTAAACTATCTTCTTGCATAAATTGCTTATGGTTAAGGTAGAGCTTCTCTTCGGGGCTCATAATTACCTTTTGTTTTACTTTAGCAGCAGCAATGCCGCCTTTTTCGCCTCTCCAGCTCATTACTATGGCGTTGGGGGCCAAGCCGCCATCTAATATTTCATCCCAGCCAATAATGATTTTACCTTTACTGTTTACAAATTTTTCTATGCGATGGATGAAATAGCTCTGCAGGGCAACTTCGTCTTTAATGCCTTTCTCTTTCATGATTTTCTGCGTTTCTGCAGATTGTTTCCACCATACTTTAGAGGCTTCATCTCCACCAATGTGAATGTATTGTGAAGGAAATAGATTTATGACTTCTGTTAATACATCTTCTAAGAAAGAAAATGTTTTTTCAGTAGGCTGCAGTACGTTATTGTACTTATTCATCATACCCCATGTTTCGGCCACCTGATATTTTTTGCCAGGCTCGGTTCCAAATTCGGGATAGGCCGCCAAAGCCGCCATACTGTGTGCAGGCATTTCAATTTCGGGGATAATAGTAATGTATCTATCGGCTGCATATTTGATTACATCCCTGATCTCATCCTGAGTATAAAAGCCGCCATGACGAATACCATCGGTTTTTATGACAGCGTTAACAGGGGTAATTTTTACATCATCAGGTAAGACCTGATATTTAATATTTTCATTGCCTTTTCCCGGCCAAAGCCCTATAATGCTACCATTTCTCCATGCGCCAATCTCAGTAAGCTTTGGATATTTCTTAATTTCTATGCGCCATCCATGATCATCTGTTAAATGCCAATGAAAATAGTTCATCTTATGTAATGCAAGGTAATCGATGTACTGTTTTATAAAATCTACATCAAAAAAATGACGGCTTACATCTAAATGCATACCTCTATATTCAAAACGGGGATAATCTGTTATTGCAACTGAAGGGACGTTAAGCTCGTTCTTTTTTTCGGTAGGTAATAACTGTATGAGGGTTTGAATACCATAAAAAACTCCCGATTTAGAAGTTCCGGTAATAGAAATATTTTTTGATGAGGTACCCAGAACATAGGCATTGTCAAACTCAATTACTTTGGTATTAACTGCTAAAGAAATATAATTAGCTTCGGGTTTAACATTAGTAATTGTAAGCTTAAACTGAAGATACTTTTGTAAATAATCGTTAAAAAAAACTGCTGCGCTTTTTAAAGAATCATTTTCAATAACAATTCTCGTCTGGTTGTTAATGGTAAAACCTTTTTGTTGCGGCTCTGCTTTTACATAAACAGGTTTAGGAATAATGTTTATTTGTGCTGTTGATAAGAGTACATTAGCCAACATCAACCCGGTTAAGACAAATTTCTTCATATTCAAAAATAGTATTTATTTATGGGCATACAATTGTTGATTGAATGTTTTTGAGTTTTTATGCTGTTTTTTGCGCTTATAAGGTGGCAAATACAGTAGGTTTTGTATTGACCTGATTGAGCGAATTAATTAGCAGGGAAATGAACCAAATAAGCTTATGAGCGAAAGCAGGGACATAGTAATCGATGACTCGGAAATGCCAGCAATATATAAACAAAAAAGCCCCGACGAATGTCGAGGCTTAATATTTATTGGATTCTTAAAGAATTAGCCTTTAGCTTTTTTCTCTTCGCCTTCCATTTGAGATTTCAATTGGGCTAGAACATCTAGATCACCTAATGTAGATTTCTCTACTGAATCTTTCACTTTTTTAACTGCTGAGTTAGCGGCTTTAGCCTCTTTTTTCTTAGCTGCTTTTTCTTCAGCTACGGCTTCAGCTTTAGCTTCTTCCCAAATACGAGCGTGAGAAACTACGATACGTTTAGCATCTTTGTTAAACTCGATGATTTTGAAATCAGCAACCTCTTCTGCTTTTAATACAGAACCATCTTCTTTAGCCATGTGTTTTGTTGGTACAAAACCTTCAACTCCGTATGGTAACGCAATCACTGCACCTTTATCAGTTACTTTAATTACTGTACCTTGGTGAATTGAATCTAAAGTGAAAATGGTTTCGAAAGTATCCCAAGGGTTTTCCTCTAATTGTTTGTGACCTAAAGATAATTTGCGGTTCTCAACATCAAGTTCTAAAACTACAACATCTAATGTATCACCAACTTTGGTAAACTCGTTAGGGTGATTGATTTTTTTGCTCCAAGAAAGATCAGAAATGTGGATTAACCCATCAATTCCTTCTTCAATTTCAACAAATACACCAAAGTTAGTCATGTTTTTAACAACAGCTTGGTGTTTGCTTCCAACTGGATATTTCTCAGCAACATTTTGCCATGGATCTTGAGTTAATTGTTTAATACCCAAGCTCATTTTGCGCTCATCGCGGTCTAAAGTTAATACTTCAGCTTCGATTTCGTCACCAACTTTTAAGAACTCTTGCGGAGAACGTAAGTTTTGTGACCAGCTCATTTCTGAAACGTGGATTAAACCTTCAACACCTGGGATGATTTCTAAGAAAGCACCGTAATCTGCAACAGTTACGATTTTTCCTTTTACTTTAGAACCAACCTGGATAGCCGAATCTAAGTTCTCCCAAGGATGAGAAGTTAATTGTTTTAAACCTAAAGCGATACGTTTTTTCTCATCATCAAAATCTAAAACAACAACGTTGATTTTCTGATCTAATGATAATACTTCTTTAGGGTGGTCTATACGGCCCCAAGAGATATCAGTGATGTGCAATAAGCCATCTACGCCACCAAGATCGATGAATACACCGAAATCAGTGATGTTTTTAACTGTACCTTCAAGTACCTGACCTTTTTCTAATTTAGAAACGATTTCTACTTTTTGGCTTTCTAAATCGTCTTCAATTAATACTTTATGAGAAACTACAACGTTTTTGAACTCGTGGTTAATTTTAACCACTTTGAATTCCATAGTTTTACCTACGTAAACATCGTAATCACGGATTGGTTTAATGTCAATCTGAGAGCCTGGTAAGAATGCCTCAACTCCCATGATATCAACGATAAGACCACCTTTAGTACGTGATTTAACGTAACCATTGATGATCGTGTCATTGTCAAGGGCTTCGTTGATGGTTTCCCAAGAACGTTGCGTTTTAGCTCTCTTACGAGATAGGATTAACTGGCCATTAGCATCTTCAGGTGCTTCTACAAACACGTCAACTTTATCGCCAATTTTCAAATCAGGAAGATCACGGAACTCAGAAGCAGATACTAAACCGTCTGATTTAAAACCAACGTTTAATACTACGTCTTTGTTGTTGATTGATACTACTGTACCAGAAATGATCTCACCTTGAGTGATTTGATTGAAAGTATCTGAATACATTGCCTCAAACTTTTTACGGTCTTCTTCATTGTAGTTACCAAATACTTTTTCGTCAGCATCCCAATCAAAATCTTCAGATGGGGTAGCTAATTGTGATTTGATCTGTTCGATCGATACTGAATCAGCTTCTGATTCAATAGTTTCTTTTTGGTTCAAACGGGCGTCTGCACCTTGTAGTTCGGCTTTTTTAGCCTCTAGTTCTTTTTCTGCTACTTGTTTTTTAGCCATTAATTAATTATCTCCTTTTTCCCTGTTTAGGGACCGCAAAGGTACGGATAATTTTAATAAAGCAAAAGATTTTTGAAATAAATATGGCTGATATTTAGTGGGTTACTTGGGCTATCCAGATTTTATTTTTTAAATAAATCAATAGCTTAATCATATTGTGATAGGCTACAGGGTAACATTTACCCGGTTTGTGGTTTTATATATATGCGTCTAAACGCATTGGATACAGCTTGATGCATAATGGTTGCATGGTTTTCTAAAGGTAAATAGTCAAAATATACGCTTACATTTTTTCTTTTCAGACTTTTGATCTTATCAGCAAGTACATTGGCATCTACTTCCATTACGCGTGGAACCACAGTAGGTGTTATGCCTTCTTTACCTACACCTATATAAATGTCTGTATGCTCAAAATCGGAAACGGGTTGATTGAGCAAGGAACCATTATCCCACCATAAGCTTGGGCTAATGATAATATATTTATTGAATAATTTAGGTTTGTTAAATAGGATATTTGTTGCCAATAATCCGCCCAAGGACTGCCCAATAATGGTCCTGATATGGTTGGTGCTGTATTTAGTCTGGATATAGGGCTGTAATTCTTTTTCAATGAATGCTATAAAATTATTGGAATGCCCAGTAGTGGGGTATGCTTTTTTATCTGCCTCTATAGTGGTAGGGAAAGTAAAATCTCTTCTTCTATCAACTGTGGCAATACCAACCACAATTGATTTTGGCATATAATTAACCCATTCAAAGCTACTGAATTGAACGAGGCCGGCAACATGGATGAAATCCTCATCGGCAGAGCCATCTAATAAATAGATAACGGGATATTTTACAGTATCTTTTGGATTGTATCCTTCTGGTAGATAGATATTTAATTTCCTTTTTTCATTGAGTTCTTTTGATTGGATTTCGTCAATTTGACCAATTACAAATGGTTTGGCCTTATTTGTTTGTGCAAAAATTGAGCTTGTAAGAAAAGCTAAAAAGAAAGTGGTCAGTATTTTATTCATTTGTAATGTTTGTCAATTTAGTTTGACACAAAGCTCAAGATAGGGGCATTTTATATGCTTACTTAGACCAAATGGGCTGATTTGTTCTGTCAAATTTAATTTCTTTTGCATTAGCCAAGAATGAGCGCTCAAAGGAGCTTGATTGTGTAAAGTCTTTTAATTCTGCAATTATTTTATCTAAGACCTGAGCATGCGATAAGTTTTTAGAAAATTCTTCAGGAAGTTTAAAATAAGTGTTTTTCGGGATGAAGTCATTACGTATTTCTGTACGGTTGCCCTTGCTGTAAGTGTTTTTACCTATTAAACAAAGCATATATTCTTTGTTTCCTTTAAGATCATCTCCTTCAAAAAGTCCGATTTCAAATTTTGAAATTTCAACTTTGGGTTGATTCTGTTTACAAACATCAATTAGCCAATCATGAATATTTTTAAAATTCGAATGTAAAATGGGTGGAGGTGTTTCCATGTCAACTGAAACTTGAGAAGCTACGATTTTTGCAGCTATTTTTTCTCCTTCATGCTTTTTCCCGGGTGAATTACATGCCATAATTAAAAGTGAGAGATAAATAATTTTGTTGATTTTCATAATAAGACCTTTATAGATAAATAAGGTATATAAATTTATAGATAAATAAGGTACATATAAAATAATTTTATGATTTTGTTGCAATAAGAATGGTATGTGTATCTGTTTCAATCCCTGACTTTTTAAATTCTACATTCAATATCTGTATATCCTGAAATTTATGAGCTGTTAATTGCTGGGTCAGTTCTGTTAAACGATGAAAATAAAAATAGATTCTGTTGCCGTTACGGCCTGTTTGGTAGCCTGATTTATTGGGATTACCTTTAACGAAGCTTAAATAGAGCAATCCCTTGTTATTCAATAATTCGTAACAATCCGCAATTAATTTAACTACATCTGTATGCGAAAGATAGGGCAAGCAAAAACCACAGACGATACCGCTATACTTCGTTTCTATTTTACTGATCTGCCTGCTGTCCATTACGGCAAAATTTGCTGTAGGATTATTCTTTTTGGCAAGCTGAACCATATTTGGTGCAATATCAATCCCAAAAATATCAAAATCGGGCCGTTTAGATAAAAGATATTTTGTGATGTTTCCAGGACCGCAACCAATTTCTAACAATTTTGCATTCTTCTGGCTAATAGAACTACATATCAGATCATAAGATTCATTATAAAGATCTAAATCCATAAACTTATCCTCATATAATGTTGCTACCTTATTCCACGTATCAAAGGTTTCTTGGTATTTATCCATTTAAATTATAGCCTATTGGTATAAAGATAGTATTTTCTTTGATGGCGGGCATAATTAAAGCTAAGTGCTCAACGTGTTTACGGTTTGAGCAAGTTGTTTTTCTAAATCTCCCGCATCTGTGTAAATGATTCTAAAATCGGCGATCCCTGAAACCGTTGTTGAATGTTCTGCATTTGCCTTGCGCATATAGATAATTGGTTTGCCTTTTGCTTTTGCGTAACCAACTTCTATGCCTATGCCAATACCTTTTTCTGATGTTTCTGCTATAAGCAGATTACAACTATCTATATCTGCCATAGCCTGTGCCATCATCTGTGCTTCTTGATCGGAATGGAAGAGATACTGATCCACAAATACGATTGATTCTATGCCAAACTTCTTTAAAGTATGCACAATTGCCGTAATCTCAGTATCCATTGATTTTCTTTTGCTAAAACTGACCGAGATATATGCCCGCATAACTTATATTTTATCTAAAACGTGTTTGGTAAGCTCGTTCTCTGTATTGCCTGTATTCAAGGTTGTAGCGGGTTCAAATAACATAATAAGCACTTCTTCTTCTGCAACCGGCCTATGCTCTACACCTTTTGGAACAATGATGAATTCATTTTCGTTTATTATAACTGTTCTATCACGGTATTCCATCTTGAAACTTCCTTTTACAACGAAAAACAGTTCATCTTCATGATCATGTTTATGCCATACAAACTCGCCTTTGAGCTTAGCAAGTTTTACATGCTGACCATTAAGTTCACCAACAATTTTAGGCGACCAGTGCTCATTAAATAATGCAAATTTCTCCTCAAGATTTACTTTTTCCATGTTTTCGTTGCTTAAATAACCATTTTTGTATTTTATCGTTTGTTAAAAATGGAATTACAATATTGTTATGTTGAAGATAGGTAAAAGTTGTAAAAATCAGGTTTTTATTGCCCTTAAGTTTGTGGTATAATTCTACACTTCCCGCATAGGGATTTTCTTGATCTTCGGTTCCATGTATAAGCCAAATGTTTTTGCCCTTAAATTTGTTTAAGGCCGATAAATCAGGAACTGCTGCCACCGAAACCATCGCGGCAAATTTATCAGGCTCAATGCACATTAAGTTTTGTGCTGTTGATGCTCCCATTGAATATCCAATTAGATAAATCTTATTTTGATCAATATCAGGATATTCTTTTTCGATTTGTCCAATAAGTTTTAATAGTTCAAAAACATCTTCTGAAGGTTTTGAAATCAAGACACCGTTGCTGTCCGTTTCATAATTTGAGGAACGTTTGCTGAACTGTGGCGCCAATACATAGCATGGATATTGTTCACTAATTTCGTCCCTTAACCAAATCCTTGCAAAAGGTTCCAGTTGATCTTCATTGTTGTCACCAATTCTTGAGGAATTGTGAAAGGTAATTACCAAAGGGTATTTTGTTTTTTCGTTTGTGTGTTTAGGGGACAGCAAGCGATAGGGTATGGTTGCATTTCCGCTTTTATAAATCCCTTTTTGAAACTTATCGGTATTTAAACTATTTAATAATTTTCTATTGTTTGTAAAAGAAAGGCTGTCAATTTTAGTAGGATCGTATTTTTGATGCTGTCCGAAAGAAAAGCTTGTGAAAAAGCATAAAAAGATGATTTTCAGGAGTGGAAAAATATAATGTTTATACATTATTGTGAACTTTTTTATTGTACGGGTGTGCGTGAACTAATTGCAATCCTGTTCCAGGCATTTATGGTAACCACCGCCATGATAATCTGTGCAATGTAGTTCGCATCAAAAAAACTTTCAGCCTGTTTATAGGTTTTATCAGATAATCCGTTTTGATGGATTAAAGTGATTTCTTCTGTCATAGCTAAAACGGTTCTTTCCTCTTCGGTAAACAATGTGGTTTCTCTCTCCATGCATTGAGCAAGAAAATACGTTGTGCTGTTTCTCCTTGTTTCAAGGCATCAGAAGTATGCATATTGATACAAAAGGCACAACCGTTAATTTGCGATGCCCTGATTTTGATCAGTTCTAAATGTGTTTTAGAAAGTTGAGCGTTTTGCAGGTAAGCTTCTAAACCCAGCATTTGTTTATAGGCTTTTGGTTCCAGCTTTGAGATATCCATTCTTTTTTCCATGATTTTTAGCTTTTAGCAAAGCTAAAAAGTTTGTATGTAAAAAGGGCTTAAGTAATGTTAAGAGTGGACTTAAAATTTTATTTCAACGTTAAGGCAGCAAAACTAATTTTTATAGGATTGATCAGATAAGCTTACTTTCTCTCTCGCTCCTATAAAAAGCAACCATAAACAAGTTCCGATCTCGCCTGCTGCTGGCAATAAGCTTAGATATTGTGCTATGCCTATGTTACCATAATTGCCAGATAAAGTATTGCCAAAGTAATTGGCCAAGTAACCTAAACAGCCCAGCATTAAGAGGATGCCTAAAAACTTAGGTAAGAATGTGGATTTATAAACCAAATACCCAAAAGGTAAAAGCCATAGACCCCAAAATACTGTGGCTACAAAAATACCTTGATCATATTGGTTAAGATAAAGCATGGTTTGCTGATGAATTTCGCTTGTTATTGCACCTGGTTGCTTTAGGGCTTCTATTAAAGAAAGAATGGCATATTTATTTTGTAGGTTGCTAAAAGAGATTGGAATGCTAACCATTACCAAAAGCACCATGATTTTTGCATAAAACTTACTTACAGACTTTAAAAGTTGGTATAGGGCAATAGGTAAAAAGATAAAAGCGATATAACAAAGTGCGCTGGCCGCAATGCTAAGCCTAAATAGGCTTTCATGATCAAGGATGTTGTTAAATGTTTGTGCGGGATTATTCCATGCAAATAATTGTTTAGGCACATAGGCCAGGCTGAACATTCCTGTTATAACTACCACCAGATAAAGAACCCCTGCTATTCTGGATATACCTCTCTTGTTTGTCATACATTGGTTTTAATATTGAGATGTAGAAAACAAGGCTTTGTTACGGACGTATTTGCTTTAATTATTTTTTTAGCTGTAGAGATGATTTGAAAGAGCTGTTTTTTGATTTTCGGGTTTTTGGTGTGTTTTTTATCGGTTTCCAGTTTCAATCTTTTTGTTGTTTCTGCTCCATTCACTCCATGAACCCACATAAAGTTTTGGTATATGCAGCCCTGCATAAGCAATCGCCAATAGTGTATGACATGCCGTTACACCCGAACCGCAATGCACAATGATGTTTTCGGGATTGATATGGTTGAATCTTTGCTCATACTTCATTTTTAATTCTTTAGGATTTAAAAACAGACCGTTATTATCTAAATTCTCTGTAAATGGAATGTTGATCGCACCTGGAATGTGGCCTGCAACTAGGTCGATAGGCTCGGTAATCCCTGCATAACGCTCGGCATCTCTTACATCAATTACAATATGATCGGGATCAGTTGAAACAGCTTCTACTTCATCTATTGGCGCAATGAGGAGTTCCCAGTTTTCAACAGGGTAGGTTTCGGCTATGGTTTTTACAGGTTCAGTCTTAGCGCTTAAAGGAAAATGATTTCTTTTGGCTTCGCTCAAACCGCCATTTAATACCTGAACTTTTTCATGCCCAACAGCTCTTAACATCCACCAAAATCTTGCAGCAGCATTTGAGCCATTTTTATCGTCATAAATTACCACATGGCTATGCTTTGAAATACCCATGCTGGATAAAGTTCTGGCAAAATCTTTAATATCGGGCAAGGGGTGTCTCCCACCGTTGGCTGGATTACTCTCAACAGTTGCCAAATGAGTATCTAAACCAATAAATATTGCACCTTCTAAATGTTCATTCTCATAATTGGATTTAGCATTCTTGCCATTGCCGGCATCCACTAAAATTAAGTCGGTGTTTTTATGTAGTTTAAAAAGTTCTGCAACTTCAATGATAGGAGAGATTTTCATGTTTATTTTCCTGCTCTCAATTTTCCTAAAACTTTTTCTAATTTTTTCTGATCATTTACATAGGGCTGCAGGTCAAATAATTTTACCATTCTGAATTGTACAGGGTGGCTTTCGCTCTGTAAAGAAATATAACCTCCAGTAAGCGCTTTTCCATCTTGTTTAATGGCAGGATCGTAATTGCTTACATTACCTCCACCAATTTTTGGATGGGTATAAGTAAGCACGGTATCGCCATTAATAATATGCTTAATGATTGAATCTCCTAAGACCAAAAATTCAGCAGTAACCCATTGTTCGCCGTGATAGGTTTTTGAACTGCTGTTGAGGCAGTGAGGGGTAAACAGTTTGTCTTTAATTTCTATGGTAGTGCCCGGTGTACATACATTACCTGTTGGTCTTTCGTCTTTGCCATTACCACCTAATAATTGCCCTTCAACAGAAATAGGGAAATCCTGATCTTTGAGCATGGTTGCCGGATCTTGACAATGCAACATTACGCCACTGTTTTTATAAGCCCAACCTTCGCCGCCTTTGGCTTGTTCGCCCACAAAACGGTATTCTACTCTAATTAGATAATTTGAAAAAGGTTTTTTATAGAAAATATGCCCATATTGCTGGTTAAAGGTATCGTAAGCATCGTATTTTACTTTTAAAATACCATCTTCAACATAAAAAGTATTGCCGAAATTTTCATTATAGGCGTGCTTGCTAATTTTGATATTCCAATCTTTAAGGTCTTTGCCGTTAAATAGGTTAATCCAGCCTCTTTGCGCAAATGTGGTTATGCTGCACATGGAAAATATACACAGCACTAAAGCGAGCCTTTTTTTCTTTATCATGTATTAAAGATATAAAAAGGCGGTTAAAGAAAAACAATTAGGCGAGGTTTTTTAACAGAGGTTCTACCCGGTCTAAAGCAAACTTTAACTGCTCTTCTTCGGTAAGATTAGTGTTATCCAGTACAATTGCATCTTCTGCACGGGTTAAGGGACTTTCTGCTCTTGTTGTATCTGCATAATCGCGGTGTGCCAGATTTTCAAAAACATCTTCAAGCGTAGTTTGGGTATCGCCATTAGATTGCAGTTCTTTGAAACGTCTTTCGGCTCTTACCTTAGGATCGGCAGTCATGAAGAATTTTACCTGAGCATCTGGAAAAACAGCAGTGCCAATATCACGTCCATCCATTACAATGTTTTTGGATCTGCCCATGCGCTGTTGTTGCTTTACCATATCATGTCTTACTGCTTTGATGGCAGATACCGGACTTACGGCTTCAGATACATACATCAGTCTGATTTCTTCCGATACTTCTTCACCGTTCAGTAAAATATGCGACTGATAATCGCGTGAGTGGAAATTGAGTTCTATTTTTTCTAAAGCCTGTTTAACAGCTTCTATATTGTTGATGTCAATCTGGTTTCTGAGAAAATAAAGTGTTACGGCCCTGTACATGGCTCCGCTATCTATGTAAATAAAACCTAATTTCTTAGCCAAAGCCTTTGCTAAGGTGCTTTTTCCGCATGATGAATAGCCATCAATGGCGACAACCAAATTTTTTCTCATTACAAAAGCAAAGGTAAAAAAAGACTTTAAAAGCTACACCTAAAACTTCATGATAAAGACAATTTTAAAAATGATCTTTAAAAAAATCAATAAATTGTGGTTAAAGCTTTTTATAAACACAATATTTTGTTTTATTGTTAAAAAACATAATTTACGCCCTCCAAATTTTAAGGGAGATATATTCATGTTACCATTAATTGACGATATTAAAAAAGTAGTGACCTTTAAAACTTCACGTAGCGGAGGTAAGGGCGGGCAAAACGTAAATAAAGTTTCTAGTAAGGTAGAATTGCTTTTTAATATTGATGACGCAAGCTTTTTTACAGAGGAAGAAAAAAATCGGTTAAAAGAAACGCTGGCTTCAAGATTAGACAATGAAGGTATATTGCATATTGTATCGCAGGAAGACAGAAGCCAGTTGCTGAACAAACAACGTGCAATATTGAAACTAAATGATTTGCTTAAATCGGGATTGAAGGTACAGAAGGAAAGGAAAGCAACCAAAATACCTAAAGCGGTTAAAGAAAAACGTTTGGTTAATAAAGCGTTACTTGCTCAAAAGAAAGAAGGCAGAAAGAAACCTAATTGGGATTAACGTTGATTTAATTAAACCTATAGTACATCGATATACTACCGTACTGATGTGGTTTGGCTGTGCTTTTAACTTCTCTTGATTTAAAAATCAGGTGGTAATCTAAAGTAAAACGTGGGGTGCTGTAATTAAAACCAATCTGTTGCGCAAATACCCAAGGTTTTACGCCAAAAGTTACAGGACTGTTATGATTAAACATACTGCCTTCAATGGTAGCATCGTAAGCTATATAGTTTAACTGCGGTTTTGCATAGAAGAAAAGCTCATTTTTTACCAGCTTAGGCGTTTTGCTATTATGGCTTAGTACCGTATTTGTATAGGCACTGTTAAACAGCTGGTTTATAGCTCCTGCTCTGAATAAAATACCAACACCCGCCCCACTGAAAATTGTACCTAAATTACCATATCCTTCAAAACTGAAATCTGTTTTTTGGTCTTCGCTGCGGTGCAGCAAACGCATGTATTGTGCTGTAAGATTTACTGCAGTGGTGCTTTTAATCTGGTATTCCCAGCCTTTAACCTCATAAAAACCCACAATTTTATGTAGCAGCTCCTGGGCTTCTTTACCCAAGGCATCGGGACCAAGAGTTCCTATTTCTAAGCCTGTTTTTAAAGCACTTTCATTTTTATAAAGAAGGTTTACATTTACAGCTCCATATAAATAAGCTGCAAAAGGGCGATCTTGTTGTTCTTTTTGTGGACTGTAACCTGAAATAGGATTGTACATTTTCTGGGCAGCGGTCATTTCATAAGTCAGCTTTTCGAGCTTATTACCTAATTTTTGCTGGTTAATTGCTCTTCTGAAATTAATGAAAAGTCCATTGGTATAATACCTATCCTGACCATACCACAAGTAAGAATCATTATCGCTTTTAAAGCCAAATTCATTCTTGTATTCCTGTGCTTTGCCTTGCAGGGTTAAACTCATTAGCAGCAAAGCACAGTATAGAACTTTATTTAGAGCGGATAGCTTAATCAACTTTGTCAGATTTTATACTCAGATCAATAGGGTCTTTAACTTTGTCTTTGGTTAAAGCTACATCTATTACTTCTTTCATTTCGCTAACATAGTGAAATTTAAGGTCTTTAATGTAATCTTCTTTAATCTCGAGAATATCTTTTCTATTTGATTTACATAAAATGACCTCTTTGATATTTGCGCGTTTGGCAGCAAGGATTTTCTCTTTGATGCCGCCAACAGGCAACACCTTGCCCCGTAGAGTAATCTCGCCGGTCATGGCTAAATTTGATTTTACTTTACGTTGTGTAAAGGCGGAAGTAAGTGCTGTTAGCATGGTTATTCCTGCAGAAGGGCCATCTTTAGGTGTGGCACCGGCCGGAACGTGTATATGTACATCAAAATGGTCAAATAATCTGTGGTCTATGTTAAACTTAGCGGCATGTGCCCTTAGGTAAGCCAGCGCAATTACAGCTGATTCTTTCATTACCTCACCCAAATTACCAGTTAAGGTCAATTTTCCTTTGCCGGGGCTCAAGCTTGCTTCGATAAATAAAATATCTCCACCAACCTGTGTCCATGCCAGACCAGTTACCACTCCTGCAACTTCATTGCCTTCGTACAGATCTTTATCAAAAATAGGTGCACCTAAAATACGCTCAACATCTTTATCATTTAAACTGATGTCATGCGGTTCGTCCATAGCTATTTTAGTAGCCGTACCTCTTACCAAACTACCAATTTTCTTTTCTAAACCACGTACTCCACTTTCTCTGGTATAATCTTCAATTACCTTTTCAATCACACTATTTTTAAGCGTAATATCTTTACTTGCTAAGCCATGTGCCTCACGTTGTTTTGGTAAAAGGTATTTTTTAGCGATCTCGATTTTTTCTTCGATAGTATAGCCATTCACTTCTATAATTTCCATACGGTCTAACAATGCAGGCTGTATGGTGCTTAATGTGTTTGCAGTAGCAATGAATAGTACGTTAGAAAGATCAAAATTGGTTTCTACGTAATGATCATTAAACTCATGATTTTGT
The DNA here is from genome assembly GCF_046462515.1 of Pedobacter sp. GTDB lineage: Bacteria > Bacteroidota > Bacteroidia > Sphingobacteriales > Sphingobacteriaceae > Pedobacter. The sequence continues at coordinate 38,665 of NZ_JBKGVD010000008.1, forward strand.
TCTGGGTCTAATACTTCAAGTAAGGCAGAAGAAGGATCTCCTCTGAAATCAGAACCTACTTTATCAATTTCATCCAGTACAAAAACAGGGTTTGCAGCTCCGGCTTTTTTAATAGACTGCATGATACGGCCAGGCATAGCACCGATATAGGTTTTGCGATGTCCACGTATTTCGGCTTCATCTCTTACACCACCCAGTGCCATACGTACGTATCTGCGGTTAAGGGCTTTGGCTATAGATCTTCCCAAAGAGGTTTTACCTACTCCCGGAGGACCTACTAAACATAAGATAGGCGCTTTCATGTCTTTCTTAAGTTTTAATACCGCTAAATACTCTATAATACGCTGCTTAACCTTTTCGAGCCCAAAATGGTCTTTATCCAAAGTGCGTTGTGCACGTTTAAGGTCAAAATTATCTTTGGTAAAATTGTTCCAGGGTAAATCCAGCAGCAATTCCAGATAATTCATCTGAATAGAATAATCAGGTGCTTGAGGATTCATCCTGCCTAGTTTTTCGAGCTCTTTGTCAAAGTGTTCAGAGGTTTCTTTAGCCCATTTTTTCTTTTTGGCACGTGTTTTTAATGCCTCGAATTCTAAGTCTATAGAATTGCCCCCTAATTCTTCCTGAATGGTTTTTAACTGTTGATTTAAGAAATAATCACGTTGCTGCTTATCTAAATCTGTTCTTACTTTAGACTGGATCTGGTTTTTAAGCTCAAGCATTTGCAGCTCGGTGGTAAGTAGATCCATGATCATTTCGGCACGTTTGCGCAAGTTGTTCATCTCAAGCATCTTCTGCTTTTCTTCAACATCAGCATTCATGTTTGATGAAATGAAGTTGATCAGGAAAGAGGTGCTTTCAATATTTTTCAGGGCAATAGCTGCTTCGCTTGGAATATTAGGTGAAAGCTGTATGATCTGCGTCGACATTTCACGAATGGAAGCCACTAAAGTCTTAAATTCTTTATCTTCTCTATGCTTGGTTTCGTTAAACTTGGCTACAATGGCTTTAAAGAAAGGTTCAGACTGAACTTCCTGTATCAATTGAAAACGTTGCTTGCCCTGTATAATCACAGTAGTATTGCCATCGGGCATTTGCAGCATTTTAATAATTTGCGCTACTGTACCTACGGTGTTAAGCTGATCAAAAGTAGGGTCTTCTATGGAAACATCTTTTTGAGAAACTACCCCTATAACTTTATCGCCTTTATAGGCTTCTTTGATCAGTTTAATGGATTTATCTCTGCCTACCGTAATAGGGATTACAACACCTGGAAATAAAACGGTGTTTCTGAGCGGGAGAATAGAAAGTATTTCTGGAGTTTCCTCGTTGTTCATATCTTCTTCATCCTGCTGTGACATGAGCGGAAAAAACTCAGTGTCTTCACTTATAATCGGTAATGCGTTGCTAAAATCGAAAGGATCTTGTTTGCTCATTAAATTTATATATATGATTAAACGCCAATGTGGCAGTTTATGATTGACTAAATTATTTTTTGTTACGATTTTCTAAAATTCAACTCTTGTGCCAAAGCATATAGAAGCTATGGGTACTGTAAAAAAGTCAGTATTAAAAAAAAGAATATGTTTATCATATTTAACACTTTTTTACGTTAAAAGAAGCAAAGATTATCGTAAAAGATGTATTTTGCACTTTCTTTGCAAAGATTTTTTATATATTTAGATAAAAAGAACCCTTAAATGGTAAAAGTTAAAAAAAGTTTATTGCTAGGCGCTATTGTATGTTTAGCTGCGAATAGTTTTGCGCAAAGTAATTTTGAGAAGCTTGGTGCCCAAGCCTGGATGAAGGGAGACTTTAAAACTGCTGTTGTACAATTAGAAAAAGCAGACAGTAATGACCCATCTAATATTAACGTGTTAAAAATGTTAGGTTACTCTTATTTTCAATGTGCTGATTATGAGAATGCGGTAAGTACCTACACCCGACTTGTAGCCTTAAAATCTGATGATTATTCTGCCTATTACTATAGAGGCAAAGCATATTTAAATATAGCTAATGCTTCTAAAGAGGATATGAGCCAGACCCGTGATAACCTTTATGCAAATGCCATTAAAGATTTTACCAAAGCGATGGAAATAAACGGTGAGGAAGATATCCAAATCTTGCAAAACCGGGGTATAGCTTATAAAGACTATGGCATTTTTAAGTCTTATAAGATTAAAAAGGCTGTTGATAAGACCAATTGTGTGGCCTTGCTAAATAAGTCTATTAATGATTTTCAGAAAATCATGACCATGCAACCGCTTAGAAAAGATATAGTATCTCTTATAGATTATGTAAAGGCACAAATAGCCAGTCTGAAATAAAAAAAATCCCGGAAAATTTTCCGGGATTTTTTATGAAGTTCTTTATTAAAAAGTAAAATCGTCAGCTTCAGATCTTGAATTGAATTCCCCATTTTCAGAGTATTCATAGCGTTTTTCAACTACATCCTGATGAGATTTGATATATTCAACAGTTTCTGTTAAACCTTCTGTAAACTTCTCGAAATCTTCTTTGTACAAGAAAATTTTATGTTTTACAAAAACACCATCCTCTAATCTCTTTTTGCTCTCAGTTAACGTAAGGTAATAATCGCCCGAACGTGTTGCTTTTACATCAAAAAAATAAGTGCGTTTACCCGCTCTTACCTTTTTTGAAAAAACTTCTTCTCTCTCTTTGTTGTCGTAATCTCCCATTGTAATGTGTGTAGTATTTGGTTTTTGGTTGGGTAAATATAAAATATTAATTTTCAAAGTTCAAAAAGAATGTAAAGTAAAATTACATTCTTAAAAAAATTATTGTTGTTCTTCTTCTAAAAGTTGATTCCGGTAAATTTCTGCATACACCTTATTATTGGCCAGCAATTCTGTGTGTGTACCTTGTTCTACAATGTGGCCATTATCAAGTACAATGATTTTATCTGCATTTTTTATGGTAGATATGCGGTGTGCAATTACCACACAGGTTTTGTTCTGCATTATTCTGCCTAAATTGCCTAAAATCTCTTCTTCAGTTTTGGTGTCTACGGCAGATAGGCAGTCGTCAAGAATAAGTATTTTGGGCGTTTTAACCAGGGCTCTTGCTATAGAGACCCGCTGTTTTTGCCCGCCAGACAAAGTAATACCCCTTTCGCCCAATAGCGTATCGAATTTATCTTTCAGATGCATAATATTCTGATAAACAGCTGCATTTTTGGCGGCATCTTCAACTTGGTTAAAAGTAATCTTATCCATGCCAAAAGCAATATTATTCTTAATGGTATCAGAAAACAGGAATACTTCCTGGGGTACAAAACCGAGCTCGGTGCGGTAGGCCTCTAAGTCTAAAGCTCTTATATCTGCTCCGTCAATTTCAATACCACCTTGTTCAACATCGTACATGCGCATCAGCAAGTTGGCTATGGTCGATTTTCCCGAACCTGTTTTACCAATAATAGCCAAGAATTTTCCCGGTTCTATCTCAAAGTTTATGTTTGATAGTGCCTTGATGCCGGTATCTGTATAGGTAAAGCTAACATTGTTAAATCTAATGCCTCCATTAAATGGTTTTATAATATGAGCGCCCGATTTGATTTCGGGTTCGAGGTGCAAAAATTCATTGATCCGCTTTTGTGATGCTGCGGCTCTTTGTATAAGTGTGGTTACCCAGCCCAGCATGGTAACCGGAAAGGTAAGCAGATTAATATAGATGATAAATTCTGCAATATTACCCGGGGTTATCGTACCGGCTATGACCTGTTTGCCACCAATAAAAACGGTAATGATGGTACTGATACCAACTAACAATAGCATAGCCGGAAAAAATAATGCCTGCACTTTTACCAAACCCATGGCACTGTGCTTATAAGTATTGCTTTCTACTGCAAAAACCTGTTGTGCGTAAAATTCTCTTACATACGCTTTAATTACACGTATGCCTGAAAATCTTTCCTGTACAAAAGATGACAGTTTTGAAAGCTGTTGCTGTATACTTTCGCTTTTTCTGTTTATAGATGTGTTAACATTATAAATGATAAGTGTTAAAACAGGGAGTGGCAAAACCGCGTAAAATGCCAGTTTTGCATTTACCAAAAACATAAAAGTTAAAGCTGTAATAAAGAGTACAATAGTGTTGGTGGTGTACATAATGGCAGGCCCTACATACATACGTACCCGGTTTACATCTTCGGTAGCGCGGTTCATTAAATCACCTGTATTATTTCTGCGGTAAAAACCTAAACTTAATTTCTGGTAATGTGCGTAAATCTCGTTCTTCATGTCAAACTCTATATGACGCGACATTAGTATGATGGTTTGGCGCATAAAAAAAAGAAATAAGCCTCTTAACAGATATAAGAGCAGAATAAGCAATGCAAAGAACAGGAGGCCATAACCAAAAATATCGTAAGCTAAACTCTGCTGGTTAAAGCCATTAAAAAGCCTGTATATACTAATATTGGCTGTAATCAAATTGAAAGCATGAGCAACTACTTTGGCCGGAACAACCTGAAACATGTTAGAAATGATTACGAAGATTAGTCCCGGAATAATCCTCCATTTATATTTGATAAAATATTTGTTGAGATACAGCAGTTCTTTCATGTTGGTGTAAAGGTAACAAAAGGAGAATTTTTGTTCAAAATATTTAAAAATCAAACAAAAATGTTTTTTTTATAGTTGTTTATAGTACTTTTGTAGGGTCGACGCTTCAAACTATTTGGTATGTCTGTTCATAATGCTAATTTCCCTTCAGTTTTAGATCAACTGGCCGCTTCTGGCCATAAAAAAGTTGTTTTTTGTAACGATCCGGATACTGGTTTAAAAGCCATTATTGCTATTCATGATACTACTTTAGGGCCTGCTTTGGGAGGTACCCGTATGTGGAATTATGTTTCGGAAGCTGAAGCGCTTGAAGATGTGTTGCGTCTATCAAAAGGCATGACCTATAAATCGGCAATTACCGGCCTGAACCTTGGAGGAGGCAAGGCTGTGATTATTGGCGATCCGCGTAAGATGAAAACCGAAGCGCTGATGCGTAGTTTTGGTAGGTTTATCAAAAATCTTAACGGTGAATTTATTACTGCCGAAGATATGGGAACCACCACCCGTGATATGGAATTTATACGGATGGAAACAAACTTTGTAACTGGTGTTCCTGAATCTATTGGTGGAGCGGGTAATCCTGCACCATTTACGGCAAAGGGTGTTTTTTTAGGTATAAAAGCTTGTGTTAAAGAAGTTTTCGGTACCGATATGCTGGCCGGAAGATCTGTAGTGGTACAAGGTACGGGAAATGTGGGCGAAAACTTGGTAGAGCTTTTAAGACAGGAGAATGTTGAAGTTTATGTAAGCGATATTAACGAAGACAGACTTCAGATGATTGCCCGGAAATATAAAGCCAAACCCATAGAAGCAGATAAAATTTTTACCATAGGTGCCGATATTTATGCACCTTGTGCTTTAGGAGCAACAGTTAATGATAAAACCATTAAGAGCATGAAATTTGCCATTATTGCGGGATCTGCAAATAACCAGCTGGCAGATGAGCAGATACATGGGCAGATGCTTTTAGATAAAGGAATTTTATATGCTCCTGATTACTTGATCAATGCAGGAGGCCTGATCAGTTGCTATTCTGAACTTACAGGCTTTGGGAAAAAACGTACCATGCAGTTAACAGAAAATATCTACGATGCTACAAGAGAAGTTATCAAACTTTCAAAACAAGAAAACATTCCTACAAACAGTGCCGCGGCACATATCGCCGAAAAGAGAATTAGCGATATCAAAAAAATTAAATCTTCATATTAAATCACAAAACATACACACAATTTAATAATAAAAAAAATCGTTCTTACATTTATTTATGCTAAACAGAAGGCACTTAAGAATTAAAGCCATGCAAAATATTTTTGCCTGGTACACCACAGAAAAAAAAGATGTAGTTAGCAGCCAAAAACTTTTGATGCAAAGTATTGATGATGTATATGAAATGTACATTTCTATGCTCGCTTTAATTGTAGATATTACAGAATATACGGCTCATGACGCTGCCGAAAGAGCTAACAAACATTTGCCTACACATGAAGATCTAAATCCTAACCAAAAACTTTTACATAACAAATTTGCGAATGTTTTAAAGCAAAATCCTGAATATGTGGCCTTGGTTAAGAAATATGGAATTAACTGGTTCTCTGATCCAGAATTGATCAAAGCAGTTTTCAATAAGCTTAAAGAGTCTAAAGAATATGAGGCTTATTTAGCTGAAGATTTTGAAGAAACTTTAGAAAGTTCTAAAGAAATCATCAAATTCATTTTCAGAAAAATGTTGCTGAAAAATGCTAATGTTATTCAGGCATTTGAAGATAATTTTATTAACTGGTCTGTTGATAGAGAAGTTATGCAGGGCATGGTAGCCAAAACCATTAAGAACTTTGTTTCTGATGATCCTTTTGAAAATAAACTTACACCTATAAGTGCTGATTGGACAGAGGATAGCAGATTTGTAAAGGATCTTTTTGCGTATACGCTGAAAAATGAAGATAAATACCAGGAGCTGATTGCTGAGCGTACCAAAAACTGGGAATCTGAACGTATTGCCTTAATGGATACTATTTTGATGAAAATGGCCATTTGCGAGCTGATGAATTTTCCTTCTATACCGGTTAAAGTTACCATTAACGAATACCTAGATTTATCAAAAGATTACAGTACGCCGAAAAGTAATACTTTTATTAATGGTATATTAGACAAAATTTTGAATGACCTGAAAAAGAACAACAGTATTAAAAAGGTTGGAAGAGGTTTAATAGATGAATAATTTGCAAATGAAAAAAGTTATAACAGGAGTTTTTATTGCCATTAGTTTAATGGCTTGTAAAAATAACGGAAAAACTACTGCAGGTTCGGATAATAAACAGCAAGTTGCAGAAGTATCATTTGAAGATGCACCAAAAGTTACTGTAGAAAAAGCGATCTATGATTTTGGTGTAATTAAACAGGGTGAGAAAGTACATTATGACTTTAAATTCAAAAATACGGGTAAAACTCCGCTAATCATATCCGGCGCAAATGCAACCTGTGGCTGTACCGTACCCGAATATCCCAAAGATCCGGTTAAACCGGGAGAAGAGGCTATAATTAAAGTTATTTTTGATAGCCATGGAAAAATGGGTAAACAGGACAAAGTGGTAACCATTACTTCAAATGCCCAGCCAGCCTTTGAGGAGTTACATTTAGTAGGCGAAATAGTAGAAAACAAATAGAATCAATTTAAAACACAATTTATATGTTATTAACAGTAATCTTACAGGCAGGAGGAAATCAATTATTTAGTACCATACTTCCTATGGTATTAATTATGGTCGTTTTTTATTTCTTTATGATAAGACCACAAATGAAAAAAGCTAAAGAACATAAAAAGCTTGTTGAGGAACTTAAAATAGGTGATAAAATCATTACTACTGCTGGTATCCATGGTAAAATTGTAGGATCTAACGAAACTACTTTCTTAATTGAAGTAGAGGGCGGTACTAAAATCAGATTCGACAAATCTGCGATATCTTTAGACGCTACCAAAGCTGCTGCTAAAGCTGCTAACTAAAAATATTTCAAATGTATAAAGGCCGCTTATCAAGCGGCTTTTTTGTTTTACAGGGATTGATAAAGGTAAAATAAAATGCTAAATTTAATATCAGTTTAGCGCGTAATGTTATGAACAGAAGAAATTTTATACAGCAATCTACTTTATCAGCACTTGCCTTAGCACTCTTTAAATCGGATGCGTTTGCAAGCGGAGGCAGTTTTCAAAACTTTAAATTTGAAACCCTACGTAACAATATTGGTTTTTTTACCGAACAAGGTGGTACTATTGGCTGGTTTAACAGCCCTGATGGTTTTCTGGTTATAGATGCGCAATTTCCAAACTCTGCACCTCATGTTATAGCCGAACTGAAGAAATTAGGCGAGAAGCCTTTTAAATTTTTGCTGAACACACATCATCATGGTGATCATACTGCTGGTAATATTGCTTTTAAGGGCATTACAGAGCATGTGGTCGCACATAAAAATTCTTTGGAAAACCAAAAGAAAGCCGCTGAAAAAGCAAACAATCTTTCGAGTCAGTTGTTGCCTGATACCACATTCGAGAAAGACTGGAGTGTAAAATTAGGCAAGGAAAAAATTTCCGGACATTATTTTGGTGCGGGTCATACCAATGGCGATGTGATTTATCATTTTCAAAATGCCAATATTGTTCATGCCGGAGATTTGGTCTTTAACCGCAGATACCCTTATATAGATATTGAAAATGGTGCAAACATTGGCAACTGGATATTGGTATTGGAGCAAATCCAGAAAAAATTTGATAAAGACACCATTTTTATATTCGGCCATAGTTTAGAGCCTTATAAAATAACGGGAAATAAAGATGATGTAAAAGCTTTTCAACATTACCTGCAATCTTTGTTAAGCTTTGTTTCCAAAGAAATTAAAGCGGGTAAATCAAAAGAAGATATCTTAAAAGCCACACAGATACCAGGTGTATCAGAATGGAGTGGAGACGGCATACAAAGAAGTTTGACAGCCGCTTATACCGAACTTACAAGGGCTTAAATAAAAAAGCTGTGATTGATAATCAAACCACAGCTTTTTTTGTAAAACGATTTTTAGGCTTAGTCTATACCGCCTTTACGTGTAGCTTTTTGTTGTTTTGGCCATTCAGCCGCTTTTCCTGTACGTGGGTTAACCGGCAGCTCAGCTTTTTCACGAGAAGTTCTTTCAGGGTCTTCGCAAGCCATATATACCAAAATGGCTGCTAAAACTACGTTATTCCTGATTTCGTCAAAAACTAATTTATCATAAGAGTCGCGGTTGGTGTGCCAAGTATAAGTGCCATAATCCCAACTGGTAGAACTTAGAGAAAAGCCTGGAGCACCTACAGCCACAAATGAAGCAAAATCTGAACCTCCTGCACCCGGCATGCCAGGGAAACTGGTTTTGATTTGGTTCTTAATGGTATCAGGTACTTTTTCTAACCATTTAGTGATATAGTCTTTAGCTTTGGCAAAACCCTGTCCAGAGATGTTTACTACACGTCCGGTTCCATTATCCTGGTTAAATAACGCTTGCAGGTTGTCAATTATTTTAGGATTGTCTTCAACAAAAGCACGAGAACCGTTTAATCCTTGCTCTTCACTACCCCAATGTCCAACTAAAATGGTTCTTTTAGGATTAGGATAGAACTTTTTCAGGATACGCATGGTTTCCATCATTAAAATAGTTCCCGATCCGTTATCGGTAGCTCCACTTGCAGCATCCCATGAGTCTAAGTGGGCAGATAACATTACATATTCATTCGGTTTCTCTTTTCCTTTAATTTCTGCAATTGTATTGAAAGTAGGTACCACACCATTTTCTTTAGATTCAGATACAATATTAACTACTGGTTTAGAACCGAATTTAGCTAAACGGTAAACCAATCCGTAGTCTTCTACAGAGAAGTTAACTGTAGGTATTTTTTTGGTGTTTGCACCAAAAACCTTATCTACACCAAAACCCTGTGACCAGTTGTTGATTACTATTGCTGCCGCTCCTGCATTTTCCAATGCGAGTGCTAAAGCTTTTGCATTTAACCCTGTTTTAGCTAAATTCTGGCTAAAACTCTTGGCAGCCTCAGCTTTTTCTTTCTTGTACTTTTCAAAAAGATCTTTGGTTGCAAATTTTTCCCAGTTGTCATCAGGACGACCAGAAATCTGGTTATGTGAAATTAAAACCACTTTACCTTTTACATTTGGCAACCATTTTTGAAATGATACAGAATCTGTAATAACTTCAGGTAAAATAATGGCTTCGGCTTTAATGGCTTTTCCGTTTGTAGATGGACTCCATGCCAATTGGGTGGCTTCAAGCGTTCTTAAACGAGGGCTTACTAAATCTACATGAGTAACGCCGCGTTCCCAGCCACGCCATTCGCCCCATTTTTCATTTTTAGCAGGAATATTCCACTCACTGTATTTTTTTACAACCCAATCATTAGATTGTTTCATTTGGGGGCTTCCCACCAAACGAGGTCCAACTACATCCATTAATTCGTGGGCTAATTTTTCAAGCTGAGAATTCTGGTTAGCTTCTTTAACAACATTTTCTACAAACTTATCCTGCGCAAAAGCGAAGGAAGATGTAAACAGCAAAAAAGCAGGTAAAAATTTTTTAATCATGTTTAGGATAATTAGATAAAAACAAAGACCTAAAATAGCAATAAAGAAATGGATAAGCTTTTTAATAATAGAAATGTTGCATTGTAAGCTCATACAACCAGAGTGAAATTTAATTATATTTTAATCCCTGTTTTATCTATTTTATGAGTTGCGAAAATGTTTTTTTGTTAGTTTTATGGGGTAGATGAAAAAAACACTTTTATTGGCCATCCTTTTATTGTGGGGTAGCTTTAGTTTTGCGAAAACAATAGATAGCCTGAATTTAACAAGAGATAGTATTCTTCTTTCTGAGAAGCGTAAGCAATATTACCAAGTAACAGATAGCAGAATTTTCATATACCAAAGGCCTAAATTATCGGATGCGGTTAATAACATCCCTAAGAACTTTATCAATAGTGCTTTAGATTTGGTATCAAAGCAATATTATCCTTATTCTTTAGCAGCATTGGGCGGCACTGTGGCAATGATACCAGCAGACCCTTGGCTCATTAAAGAGAGCCGTAATCTTGGTGAAAGCTTAGGTTTATCGGAAGATCATTATTATAAAAGCCTGGGTTTTTTGAAAATTATTCCGGATAATGTAAATTCTGCATTTTATTTTTTGGGAAATGGCACAACGGTATTCTTGATTAGCGGCGGACTTGCTGCTTATGGTATTATTCAAAACGATTACCGTTCCTTAAGTACATCGCTGCAATTGATAGAAAGTTTAGCTGTAACCGGTTTGTTTGTACAGCCTTTCAAAAGACTTACAGGTAGAGAAAGTCCTTTTGTAACTGCTGGCGATGGAAGAATGCATAGCAGATGGCATTTTGCGCCCAGCTTTAAAGAATATCATCACCATACCTCGAAATATGATGCCATGCCTTCGGGGCATTTAACCACCGCAATGTCTGCTTTGGTAATCATTGCAGAAAATTATCCCGAAAAAGTGTGGATTAAGCCGGTTGGTTATAGTTTATTAGGTGTTTTATGTTTTGAAATGATGCAAAGCAAAGTACATTGGGCCTCAGATTACCCCATTGCTTTGCTATTAGGTTACGTAATCGGAAAAAATATAGCCGGAGAACGAATAACTAAAAAAGAGAATGTTGTAGCTGATAGAGCAAAAAGATATAAATTGCAATTTACGGCATCATCTGTTGATGCCATGCAGACCATAGGTTTGAAATTAAAAATGTAAACATAAGCGTTGTGTTATACGTTTAATAGCATAAAACCAAAGAAAATGAATACATATACCGTAAAAGCTTTTGGAACTGAAGCAGCAGATGCTGATTTGAAGGAGTTAAAAATTGAACGCAGAGAAATAACACCCACAGATGTTGAAATAGAAATTCTGTATTGTGGGGTTTGCCATTCAGATCTGCATACAGCCAGGAACGATTGGGGAGGCACAAAATATCCTTCTGTTCCAGGGCACGAAATTGTAGGTAAAGTAACCCGCGTAGGGGCAGAAGTAAGTAAATTTAAAGCAGGTGACCTAGCTGCGGTTGGATGTTTGGTAGATAGCTGCCGTACCTGCGATAGTTGTAAACAGGATTTGGAGCAATATTGTTTAAATGGCTTTACAGGGACTTACAACGGCAAAGATAAACATCTGGGTATACACACTTTTGGAGGATATTCTGAAAAAGTAGTGGTAAATGAACATTTTGTGTTAAAAGTACCTGAAAATTTAGACTTAGCAGCGGTTGCGCCTTTGCTTTGTGCAGGCATTACCACTTGGTCGCCATTGAGGCATTGGAAAGTAGGTCCAAATTCTAAAGTAGCTGTAATAGGTTTGGGTGGTTTGGGGCATATGGCTATAAAGTTAGCTAAAGGATTAGGTGCAGAGGTTACTTTATTCTCAAGAACTCCCGGTAAAACTGAAGACGCAAAAGCGCTGGGAGCAGATCACGTGGTTATTTCTATAGATGAAGCACAAATGCAGTCTGTGAAAGGGAAATTTGATTTGATTATTGATACAGTGCCTTATGTACATGATGTTAATCCTTATGTAAGCACGCTGAATATAAATGGAACCTTAGTTTTAGTAGGTTATTTAGGAGGTTTGGAACCTATTTTAAATTCTGTACCTATGATTATGGGAAGAAAATCTGTTGCCGGTTCGGTGATAGGCGGTATAGCAGAAACACAAGAATTATTAGATTTTTGTGGCGAGAAAGGTATCGTTTCTGAAATTGAGATGATTAAAATGCAGGATATCAATGCAGCTTATGTGCGTATGCTGAAAAGCGATGTGCGTTATCGCTTTGTAATTGATATGGCAAGCCTTAAAAACTAAGCATGTATTGAAACTCAAAACGAATCTGACTTGTAGCAGGTCTAAAAGCTATAGGCAATTATTTCGGGTTCGTTTTGAGTTTTCATGTGTAAGCTGCTGAAACAGCTTGTCACGAATTTACTTCTGGTAGTCCAGCGTAAGGGTGTTTATGGTTGTAATAAAACTACTTCATTCCTTTTTCTTCCAGCCACTTAACCAATTCTATTTTTATGGCCTGACCAATTTTCTTTTGATTTTCAGGATCCGCTAAAAAGGTTTTGCTGATCCCCATATCGCCGATTTCTAACAATACCCTATATTTAGCTTTATTTACATTTTCATCTAAACTGTAAAACGCTTTTTTACCTGTGTTTTTACATACATAATCGTTACGTCCGGTCCAGCTGTCAAATAATACACCTTTATTGATTAAGCCCGTTGCTTTTGATACGGCGTTTACCAGTCTTGATGCCAATTCCTTGTTTTCGGCTTCATAAGAATCGCCCTCATGTATAAAACCCCATATGGCATGCTGGTTGGTTCCTCCGTTATTGTGCAGTGCAATAAATACATCGGCATTTAGTTCATTGGCCTTATTGATCTCATAAGCGTAACCTGATAACTTGCCATATATTACCGCAGAAGTATGCTCTACCACCGTATTACTGCCCACATTGGCATGATGCAGGTTAGGTTGGTTTAAGCTCCATACTTTATGCTCATTGAGCTTAGGTTTTTGTTTCATGGCCGCTTCCGCAATGGCATTACAGGTTAAAGCTTCGTTAAAGTCTTTACCTGTGTCTGTTTGGTGGGAAGGTTGCCATATAATCACAGTCTTTCCAGGTCTTTGTTCAGGATAAATAAAGCTACTTAAAGCCAAAAAGACTAAACTTAATGTAAATAAACGTTTCATTTTTGCATTGGTTTTGGCTAAAGATAGAGATTTTTTAATACTGACCTTGACCCAATGCGGCACATAAAGAAAAAGCAGGCTTACATTCAAACAAATGTGAGCCTGCTTTTTTAAAATTTAATAGGATTGGAATTAGTTTTTCATCATTTTCAGGAAGTCTGCAATTTTATTTTTCATCTCTCTTCTGTCAACAATAAAATCAAGGAAACCATGTTCCAATACAAATTCTGAGGTTTGGAAACCTTTAGGAAGATCTTTTTTAATGGTTTCTTTAATTACACGGGGTCCGGCAAAGCCAATTAATGCTCCCGGTTCTGCAATGTTAATATCACCCAGCATGGCATAAGAAGCCGTTACTCCACCTGTTGTAGGATCGGTAAGTAAAGAAATATAAGGTATTTTGGCTTCGCTTAATAAAGCCAGTTTAGCTGATGTTTTGGCCATCTGCATTAATGAAAATGCGGCTTCCATCATGCGTGCCCCTCCTGACTTTGATATCATCAGGAATGGAACTTTGTGTTTTAAACTGTAATCTATAGAACGGGCAATTTTTTCGCCAACCACAGAACCCATAGAACCACCAATAAAGTTAAAGTCCATACAGGCAATCATGATATCTTCGCCATTTATTTTGCCGTGTGCAGCACGGATAGCATCTTTAAGCCCTGTTTTTTGGGTAGTTTCTGCTAAACGTGTTGTATAAGGTTTGCTATCTATAAAATGTAGGGGATCGCCTGAAGTTAAATTGGGAAATATTTCAGTAAATTGATTATTATCAAATAACACATTGAAATATTCTTTAGATCCTATTCTTAAATGGTAATTGCAATACATGCAAACCCATTTGTTTTCTTCTAAATCGGTTGTATGCAACGCTTTTTTACAGCTCGGGCATTTGTTCCACAAGCCATCAGGCGCTTCTTTTTTTTCTTGAGTACTCGTGCTGATACCCTTTTTCTCTCTTCTAAACCAGGACATGTTATTTTAAAAAAATGAGACTACAAAGAAACAAAAAAAAAAATTAACACAATAATAGTTTTAATACTGTCTTAGTGTATATTGTACAATATCTAATTGTTTATATTGGTCTAATATTATTGAATGTGAGATTAATTTTTTAACTTCGAAACATATAAATCTAAAATAAAAATGAGTTTAAAAGGTTATAAAGGCGTAATTTATGGCGCTGCTGTACAAGAATTATTTGAGATAGCTAAACAACATCAATTTGCATTACCTGCTGTAAATGTTACCGGAACCAATACTATTAATGCTGTTATGGAAGCGGCAAAGAAGGTGAATTCGCCAGTTATGATACAATTATCAAATGGCGGGGCTCAGTTTTATGCAGGTAAATCATTAAACAATGATAATTTACAGGCTTGTATATTGGGCGCTGTATCGGCTGCAAAGCATGTGCATTTACTAGCCGAACATTATGGTGTTGCAGTTATTTTGCATACAGATCACGCAGCTAAAAAATTATTACCATGGATAGATGGACTTTTAGATCATGGTGAAAAGTTTTTTGCCGAAACTGGAAAACCTTTATTCTCATCACATATGTTAGATCTCTCTGAGGAACCGATTGAGGAGAACCTTGAAATAAGTAAAAAATATCTTGAACGCATGAGCAAAATGGGTATGACCATTGAAATTGAGCTTGGTGTAACAGGAGGTGAAGAAGATGGAGTGGATAACAGTGATGTAGACAGTTCTAAATTATATACCCAGCCTGATGAAGTTGCTTATGCGTATGAAGAGCTAAGCAAAGTAAGCGATAGGTTTACGATTGCGGCAGCTTTTGGTAATGTTCATGGTGTTTATAAACCAGGTAATGTGAAGTTACAGCCTGTTATTTTAAAGAACTCACAAGATCATATTAAACAGAAATTTAATTTATCAGCTGCAAAACCAATTAATTTTGTATTTCATGGTGGTTCAGGTTCATCTCAGGAAGAAATCAGAGAAGCTATTTCTTACGGAGCTATTAAAATGAACATTGATACCGATTTGCAATGGGCATTTTGGGATGGTGTTTTAGGTTATTACGGTAAAAACGAAGCTTATTTACAGGGACAGATCGGTAATCCTGAAGGTGAGGATAAACCGAATAAAAAATATTATGATCCACGTGTTTGGTTACGCAAAGCTGAAGAATCTTTTGTTAACCGTTTAATGGTAGCTTTTGAGGATTTGAACTGTGTTAATGTAAATGATAAGCTTTAAGTTTAGAAGCTTTTAATATATAGGCACAATTGAATTCAATTGTGCCTTTTTTGTACATTTAAATGCAGATTTTAAACATATGGAAACCTTGGAGATTATAAAAGCCACTACCAGAGAGGATTTAGCGAAAGTATTTGCTATACGCAGAACAGTTTTTGTAGACGAACAAAATTGTCCACCTGAAATTGAGTATGCAAATGAAGAAGAATCTGTTCATTTTCTGGCTTTATCAGGTCAGCAACCATGTGCTGCATGCAGATGGAGGAAAACAGATCTGGGGTATAAATTAGAACGATTTGCAGTGCTGAAAGATTTCAGAGGCAAGGGCATTGGCGGGGCTTTGGTTTCGACTGTTTTAGCCGATTTGCCTGCTGATGCTCATTATGTTTATCTGAATTCTCAGGTAGATGCAGTGGGTTTATATGCAAAATTTGGTTTCGAAACCGAAGGAGAAGAATTTGAAGAAGCTGGTATTAAGCATTATAAAATGGTTAAACGCTTCTAAACTTAAATAAGATGGCATATAATGCAAAAACCCAACCCGATTATCGGGTTGGGTTTTTAATCAGTTCAAATAATTAGGTAGATGAAAAATTAGTTGAACTTTGAGCGCTTTTTTAGTATTAATTCTCTGGTTATAAAACTTATTCTCCTTTACTAACACCTCAAAGTTAAGTACAATAAAGAAGACGGTTTTACGGGAAACCGTAATTGTGCTTTTTTTATAAAATTATTTTTGGATTGGGTTAAACTGAGGGGTTGCTATAGCCAGAAGAAGACTTAGTAATTAGATGATGCCCATGTCTTTGCAAAAGGCCACAAGTTGTTCATTTTTAGAAAGGTCTAAAACTTCTTTCATCTGGTTGAGGCGTTTTTCTATACTGCTTAAACTTGATGGTTTGATTTTGTTGCTCTGTAAATAAACGGGGATATCTTTTTGCAACATGCCATTTGATAAGAGCGAAATTATTTTGATATCGAAATCGGTAAATTCGTAACTGTTTTTCTCTTTTATGTTCTGGTGTATCTCTGTGCTAATGTATTTTTTTTCACAATAAATGGTCTTTATGGCCAATTTTAATTCTTGCGCATCGTAACGGGCTTTTCTAACATAACCGTCAATATTGAGTTCATTAAAAAGCGTGTCCATGATTGCTGCTTTATTTTCTGCCGAAAATACCAGAACTTTAAGTTGAGGTTGTACGTTTTTTGCAGCCCTGATCAATGTAATACCATCATTAATTTCTTGTTTAACATGATCTTCCTCAAAGTGGATATCTGTGATCAACAGATCAAAAGGCTGATCTTCGTACAATGCTTTCTTAATTCTGGTTAAAGCATCGTCGCAGTAATAGACATAATCTTTATGTGTTATTTCAAGATCTGTAAGTGTTTTCTGTACCGAGATATTCGCACTTTCATGATCTTCTGCTATGAGTATTCGTTTGAACATTATTTTAAATCTTATAATCGTGGGAACGATAGCTGAATTTTTAAACCCTTTTCAACTCCCAAATTAAAATTAATGACTCCGCCAATACTTTTAATACGGTTTCCCGTATTATTGAGTCCGTTTTTAAATTTTGTTTGTTTTGAAATGCCGATGCCATTATCTGTATAGTTAATATGTACAGTATTGTTAAGGTTTTCAAAACGTATAACCACATTGGTAGCTTTACTGTGTTTTTTCATGTTAACCATGAGTTCCTGTAAGATATGCTCTATTTCATATTTAATGGTAGCATCAACTTTCTTCCACAGTTCTGCAGTATTCCCTACTATTAATACCTTAGTATTTTCTGTGGCGAAAGACTTGAGCAGATTTGATATCTTTTCGTTGAAATTCTTATCTGTATATTCTAACTGCTCGTAAGAAATATCTCTTGATTTTTCATACAGGGCTTCCATTTCATCAATGAGTGTATGGTCTTCGGATTGCTGATTTTCTAATTTAGACATGATTCTGTAAAGTCCATTGGCCACCACATCATGTACTTTTTTAGAGGTTCTTAATTGACTTTCCCTGATCATATTCTGTGTTTCCATTTCCAGTCTTTGCTTTCTCTTTTTATACCAGATGAAACCGCTAACAGATAAAAGGAGTATACCAAAAATCAGAACAGTGATCTGGTATTTCTTGTCTGTATTTTCTTTTTGTAGTTTTAAGATATCTGCTTTATGCCTTTCAGTTTCATAACGTATAAGAGCAAACTGGTTTTTAGCCGCGTTGCGTGCAGTTTGAAGGCTATCGTTTAAACTGTGATAAATTGAAAAATATTTTTTGGTAAGCTGGGCTGGACTAAATTTGATGAGTTTCTGGAGAGCTTGAAGCTGATCGTCAGGACTATTAATTTGTTTAGAAACTTCATACATCTTATTGGCATAAAACAAAGCTGTATCTAGATTTTGATTTTCATAATAATCAGCAAGATGGGCGTAACTTGCGTTCTGTCCCCACAAATCATTTTCTTTTTCACGTATTTTTAGAGAATAAATTAAGCCGGGTTTAGCATTATAAATCGGATTTTGCAACCACTTCGCCCAAGTGAGGTTATCCAGTACCTGAGCAAATTTAGGTTTGTTATTCCTGATTGTGTTATTTGCTAGAAGTTTTTGCAAAATTTTAATTGCTGATTGATAATCTTTCTGGTCAATAAGTGCTACTGTAATATTGTTCTGATAAAGCAAAATGTTTAAACTATCTGTACTAACGCTAACCGCTTTAGAATACCAATATAAAGCATCTTTATAGTTTTTTAGGTTATTCTTTGCTATCGCAATACTGTTATATACACCAGGAAGATATTTATTGTCATCGCGAAAATAGTTAATGGCTTTTATTGCACTCTCTTCACTGCCAAAATAATCCCCCTGATCACACTGAATGATAGCCATATTTGCATAAGCTTTAGCGATTAATGAGCTATCAGTATTATAAGTTGTTACCTTAGAAAAATATAAAAATGCACTGTCCTGATTTTGGTTGTCACGGTACTCCAAGGCCTTGTCATAAAACAAGTTGTTGCTTGTGGAATCCTGTTTCTTACCTTTTTGATCGCAACCTATAATAACAACTGCAAAAATGAGAATAATGAGCTTTTTCAATGGTGATTTGTTAACCACCTAATTTATAAAATAAATAAATAATATTGAATTTATTAAAATTAAGGCAGGTAACTCCTGCCTTAATTTTAATATTTTACGGCTTTGGAGGAGGAGTTTGGCTAGTTTGGCCACCTGTTCCGTCAGTTCCGGTATTACCTGTATTACCCGGATCTCCTTCACCGCTACCGCCATTAGTTACGGTGGTATCATTAGTGCTGTTTGCCGTCTGACCGTTATATGAAGGGGATGCCAATCCCAATAAAATGGCAATGATTAATTGTAACATTTTCTTAAAATTTTAATAATGAATAAATCCTGTAGTTGCCTGCGAAACAGATCGGAGGTAGGGCTACAATTCATATAAGAAGCGCTTCTTATATCTTTTATATGGGAAGGGTAGTGGAATAAAACGGAGCTTATAAATGGCTTCCCAAATCATTTACCAACGCCGTTTTTACTCTTTATGTAAAGTCGGTTCTTAGTGCACCTTCGTCTGTAGCTAATAGACTCTTAAACCGATTTACGAAGCAAATTTATAGGCTTAAAATGTTTGTTATCAGTGAATTCCTGTAATTCAACAGAGATTCAGGAAATGCCGGAAGTATTCAGGAAAACCGTTTAATTTTACATTAAAATTCTAAATTATGATGTTTGAAAAGTATAAAAAACAGGTAAAACTGGCCTTCGAGAAAAGGCAGTATGAACAGAAGCTTTCACTTAATTTAATTAAACCTTCTGCCGCTAAAATGAGAGAAGAATGTCTTATTGTAATTAACGAAAGAAGCGATCAGAAAGATGATGATACGCTGAGACTATTTTTTGGTGCGAAAGGTGAGGCTAAAGATTATGAAAGCATCATTGCTCACATTGACATTGACAAATTCAGACCGCTGATTAATTTTATTAAGGGGAAAACCTATAATCCGGATGAGAAGAACATAGAGCTTCTGGCCTGGCTTATAGATTTTGAGCCCAGACCTTACGCATTTTGGCGAAACTGCTTAAATGAAAAACGGACCAATAAAAATACAGAGGCATTTAGAACGAGATTTAAAGAGGAAGATGATGCTGAAGATGAAGTTTATGACAAAGACTGGATCAAGAAAAAAATCAGAAAATTTAAGATAGCGGGTTCTATGTCATTGTGCTCATTAACTTCAGTTGTGGTGGGTGGTTTTTATGTGCATGTTAATGAAGTACAGCAATGTATGTACTGGGAAACTGATCGTTATAAGCCTATATTGTGTAATGAGCGAATTGAAGGTGTAAAAATAATTACAATGGATCCACAGAAAATGGTTCATTTTAAGAAGATTACAGTTACAGATACGCTTACCAATTATTCTATTGGTAAAGTTTGGTATTCAAAAATAAATGATGAGGTTGAATTTTTTACAGCAAAAGGTAGGCATCCTGTACATCCAGAAGAAGTTTTAAAACCCGCTACTCAGTATATTATAGATACTTATAAATAATACCTGCAGAACCAGTAATTTTCGCTTTTATCTTTAACGCTATATAAATTCCAGGCATTTATCTTTAATTCAGATTTCCTGAAAAAGATGCCTTTCCTTAAAAGTCACATTATTCCATAAGAAGAGTACATTAAGTACTTATATTTCTGTCTTAATAATTCTTAAAATTAAGGTATTGTTTTACCGTACCGATTATTTTTAAGTTTATAGACTTAAATATTATGTTTTTCAGGTAAGATGTCTGTTTTACAGAGAAGTACAGAACTGTTATCAGCTTGATAAGATTTCTTCTTCTCTGTTTTTAATCTGTTTAAATGCTGGCTATTTACAATCATTGTGTATTTTTACCATTAACATGAATGGACTTCTACACCAGACTGAAGCAGTTTTTTTTGATTTTGATGGAACTCTGCAGGGCTTTGATACGCATCAGATCAGTTTATCTACCATGCGGTCATTACATGCTTTAAAAAATCAAGGCATTAAAATATTTATAGCTACAGGGCGTAGCTTGGATGGTTTTCCTGCTTTACAAGAATTGGAATTTGATGGTTATATCTTTAATAATGGTGTAATCTGTACTGATGATAAACGTGATATTTTTCATATCTCTTATATTGATGAATGGGATGTAAAACAGCTTATTGATTATTCTGTACAGGAAAATCTGGCATTTTCTGTGATGAAACTGGGGCATTTCTCCATTAACCATGTAAATGATTATGCAGAGCGAACTTTTAATTTTTTAAACATTCCTGTCCCTGAAATTGCCGATCCTTTGTTACTGCGTACAGATGATATTACACAGCTTAATATTTTTGTTGATGAAGATAAAGAGCATTTTGTGGTAAATACGGTAATGCGTAATGTAGAAAGCTCAAGATGGATGCCTTATTTTGCAGATATTAATCCCAAAGGTTTAAATAAAATGGCCGGGATTACTAAAATGGCAGAACGTTTTGGCATAGATATTAGCAAGACTTTGGCTTTTGGTGATGGGGGAAATGATAAGCCCATGCTTGCAGGTTGTGGTTTTGGGGTTGCAATGGGAACAGCCAATACAGATGTTAAACAGGCAGCTAATTATGTAACCCATTCTGCCGATGAAGATGGAGTTTATAAAGCGCTTAAATATCTGAAAATGATATAATTATAGAAATACCTTTCCGGTAAAAGCCATGGCTTTAGATAAATATGTCTTATCAAACTGGAGCACTTCTTTTTTCTCTTCCAGGTAATTCATCACATCTTCTGTTGCAATGTTGCCTGTAAGATCATCTTTTGCCATTGGACAACCGCCATACCCTTTTAAAGCACTGTCAAAACGTTTACAACCTGCTATGTACGCTGCATTAATTTTTTCTATACGAGTTTGAGGCGTACTGTGCAGGTGAACGCCAATTTCTGTGCGGTCAAATTTTTTGATCAAAGGAGGTAAGATATGGCCGATTTTTTCGGGAGTGGATATGCCAATAGTATCTGCCAATGAAAGAATCTGCACACCTTTGCTTACTAAAGTATCTGCCCATTTTTCTACAATCTCTATGTTCCACTCATCACCATAGGGATTACCAAAACCCATTGATAGGTATACTACAGCTGTTTTATGGTGTTTGTGACAAAGATTAAGCATTTCTTCCACGGTAACAAGAGAATCGGCTATGCTGCTATTGGTATTGCGTTGCTGAAAAGTTTCTGATATAGAAAAAGGAAAACCTAGATAAGTAATTTCAGGATGTTGAATGGCATCTTCAACACCTCTTATATTAGCTACGATGGCTAATAATTTTGTTTGTGTGTTATTTAAATCAAGCTGATCCAAAACCTCTCTTGTATCACGCATCTGCGGGATAGCTTTTGGGGAAACGAAACTGCCAAAATCCAAAGTATCAAAACCTACTTTTAACAACAGGTTGATATACTCGGCCTTGATCTGCGTAGGTACCCAATTGTGTAAACCCTGCATGGCATCACGTGGGCATTCAACTAACTTAATAGGACTATAATTTTCTATTTTTGTAGGCGTCATAATCTGTAAGTTCTGCTTTATAGGTGTTTTGCATAAATGGTGATGACATGATGAAATCGGCAGTAGCTACATCACAGGCCATAGGTATATTCCAAACAATACCCACTCTCAGTAAGGCTTTTACATCAGGATCATGAGGTTGCGCTTCCATAGGATCCCAAAAGAAAATCAATACATCTATTTTGCTTTCGGCAATAAGTGCACCAATCTGCTGGTCGCCCCCCAAAGGACCGCTAAGTAATTTCTGTACTGATAAGTTTAAACTCTGTTCAACCAGTTTGCCTGTGGTCCCGGTAGCAATTAAATCATGATTTTTTAACAGGTTACGATGCTTGTTTACCCATCGTAATAAATCATCTTTTTTATGATCATGTGCAACTAAGGCAATGGTTTTACGTGCAGAGAGTTCTTTATATATCATTTGAAGTATGTTCTAAATTTTTCTTTTTATACGGGCGTATAATTAATCGTGTGCCCCTGTCATAACTGAAATAGCTCCAAACCCAGTTTACAAAAACCACAAGCTTGTTTCTAAAGCCCACCAAAGTCATCAAATGTACAAACATCCATGCAAACCATGCAAACACACCCTGAAAACGTACCTTCCTAATATCTACTACTGCTCTGTTACGGCCAACTGTTGCCATAGAACCTTTATCGAAATATTCAAATGCTTTAGTAGGCTTGTTATCCAATATCGCTAAAATATTTTGAGCCAGTTGTTTACCTTGCTGTATGGCAGCCGGGGCTACGCCTGGATGTCCGTTAGGAGTCTGATCGGTAATCATTGCGGCTACATCGCCAATGGCAAAAATATTTTCATAGCCTTCAACCTTGTTGGTTACATCCACTTTAATTCTGTTGCCTCTAACGATAACATCAGGATTTAAACCTTCTATAACCGCACCTTTTACACCTGCGCTCCAAATCACTGTCGATGAACTGATTTGTTTCCCTTCACCTAAAACCAATGTTTTTCCATCGTAAGATTGTACCCGGGTTTCGGTATAAACCGTAACACCCATTTCTTCCAGGAACTGTCGCGATTTTTCCTGTGCCTGAACCGACATGGCAGATAAAAGAGCAGGAGAACCTTCTATCAAATAAATGTTTACCTTTTTAAGGTCCAGTTCCGGATAATCATTTCGTAAAACATGTTTTTTTAGTTCGGCAATTGCACCAGCCGTTTCTACACCTGTAGGGCCTCCGCCAACTACAACAAAGTTGAGTAAAGCGGCTTCGTGTTCTGGAGTTTCAGCAATTAAAGCCGCTTCCAGGTTTTGCAATATCATACTACGAAGATTTAGGGCCTCGGGTATAGATTTCATAGGCATAGCGTTATATTCAATTTCGCTCTGTCCAAAAAAGTTGCTTGTTGAACCTGTGGCTATAATTAGGTAATCATAGCTGATATCGCCAATAGAGGTATTTAATATATTTTTATCTGTATTTATTTTTTGTACTTCAGTTACCCTGAATTTAAAGTTTTTTTGTCCTTTAAAAATCTTTCTGATAGGAAAAGCGATTGAATCTGCTTCTAAACCACCTGTGGCTACCTGGTATAAAAGCGGTTGAAAAGTATGGTAGTTATGCTTGTCTAAAATGAGCACTTCTACATTGGAGTTTTTTAGTTTTTTAGCTAGTTCTATACCTCCAAATCCTCCGCCAACAATTACGATTTTTTTTCTGCTGTTTTCCATATTTAAGTAACCGATAGGAGTGAGCTTTAGTTTTTGTAAATATAAGAAGATTGCGGTATTTAGATCAAAAGATAAACTTTTGATTTATCTTGTGTAAATAAAAAAGCCCCGGAATTTTCCAGGGCTTTTTCAATTGTTAATTAAATGAGTTTATTTTTTGTCTTTATCACTTGAAAGATCGATTACAATTGGGGTAGAGATACATAATGAAGAGTATGTACCAATAATACGTCCAATCAATAAAGCGAAGATAAATCCACGGATACTGTCACCACCAAAGATGAAGATAGCGATTAACACAAAGAATACGGTTAATGAGGTTAAAATGGTACGGCTTAAGGTACTGTTTAACGCAAAATTGATCAACTGAATTCTTTCTTCGCCATGTGCATCTTCTTTTCCGTGCTGTGATAAACGCTCACGGATACGGTCAAACACGATAACGGTTTCTGTCATGGTATAACCCATTACGGTTAAGATTGCAGCTATAAAATCTTGTCCGATTTCTAATGGGAATGGTAATACACCGTCTAAAATAGTATAGAAAGATAATACCAATAGTACATCGTGGAATAATGCAATTACTGCACCCAAACCATATTGCCATTTTCTGAAACGGATCAGGATATAGATAAACATTACGATACAAGAGAATAAGATAGCTCCGTACGCCCCATAAATAATATCGCTTGCGATAGTAGGGGTTACTTTCTGAGAACTTCCGATCTCATATTTAGCGCCTAATTCGTCTAAACCTTTTCTTAAAGCTGTTTCTACAATTTTATCAGCATTAGGGTCCTGATCAGAAATATGGTAAGGCGTAGTAATTTTTAAAGAATGGTCTGTGCCGGCAGTTTTTACCAGTGCTTCTTCACCTTCAAATTTCTCTGTTAATTTTTTAGATACATCTTCGGTATTTAAAGCCTTATCAAACTTAACAATGTAAGTTCTACCACCTTTAAAATCGACACCTAAGTGCAGACCGCCATTTTTAACATAGAAAACAACACCTAAAGCAATGATGATAGCCGAAATGGTGTAGTACAATTTACGGTGGCCAACAAAGTTGAATGCTAAATTTTTAAATGCATTACGTGTAAGGTTGTTATCAAAAGTGATGTTTGATTTTTTCTCAATCATTGATTCGAAAATCAAGCGAGAAATCAATACCGCTGCAAATAATGAAGTAAGGATACCCACACATAAAGTAGTGGCAAAGCCTTGAACAGGTCCCGTACCAAATATGAAAAGAATAATACCTAATATGAATAAAGTAACGTTTGAGTCGATAATTGACGACATGGCGTGTTTAAAACCTTCTCTGATAGCTACTGCAGTATTCTTGCCATGTGCCAGTTCCTCACGTACACGTTCAAAGATCAGGATGTTCGCATCTACCGATAAACCGATGGTTAATACGATACCTGCAATACCCGGTAAGGTTAACACTGCGCCAAAAGCGGCCAGCACGCCCATAATAAAGAATACGTTGATCAATAAAGCGATGTTGGCAACCCAACCTGCTTTGTTATAATAAAATGCCATGAAGATCAGGATCACGATAAATGCGATCACGAATGACATTAAACCACTGTCAATAGCTTGTTTACCCAATGAAGGACCTACTACGAAATCTGAAACGATTTTAGCTGGTGCAGGTAATTTACCTGCTTTTAATACGTTTGAAAGGTCTTTGGTATCTTCAACAGTAAAACTTCCGGTAATTGAAGAAACGCCATTTGGAATTTCATTCTGAACGGTAGGAGCAGAATAAACGGTATTATCCAATACAATAGCAATTGCTTTTTTATTGTTTGGATCAGCAGATGCTTCAGCAGTAATTTTTTTCCATTTTGCAGCTCCATCGCTGGTCATGTACATGTTTACTTCTGGTCTGTTATTCTGATCGTAACCATAACGGGCATTAGAAATTGCATCTCCGCCTAAATCCGGACGCCCGTCTAAAGAAGTAACTTTTATAGCATACAATTCAAAAACTTTGGTGCCTTGCATAGGTTTGAGGCCCCACATGAATTTAAGTGTTGCGGGAATTAAAGGTTTTACTTCGGCGCTATGTAAGTAAGCATTAACCCTGGCAGTATCTTTTTGTTGTACCCATCCAACTACTGGTCCCGGACGTAAACCCTGTTGCCCGTTTTCTGCTGTATAAGTAGGGATACTTAAAACAGAGAATAAAGGATTGCTTTTTGCAGTTTCAGCAGCTTTTGCACTTGCTGATGTATCTTGTTTATTTTCTGCTGTAGCGCCTTTAGTTAATCCCGCTAATTTACCGCCTGCATTTTTTGTTGTATCTGCAACTTTTGCAGCAGTTGTATCTTTAACATGATTTTTTACAGATACGGCAAGCGTTTTGTTAATGTTTTCTAAAATACCATAAACGTCTTCGTTTTGATATACTTGCCAGAATTGTAATTCGGCAGAACCCTGAAGCAATTTACGTACACGTTCTTTGTCCTGAACACCAGGCATTTCAATAAAGATACGGTTAGAACCTTCCTGCTTTTGCATATTAGGGCTAACTACACCAAAACCATCTATACGACTACGTAAGATGATAAAAGAACGGTCTATAGCGCTTGTAGCTTCTTTATTTAAATAAGTTTTGATTTCTGAATTGCTGGCATTTGGACTCAACTGATTAGAGTTATCAGGATTTACAAAGAAATCGGCCAGTTTGCCATTTGGAACAAGTTTTTCATATTCATTAACAAACAAAGAGATGAAATCTTTTCCACCTGCATTCATTTGAACTTGTGCATTTTGCAAGGCTTTGTTAAAATTCTCGTCTGAAGTATTACCCGCTAAAGACTTGGTAAGTTCAGCTAAAGAAATCTCCATGGTAACATTCATACCACCTTTAAGGTCTAGCCCTAAGTTAATTTCCTTGCTTTTTACCTGTTGGTAAGTTAATCCGAAAACTGGATATACAGGTACTGTAGCCATCGAGTCTAAATAGGCTTTTTCTTTAGCCTCATCGCCTTTGGCGTATTCTTTGGCTTTTTTCTCTACGTTATAAGTAACTAAATTGAAAGAAAGTGAATACAGACAGACAATACCCAGAAGTATTGCCATAAATTTAATAAAACCTTTACCTTGCATTGTTTGTTTATTGTTTTTCTATTCTATGCTAATTTTTTACAAGTCGGCAAATCTAATTAATTTTTTAATTAATAAAACCCCCTAATGTAATTTTGTTATATATAAAGTGTTACATTCTTTCTAATGTTGAAAAAGTGTAGTCAAATTCATTTTTATCGTCGGCTTTATTTTCTACTTTTTCGGTCTCTTTCCATATACTTTTATCTATTTCAGGGAAAAAAGCGTCGGCATCAAAATGATGATGTACGGTAGTAAGATAAATTTTGCCGCAAAAAGGCAAGGCTATATTGTAGATCTGCTCACCGCCTATAATATATCCCTCTTCGTATTCGCCTAACAAGTCAATTGCATTATCTAAGGAATGTACAACTTCTGCACCTTCAATTTTGTAATCTTTGTTGCGGGTAATTACAATGTTCCTGCGGTTTGGTAGCGGCCTTCCAATAGATTCGTAGGTTTTTCGTCCCATAATAATGGTATGTCCGCTCGTTATATTCTTAAAGTGCTTTAAATCAGCTGGTAAATGCCAAAGCAGCTCATTTTCTTTACCAATGGCATTATTGGCAGAAACTGCCACTACAATGGATAATTTTTTGTTCGTTATAATCATTAGGTTATTGATTTTCCAAACTTCATTAGAGAATTTTTTCTATTAAACATATACTTCAATATCTTCTAATTTTTGGTAAGCTGTAGTTGTTTTTGAGCTAAAAAATATCGTTGATCAATTTACTAATCATATCGATCTAAACCGCAACTACACCCTTTATATGAGGATGGGCGTCATAGTTTAATAAGGTAAAATCTTCGTATTTAAACTCAAATATATCTTTAACATTTGTGTTAAGCTGCATTCGCGGTAAAGGTTTGGGATCACGGCTTAATTGGAGTTTAGCCTGCTCAATATGGTTATTATACAAGTGAGCATCTCCTAAAGTATGGATGAAATCTCCGGGTTGCAGATTGCATACTTGTGCAACCATCATGGTCAATAATGCGTAAGAAGCAATATTAAAAGGTACGCCTAAAAAAATATCTGCACTGCGTTGGTACAATTGACAGCTCAATTTGCCCTCGGCAACGTAAAACTGAAAGAAAGCATGGCAGGGTGGCAGGGCCATATGTTCAATCTCGCCTACGTTCCAAGCCGAAACAATAATCCTTCTGCTATCAGGATTATTCTTGATCATGTTAATTACCTGCGTAATCTGGTCTATATGCTTGCCATCTGGTGTAGGCCATGAACGCCACTGAGAACCATATACAGGACCCAAATTTCCGTTTTCATCAGCCCATTCGTCCCATATGCGCACACCGTTTTCTTTTAGGTAATTGATATTGGTATCGCCTTTTAAAAACCATATCAATTCATGTATGATCGATTTTAAATGCAGTTTCTTTGTGGTTACAAGCGGAAATCCTTCCTGTAAATTAAATCGCATCTGATAGCCAAATACGCTGATGGTACCCGTTCCGGTTCTGTCGTGTTTTTGCGTTCCGTTATCCAGCACATGCTGCATTAAATCTAAATATTGTTTCATGGTGAAGGTTTTATCAAAAAAACTCAGGATTTGTACAAAACTAATAAAATTACCCCGCTATCATTTAAGGTGGCCGAGTTGATTTTTCCACAATTAAGGCTTACATAAAATAATTAGGCTTAGCCTTACTTAAAACATCTTTTTTTAATTTAGCAGCATAATATATAGCAATGTTTATAAGAAGGTTTGTAGTTACATTAGTTTTTAAGTTGTTTGTTACATGCAGTATGGCGCAAAGTGCAACGGCGCTTAAGTTAAATGATGCCGCAATTGGGCTAACAAACCAGAAAGTGGTTTATGACCCTTCTTATTTTAAAATAGCTTACCCAAATGGCGATGTACCGGCAAACAAAGGTGTTTGCACAGATGTGGTTATACGCGCATACAGAAAATTAGGTATAGACCTGCAACAATTGGTACATGAGGATATGAAAAAGAATTTTAATCTTTACCCAAACAAGTGGGGTTTGCGTAAACCCGATACCAATATAGATCATCGCAGGGTGCCGAATCTGATGGTGTTTTTTGGCAGAAAAGGCGTAAAGAAAGGTATATCGGATCAAGCAGCAGATTACCTCCCCGGTGATATTGTTTGCTGGGATTTGAATGGAAAGCAAAGCCATATTGGATTGGTGATCAACAGAAAGTCTGCCGATGGTAAACGTTATTTAATTGTACATAATATTGCCAATGGGCAAGAAATTTCAGACTGCTTATTTTCGTGGAAGATTATAGGCCATTACCAATATAACCTATAGTTGAACTATATATTCTTTAATGACGCATAATTAATCACAATAAGATGCTAACTTTTGCAAATGCTAAAATCAATTTAGGGCTTTTTTTAACTGAAAAGAGGGCCGATGGTTACCATAACCTGCAAACGGTTTTCTACCCTATAAAGATTTATGATGTAATTGAACTGATTGATGCAGATGAGACATCTTGTATAGTTAAAGGGATTGATGTGCCGGGAGCAGCAACAGATAACATTTGTCTGAGTGCTTTTAAAATGTTGCAGGCAGATTTCAATTTACCACAGCAACAAATTCTTTTATTAAAGAATATACCAGTTGGTGCAGGCTTGGGAGGTGGTTCTGCTGATGCTGCGTTTTTAATTAAATTGATCAATGATAAATTTAATTTGGGGATCAGTATAGCTGAAATGGAAAATTACGCTCGTAAATTGGGTGCAGATTGTGCTTTTTTTATTCAGAATAAACCCGTTTATGCTTTTGGAAAGGGCGATGAATTTGAGAAAACGGAGATAGATCTAAGCTCCCATTTTCTGGTACTGGTAAAACCTCCTGTTCATGTATCAACGGCACAGGCCTATGCCAATGTAAGCGTAAAAGAACCATTGCAAAGTTTAAAAAAACTTACAGGGCTGCCTTTATCCGAATGGAAGGACATCATATTAAATGATTTTGAACCTTCTGTATTTGCTGCATTTCCGCAGATTGGTGAAATTAAGGCAAAACTCTATGAAGCAGGGGCCCGGTTTGCATTGATGAGCGGTAGTGGTTCTTCTGTGTTTGCCATTTTTGACCAATCTGTGCAATTACCTGAACTGGAAAAAGAGAATTTGGTTTTTTATAACATATAGAAGCAAAAATATCTAATTATCTTTTTGTAAAAAGCGGTTTATCTCTTTTTCCAAATTGCTCGAACCATCATCATTTTTCCCGAAACCTGAGAAGCGGGATACGATTTTTCCTTCAGGATCAATGAGAACAAAAGTAGGATAGCCTGATACACCATATTTTAAGGTAATTTCGCTATCCGAACCCTTACCATCCCATATGCAAAGCCATTTGGGCTGATCTCTTTTTATGCCTTCCTGCATCACTGCTTTGTTTTTTTCAGCATAAAAACTAATAATCTGCAAGCTATCTGCATATTTAGTGTTTAATGCATTAAGGGCATCTGCTGAAAGTATGCAGGGGCCACAATAAGTTTCGGTAAAATCGAGCAGAATGTATTTTCCTTTGAAATTGGAAATCCGGTACACCTTATTGTTAAGATCTTTGGCTTCAAAATCAAAAAACAGATCTCCTTTTTTTACCGGATTGCCTACTTTGATGTAATTGCTTATCCGTTGTCCAAAAGAACTGCTTTTTAATGCAGTACTTACGGTAGAAAACAATTTTGTAAATTCTACTTTATCTATTTCATTCCTTTTCCAGTATAATTCTTGCAAGCCTGCATGTGAGTTGGTATGCTGTTTAATGAAATTTAATGTAATGTTGTTAAGATTGCTGTCAATGGATTTCATTTCTTTGCTTAAGGCTTGTGTTCTGTGTTTCGCCGTATCAGGCTTTAAACCCAGAAGGTATGGCGCAATGATATTAACAATACTGTCTCTTTTACCCCATAGGGCTTTAGTGTGGTTATTAAGGATATTTGCTACATCTTGCGATTTGGATCCGTTCTTTATCACATCTCGGGGAAAATCCTTGATGTCGCCTTTAAGTTGTATTTTATCTGGACCTATCAATAGGTTGGTATATATGAACTCCTGTTTTGTGGGACGGGCATAGAGCCAAAAGCTTTTAACTGTAGATAGTGATTTTTGCATTGTAAATTTTCCATCTATAATTTCTGTGCTATCAATATCTAAATCTGCATCAAGATCTTTTAAATAAAATTTAGTACCATTTTTAAATCCACTAAAGTTAGCGTTAATTGTATATTTCTGCGCATTTGCGTGTATGCCGTAAATGATGAACAATGCTATGGTAAGGGTTAAATGCTTTTTCATAAAATAATACAGAAGATAAATTATTGTTTTTGCTTAGTTTAGGTAAAGACGATACTTGCTTTAAAATGTTGCACAAGATAAAGAAGTAAATCGTAAAAAAATGTAATGAACTTTTGAAACTTGTATAGTTTGTTTTTTAGAACATTGTTTTGTTGTTTGTTTAAAAAAAATAAAAATACAGAATAATATTTTGCGCAGATGTGCTAAATTTGCCTGCTTAAATACTTTTTCACTTAGAGAACACATCAATGGAAATCAACCTTACACGTAAAAGCGGAAAATTTAATTTTGAGGCTATAAATGAGCAGGGACATACTGTTTTGCTGGATGGCAAACCGGCTATTGGAGGGGAGGGAAAGGGATTTAGACCTATGGAAATGCTTTTGGTAGGCTTGGGAGGTTGTAGTGGAATAGATGTGGTAAATGTTCTGACCAAGCAGCGAGAACCGTTGAATGATATCAAGATCCATATTAAAGCTACACGTAAAGAAGAAGAGATGCCACCTATCTTTGATGTAATAGATATCAGATTTGATTTGTTTGGAGAGGTTAGTGAGGAGAAAGTTAAAAGGGTCTTACAAATGACTTTTGATAAATATTGCTCGGTATCTAATATCTTAGGCCGTTCGGCAACCATCAATTTTAGCTATACTATAAACAGATAATAGACTTATAAATCAGTAGTTCCCATACAATGGAAAATTTTGAAACCATAGCCATACGCACTCAAACAGAAAGAAGTGCCCATAAAGAGCATTCGGCACCTATTTACCTTACATCGAGTTATAAATTTGATGATGCCGAAGAGATGAGGGCTTTGTTTGCCAATGAAAAAGAAGGTAATGTGTATAGTCGTTATTCTAATCCAAATACCTCAGAGTTTATAGAAAAAATGGCTCTATTAGAAGGCGCAGAAGACGGTTTTGCTACTGCAACTGGTATGGCAGCGATATTTACTACTTTTGCTACTTTTCTAAAAAATGGCGATCATATTGTTTCAAGCCGTTCGGTTTTTGGTTCTACCCACCAGCTGCTTACCCATATTTTTTCGAAATGGGGGGTAACTTTTGATTATGCGGATTTGGATAAACCCGAAGATTGGGAAGCATTGATTAAGCCTAATACCAAGCTCATTTTTGTTGAAACACCCTCTAATCCGGGTATTGATATTATAGACTTAGCATTTTTAGCTGATCTGGCCAAAAAATACAATACGATCTTAGTTGTAGATAATTGTTTTGCTACTCCATACTTACAGCAACCGATAAAGTTGGGGGCTCATATTTCTATTCATTCAGCTACTAAATATATTGATGGACAAGGCAGGGCCCTGGGCGGCATCATCTTAGGGAGTAAAGCATTGATTAATGAGGTGGTGGCTTTTGCACGTCATAGTGGCCCTTCTTTATCGCCATTTAATGCGTGGCTTTTGTCAAAAAGTTTAGAAACATTGGCGGTTCGTATGGACCGTCATTGCGAAAATGCCTTAAAAGTTGCGCAGTATCTAGAAAACCATCCAAAAATTAAATTGGTAAAATACCCGTTCTTGCCATCGCATCCGCAGTATGAGATAGCAAAAAAACAAATGAAAATGGGAGGAGGCATTGTAACCATTGTGGTTAAAGATGGTGTTGAAGGTGCACGAAAATTTATGGATGGACTTAAGATGTTTTCTATTTCAGCAAATTTGGCCGATACCCGTTCCATAGCTACACATCCGGCAACAAGTACGCACAGTAAATTAACTGAAGAAGAAAGGAATATTGTGGGGATAGAGCAAGGGTCTGTACGTTTGTCTATTGGATTAGAGCATGTAGATGATATCATTGCCGATATTGAACAGGCTTTGAAAGATTGATAATAAATTTAATCTCATTTTAAAATCCATTGGTAAATGAAATAGCCAATGGATTTTTTTATTATTGTGTATCCAAACCAACTC
Source organism: Pedobacter sp. (assembly GCF_046462515.1). Classification (GTDB taxonomy): domain Bacteria; phylum Bacteroidota; class Bacteroidia; order Sphingobacteriales; family Sphingobacteriaceae; genus Pedobacter. The sequence continues at coordinate 71,944 of NZ_JBKGVD010000008.1, forward strand.
CTCGGTATTATGAAAATTAAATTAGCCATGATATTACTTTTAGTTTTATCGGTTAATTGTTTTGCCCAAAAAGCCGATATTAAGTTTTATATAGATGCTTGGAAAGTTGCCGATACGAGCCAGACCCACCGTGCCGAGGAAACTTACGATAAAATGAGAGCGCTTAAAGATACCTGCTTATTAAAAGAGACGGTACATGCACTTTATGCGTACCTAGATAAACACCCAGACGACAGATTAAAAGTAAGAATAGATATGTATGATGTGTTAAGTAAAAAACACTACAATCTACAGTTAGTTGATTTGGATTCGGCTAAACTCTACCACGATATCAAGCTTACGCATAAACTAAAGGATGAGCAGCTCAGGGCTGAATTATATACCCTTTATGCCGAAGTAGGGGCTAATAACCATTTGTTGTACAATCTTAAAGCCATTGAACTGGAAAAAAAGCTCGGAATAAAGCATTTCAGGTACATTCATACTCGGTATTTTAATGCCAGTTTAGGCCTTTACCATAACAATGAGTATAGGCAAAGCATCAATTATGGCTTACAATGTCTTGCGTATAAAAACGTTCCGGTGAATACTTGGGATTCAAGGGTCTATGTTTTTCAGCTAGATATAATAGGGGCTTCGTACCTCAAATTGGCAAAATACGATAGTGCTAAATATTACTATCAAAAAATTATTGATACGCTGTCAAAAAAACCGGATCCTGTACCACATATGCAAAAATTATGGTTAGGTATTGCTAAAGGAAACATTGGACATGCATTAATTTTGCAAGGACACGAAGCCGAAGGTTTAGCATTAGTTGACTTGCAGTTAACCTGCAGTAGAGAGGTTAAGTCATTCAATAATATGGCTATTGCCCAAAATATTTTGGCAGCTATAGATTATAGGCATAAAAGATACATAGAGTCACTAAAAAAATGGAGACAGGCGTATGTATGGGCTATACAAAGTGAATATGATATAATTGAGCAGAAGATTTTGGCTCTACAGGGAATTGCAGATAGTTATAGAAAACTTAACCAAACAGATAGTGCTTATAAATACGATCGCCTTTATTTTAATCTTTCCAATCAAAGGGTTGTAGATGTCAATTCAAGGCAACTTTCTGCTTTGAAAGTTAAAATTCAGTTCGATGACATGCAAAATAGCCTTGAGCATATTAACGAACGTTTGGCGCAGGAAAAGTTGATCAGGAACTTGATTTTGATTGGTATTGCCTTGCTAAGCGTTATCAGTTTATTGTTATACAACCGGCAGAGATTAAAAAATATGTACAAGGCCGAAATGCTGGAAAGAGAGCGAGAAATTGCTGAAAAAGAAGTAGTAGAGGCCAAAGAAAAAATCAATGAATTTACCCGAAACATTCGTGAAAAAGAAAATCTGATCAGCGTTCTGAAACAAACTATTGGTAAAAATAATAGTGTAAACAAAGAAGAGATAAAAACTTTAAATGATAACCTGTTAAATTATGTGCTGCTTACCGATAGCGAATGGACAAAATTTAAAGAAGCATTTAATAAAGCCTATCCTATATTTTTCAGCCGATTAAAAGAGCTTATTCCACGAATAAATCCTGCTGAAGAACGCTTGGCCAGTTTGATCTGTCTGCAATTAAATAATCATCAAATAGCCAATATGCTTGGTATAGGAGCGGATAGTGTTGGCCGTAGTAAAAGACGACTTAAAAACCGGATCAATTTACCTGAAGATACTACTCTTGAAGATTATATCTCTAAACTGAATGATTGATTAGTGATTGGTCAATAAGTGTATTACTTATCAAGTTTGTGTTCTTCAACCCTACACCGCTACTGTTAACTCGTTTGTCCGCTTTTTGTCCGCGTTAAAATTTGCAATACTATGCCTGTGTTGCTAAAATTTGTGAATGCTAAAACTTAAAGGCAAACCAAATATTCCAATTATCATCATTATCCTGACCATATGCCTCATGATTTTGACTTGGTTATATTTTTATTATCGTTTAGCAAAAAATTAGAAAGATCTAACTATGCAAGAATTCAATACTCAATATTTTAAAAAAAAATCGATAATGAAAAGATATCTACAATTCCTTTCTTTTAGTATATTTCTATTGTTTATGTATAATGGGATATCAGCGAAAGCAAACTATGATTCTGTTTATAAAAATATTTCTGTCAGCAGTGGGGCAACAAAGGGTGTTAATGGCATTAGTATCCCCATTACCATTAGGGATTTCTCTGTAATTGCACCTAACAAGCATCCCGATTTTGGCATCCCCCCTTCAGGGGCTACATATGGTATGGTACAGCCTGTTTTGGGAGCCGATCGAAAACCTGTAGTGAAAACTTCGCCTTTTCCAGGTAACTTGACCTCCGAAGCCATGTTTAACAAATGGTTCAATGATGACCCACTGAATAAAAAGAAGAGTACTTTTCTTGATTTAACGGAAACCACTCCGGGTAATTTTAGTTTTTCTGATGGTTCTTATTATCCTATAAATGGTGAATTATGGGGCAATGAGGGAGAAGCCAACAACAAGAACTTTACGATAGAAATGCATGCTGAATTTGTTTATGATAATGTTGGTACACAGCAGATTACCATTACTTCTGATGATGATGCCTGGTTGTTTATTAACGGACGTTTAGCGATAGATTTGGGGGGCATACATGGGGCTGCTGCTGCTAATGTAATCTTAAACGCTACAGCTGCAACTACCTATGGGTTAACTCAAGGGCAAACGTATCGTATTGACTTCTTTAAAGCAGAAAGATCAGGGCCTGGTTCGGTTTTAAGCTTTAGTACCAACTTTGTCCTAAGTCCAATTTATGCTCCTGATGCTAATGGTATAGTATATGTAAAACAAAACGGAGCCGGTTCAAAAGACGGTAGTAATTGGGATAATGCAGCAGATGATCTGCAAGTAGCCATCAATACACTCAATGTAAAAGAGGTATGGGTGGCCGCAGGCGAATACCAACCAGCTTTAAATGCCAGTTTTGTGATGAAAGACAAAGTAAAAATTTATGGAGGTTTTCCAACTACCGGTAATCCCACGTTGAGCAACAGAAACTGGAAAAATAATGTTACCATTCTCAAAGGCAATGGCAATAGAGTAATTTATAATAATCTAAATAACCTAAATACTAATGCATTACTAGATGGTTTTACGATAACAGGAGGTACGCTTATTGCCGATGACCAAAATATTTATGGGGCAGGTATGTATAATAATAGCTCCTCACCGGTTATTAGTAACTGTATTTTTAAAAATAATGTAATTACCAGAGCAGCTACAAGTTCAAATACAATTTTTGGTAAAGGAGGGGGGATGGCTAACACTGGCGGTAGCAGCCCACAGATTATCAATTGTGTATTCATTAATAATGAGGCTTATGCAGCGGGCGGCGGTATATATAATGAAAATTCTAAACCCGAAATCAGAGCTTGCATCTTTGCAAATAACATACTTTCAGGAACTGCTTCTCATAATGGAGGCGGAGGTATGGCCAATGCAGGTTCATTATACCCAGCTGGCCTTACCAGTTGTGTTTTTGTAGGCAACCAGGCATATGTTGGCGCTGCGATTTATAATAGCTCTACTAGCGTTGTAAATCAGCAAATTATAAATTGCACGTTCAATAAAAACAATTCTACTTCTTCTCTTAAAGAACCGATCTACCATAATAACAGTGCTTTTACTTTTATTAACACTATTGTGTGGGACAATACAGGGACTTTGAGTGTAGCAAAGCAGAACGGACCTGAACCGGTAGTACAATACAGTTTATTGCAAGGTTTAAATAGCACTAATGATGGTAATCTTGACGCTACGAACGTTAATAATGCCCCACAATTTGTAGATGATAGCAATCCATCGGGTGCAGATGGCGTATTTGGTACGGCTGATGATGGTTTAATGTTAAAAAAGACCAGTCCTGTAGTTAACAGGGGAGATAATACTTTATATGGGACAAATTTAGCCTTGCATACCGATGCGGCAGGTAACCCTCGTTTGTATGGAGGTGCTATTGATATGGGAGCTTATGAAAGCTCTTATAATCCTCCCATACCCGATGTAAATGGTATTATCTATGTAAAACAAGGTGCCTTAGGCACTGCTTTGGGTAATAGTTGGATTAATGCTGTACCTGAACTGGCTGATGCCATGTTAGCTGCAAAAAACCTGAATACGGCCAATGCCGGTACGGTGAAAGAGATATGGGTGGCAAAAGGTACTTATAAACCTAAATATAGCCCTCAAGATGGAGTTAATTTTGGTACAGATAAGGGACGTGACAATACCTTTCTGTTGGTAAGTAATGTGAAAATTTACGGAGGATTTCCTGGAACTGGCAACCCAGATATGACTGATAGAAATTGGAAAGTAAATCCATGTATCCTAAGCGGTGATATAGACAATAATGATACTTTTGATGCAAATGGAAATATAACCAGTAACAAGTACACAGGTAATGCTTATCACGTGATAGTTGCATCTGCTGTAAGTAATACAGAGCTTAATGGCTTTACTATCATTAGCGGTAATGCAAGTGGTGGCGGTTATCTAACTATTAATGGTAAATTTATCTATCAAAATAATGGTGGCGGTATATATAACTATTCTTCCAGTCTTATCTTTAGTAATTTAACCGTAGTTAGTAATATGGCAACCAGTGGAGGAGGAATGCATAATACTACTTCATCCAACCCAATTCTTACTAACGTAATTTTTAGTGGTAACTCTGCTGCTTCGGGAGGAGGAATATATAATTCATCTTCTAATCCAACGCTTACCAATGTAATGTTTAGCGGTAATTCTGGTAATCCTAATGGAGGCGCCATATACAATACAAGTTCTGTCCCTATTCTTACCAATGTAACCCTAAGCGGTAATACAGCCACAAACGGGGGAGCCATATATAATAGTGGTTCCAATCCGCAGCTAGGCAATAGCATTATTTACGGTAACAGCTCAGGGATATATAACAGCAGTTCTAATCCCGTAATTTCTTATAGTTTGGTAGAGGGAAATGCTAGCACAACCAACAATAACATTGATGCAACAGGTATAACCGTAAGTCAGATTTTTACCAACCCCTTAACTCCCGCTATGGGCACCAAGGGAGATTATACGCTCAAAGCAGGTAGTCCGGCTATTGGTATGGGCAGTAATGCTTTGTTTGCTGGGCTCGATGCCGGTACCAAAGATCTTGCGGGTAACCTTAGGTTAAATGGAAGTAATATTGATTTGGGTGCCTATGAATACCAGTCTACTTTGCCTATAAGTTTAGGAAATTTTACAGCTACGGTGCAAAATAACAGTGTTAAGTTCCAATGGAACACCCTGTCTGAAAATAACAATAAAGAATTCATACTCAGTCGCAGTGCTGATGGCCAAACGTATATGGAACTGGGTAGAATAGGGGGAGCAGGAACTACGCAAGCTCCACATAATTATACATATTATGACAGCAATCCTTTAAATGGGATTAACTATTACCAATTAGAACAGCAAGACTATGACGGTAAAATAACTTTAATAGGTGAAAAAGCCTTAAAATTTGGTTTGGTGGCGGTAGATTTAAAAGCCTATCCTAACCCTACCTATAATACTGCCAGTGTGAAATTTACCAGCGGTTTATACCAAAAATCTTATTTAACCGATTTAACAGGACGTTTATTAAAAACCAAAGAAATAAAGGTAGGAGAGGACGAAATTAAATATGATCTTACAGGATATCCCAATGGGATATATTTAATCAGATTAGAGGGGGCTAAGTCGCAAATGCTGAAAGTAATTAAAGGAGGGTAATGAAAAATAAAAAGGAACTTTTTTAAAGTCTTGAAATCCGTCATTCTGAACTTGTTTCATAACCCAAAGCATTGCTGTAGCACCTTTACAAGCAAGACCCTGAAATAAATTCAGAGTGACGACCGATTTTTAGAAAGCCTCTTATAGTGAAAGCCTACTTTGCCAATGCAATTTCATGATCAGATACGGTAATCAGTCTTTCTTTGTATAAACCTCCTATGGCTTTCTTAAAAGCACTTTTGCTTACTTTAAAGCGATAGTATATTTCTTCAGGAGAGCTTTTATCGCCCAAATTGATTTTTCCACCTGTTTCCTTTAGCTCATTTAAGATTATCTCTTTGGTGTCTAAAATATGTCCAAAGCCCGATGGTTGCAGTGTAAGGTCAATCTTACCTTCAACCCTTATTTTCTTAATCCAGCCTTTGCAACGCATGCCAGGTTCAAGACGGGTAAACAATTCATTATTATAAAGCAAACCTATAAACTCATCATTAATGACGGCATTGTAGCCCAAATCAGATTTATCTACAATTAACAAATTAACCGCATCGCCTTCCTCAAAGTCATGATCAAAATGCTCAACAAACTTGTCTATTTTAGATGAGGCCAGTAAGCGATCAGAAATTTCATCAACATATACATACACTACATAACTCTCATTACGTTGCATCGGTCTTTTTTGCTCACGATTAGGAACAAAAACATCCTTGTCTATACCCAGATCTAAGTAAGCTCCGTCGTCTGTTACATCAACAACGGTCAACAGCGCAAATTCATTGGCAGTAGCTAAAGCTTTTTTGGTTGTGGCAATAGTTTGATTATCCTTGTTTTTATAAACAAAAACCTCAATGTTATCGCCAAGTTCTATGTTTTTAGGTACTTCTGTAAAAGGTAGAAGTACTTCTTCGCTGCCATCAGATAAACTTAATCCCTGGCTATTTTTAGCCGCTACACGTAAATTATTGTATTCTCCTATTCTGATCATGATGTATAATTATAGTGCAAAGATAGTTTATCAGCCGATTTTTATAGCATAAAAAAATGTGCCTGAAAAATACTTTCAGACACATTTTACGGTAATAACAATACTTGTTCTTAAATAGCTTTGGTCATTTCAGCAAGAAATGCTCTGGTTTCGTTATCCAATAAGGGGCTAACTTTTTCATAAACTTCTTTATGGTAATTGTTTAGCCAGTTAATATGATGTTTCTCCAGTAATTCTGTTTTTACTAAAGTAGTATCAATAGGCGCTAAGGTAAGAGTCTCAAATTTATAGAATTCATTGAACTCGTTTATCTCATCCTTAACGGTTAATACTAAATTTTCTATACGCACGCCATGTTTGCCTATACGGTATATTCCCGGTTCTATTGAAGTAATGCTACCTGGTTCTATGGATACAGGGGTTGCAGAAGTGTTAAATATATGCGGTCCTTCATGTACATTCAGAAAATATCCAACGCCATGTCCGGTTCCATGCCCGTAATTTAAAGCATGATCCCACATAGGCTTGCGTGTAATAGCATCAATGGCATAACCGCAGGTACCCTTAGGGAAACGGGTGCAACTGCCCTCTATCATGGCTTTAAGTACCAGAGTATAGTCTGTTTTTTCTTCTTCGGTGTTGTTGCCTAAAGGAATAACACGTGTAATATCTGTAGTGCCGTACTGGTATTGCCCACCAGAATCTACAAGAAACAGGCCTTCTGGCTTTATGGCTACATCACTCTCAGGTGTTGATGAATAATGGGGTAAGGCACCATGTTCTTTATATCCGGCAATGGTGTTAAAACTTTCGCCTACAAAACCTTCCTGAGCTGCTCTAAACTGTCTTAGTTTTTCAGCAGCAGAGATTTCCGTAATTTCTGTTTTGCCCACATTATCTTTGATCCATTTAAAGAACAAGGTCATGGCTGCGCCGTCTTTAGCCATGGTAATGCGTGTGTTTTTTATTTCGGTTTCGTTTTTAATTGCTTTAAAAACGGTAGAAGGATTGGTGTCTAAAATCTTATGTACTGAAGCAGGTATTTTTTTATACAAAGCAAAACAATTGCGCTTAGGATCTACAAAAATACTTGACTGCGCAGGAATATGTTCAAGGTCTGTACGGATAGCGTTATACTCTTTAACCGTAACCCCTGACATTTCTAATTTGGTGATGTTGTGACTGGTTAACTTGGCCTTTTCGATATATAAAGCGGCTGTTTGGCCGGTAATTAATGCAAAGCTTAATACAACAGGATTATAACCTACATCTGTACCACGCAGGTTAAAAATCCATGCCATATCATCTAATGAAGAAATCAGATGATATTCAGCATTGTTTTTTTTCAGCACTTTTCTGATTTCAGCCAGTTTAGATTCAACAGACTGTCCAATAAATTCATCATTAATCAAAAAAGCTAAATTTGAAGGTAGCTGCGGTCTGTTATCCCATATTTTACCTACAAAATCACGGTTAAGAAATTTAATTTGCTTAGATGCAAGCAGTTTTTCAAGGTGCAAGCCTAATACAACAGATACGGTATTTTCGTCAAAAGCCACTGTATCCCCATTCTTTAAATTCTCGGCTAACCATTCAACATATTCAGGAACACCTTGAGCTTTTAATTTAACCAGTTCAAAGCCACTGTTTTTTAATTGTTCTTCAGCTTGAACATAATATCTTGAATCTGCCCAGAGACCTGCAAAATCCTGGGTTATCACCACTGTACTCACAGAACCCGTAAAACCGGTCGTAAAAGCTATAGATTTATAATGTTCAGGAAGGTACTCGCTAATATGAGGATCTGCCGAAGGAATGATATAAGCTGCAATACCTTCGGTATGCATTTGTTGCCTTATGGCATTCAATTTTTCTTTGTAGGTCATAACACAAAGTTTAAAAACTACAGTGATAAATGAAAATTTTAAAATGATTTTTACTTTTAATTGTCTTTAAGATCATGTTATTTTAATATTATAAAGGCTCACTAATGAAAGTTTTACAATTTGCCGTTCCGGTTGCAGCCACGCAAACCATTATGGTTCAGGAAGACCTGATGCCACATTTTTATCCGTATCTGCATAAACATGAAGAAGCGCAGTTGATCTGGATAAAAAAGGGTACAGGCACTTTATTGATCAATAATGATATGCATCTTTTTAAAGGAGGAGATGTGTTTTTTATTGGAGCAAATCAACCTCATTTATTTAAAAGCGATTCGGCATATTTTAAAGAAGATACAGCTTTGAAAATAGAGGCGCTTTCTGTTTTCTTTGATCCTGAAGGTAAAATAGCGGGCGTATTTAAGCTGCCCGAAATGCAGGCGGTAAAACAGCTTTTAAATGAAAAAGTAGCTTTTAAAGTCAGCGAAAAATATCAAGAAAACATAGCGCATCAAATATTGGGTATTAAAAATGCCGAACCCGGGTATGCAATTGTCAAATTTATAGAATTGTTATTAGGTTTACTTGCTATTGGTACCGAGCTTGAAAGTCTGACGGTGATTCAGCATTATTCTACTGATGCCGATGCGCTTCGTATCAATTCGGTCCTACATTTCTTAATGAAGAATTATGAAAGACAATTAAGCCTGGCAGAAGTAGCCGCTTATGCCAGTATGACCCCACAGGCATTTTGCAGGTATTTTAAAAAGCATACCCGGCAAACATTTACTGCCTATATCAATAATCTGCGTATTAATGAGGTTTGCAATAAATTGATTAGAGGAGAATATCCTAATATATCAACAGCAGTTTACGAAAGCGGATTTACCAATATTACAAGCTTTAACAGGGTTTTTAAACAGATGAAAGGCAAAAACCCTAAATCTTATTTAAAACAATATTACGCAAATATAAGTTTGTAGGTTAATATTGGTAAATTATTGGTTAATCAGAGTTAAAAAATGTAAATATCTGATGCTTAAATTTGGATAAACTAAATATTGATCAGATATGAAACATATTGCATGGAAAGGCATATACCCTGCATTATTGACGCCTTTTACGGCTGAAGATGAAATTGATTATCCAATTTTCTTTAAAAATTTAGAGGCACAGATTAAAGCGGGTGTGGATGGAGTGATTATTTGTGGTTCTTTAGGTGAAGCTAGTACGCTAACCACCCCTGAGAAATTAGACTTATTGGATTTTACAGTAAAACATGTAAACGGACGAGTGCCTGTAATTATTAACGTAGCAGAGCAAATAACCAAAGAGGCGGTAAAATTTGCTGAAAATGCAGAGCGTATTGGTGCAGACGGATTAATGGTTTTACCACCTTTGCGTTATAAAGCCTCTGATGAAGAAGTTTTGGCTTTTTACAGTGCCATTGCCGAAACCACATCTTTATCTATAATGGTGTACAATAACCCTGTTGATTACGGCATAAAAATTACCTTAGATATGTTTGAATACCTTTCAAAATATCCTAATATACAAGCTGTTAAAGAAAGTACACGTGATATTTCCAATGTAACCCGCATGATTAATAGGTTTGGCAACCGCTTTAAAATCTTAGGAGGGGTAGATACTCTATCTTTTGAATGTCTTGCGGTAGGGGCAGATGGTCTGGTAGCTGGTTTAGTTGATGCGTTTCCTCAAGAAACAGTTGCAATTTACCGTTTAATTAAAGCCGACCGTTATGCAGAAGCTTTAACTATATACAGATGGTTTTTACCTTTACTGGAGCTTGATATTCATCCAAAACTGGTTCAGTATATCAAACTTGCCGCACAGGCCACAGGAATTGGTTCTGAATATGTACGTGCACCGCGTTTACAATTAAAAGGTAAAGAACGAGAAGAAGTTTTGGCAATTATAGAACAAGGTATAGCTAATCGTCCTAAATTGCCTGATTATTTATCCTTATAAAGATTTTGCCATGTCATTAAATACACAGGAGTTAGATAAAATATTAGGAAAAGCCGATCAGGCTTTTCGAATTTACAAGAAAATGAGCTTAAAGCAGCGGGCTGATTTTATGAGGACCATAGGTGAAGAGATTATGGCTTTGGGTGATGAACTGATTAAGACAGCTGCTATAGAAACCAATCTGCCCGAAGCAAGATTGATAGGTGAGCGGGCCAGAACAGTTTTTCAATTGAACAGTTATGGTGAAGCGGCAGAACGTGGAGACTGGCTTGAAGCAAGAATAGATACGGCTGATACTGCAAAAACACCTCCTAAACCTGACCTGAGGAAAATGCTGGTTCCTTTGGGACCTGTACTGGTGTTTGGAGCAAGTAATTTTCCTTTTGCTTATTCAACTGCCGGAGGTGATACGGCTTGCGCTTTTGCTGCGGGATGCCCTGTAGTGGTAAAAGCACATCCGGCTCATCAAAAAACTTCAGAATTGGTAGCACATGCTATTCTGAAAGCAGTAGAAAAATGTAAGATGCCCGATGGAATATTTAACCATATTGTCGAACCGGGCAATGCCATAGGTGAGTATCTGGTAAAACATCCGGTAATTAAAGCTGTAGGTTTTACAGGTTCTTATGGCGGCGGACGTGCATTATTTGATGCCGCTAATCAACGTAAAGTACCTATTCCGGTTTTCGCAGAAATGGGAAGTTTGAACCCGGTTTTTCTAATGCCTGATAAATTGGCTACAGATGCCGTAAATACCGCTAAACTTTACGCAGGCTCTATTACTTTAGGTATGGGGCAGTTCTGTACCAATCCGGGTTTAATATTTGGTATTGAAGGTGAGGCTTTGGATCTTTTTAAGCGCACATTGGCACATGAAATAGAACAGGTTGTTCCATTTAAAATGCTCCATCAGGGTATTGCTGATAATTTCAGCAACAAATTGCAACTATCATTGGAGCAAAAAGAAGTGAGTATTTTGGCACAGAGCAAAACAGAGGTCAAAACAGGTGAAGGTCATATAACTGTAGCTCAGGTTGATGCAGTTACTTTTCTGAACAATCCACTTTTGCACCAGGAAGTATTTGGTCCCTATTCTTTAATCATCAGTTGTAAAAATACAGATCAGATGAAAGCAATTGTAGCCCATCTTGAAGGTCAGCTTACAGCAACGGTTATGGCAACCGAAAAAGATGCAGATCAATACGAAGATTTATTTGCTGATATACAAGAAATATGTGGTCGTTTTATTTTTAATAATGTACCTACAGGTGTAGAGGTCTGCCTGTCTATGCAGCATGGGGGGCCTTTCCCGGCAACAACCGACAGTAGATACACTTCTGTTGGTGCAGATGGTATTAAACGTTTTGCACGTCCGGTGGCTTTTCAGAACTGGCCTGATCAGTTTCTTCCTAAAGAGTTGCAAAATGCCAACCCTTTACATATTTGGCGTACTGTAAACAATCAATTAAGTAAAGAAGCTCTTTCATGAAAAAGACATTCACTTGTATAGATGCCCATACCTGCGGAAATCCGGTTAGGGTAGTAGCTGGCGGCGGTCCAATTTTAAAAGGAAACAATATGATGGAACGTAGGCTTCATTTTTTGGAAGAGTATGATTGGATACGCAAAGGCCTGATGTTTGAGCCACGCGGACACGATATGATGAGTGGCAGCATTTTATACCCACCTGTAGACCCTGCTAATGATATTGGTGTTTTATATATAGAAACGAGTGGCTGCCTGCCCATGTGCGGACATGGTACCATAGGTACAGTAACGATTGCCATTGAAGAAGGATTGGTTATTCCTAAAGTACCGGGTAAACTGCGGTTGGAAACACCTGCTGGCTTGGTGCTAATAGAATATGTACAGGAAGGCGCAAAGGTAAAATCGGTAAAACTGATTAATATTAAATCTTATCTGGCAGCTCAGAATCTAACTGTAAATTGTCCGGATTTGGGCGAAATAAAAGTAGATGTAGCCTATGGAGGAAATTTTTATGCCATTGTTGATCCGCAGGAAAATTTTAAAGGCATAGAAAATTACAGTGCCGATCAGTTGATTAGTTGGAGCAGGACCTGTCGTAAACAGATGAACGAAAAATACCAGTTTGTACATCCTGAAGATAGCAACATCAATGGGTTAAGCCATTTCTTATGGGCAGGAAAGACTTTATCTGCTGATGCTACAGCACGGAATGCTGTTTTTTATGGAGATAAAGCGATAGACCGTTCGCCTTGTGGCACAGGAACTTCGGCTCGTATGGCCCAATGGCATGCAAAAGGCAAACTCAAAAAAGGAGACCAGTTTATCCATGAAAGCATAATCGGTTCAAAATTTAAGGGAACTATTGAAGAAGAAACAACCATCAATGGTATGCCGGCCATCATTCCGGGTATAGAGGGCTGGGCAATGGTAACCGGATATAACACTATTTTTATTGATGATACAGATCCTTATGCACATGGATTTCAGGTTATTTAAGCTTGCAGAATGGCTAAACAAAAAGTAATTATAATAGGAGCTGGGGTTACGGGCTTATTTTCTGCTTATTATCTTTTGCACGAAGGTTACGAAGTTACATTAATTGATAAAGGTAATCTTAAAGATAATTGTTCGTTAGGTAATGCGGGTATGATCGTACCTAGCCATTTTATTCCTTTGGCGGCTCCGGGCATGATCAGTAAAGGAATTAAATGGATGTTTAACAGCAGAAGCCCGTTTTATGTAAAACCTTCACTTAATCCAGAATTGTTACGATGGGGTATTCAGTTTTGGAAACATGCCAACACCAAACATGTGGCTACAAGTGCAGAACCACTTCGCGATTTTCACTTACTCAGCAAAGGTTTATACAATAGCTTGGCATCAGAAAGCGCTATTGAATTTGGTTTACAGCACAAAGGTATTCTGATGCTCTATAAAAATGCCGAAATAGGTAAGGAAGAGGTACATGTAGCCCAACAGGCTAAAGATTTAGGCTTAAATGTAGATATTCTCAATTCGGCACAGGTACAAGAACTTGAGCCACATGTTGAATTAGATGTTGCTGGGGCCGTTCATTACCAATGCGATTCACATCTTTATCCAAATCAACTGGTACAGAATATGATTAAATACCTTAAAGAAAAAGATGTGAGCATTATAACCAATAGTGCTATTACTTCAATAGATATTAAAAATAACCGTATCAATGCCGTTCATACAACTCTGCAAAAATATGAGGCTGATTTATTTGTGCTTACAGGTGGTGCTTGGTTGCCCGAACTGGCAAAAAAAGCAGGCCTGCCTATACCACTGATGCCCGGAAAAGGTTATTCATTTATGCACCAACCAGGAGAGAGGCAGATTATTCACCCAGCCTTATTGTTAGAGGCAAAGGTAGCGGTAACACCAATGAATAGTCAGGTACGTTTTGGTGGAACAATGGAAATAGCACCTGTAAATAATAAAATTAATATGAAACGGGTTGAGGGTATATGGAATGCTATACCACAATACTACCGTAATTATAAAGTAGCAATGCCTCAGCCTGATGAGATATGGTATGGGTTTAGGCCATGTTCACCTGATGGTTTGCCCTATTTAGGTTATACCAACAAAATAGAAAATTTAATTGTAGCAGGAGGACATGGAATGATGGGCGTAAGTTTAGCGCCTGCAACAGGTAAAATGGTTGCTCAGTTAGCTTCAGGGCAGCAAACTTTAATGGATATCAGCTTATTTAGTCCTGATAGGTTTGCTTAATATTATACCTCGGCCTTAGTAGGTACAATTAATACCGGACAGGCCGATTTACGGGCTACGTGTACGGCAACGCTACCCACTAGAAAACGGTATAAGCCGCCCCGTCCATGCGTACCCATAACAATCAGATCCGCTCCCCAATCTTCGGCTTGTTGTAAGATACCATGACTTGCCGTATCTAAAACCGAAAAATAAGTGGTTTTTATGCCTTTCCCGTATTTATTTTCGATTTCTTTCAGCAATACGTGACTATTCTCTTCACTGTTATCATACACTTCAAGAAAAACGGGTGCTAATGTAAAATCAGGAGTGGTTGCTGCCGGGGCAGGTTCAACAATATTTAATAAAGCAACCTCAGCATCATAATTTTTGGCTGTATCGTAGCCTATCTTTGCCGCTTTTTCAGAGCAAATACTATTGTCAACAGCAATTAATATTTTTTTGTAGCCCATAATATTGAGATTTAACCTACTGTATAAACAATTTTAGAGCTTAAAAGTTTATCAGTATTTGTGCATATTTGCGTTAGTTTATATAAATATATGGAAATTTATCATGTTTGCCGTGTAGCGGTAGCACCTTTAAGAAGATCAGCGGCCGATAGCAGTGAAATTGTTTCGCAGTTATTATTTGGAGACAGGGTTACTTTAATAGAAAAGACCGAAAAATGGTGTTATGTAAAAACACAACATGATAATTATGAGGGATGGATGGATTATAAACAGCTTCAGCTTATACCCGAAACCCAGTATAAAGAAGAAAGTGCTTATCGTTTCATAACAAAGCCTCAGTTAGATAATACACTGATTAATGCAAAGGGAACAAAATACTATCTGAGTCCGGCAAGTACCTTGCCATTTTATGAGGATGGTTTTTGTTATCTGGGTAATGAAAAATTTGAGGTAACTCAAAAACCTTTTATTCCGGATGTGGCTACTTTTATAAATGAAGTAGAAAAGATAGCACACTTTTATGAGAATACACCTTATTTATGGGGTGGACGCACCTTATTTGGCATAGATTGCTCAGGCTTTACCCAAACAGTTTATAAATTGTTAGGATTAAATATCAGAAGAGATGCTTCACAACAGGCCGAACAGGGAAATCTGGTAGATTTTTTGGCTTCGGCAAGATTGGGAGACCTTGCTTTTTTTGATAACGAAGAGGGAAGAATAACCCATGTAGGCCTGATGTTAGCCAACGATAAAATTATTCACGCTGCGGGCAAAGTTCGTGTTGATCCTATTGATGATCAGGGAATTTATAATGCTGAACTGGGAAAATATACCCATAAGCTGCGAATTATTAAACGTTTTGTTTAAGGGATAATAAGATTTTATAGTTTCTTATTAATTCACGTCATTTCGAATTTATTCCGGAATTTATGGGTTAAGATGCTGAAACGGACTCAATAGTACGGAATAATTACACACCCAACTCTTTCAATAATGCTTCAAAACGTTCTTTCAGCTCAGCTAATTCAGTTTCGGCTTTATTCAACCGATCTTCCAGAGCATTAGGGTCTGAACTGTTATGGATTACAATATCCTCGTCAAAATCCATATCTTCTACATCGCCGCTAAATAAGTGCATATAACGTTGCTCTTTTTGTCCAGGTCTTTTAGCTAAGAGTTTAATGTAACCTTCACTGCTCAGTTTCTGTAGAATTTCATTTACCTCTTCAAGACTTTCAAACTCGTACATGCGACCTGAGTTACTGTTGATTTCGCCAGGGGTTAAAGCGCCCCTTAAAAATAATAGACATAATACTGTTGTTTCTGGAGGAAGGAGCGGATAAGCAACCGCAAGGTTGTGTTTGTATTTGATATTGCGTATGGAACCACCTGTTACCGTTGCACTCAGCCCCGTAATTTTTAAACCGTTAAGAGCCGATACGACTGTTGCTTCATCATAATTTACCACCGGTTTACGGGAGCTTTTCTGGTTGCAGGCATTCAACAACCCATTTAAAGTCATCGGATAATAATCAGGGGTAGTTTTCGACTTTTCAATTAATGAGCCTAAAACACGAATTTGAGCTGCATCTAATAAAGGTAGTTTCAATGTTTCGTTCATGCTTTAAAAGTAGAAATAATTCAGGAATATAGCGGTTTAATTGATAAATCTTAATTAAAAGCATAATTTTATAGGCAACGCAGTATGCTTAAAATGAGAAAGAATTTATTCTGTATGATCCTTTGCCTGTTAATGGCACAAAGTTTTGTCAATGCTTATGCACAGGAAAAAGAAGTTGCACAAATTGCAGTTAAAGTAGGCGCTCCGGCTATTCAGGTGGTACATGTTAAAAAGGGGAACCTTACATCCGTAAATTTTGGAAAGAAGAAAGCAGATTCTAACGCATTGATTACCGAAAATACTGCTTTTCAGGCTGCATCCCTAACAAAAGTAATTGCTGCTTATACGTTTTTTAGACTATATGATAAAGGCCTGATTGATTTGGATAAGCCTTTGGCCGATTATTTTACTTATAACCGTTTGGTTAATGAACCGCAGGGTCGTTTAATTACTGCCCGTATGGTGCTTACACATCGTACCGGTTTTTTAAATTGGGAAGGGGCGGTAGGATCATCTGAGTGGTACAATACACCTTTACATGTACAGTTTGTACCTGGTACAAAATATAAATATTCTGGAGAAGGATTTTATTATTTGCAATTGGCTATGGAGAAAGCAACAGGTAAACCTTTCAGGCAAATTGTAAAAGAGGAAGTGCTTAAGCCATTAAAAATGGAGCATTCTGATATGCAGTGGAACGGAGAACTTTTCACAGATTATGCTTATGGGCATTACAGCGCCGATAAACCTCGTAAACTGGCTAAATGGGGCTATACCAATGCAGCCTATACACTTTATACCACTGCTTTAGACTATACCCGTTTTGTACAACAGGCTTTGGTAGAAGGAAAAGGTTTAAAAAAGAAAACCCATCTTTTAATGATCAGTAAGGCTAATGAGGCACAGAAATCATCAGGAGAAGTGAATGATGACGATAAACATGTACCTTGTGCTTTGGGTATGCGAATGCAAATTAATGAAAAAGGTACCTGGTTGTGGCATACAGGATCAAATCCAGGTTTCAGATGCTTTTTTATTGCAAATCCAACAACTAAAGAAAGCTTGGTGGCTTTTAACAATTCAGATACAGGCATGCCTGCTTTTGATGAATTGATGCGCTTATTTTTAGAAAAAGATCAAACTTTCTGGGCCTATAAATGGCGCAAAGGAGAATTGGATTAGATATTAATTATCCGTTTCTGCCCGTTCTTTTTGAATTTGTAAAATATTGTTTTGTATGTCTTTCATGATGTTGTTTGCCCACCAACTTGCATAGAATTAAATGTAGTTGTTAGTTTAAAATTGCTCCATAGATGAAGCCTGTAAGTTTTATCACTAAGTCTTTCAAGCTCATAAGTGCCATTCAAAACATCAAAATATTTGCCGCCAACAACCAAATGCTCGTCCATTGTAGTTAGTGGGATTTCATGAGGTAATGCTTTGATTGTAAACGACATTTTTTTAAGTTTAACATATTCATTTACAGTTTCGTGAAACACAAGTCCATTTGTAAAGATGGCTGCTCTGTATGCCCCAACACCCTCATAATTAAGTTCTGCCTTAACAGGTCGTGGAAAGTTTAAAAGCCTTGTTAGCCAGCCTTTGTCTTGCTCTTTTTTTATTGTTCTTACTCTTGTTACATTACTCCATATTTTTTCTGCTGGAGCATTGATGTCAATATAAGTATAGGCTTTATAGGGTGTTGAATTTGCGCCGATATAGTTTTCAAGAGGTGAAACAAAAAGAGGTAAAAGTACCAGAACGGATATATAAAGTTTACCATCTTTCTTTCTAAGTTTATAATAACAACCGATAAATCCACCAATTGATGCAGCCAATAGAAATATAGGTAAGATCATCAATAAACAAGGCCAACCTTCAATTGCAAAAAATAAGGTAATGATAAAGAAAGCAAAAATTGGTATCCAAGGAGCAAAAAACCTATACGAAAATGTTTTTACTTTTTCTACATTGGAAAAATAAACGGTTAAGGCTCCAACTATTGAAGGAAGTAAAAATAAAAATGTCTTAGACATCATATTAAATACACCATTCCAGGTTGATTCGCCAAAAATGAATCTTAACAGTAAGGCATAAATTGTGGGAATAGCAATAACTTTTAGTACCGTAATGTTTTTTTGTTTCTCCATTTGCCAGAGATGTAATAATTCCTCTAACTTAATAATTTCATGTTATTTACATACACATGAGGTATAAACTCATCATTATGGAGTTAACTCCCATACAATAACTTTCTTATCATCACCTGTAGAAATGAGTTTTGAACCATCTTTAGACCATATCAGTTTATTAACTGAATGCGTGTGACCTGTTCCGGTCTTATCTAAACTTAGGATCTTGTAGAGTTTAAAATTATTTGCATCCCAAAGTTTAATGCTTTTATCTTGACTGGCTGTAGCAAATAAATCAAGTTCAGGATGGAAGGCAATGTCATAAACAGCAAATAAATGTGCAGGAATGGATTTAACCAAATTGTAAGAAGGTAAGTTCCATATATGTAGCTGGGCATCGCGGCCACCGCTGATCAGGTAATTTCCCTGTGGATGATAAGCTACTGAAGTAACGGGATGTGTATGCGCTTTAAGTGCTTGCTTTAAACTGAAGTCTGCAGCATGATAAATTTTTATTGAATGATCTTTGCAGGCAAACGCAATTTCCTGCTCATCTGGAGATATGGCTATTGCCCTTACAGTATCAGCAGCAACAAGAAAGCGGTATTTTTCTTTCAAGTCTGTTAACGACCAAACGGCAACATGACCATCTTCTCCGGTGGTTAACAGTTCATTTTTTGATGATAGTGTCTTGATAGAGAAAATACCTTTATGATGCGCATTTATTCTTGCAATAACTTTTTGCTCTATAAAATCAAAGACACTAAAAGCACCGCTACGTTCGCCTGCAAACATTTGGTTATTATAATTGTGTAAGGTATATACAGAACTTTGTACAGGCATCTTAACCATAATAAAAGCCATTTTTTTGAGGCTCCATTCTACAACACCTTTATCGTTACCGGCACTAAAAAATATGCCCGCTTTATCAGAATTAGAAAGTGCATAAATGGGATTTTGATGTCCGGTAAAAGTATGTAGAAACGTAAGCATAGTGATAAATTAAGGTTTAACAGAAAGTGATTCTTTTTTATCGGTTTGCCAGGCTTTTATAAACTGTATGATCGCAGTGATTCCGAAGATAAGTTGAAGGAGGCCCATTCCAATTAAAAAAGGTGTATTAAGACATGAGGTAATGAACAATATAAGAGAAACTATAATTGAAAAAGAACCATATAATAAGCCTAATATCCCAATTACCCTATGCCATAGTTTGAGCGCAAAGGTTTGATGGTTTAATAAAACAATTGCAATGAGATTAAACATGACAGGAAATATGATGAAAATAGATTCCAGCATATTGTTTTGGATTTTCAGGACAGCAAAAAATACCAGTCCAAGAATCAGATTGATGTACGATAGCTTTTTTAGCATGGTTTAACCTTTATGTCTTTCGGCCAAATTTAATGCAATATCCTGTATAGTTAGCTTTTTCTCTTTTAAAAGGAACAGCAAATGGAAAACCAGATCTGATGCTTCATTGATCAGGTCTTTTTTGTTTTCTACCAATGCGGCAATTACTGTTTCAACACCCTCTTCACCAACTTTTTGAGCGATTTTATGAAGTCCTTTGTTGCGCATTTTATTGATGTAAGAACCTTCTACAGGATTTTCATAACGATCTGTTATAATGTTTTCGAGCTCAAAAATAAAGTTCTGATTAAAATCGGTCTTAAAGCAGCTTCTGCTACCTGTATGGCAGGTAGGCCCTTCGGGTTTCACTTTAATAAGAATGGTATCGCGATCGCAGTCAATATGTATGGATTTTACCCATAAAAAATTACCGCTTTCTTCGCCCTTGGTCCATAAGCGGTTTTTGCTTCGCGAAAAGAAAGTTACTTTTCCTTCTTTTTGGGTTTTCTCAAATGCCTCTGCATTCATATAACCCAGCATTAATACTTCAAGTGTTTGTTCATTTTGTATAATTACAGGTACCAGACTTTCACTTTTGCTAAAGTCAACCTGCTCTTTGTTTGTAATTGTTGTCATTTTAAACTGTTGTAAAAATGAATTTATATTCTTACGGGAATAGCGTTCTGCCGTAAGGTTGCTTTTAAATCGGGTATCAAAATTTCTCCATAATGAAATACTGAAGCTGCAAGGGCTGCATCAACATCGGTTTCTTTAAAAACTTCCACAAAATGAGCTTTGCTGCCTGCACCACCTGAAGCAATTACCGGGATGTTAACCATTTCATTGACTTTTTTGAGCAGGCCGCAATCAAAACCTGCTTTTGTACCATCATGGTCCATAGAGGTAAGCAATATTTCTCCGGCGCCCATGTTTTCGGCCTGTTTGATCCAATCTTCTGTTCCCAGATTGGTAATTATACGGCCTCCATTTAAATGGACTCTGTTTTTCCCTTCTATATTTCGTGTATCAACAGCCAGAACCACGAACTGAGCACCAAAACTACCTGCTAAATCAGCAATAAGTTGGGGATTACGTACTGCCGCAGAATTGATGCTGATTTTGTCTGCACCCGCATTTAACAAAGCTTCTGCATCGGCTATGGTAGCAATACCTCCGCCAATGGTAAAAGGAATATTAAGTTCTCTAGCTACAGCTTTTACCATTTCAACGGTTGTTTGCCTACGTTCATGGGTTGCGGTTATGTCTAAGAACACTAATTCATCTGCACCTTGCAACGCGTATTTTGCGGCTAATTCAACAGGGTCTCCGGCATCGCGCAAATGGACAAAATTTATACCTTTAACTGTTCTCCCGTCTTTTACATCAAGACAAGGAATAATTCGTTTCGATAACATTAAATGAAGATATATGCTGTTAAATACTGGTAAGTGCTTTTAAATTCCAAGCTTTAATCTCATCTATCGAGATTTTATTTTCATAGATTGCTTTTCCAACCACCACACTTCTGATAGGAAGTTTAGCCAGTTCTTCAATATCTTTCATAGAACTTACGCCACCCGATGCGATCAGTTTGATCATGGGCGAATGGTCAAGTAATTTTTTATAAAGCTCAATGGCTGTTCCGCCTAATTTCCCATCTTTATTGATATCGGTACATAAGAACCTGAAAAAACCCAGACTTAAGCATTTATCTACATAATCCATCAGTTTAATCGGCGAGCTTTCCATCCAGCCCGAATATTTGATTACTTCGTCCAGTACGTCTATGGCAATTACAATGCGATTGGCATAATCTTCTTTATGGATAAAAGCTGCACTTAACTGAGGCAGGAAATCGGGATTGCTTACTGCCTGGGTACCTACAATTACACGGTGTACTCCAGCATCCAGCAGTTGGGTAACCTGCTCTATAGTACGTATTCCACCGCCATATTGCACTTTCATTTCGGTTGCTTTAATAACCTTAAAGAGCTCAGCCTGGTTTCTAAAATCACCTTTAGCCCCGTTTAAATCTATAATGTGGATAAAGTCAGTGCCATTTGAACGGTAACGTTCGATCATTTCCTGTATGGAAACTTGGTATTCGGTTTTTTGGTTGTAATTGCCTTCTACAAGGCGAACTACTTTACCATCTAAAATATCAATAGCCGGAATAATATACATATGATTAGCTTTATGGGGTTAGGTTTGCAAAATTCTTTAATAATTGTTCGCCAGCTGCGCCCGATTTTTCGGGGTGAAACTGAACGCCAAAAAAATTGTCTTTTTGTATAGCTGCAGAAAATTTACAGCCATAATTGACAGAAGCTATATCAAAAATAGGGTTAAATTCTATAAAATAAGAATGTACAAAGTAAAATTGTGTTTGATTTAAAATGTTGTGAAACAATTTGTTGTCTTTAAAATCAACATTGTTCCAGCCCATGTGCGGAATTTTGATCTGCTGTTCTTTATCAAACAATCTGGTTTTTAAAGGAAACAGGTCAAGCAGTGCGGAGTTACCTTCTTCTGAATGCGCAGTAAGCAACTGCATACCTACACAAATGCCCAATACGGGTTTTTTTAGCAATTTTATGCTGTCTGCCAAACCTGAGGCTTTTAACTTTGACATGGCCGCTCCCGCATGACCTACACCGGGTATAATGACGTGGCTGTATAAATCAAAATCATCAGCTTTGTTGATCATACCGTAAGCAATATTTTGGCGTTCTAAGGCACAGCCCAACGAAAAAAGGTTACCCGCACCGTAATTCACAATTCCGATTTTGAAAGAAGCAGCTTTGCTGTTATCGTTTATCTCTTTTTCCATCTTTTCGCTTATAACAGACCCTTTGTACTTGGAAGCACCATTTTCTCACTGTCGCGTTTTAGCGCCATTTTTATGGCTTTGGCAAAAGCTTTGAAGATTGCTTCAATTTTGTGATGCTCATTCAGCCCTTCGGCTTTGATGTTAAGATTGCATTTTGCGGCATCGCTAAACGATTTAAAGAAATGAAAAAACATTTCTGTAGGCATATCTCCAACCTTTTCCCGTTTAAAGTCGGCATCCCATACTATCCAGCTGCGGCCACCAAAATCTATTGCCACCTGAGCGAGGCAATCGTCCATAGGCAAACAAAAACCATAACGCTCGAGCCCTAATTTATTACAAGTTGCTTTGGCAAAAGCTTCACCTAAAGCAATACCGGTATCTTCGATGGTATGATGTTCATCGATATGGAGATCCCCTCGAGTTGTGATTGTTAAATCTATATTTCCATGACGTGCAATCTGATCCAGCATATGATCAAAAAAATGCAAGCCAGTTTGGATAGAGGCTTTGCCGCTTCCATCTAAATCTAAGTTGATCAAGATTTTGGTTTCATTGGTATTTCGTTCATGCTTTACAACCCTACTTCCGGCTCTTAAAAAGGTATAAATAGTTTCCCAGTTCTGGGTTTCAAGAGCTATGATGTTTTTTAATTCTTCATACTTTTCTAAAGTTTCGCCCTTGCCTAAATTGTCGTTCTGTCTAATGTAAATACTTTTAGCGCCAAGATTTTTGGCTAAAATCACATCATTTAGCCGGTCGCCAATCACAAATGAATGTTTTAGATCATAAATGCTTTCATCAAGATACCTGGTTAATAATGCTGTTCCCGGTTTTCGGGTAGGGGCATTGTCTTTAGCAAAAGTTTTATCAATGATCACTTCATTAAAAACCACACCTTCACCTGCATAGGTGTCTATTACAAAATTGTGTACGGGCCAGAAATTTTCTTCAGGGTGTGAAGTGGTTCCCAAACCATCTTGGTTGGTAACCATTACCAGGCAGTAATCTAACTCTCTCGCTATCTTCGAAAGATAGTAAAGGGCTTTTGGATAAAATTTAAGCTTATTGAAACTGTCTACCTGTTCATCTTCGGGTTCAAGTATCAATGTGCCGTCGCGATCGATGAACAGCACTTTTGTTTTTGCGATGTTTGTAGTTGTAGGCATTATTTAAACAGTTTGTTCGGTAAGAATAGAAATGGCTTTTAACAATTCATTGTTTTCTTCTGTGGTTCCTATGGTTATCCTTAAGCAATTATCACAAAGTGTAACTTTTGAACGGTCTCTTACCACAATGCCTTGTTCTAACAGCTTGTAATATAAATTCTGAGCATCATTAATTTCAACTAAAAGAAAATTAGAATCAGAAGGATATACCTTTTTCACCACTTCTATGCGGGCTAAGGCATTGCTAAGTCTTTCTCGTTCAATTACAGTAATTCTGATCCATTCATTAACCTGTTGTATGTTTTCTAACGCAGCAAGGGCCAGATCTTGTGTGGGTTGATTGATATTGTAGGGTGGTTTAACTTTATTGAGGATATCAATTACAGGTGTAGATGAGAAAGCCATGCCTAGTCTAATGGCAGCCAGACCCCAGGCTTTGGAGAAAGTTTGTAATACTACGAGATTAGCGTATTCGGTCAATTCTTGAATAAAAGACTTCTGGCGAGAGAAATTAATGTAAGCCTCATCTATAACCACTAAACCTTTAAAGTTGGCTAAAATCGTCTCTATATCGCTTCTAATTAAAGAATTTCCTGTGGGGTTATTGGGCGAGCAGATAAAAATGATTTTTGTATTGCTGTCAATGCTTTCTGCAATGCGTTCCAGATCGAGCTGATAATTTGGAAGCAGATTTACTTTTTTAACTTCAATATCATTGATATTAGCCGAAACCTCGTACATGCCATAAGTGGGCGGTAAGATGATGATATTGTCTTTACCCGGATTACAAAATGCACGTATAAGGAGGTCTATTGCTTCATCGCTGCCATTTCCCAAGAACATATTCTCTATTGGGACACCTTTAATTTTGCTGATTGCATCTTTTAAATCTAATTGTAAAGGATCTGGGTAGCGGTTGTAATCGGCAGGTAAAGGTGAACCAAAACTGTTTTCGTTGGCATCTAAAAAAATGCTGGCTTCTCCCTTAAATTCATCTCTTGCGGTAGAGTAGGGGCTAAGGTTTTTAATATTGTCTCTTTGTAAGTTGCGGATGTCCATTTTGTAGTTTTTAGGTGGAGGTCTCGTATTAAATTATTTTATATCTCTTAAACGGATACTAATGGCATTTTTGTGTGCCTGTAATCCTTCAGCTTCTGCAAGTGTTTCAACGGTAGCTCCAATATTTTGTAATCCATTGATATCTAATTGTTGAAACGTAATTTTCTTAATAAATGTATCAACAGAAACACCTGAATAAGCTTTGGCAAAGGAACTTGTAGGTAAAGTGTGATTGGTCCCTGAAGCATAATCACCTGCACTTTCAGGAGTAAAGCTGCCGATAAATACCGATCCGGCATTGATTATCAAAGGAATAATTTTCTCATTATTTTTTGTAGCTAAAATGAGGTGTTCAGGTGCATACTGATTGCTAAAATTGATGCTTTCATCAATATTTTCGCTTAGAATGATGAAAGAATTGCGCAATGCAGCGGTAGCAATTTCTTTTCTTGGTAAAATATTTAACTGTAAATCAATTTCTTTTAAAGTTTCTTCTATAATACTTTGCGAAGTGGCAACCAAAACAGACTGACTATCAATTCCATGTTCTGCCTGTGCAAGTAGATCAGCTGCGAGATATGACGGATTGGCAGTTTCATCTGCAAGCACCAAAACTTCTGAAGGACCTGCAGGCATATCAATAGCTACAGTATTTTGCACAGTTTTTTTAGCTTCGGTTACATAACGGTTACCCGGTCCTAATATCTTGTAAACACCAGGTATGGTTTCGGTTCCGTAAGCCATTGCGGCAATGGCCTGCGCCCCACCTATAAGATAAATCCTGGAGATGCCCAAAAGCAATGCAACATAAGCGATATAGCAATTTACTTTTCCATTAATTTGCGGTGGCGAGCAAACTACAATTTCCCTACATCCGGCAATTTTAGCCGGGATACCAAGCATTAAAAAAGTACTGGGCAGAACAGCGGTACCTCCGGGTACATAGAGACCAACTCTTTCTATGGGTCTATTCTCACGCCAGCAGCTTACACCGGGCATGGTCTCAATTTTAGGTTCGGCAATAACTTGATTTTTGTGAAAAGCATAGATATTCTTGTAAGCGGTATCAATGGCGTTTTTTACTTTTTCTGGAATGTGTGCAGCAATCGATTTTAATTCTTCTTCATCTAGATAAAGCTTAGATAAGGTTACGCTATCAAACAATTCACTGTATGTAAAAAGAGCAGAATCTCCTTGTTCTTTTACCCTTTTTAGGATCTCTTCTGTTCTTAATTTAACCAGATTGTCGTCAATTATACTGCGTGAGCATATATTGTTAACTTCTTCTTTAGTTAAATTTTTTAAATTATAGATTTTCAATTTTTTAATATTTAAAATTAACTATTAGTTAATACTGTTTTTTGTATTTTTCGTAGTTTTAAGCTATGATTTTCTCAATAGGCATAACTACAATTCCCTGAGCGCCGGCGGCTTTAAGATCATTGATCTTTTGCCAGAAATCCTCTTCAGGGATTACAGAATGTACAGCTACCCAGTCTTCTTCAAATAATGGTACTACAGTAGGACTTTTTACGCCAGGAAGTAAATCTACAATGCGCTGTAAATTCTTCTTTTCTACGTTAAGCACCACATATTTTGTAGCCTTAGCTCTAAGCACCGACTGTATACGTTTTACCAGTTCCAGTACTTCGGCATTAAACTCCATACCTTTAGTTGAGATCAAAACAGCTTCTGAATCCATTACACTAACAAAAGGTTTAAGCCCGTTGTTTTTTAAAGTGCTTCCGGTTGATACAATATCAAAAATGGCATCACTTAAACCTAGTCCCGGGCCAATTTCTACCGAACCTGATATGTTCCTGATCTGGGCGTTGATGTTGTTTGCTTTAAGGTACCTGGAAAGAATTACAGGATAAGAAGTAGCAATGGCTTTGCCTTCCAATTCTTTAATTTCACTGATATCGCAGGTGTTTTTTATTGCTATTTTTAAAGCACATTTGCCAAAGCCTAATTTTTGCAGATAGGAAACATTGGCATTGGTTTCTATGATGATGTTTTCACCTACAATACCTAAATCGGCAATTCCATCTTGTACGTATTCGGGAATATCATCATCTCTCAGAAATAAAATTTCGAGGGGAAAATTACCCACTTTTGAAATCAACGAGCTTTTGTAGTTTTCGAAAGAAAGACCACAGTTTTTTAAAATCTCTACAGATTTTTCATTTAGCCTTCCAGATTTCTGGATAGCAATTTTTAAAGTTTTCACAATGAATTTATAAAAGATACAAGAAATAAACTATTTAATTTAAACCGTTTTTGACGTACAAAAACATACCACTATCTATCGCCATGATGGCGATGATGGAAATGATAATGGAAGTTTAAAGTTAAATTCATTTTAATGTTTATTCCCTTCTTAAAGAAGACGAGACGCAAATATACATCTGATATATCAAAAACAAAAAATAATGGCATTTAATTTGTTATGAGCTTGATTATATTAGAGTGCAATCCATTTAAATTAATACGTGAACTTGAGGAAATTACTACTTTTTACGCTTTTTTCTATTGTTTTAACTGCATGTAACTGGTTCAAAGAAAAACCTGAAATAGCAAAGGTGCTAAGCAGTCATTTTAACAATAAATTGTACAATAAGTTTGATACTGCAGCTTATAAGCCGGTTTTTAAAGAGGCTTTGGCAAAACATATCAATGCCAGTCTCAATCCTAAAGTTATAGAGGCTTATTATCAATCTAATGAATATTTACCACTGTTAGTTACCAAATTTTATGTTAACGGAGGATTAGACAGCCTAAAAAGATATGTTTTAAGTAGTTATGAGGATGGCTTTAATCCCGAAATCTTTCTGTCTTCGGCATTAGAAAAAGACCTCGCTATACTCAATGCCAATAAATTTAAAAATATTGACGAGGTGTATGCTGCGGTTGCTGATTTAGAAATTAGTTCGGCTTTAGCATTGAATAAATACACTAATTTTATGCGTTTTGGGGCTATTAATCCGGCCAATTTCTTAAACCGGTATTACATTAAAAATCTAAGACCTGATAGCGCTAAAATGGACTCTGTTTTAAATGCGGCAGATATTGTAGCTGAGCTCAAAAAATCGCAACCTGCTGCTCCTGCTTACCTGGCATTGAAAAAGGGGCTTGCCGTATATCGTGATAGCTTAAAGAATGAGGAAAATGAAGCGATAAAGACAATTAAAATTAACTTAGAGCGGATGCGCTGGCAATTACCTGTAAATACCAGTGAAGCGGTATGGGTAAACATACCTGATTTCAGATTAACCTGGATTAAAGGAACAGATACCTTAGCTTCAATGAAAGTTTGTGTGGGAGAAAAAAGGGAAGCCGGCTATGCAGATAAAATGAAGGCTTATCTAAAATCGGGTAAACTGGATGATAAACCTAAAAATCACGAAACCCCACAATTAGTAAGTGTTTTTAATTCTATTCAAGTAAACCCTATCTGGAATATACCGGCCAGTATCGCAAAAAGCGAAATTTATTGGATGGTAATGAAAAATCCAGCTTATTTATCGAATAATAATATTAAGGTTTACCAGAATGGCAGGCTTATAGATGAACCTGATACTATACAATGGGATAAATATCCGAGAGAGAAATTGCCTTTTTCTTTTAAACAAGGTTCGGGCGATGGAAACGCTTTAGGAAAATTCAAGTTTGTTTTTGATAACAGTTCTAGTATTTACTTACATGATACAAATGCAAAATATGGGTTTAATTTAAGTAAAAGAGCTATTAGCCATGGTTGTATAAGAGTAGAAGATCCGCTTAAATTTGCGCAGTTACTGATAAATAATGATAAGGAATATGATAAACTGCGCATGGAGGTAGATTTGCCACCCGTTGATACTGCCAAGAACGAGCTGTTTAAAACTAAGATGGCTAAAAAAACAGATACCCTAAATACTTTTCAGTTAAAGCCTACATGGTTTGCCACAAGGAAAGGTGTTGCAGTGGTAGTATCGTATTTTACAGCTTGGGCAAATAACAATAAGATAGAATTCAGGCCTGATGTTTACGGATACGACCCCATTTTATGGGAAGCTTTGAAAAGGTATATGTAAGTTCTGATTCCGTTTTGCGTCATGCTAAATTTTTTATTAAGTATTTGTGTTTTCAATAGTATGCATGATAGCTACGGCGTTTAGTTCAGCATCTTAGAAAAATAACCACATAATAGACTGCGAAACGAGTTCAGGGTAACGCTTGTAAAAGATAAAATGACGTTTAAAAAAGAAACAATAGAACACAGTTCTTCATGCTGAATTTGTTTTAACATCTTTGATTATACTTAAGCTCTATATCAGGCAAAAAACTTTTTTAGGGCAGGCTGCATTAGGTAAATTGTATAAAATTCCTAACTTTGGTTTTTAATGAATTTCCTTTATCCGGGTTTTTTGTTTGCATTACTGGCTATAGCCATTCCTATTGTTATTCACCTATTCAATTTCAGAAAATATAAAAAGGTTTACTTTAGTAATGTAGCCTTTTTAAAAGAAGTAAAAGAGCAGAATTCGTCCCGTCAAAACTTAAAAAACCTACTGATTTTACTCTGTAGGATATTAGCCATCATATTTCTGGTATTTGCTTTTGCACGCCCCTATTTTACAAATGGTAAACAGGCCGATCGTGGTATAAGAAAAATAATCAGTGTATTTGTAGATAACTCTTACAGCATGGATGCTGTAAATAAAGAAGGAAGTTTATTGGACGAAGCGAAAAGAACGGCCAAAAAAATAGTAGGTTCTTATGAGCTAAATGATAAATTCCAACTGCTAACTAACGATTTTGAAGGTAAGCATCAGCGACTGTTAAATAAAGAAGAAATCTTATCGGCGATAGATGAAATTAAAGTATCGCCTGTACACCGTGAGCTGCAACAGGTAATTAACAGGCAACAGGCTGTTTTTAGCGGAGAAGGAAATTATATCTCTTATGTCATTTCAGACTTTCAAGTAAGCTTTGCAGGAAAAGAACCGATCAAAAAAGAAGAAAATAATCAGATATCTTTAATTAAGCTGAATGCAAATGCACTGCCCAATATAGCGGTTGATAGTGTAGGTTTTCTTTCTCCGGTTCATTTGCCCGGCACTTCAGAAAAGATGGTGGTAAAAGTGCGCAATTACAGTGATGGAGACGCACAGAACATACCCCTTAAATTGTTGATCAATAACCAGCAAAAAGCGGTAGCTAACGTTACGGTAAAAGCCGGACAAAGCAAATATGATACTTTATCATTTAATGGACTAACCGCAGGGTGGCAAAAAGCAGTTGTCAGTATCAAAGACTTTCCGTTAACTTTTGATGATAACCTCAATTTTACTTTTAATGTAAATCAAAATCAATCGGTTTTGGTTGTTAACGGTAAGCAGGAACTGTCTAAGTATATAGATGCCTTATATGGGGCAGATCCGTATTTTAACTTAATCCGCTTACCAGAAAATAACATTAATTATGCTCTTATCCCAAAATTTAGCCTGGTAATTCTAAACGCACTTCAAAATCCTTCAACAGGTTTAGCTAATGAATTGAAGAAATATATTAACAATGGAGGTTCTGTTGTTATTTTTCCTGATATTAGTGCCAATAAAGAAGTTTATAATGAATTTCTAAAAATATTGGACCTTCCAACAATTGCTCAAGTTAACAAGATAGACGTTAAGGTTAGTCAGGCAGAGCTTAGGCACCCTTTGTTTAAAGATGTATTTGAGCAATTGCCCGAGAAAATGGATTTGCCACAGGTTCATCAATACTTTAATTATGGAAAAACACAGGGGCAATACCGGGAAAATTTAATGCAATTGCCTTTAGGTAATTCCTTTCTAACTAAATTTTCAAAAGGGATAGGCAATGTTTACCTCTTCTCTTCGGGTTTAAATGAAACTGAAAGTAATTTTGCCAGGCATCCTTTATTTATACCTGTAATGTACAAGATCGCATTTGCGAGTGCAAAAGACCTTCCTTTGTTTTATACGGTTGGTAAAGATCACGTTATAGAAACAGCACAGACTACGTTAGGTAAAAATCAAACCTTAAAAATAATTAACAATGATTTTGAGGTAATACCTGAAGTTAAGCAAAATGCAAACAAAACCTTGATGTACATTGATGATCAGATCAAAAAAGCCGGTTTTTATGAAGTGAAAAAAGCCGATTCAACTTTGGCGGTTATAGCTTTCAATGACGACCGATCTGAATCGTTGATGAAATTCTCTACCCAAGATGATCTGGAGAAACTTTTTGGGAAACAACCCATTCAATTTACAGATACCGGCAACAAGAGCATTCAATCGGCTGTTGAGATCAAAAATAATGGAACAGAGTTATGGAAACTTTGCCTAATTTTGTGTCTGGTTTCTATTTTAACAGAGATTTTACTGATTAGATTTTATAAAATTCAAAAACATACACATTCATGAACCTCTTAGTTAAGAGCATTAAAATTGCGGATCCGGAGAGCGAGTTTAACGGTAAAACCTGCGATATCAGAGTTGAAAAAGGAAGTATCACATCAATAGCCGAACATTTAACTGCAAATAAAAATGAGCAAGTATTTGAGGCTGCCGGATCAATCTTATCGCCGGGATTTATGGACCTGAATTGCATGATTGGCGATCCTGGATTTGAAACCAAGGAAGACCTGCAAACTGGAACTGCCGCGGCTAAGGCTGGCGGTTTTACTGCTTTGGCTATACAACCGTCAACAAAACCAGTAGTACATAGTAAAAGCGAGGTAGAATATTTGTTGAATAAAGCTAAAGGAAATCTGGTAGATGTTTATCCTTTGGGTGCTATCAGTCAAAATATGGAAGGAAAAGACCTTGCCGAGATGTATGATATGAGAACAGCCGGAGCAGTCGCTTTTTCTGAAGGTAATAAAACCCTTACCGATGATGGCTTCATGAGCAGAGCTTTACAATACGCATTGGGATTTGATGGTTTGCTCATCACATTTCCTGAAAATAAAGCCATTTCAGCAAAAGCGCATGTAAATGAAAGTGAGAACACCATTTTATTGGGTATGAAAGGTATCCCGGCTTTGGCAGAAGAAATGCAGATCTCAAGAGATTTATTTCTTGCACAATATCATAATGCGCCTCTGCATATCAGTAATATCTCCACTGCTGGTGCAGTAACCATGATAAAAAAAGCGAAGAAGGATGGCATAAAAGTAACCTGCGATGTGGCAGCGCATCAATTGGTTTTTACCGATGATCTTTTGAGTGGTTTTGATAGCAACTATAAAGTAAAGCCCCCCTTACGTGGTAAAACAGATGTAAAAGCTTTACTTGCGGGCTTAAGGGATGGGACTATAGATGCTATATCAACTCAGCACCGCCCACATGAAATCGAATTCAAAGATGTAGAATTTGAAATTGCTGCCTATGGTATCATAGCTTTGCAAACCGCCTTACCATTATTATTACAGGCAGGCCTTTCGCCTGAATTGATCGCACAAAAAATGGCGCTTAATCCAAGGAAGCTTTTAAAATTAGAAACCTCTATAATTAAAGTAGGATCAAAAGCGAATTTTGTGGTGTATAACCCTGAGCAGAAATGGCAATATACCCTGCAAAATAATTATTCTAAATCTGCCAACTCTCCATTGTTAAATAAAGAGCTTACCGGTAAAGTTCAGTTAGTATATAACAACAGTCAATATCAATCTTATGAATAATAATGTAAAAAAAGCCTTAGAAGAGGCTGTTAATCAATACGCAGCAATAGAAAGAGCCGAAGGGCAGTCATTTATAGATGGTCTTTTACCTGTTTTTGCCATGGAAACCAATTTTATGGATAAAGTAAATGCCTTTGATGCTGTGGTAGATGATAATCCGAAATTTGACGAATTAAGAGAGGTGTTGTTTGATTTGTTGATGATCAATTTCTTTACCAGTGATGTAAACAGACTAGAAGCTGATTATCTCGATTCTAAGGAATGGGAAGGTATTGAGGAAGAAACTATAGATAGAGGTACAGAGTTGCTTAACCTATTGTTGTATATCAATGAGTGTAATGATGAGCAATTGAAGCCAGGACTTGAAGATTTCTTAAAAGAATTCTTGCTGGTAGAAGAAGATGAGTTTCAGGATGAGTTTCATATTTATGAAGATATCATCAGTAACCAGCAATTGGCCGAAAGCAGTGTAGAAGACATTTGCCTGAATGCTAAAATCTTAAATCTGGGAGAGGAGATGGAAGCACTTTTTGTTCCTTTTATGACTTTCTTCCTTCAGCCCAACGGTAGCGAGCAGATTGTTAAAGACCTGATTAAATTTAGCAATAATAAGGCTTTTGATGCGGCTGTTTACAGTTTAATTGTTAAATTTAACAGAACTAAATAATTTAAATTGCTATGGTAAACAATCAACCGGGTGTAAGCCTAAAAAGTGAAGCACTAAAAAATGGACTAATTTGGGGCATCATCAATATCGTTATTTTTTTAGTTAGCTGGTATATTATGCCTTCTATAATGGGCTCATATACTTTTGGCATTATTACAATGCTAATAGGTATTGCTTTAGCTATTTTCTTCACTTTAGATATGAGAAAAAAAGCAGGTGGTTACTGGACTTTTAATCAGGCATTAGGGCCAATATTTGTAACATTTCTTCTTTCTATGGCTATTATGTATATTTTCAATATTGCTTTTGGTAAGTATATAGACCCTTCTTACCCAACCACTATGAAAGAGATGGTAATGTCTAAAAGTGAAAGTACCATGAAATCGTTGGGATTAAGTGATGAAGATACCGCAAAAGCGCTTGAAAGCACAGAAAAGAGCTTAGATAAGCAATTTTCTCCAAGTTTTGGACAGGCTATAGTTGGTTTTGGTATTTCTGCGGTAATGTACTTTATAGGTGCTCTGATTTTTGCATTGATATTTAAGAAAAGCGACCCTAACCCTTTTGCAGATGTAATTAACGAACAACCTACAGAACAATAAAAATTACAAAGAGAAGTTAAACAACGTGCGGATTTTGTCAATTTATTTGATGAAATTTGCACGTTGTTTTTTGAACACTTAACGTTAATCAACATAAATGGATATATCAGTCGTAATTCCTTTATTTAATGAAGAAGAATCATTACCCGAATTAATGGCCTGGATTAATAATGTAATGATGGCAAATAACTTTAGTTACGAAGCTATATTTGTTGATGACGGTAGTACAGACCATTCATGGCATGTAATTAACCGACTTAAAGAAGAATATCCAACTGTACGGGCAATTAAATTCAGGAGAAATTATGGTAAATCGGCGGCTTTAAATGTAGGTTTTGAAGCCACAAGAGGCGATGTGGTGATTACCATGGATGCTGATTTGCAGGATAGTCCTGATGAGATCCCAGAATTATATAGAAGGATCAAAGAAGAAAAATATGACCTGATTTCGGGTTGGAAAAAGAAACGCTACGATCCTGTTACCAAAACCATTCCTACCAAATTATTTAATGCCGCAACCCGTAAAATGAGTGGTATAAAACTCAACGATTTTAATTGTGGCTTAAAAGCATACCGCAACGATGTGGTAAAGACCATTGAAGTTTACGGTGAAATGCACAGATATATCCCGGTAATTGCAAAATGGGCAGGGTTTAGTAAAATAGGTGAGCAGGTAGTAGAACACAGAGCCCGTAAATATGGTGTAACCAAATTTGGCTTAAGCCGTTTCGTGAATGGCTTTTTGGATCTCCTTTCTATTTTCTTTGTAGGCAAATTTGGTAAACGGCCTATGCACTTTTTTGGCTCACTGGGTGTATTGAGCTTTTTACTGGGTACTATTATGGCTTTATGGATGATAGGGGTAAAACTATACCATATTTCTATGCACATCCCTTATAAAAGAGAAATCACTGAGCAACCCTTGTTTTATATTGCACTTGTGGCTATTGTTGTAGGTTCGCAAATGTTTTTAACAGGCTTTGTGGCAGAACTGGTAACACGTAGTGCCCCTGAACGTAACCAGTATTTAATAGAAAAAGAAATCAATTGAGCTTAAAGACTAAAGCTAAACTTGTTTTGGTCTTTAGTCTTTCGGCTTTTAGTCTCAAGATATGTTTTTTTCCATCATTATACCTCTATACAACCGTCCGCAGGAAATCAATGAGCTGCTTACAACTTTATGCAAACAGACCTATACACAATTTGAAGTGTTGGTTATAGAGGATGGCTCAGTTAATGATGCAAAAAATATCGTAGCTTCTTACGCTGATAAACTTGATATAAAATACTTTTATAAAGAGAATTCAGGACAGGGTTTTTCACGTAATTTTGGTTTTGAACGTGCTAAAGGCGATTATTTTATTATTTTCGACTCAGACATTTTAGTCCCTTCTAACTATCTTGAAATTGTAAAGAATTACCTTTATGAGCACAATCTTGATGCGTTTGGAGGGCCCGATGCAGCTCATGAAAGCTTTACACCTGTACAAAAAGCCATTAGCTATGCAATGACTTCTCCTTTTACTACCGGAGGCATACGTGGAAATAAAAAACATATCGGACAATTTCACCCACGCAGCTTTAATATGGGAATCTCGAGAGAGGTTTATGAAAAAGTAGGCGGATTTATTCTTACCCGTTTAGGAGAAGATATTGAATACAGTATACGCATACATGAAAACGGGTTTAAAATTGGCCTTATACCCGAGGCAAAAGTTTATCATAAACGCCGCACAAGTTTTAAACAGTTTTACAAACAATTGCATTTTTTTGGAAGAGCGCGTATTAATATTTATAAACATTTTCCTTCAGAATTAAAGCTTGTTCATTTTTTTCCTGCTGTTTTCACTTTAGGTTTGTTGTTTACTATAGTTTGTAATCTGTTTTACCGACCTTTGGCATACGTATGCAATTTTTTTCTCTTGCTTTATTTTTTGTTGATATTTTTTCATGCTTGGCAAGTTAATAAATCAATAAAAATTGCATTTTTGAGTGTTGTTGCGTCGTTTATACAGCTTACGGCTTATGGTTTAGGCTTTATGCAAGACCTTGTAAAAAGAGTGCTGTTAAAAAAAGAATGAAGCGAAGAGCGTTTAGCGCATGGCATTGATAGTAAAACTGCCAAAAGCTTATCGCCAAACGAAAAACAATTAAAAAAATGATAAACTATCTTAAAGAAAGTACTTTTGCGGTTAAAGATGTGGTTATGCAGGCCTGGAAGGTTACGCGTGATAACTATTTCTCTATAGCTACCTTATGCTTTCTGGTTTTTATAACCGCATCTACATCTACATTAATGGCGTTTTTCCTTGAAGAACTGCATGTAGGTATCAGAGCGGTAATGCTTCTAATCTTTATCCTTTGTTATTGTATAATAGAACTTTGCCTTATTAAATACATTCTGAGACTTTTAGACAATACAGAAAACGAAGAAATACAGATTGTAGATACTTTGCCTACCCGAAAAGAAGTGATTAAGTTTCTAGTAGGTACTTTGTATTTTGGACTGAGTATATTTTTTATTGTTATACTTTTAATGCCAGTCCTTTTTATCATAGACTGGGTCATTAAGTTTCTTTACCATCAGGATTTGATTTCTAATTTAAAAGCCGTAGGCGATGTAATTGTAAATGTAGCTGTTGGTATCGCTATTTTATCAGTATTCATCATTTTTATTCGCATTATCTTTTACCCGTTTTTTATTATTGATAAGCAAAGTCCACCTTTTGAATCTATTAAGCTAAGCCTAGCTACAACCAAAGGAAACTTTGTGAAGCTCTTAATGATTTTTGCAGGACTTGTTGCCGTACAGGCCGTAGTATTTGCATTTTTTTATGCCGTAATAAGAATGGGCTTTGAACTGATCAACTGGATATTTGATTACAATATCAATCAATATATATCTCTAATTGTAGTTGTTTTTAGTTCATTTGTTATTGTGCCGTTTACCACAGCTTTTTTTGCAGTAGCATATCGCAAAATCATGAGCGAATATAAAGGAGACGAGCATCCCGATATTATCCATAATATTGTATAATTGATAATTTAACGAGAGCACTCAGGAATTGTGTATGGGATTAAAATCAGCATTAAGTAAGCCCTTTGCAGCGTGGGTAGTAAAACAGATCAATAAATGGAAATACCATGCTGTTGCGGCACAGGAGCAAACCTTGTTACAATTGGTTAAAAAGGCTAAACATACAGCTTTTGGTAAAGATCATCAGTTTGTTTCCATCAATAATTATCAAGATTTTAAAGCCCAGGTACCGATAAGAGATTACGAAGGATTAAAAACTTATATAGACAGAGTTGTAGAAGGTGAAGAAGATGTATTATGGAAGGGTAAACCTCAGTATTTCGCAAAAACCTCAGGCACCACCTCAGGTGTAAAATACATCCCAATTTCTAAAGAGTCTATGCCCGAACATATTAAGGCTGCGAGAAACGCTCTATTAACTTATGTGCATGAAACAGGAAAAGCAGATTTTGTGAATGGCAAGATGATCTTTTTACAGGGAAGTCCGGTGCTTAGTATTAAAAATGGTATAAAAACAGGTCGCTTGTCGGGCATTGTTGCACATTTGGTGCCTGCATATCTTCAAAAAAACCGTCTGCCAAGCTATGAAACCAATTGTATAGAAGATTGGGAGCAAAAAGTAGATGCTATTGTAAAGGAAACGATCAATCAGGACATGACTTTGATCTCAGGTATACCGCCTTGGGTGCAAATGTATTTCGACAGGTTGAGCCAGCAATCTTCAGGGAAAAAAATCAAAGATATTTTCAAGAATTTTAGTTTGTTTGTTTACGGAGGTGTGAACTATGAACCCTACAGGGCTAAAATAGAAGCCAGTATAGGTAAAAAAATAGATTCTATAGAAACTTACCCGGCATCAGAAGGATTTATTGCCTATCAGGATAGCCAACAATCTCAGGGTTTATTGTTATTAGCCAATTCGGGTATATTTTATGAGTTTATACCGGCTGACGAGTATTATAATGAAAATCCAGCACGTTTAAGTCTTGGCGAGGTAGAACTGAATAAGAATTATGCTTTAATCCTGAATACGAATGCGGGATTATGGGGATACAGTATTGGAGATACCGTTAAGTTTGTTTCTTTAAATCCGTATAAGATTATAGTAACGGGCCGTATCAAGCATTTTATTTCTGCTTTTGGCGAGCATGTAATAGGTGAGGAAGTGGAGCAAGCATTGTTATCGGTAGCGAACGATGAAAATGTAGAGATTACAGAGTTTACAGTAGCTCCCCAGGTAAATCCAGCTGAAGGAGAGCTTCCTTATCATGAATGGTTTATAGAATTTGCTAAGGAACCTGCAGACTTAAAGACCTTTTCCCAAAAAGTAGATCAGGCTTTACAGCAAAAAAATATCTATTATTTTGATCTGATAGAAGGCAATGTATTACAACCTTTAATTATCAGATCTTTGAAAAAAGATGCCTTTGTAAATTACATGAGGTCTCAAGGTAAGCTTGGAGGACAGAATAAAGTGCCACGTTTAAGTAACGATAGAAAGATAGCAGAAGAGTTAATTCGGTATATAATTTGAAAATTTAATGTGAGAATTGTTTTATTGCTCCATTGCTTGGATAATTACTTACAATTAAACCAGCTTAAAACTCATACAAATGCTTTTTACTTAAGGAATTTTATTTAGAGGTAATTTCTTCATGTGCTTTATCAAAGGAAATATACTGATTGATTAAGTTTGCGAATGAGAAGCTGAAAGCTTAGTTAAATAATAAGACAATTTAGTCATAAGACAGATAATTAACATAAATAATAGTCATTTCAATTTGAAAAATATTTCAATATTAGGTTCAACAGGTTCAATCGGTACACAAACTTTAGATGTGGTGCGGCAAAATCCGGGCTTATATAAAGTTAATGCCTTAACTGCACAGAATAGTGCCGACCTTTTGATACAGCAAGCTTTGGAATTTAAACCCGATTTAGTGGTTATCGGTAATAAAGCGCATTATGCCAAAGTCAAAACAGCATTACCAGGTATAAAAGTTTTGTGCGGTGAGGAAGCTTTAGCAGAAGCTGTAATTCTTCCTCAAACTCACTTTGTAATTACTGCCCTTGTTGGTTCTGTAGGACTTAAACCTACTATTGCTGCAATCAAGGCTAAAAAGAATATTGGTCTGGCCAATAAGGAAACCTTAGTAGTTGCCGGTGAACTGGTGATGGAACTGGCGCAGCAAAATGGGGTAGAAATTATTCCGGTAGATTCAGAGCATTCTGCTATTTTTCAATGCCTTGTGGGCGAAAAACATAACCCGATTGAAAAGATTATACTTACTGCCTCTGGAGGGCCCTTTAGAGGTAAAGATAGAACTTTCCTGGGTTCAGTTACTAAAAAAGAAGCACTCAAACATCCTAATTGGATTATGGGGGCGAAAATTACCATAGATTCGGCTTCATTAATGAACAAAGGACTTGAAGTAATAGAAGCTAAGTGGCTTTTTAACCTTCAGCCCGAACAAATTGAAGTAGTTATACATCCACAATCTGTTATCCACTCAATGGTCCAGTTTAATGATGGGTCTATCAAAGCCCAGATGGGGGTTCCAGATATGAAACTGCCTATTCATTATGCGTTAGCCTATCCGCAGAGGATAAGTAATAATTTTAAACGTTTTGATTTTTTAAGCTACCCCGAGTTAACATTTAGTCATGCAGATACAAAAACTTTTCGTAACCTTGAGCTGGCTTATAACGCGATGAAAAAGGGGGGGAACATGCCCTGTATCATCAATGCGGCAAATGAAATAGTGGTAGAAGCATTTTTAAAAGACCAGATTGGATTTTTAGAAATGAGTGATGTAATGGAGGAAGCTATGGCAAGTATTCCTTTTATTGCTCACCCTACATTGGAGGATTATTTAAAAACCGATGAACAGACACGTATATTTGCGGCCGAAGTAGTAACAAAACATTTATTAACTAATCTAAAATAGAAAATACAAAATTATAATATGGATGGATTGATCATGGCGGGCCAGCTTTTGCTGGGATTATCGATACTGGTTATTTTACACGAATTAGGACATTTTTTAGCGGCAAGGGCTTTTGGAATTAAAGTAGAAAAATTTTATCTGTTTTTTGATGCCTGGGGCGTAAAGTTGGTGAGCTTTAAAGTAGGTGAAACAGAATACGGTATAGGGTGGCTTCCTTTGGGCGGTTATGTTAAGATATCAGGTATGATAGATGAGTCTATGGATATCGAACAGATGAAGCAACCTGCACAACCTTGGGAATTTAGGGCAAAACCTGCCTGGCAGCGCTTAATTGTAATGTTAGGAGGTATCATTGTAAATGTGATTGTAGGTATCTTCATTTTTTGGATGGTTACCTTTAAATATGGTGAAGATTACATTCCCAACGATCAGTTGGTAAATGGTGTTTACCCAGGTATTATAGGTAGAGAAATAGGTTTAAAAGACGGTGATAGAATTTTAGCTATTAACGGACAGAAAGTAATCAAGTTTGATGAGCTTTTAAGCTCTAAGGTTTTACTTGGGGGTTCTAAGCTTACCATATCAAGAGAAGGAAAGGCTATTGATTTGACTATTCCTGAAAGCGTTCTGAACAGCATCAGCAAGTATGGCATTGAAGAATTTGTGATGCCTAAAATGGTAGCGGCAAAAATTAAAAAAGTAAATGGTCCGGCAGATGTTAAAGTTAAAAAAGGACTTTTTGCTAAGTTAAGAGGATTCTTTATTGCTGAAGAACCTGTAAAGATAGCTACTCCGGCATTTGATGCAGGCTTTAAAGAAGGCGATAGTCTTTTAGCAATCAATGGAAAAGCGGTGAAATATTTGACAGATTTTACAAGCGAGGTCGAAAAATTTGCAGGTAAACCTGTTGAAGTTAATATTTTAAGAGGAGGAAAGGAACTAACTTTAACGCCAAAAGTAGCCAATGATGGTACTGTTGGAATAATTATGGGGCGTTTAGCCTTGCCAAGTAAACACATTACTTATGGCTTTGGCGAATCGTTTTCTATAGGAATACATAAAGGCATAACCACCATAACAGATAATGCCAAAGGAATCTGGAAAATGATTACAGGTAAAGTAAGTGCCCGTAACATCAGCAGCCCTATTGGTATTGCACAGGTATATGGCTCTGAATTTGACTGGGAAAAATTCTGGCGTTTAACAGGGCTAATTTCTATGGCGTTGGCTTTTATGAACTTATTACCTATACCGGCTCTTGATGGGGGGCACGTTGTGTTTTTACTGATTGAAATGATCAAAGGTAAACCGTTAAGTGATAAATTTATGGAAAAGGCACAAATCGTTGGTTTTGTGATTTTGCTTTGCTTAATGGTATTTGCATTTGGAAATGACATTTTAAAATTATTCGGTAAATAAGATAATCTTTAAATTTAGACCAGATACCGGGTTGGAGTTTCCTAAACTTATTATCCGAGTATCTGGTCTTCCTATTTAAATTTGTTATGATGGATTATTTTGAATTTTATGGACTTCCATTGAGTTTTTTCCCTGATCAGGCGGTGGTTAAGCAAAGGTTTTATGCACTGAGCAAAAAATATCATCCCGATTTCTATATCAACAAAAGCGAAGTTGAACAAGAGCAGGCATTAGAACTATCTACACTTAATAATAAGGCTTTCCAGGTATTGAAAGACCCAAAAAAGACTTTGAAATACATTCTTGAGCTCAAAGAGCTTATTGCAGAAGGAGACCATTACACCTTACCGCAGTCTTTTCTAATGGAGATGATGGATTTGAATGAAGCTATTATGGATTTGCAGTTTGATGCCAATTCGCAGAAATTAGCAGAGATAAATGCTCAACTGCAAAGTATAGAACAAAAGTTAAATACTGAACTAGAGATCTATACACAAGATTTTGAATCGGCTTCAGCAGATCAGCAAGATGCCAGTTTGTTAAAAATTAAAGATATCTATTACAGAAATAAATATCTACAGAGAATAGAAGAGCGGTTAGCTAAACTTGAACCTTAACCTATTCGGGGTAACTTAAACAAGGCTTCGCCATGCTGAATTTATTTCAGCATCTTTTGTTGTAGATAGACCCTGAAACAAGTTTAGGGTAAAGATAAAGAATGGTATATCCTTAGCTTGAAATTATATTAATTAAGTATCTTAAATTATATTTTTGATAATTTAACCAAATGTTATCCTTTGGTCATCTCGTTTTTATTGAAGTAGCTAAGTACCTGAATTTTACAAGAGCAGGAGAAGTGCTGTTTATTAGTCAGCCGGCTATAAGTAAGCATATTCATAACTTAGAACAACATTATAAAACACCGCTTTTTGAGCGTAAGAGAGGTGTTGTTATACTTACCCCTGCCGGAAAAATACTGCAGAAATACCTGCAAGATGCTTTGTCGCTCGCTAAGCAAATAGAATTTGATATTGGAAGCATTAATGATGAGCATCTGTTAAGAGGGGAGCTAAAACTGGGGGCTAGTACCACCATCGCGTTATACGTTATACCCATGGTACTTTCTGCATTTAGAAAACAGAATAAGGCGGTTAAAATGAGTTTACTGAACAGGAACTCAGAAAATGTGATGACGGCTTTGCTCAACCATGAAATAGATCTGGCTATTATTGAAGGAAAAGATAAGATGTCTGATGTGCACAGCCAGTATTTTATGACCGAAAAAGTAGTGGCAGTATGTGCAAGCAAGAGCTATTTGGCACAGCGAAGAGATTACAGTTTAGAAGAATTGAAACAAATGCCCTTGTCTCTGAGAGAACGGGGTTCAGGAACTTTAAAAGCCATTATAGAAGCACTGGCTGTACACGAAATTAAAATAACTGATTTGGATGTAAGCATGCGTCTGGGTGGAACAGAAGCACTGAAAAACTTTATACTGGCAGATGACAGCTTGGGATTTTTACCACTTAAGGCCGTAAGCAAAGAGTTGGCACAGGGAGATCTGGTCCAGATCAATATCAAGGATTTAACTATTCAAAGACATTTTTATTTTGTGCAGCGTTTGGGAGAAGAGAGCGATGGGATGAACAAAGCCTTCATTAGGTTTGCTAAAAATAACTATAACTTTTAGTTATGGTTTATGCTAAAATGATATTGGCTTAGGTTTTTGTTTTGGGCTAATTTAGCCTTAATTCATAAACATAACTTTAGAGTTTAGCTAATGTCTATAATTACAAATTATCATTTAAAGTGTACTTCATGCGGAGTATCATATCAAAAAGAAGAGCTTAACACTTTTTGTAAAGTATGTCAATCGCCTATTGGCGTGCAATTTGAACTTTCTACATTATCTCCATTTTCCATAATTAACCAGAATGAAAGGTCTATGTGGCGTTATGCAAAAGTAATGCCCTTATCAGATGAAAAAAACAAGGTGAGCTTAGGAGAAGGTTTTACTCCGGTATTAAGGCTTTCAGCTCTGGCCAATAAATTAGGTTTAGAAAATCTGCTGTTAAAAGATGAATCTTTAAATCCCACTGGGTCATTTAAAGCTCGAGGGCTGAGTATGGCAGTATCAAAAGCAAAAGAACTGGGCGTAGAGGGGTGTATTATTCCTACAGCCGGAAATGCAGGTGGTGCTTTAAGTGCTTATTGTGCAAAAGCGGGCCTGGGCGCAATCGTTGTGATGCCCGAGCACACCCC
This sequence comes from Pedobacter sp., assembly GCF_046462515.1. Taxonomy (GTDB): domain Bacteria; phylum Bacteroidota; class Bacteroidia; order Sphingobacteriales; family Sphingobacteriaceae; genus Pedobacter. Next base: position 115,607 of record NZ_JBKGVD010000008.1, read on the forward strand.
ATTGGCTTTTAAAAAAGAATGTATTGCTTTTGGAGCAAAGCTTGTTGAAGTAAAAGGTTTAATTAATGATTGCGCAAAGAAAGTTGCCGAAATTAAGCAAGAGAAGAATTTCTTTGATATTTCTACCATGAAAGAACCTTATCGTTTGGAAGGGAAAAAAACTTTGGGCTACGAGATTGCAGAACAGTTTAACTGGGAGCTACCTGATGTTATTTTGTATCCAACCGGAGGAGGCACTGGCCTGATTGGCATTTGGAAAGCATTTGAAGAAATGAAAGCAATGGGTTGGATAAAAAATGTTCCTACTCGAATGATTGCGGTTCAGACAGAAAACTGCCAGCCCTTAGTTGCTACTTTTGAAGGAATACAAGCTAATTCGGCTAATTATAACGGAAAAGCTACCATGGCAAACGGATTAGCAGTTCCACGTCCCTTTGCCGAAAAAATGATGCTCGATGTATTATCTGAATCTAACGGTTATGCCTTAGCTGTAAATGAAGCCTCTATTAGCAAGAGCTTGAAAGAAATAGCGGTTACAGAAGGCCTGCTGGTGGCACCTGAAGGAGCAGCGCTGCTCGAAGCGCTTAAAATACTGATTGATAAGAAACAAGTGCTACCTCATGAAAAGGTGTTATTGCTCAACACAGGTTCGGCCTATAAATACTTGGATAATATGAGTTTTCAGTAAGGTTGATAGATTGTCAAAAAGGCAATTCAACTCCTTTAAGTAAGTTACAATGGCTACTTTTGGACAAACTCATTATCGTATGTCTTCATTAAATATTTTCAGAAAAGTAGCCTTAACAGAAGGGATTTCATACCTGTTGTTGTTGTTTGTAGCGATGCCTTTAAAATACTGGGCCGATTTACCCTTGGGTGTAAAATATGTGGGTTGGATACATGGTTTGCTCTTTGTTTTATATGTAGCATGCCTAGTTATGGCGTGGAAAGAACAAAAATGGAAGATCACTAAAGTTGTATTTTTGTTTATTGCATCATTATTACCTTTTATACCTTTTTATGTAGATAAGCAGTTGAAAAAAGAAGCAGCAGTTGCATAATGTACTGTGTGTTAGCTTGCTAAAAATAATAATGAAATAAAATTTGTGTAATAGAACACGTTTCTTTAGATTTGCGTCCCGCTTAAGCGAAACGCCCAGGTGGCGGAATTGGTAGACGCGCTGGTCTCAAACACCAGTGGGAAACCGTGCCGGTTCGATCCCGGCCCTGGGTACCAAGCCGGGATTAGTTCTAATCCCGGTTTTTTTGTTTTCTAACTTACTTTTAATCTGATAAATAAGCAGTTCGGCTTCATTGATGATCGCGGTTCGACCTTGATTTTCTGAAATTGTGAATTTTTCGGCGAAGATCGAACCAATATATACCGTTTTCAAGCAAGGGGTTTTTTTCAGACCAATTATCATTACCTATGCAGTTATCTTTGTCAATGACCGTATTATCAAATATGCGGATTATAAGTGTGAAAACAGCAGATTTAAGGCCGCTGTAGAGCTGTTGTTTAAAGCGGAGATTAATCGTTTTTTTCCCTATGCTATATTTGTATGCAACCAAATGGCGTATTTAGCCGTCTTAATAAAAATGCTAAAAATGAATACTATAAAATTAAATTTTGTACTGTTGCTGGTATTGTTATCCTTTTCAGCCAAGTCGCAACAGTTACAGAAATTAACACCTATACAAATGACCAATGATGTTGACACCTTGGTTAAGCTGCTTAAAGATACACACCTTAACCCGTACTATAAGTACCCGAAAGAAAATTTCGATAGTGATGTCGCTTTAGTAAAAAAAGGATTGACTAAACACCTAACGGTAATTGATTTTTATTTAAAAATAGAACCTCTCCTTGCAAAATTACAAGATGGTCACACAGATTTGCCCGTGCCGAAAGAACTTTATAATTTACAAAATCCATACGAACTGCCGTATACTTTTATCCTTAGCACCAAGGCTCCATATATTATTTGCAGGATGTCTAAAGCAAACCTGCCGTCACTAATACCTGTCAATTCAGAAATAATTAGCATTAACAATATATCAGCTAAGCGCATAGTTGAAGACATAGTTAATCTCAATACAGGTGAAACCCCTGATTTTAGAGCGGAATTTGGCGCTAAGAATTTGAGTTTTTATTTAGAAAATCTTTATAAAACCAACGGAAATTATAGGGTTAAATACAAATTCGGAAATCAAATAAAGCTAATTGAAATTGAAGGTATTAAACAGAAAAGATTATCGGAAATAATCAGCAAAATTAACCTAAATGCCTCCAAAGGCAATAATGAAAAATCTAACTTTGATTTTGAGGTAGTAAACAATGTGGCAATAATTAATTTCAGAAAATTCGACTGGAACGGTTTCCGGAAGTTTGCGGATTCGGCGTTCTCAGTAATCAAGAATGATAAGATCAATAATTTAATTATAAACCTGATTGACAACGGTGGAGGTGAGTCAGAGGTTGGAGATGAATTTTTACAGTATCTTTTGAGTAAGCCTTTTAAGCAATATAACAAGGTTGTTATAAAAAATAGTCAACTATATAAGGCCAGATTAAAAAAGAATATGGGCACAAAAAAGCCAAATAAGGAGGAATTGGAGTTCCTAAATCAAAAAAATGGTACAGTTGATATTTTTTATGTGGACAACAATAAGATCAAAGAGAACTCATTTCGGTATAACGGCAATGTATATCTGCTCGTAAATTCGCAAACTTATTCTTCAGCAGCAGATTTTGCTCAATGTTTTAAATACTATAAAAGAGGACTGGTAATAGGGGAAGAAACAGGGGGATTGATTAAAAGCTTTGGAGATATAGTAACTACGCACCTACCTAACTCAAATTTGAGGTTTACAATTTCCAGTACCTTATATTATAATGTTGGGGCTGATGAAAAAGATTTTTGTGGTGTAATTCCAGACTTTTATTCAACGAGCGACAAAGCTTTAAAAAAGGCATTTGAAATCATTGAAAATCAAAAATAATTCATTGCTGGGAGCAGAGGCTCGGTAGGCTCAGAATACTTCCAGCTTTTATAACGATCGCATACATTATACGGATTTCCACCTAAAAGATATAGTGGTTTGATTGTTGGTCAAATCGAATGTTAAGAAAATTTGGAGACAAAGAAATGGTAAGTGTCAGAAATACCTGCCATTTCGTTTTTTATTATACGGGTATTGATGCTATTTGTAACAAGCTCTTTTTGAGTTGGATCGTATCTGATCCGGCTAGGGTGCAGAGCCAAAGTTAGTTCTAACTCCGGCTTTTTTGTTCCTAATTTATTTCAATCTGATAGCCAAACTAAGCTTTTAGGCTAAAGATTGAGTTTCGACTTAGAATAAATGGCAAGTGTTTGATTAAAATCTTTAATCTTCCTTTTTTGCTATTAATAGCCTAATTATGGTTGTCTGTCTATAAACTTGGTTTTTATCAGTGCGATTAACAACATTTGAAAATGTTATGGTTACTAATGTATTGCTAATAACATTTGCTGTTGATTAAATTCCACCAATTGATATGAGAACCCTTTTTTATAATATCGCTTCCCTAATATTTTTATTGACTAATTTTATTACCGTTAGTGGACAGGAAAGACCGCAAACTCCCATACCACCATTTCCTTATCAATCCATAGAGGTTTCTTATGTAGTGAAAACAGATACCGCGGTTCGCTTGGCAGCTTCACTTACCATTCCAGAAGGAAAAGGGCCTTTTCCGGCAGTGTTAATTATCGGTGGGTCTGGACAGGTGACCCGTGATCAACCTTTTTACAATCATAAAACCATGTGGGTGTTAGCAGACTTCCTGACTAGAAATGGATTTGCTACGCTGAGGTTCGATGATCGGGGAGCAGGAAAATCAACCGCTGGTACTAAAAAACAGAGTGAGCTTTTAGAGGCTGATCTAGTAGCAGATGCTGCAGCTGGATTTGATTTTTTAAGGCAGCATCCATCTATAGATCCAAGCAAAATCGGTATAATCGGCCATAGCGCCGGAGCTCGTCAAGGGGTAGAAATAGCTAGTCAAGAGGAAAGAAATGCTTATTTCGCTATTATGCTGGCAGGTGCTGTAGAGAGCTTTCCGCATGATATTGTAGCTCATCAAAGTAAATTAATGAAAGAGCTGCTGGTTGCTCGGCCACAGCTCAGAAAGTCGATAGCAGTTTTATGGTTAGATCGATCTACTATACAATCAATGAGCCTTCATATGAGAAGAGGAAAATGGAAATCAGGCGCATTGCAGATGAAGAATTGCAGAAGATTTCTGTTCCAGAAAGAGAAGTAATGGCAAAAGGATTTTATACAAGAGTGAATATCCTTTCAAGTGAGCAATTTCATAAAGCTGCTCAAGTTAAACAGGAAGACTGGTTGTTAAAGATTAAATGTCCGGTATTAATTATAAATGGGGATCTTGACTTAAACGTTGATGCTAAAATCTATGTACCTAAAATGGCGGCTTCGCTGAAGAAAAATTATAACAAAAAATCCAATATCTACGTGCTTCATGGTATCAACCATATGTTGCAGCAGGGTAAAACTGGGCTCTCTGAAGAATCGAACGAAATTAAGGAAACAATTAACCCTGAAATATTAGATATTATCGGTAAATGGCTATATAATTTAGAAAGCTTTTAAACCTAGGTTATATTATTTTTTTGTGAAATGGCAAACTGAGAACTATAATATCTTTCTAAAAACTGAGTAATTACCAATTCATACTTTCTTTGATTATTTATGAATAAACGATTTACAAACATATGTATATAGCTTCTCAATAAGTCGTTGCGTTTTTCAATATTGTGGTTAATGTTTTTGAATATGGAATTAACAACCTGCTTATTCATTTCAGAACGTTGGTTAAAAATAAAAACAGCATCTTCTATCTCATTTTCTATATCAAATTTCATGTTGAGATGAGAAAAAATTTCTTTTTGATAATTTCGGTATTTGTTATTGATGTGTTTTTCTAAAACAGATTTCCCGCCAAACTCTTGCAAAAATGCTTTTGCAATTTCTTTCAATAAGTTTTTCTTCTCAGCTATAGAAAGCCTAAAATCATCTAACAAATAATCTATTCCTCTAAGCGCAAATAACATGCGGTATTTTTCAAATCCTTCTCCTTCCAGCGCTGTTACTCTTTATTCTACATGCTATCTTTATATATGTAATAAAATATAAAGTAATAAATATTGCTTTGTCAAAACATTTTTACGATATTAAGCGTTGTAAAAAAAATCTCAAATACTTAATTAGTTACTTCCGTTCGAGAATGAAAGACTTATTCTCTTAATGACCGAACCCTGTTTTTTTAAGTTAAATTGTTAACGCTTGTTGTATGATAAAAATCTACGTTCGCTTTTTTTTATTTCTAGCCTTATTTACGCTGTTCATCAATGAGAAAGCTTTTTCTCAGATTTGTGCCACGCCAGGCGCAGATGGCGCGGTAAATTCAACTTTACCCAACAATACTTTCTTTCCTTCAAAACCGGGGAATTATTCTTTACCGGCAGGAAGCAAGAGCATGGAACTTTCAGCAGTGCCGGGCTCTTTTACTGTGGGTGGTGTAGTATATAGTTTTGGTAATACCCAGATCAGTAAAGGCGATCTGCTTTTGATTATACAAATGCAGGGAGCTGGCATCAATACAGAAAATTCGGCTAAATATGGTTCGGGTTTGGCTTCAAATAATGGTTCGGGTTACAGCAATATAGCCAATGTAGGCTTTTATGAATACGTTGTGGCCTTAAATGATGTACCCTTATCAGGTGGAACACTGAATTTTAAAGGAGCGGGTAGTACAGGCGGACTGGTAAATACTTTCCTTAATGAAAATGCCACGGCCACTTCTGGTCAGAAGCGTTTCCAGATTGTGCGTTTAATGCAATATTCTAATCTGACTTTATCAGCTGATATTAAAACAGTACCTTGGAACGGTACTGCGGGTGGGGTAATTGCCCTGGATGTTGCAGGTACTTTAGATTTTAATGGCCATGTAATTGATGCCAGTATGACTGGTTTCAGGGGAGGATACATGCCTGTAAGGGCTATAGCAAATCTGAACCAATCACTTTATGTAACAACAGATGATAATAAAGCGGCAACGAAAGGTGAGGGGGTTGCAGGTACGCCAAGATATATGTGGGATGGATATAACGAAGTGGACAACGGAGCTGCCTGGCTGGGTTATCCCGGAGGCGATTATGGACGAGGTGCACCAGGAAATGCCGGAGGAGGTGGTAATAATCATAATGCCGGCGGAGGAGGTGGAGGCAACATTACTGCAGGTGGAGCGGGTGGATATGGTTGGAACTCAGGGCAAGGAGATCAGACACAGGCAGGAGGTAAGGGAGGAGCGGCCGTACCAGCAAGTTTAAGTCGTTTCTTTTTAGGCGGTGGAGGTGGCGGTGGCGACGCGAATAATGCTACTTCAGGTGTAAAAGGAGGTGTTGGCGGTGGTATCGTGATCATCAATGCCAATAAAATAGTAGGTAATGGTATTGTTTTAGCTAATGGTGGAAGAGGTGAAGCGGGTAGAGCGGGCGGTGCAGCTGATGGAGCAGGCGGTGGTGGTGCTGGTGGTACAATTTATATTCGTACAAAAGAACCAAGTCCTACAGCAAATCTAAATATACAGGCAAAAGGCGGAAACGGGGGTAATACTTATACTACAACACCACACGGACCAGGCGGTGGAGGGAGTGGTGGCGCTATTTACCTTTATGTGCCCAATGCCATTGTAAATACAAATATCAACCCGGGAGTAAGTGGAACCATAAATGATGGGGCCAGTACTAACAGTAATGGTGCTACAGCAGGTTCAGCGGGTTTTGTTAATAATTTTAATCCCGGAGATCTGCCTCCTTATATAGGTGGAAACAGTGCAACCTGTTTACCCATTCTGGTAGTCAATAAATCGAGACCTAATCCAGCCGTTCCTGTTTTTTCAGGCTCGGCGATTACTTATACAATCAGGGTCACTAATAATGGAGATGGTGGTGCAGCAGGGGTAAGGATAAAAGATGATTTGCCGGCAGGATTTACTTTTTTATCAGCAACAGTAACTTCAAGTGACAATACTACACCGGCAGCTATTTTTAATCAGGGAACAAGTTCGGCTAATCTTGAATTTGGCTCATTTACCATACCGGGAAATTCATATCTCGAAATAAAAGTAGATGTCAACATTTCATCGGGGGTAACACCGGGAACCTATCATAATGGAGCACAGGTTTATTATTTAGATCCTACAAGAAAGTCATCAGATAATTCGAGGCTAATTACTCCTGCACAAAATGCAACGGATGGTAATACTAACTATATGGATGGTAATGGAACTGTACCTGGTAGCAATTACGATAAAAATCGTCCTGATGAAGATGTAATTGTAGTAAAGGGAAATATAGCTATAGAAAAAACAATAGTAGATTCATGCCCCACAGATGGAAAATATACTTTTAATATTATTGTTAAAAATACCGGAACTTCTGTTTTTGCTGCCGGATCAGTAGAAGTAACAGATGCGTTGCCTGCCGGATTACAGATAGATGGAACGAGAACTATAGGAGGGACCAACTGGAATTATACGGCCGGTTCACCTATGAAATTTGTATTGAGTACAGCTTTAAATGCCGGCGCTTCCTCAACAGTCATTTCTATTCCCGTAACTATTGTGCCGGGTAATACTTCAGCCCAATTTGCCAACACTGCACAAGTTAAGGTTACAAGTAGTATTACAGCAAGTTCAACAGCCATATTATACAATAAACCCACTACAGCTACCGTAACACAGGATAATGTAGGAGCATGTGCAACAGATACTTACTATCTTAGAGGAAATGTACCCGTTACTGGTGTAGGTTCATGGGAATTTGAAGGGAATAACTATGGAGCTGTTATTGCTACACCTAATCAAAATCAAACTGCTGTAACCAATTTACCAGTAGGTCAACTGGTACGTGTAAAATGGGTAATCAAAAACGGTAATTGTAAATCAGAAAGCATATTTGATATTACCAGATCAGCTGGAGCAACGGCTACATTGAGTACAGTAAATGGGAATTATTGTGGTGCTGTGAGACCAAAATTAACTTTTACTTTACAAGGTACAGCTCCTTTTACAGTAACTTATCTTGATGGTATAGGAGAAATAAGACAATTTACAACCAATAATAACATATATGAAATCATTCCTACTACAGATGGTACTTTTAACATTAAATCTGTAAAAGATGGGGGCGGTTGTAATGGTGTGGCAACAGGAACGGTAGTAATTACCCAATCACCAGCATCTGTAGGGGGAACAGTTTCGTCAGATCAGGTTATTTGTTACAACAGCGCACCTGAGCCTTTGGTATTATCAGGATTTACCGGAAATGTATTAAGATGGCAATCTTCTCAAAACGGAGGTTCATGGACAGATATACCAGGCTCTGAGGCAACAACAATTTATACTCCTCCAGCATTAACTGTAAATACTAAATACAGGGCAGTAGTGCAAAGTGGTACTTGCGCATCACAAAATTCTACAGAGGTTAGCATTACGGTAAAACCGTTGATTACAGGATCGGCTAATATTGCGAGTCAGACTGTTTGTAATAACAATGCGATGGCAATTGTTAGCTTTACAGCTAATTCGAGTGGCTCAACACAATTTAGCTGGGTAAGGGATAATATAGCTAATGTTACAGGAATAGTGTCTAACGGTATTTCTGCCACTATATCGGGGGTATTAAATAATTCGACCACTACTTTACAAAAAGTTACTTTTACGGTAACACCCGTTGTAGATGGATGCTCTGGAACGCCTTTTACAGTTGAAGTAAATGTGTTACCCACTGTACAAGGAGGAACCATCGGATCAGATCAGACCATTTGTGAAGGTGAAACTCCTCAGCAGATTAAATCTCTGGTCAATGCAGAAGCCGGAACAACCTATTTTTGGGAGCAGTCTGAAAATGGTGTAAACTGGACAGTAATTAACGGAGCTAATGCAGCTACCTATCAGCCAGGACCATTGACAGTAAATACTTATTTTAGAAGAACAGCTCAAAAAAGCATTAACAGTGTATTGTGTACATCTGTTAATCCTAATGTGGTTACTGTAAGCGTTAACAAAAAACCAAGCATGGCTAATGCTGGTCCGGATATGGTGCAGAACAATTCGGGCGAGTTTACCATGAATGCTAATGCACCTGTAGCAGGAACGGGGGTATGGACGATAAAAAGTGGAAATGCAATTATTGAAAATCCAAATAGCAGAACCACAAAAGTAACCATACCTGAAAACACAACAGCGGTACTTACCTGGACCATTAGTAATGGAGTTTGTGCAGCATCAGCAGATGACGTTCAATTAACTTACGCTACAACAGCTGACCTATCTATAATTAAAACTGTTTCAAATACAACACCTTTGGTTGGTGAAACAGTTACATTTACGGTAACAGCAAAAAATAACGGGCCAAGTAATGCTACAAACGTAAAGGTAACAGAACTGTTAAAACCAGGCTATGATTTTGTTTCTGCAACACCTTCTGTTGGGACTTATAACGCTGCAACAGGTATATGGGATATTGGTAATCTAAATAATCAGGTGTTTCAAACGTTGAGTATAACAGCTAAAGTAAAAGCCAACGCATCAACAGCAGATTACAGTAATACAGCAAGTATATCTGGTAAAGAAACAGACCCAGATCCGGGGAATTCTATAACAACCATAACGGTAACACCTACACCTGTACATGATCTTGCAATAGAAAAAACAGCTAATCTGACTAAAGCAGTAGCTGGAGAGAATATCATTTATACTCTTAAATTAACCAATAAGGGTTTATCTGACCTTAATGGAACGCAAACGCTTACGGTTTCAGAAAGCCTTCCAGCTAACTTTACTATATTATCAGTAACTTCATCAGCAGGAGCTTATGATATAGTTACTGGTAAATGGACGAATTTGCAATTAGCAGCAGGCCAAAATGCTACAATAAATATCACAGGAAAGGTGGCTGCTAATGCTAGCAGTAGCATCACTAATGCAGTAAGCGTAACACCGCCATCGGGAACAGTTGATACTGATCTTTCTAACAATACCTCTACAATTACTACTCCAATAGAAAGAAAGGCCGATCTTTCGGTAGTTAAAACTGCTAATAAAACTGAAGCAGTTGCTGGCGAAAGTCTAAAATATACAATTGTCATAACCAATAACGGTCCAAGTGCCTTATTGAGTACGGATGTGGTAAAGATAACCGAAACTCTACCGGCTAAATTTGCAGCAAGTAGTTTTGTACCACAAAGTGGGGTTTATGATGCTACAACAGGACAATGGACCGGATTAACCCTAAGCAACGGGCAATCGGCAGTATTGGAAATCAATGGTATGGTATCGGCAGATGCTAAGGGAACTTTACAAAATACAGTAAATATTATTCCTCCTGTCCAGATTACAGATCCTTTACTATCGAATAATACTTCATCGATAACTACGCCAATAAAACGTGTTATTGATTTTGAAATTGTAAAAAGGTCAGATCCTGCTGTAGTTGTAGCCGGAGAAAATCTGTCGTATGTAATTACTTTAAAAAATAATGGACCTGGGCAAATCCTAAATAATGATATTCTTTCTGTAGTAGATAACTTACCTCAGGGATTTACGGTTACAGGCTATACAGCCCAAGACGGAACTTACAATTCTGGCAATCAGACCTGGACAGGCTTAAATCTAAAAAACAATGAACAAACCACACTTACCATTACAGGTAAGGTAGATGCCGCAAGGATACAAGATTTGAGCAACACCGTAAAAGTAACTCCTCCTGCTGATATTACAGATAATGTACCTAGTAATAATACCAGCACTATAACTACAACAATTACGGCTAAACCAATTCTGGATATTGTAAAAAATGGTATGCCTGGTTTAACGGCAGGCGGAGATGTAACGTATACGCTTGAGGTCAATAACAGGGGAAGCAGTAATGCGGTTAATGCGATTATTGCAGATAATGTACCTAATGACATTGTTGATGTAACATGGACAGCCACCGAAAGTGGTACGGCGAAAATAAAATCGGCGGCACAGGGAACCGGTAATGTAATTCAGCTTACAGCTGATTTTCCTGCAGACCCAACAAGTAAGATCACAGTTACAATTAAAGGTAAGGTGCTTTCATCAGCGAAGGGTGCCATTACCAATATTGCAAGCGTTACACCAGCAGAGCCAAGTGGTACGGGAAGCAATTCTTCTGTAACTTCTAACTTAACCAGTACTTCAGGAGTATATATTTCTAAAACAGGAAATGCTACTGTAAATGCCGGAACAGAAATCAAATATACCATAGAAGTTGGCAATAACGGACCTTCAGATGCGGCTGCGGTAAAAATATCAGACATGATAGATAGTCACATTACCCAGGTAAAATGGACCAGTAAAACCCAGGGTAGTGCTACCATTGTATCAGGTGCAACAGGTACTGGTAATGCCCTAAACAGTGTGGCTAATATTACTGCGGGAGCAACCAATAAAGTAATTATAGAAATAACAGGAACGGTAAGTGCAGATTTTGCAGGCGTAATTACCAATACTGCTACAGCAACTCCAACAGAGCCGGGTAGCACACCTGTTAATGGAACAACAACTGCTAATGTGATAAACGCAGCTACTTATACTATAACCAAGAATGGTCCTGCAAGCGGTGTGGCAGGTGCACCAATAAGTTATACGGTACAGGTAAACAACCAGGGACCATCAAATAGTAAAGATGTACTGATAACCGATATTGTACCATCGGTAATAAATAATGTTTCATGGACTGCAATTGTAACTTCAGGTACGGCAACCATTCATACAGGAGCAACAGGTGTAAATAATCAAATGGCCTTAAGTGCCGATATGAACGCCAACAGTCGCATTACAATTACGATAAATGGTACAATCAATGCCAATGCTGTAGGTACCATTACCAATACCGCTACAGTAAAACCAAGTGAACAGGGTAATAATCCGGTAAATTCGAACACAGTTAACACAACTTTAACTGCGCAATCTGGTTTGAAAGTAACCAAATCTGCGGTGGCTGTTATAAAGGCTGGTGAAGAAATTACTTATACCATAGAAGTAAGTAATGATGGGCCAAGTGATGCTAAAAATGCAGAAATATTAGACAATATTCCTGTAAACATTTTAAATCCTGTTTGGACTTCAGTAGCTACGGGTAATGCTTCAGTTACAGACGGAGCAAATGGAAACCAAAATACCCTGCATGCTACGGTTAACATCGGAGCAGGATCAGGGAATAAGGTTGCATTTATTGTAAAAGGAAAGGTTGATCCTTCATTTGATGGTAGTATTATTAATCAGGTAAACGTTACGGCTACAGAACCTAACAGTCCCAATCCACAAGCTACGGTAACAACCAAAGCAGAAAGAAAACCTGTATTGACTATTGTTAAAACTGGTCCTGCAACGCTAAAAGCCGGACAAGTAATTAATTATACGATTAACATTTCCAATACAAGTACATCCGATGCTAAAAACCTCAATATCTCAGATGTTGTAAATGCCAATATCACGAATGTAAGTTGGAATGCAACAACAAGCGGTATGGCGCAGTTGTTAGGGCCCTTATCAGGAACGGGCAATAATATCAGCTTACAAGCCGATCTTGCGGCAGGAGCGGGAAATAATATTATTATTACTGTAAGTGGTACTGTAAAACCTAATTTTGGCGGTTCATTAGTGAATACCGCTACGGTAACTCCGGCTGAAATGGGAACTACTCCTGCAAGTTCTACTGTTACAACTGTAGTTGACAGAAAACCAACTTTAACCATTACCAAATCAGGTCCGCAAACCATCAGTGCAGGTGAAGACATTACTTATACCATTGTAGTCGATAATATTGGTACGGCCAATGCATACGGTGCATTGATAGCAGATAATATCGATCCTGAAATTCAAAATGTTACCTGGATAGCTGTAGCAAATACCTCTGCAACTTTACTAAGTCCTGCTTCGGGAGTAGGAAATAACATCAATATGAATGCCGATATATTAGCAGGAGGAAAGATAACCATTACTGTAAAAGGAAGTCTTTCACCTGATAAATCTTTAACGATCAAAAATACGGCTACAGTTACACCAACAGAACCGGGAACTACACCTGTACCATCTAATGAGATTACTACCAATGTAGAAAAGAAATTCAATATACAACTGGTAAAAACCGGAACAGCTAAGGCCACTTCCGGAGAAAGTGTATCTTATGTAATCAATGCAATTAATTATGGGCCATCAAATGTAAAAGATCTGACCATTACAGATTTGGTACCTGCTCAGCTTACCAATGTTAGCTGGACAGCTACAGCATCAGGTACTTCATCTGTAAACATGGCCAATGGAACAGGAAATAACGTTTCAGTAATCGCGCAGTTGCAACGTGGCCAAGCCAATAGTGTTACCATTACTATTACTGGTAAAATACCTTCAGAATTATTATCAACTACCCTGACCAATATTGCTAAAGCAACTACACCCGATTCTCCTGGACAGGAAATTCCATCTAATCCGGTAAATACAGTAGTAGAAACAAAAAGCGTATTGAGCATAATTAAATCGGCCCCTGCTGCGGTACATAAAGGTGAGAATATTGTTTATACACTTTTGATTAAAAATGCAGGTCCCAGTGATGCAAACGGTGTAACTATAACAGATGTTATACCAGCCGGGATTACAGACGTGAAATGGATGAGTGCTGTAACAGGAGCTGCAAATGTTACCTATGGTTCACTTGGAAATGGTTCGAGTGTATCTTTACAGGCAGATATACCGGCAGGTAATGCTAATTCAATTTTAATTGCCATTACGGGTAAAGTAGCAGCAGATTATACAGGAACAGAAATAAGAAATACTGCTACGGTTAAAACACCAACCGGAACGCCGGTAACATCTAATGAAACGATTACCAAGATTACCAAACTTTCTAATGTTATTGTAGAAAAATCGGGGCCATCGCAAGCGGTTGCAGGTGAGCAGATCTCTTATACCTTAACGATTACCAATAATGGTCCAAGTGATGAGAATAACCTGCAAATAGAAGATATGCTAAACGCATCTATTAAAAATCCGGTTTGGACGGTAGAGACCTATAACGGAGCAACAGCTTCTGTAACCAATGGCACCGGAAACGTACAGTTTGTAGGTGGATTAAAAGGAAATGGAGTATCAAAAATAATCATTAGGATTAGTGGAACGGTAGATGAGGGAGCGACCATTACCAGTATCAGTAATATTGCCAAAGTAACTTTACCACCTGATAATGAAGGCCCGTCTCCGGTTTCTAATGAGGTAATTACCAATATATCAAAAGTAGCAGATTTGAGGATCGTAAAAATAGGTCCGGCTAATATAGGCGCAGGAGAAGAAATTACTTACACTTTAAAAATTACTAACCAAGGGCCAAGTACTGCTGTAAATACAGCTATACAGGATTTGGTTCCCAAAAATGAAGAATATAATGAGAATGGACCTACTGGAAACAAAACACCGTTCTTACAAAATGTTATCTGGACAATTACCAACAAAGGAGGTGCTACATCGAGTGTGAGTAATGGCAGCGGAGATGTAAACTTTACAGCTACTATTCCAAATGGAGCAGAAGTGATTATACAGATCAAAGGAAAGGTAGATCCTTCTTTAAGCAATGGAACTCTTATTGTAAATGAAGCTAAAGCTATTCCAGATGCGAGTATAACCGATCCTAATCTAGGGAATAACAATAGCCGTGTACAAACCAATGTTGATAACAATCCAACCTTCAGGGTAAGCAAAATAGGGCCTGATAAAGCCAATATTGGTGACCCTATTTCATATGTAATCTTTGTCAACAATGTAGGGGCCGGAAATATTACCGATCTTAAAATTGTAGATTTTGTGCCAAATGAAGTTAGGGTAGATAGCTGGGTGGCTACCGTTTTAAACGGAGCTGTGATTAATGGCCCTACATCAGGTACAACAAATAATATTGAAGTACATGCAGATTTACCAGGTAAAGCAGGCCTTACAGAAAGTGCGGTAGAAATTAAAATAGAGGGTGTGGTTGTTCCAAACCAGAGCACTAAAATAGAGAATTCGGTGGTCGCATCTGCGGCAGATACCAAAATTAGTGTGGTTGTTACCGCACTGAGTGGAAGTACAGATATCCGTATCGAGAAAACTGCACCTCAGAAAATTGCTGCGGGTCAGAATATTACTTATAATCTAAGAGCTTATAATAATGGGCCATTAGACGTAAATGGAGTGGTGATTAAAGATTTGGTTCCCGCTATTATAGAAAATGTAAACTGGAAAGCTACAGCTAACGGAACATCGGCCATCAATACGGCTACTTCGGGTTATGGTAATAACATCCGTTTGGAAGGCAACTTGAAAGCTGGCTCTGACAATTATATCAACATCCAGATCAATGGCTATATACCTACCGCAACGACAGCTCAGGTAATCAACAATGAGGCCACTATAGATATGCCTACCAACACCAATATCGTTGATTATAACTTGGCTAACAATATCTCAAAAGTTGCCAGTAACCTTATTAATGATGCTAAGGTATATATTCAGAAATCTGGACCAAATAAGGCAACGGCAGGTAACCAGATCAATTATTATCTGAAAATAGGTAATAATGGACCATCTGATGCAGTAGCGGCGCTGATAACAGATCATATAGCAACAGATATAGAAAATGTAACCTGGAAAGCTAAAACCTATGGAAATGCTACAATTACAGCGAACGATGGTACAGGAAATAACATCAGTTTTAATGCCGATATACCATTTGATGTAAATAGCTATGTGGTTGTAGAAATCAGTGGAAAAATAAAGGAAAGTTTTACAGGTAATATTGAAAATATAGCCGAAGTAAATGGCATAAAATCTGAAAAAGTAATTACTGATGTAACTGCAACTACAGCTCTGAGTATAAAAAAAGCCGGACCGGTAACCGCAGCAGCAGGTTCAAACATTACTTATCTGATAGAAGTAAATAATGCAGGGCCAAGTATGGCAAAAGATGCATTAATAGAGGATCTTGTTAACAGTGGCTTAGAAAATGTAACCTGGACTGCTACCACAGAAAATGCGACCATTAAATCTGGAGGAAATGGAAGCGGAAATACAGTTAATACCGTAGCAGACATTGGGGCTAATGGAAAAGTAACAATTGTAATAAGCGGGAAATTAAAAACTTCAGTAAATACGGCTACGATAGAAAATATGGCAACTGTTACTGAAACAGGAAACCCGCCACAAGTGTCGGAAAAAGTAATTACCCAAATACTGGTTAAACCTGATCTGAAAATTACGAAATCAGGACCTAATCAGATTGCAGCAGGAGCCATTATAACTTATAATCTAAAAGTAACCAATAATGGTCCGAGTGATGCCCTGTCAGCTGTAATTGCAGATATTGTTCCTAATGAAATAAGCAACGTGAGCTGGATAACTACAGTGAATGGAGCAACTATTAGTAATGGGCAAAGTGGAAACGGGAACAATGTGAGCGTAATTGCGGATTTGCCGGTAAATACAAGCTTGGAGATCACAATAACAGGAACAGTTAATCCGGCTTATCAGGGAAATATAGTCAATACTGCTATGGTAAGTCCTGCTGAACCTGATGGAACTGGAAGTACGGCAACAGTTGCAACAGAAGTAAAAGCACAATCACTGCTTACTTTAGATAAATCTGCACCCGAGAAAGCAAAAGCCGGAGAAAATATCACTTATATCCTGAGAGTAAGGAATAATGGACCAAGCACGGCTATTAACAGCTTAATAACGGATAATGTTCCGACAGAGGTTACACAGGTTAATTGGACAGCAATCCTAAAAGGAAATGCACAGATTAATGGGCCTTTAAGCGGTACAGGTAATAATATAGCTATTACTGCAACATTACCAACCGCCGCTACAGATGAAATAGATATTGTAATCAACGGTGTAATATCGGCGAGCTTTAGTGGCGCATTAACCAATAATGCTACAGTTACACCAAATGGAGGTATACCTGTTCCGCCTTCGGTTGTAGTTACAACAGTTAGCAGAGAACCTGTAATAGACATTGTAAAGACAGCTCCTGCAAGCATTACATCAGGAAGTAAATTAACCTATCAGATACGAGTAAGTAATAAAGGAAAAGGTGATGCCTTGAATCTGGCTATTTCAGATCAGGTACCTGCTGCTTTAACCAATGTAACCTGGACAGCAGTTGCACAAGGCAATGCAAGTGTAACGACCAACAATGGTGCTGGAAACGCAGTTAATGTAACAGGAAACATTCCGGCCAATCCAGTTAATACAATAGTTATTGATATTACCGGAGATGTTCCGGCTAATTATGCAGGTACAATAGTAAATATCGCTAAAGCCACACCTTCAGAATCTGGTATTGCAGAAAAAACATCAACGGTAACTACAGAAGCAAATCGTAAACCAATCATAAAAATTACCAAAGAAGGTCCGGTAAGAACAGCGATAGGTGAGAATCTCACTTATAAAATTAAAGTCACTAACGAAGGAACCAGCGATGCATTAAATCTACTTATCACAGATCAAGTACCTCCATCAATATCGAATGTGTCATGGTCAACTACTGTTTCAGGAGCAGCTATTATTAGCGGAGCTAATGGAACTGGTAATCAGTTAAGCATAAGAGCTAATATACCAGCCGGAAATAATGGAATGGAAATAACCGTTACCGGAAAAGTAAATGCTTCTGTGGGAACAACCATAGAGAATTATGCAAGTGTTATTCCTGCAGAACCAGGTACATCTGAACTTAAATCAAATACAGTAGTTACCGGTATTGAGAAACTGGAAAGTTCAAAAATGGTGATAGATGAAGAAGGCGACAAGGTAGCACATGCCAATGAAATATTGACCTATCAGGTATTAATAAAAAATATAGGTGGAGCAGTACTTAATAATGTAAGCATTGCAGATGTTATTCCATCAGGTACCACTTATGTGGACAACTCTGCCAATGAAAATGCAGTTTTTGATGCTACGGCTAAGAAACTGAACTGGACTACCAATCTTGCACTTGGCCAGAGTAAACTGTTTAACTTTAAAGTTAAAGTAACAGCAGATGTAAATGGAATCAAGCAAATTAAAAATGTGGCGGCAGTAAATCATGCTCAGAGCGGAATCTATCAGGAGCCTCAGGCAGTAATACCAGTAGAACAATATGCAGATATTGCTGTGATAAAAGAGGCATTGAGTACAATTAATCTAAAAACGGGAGATTACATTACTTATAGAATTACGGTAACTAACAAAGGCCATAACAAAGCCACAGGTGTTAAAATGGCAGACGTAATTCCGATAGCACTTGATGTGCCAAAAGACCTGGTAATGGATAAAGGTACAGCTGCTTATGATGCTTCAAGTAGAACATTAACATGGAATGTAGGAGAAATGCTACTTGGAGAAACTGTAAGCATTACTTTTAAAACAAGGATTATCATGGCTCAGGACATTGAAAATACCGCACAGGTTCAGGCCGATCAGCCAGACAGAAATCCAACAGATAACGTAGCTGTATCTAAAATTACCATGATAGCAGGTGAAGAACTGCTCATACCTAACCTGTTTACTCCAAATGGAGATGGTATTAACGATACTTTTGAAATTCGTGGACTTTCTAACTATGCCGAAAATGAACTGGTTATCATAAACAGATGGAACAATGAGGTATATTCTAAGAAGAATTATGACAACAGCTGGGAAGGTACCGGTCTTAATGAAGGAACATACTATTATCTTTTAAAAGTGAGAAAGAACAGTGGATCAGAATGGAAAGTATTTAAAGGATACATCACTTTAATCAGAGCATTTAAAAAGTAGAGGAGGAAAGTGAAATGAAAAGAACAAACATGAAACTAAATATAGCTTTAATGATAAGCGCTATAACGTTTTTCGCGACTGATCTTAAAGCACAGCAGGATGCGCAATACAGCCAATATATGTTTAACGGAATATATATCAATCCAGCTTATGCAGGTTACCGTGAACAGCTCAATGCGCATGCTTTCTATAGAAACCAATGGACAGGGGTAGAAGGCGCACCTAAAAGCATGTCGC
This sequence comes from Pedobacter sp., assembly GCF_046462515.1. Lineage (GTDB taxonomy): Bacteria > Bacteroidota > Bacteroidia > Sphingobacteriales > Sphingobacteriaceae > Pedobacter. Next base: position 134,766 of record NZ_JBKGVD010000008.1, read on the forward strand.
TGGCCATAGATGCTACGGCAAATGAAAGAAAAGTTGGGTTGGCCTTGCAATTATCAAGTGATAAACTGGGAGCCCAGCAAAATCTGGCTGCTTATGCCAACTACGCTTACCGTTTAAAAATGAATGCCGACGGTTCTTCAAGACTCGCTTTTGGTGTAGGTTTAGGGGTAATACAACTAGGGATAGACGGCAGTAAACTAAATCCCAATGATCCTGAAATTAACCAACCGGTAAGTTCGCAGTATTCAGTAATGCCTGATGCCCGTATTGGCGTTTTTTATTCAGACGATAGATATTATGCAGGGTTTTCGGTAGACAATCTAATTTCGAAATACATAGATGTAACCCGTTACGCGTATATTCCGCAACCTAAAGAACATATCTTTCTTACTGCAGGTATGCTAGTGCCTTTTTCAAGAGAAATGGTTTTAAAACCTTCTTTCCTGATCAAAGATGACCTTGCAGGGCCTACTTCATTAGATATCAATGCCTTTCTGATATTTAATGATAAACTTTGGGTGGGAGGTTCGTACAGAACGGCCGTTAAACTTTATGATAAATCACATCTGCAAAAAGATCTGGTAAAGCAAAGTGCACTGGTAGGCGCAATAGAAATTTTTCCAAGTGATAGGTGGAGAATAGGCTATGCCTATGATTATTCATTAGGAAAACTAAAAAACTATGCGGGTTCTACGCATGAAATATCCATAGGTTATTTCTTCAGAAATAAAAACGTGAGGATGTTAACACCAAGGTATTTTTAACCAACCATTAAATGAAAAAGATGAAATACATATATATAGCATTCTTAATGAGTTTTGCAGTGGTATCAAAAGGGCAATACATCCTTAATCAGGCCGATAAACAGTTTAAGTTATATCAGTATGCCAAAGCAAAAACGCTGTATGAACAGGCTTTTAAAAAGAAAGAAACGCTTTATACAGCTAAACAACTGGCCATAAGCAGTGAGAAAAATAAAGAGTACGAAGAAACAGAAAAATGGTATGCAAAAGCACTCACTTTTCCAGATGCAGGAACAGATCTGTTATTGGCTTATGCCAAGGCTTTACAAAATAATTCTAAATATACCGAAGCAAAGGCAGCTTATCAGCAATATATTCAAAAAGTAGGAAATATACCTATAGCTAATCAGGATCTTTGGTTAAAATCCTGTGATTCTGCACTGTTGTGGATGGCAAATCCTAAGAAAGTGAACATAGAAAATATAACAGCCATAAATACTAATTATACCGAATATGGGGCAGTAAAGTATAAAGATGGTCTTGTATTCGTTTCAGACAGGGTATTGCCTGATAACGATACACAAAAAAATAAAAAAGGTATTTTAAGGTTTGATAAGGGGAATTATCCAGACAGGAACTATTACAGTTGGACGGGGGAGAATTACCTTAAACTATTATATGCAGGTAAAGATCACCAGATCAGTTCATTTCCTCTTAACACAGAAACCGATTATCATATAGGAATGCCAACTTTTTCAAAAGATGGTAAAGAAGTATTTTTTTCGCTAACCCGGATAGCTAAAGATTTAACTTTTGACAAAACAAAACTTAGAATAGGAACAGTAAATGTAGAAATATATAGCGCTCGCTTGCAGGATGACGGAACATGGACTAAGCCGGTAGCTTTTCCTTATAATAACATTAATGCTTATTCAGTTGGTGATCCGTTTTTAATGGAAGATGGTAATACCTTGTATTTTGTATCTGATATGCCGGGAGGAAAAGGAGGCTTGGATATTTATAAAACCATAAGAAACAATGATGGAACCTGGTCTAAACCGGAAAATATAGAAGCATTAAATACTTCTGGAGATGAAAGAACCCCTTATTTTTTATCAGAAGATGTACTGTATTTTTCTACCAATGGTAGGATAGGTATGGGCGATCTTGATATTTACAAAGCGGTTCATCGAAATGGTACATGGCAAATTCAGAATATGGGCTATCCTTACAACACACCACAAGATGACTTTGCTTTTTCTGTAGAAAAGCTTACAGGAGCTTGGAGTGGATATTTCTCCTCTAACAGGATGAAAGGAAAAGGCTCAGATGATATTTATAGCTTTAATGAAGCCATTGTACCTGTATTACAATATATATATGTAAAAGGAATTGTTTATGATGAGCGTACGCGTAAACCACTTAATAATGCACAGGTAAAAATAACGGGAGCAGACGGACTGGAGAAAAATATAACAACAGATGAAACAGGTTATTATAAATTTCCAATTCAGGAAAATAGTAATTACAATCTAAAAGCGAAAAAAACATTGTTTAATGAAGGAGATACCACTTTTACAACAACAAATAAAAGCATAGATAAAGACTTTTTCCTTAGCCTTATCCCAGTAAATAAAAGCTTTAAGGTACAGAACATTTACTACGATTTTGATAAGGATAACATTAGGCCTGATGCAGCCATAGAATTAGATAAGCTTGTTGCTATACTTAAAGAATATCCTGAAATGAAAGTAGAATTAGGTTCACATACAGATAGCCGCGGTCCGGATATTTATAATCTGGACCTATCACAACGAAGAGCACGTTCTGCAGTAAATTACATCATAAGTAAAGGCGTTAACAAAAATAGAATTACTGCCAAAGGTTATGGAGAAACCCAGTTGGTGAACAAGTGTGTCAATGGTGTAAAATGTACTCCGGAGGAGCACCAGCTTAACCGTAGAACCGAAATAAAAATACTGGAATAAATTCCTAAAAAATAAAAGCCCCTAATTGGGGCTTTTTAGTTATTTCAAATGTCCTGAAATCTTATAATGCTTTTCCTTTAATAAGGTTACTTTTTGTCGGCTGTTTATCTCATATAAACTATCAGGATAATAATAAAGGCTATCTTGTTTTTTATAGAGATAATTATCTTCGTTGATAAAGATTGAGATTCCTTTAATGTAAGTACCTACTTTTTCTACAATCAGTTTTTTCACTGGAATATTGGTGCTGACTGACGTATAGATTAAACTATCACCGGTTTTATCTTCTTTAAAAAGACCTTTCCATGAGGTTTTATTGATATCTGCGTTAACAAACATGTTCAGTTCTGTTTTCCAGTCTTTTATATCAATATCCTTATTTTCTTGCGTACCATTAATCCAAACCTGTTTATGTATAGGTGCTTTTCGGATAGATAACTTCTGAACTTCGCCTTTAAAATAGCTTGGTATATCAAAATAAAGAGCCTCCTGCCGGGGCAGAACTTCCTGATTTGTATTACAACCCAGAAGCAGGACAATTACGATAACAGGTATAAAACGCATTTTAATTTTTAGATTAAACAATTACCAGTCATTTCAGACGGAGCTTTTATGCCCATAATTTTTAAAACCGTTGGAGCGATATCTCCTAGTTTTCCATCTTTAATATGCTTGTAATCTTGGTCAATTAAGATACATGGAACTAAATTAGTGGTATGTGCCGTGTTTACAGAACCATCTTCATTGATCATAAATTCTGCATTTCCATGATCAGCTAAAATGATAAAAGAATAGCCATTGGCAATGCCGGTTTCAACCACTTGTTTCATACAGCGGTCAGCAGTTTCAACGGCCTTTACAACAGCGCCAAATACTCCTGTGTGGCCCACCATATCAGGATTTGCAAAATTTAAGCAGATAAAATCGGCCCATTTGCTTTTAAGCTCAGGTAAAATAGCCTGAGTTATTCCATCGGCGCTCATTTCAGGTTGCAGATCGTAAGTAGCTACTTTTGGCGAGGGAATCAATATTCGTTTTTCATTCTCAAATTCTTTTTCACGCCCGCCCGAAAAGAAGAAAGTTACATGCGGGTATTTTTCTGTTTCGGCTATTCTGATTTGGTTTTTATGATGAACAGCTAAAACTTCACCTAAAGTGTTGCTCAGATCGTCTTTGGTAAAAATAACTTTAATATGCTCAAAGTTCTCATCATAAGTGGTCATGGTAACATAGTACAATGGCAACTTATACATATCATAAGCCTCAAAATCCTTTTGCGTTAAGGCAGTGGTGATTTCTCTTCCCCGATCTGTACGATAATTGAAACAAATTACCACATCATCGGGCTTTATGGTTGCAGTAGGAGTCCCTGTCTCATCAGTAATTACAATAGGCTTAACAAATTCATCAGTTATGCCCTCATTGTAAGATTGCTGTATGGCTGTTTCTACATTAAGAACTGCTTTGCCAATGCCTTTTACCATTAAATCATAAGTCAGTTTTACGCGTTCCCACCTATTGTCTCTGTCCATCGCATAATATCTTCCTATAACACTGGCAATTTTTCCTGTTGATGTTTTTAAATAATCGTCAAGCTCTTTTATAAAACCTAAACCTGATGTAGGATCGGTATCTCTTCCATCTAAGAATGCGTGTACGAAAACATTTTTTAAATCATATTGCTTTGCTGCATCACATAATGCTTTAAGATGATTTATATGCGCATGTACACCACCATTGCTGGTTAGGCCTATAAAATGAACAGACTTGTTATTTGTTTTGGCATAGTCAAACGCTTTTACAAGTTCGGGATTGCTAAAGAATGAGCCATCTTGTATAGATTTATTTATTCTACCTAATTCCTGGTAAACTATTCTGCCGGCACCTAAATTCATATGTCCAACTTCAGAGTTTCCCATTTGACCTGCGGGTAATCCTACGGCTTCGCCTGATGCTTCGAGCTTCGAGTGCGGGTAATTTGCTATTAAAGAATCAAAAAAAGGTGTATTAGCTTTATATGTTGCGTCAGAATTATCTTTTTTTCCGTAACCCCATCCGTCAAGTATCAATAAAACAAGTTTTTTTACGTACATATCAATGTATTTTGAGTGAAAGTAAAATTAAGAGTATTGAATAAAACAAATATAGATGTAAAATATTATTTACTTTGCATTGAAAAGCTATTTAATAGTTAAAAATGGCATAATTTTAGTTGCAATAAAACGGGAAAACTATTTTTAATGATGAAATCTATTGTTTCAATTTTGGTGTTGCTTTTGCATATTCCAATGTATCAGCTTATGCAGGCTGATATTATTGATGAATTAGCTAACCATTTTAAAGCTGGCAATGCTAAAGAAATTGGAAAAGAATTTGCCACTTCTGTAGAACTAATCATCATCGACCAGGAAGATGTATATAATAAAGCACAGGCAGAACAGATCTTAAAAGATTTTTTTATTAAAAATCCACCTAATAAAGTAACCGTTATTCACCGCTTAAATAGCAGCCAGAACTACCGTTTAGGAATTTTTCTGTTACAGACCAAAACCGGAAAATTCAGAGTTACGGTTACCATGAAGAAAAATTATAATGCATTTTTAATCAGTGAGTTAAGGATAGATCCTGATAAAGAATAAGGTTTGCTCCATCAATTTGTTATTTTTGTAGCAAAATCAAAGTGTATTGGATAACGTTTTAATTCAGAAATTCATTAAGAATGCAATTGCTGAAGATGTGGGTGACGGAGACCACACATCTCTTTCTACAATTCCTTTAAATACTCAGGGTAAGGCCAAATTATTAGTTAAAGAAAATGGTATTTTGGCCGGAGTAGAACTTGCTAAGGCAATTTTTATTGAAGTAGACCCTCAGCTTCAAATGGAAACCCTAATCAAAGATGGGGAAGAAGTAAAAGTTGGGGATATAGCCTTTACAGTTAAAGGCAGTACACATTCAATTTTACTTGCCGAGCGTTTAGTTTTAAACTGTATGCAGCGTATGAGTGGTATTGCTACCGTTACGCACAAAATCGTATCCTTACTTAAACCTTATAAAACCAAAATCCTTGACACCAGAAAAACTACTCCGGGCATGCGCTATTTAGAGAAATGGGCTGTTAGGATAGGAGGAGGTGTAAATCACAGAACGGGTTTATATGATATGATATTGATCAAAGATAACCATGTTGATTATGCCGGAGGTATAGCCAATGCTATTAATGCAGCTCATGCTTATCTGGATAAAAATCAAAAAAAATTACAGATAGAAGTAGAAGTTAGAAACTTAAATGAGCTTAATGAGGTTTTAGAAATAGGTAACATTGATCGGATCATGTTAGATAACTTTACTTTAACAGATCTTAAGGAAGCTGTTCAAAAAGTAAATGGTAAATACTTAACAGAAGCATCAGGAGGTATCACAGAAAGTAATGTTGTTGATTACGCCCAATGCGGAGTAGATTACATATCAATGGGGGCCTTAACACACTCGGTAAAAAGTTTAGACTTAAGCTTAAAGGCTTTTTAAAATCTTAATTGGATAAAAACGGATTTTAAACTTTAAAATTTTATTATCATTGTAAAAAATGATTTCAATCTACTCTATTTCGGCTCTTTTGGGCGCATATTTGTTAGGTTCTATTCCAACAGCAGTATGGTTGGGGCAGGCTTTTTACGGTGTTGATGTACGCGAATATGGGAGCGGAAACGCCGGAGCCACAAATACATTCAGGGTTTTAGGTAAAAAACCAGGGATAGCTGTAATGACTATAGATATCTTAAAAGGTTTTACTGCTACAAAACTGGCTTATCTTATCGGTCTTTCTGTTACCGGACCTAAACATTCAGTACAATTTGTAAATTACGAGCTGGCTTTAGGAGTAATAGCTGTTATGGGACATCTTTTTCCTGTATTTGCAGGATTTAGAGGAGGAAAAGGAGTTGCTACTCTATTTGGGATGATATTAGCAGTGAACTTTCCGGCAGCCATGCTATGTGTAAGTGTGTTTGTAATTGTTTTACTAACCACAAAATACGTTTCCTTGAGTTCTATATGTGCAGGATTTACTTTCCCGATTGGTATAGTATTTGTTTTTCATACCTCTGTTAAAGCAGAAGTTCTATATAGTATTTGCGTTTGCCTGCTTATTTTGGTTACTCATCAGAAAAACATTGAGCGACTTTTGAAAGGCAAAGAATCTAAAGTCTATCTATTTAAAAAAAAGACTGGTTAGGTTTACTGTTTTTAGGACATCTTGCGTATATTTTTAACCACTTACATATTTTAACGATGAAAAAAATAATTTTTGTAGGCTTCACGGTTGCAATAATGGGTCTTGCATCATGTTCTACAGTGCCTTTAACAGGAAGAAGCAGACTAAGTATAGTTGATGATAGTCAGTTACAACAACAAGCCGCTATCGGATATGCGCAATTACTTAGTGACCCTTCAACAAAAGTGGTATCGGGATCTTCAGCGGAAGCGCAAATGGTGAAAAGGGTAGGCCAGAAAATCGCACAGGCTGTTACACAGTATATGAATCAAAATGGTTATGGAGATCAGATCAAAAATTATAAATGGGAGTTTAACCTGATCCAAAGCAACGAGATAAATGCCTGGTGTATGCCTGGCGGTAAGGTAGCGGTGTATACCGGCATCCTTCCTATAACAAAAGATGAAAATGGTTTAGCTACTGTAATGGGCCATGAGATAGCGCACGCTATTGCCCAGCACTCTGCAGAACGAGCTTCACAATTAACGCTTGCTCAAACAGGCGGAGCCGTTATAGGAGCAGCTACAAGTAACAAATCGCAAACTACCCAGGCTATTGTAAATCAACTTTACGGAATAGGGGCACAGGGTTTGTATATTTTGCCTAACTCAAGAAGTCAGGAACTGGAGGCGGATAAAATGGGTTTATCTTTTATGGCAATGGCAGGCTACAATCCTACAAGTGCAGTCGCTTTTTGGCAACGTATGGCTGCTGCAAGCAAAGGGCAGTCTAAACCTCCGGTATTTTTAAGTACCCACCCTACAGATGATGCGCGTATAGCGCAGATCCAGAGAGATTTGCCTGAGGCAATGAAATATTATAAAGGAAAATAAAAAAACAGGAGACTGTATCTTTTTAGAACAGTCTCCCTTTTAAAACCTTTATCATAGCAGATGCTTTTAACAAGCATTCTTCATATTCTTTTTCAGCGGTACATTGATAAGTAATTGCTCCCCCTACCTGAAAAGACAGGTAACGGTTTAGGCTATTATATAAAATTGTACGGATTACCACATTAAAATCACAGTCTCCTTCAGGTGTTATGAAGCCAAAAGAACCAGAATAAATTCCTCTTTTGCTTTCTTCATATTGATCGATCAGCTCCATAGCTCTTAATTTAGGAGCTCCTGTCATTGAACCCATAGGAAAAGCATTTTTTAAAGCATCTACAAAATGTATATTTTCATCTAATTCACAGCTAATAGTTGAAATCATTTGATGAACCTGTGGAAATGAATAAATTCCGAATAACTCTTCTACTTTCACAGTTCCTTTTGTTGCGGATTTGGTCAGGTCATTTCTTACCAGATCTACAATCATTACGTTTTCAGTCTGTTCTTTTAGATCGTTCTTCAATTCTGCTTTTGCCTTTAGGTCTAATTCTTGGTTGTCTTGCCGCTTGGCAGTTCCTTTAATAGGTTGAGATATTAATTTGTTTTTGCGTTTGCATATAAATCTTTCAGGCGTGGCAGAGATGATATATTTATCTTCTATTTTAAAATATCCAGAGAAAGGAGTAGGAGATATTGCATTCAATTCCTGATAAACGGCTAAAGGATCAATGGAAGTGTTGTCTGCATAAAATTCCTGACAAAAATTTACTTCATAAATATCTCCACGTAAAATATGCTGCTTTAAATAATCTATTTTTTCAATATACCGCTGTCGGGTAAGCCTACTTTTAATTTCAATAGAATCAGAAAAATTTATTTTATCTGATTTTTCCTGTGTAATTGCTTCAACGATATCAGGGCTGCCTTTTAAAATTTTCATAGTATTCTTTTGTATTCCAATGATATATTTTGGAATAAAAAAGAACAGATCGGGAAACCCCAAATGATCAGGATGTAGAGAAGCTAGATCTTCTATTTCATTTTTAAGATCATAACTTAAAAAACCAAAAAGCCAGGTTTTATGGTTCTCATAAAAAATCTTTAATGCATGGAAGGCATTACCGCTATTTAAGCTTATTTTTTTTTCTACACCTGCAGCAATGATGCAATCAAAATGTCCGTACTGATCATGGTATTGATTGGAATCAAAGTAGCAGCAAACATCAAAATTATTAGCCCATTTTAAGGCTTTCTGTTTGAAGTTATTTAGGGATGAAGTATTCATTTTCTGCCCAAATTTACAAAAGCCTGAATGTAAAATAGATTTTAATATGAATAGAAAATGCTTAGTTTAGGAAAATGAAAAATAAACTGCTGCTCTTGTTAACTTTTATGATATTGGTTAATCTTTCTTTTGCGCAAAAGAATATAACAGACATGTATGATAGCTTTAAGGTATTCAGAAATTCTAATTTAGATCATGTATCTTATGAACAAAGATGTAGACTTTTACTGGAAAACGCTTCCTTACTTTCAAAGAAACAACTGATGAATATAAGATATTATATGGGTAGGAACTTTGAAAGAATGAAACTGCCTGATAGTGCTTTAAAATACTATCTTTTAGTAGAGCCCGAAGAACCTAATTATGAAGTGATGAACCGTGCTATTGGATTTATTTATATTGCTAAAGCTACGCCTTATGTGGCAAAGATAAATGAGGCTGTGGCAAAAAAAGATGCTGTAGCCAATAAAAATGCCTTTGAAGCTTACAAAAAACAAATTTATATAGCGCTTCCATATCTGGAAAAATATTATGCTTGTACCCAGGATGAAGACACGATGAAAGCTATAAAGCGTTTATATATACAGATCAAAGATGCACAGGGCTTAGCTAATTTTGATCATAGGATACAGAAATTACCTAAAGACTGTGTTACCCTTTTAGAAGATAACTAATTAAGAAGCAGAAACACTCAATCAGTATTTCTGCTTTTATCAAATTAAATGTCAGATAACTTTAAGGTATCCTTAAGGCGAATGCCTTTCTCGGTTTGTTGTAAGGTACAGCATTCATTTACAGGATCGTGCTCCAGAAAGAGAACATATTCGTTCTGTGCGGCTTCTTCTAAAAAGTCTTTCTTTTCTTTTAGGGTCTGCAAAGGAAACATGTCATAAGCCATCACATAAGGTAGCGGAATATGTCCTGTTGAAGGTAAAAGATCAGCCATATATACAATAGTCTTATCCTTATATTGTAATTGAGGCAACATCATGGCATCCGTGTGTCCGTAGGCAAAACGGATATTGATATCCTGATGGAACTTTACATTGTTTTGTGTAGGAATAAATTTTAACTGTCCACTTTCCTGTATAGGTAAAATATTTTCTTTCAGGAAAGAAGCTTTTTCTCTGGCATTAGGGTGTACAGCCCATTCCCAGTGCTGTTCATTGCTCCAGTAAACCGCATTTTTAAATGCCGGAACAAGTTTATCGCCTTCACGTTCTATAGCTCCTCCGCAATGGTCAAAGTGAAGATGGGTCAGAAAAACATCGGTAATATCAGATTTGTGAAAGCCTTTAGCAGCTAAAGATTTGTCTAAACTGTCATCACCATGCAGGTAATAATGACTAAAAAATTTATCATCTTGTTTATTTCCTATGCCGTTATCTATCAAGATTAGGCGATTACCATCTTCGATCAATAAAGATCGCATTGCCCATGTACACATATTATTGGCATCGGCCGGGTTGGTTTTTTGCCAGATAGATTTGGGAACCACACCAAACATGGCACCTCCGTCTAATTTAAAAAAACCTGTTTCTATAGTATATAGTTTCATTTTATTTAGTTAAAGATGAATTTAAAATTATTTAACTAATATATATAAAACAAAATTGGTTAATTGTTATATAACAATTAACCAATTCCAACAGTTTAACAATTAATTTTATAAGTGTATTACTTCTCCGTATGCATCTGCTGCGGCTTCCATAATCGCCTCGCTCATGGTAGGGTGAGGGTGTACAGATTTGATCATTTCGTGACCTGTAGTTTCCAGTTTACGGGCAACCACAATCTCAGCAATCATTTCGGTTACGTTAGCCCCAATCATGTGAGCACCTAACAATTCCCCATATTTAGCATCAAAAATCAATTTTACAAAACCATCTTTAGCGCCGGCTGCACTTGCCTTACCTGATGCAGAAAATGGAAATTTACCAATTTTAAGCTCATAGCCTGCTGCTTTTGCTGCTTTTTCTGTATAACCTACAGATGCAATTTCTGGCGAACAGTAAGTACATCCCGGAATATTATTGTAATCTAAAGGTTCAACATGCATGCCTGCAATTTTCTCTACACAAATGATGCCTTCTGCAGAAGCTACGTGCGCTAATGCCTGACCTGGAACAACATCTCCAATAGCATAATAGCCTTTAACACTGGTATTGTAATATTGATCTACTACAATTTTTCCTTTATCGGTTTTAATACCCACTTCTTCCAAACCAATGTTCTCTATGTTAGCAACCACACCTGCAGCAGAAAGTACAACATCACACTCAATAGTTTGAATACCACTGGCAGTTTTTATTTGTACTTTACAACCTGAACCACTGGTATCAACGCTTTCAACACTTGAAGAAGTCATGATATCGATACCGGTTTTCTTTAAGCTGCGTAGCAATTGTTTAGATACATCTTCATCCTCTACCGGAACAATATTCTCCATAAACTCTACAATGGTAACTTTTGTACCCATGGTAGCATAAAAATAGGCGAACTCAACTCCAATAGCTCCAGACCCTACAACCACCATAGATTTTGGTTGTTGGGGCAATACCATAGCCTGACGGTAACCAATTACTTTTTTACCATCCTGAGGCAAATTAGGTAATTCTCTGGAACGAGCACCAGTTGCGATAATAATATGTTTTGCACTCAGTTCTTTTTGTGTGCCATCAGCAGCTTTAACTTCTACTTTGTTGCCCGGTTTTACTTTTCCGGTGCCCATAATCACGTCAATTTTATTTTTTTTCATTAAAAACTGAACGCCTTTACTCATACCTTCGGCAACTCCGCGACTACGTTTAACTACTGCCTCAAAATCGGCTTTAGCCTCGCTGGTTTGTATTCCATAATCGGCAGCATGGTTTATATATTCAAAAACTTGTGCGCTTTTTAAAAGGGCTTTAGTTGGGATACAGCCCCAGTTAAGACATATTCCACCTAAAGATTCGCGTTCAATAATGGCTGTTTTTAAGCCTAATTGAGAAGCACGTATTGCAGTAACATATCCGCCAGGACCGCTACCTATAACTATTAAATCGTAATTCATTTCTCTATTTAAGGAGGGGTTTTACTTAAAATAACTTGCCAAAAATAAAAAAAATGTTGGTTAAATCTATTAGGTGTTCCAGTATTGATAAGGAGGAATAATGTGTAATATGGTAGATAGCGTTATTTATGAAATTAAAAAAGTCATATGCGTACTTTTTTAGTTTAATGTTTTATGTTAATTGTGAATAACTAATGATATATTTAATAATTATTTAACATTGGAATTCCGTAACGAATTAAATTTAATAATTAAATTTGCAAGGAATTTTAACACAATTTAACAAAAAAACAAAACAAAAATTAATTAAAGAGCATGAAAAAATCTTTACAATTAAAGATTGTATCGCTGGTTCTTGTTTTTGTAGCTTTCTGCGGTTTTGCTTATGCGCAGGTTACTACATCTTCAATGACTGGTACAATCCGGGACTCGAAAGAGACCTTGCCTGGAGCAAGTGTAAAAGCCACTCACACACCTACGGGTTCTGTGTATGGAACTATTACAAATAACTCTGGACGTTTTACTATCGGTAATATGCGTGTTGGAGGACCGTATGTAATTGAAGTAAGTTTTGTAGGCTACAAAACACAAAAGTTTGATAATGTTTATCTTAAATTAGGAGAGGCTTTTAACTTAGATGTTAAGTTAGATGATAATTCTTCTGTTTTAAGTGAGGTTGTGGTTTTAGGTAAAAACGATCCGATCATGAACTCTAAAAGAAATGGTGCATCAACAATCATTTCAAGAGCTAAGATTGAAGAATTACCTTCTATTACAAGAAGTGTAAACGATATTACTCGTTTAACACCTCAGGCTAACGGTACAAGTATAGGTGGCGGATCTTACCGTGCAAATAATTTTACGGTAGATGGTGCTAACTTTAATAACCAGTTTGGTATTGGGCAAAACATTCCTGCCAATGGTTCTCCAATTTCTATCGATGCATTAGAAGAAATTTCAGTTAACGTAACCCCTTTTGACGTTCGTCAGACTGGTTTTACAGGTGCATCTATCAATGCTGTAACCAGATCAGGTAAAAACACTTTCTTTGGTAATGCTTTATATACTTTCCGTTCAGAAAAACAACAAGGCGTGCGTGTTGGTGATAACGTAATCACTAATATTCAAGCTTTAGATGAAAAACAATACGGTTTTAGTTTAGGAGGCCCGATCATTAAAAACAAATTATTCTTCTTTGTTAACTTTGAAAAGAAGAAAACTGTTGAACCGGGACCAACCAAAGTGGCTTCTGCCAACGGTACAGAAAATGCATCTTTAAATATAGCAAGACCATCTGTTGCCTTTATGGATGGAGTTAGCAGTTATTTAGCAAATAATTACGGTTACCAAACCGGACCTTATCAAGGCTATTCAAATAACAGCAATAACGATAAAATATTTGCTCGTTTAGACTGGAATATCAATACACAGCATAAATTTAACATCCGCTATTCTCAGGTAGAAAGTAAAAGCCCTTCTCAAATCAGTACTTCTACTTCAGGATCTGGTTTTAATGCAGGTGATAACAGACAAAGTATTTATGCAATGTCTTTCTTTAACTCAAACTACTACCAGGAAGCTAACTTATATTCTGGTACTGCAGAGTTGAACTCTAACTTTGGTAAATTCAACAATTCATTAAGAGCTTCTTTTGCTCATCAGAACGACCCTAGATCTTCTCCTGGTGCAGAGTTTCCTTTGGTAGATATCCTTGACGGAAAATATTCAACTACTAAAAAATTATCTACTTTAACTTCATTTGGTTATGAGCCATTTACTTTTGGTAACCTGAGAGATGTAATGACTTATACAATCAATGATGATTTAACTTTTGCTACCGGTAAGCATAATTTTACAGTAGGAGCACAGGTAGAGTGGAGTAAAGTAAAAAATGGTTTCCAACGTTTTGGTACAAGTTATTATGTATTTAACAGCTGGAATGATTTCATCACTAACCAAAAACCAATCAACTTTGCTTTAACTTATCCATTAACAGCTGATGGTTCTCAGGCTTTCCCAAGCTTTAAGTTCTTCCAGTTGTCTGCTTATGGTCAAGATGAGATTTCATTTAACGATAAGTTAAAAGTAACTTTAGGTTTAAGATTAGAATTACCTACTTATCCTGATGTTAGCGAAATCAAAACCCACCCTTTAGTAGCAGCTGCTAGCTTTAATGGAGGCGAAACGATTAATACAGGTACTTTACCTAAAGCAAGATTAATGTTTTCTCCACGTATTGGCTTTAACTATGACATCTTAGGCGACAGAAGCTTACAATTGCGTGGTGGTTCAGGTATCTTTACAGGCCGTATTCCTTTTGTATGGATTGTTGCTCAGTCTGGTGATGCAGGTATGTTGCAATTTACTCAGAGCATTAGTTCTAATTATAACTCAACTACCGGCGCGATTACCATACCATCGAATATGCCAAACTTTAACCCTAATTACAAGGAGATGTACCCATCTACATTGCCAACTGCAGGTGCTTCTATTCCTTCAAGTATATCAGCAATGTCACCTGATTTGAAATTTCCACAACAATGGAAATCAAGCTTAGGTTTAGATGCTAAACTACCATTTGGTTTTGTAGGTACTGTTGAGTTGATTTATGGTAAAGATATCAATGCTGTTTATGCACGTAATGCTAACTTGGTTGATCCTCAACCATTAAATATTGCAGGTTATCCAGATAATAGAATGATATATCCGGCAACTCCTACAGCAGTCGGAGATCCATATAGAAATGTTCCTTTAAGATACATTAACAGATTAAATAGTGGTCAAATTAGCAGTACAGGTACTGGTAACTTTGATGCTATCGTAATGGATAATGCTAAAGGAGGCGACTATTTCTCTAGCAGTTTCCAATTGACTAAACCATTTGGTAATAACTGGGAAGTAACTGCAGCTTATACTTATAGCTATGCTAAAAACTTTGGAGACCAATCTGGTGACCAGATTGTGAACTTATGGAGCTTGCCTTACCAATATAACGGTAATTCAAACAATCCTGAGTTAAGCTATACTTCTAACGTAATTCCTCACAGAGTTGTAGGTAGTGTTAGCTATAAAGCAGAATGGATTAAAGGATTAAAAACAGGAATGACCTTATTCTATCAAGGCGGATCACAAGGTAGATACTCATACTACTACTCAAATGATCTTAACAGAGATGGTCAGAACAATGACTTAATCTATGTACCTAAAGATCGTTCGGAGATTACTTTCGTGCAGAATGGTGCATTTACACCTCAACAACAAGAAGATGCATTCTTTAACATGATTGAAAGTGATAAATATCTAAGCTCAAGAAAAGGTATGTATGCTGAAAGAAACGGTGCGGTTGCTCCTTGGAGAAACCAGTTTGATTTCAGATTCTCACAAGAACTTTTCGGTAGAAAAATAGGTAATGTTAAAAATTCATTAGAAATTTATTTTGATATTTTCAATGTAGGTAACCTAATTAACTCTAAATGGGGAGCTTATACAATTAATAACAACAATATCTTAAGTGTTACTAACATATCTTCTTTAACTCCTGGAGGTACAACAAAACCAACAATCAATCTGAATACTGTAAGTGGTGCATTAATTTCTGAATCTAACAGAATTAATACCAGTATTTCATCAACTTACTATATGCAGTTTGGTTTAAAATATGCTTTTAACTAATATTAGTTAAGTTAATACAAAAAGCCCCGATGAATTTCATCGGGGCTTTTTTATATTTATGTCCATCCTGATTTATAGCGAAGCGAAAAGCCACGTAAGTAAATTCAATTCAGGCTTTTTGTTTCTCGAACCGATACTAAAACTAGTTCAACATGACGTACTGTATTGCACATAAAGAAGTGTTGTTTGTAGTATGAACCTCATAATTTTTCTCATTTAAGAAGATTCCCTTTTAAATAAAAAAGCTCAGAAACACATATTCCTGAGCTTTATAATAAGATTTTAATCATACTTATGTGTAGATAAATTCGCCAAACTCGCTTTTTAGACTTACTTGCTTACTACCTTCTTCCACACGACCTATAAGTTGGGCCTCAATATTAAAACTTTGAGAAATATTGATGATATCCTGAGCAATTTCTTCAGGGCAATAAATTTCCATACGATGCCCCATATTGAATACTTTGTACATTTCTTTCCAATCGGTACCCGATTGCTCGTGGATCAATTTAAAAAGAGGGGGGATAGGAAAGAGATTATCTTTGATCACATGAACGCCATCATTGATAAAATGCAATACTTTGGTTTGCGCACCACCACTGCAATGTACAATACCGTTAATTTGCTTACGGTATTTATCCAATACCCGCTTAATTACGGGTGCGTATGTACGGGTAGGAGACAACACCAGTTTTCCGGCAGTGACACTTTCTGTATCATTAATCTGAACGAGATCTGTCAATTTTTTATGGCCAGAAAATACCAAATCAAAAGGCACTCCAGGGTCAAAGCTCTCCGGGTATTTTTGAGCTACATCTTTACTGAAAACATCGTGACGGGCAGAAGTTAATCCATTTGATCCCATGCCGCCATTGTATTCTTTTTCATAGCTGGCCTGGCCATAAGATGCTAGGCCTACAATTACATCTCCGGGTTTGATGTTGTGATTGCTAATTACATCCTCCTGTTTCATGCGACAGGTTACAGTAGAATCTACAATAATGGTTCTTACTAAATCGCCTACATCGGCTGTTTCTCCACCTGTAGAGTAAATAGAAATACCTAAATTTCTCAACTCTGCCAAAATTTCTTCCGTTCCGTTAATAATAGCAGCAATTACTTCGCCCGGAATCAGATTTTTATTACGGCCGATAGTTGACGAAAGCAGGATGTTCTCTGTAGCGCCCACACAGATTAGATCATCAATATTCATGATGATAGCATCTTGTGCTATACCTTTCCAAACAGATAAATCTCCGGTTTCTTTCCAATAAGTATAAGCTAAAGAAGATTTTGTGCCGGCACCATCGGCATGCATAATATTGCAATAAGAAGGGTCGCCTGACAGTATATCAGGGATAATTTTGCAAAAAGCCTGGGGGAAAATTCCTTTATCGATATTTTTGATTGCTGCGTGTACATCTTCTTTTGAAGCAGATACGCCACGCTGATTATATCTCTCGTTACTCATAATTGCTGCAAAGATAGCTTTTTAAGGTGGAAGGTTAAATGATTAAATGGGTTGAAATGTTAAATTGTTGAGACTTGTAATATTTGAAAGTTACAAGGTTACAGAAGTGATATATAGCAGGAAAGATATAGGATGAAGTTGTTAGATAAGTTGTTTTTTAGAATATGCCTAACGTGTGTATTAAAATAATGAGGCGCAAAAATTACTCTGCACCTCATTTAAAATTTTAAAATTTCTGTTTGAACTTATTTTAAGAATAATAATTCTCTGAATTTAGGTAGTGGCCAAATGCTGTCATCTACTATTTGTTCAAGCTTGTCGGCATTGTAACGGATGGCGTCAAAATAAACCTTAACTTTTTCATCATAAGCAATGGCTTTCTCTCTGCTGTCTTCAATTTTGTTTACTTTTTTGCGTTCTTCGAGCATGGTATCGATGGTATTTTTAAGCACACCTAAATAACCTGATATTTTATTAATAATGCTTAAAGGCGCAGCTATCGCATCGTTATTTAATCCTATTTCTTTTAGCCCTTTTACGTTTTCAATCAGCTTATTCTGATATTCTATTACGGCTGGTATAATTTGGCTATTGGTCACATCGCCCATAACGCGGGCTTCGATCTGTAGTTTTTTGTAAAAATTCTCCAGCATAATTTCATGGCGGGCATGTAATTCTCTTTTACTAAATATATTTAAAGAAGAGAA
This sequence comes from Pedobacter sp., assembly GCF_046462515.1. Classification (GTDB taxonomy): domain Bacteria; phylum Bacteroidota; class Bacteroidia; order Sphingobacteriales; family Sphingobacteriaceae; genus Pedobacter. The sequence continues at coordinate 152,793 of NZ_JBKGVD010000008.1, forward strand.
AAGATCCATTGTTTTTTCACTCACGTACGCATCCAAAGCCTTAGGTGTGGTTTTGATGTTTGATAAACCTCTGCTTTGTGCCTCTGCTGCCCACTCATCGCTGTAACCATTACCTTCAAAACGGATATTTTTAGATTCTTTGATGTACTTACGGATAATCGTTAAAATGGCAACATCTTTTTTCTCACCTTTTTTGATCAGTTTATCAACTTCAAGCTTGAACTTATTCAATTGATCGGCAACGATTGCATTTAAGACTGTCATTGAAGCAGATGAGTTGGCAGATGACCCTACAGCCCTTAACTCGAACTTATTGCCTGTAAATGCAAAAGGAGAAGTTCTGTTACGATCTGTATTATCTAACGCGATTTGAGGTATTTTAGGAATACCTAACCAAAGATTGTCTTCTTTTTTAACTTTATTAATAATCGCTCTTGAGCTTTCTATTTCATCTAATACATCATTTAATTGAGAGCCCAGAAAAATTGAAATAATAGCGGGAGGAGCTTCATTAGCACCTAAACGGTGATCGTTACTTACAGAAGCGATGCTTGCTCTTAACAAATCGGCATGTTCATGAACAGCCTTAATTGTATTCACGAAAAAAGTTAAGAACATTAAATTATTTTTAGGTGTTTTACCGGGGGCCAACAGATTTTTCCCTGTATCGGTAATTAACGACCAGTTGTTGTGCTTACCAGAACCATTGATGCCTGCGTAAGGTTTTTCATGTAATAAAACTTTAAAGTTATGTCGGCGGGCTACTTTTTCCATCAAATCCATCAATAATTGGTTGTGGTCTATGGCCAGATTAATTTCCTCGTAGATTGGCGCACATTCAAACTGAGAGGGGGCTACTTCATTATGACGGGTTTTTAAAGGAATACCTAATTTTAATGCCTCGTTTTCAAAATCTACCATGTAGGCAAAAACACGCTCAGGAATAGAACCGAAATAATGATCTTCTAATTGCTGTCCTTTGGCAGACATACGTCCAAATATTGCGCGGCCAGCAAAAACCATATCAGGACGTGCGTTATAAAGAGCCAGATCAACTAAGAAATATTCTTGTTCAATGCCTAAAGAAGCATTTACTTTAGTAACGCCTTTATCAAAATATTGGCAAACTTCTACTGCGGCTTTATCTATTGCAGCTACTGCTTTTAATAAAGGAGCTTTATAATCTAAAGCTTCGCCGGTATATGAAACAAATACAGTAGGAATACATAGCGTTTTACCGGCTTTATTTTCCATAATAAAAGCAGGAGAAGTAGGATCCCATGCAGTATAACCTCTTGCCTCAAATGTATTACGAATACCACCGTTAGGAAAGCTTGAAGCATCTGGTTCCTGCTGTACTAAGGCACTCCCTGCAAAAACTTCTATAGGACCATCACCACTCGGCTCAAAGAAAGAATCATGCTTTTCGGCAGTTGAGCCTGTAAGCGGTTGAAACCAGTGTGTATAGTGGGTCACTCCTTTTTCCATAGCCCAAGCTTTCATAGCTGCGGCTATTTGATTAGCATCTTCCTGGTTAAGAACTTCGCCATGGTTAATGGCCGACATTAGTTTTTGGAATACATCTTTTGAGAGATATTCTTTCATTTTCTTTCTGTCGAACACATTTGAGCCAAAAAAACTCGAAATTTTTGCAGAATTCAACTTTATTTCTGGTGTAATTCTGTTTTGTGCTTCTTTTACAGCTATTGTTCTTAGATTTTTCATTTGATTTTGGTGGTTTTAGTTAAAATTTTAACAAAAATAAATATTAAATACTTTAAGTTGTATGTATTTTTGTGTTAATATTCTTAAAATGTTTATTATTTATTATTAATTATTGCTTTTAAATATAGAATCTATGTTTTTGGATGAGGAAATTAAATTAATTGTTATTTATGGAAAAATAAAAGATAAGCATCATATGGAAAAATATGAACGCTATGTTTAACAAAACCTCAAATTTATACAACAGCGAGTGGCTTGCTCTTGTATTTGCCAACAGAAATAAAAGTTACGGTGCTTATGTTTTAAGAAAACAATCATCATTAATGCTGGTTAAAGCTTTTTTAATTGCTGCTTCGTTTTTTATATTCTTATTCTTGGTACCTGTAATTTATAACAAGTATAGAGTTAAGGAAGTTAAACCTGTATCTCAGCAAGATGACATGATTATTAGAGATATAACTATAGTGCCTAAAAAGATAGAGGATAAAAAAGAAAAACCAGATTCTAAATCTAAAAAAATAGAAACCCCTAAGGCAGCTCCGGTTAAAGTTCAAAAGACGGTTAATTTGAGTAGCAATATTAATGTGGTGAAGGATGAAATGGTAACTGATGTTCCGCCTTTAACTTCTGAATTGGATAAAGCTGTTATAGGATCTGTTACTCAAAATGGTGAAGAAAATAAAGGTAATATAGCGGTTACCCCAGCTAAAGTAGGAAATGGAGGTGGTACAGATGAAAGTGGATTAGGAGGGAAAAGCAATACAATTTATGATGGTACAGGTATAGATGTTTACCCAGAATTTCCGGGAGGAATGAATGCCTGGGCAAAATACATACAGCGTAATTTAAGATATCCGGTGATGGCACAGGAAGAAGGAGTACAAGGCAAAGTATATTTAAGTTTTGTAATTGAAAAAGATGGCTCTATAACCGATGTTAAGGTTCTTAAAGGTATTGGCTATGGTTGCGATGAAGAAGCTGTAAGGGTAATTAAAAAATCTCCGAAATGGCAGGTAGGAAAACAGAACAATACGGCTGTTAGAGTAAGATACAATATGCCGATCAGTTATACTTTAGCTAATTAATTCTAATTAACGCGATAAGCGCTGCTTTAACGAAGGCGGCGCTTTTATTTATAATGTAAAATAAAAACATTAGCTCTTTTTAAGAAATTGTTTTATAATTTCGTCATTAGAGCGATATGGAATTTAAGTTTCAAATTTTATCACCTGATGAATGGGCATATTATAGCTCATTATACAATTGTGATACGCTTAAAGCAGATCAAAACTTTTTAAATTCGCTGGCAAATACTTATAGTTTAAAGGTTTTACATGTTGCCATTAAACAAAAAGAAGATGTCTATATTTTAACCAGTTTTTTAATAAAAGATAAAAAGATACTTTCTCCAAATCATTATTACTATCAATTCTTCTGGCAAAATTCTAATAAATCTCAATGGCACCATACAGAAGCTTTGTATTTCTTATTGGATGAGCTCAAGAAATCATATAAGGCTATAAATGTAAGATTACCTATATCTGTAAAAGATATCCGTCCTTTTAAATGGCATGGGTTTACTATAGAAACCCGTTATACACTGGTTAAATATTTAAATGATGGAAAGTTACACAAAAACCTTAGCCGTATATTAAAGCATGACGTAACCGTAAACGGCTATAAGTTTGAAACTAATACCTTTTGGAAAGAAAGCCTGGCTTTTCATGATAAGGAACTGAAAAACTTTAAATTTGCCGAAACTTATATACGGCAGGTGATCAGATGGTTTTATGCATTACAGAAAGCAAATCTGGCTTATACCTTTAACGTATTTTATAAAGATGAGTTTGTTTCATCGATCATCGCTATTGTAGATGAAAAAGACAAAAAGGCTTATTTCCCATTAATAGGAACAGTAAAAGAACATTCTTCTAAAGGCATTTCATCTTTCTTATATCAATATGCTTTAAATCAACTTAAGGATTTAGGTGTAGAAAAAGTGGACCTGTACGGTGCCGACATGCGAGAGATAGCCATGTTTAAACAAAAATTTGAACCCGAATTACAAAATTTCTATGTGGCGAAATATTCTGTCTACAATAATAAGTTGCAAAATCTGATTATGTACCTTAAAACATTTGTAAAAAAAATTGTAAGATAGATGGATAATAAAGATCTCAAAGTATTTTTTTTGCCGGCATGGTACCCGAATCCTGATAACAGGATAGGGGGGATTTTTATAAAAGAGCATGCAAAAGCTTTGGTAAATAAAGTAAAGCTTTTAGTTGTGTTTTACGTGTTTCCTTATCGTAATTCAAAAAAACTTATTGAAATTCATCAATATCAGGAAGAAGGGATTCAGCATTACATTATCTATCATAAGCGTTTTAAGGGTGTACTGTTCGTCTTTAATTATTTTTTATATGCCTATTGCTTATTTGCAGGTTATTTTAAGGTCTTAAAGCTATATGGTAAACCTCATATTAATCATGTGCATGTTTTAACCCGGGTTGGGCTACCAGCTATGCTGATCAAGTTTATATATAAAGTTCCCTATGTAATAACAGAGCATTGGAGCAGATACCTATCAAACTCCGTTCAGTATAAAGGTTCGATTAGAAAATGGATAACTAAAAAGATCATAAATTATTCGGACGGCTTGTCAACTGTTTCAGATAATCTGGGATTTGCCATGAAAAAAAAAGGTTTGTACCATTCTAATTTTCCTGTTATTTATAATACTGTAGATATAAATTCATTCTACAAAATATTTCCTGAGCACTCTCATGAAAAGATAAAGTTCTTGCATGTATCCGGTATAGAAAATAGTGTTAAGAATGTAAGTGGTATATTGGAAGCGGTTGTTTTATTAAGGCAAAAAATCAGTCATTTTGAATTACATATTATAGGTGACCATGCAGACAGGGAAAAATATGAAGACTATGTAAAATTGAATGGTTTGGATAATGTGTTTTTTTACGGTGAGTTATATGGAAGCGACCTGGTCAAACATTATCAGAATAGCGATGTATTTGTTCTTTTTAGTAATTATGAGAATTTACCTTGTGTTTTATTAGAAGCTCTTTGTTGCGGGCTACCACTAATAGCTTCTGATGTAGGGGGAGTTAGTGAAATTGTAAATGAGAATAATGGTATTTTGGTAAAATCAAAAGATATTACAAATCTATCAGAGGCAATGGAGTTCATGGCAAATAATCTAAAAAAGTTTGATGCATCGAGAATAATAGCAGATGCCAGAAATAAATATGCTTATCAAAACGTATCTGAAGAATTTCTTTCTTTTTACAACAAAGCGCTGGGATACTTATCGCATTAAATAAATTTTCCCAAAATTGTTTTTAAAGTATTTATCCGTTGAATTGTATTTATGTTTTATATCTGATTTATCCTTGTTTTCGTAAGTAACATTATAAAAGTACACACCGTTTGCAAGTCTGTCGCCAAACTGATCTGTTCCATCCCATTTAAATGTACTGATGTTATTTCCTATGTAAACCGGTCCCAGTTCATTCTTGAAAATTTCTCTGACAATCTTACCTGTAACTGTCATAATCTGTACCTTAATATTATCAGGTATTTTTCCTGTAACCTGAAACACAAACTGCATTGAAGTAGTAAATGGATTAGGGTATGGCAGGAAATTGGTAATAGTTTGTTCGTTTATAACCTCAAAATTAATCAGATAATCATTAGTGGTGTTATAATTACCGCTAACATCTTTACTTTTTATTTTTAGTGTATAATTTCCATCCTGTAAAAGTTCAGGTAAATAAATAAAGCTGATCCTATTGTTATTAGAAGACCCTGCATTTTGAATATTAAGTTTGTTGGAGCTAAAAGAAACACGTTTGAATGCGGCATCTTTTAGACTTTTAATGTAAACTTCGACAACAGTAGTATCTTTTAGGATAAGGAATTTATTTTCATCAGTAATGCTGATCTGAATTTGTGGTTTGGGTGAGATTATTTCTCCATTGATAATTCTTTTGTTATCAAATAGCACATCTACAAGAGGTTCTTTCTTATCTGAAATGACCTCAAAATTGTAATTAACAAAATTATTTGCAGGTAGCTTGTCTTTTTGATCTTTTGGCTCGGCATCAAATTGTATAATGTTGTTTCCGGTTAATCCGTTGGTAGGATATGTAAAAGTTACTTTCTCTTTGTCGTTAATAATTAGAGGTTTCAGCGTAACAATACTGCCTGTTACTACAGAACGATCTGCTTTGGTAAGTTTATAGTTAACTTTAACAGAATCAGATTTTATATTTTCAAGATTAGAAATACCAATCTGAATTTTTAGAGAATCTCCTTCTTCAATTTTGTTTTTATAAAAATAATTAACAGTTCTCGCATCAAAAGTAATATCAGGATAACCTTTGTATAATACTTTCCATGACTTCAGATTAGCAGGTTTTTTATCTGTATTATTCGTTGTATTTGCCTGTATTCTCAGAAAAGGATAAGTTGTAGCCGAAATATCAGAAATATCAATCTGATCATTTGAAATATTATTTTTTAAACTGGTTTCATCTCCATTAGATTTTACGCCTATAATGGTGTAATTAAGATTATCATTACTACCCTTAGACAGATTAAAAGTAACACTGTTCCATTTAGATGAGGGGCCTATTTTTTCAGACAGGTAATAACCATTATCGCCAGGTGTAGGCAGATCATAAGTAAAGTCAAGCAGCTGTTCAGATGGTAAAATAGCTGAGCTATAATCGGCTGTTTTTTCTATGGAAGTGAAAGAACTGTTGTTCTTTCTTCCCCAAAAAGCATAAGGTTCTCCATTTTCTAAACTTTCAAATTGAGAAAGCCCTAAACTTTGAAAAGCAGTTTTAATTGCAGGGGGTAGATTTTTAGGTGCAAAATTGTTTCCACTCATACCAATAACATAATAGTTATTGGGTACCTGATTTAAATAACTGAGCAAAGAATCTGTTTCTGACGGAGAATTTGTATTAAAGAAAAACTGTCCTGTGCCATGTACATTATCATTTTTAAAATTAAGAGGGCTCGGATAATTAAAAGTCAGCAATAGATTCTGTGGATTTAAAGCTACCAGGCTGATACCTTCAAACTCGGGACTGTTAAAAGCGATTGAACCACCCGAAACACTTGTTCTTATTCTTCTTTCAGTTAGTTTGGGGGCATAATTGCCTCTGGTTTTAACCTGAACAGGAAAAGCAATATTGGCATAATTAAAACTTTGATAATTGCTTGAGGTAATATTTTTTAAAGTAAGATTATCCAGTTGCTGGTAATGTCCCTGATTCCAGCCCTCTTCACTACCAGCTATGAAAGTAAAGGAGCTGCTTTGCCAATTGTTATTATTGCTATTGTCATTTAATTTAGCTCTCCAATAATATACTTTGTTATTTTCTAAATTAATTTGAGGTTTCCAGCTTGTTAAAGCGTTACCATTTATCAGACCCGAATTTATCTTCCAGTTACTGTTAAAACTACTTAAAGTATCTAACTCGAAAATATAACTAAGGTTTTCCTGAGTTAAGTTATTGGATTGTACGGTTAGAGATAAACCCTGATTACTTACAATAGCAAACTTGGCCGGAGAGATTATATTAATACCATTAGAAGGGATATAATAAGTAAACTCGGCTTTATTGTTAATTTTAGTTAATTCATCAATGCTATTTTGCGGATCTATAGATACGGAAAATTTATTGTTTCCAGCTGAATTGGAAATATTATTATCTAAATCAAAATATAAAGTGTCTGTATTGTATAACTTGCTGAAAGTCTTTATGGGATAATTAATTATAGTATTGTCAGATAAGGTACGGGTTACTGCAACAGTTACATTATTTTGTATGGCTTTTCCATTATTTTTTACAATAACAAAAAGTTTTAAAGAATTATTATTTGCGTTAATGTTATTGCCTTCTAATCCTATAGACCTGTTGGTTATTTCATAATCAGGTTTTTGGGGTGCATAAAAGGTTATGGTAGGATCACCTATAAAAATATACTGTCTGAGATGCGCCCTGTTATATTCATCATTTGGATTTTGATAAGCTTTAGAAGCATTTAACAGGTTTCTGGCTACAGATTTTCCATAATTGGAATAAAAAGAGTTCTGATAAAATAGGTTGGTAAAGTTCGACAGGTAGGAGGCGATTCCTTCGCTGCTGCTACCAATCCAACCAATCGCGCCTTTATCTGGCTGGAAAATATAACTTTCGGCCATTGAGCCATTAATAAAAGCATTACCTGTACTACAACCATTTATAAGATAGAAAAGCAATTTGTTCTTGTTGTTTAAATAAGAGGGACTGCCTACCGAAACGGCGGTATTGGTACTGCTGCCATGCCCGAGGTAGGTTACCATTGCGGCTCCTTCATTAATATGGTTACTTATCTTACCTACAAGATTATCTGTAATAGGATCTGTAACGCTTTTATAAAAACTGATGGTATTACTGCCAAAATATTCCTGAGATGAGATACTGGAATGTGTTTTCAGGTAATTAGAAAAAGCAACATCTTCGCTACTATTTGCACCACCTGTGATGTTGATGATGTTTTTTCTCCAAATAGAATCGGGTTGATTTTCGTATAGCTTTAATTTGTTTAAATAAATCCTGACTTCGTTATCAGATGTGGCAGGTATGCGTCCAGTTGCAATTTCAGGTGCTAAATTATTGCCTGTTAACCCGGAACTCAGGAAAGAATCGGATGCAGGATATCCCATAGTAGGAACCAAATTATCAGCAAGTCTATCTTTAGGGAGCTCATAACCTTTTCCCAATAATAAAAGATATTCAGGTTTTATGGAGCTTTGGGTAATCAGGTACTTTAACAGATTCTTAATTGCAAGAGGATGGTGCTGTCCATAATAAAACTGATTATAAATGTCATCAGTAATTAGGATTAGAGGTTTAAAGCCTTTTGTTGCCTTATAGGAAGCATATTCATTAGCAGAAGCAGTAAGCTTCTTGTTTGTAATGATCAACAGATCATAGTTGAAACCTGAGACCGTAGGCATATTCTGAAAAGATACATTTTCAAGAGCCGGTGTTAAATAAGCACTTTGTTCATAAACTATAAGCTGGTTATTTTGAGAGTTATTAACTTTAAAGCTAAACTGATTACCATTTTTAGTGCCGATATATTTTTCTGCGGTTGTTGGATTTAAAATCCAGGCAGTGTTCCAATTGGTATTTGTAAAGTTTAATAAGGTTTTATCTAATGTTGTATTCAATTTAAAAGCCAAATAGCTTAAGCCTGAAGCATCAAAAGATCTGCTATAAGTAATTCGGGCATATGCCGGAGCCTGATAATCACTTTCGGCTCCTAAATCATTAAGGGAAGAAAAAGTTAGAACAGAACCCAAAGAAAGACTTTGGTTTAGAAAAATTTTAGATCTGATAATCTCATAACCCCGAAATAAAGTATCTGCTATGGGTTGATTATTTAAACTTAACCGTAAATGATGATTAAAATTTTGAGGATTAGTATTACTGGCATTTGATCTTCCCGCTACATAATATTCCAGATAGGGTTTAAAGGAAGGAACTGAAATAAAAAAAGGAGTGTTTAAGTTCCTGTTTTGTGAGTTTCCAAGACCATAAGAGTTACCTAAATAGCCTTCACCTTCAATATATTCAGAAAGAGATAATGCGCTGATGAGAAATCTGCCAGGATAGTACATTTCAGCAAAATTACCCGAAGCCGTATAAATCATGTAATTTTCGGGTATAGGTATATTATCATTTATGGTGACAGTCTGGTATCTTTTACCTTCACCGGTACCAACAGTTATAAAATAGGTAGAAAATTCATCAAAGAGGCTAACCTCAGGATTGGGTTGTAAAGTAGATGGCGTATATAAGGGCTCATCTAATTTGCCGTCATTTTTTTGGCCGTAAAATTCTATGAAATCATTACTGTCGAAGCTGTTATCGTTTTCTCCTTCAATATATACGGGTATTTCTTTTCCTCTGAAATAGATCTGAAAATTTTTAGGATTGGGATTGCCGGTAAGAAAACCTAGACTGCTAAGCTGGTTGTAAGTTATTTTATACACGCCATCCTGATTTAGTTTTATTTTTATATACTTCTGGTCTTTTTGAATCCATTCATTGCCATAAATGGTTTGTGCCTTGCAAAAAAATGAAAGAAAAATAAATACTAAAACGTACAGGTATTTCATTTGGTTTACTTCTTAAATCAAAAATAACAATTATGTGGACTGAACCTATACAAGTAAATCTTTATTTTTAGAGATACCGTAAATTTCTAAATTGATAATGGCATAAAAAAACCTGCCAGTTGGCAGGTCTTTATTCTATTTGTTTTTATTTTCTATCCATTTTCTGGCATTTACAAATGCTTCCATCCATGGCGAAACTTCATCTGTTCTGCCAGCAGGGTAGTGTGCCCAGTGCCATTGGAACAACGAACGTTCTATATGTGGCATCATAACTAAGTGTCGACCTGTTTCATCGCACATCATAGCAGTATTAAAATCAGAACCGTTAGGATTAGCAGGGTAGCTCTCATAAGCATATTTAGCTACGATCTGATATTGATCCTCGCTTAACGGAAGGCTAAATTTACCTTCTCCATGCGATACCCAAACACCTATTGTACTGCCTGCAAGTGTAGAAAGCATTACAGAATTGTTTTCCTGTACAGTTAATGAAGTAAAGATACTTTCATGCTTTTTACTATCGTTATGCAGCATTTTTGGTTTAATCTCATGGTTTTTATTGATTAATCCTAGCTCAATAAATAACTGACAGCCGTTACAGATACCAACCGATAAAGTATCGTCACGGTCAAAGAAATTTTGTAGGGCAAGTCTTGCCTTTTCATTATACAAGAATGCGCCAGCCCATCCTTTGGCAGATCCTAGAACATCAGAATTTGAGAAACCTCCAACAGCCCCGATAAATTGAATGTCTTCTAAGGTTTCTCTTCCCGAAATCAGGTCGGTCATGTGCACATCTCTAACCTCAAAACCTGCTAAATGCATGGCATTGGCCACTTCACGCTCAGAGTTACTGCCTTTTTCGCGTAAAATAGCAGCTTTAGGACGTGGTTTTGAATTGTCGATTACTGGTTTTTCTCCTGTAAAATGAGCAGGGAAATTGAAATTTAAAGGTTGTTTTTTATAATTGTCAAAACGGGTCTGCGCTAAGCCGTTGGCGGTTTGTTTTTGATCTAATAAAAATGAGGTTTTAAACCATACATCACGCAAATGATTGATATCGAACTTGTATTCTTCTTCCTGATTTTTAAGCGTTAATTGAGCTTCATTGGTTACATTGCCCAATTTTACAAAATTTACACCCTTAGCATTTAAAGTTGTTTCAATATTGGAATCTGCTTGGAAAACAATACCAATATTTTCAGCAAAAAGCACTTTAATGGTATCACTTTCGTTTAATGCGCTAAGATTTATGTTTGCTCCAAGATTTACATCTGCGAAACACATTTCCAATAAAGTAGTGATTAAACCACCGCTGCCAATATCATGTCCGGCTTTAATTTTTCCTTCTTTAATTAATTGTTGTATAGTATTAAACGCAGTTTTAAAAGCTTTGCCATCTTTGATATCAGTAGTTTCATGGCCAATTTTATTAACAATCTGGGCAAATGAAGAACCGCCTAACTGATAAGCATCGTTAGATAAGTTAATATAATAAATGTTGCCGCCATCTTTTTGTAAAACTGGTTCAACAACTTTTCTAATATCATTACAGTTTGCCGCTGCAGAAATAATCACCGTACCCGGAGCAATTACTTCGGTATCTTTATATTTCTGTTTCATGGAAAGCGAATCCTTACCAGTAGGGATATTGATACCTAGTTCAATTGCAAAAGCTGAACAAGCTTCTACAGCTTTATATAGTCTGGCATCTTCGCCTGCGTTTTTACAGGCCCACATCCAGTTGGCCGATAAAGAAACGCTCTGTAAACCATCTTTTAAAGGTGCCCATATAATATTAGATAATGCTTCTCCGATGGCATTCCTGCTTCCGGCAGCAGGATCGATTAATGCAGCAAGTGGAGCATGACCAACTGAAGTAGCTATACCTTCTTTGCCTTGAAAATCTAAGGCCATAACGCCACAATTGTTCAGGGGTAGTTGCAATGGGCCGGCACATTGCTGCTTGGCAACACGACCGCCTACACAACGGTCAACTTTGTTGGTTAACCAGTCTTTACAGGCAACCGCTTCAAGTTGTAAAACCTGTTCTAAATATTGTTGTAAATTTTCTTTCTGGTAAGATATAGGCTGATAAGTATAATCAATGGTTTTATCTTCCATAATCATTTTTGGCGAACTGCCAAACATGTCGCTTAAAGCCATATCCATTGGTTTGGCCCCGGTGGTTGCAGATTCAAAAGTAAAGCGGTGATCGCCTGTTACTTTACCTACAGTGTACATTGGCGAACGTTCTCTGTCTGCGATTTTTTGTAAAGTAGCAATGTTTTCTTCGCTGATTACCAATCCCATGCGTTCTTGAGATTCGTTACCGATAATCTCTTTCGCTGAAAGGGTAGGATCGCCAACAGGAAGCTTGTCCATATCTATTCTTCCACCTGTAGCTTCAACCAGTTCAGATAAACAGTTTAAATGACCGCCAGCACCATGATCGTGTATAGAAATAATGGTGTTATGATCGCTCTCAACCATACCACGCACAGCATTAGCTGCACGTTTTTGCATTTCGGGGTTAGAACGTTGGATGGCATTTAACTCTATGCCGCTTCCAAAAGCGCCGGTATCAGCAGATGATACGGCAGCGCCTCCCATTCCGATACGATAATTTTCTCCGCCTAAAACAACGATGTTATCGCCTGCCTGAGGCTCTTGCTTCTTGGCCTGGTCAATTTTGCCATAGCCAATACCACCTGCAAGCATAATCACTTTATCGAAACCTAATTTTCTGGCATCTTCTTCATGCTCAAAAGTTAATACTGATCCGGTGATCAGCGGCTGGCCAAATTTATTTCCAAAATCAGAAGCTCCGTTAGAAGCTTTAATCAAGATATCCATTGGGGTTTGGTATAGCCATTTTCTTTCTTCCATGCCTTTTTCCCAGGGACGGGTTTCTTCCAAGCGAGAAAGGGCAGTCATATAAACCGCAGTTCCGGCCAAAGGCAAAGAACCTTGCCCGCCAGCTAAACGGTCTCTGATCTCACCGCCTGAACCTGTGGCCGCACCATTGAATGGCTCAACAGTGGTCGGAAAATTATGTGTTTCGGCTTTTAAAGAAATAACCGATTCAAATTCTTTTACTTGATATGAAGAAGGTTCATCAGCACGTTTTGGCGCAAATTGCTGAACTTTAGGTCCTTTGATAAAAGCTACATTGTCTTTATATGCAGAAACGATATCGTTAGGATGTGTTTCAGAGGTTTTCTTGATCAGCTTAAATAAAGAAGTCGGTTTTTCTTCACCATCAATGATAAAAGTACCATTAAAGATTTTATGACGGCAATGCTCTGAATTTACCTGAGAAAAACCAAAAACTTCAGAATCGGTAAGTTTACGGCCTAATTTTTTGCTCAAATTATCAAGGTAGTTAACTTCCTCATCGCTCAAAGCCAATCCTTCTTGTTTGTTATAAGCAGCAATGTCACTTATTTCCAGTATAGGTTCTGGTTGAATATTAATAGTGTAAATATCCTGATTTAAACCCTCGTATTTTTGCGATAGCATAGGGTCGAAATCCGTGTAACTCTCATCCACTTTTTTAAACTCTTCAATCCTGATTACACCATTCATACTCATGTTCTGTGTAATTTCCACAGCATTGGTGCTCCATGGAGTAATCATAGCGGCTCTCGGGCCTACAAAAAAGCCTTCTAAAACAGGCTGTGCCACTAATTTGGCACCGCCAAAAAGCCATTCTAATTTTTCAATATCAGTTGCAGAAAGTGTATGGTTTGCCTGTAATGCAAAAACCTCGTCAGATTGACCTAGAAAGAAATGAATCATGCTTGTATTTTGAACTGCAAATTTACGGTTTATAATTTAAAACTGCCATGAAAATAGGGTAATAATGTTTGGCTTTTTTTAATTTGGCAGAGTTTTTTGTAAACCTTTATTCTTGCTTTGTGCGTAAAAATATTTTCAAGTTTAAACAGTTTGAAGTTGACCAAAGTGGCTGCGCCATGAAAATAAATACAGATGGTGTTTTATTGGCAGCTTTAGCTCAAAGTGAAAGCCCCGAACGTATTCTGGATATTGGTACAGGTACCGGCGTGCTGGCACTTATGCTGGCTCAAAGATTTATGAAAGCACAGGTAGAAGCCGTTGAAATAGACCAGGATGCCGCAAATACAGCCAGAAGTAATTTTATACATTCTCCTTTTAAGGAACGGATGGTTGCTCATCACGTGGCAATAGAAGATTATTCTAGTCTTGAAAAATTTGATCTTATTGTATCAAATCCACCCTATTTTGTGAACGATTTTAAAAACGCCAACTTGAAAAAGGAAGTGGCCAGGCATGCTAGTTTTCAATTTTTTAAAGATCTGCTTGCTAAAGCAGCTTTTTTATTAAACAACAAAGGAAAGTTTTGGTTTATCTTACCGCCTAAACAGGCAGACTTTGTGATGAATGAGGGCTTAAAAATTGACCTGTTTGTAGATCAGGTTGTATCTGTTCATTCCGATAAAAGTAAACCTGTGATTAGGAAAATAGTTTGCCTGAATAAAGAAAACAATCTTGTGCATTGTAGCGATTTCTATATCTATGAAGCCCAAAACAAGTATACGCCTGCTTACCAGGCACTGTTAAGCGATTTCTTTTTGATATTTTAACATTGCTTTTAGCAATTTATTTATTGAATAAACAAGAGAAATAGTCATAATTTTGCTGTAGAGGGCAAAATAAAACCTGATGAAAAAAATAGGATTACTTTCGGATACGCATGGTTTTTTGGACGATGCCGTTTTCAAGCATTTTGATGATTGCGATGAAATCTGGCATGCAGGGGATTTTGGGCCTGATGTTGCAGAGCCTTTAGCAGCTTTTAAACCTTTACGTGGTGTATATGGCAATATCGATACGCAGGACATCAGACAGCAATTTCCAGAACATAACAGGTTCATGTGTGAAGGAGTTGATGTATGGATAACCCATATAGGCGGTTATCCGGGGAGATATTCTCCTTTGGTGAAGCCTGAAATTTACACTAAGCCTCCGAAGCTTTTTATTTGCGGACATTCACATATCTTAAAGGTAATATATGATGATAAAATTAAATGTCTTCATATTAACCCTGGTGCTGCCGGAAAACATGGCTGGCATAAAAAAAGAACTTTAATTCGCTTTTGCATTTCAGAAGAAAAAATACATACCTTAGCGGTCATAGAATTAGGAGATAGATAACGTAAAAAATACACTAAGTATATGATGTCAGGTATAACCACGCTGGGGCAGTTTATCATAGAGAAACAGGCAGATTTTCCATACGCCAAAGGCGAACTTTCGAGATTATTAAGAGATATTGGTATTGCAGCAAAAATTGTAAACCGGGAAGTAAATAAAGCCGGACTGGTAGATATTTTGGGAGATGCAGGTACGACTAATATACAGGGTGAGGGTCAGAAAAAATTAGATGTATATGCTAACGACCAATTTATTTCTGCTTTAAGAAGTGGGGGAGAGTGCTGCATTGTTGCTACCGAAGAGGAAGATAATTTTGTGCCAATCGATTCGCCGGTATCTAAAAATGCCAGATATATCGTTTGTATCGATCCTTTAGATGGTTCATCCAACATTGACGTAAACGTAGCGGTTGGAACTATTTTCTCCATCTATCGCCGTAAATCAACAGAAGGGCTAGCTACTATTGATGATGTTTTGCAAAAAGGTACTGAACAGGTGGCTGCGGGTTATGTAATCTATGGTTCATCAACCATGTTGGTTTACACTACCGGAAAAGGTGTAAATGGTTTTACGTTGGATCCGTCTATAGGAGAGTTTTGTTTATCGCATCCAAAAATGAAAGTGCCTGAAGATGGGGTAATCTATTCGATCAATGAAGGTAACTATGTACATTTCCCCGAAGGTGTGAAGAAATACCTTAAATATGCGCAAGTAGAAGATAAAGAAACCAGAAGACCTTATACCTCAAGATATATAGGTTCAATGGTGGCCGATATACATAGGAATCTGATTAAAGGGGGAATTTATATTTACCCCACAACGGCTGCTTCGCCAAAAGGTAAATTACGCTTATTGTATGAATGTAATCCTATGGCTTTTATCATAGAGCAGGCGGGAGGTATGGCTTCTGATGGTTTAAACAGAATATTGGATATTAATCCAACCGAACTGCATCAAAGAACATCTATTTTTATAGGTTCTCCTAAAATGGTTAAAAAAGCAGAAGAATTCATGGCCGAGTTTTCGCCTGTAAAAAAATTATAATAAGGCGTTGTTGTTTCTTTCCTGCTCAAAAGCCTGGTCTATTGCCCAGTTGGCTTTGTCTTGAGAGGCTGCAACTGCTAAACGGTCACAACGCTCATTCTCGGGATGCTCGTTGTGGCCTTTAATCCATACAAACCTGATCTGGTGTAATTTATGCAGCGCTAAGTACTGCATCCACAGGTCTTTGTTCTTTTTCCCTGCAAAACCTTTTTGCACCCAACCAAATACCCATTTCTTTTCAACAGAATCTACCACGTATTTACTATCAGAGAAGATGGTAACCTGATGTCCGGTAGTTTTTAAAGCTTTTAAACCTACAATTACGGCAAGCAGTTCCATGCGGTTATTGGTGGTAAGCCTAAAACCTCCGCTAAGTTCTTTATAATGTTTGCCCGATCGTAATATTACGCCATATCCGCCGGGTCCGGGATTACCGCTTGCAGCACCGTCTGTATAAATTTCAATCATAGTATGGTTACAAAACTAACTTTTTAACAGTTAAAAATGTAACGATGCTTAATTGTAAGAAAAACAAAGTTTTTAAGGTCTTGAAGATAAAGGGATTGCTTAGTAGACTGATGAAATTTTTTAAAAATATTTGATTTGTTACGATATATTTCTATTTTTGTAACCTCAAAAACACGGTGATTGTAGCTCAGTTGGTTAGAGCGTCGGATTGTGGTTCCGAAGGTCGTGGGTTCGAGACCCATCATTCACCCAACAGTTTTAAAAGCAGTTCTGAAAAGAGCTGCTTTTTTTGTTTATAGTAATTTTAATTTAACAGATAGCTGGGTCTTAAGAGAAGCGTTTGTGTTTGAGTAGCTGAATTTAGTAAGCACCAGTATTAACATACCTCCTAACATCGGCGATATTTTCATCAATAATTGCCTTAAGCTCAGCCAAAGTGACATTGTCTGAATATTTAAAGCTATAAACCTTTGTCCGAGTCCCTTTGATTTCCCAGTTCTTTTGTAGAAAATTGATTTCCAGCAATAATACTCCCATTCTAGATGTATTAGGAAAAAGCTCCATATAAAAGTTAGAATTGATTTTAAGCACGTCGCCGGCTGGCATCTTTAAATTACTGAACATGGCTTCAACATATCCTGGAGTAGTTGTGATATAAGTATCTTCTATGGCAGATTTGGCCATAACAATGTAACCCGTTTTTCCTGCTTTAAGTTCTTGAGACAATGATTTGCCTTGTTGCTCATTGTATAATATAAGTGCATCTAGCAGCTCACTCTTTATCTTAGTAAAAATTTGGCTTGAATACAATACCTCTGGTATCACTTCTACATTGCTTTTGGCTGTTACTTTTCCATCTTCGCTTGCAGCTGTAATCACAGCATTTCCAGGCGATAAGGCGCTTACTAAACCTGCGGACGTAACCTGAGCAACTGAAGGATTTGATGAAGTCCATTTAACCGTAGCGCCCTGAGCAGCCAAAGGAAGAATTGAAGGTGTTATTTTTTCTTGTTCATTTACCGTCAATTTGATTTGTGTCTTGTCTAAGTTTATGATTAAAATTGCATCGGGTACTACAGTCAGCCTATATTCAGCATAAATATCACTATTTTTAATTTTTGCAGTTATGGTTGCACTTCCAAGGGCGCGTGCATACACAGTTCCACTTTCTACATATAAAATATTATTATTACTGGATGACCATTCATACTCGGGTTTAGCAGCATTACCCGGTAAATGAGATGGTTTTAACTGTAATGTCTTCCCAAGAGCTATATTTGATTCGCTATTTTCAATTTTTATAGAAGAAACAGATGGTGGTAAAGATTCGGTTTTATCGTTCTTTTTGCAGCTGATGCACATAAGAACCATTAAGAAAAGTAGCGTTATCCTCATGAAAGTATTTCTAATTTTATATGTCTTAAATTTCTTATCTAAATGTTGAATATTCTTTAGATAAGATTCCATGCATTTGTTTTTTTGCAAATTCTATCTAAATAAACGGCGAATCTTCGGGTTAAAACTACCAATAATTTATATTGGATTCCAAACTATTCTTAAACCTCATTAAACAGCCTTGCAAATTTATTCCTATACTCAATCGGTGTAAGGCCTGTAAGTTTTTTAAAGGTATCTCTAAATGATTTGGTATCCGTATAACCTACATCAAACATAATTTCTGTAACATTCTTTCTTGATGCTTCAAAGAAAGTTTTGGCAGCCTCTATTCTTACTCGCTGTATGTATTCTAATGGCGTGTTATTGGTAGCTTCTTTAAATCTTCTTTCGAAAGTTCTGCGACCCGAGTTAATTAATTGGGCTAAAATTTCTATGGATATTTTATCGCTATAGTTTTGTTCGATGTAATCCTGCACTTTCTGGATATCCTCATCACCATGATTTCTTTGGCCTTTGAATATGGCAAATTGAGATTGACTATCTCTTCCAATATCCAATGCAAAGTATTTTGAAACCATGACTGCAGTTTCTCTATCTGCAAATTTTTCGACCAGATATAAAATCAAATTCCACAAACTGCTTGCCCCACCACTGCTGTAGATATTATCGTGTTCTGTGATGATGGCACCATCTTCTACGCCCACATCCGGATATCTTTCTTTAAATTCATTGATATACGCCCAATGCGTAGAACATTTTTTGCCATTGAGTAAACCTGTTTCAGCTAAAAGAAAAGCACCTATACACAAACTGGCCAAGCTTGCTCCTTTATGATGTAACTTTTTAAAATAAGGGATGGCTTCAGCATTGGCTTTAATGCCTTTGGAAGTATCTCCAAAGGTGGGAGGTATAATCAACAGGTCTGTTTCAGTTACATCTTTCAGTAAACGATTGGTTTTAATCATGTATTCGCCATTATTGGCAGGTACATACTCGTTTAGCCCTACATACTCAACGTTGAAAATAGGTTTTTTCCCAAATGTGGTTAAAAATTCATTGGCAGTTTGAAAGGTTCTAAAAGGTGGGGTTACGGCTTCAATGACCCCATACTCAGGCACAAAAACAGAAATCTGCATATCAGTAAGTATTATGGCAGTACAAGGTAAAAATTATTTTGTCACAATTCACCCCTTAATTGTCGTTTTCGCAACAGTTACATTTTTAATCAGCAATGTACTTTTGAATTGTAAATCAATCTAAAAAGAATGACACAGTTAACAAGAATTACGGTAGAAGCAATAGTAAATGCTCCTGTATCAAAAGTATGGCAGGCTTGGAATACACCAAGCGATATTATGAAATGGAACACCGCTGATCCTAATTGGCATACCCCAAGCAGTGAAAACGATTTAAGAGTTGGCGGTAAGTTTAAAAATAGAATGGAAGCTAAAGACGGTAGCTTTGGTTTTGACTTTGAAGGAATTTACGATAGCGTAATACCGCATCAGGAAATTACTTATACCATGGGTGATGGCAGACAAGCAACCACTTTGTTTACAGAACAAGATGGTAAAACCCGTATAGCAACCACTTTTGATCCTGAAACGCAAAATGATCCTGAATTTCAAAAAGCGGGATGGCAAGCCATTCTAAACAATTTTGTAAAATATGTTGAATCAAAATAATTATGAAAACGAATAAGATTATCTTTTGGCTGGCAACAATCATCATTGTACTTTGGGAAGGTGTAATGCCATTGAGTACGTTACTGTTTAAACCGGAATATGCAACGGCGGGCACTAAACCCTTAGGTTATCCAGATTACTTTGCTTACGCGCTGATCATTTGTAAAGCACTTGGCGCATTAGCCATTGTGTATCCTAAAACACCAGGTAAGTTAAAAGAGTGGGCATATGCAGGATTTACGTTTAATCTGATCTTCGCGTTTATCAGTCATGTATGTGTAGATAAAAATATCGGGTATATGCTTATGCCACTTGTAGTACTGGCTATACTAATGGTTTCTTATATCTATAATCGTAAACTTAAAACTCAATAAATATGAAAAATAATTCAGTTTCCCTTCACAGGGTTATTAAAGCGAGCCCTGAAAAAGTATTTAGGGCATTTGCAGATCCTTTAGCGCACTCTACTTGGTTACCACCTTACGGTTTTATATGCACCGTACAACAAATGGATTTTAAAGAAACTGGCCAATTTAAAATGACTTTTATAAATTTCAGTACAGGCAACAGTCATTCTTTTGGCGGAACATATCTTGAAATTAAGCCAGATGAATTCATTAAATATACCGATACTTTTGACGACCCTAATTTACCTGGACAAATGACCACCACAATATGGCTTAATAAAGTAATGTGTGGTACCGAACTCAAAGTGCTACAGGAAGGCATTCCCGAAGTTATACCTACTGAAATGTGTTATTTAGGCTGGCAGGAATCACTGGAGAAATTGATAAAACTGGTAGAACCTGAAATTCCGGATGCTTAAAACTTTTACCATGACTGCACCTAACTGTAATTCATTTGTGAGTGCTGTTTTCCTTACTTTTTCTGGAAACTGTAAGGAAGCACTCACATTTTACCAAACTTGCTTTGGTGGTACTTTGCGTTTTGAAACCTTAGAAAAAGAATTACAAGGTTATGGAGCTATGCCTGTGCTAAGCGGATCGCTCGTTTCTGATCACATCATTATCCATGGTTCTGATTTAGTACATAATGAGGGGAGGATACTAGGAAACCATATGGCGATTTTTATTCGATGTACCAGTATTGAGGCTAGGGGATCACTCATCAAAAAACTGGAATTAAATAAAGAAACTTTTTTTACCGAAAAAGATGACGAAAAGTTAGTTGAAATTACCGATGTTTTTGATGTAAGGTGGATATTGTATGTATAACAATAGGCTAAAACTATAGATCAAGTCACGATTTTAAATGTTTGACCCCATATATAATTCAATTTTTAAAGCAGTCTAAAGAAGAACTGCTTTTTTTTGTTGGCTCTCTGGCTGGTCATTATTTAGAAATTTAATTAGTTCTGCGTCTTTAATAGCGAGGTCTGTTCGGCATTGTTAAGAGAATTTTATGCTGCATTGCTTATTCATCTTGTGCAACATTTCTTTAAATGTGGTGTCATATGGCAAATTTTCATTCAGAAAGATTACTCATATTTAAAATTATTATGAAAAAACTAAGCATCTTATTCTTCTCTTTCTTAACACTCCATTTTTCGGTCATTGCTCAGACTAAAAAAATCAATGTTTACCTGTTGGGTACTTTTCACTTCAATCAGGTTGATACTTTAACTTACGATGTGAATGATGAAAAACATCAAGAAAGTATCAAAAAGCTTGCTAAAATGGTAACAGGTTTAAAGCCAGATAAAGTTTTTATAGAAAGAATGCCAGAATGGGAGTATAAAAACAAAATGGATAGCTCATATCAGGAGTATAAAAATGGGAAGCTAAGAAAAATGAGGAATGAAATTTGGCAGGTTGGCGCTCGCGTTGCCGCCGAGCTTAACCATCCACATATTTATCAATGTGATCATCCAGGCATGTACGGTATTTATTATCAAAAATTGGTTAATTATGTAAAAGCTCATAACGAAGAGGACAAACTGACTAAAAAAAACGGTTTGGGAATGACCATACCTTTAACTACGCTCATGAAAAGTGATTCCATACGTAAAACCGTCGACTTATTGGAATACCTCCGTTGGCTTAACTCAGCAGCTGTACAACAAAGCTCTCATGCGCATTACATTAATGTATATCCTCAAATTGGCAATACAAATGTTTTCAATAGTGAATCTGACTATTTTCTTGGAGCCGATTTAACTGTAGATTGGTACCGTAGAAATATATTGATCTATTCAAAAATACTTGCTCAGTTGGATTATAAGGAAAATGCTATATTTCTCATTATTGGAAATGATCATATTCCTATTATTAAACAGCTTTTTAAAGACAATCCTTATTTCAATGTTGTAGAAACCGAGAAATGGCTTGGCCAAACTAAAATAAAGACAAAGTTTTAATGTATCGCAGTAAATAAACCTGATGCTATAGTTGATTTCTTAACAAGATACATCGGCTTTTAAAGCAGTTCTTTTTGAGCTGCTTTTCTTATATCAGTGTAGAAAAATTGGATATTTACAAAACAAGACTTAAGATAGACGTATTGAAATCGTTCTATGATCAGTTAGCCCCTTTAATAAAACAAAGCAACAATGGACAGGCTATAGCAAGGTTTATTGGGAAAAGTGAAGAAAATGGCTCAGGTCAAATAGCTAAAGATTTTAGTGGTGAGGATCCAAATGGTAAGGTTATCAAATTGTCAGATTACCGAGGCAAATATGTTTTACTTGATTTTTGGGGAAGTTGGTGCTTGCCTTGCCGGGAAAGTGTCCCACATCTTAAAGAACTCTTTAAAAAATATCATTCGAAAGGTTTTGAAGTGGTAGCAATTGCGGTAGATGATAAAATTGCAAACTGGAAAAAAGCGATAAAAATTGATGGAACAGAATTATGGAGTAACATTATGGATATGCCAAGTATGAATAAAGGGGAAGTAAATACGAAAGCAATCCATTACCAATATGATGTGCATCTTTTCCCAACCAAGTTATTAATAGATAAAAACGGTATTATATTAGCGAGATACAATGGTGCTGACCCTGCTAAAGATTTAGATAAGAAATTAGCTGAATTGTTTGGAAAGTGAGCAGGATTTATGACTTTTAGAATAATTATAATTAATAATAATTTTATACCTTGCTGAGCAACAAACCAAGGACTATGATTGCTTAAACTTGGGCAGATTAGGATACATTAATGAATACCAATCCAACTATTGCAATAAACTTAGAAACAAAAAAGCATTTTGAGATACTCGATGGGCTGAGAGGTCTTGCTGCCATTGCGGTGGTCATCTTTCATTTTATGGAATGGGTTTATGCTGATCTTAGCCAAAATTTTATTGCACATGGTTTTTTAGCGGTAGATTTTTTCTTCTGTCTTTCGGGCTTTGTAATTAGTTATGCTTATGATGACCGCATTGGAAAAATGGGTGTTCTGGAGTTTTTTAAATCAAGGCTCATCAGATTACACCCTTTGGTTATAGCGGGATCAGTATTGGGTTTGCTGACATTTTTGTTTGATCCTTTTGGCGGGCATCCTGAATTGTACAGTGCAGGTAAGATCATATTGGTGTTTTTATGTTCTATGCTATTAATTCCTCTACCTGTAATAGCCGATCGTGGATTTAACTTATTTAGTTTTAATGCTCCATCTTGGTCGTTGTTTTGGGAATATGTTGCCAATATTGTTTATGCTTTTGTGCTTTGCAAGCTCAAACGTAAATATTTATTACTGCTAACCATTATTTCGGCGGTGGTTATTTGTTTCGTTTGTTACCGTTCGGGTAATTTATTAGGCGGGTGGAGTGGTCCAACTTTCTGGGATGGGGCTGCCCGGATCTCTTATTCTTTTTTAGCAGGATTACTGATTTACCGTTCGCAATGGATTATTAAGAATAAACTGGGATTTATTGGCTTAGCTGTTTTATTATCTCTGGCATTTATCATGCCCTATTCAAAATGGAATATTGTATCTGAACCTTTGGTAGTTTTGTTTTACTTCCCTCTGCTGATTGCCTTGGGTGCAGGAACTACCTTAGCTCCCGGTTTAAAAAAGCTTTGTGTTTTTTCAGGAAAGATTTCTTATCCGTTGTACATGACACATTATGCCGTGTTATGGATGTTTGGAAATTATTATACCAATCATAAGCCGGATACGACACAACTAACTTTGATTGTTATAAGTGGATTGTGCTTATTGCTTGGGGCAGCCTATCTGGTTATGGTATTTTATGATATTCCGATAAGGAAATATTTAAATGCTCGACGAAATAAAAATTAGCCAAATAAGATTTCCTTTAATAACAACAAACAATATCGGCGATTTTCTTCTTCTCACATCTTTCTGGAGACATCTTAAAAGGTTACTGTAATTGATGTAACAAACTAAAAAGCAAACGGTCTTAATTCAAATCAAAATTACCAACTAAGTTATGGCAGGTAATTAATTTAGTATATTTTTCTATTATTTAAAATTTTATGCGCTATTCATTACCCATTTTTCTTTACCTTTTTTGTGCTGCTTTTTTTGCTAATGCACAAAAAAAAGACACTGTTTTTATATCAGAGAAAGATATAAATACCAAAATTTTACGAGAAGGTACGCACCGATATCTTGTATATTTTAAAATGAATAAGGATTCTGTACGAACACAAACTCAATTTTGGACTAGAATAATAAAGAAGAGCGATTACAATGGAATACCTGCAATTGAAATTAATCAGGAGTGGGAGGACAAAGACAGTATTATGCATATTGTAAAATCTTTCTCGGATGCCAGAACAATGAAACCTCTATACCATAAAACCTGGTGGAAAGTGCCAGCTTCTAGAACAGCTACTACTAAAGCTGTAAATGTTACGGTTGTTGATTTTTTAAATAAAACGGTTGAATACAATGGCCGTAAAGTAAGTGATGCAGATACAGTAAAACAAGCAAAAGCAATATGGGAAGCTTATAAATCATCGCTTGATAAGTATTTTCTGAATTGGCATTTAGATTTAGAGACTTTTCCGTTATTGCCCTATAAAAACGGAGTAACTTTTGTTATTCCATTTTATGATCCTGGTACAGCTTCTAAACTCCAAAAAGTTGCATATACAGTTACAGGTACCGCTCAACTTACTGGTTACGACGACCAAAAAATTGACTGTTGGTTACTCACACATGAAAGTAAAGGAAACAAGGAGGTTTTCTGGATAAGCAAAAAAACAAATGAGGTATTAAAGTTAGAGCAGGAAGTAAATGGAAAACTTTACAGGTATAAAATAAAGTTAGGTTTTAGTAGTTAATGATCGCTTCATTTATCTAGATAATATTAGGCCTCCAGCTTTAAATGGAGGCTTAAACTAAATTTTATAGAATCAGAGTTCATAACTTATTTCTTCATTTCCATAATTTACGCCAACTCTTAGAGCTTTAAGACCACTTATTCCCTGAAGTTCTTCGAGCTCAAGCATTTCTACATCTGCCGTTAACAATTTTTGTTCCTGTAAATAACTGATATAAGTTAAATACTCATTCGCTTCAAAAGTATTGTGATAGATCAGAGCTATTTTTCCGGGTTGTGTTAACCTTTCATCCTTATCTCTGATCTTAACCTTATCTATGCGTTTTTTGATTACTTCATAACGGATATTGTAACTTCCTTCTACATCAAAGCGTCGCTCGTCATTTCTAAAACTGATATCTATAGGATTGGAGTGTATAAAAATGAGTTGCGTGGTTAATAACGGCTTTGCCATTTTATCTACCAAACGGTTGGTAAGGCGTGCAATTTCAACCATAGACTGCAATTGCCAAAGTCGCATGTTTTTGAGAAAGAGCATATCAAATGGAATATCAGGAGCAATTTCCTGTCCGATATAAATATCATATTCTACACCATCGGTTCTAAATTTTGCAAAATAAAACGGAAATGTTTTCTGTAATTCTTCCTGTGCACGTTCTAGATATTCGCCTACAGATGAATTGATAAACTGCATGGATGTTTCTAAAGTTCTCCGGTTTTCATAGGCAACTCCCGTAGCAGGGTTAATGCTTGCAAAATAATCATCCACTATTTCTTTTGCCGCAGGATGATTTTTCTCTACATGTTTTAATACTGGATATACTTCAAATTCTAAAAATTCATTTAATGCATCTTCATCACTTGAGCTAATAAAATCGCTTGTTTGTGCTATCCAGTTTTTGCAGTTGTACAGAATTTTATCGATCAGGTCGAGTTTTATAGTTTTTTTCAGGGCTGTAAGTGAAGAGCTCAGCTTTTCCAGCTGCATTTTCAGATCTTCTTTTAAGGCTAGGTTTCGTTCTACAGTAGAGTTTCTAATATCAATAGCGCCAAATAAAGGATACAGGTCTTTAAATGTAACTGTTTCAATATCCTGAGCATTTTTATTGCCTTTGTTTTTCCTGATAAACTCCCATACCTGCTGGTTAAATTTCCATTGTACAGAAGGTTGCAAAGCAGTAAATTTATCTTTAAGCACTTCATCCATTTTGGCATTGAATTCTTCTATACGGTATTGAAAAAGCTGACCTAAAAGCGGCATGGCAGAATGCAAACGCGAGAGCAGCATATCATCTATTAAAACCTCATGTTTGGAGTATATTTCTAATATACCAACCAGTTGTGCGTTATAGAATGCAGGTAAAATAGAATAAGATTTAATGCCGCTTTTCCGGATGGCATCCATAAATGGTGTTTTCTTTACCTGCTCATCAGTTATCTTATTAAAAAACAGTGGTTGCGGATTATTTTTATATAATTCTAACTGCTGATAAAAAACACTGTCATCAATACCAAATTGTTTTCCCGCATTAATGAGAATACTCGAATCATCGTCGTCATCAAGAATAGGCTTATCATTTACCGTAATTAATGGCAATAAGCCAAATTCTAATTGGGCATTTCCACCTAAAGTTCTCAGTGTTTGTATAATATGCTTGTAAGCCTCGGTTTGGTAATTGTGGTTAACCAAAGCTTCTCTGATGCCATCTATTGCATGTTGTAAAGTAACATCGGTAACTGAAATTACTGTAAAGCCATCAAACTTAAAATCGCTTAGAGGTAGAGTGGTATGCAAAAGTTCTAAACCACGTTCATCATCTACAAATCCAGAAAACTGTTCGAAATTGAGTGATGGTAATTCATTTTTCTTGTAGGTAATATCTACAAACTGGGTATCAACATTAACATTATAATACTGGGTCAATCCTGTTTGCGGATTATCATAGGCGAAACACATTTCATTGTTGGTAAGTGCCGAATAATTGTAATACCGTTTCAGGATAACATTGTAAATGAACTTTAACTGATTTTTTTCTTTTTGTTTTACATATTCTTCGTCAACCTTGTCTTTTTCCTCTACATTTTTCTGGATAAAATTATAAAGTAAATCGGTGCTGAAGAAAATCTGATCTGGAACGGGTGTGCTTAATGCCCAGTACAATTCCTTTTCATTGGCCATTAATGGCGTTAAAATGGTAAAAATAAGCTCGAGTGTTTCTTTATGTTCAGACAGATTTTCTACTATCAGGTTTTTGGCTAATGCGCCTTCTTTTTCTATTCTTTCGAGCAGAAACCTGTAAAACTCTTTTTTAATAGTTTCTTCGGTTTTTAATCTTCTTTTCAGATAGGCCACCAAGGGTCTGAAAGACAGGCTCCATTCTATCTGACGGCCAATACATTCATTTTTATTGATTTTTATAACGTTGGTGTTCATTGCTTTAAAATCTGAAATTCATTGAAAACTGAGGATACCATCCTTCTTTTGAGTAAGCCGCAATTGCTCTTAACAAGGTTAGCTGAGCAGGGGAGAAGTACAAACCGCCACCAACGCCATGGTGCCATTGGTTAGAAGAATCATTTTTTGCCCATACACGTCCTACGTCATACAATCCTATAATTCCTACCTGTCCCGGCAATACATAGCTTACAAAATCGCCCAGTCTTATCCTGAGTTCTAAATTATTATAGAAACTATATTCGCCTGCAAATCTATATTGTCTGTAACCTAAAAGTGTACCTTCTCCACCTAAGTACGCATACTGATAAAAGGCTGGTTTACCTACGGTTATGGCTCCGCCAAATCTGTTGGCTAAAACCAAATTGGCACGTCCGTCTAAATTTTTATACAAGGCAATAGAGCCCGTAAACTGTCCAAATGATCTTGCAGCACTATTGATGCCTTTGTAACCTGTTAGCTTAAAATCTATATAGCTTCCTAAAGTTGGCAACAATTCGTTGTCGCGGGTATTGTTAATGAAATTAACTATTGCTCCTGCATACAGTTTGTTGCGCTCTATTACAAAACGATCTGAAGAATTTAGTTCATCTACATTATTGATAAATTTATCTTGGTTATCTTTCTGATCAAAAGAATAGTACTGAAAACTTGGCCCGACGCTAAAAGTAGATTTTGGCCTGCGCCAGCGCATGGTGGTTTCTAACTGAATGAGATTTGTTCTGGTACGGTAATACCTTATGCGATGATTAAAAGAAGTTTCGTTACCCACACCAAAAAAATTACGGGTATTATCTGGTGCCTGTACATGGGCGTGCACTACCACATCGGCTTCACCTAAAGCCTTTAACCAGTCGCCAGTGTATTTAAATCTAATGGCAGAAGTAGCAAAAGCATAGAGGAAACTAAAAGATTGTGAGTTGCCGTAAGGTTGTTTTCTAAACCCCGGATTGGTAATTTTCATGAAAGCGCCCAGAGATATGCCATCATCAAGATTATAACCCACATTGGGATATAAAGATGTTCTGCTGTACAGATCTTTGCTCAGATAAGTTGCGTTTCCGGTATCGACAGATAGTTTAGGGCGAAGTCTATTTACTGCATCTCCTTCAAATACATTCTCATCTTTAAGCCCAAACAAACGCACTGACTGACGTGAAGCAGTTACACTATATACCTTTTTACCATGTCCGGAAATTATTTTCAAAGCGATGGGCGATGTTTTATTGTTGATATATACGCTGTCATTTCCGTCTCTCATGTATAAGCGGATCTGCTTGGTAATTTCAGGATCGAAAACGCGGCTGAAAGTTACGTCTTTTATATTTCCTGATTTATTAATCTTATAGAGTTCTACTTTTAAATGACCATTTTCTAAGCCATTGATCTCGGCCTTTTCGTTTTTATGGCTTGCCTGTATATCAACAATGCGGTTAAAAAAACGATAATACTGGCTCATTACTTTTGGCAGACTGGCTTTGCGCTGTTTAAGTTCGGCCAGAAACTGATCGTGCCTTAATTCATAACTTTCTTTAGGTAATCTTTTCAGCGCTTCTTCAAAAATCTCATCGGTAAAAAGATCACAGAATACTTTTACCTCCTGGTTCCATTGTTCTTCGGTAAATTGTGATAACCAAGTACTATTGATGGCTCTTCCTTCCCACAAAAACCAATTTCCGTCTTTCAAATCTCGTTCTATTCCCTGCATCATAGGTAATAAATCTGATTTTTGGGCATATTGCTGTATTTTACCATCAGACCTGAAAAATACCTGGTCACGATCTCTTGGTACGGGCAGATATTTTAACCCTTTCTTAGTTGTATCGGCTTTCCATCTCCATTGATCTTCGTGTCTGTCCCAATCGCCAAGCAGTACATCTAAAGCTTTTGCTCTGAGGTACATTTTCGCATCATAAGTGTTGTCATTATCTTTAGCCAGTTTTTTAAACATTTTGGCGGTATTATCTGAAGGGCCTAAAGGATTTCTTTCTTCCAGTAAACAGATTGTATTTTCAAACAGCGGAGCGTAATCTCCTAAATTTTTATCGGGAGAAACCAGACCTATGATGGGATTGCTGTGGGGTACGCCTGCGGCTTTGGCTAAAACCGGTACGATTAAAGCAGAAAACGGATGCTGGGATGCCATGTTATCACGTATTACATCTTTTGCAAAAGTGTTTCGTAAACCTTGGGGCAACAATACTTCAGGGTATTTTTCTACGCTGCGCAATACATATTCTTTACCATTTTTATCTGCCAATCTAAGTGAACGGGATTGATTGCCACCACCCAGTTGAGTAGGTTTTAATCCACCCATAATTTCAGAAATACGAATTACGGGCAGCTTTGTAGCGGTAGCATAATCTTTCCGGTAATTATCACCAAACAAATACCTGTGAAATTTGCTTACCGTATCAAATGATGGTTTTACTTTTACCATCATACTATCTGCGGTGATTACTTTTGCTACTTTAAGCGGCGTGTTTTCCATTTGCTGGTAAGCTTGTGTATAGCTGAAAACTTTTGTAACGCCTGAAGTTCCATACGTATAATACTCATAACGCATATCGTTGTTTATCAGCTGATCGGCTACCACAAAACCATTTTCGAAACTATGGAACAGTGAATTTTTGCCTAGTTTGTTAGGACTGTGTTTTGCACCTGCACCACTTACAATCTGTAACTGTTTACTTTTGATCAATTGTAAACCGTGTTCATGACCGGCAGCATAAACTACATTGGGCAGATCACCAAAAACACTGTTTACTTTTTCAATCATTTCCTTATACAAAGGGTGTTTCATATCCTCAGGATTAAGAAAAGTTGTTCTTAAAAAAGGATAAAGAGAGCCAATGATGGGTAAAGGAATATATAAATTACTACTTAAAGCAGTAAGGGGGAAAATATGGTTTTTTAAAGTAAAGTAACCACCGTGTGAACCATAGCTTTGAAACGGATGATGAGAAGCCAGAATAATCATTTTATCCTTGTTTTGCGCAAGTAGCTCTCTCATGCGCATAATAACCTGCTCTTTGGTATCACATTCACAATCCGGATTGGATTTATCATAAGGGAAAAGCCACCATTCGCTGTCATAGGCAATAATGGTCAGTTTATCCGTAAGGTTAATGGCTACCGGGTTTGGACAGCCGTTATCGGGAATAAGTTTTAACAAAGGATCATTAAAAGAAGCCAGAAATTGGCCTTGAGCCTGTATTTTTGCCAGGCCATTTGGGCCTGATTTATCCCAATCATGATTACCCGGAACAAAGTAAACAGCAGCACCATTGACCCGCATAGGTTCAAACTGTGATTTTAAGATTTGCTCTGTTTCTTTAATATTATTGCTTCCGGGTAAGGTCATCCCGGTCGGGTAGATGTTATCTCCTAAAAAAAGTGTAGTTGTTTTTCCCTTAATTACATGGCTTGCCGCACTTTTTAAAGATTCCTCCTGCCCAGTGTTCATTTCTCCGGCATCGCCGATTAATATTACCCTGTATTTTACGTCCTGCTGTGCAAAACCATAAAAACCGGTTAAGATGATGAAAACAATCAGCGTAAAATTTTTAAGCATAAGCTATTATTTTTTAATTCCTTTATAATCAAATCTCAAAATATTGCCGTACTGAGTGTCGCTTCCTTCGTTAGAAATAAAAAGGTTACCCTGTTTATCAAAAGCGATACCTTCTGGTTGATTAAATGTATTTGAACTTAAATGATAAGCTGCTTTAATTTTCCAATCGGGATCTGTTACCACCAGTGCCTTATTAATGGCCGATACGATATACCACTCTTTGGTTAGGGGATGCTGGCTCATAGCAGAAGGATGAAAAGTGCCTTTTTTTCGCCCCGTTAATTTTTCAAGCGAACTGGCATCTACATTAAAAGTTTTAGCCAATACAAAACGACCATCGTTTTGCATGTTTAAAATAAAACCGCTGGTATTTTTGCTGCCCTTATCCTGTTTACAGTCTTTACATAAAATATAAATTTGTCCTGTGGTGGGGTTGGCATATAAACTTTCATATTCGCCTTTAGGTAAAACCGATTTGGTTTCTACCACATTTGCAGCTTCGGCTTTTGGAATTTCGGTAATAGGAAAGGCATACAGATCTCCATTACTTTTAAGTACAATAATCTTGTTTTTAGCAATGGCAATGTCTTCATAATCGCCTTTTTTTGCAAATCGGGTTATCGTATGTTTCTTAGAGCCCAGAGTGAGCACAAAAACTTTACCTTCTTCATCTTGTTCGGCATAAACCGTATTGCTGTTTCCGTTTAAAAAGGCGATGCCTGATATTTCCTCTAACACATCGGGCATATTATATTTTTGTGGTGTATTTAGATTATAGCCTGGGGGGCTAATATTTTTCTTTGCTTTTTCCTGTGCGCAAGAAAGTAGGGTTGAAGCGCAGCCAAAGAAAAGTAAAAACAAAAATTTCTGGTATTTTTTCATAGTGTAATACTCTGTCATTGTGGTTTGTTTTTTAAATACTGATAAATAGCATATTGCGACTGAACTAAATCGCCTTCTTCTTTAACAGGTATATTATTCATTTCATCATCTATATAAACAGCCTGCATGTTGTCCCGTAATTGTATTGATAGCAATTTTTTAAGCTCTGCCTTTATTGCTTCATTATAAATAGGAAAACAAACCTCAATGCGTCTGTAAATATTTCTGCTCATCCAATCGGCCGAGCCCAGGAACATTTCTTCATTTCCGTTATTGTGGAACAAGAATATTCTGCCATGCTCTAAATAACGATCAACAATTCTTCTTATACTAATGTTTTTGGTAGGCACCAGTCTGCAAATACCTCTTATAATCAATTGTATGTTTACACCTGCTTTGGCCGCTTCATAGAGCTTGTTGATCATGACTTCTTCTTCCAGATTGTTCAGCTTAATAGTTAGGGATGCTGGCTGACCTGAGCGGGCAAATTCAATTTCACGTTGTATAAGTCCCAAAAATCTGAACTGTAGATTAAACTGAGCAACCAGCAAGTGGTTAAACGTAATTAAATTGGGATCAGAGGGTTTTTCACGTCTGGCTAAAAACAGGAACAATAATTCGAGTTCACGCAGCATATCTTTATGTGTCGTCATTAAAATATGATCGGTATAGAAATTGGCTGTGGTCTCATTAAAGTTTCCGGTAGCAAACAAGCCTGTATTTTGTGTTCTTATGCCTTGCTTTCTTTTTACCAAAGCAACTTTTGCATGAACTTTTAAAGCCGTAACACTATAAATAATCTCTACACCTGCAGCCTTCATCTTTTTTGCCCATTTGATGTTGTTGGCTTCATCAAAACGGGCCTTTAATTCTACCAAAACCGTAACCTTTTTTCCATTTTTAGCTGCGGTAATCAAGGCATTTACAATTTTAGAGTTATTGGCAACGCGATATAAAGTTGTATAAATTTCTGTGGTAAGTTCGTCTGTAGCTGCTTCGTTAAAAAAACGTAATATGCTATCGTATGATTGGTACGGAGGGTTAATGAGCAGATCTTTTTCTGTAATCTGTTCATGTAAGGTGATTTCTTTTTTAAAGCCCGGATAAGCTATTTTAGGCCATTTTTCGTTGCTAAGATTCGCATCCTTAATCGGGAAATCTCCTAAATCTTTTAAATTATGGTATCTGCCACCTTGTACTACATTGGCGTGCTTTAAATTTAACTGCTGTATCAAAAAAAACAATGCCGATTGCGGAATACCGGGTTCATGTAAAAACCTCGTAGCAAGACCTAAATCACGTTTCTGGATTTGTTTTTCTATCAGGTCTGCTATATCAATGTTATATTCATCTTCCAGTTCCATTTCGGCGTTACGGGTAATTTTGAAACTATAACAACCCTTAACCTGCTTATTTTTAAATAATAGAGCGAGGTTTTTCCGGATGATATCATCTATGATAAACACATATCTTTCTCCATCATAACTGGTTTCATAAAAGCGTGATAGCTCATTTGAGGGAATATTAATAACATAACTGGTACTCTTTTCTTTGCTTTCTGCATTTACCAAAAAGTAGAGCTGGTTATTGTTCGGAAAAAAGTATGTATCAGTATTAGATATTTCAACCGGTTGGATAAACGCTAAAATATTGCTTAAAAAATAATTGCTCAGTTCATTATCCAGTGTTTTGGGTATAGGTTGGTTGTAGATAAAATGGATATGATGAGATTTTAACTGCGGCAATACAATATTTTTTAAGATTGTACCAAACATTTCCTGTTGTTGGTAAATGGTTTCAGTAGCCCGTTTAAGTAAATTATCTTGCTGCTGTATAGTGTTATTGTCCTTTTTGCTCAGTTTTTTCAGCGCCTGTAACACCGGCATTCGAACCCGATAAAATTCATCCAGATTAGAAGAATAGATAGACAGGAATTTGATTTTCTCTAAAAGGGGTGTAGCACTCCTTTCTGCTTCCTGTAAAACCCTTTCGTTAAATGAAAGCCAGCTCAGGTCCCTGTCAAACATGTTTGGTGCACTATGTGGCATATGATTAGAAAAGTTTATCATACATCGCAGAAAAAACGATATAAGCCAATACAGAGGTAATTAAACCAAACATGAATATATTGTAAGCGATCCTGATAAGCTTATACTTTCTGCCCAATACCACACCCTGCGAATACACGTCTTTGATTAAAGTTCCATACAGAAAATCTTTATCAGCCATTACTTTTTGCATGCCATTGTGATACTCTTCTAAAGGCATGTTATAAAAATTGCCAAAGAAAACCAGGTTTACCCGTTTTTGATTAATGTCTTCTTCAGTAAAAATACCTTTTGGTATGCTTGGTCTAGTAGCCAGAATAGAAAATATGATACAGGATAGGCTTACCAACAATAAGATAATAGTTGGTCCAACTAAGTAGGGATTATCTTCTAAACGGCGCAACAAAAGACTCACAATTAAGGATATGATAATTGAGTTAACTGTAATAAGAAGTTGTGCTTTATTATCGGCCATATCGCTTAGACGCTGGTTATTTGCCGAAGTAATGCGGAACATGGTTTCTATGCCTTTACTTGGCTGTTCATTTTTATCTTCTTTAACGTGCTTGTCTGATTTTGCTTTTTTCAATGTTGTAGGGGTTTGGTTTTCCGGCTCTGTTTCTTGCGAGGCGTTGTCATTTAATTTCTTCTTAAGTTTTTCAATGTTTTTTGCCTTTTTTTCATCAAGCAATAATCTGCAATAATCGGTATGATAAGTATGCTTTTCTAAAAATTCGATATCTCTGATCCGCCAGTTTTTCTTGCTGATATCTTTATGACATAATTGTTCTACCTCTTTGTGCAATAATTTTGATCTTTCGTTAAAATCATCACTTCCCAAATGGAATAAATCGGCATCACATAAGATCTGTTCGTTTAAATTAACCGGGTTTTGTGGTAATTTTGTAGATAAAATAGCATTTTTAACTGCCGTTATTGTTTTATCATCTATATGCAGGCCTTCTAAAAAGTTAGCAGCATGTTCAGCACCTTTTTCTTCGTGCGATAAAGTTTCTATAAAATATCCCGTATCATGAAACCAGGCACTGGTATAAACAATAAAAAAATCATTATCTTTTAACTGATAGTGATTGGCTATTTGTACAGCGGCCTGAACCACTCTTTTGGTATGTGCTAAATTATGGTAAACAAGGCTGGCGTTATGATGGTTGTTAAAATAATTGACCACATAATTTTCTACCTCTTGCTGTAATTGATGGTAGTTCATGATTTACAAATTTGTTTGAAAAATATTAAACCAGAGTGAAGTTTACAACAAATTACATCTGGTTAACGTTTTTTAAAATTGTTCTGCTTACAATAGGTTACTAAGTTACCACAAAATATTCTTCAAGCCATAAATAATAACGTATAAACCAAATCAGAATCTATGCCGATGATAGGTCTGTTTGTATTCTTAATTTTCTATATTCGTTCAAATAAAAAACCAAACCTTACTTAAATATAAAAGATGAAAATACTTTTAAATGTAATTCTGGCTTTTAGCTTTGTCTTATTTCAAGAGATTGATATTAAGGAATTGAAAAAAGATCCTGTCTTAATAGAATGTAGAAAAGCGCAAAAGGAATTGATAGATGGTATGATCACTAAAAAATACCAATTGCCTAAAAACATTTCACGTGAGCAAATTAGAAATAATCGTAGTAAGGCATCGTTGATTAAGTTGTACAAAGATGCGGGTATGAAAAACGCAGAAGAATACTTTAATCTCCAAGAGAAATCCACTACGTTAATGATTTCTTTTTTGAAAAAGCACCCGGAACTTAAAAAACTGGATCCGGCGAAGAGAAAAGAAACACTGAAAGCTTTATTTAAAGGTTGATATAAAGGGTAAGAAAAAGATTTTAACCTAAAATACGGCCTTTAGTTATCTGCTAAAGGCCTTATTTTTTAGATTTCAGGCACCTTACTAAAAACTTTCGGATAAGAGATTTTTCGGTTTTTCTCTATAAACAGCACGGTGATGATGCCAGCTGTATAAGATAGCATATCTATCCATGAAAAGTAATTGCCGATCATTACACGCAAGATTTTAAATTCAGATAAACCTAAAACTTTAACAATATTAAAGTATTGCAAGATTTCTATGCTATAAGCAAATAGAAGTACGCCAATTGCAGTTTCTTTTACAGGAATATCTAAAAAACTCTTTATCCAGTAATAAATCAATATAACTACCAGTACATCTCCAGCATAAGGCCTGATTATTGTATCTCTGACAAAAAGAGCGATACCTATTTCTATAAACAATAAAATGATAGCTGCTGCAAAATTTTTTCGGTTGAATGTAAACATATCAGGTATAACAAGAATTAATAAATAATTATGCCTGTATCTCAGCAGCAGACTTTCTTTCCCAGTTTAGCCTGGTAGAAAGATACATCATTGTTGCGATGATAATAAATAAGCCCACGCTACCAAAAAGCAGTGAAAAATCCTGTAACTGGATAATTACAAATATAAATGCATAAAAAACAGATAGAATAATACCAAATAACAATGCAGGTTTCTTACTTTTTAAAAGCCCCAGTAAGAAGAATATAATCAGTATAATGGTAGCCACAGAAGCAATAAGGTAAGCCATATTAAATCCAAACTGTTCACTAAATGAAAGCAAGAGTGCATAATAAATAATCATGGCCGCACCAATTAAAGCATAATGTAAAAGATGTATCTTTTTTTTGTTGAGCAGTTCGGTAAAAAACAGAGAAAGAAAAGTTAATAAAATGATAAGAATAGCATATTTGGCCGATCTCATGGTTTTTTGGTACTGATCTACCGGTAAAATAAATCTTACGCCAAAAGTGGTGTCATTATTGGCAGAAACGTAAGGCTTGTTGTTTTCTGAAGAGGTTAAAACCTCTTTTTCTACCCATTGCTGAGGAAACGATCTGTTAAAATGAGGTATTTTCCATACCGCTTTAAAACCATCTTTTGTAATATTACGCTCTTCGGGCAGGTAGCGGCCTGTAAAACTTGGATCTGCCCAGTTGCCTTCCATTTTAAGTGTAGTGGTTTTGCCTAAATGAAAGAAATTAAGTTCACTGCTGCCTCTAAGATCCATATTGAAACTAAATGGGATAGCGGTATTCTGATCGGTGCTTAAATCTATAAGAGTAACCAGGTTGTTCTGAAATAATTTTGCCTGTGTAAATTCAGGTTCAATTTCATAAGGTTTACCATCCAGAAGTATGCTTGGATTATTTTTCAGTCCTTTCAGATCACTTAAGCCAATTACTACTCTGGCTTTGTTCCAAAGAACCAGTTTAGGGTCTATACCCGATTTTTTAAGCTCTAAGGCGCTGAATTTACCATTTACATGGATGTTTGAATTATATACTACGGTCTCAAAAATTCCACGATGTAAGGTTTCTGGATTTACCTTGCTGTTGATATTCAGCTCTTCGGGCAGGATATAGATGTTTTGACTTTCTTCTTTATAGATAATTGCACCCTTTTCATTTTTCTCGGCAACGGTTTTAAGGTAGGGGAGAACCAGAACTGGCCCTTCCAGTAATTGTTCACCAGACCATTTATCAGAAATTTCGGTGGTTACTTCATTCTGTCTTTGCTGTCGTTCGCGAATTAAATCCTGCAATAATACCGAAGGAATTAAGAGTACGAGCGTGAGCACGCCAATGAAGCAAAGTTTGATCAACATTGATTCCCTGAACCAATTAACTGTTTTTGTAATGTTTTCTTGTAACATGTTATTTTAATTAAAAAGTACTTTGATTTTCAAAGTAAATGGGTAAAAAAAATTAATTATTGTTTTTTTGTTGTTGAATTAAGCTTGTTAGGGCTTCAAGATGTTTTCTAAAAGCCTCTTTACCTTTTGCCGATGCAGCATATTGTGTATTGGGTTTACGGCCTATAAAACTTTTGGTCACAACGATGTATTCTTCTTTTTCTAATGCCTTTAAATGTGATGCCAAGTTTCCATCGGTAGCATTTAAAAGGTCTTTTAAAGCATTAAAATCATAATACTCATTGGCAGCTAATACGCTCATGATCTGTAATCGTAAGCGATTTTCAAAAGCTTTATCAAACTGTTCTAAGATTTTCACTTGTTGTATTTAAAATGCATTACAGAGCCATATATAATGTGCAAAACACCAAAACCTATGGTCCAGAAAATTAAACCGTAACCGGGGAATAAAGCTGATAGGAGACCTAAAGCAATTTCACAGAAACCTAACCATTTTACATCAGAAAAAGTATAATTGCTGCCCGATATGAGTGCAAGTCCGTAAAACAAAAGACATGCAGGGGCGATAGTGCCATAATCACCACGATACAGTAAGATCAGGATAAAAAACCCGCCGGTAAACAATGGAATTGAAAGACTGGTTAATAAACGTTTGCTTACCGGGTTCCAGGCGCTTTCACCTTTTTTACGGGCCTGTCTAATGGTTAACCAAATGCCTGTTGTTAAAGAAAGAATTAATACAACAAGGGCAACCATAAATAATTGGAAAAATATCAGGGGATCATTTACATAATAGCTTCTGTATTCGAGGCCACTATGCGTTGCATAAACAATCTTATAACTGATAAAGGCTCCGATAAGTGCGTAAATACCAGCCATAATTCCGGATAATCCGCTTAATGAAATAAATTTAGAAGAACGTTCCATTAAGTTTCTGATGGAACTCAGTTCCGCATAAATATCTTTTTCCTGCATATTAAAAAGAACTTTGTATTGCAAAGTAAATTCTTTTATTTTAAATAATCAAGAAAATTTGATTGATTTTTAGATGTTTACTCTAAATGCTAAGTATTAGCTGTAATAAGGTAACGATTTGATAACTGTAAAAATCAAATACATTTCAGTAAAAACTTAAAGTCTGTAACGCGGTTAAGTTTTAAATTTGCAATTTAAATTGACAATATATTGAAGAAAAAATACAGCATAAAAGAGTTTCTTGAATATACCAATATTAGCGGTTATAAGAATAATCATATCCATTTGGTAGAATATGAAAAGCAAAAGGATATGAGAAGAAAATCGGCGCCTATTGAGCTTGACTTCTATCTTTTGGCAATTAAACTGAAATTTGATAAGGACAAAGATTTTGGTCAGACCATGTTTGACCATGCTGATGCTTTTGTGTACCTGGACCAGCCGGGAGATTTTCTGCAGTGGGACATAGAGCATCAGATTTCAGGATACCATATCCTCATAGATGCGGGCTTGTTTCAAAAAATAGCTAAAGAATATAGTTTTACCTATTATAGTAATCACGAGGCGCTATTTATAACTAAAGAAGAAGAAAAAACCATTACCGACCTTTTTCAAAAGGCATTGAAAGAGTTTAATGGTAACGAGAACTTTTCTAAGGATATTGTGATTTCGTATGCCTCTCTTATCCTGTCTTACATCCAAAAATTTTACAGCCGGCAATTCGACACCCGAGAGGAATTGTACAATGCCACTGTAGCGGATTTTTACAAGAACCTTGAAGCTTATTATGATAATGAAGAGAATACCAGAAAAATGCCTTCTGTTTCTTACTTTTCTGACATGGCTAATTTATCTTCTAATTACTTTGGCGACCTAATAAAACATTATACAGGTCGTTCGCCACAAGAGCATATCCATCAACTAGTCATACAGATCGCAAAGAACAGACTTCGGACGAGTTCCTTAACAATCAGTGAAATCGCTTTTAATCTGGGATTTGAATATCCATCCTATTTCGCTACCTTTTTTAAAAAGGAAACAGGTATTTCACCCACTGTTTTTAGAAATCAGTAAATAATTAAAGACTTCCCGTAATTACTTTAAGGATCAGACTTTAAGGTCAGAATATCTTTGTACCGTACAAATTATAAAAGTTATAAGACCATGAAAGCAATAAAATTCAAACACAAAAACTGGGAAGTAGCAGGTATCCTTCAATTCCCAAAAGATTTTGATGAAACTAAAAAATATCCGGCGATCGTTTGTGCTCATCCAATCAGCAGCTGCAAAAATCAGACTTCGGGAAATATTTATGGTAAAGCATTGGCAGAAGCAGGATTTGTAACTTTGGCTTTTGATGCTTCCCATCAGGGAGAAAGCGGAGGTGAACCAAGGTTTTTGGAAGATCCTGCTACCCGTGTTGAGGATTTCCGTTGTGCAGCTGATTACCTTACAACTTTGTCTTATATTGATAGAGAAAAGATTGGTGTTTTGGGTGTATGTGGTGGTGGTGGTTATGCCATCAATGCCGCTATGACCGAGAGAAGGTTTAAAGCGGTTGCTACTGTTGTAGGGGCTAATTATGGCAGGATATTTAGGGAAGGCGATTATACATCGGGTTCGGCCATCAAAACACTGGAAGCCATCGCTGCGCAACGTACGTTAGAGGCGAATGGAGACGAACCATTTTTAACCACCTATATACCTGTTGATGAGGATGCGTTGAAAAAAACCGGGATAACTGATATAGACGTTATAGAGGCTGTAGATTATTATACTACCCCACGTGGCCAGCATCCTTGTTCACCAAATAAATTATTGTTTTCGGGATTGGCGCCTGCTGTTGGCTTTGATGCATTCCATCTTGCTGAATACTTACTCACTCAGCCATTGCATATCGTTATTGGTGACAAGGTTGGTGCATTTGGTTCGCACAGAGATGGTTATGAGTTGTTCAATAAAGCAGCTTCTACCAAGAAATCACTGCAGATAGTAGCGGGTGCAAGCCACTACGATTTGTATGACAAACCTGAGGCTACAGGTAAAGCATTGGAGCAAATTATTCCGTTCTTTAAAGAACATCTTGCATAATTATTTAGAGGGTAAAAAAGGAAGCAAATTTGCTTCCTTTTTTAATTATAGATAACAGCATTAATATTAATATGCGCCATTAATCTTCTTAAAAGGTCTTTTTTACCTTAGGGTCGGTTACAATAATATAATCGCCTAAAGCTGTGTATTTTTCCCAATTTGGATTTTCGAAATCATCAGCAGCAAAAGAAGAGATATTTAAAGCCTTGATTTTAGGGTTAATCTTGATCAGTTGCGCATAAGTGCCTAACTTTTCATCACTGTGAAAACGCCCGTTTACCTGAAAGATCTTAAAGTTTTTATGCCCTTTATAGAAATTATTGATAGACCAGGCCATAGTAGCATCCCAAAAATTCTGTGTCTGGTAAACTTTCATGCTGCCCATACCGTGCCCGCCCAAAGTTTCCATAAATTTATCATAATATCTGCCGGTAGCGGTATCAACAGGTAGTTTAGGTAAAAATGATTTAGAT
This sequence comes from Pedobacter sp., assembly GCF_046462515.1. Taxonomy (GTDB): domain Bacteria; phylum Bacteroidota; class Bacteroidia; order Sphingobacteriales; family Sphingobacteriaceae; genus Pedobacter. The sequence goes on from NZ_JBKGVD010000008.1 coordinate 194,008, forward strand.
GCAGCAGGTAATTTTTCCAACACGCTTAATCCCTCTCTGGTAACGGCATTACTGTATCTTGCAGCCGCATTGCCACCAATTACAATCAAATTTTGTTGTTTGGCTAATTCTACCATAATTCTGTAATCTTTGTAATTATTCCATGCTCTTGCTTCTTTGATGAAGTTTTTCTCTGAAATTATATTTTGAAGATATTCGTTAATAACGGGTTGCACATCTGTATGGAACATTTCCATGGTAAGCGCTGTTTTACCAGGATAAGCTTTTGCAAGACCCTTAAATATTTCTGCTTCTAAATAATGCCCTATAGAATCGTTGTGTTCCTCGCCAAAGAACAAGACATTGGCCTGTTGCATATCTCGTATAATATCATCTAACGTAACAAGGCTTTTCTTTTTTACATCAAAGATTTTATAGTGTTTTTTAATATCCTGGGCTTTCAGATATAGGGGAACGAGAAAGCTGAGTATAAGTAGTATTCTTTTCATGTTTATGGATAAAAATTTTAAAATTCCAAAATAACAAATTATTTTACCGATGTTTTAAGGCAACTTGCCGATACTAACTATCAGCTAAACGTAGTGTTGTTGTTAAGCGTAAATATAGCCAATACCTTTGGATCAACAATTAACACTACAAAAATGGAACAATTTAAAAATAAAGACATGATCAATCGTTCAGGAAAAGTCTGGGCAGGCTTATTCATCGTTACTATAGGAGCTCTTTTATTACTTAAAAATTTAGGATTGAATTTACCCGACTGGCTTTTTAGCTGGAGTACCTTTTTAATAGGCTTAGGTTTGTTTATTGGTTTCAAGCGTAACTTTGAAGGCTTGGGCTGGTTTATACTGATTGCTATAGGTAGTTATTTTACCTTAGAAGAGGCTCTACATAGTTTTAATATTAGCGAACTTGGTTTACCGATCTTATTATTAGTTATAGGGATATTTCTCATCGTTAAACCTAAACGCACGGGTGTAAACAGGTGGGAGAGAAGACGCGATAGAATGAGAAATCGCTTTGACCGTTCTTTTCCCTACAACGAAGGCGAGACCTTTACTGAAAGTGACGAAAGGGCTAAAAATACCGGAAATTCAAGTGACTATCTCGATTCGGTAAATATTTTTGGCGGTAGCCAACAAACGGTGTATAGCAAAAATTTTAAAGGTGGACAGGTTATAGCCATATTTGGAGGCTGTGATGTGAACATTACCCAAGCTGACTTTGAAGGTGAGATTGTTATTGATGTAACCGCAATTTTTGGTGGAGCTAAGCTCATTGTACCTCAGGGATGGGAAGTTAAATCGGAAGTTACGGCCATATTAGGTGGTATGGATGATAAGAGAGCAATCGTTCCTTTAAATCCTGAACAGAAAAAGATATTAATTTTAAGAGGTGTAGCAATGTTTGGTGGGATAGAAATTAAAAACTTCTAAAAAGCCGGTTGTGACAGTTACCCCACTATCCATAAAAAATGTAAGAGTAGTTGCCAATCTTTTTTTGGCAGGATGGACTGCGGCCTGTGCTTTTGTGATACATCTGGTTTATGGTTTTGACTGGACCATTGCCATTGCAGACAGCGCAGTTAGCAATCTGCTTTTTGCTTTAGCCTGCGTGGTAGTCAGCAATATATTAGCTTATTATCAGGCTAAAGACGAAAAATTATTGTTTGTGGTATTGCTTACAGGAGCTTTAGCTTCAATCATTGCTTTTTTATCTAAGTATGCACTGGTTTATATTTTTGCTAAACATCCATATTATATCAGCTTTATTAACCTCACGCTTATTTTTAGAGGTATGCTGGCTTTTGTAATGCTGTTATGGTGTGCATTGGCTAATATATTGTGGTACAGATTAGAAGAACAGAACGAAGCGCAACAGCGTTTACTGGCTACCCAAAATCTAGCAAAAGAAGCTGAATTAAATAAACTGAGACATCAGTTGCAGCCCCATTTTTTATTTAACAGCTTAAACTCGGTATATGCCTTAACCATTGTAAATCCTAAAGAAGCCGGTACTATGATTACCAAGCTGGCTGCCTTTTTAAGAGGTACTTTAAAACGTGACGATGAGGTTTGGGTTAGTGTAAGCGACGAAATGGATTATATAGGGCTTTACCTTGATATAGAGAAAGTACGGTTTAGTCATCGTTTAAACATAGATATACAGGTAGAAGAAGATACTGCAGATCTTAGACTGCCCGGAACATTATTACAACCCATTGTAGAAAATGCCATTAAGTTTGGTTTATATAACACTTCGGCGGCAGTAACCATTGCTATAAAAGTATTTGTAGAAAGCCATAATCTTAATATTATTGTGTCAAATCCTTTTGATCCCGAAATGCAACTGGCAGAAGGCACAGGTTTTGGATTATCAGCAATCAAAAGAAGATTATATTTGCTGTTTGCCGATAGTAATTTACTGCAAACACAAACTTTAAATGATAATTTGTTCATTACCCAGCTAAAAATACCACAGTCTTATGATCAGAACCCTATTAATTGATGATGAAGCGTTGGCAAGAGATATAATCAAACATTATTTGCAATCATATGCAGAAATAGAAGTTGTGGCCGAATGCTGTGATGGTTTTGAGGGGCTAAAAGCAATTGCCCAACATAAACCGGATTTGATTTTTTTAGATGTTCAGATGCCAAAGATTAATGGTTTTGAAATGCTGGAATTGGTTGATGAGCACCCTGCAATTATATTTACCACTGCATTTGATGAATATGCCATTAAAGCGTTTGAAGTTAATGCCATAGATTATCTATTGAAACCTATTGAGCAACAGAGGTTTGATCAGGCCCTACAAAAGTTAAGTTCAAAATTAGCCTCCAAATCATCTGACAAAGCTACCGAAGAACTGATCGGGAACGTAGCTTTATCGCCTGCGCAACAAAACAGGGTAGTAGTAAAGAGCGCCGGAGTAATTAAGATCATACCGGTAGAACAGATCAATTACTTTGAGGCAGATGATGATTATGTAAAAATTAATACCACAGAAGGAAATTTCCAAAAGAACAAGACCATGAGCTTTTTTGAAAAAACGCTCAGCACCAACCAGTTTATCCGCATACACAGGTCTTATATTGTTAATCTTGCCCAGGTAACAAAAATAGAGTTAAAAGAGAAAGACAGTTACATTGTGCTTTTAAAATCGGGTATATGGCTGCCGGTAAGCAAAACAGGATATGCAAAACTAAAAGAAGCATTAGGCTTATAATCTCAAATAGTTTCATAGATTTGGCTAAATAACCTAACATTTAAGCTGAATTAAAATGAAACTAAATTTCCTGAATATCGTATGTATAACTGCAGCCTTAGGATCTGCCATAACGGCTAATGCACAGGAAAAAAGAGGACGTGCAAGAGACTTTGGCATATATACAGGAATTCTTAAAACAGGAATTAACAATGCAATAACTGATGTTGCCGGTGTAACGGTAGGACAAAAAACAGTTATAAAAGGTGATTCTGTACGAACTGGGGTTACGGCTATAATTCCGCATCAGGGTAATGTTTTTCAGGATAAGGTACCTGCGGCTGTTTATGTAGGCAATGGTTTTGGTAAATCAATGGGTTTATCGCAGATCAAAGAATTAGGAAATATTGAAACGCCTATTGTACTTACAAATACCTTGAATGCACCTCTTGTGGCCAATGCGGTGCTGGATTATGTGCTTGCTTTGCCAGGAAATGAAAATGTGAAATCGGTAAATGCCATGGTGGGCGAAACCAATGATGGTGGGCTAAATGATATAAGAGGCAGGCATGTAAAAGCCGAAGATGTAATTGAAGCTTTGAAATCAGCTAAATCTGGTGCCGTAAAAGAAGGAAATGTAGGTGCCGGAACCGGAACAGAAGCTTTAGGATTTAAAGGTGGCATAGGTACGGCTTCAAGAGTACTCCCTGTTTCAAAAGGTGGGTATACTGTTGGTGTACTGGTTCAATCTAATTTTGGTGGTGTTTTGTCTATTAACGGAGCACCAGTAGGCAGGGAGTTGAACAACTTTTATATGATGGATAAAACCAAGATCTATAAAGCGGATGGTTCCTGTATGATCATTATCGCTACCGATGCACCGCTTTCAGATCGTAATTTAGAACGTTTAGCTAAACGCTCTTATATTGCTTTTGGCAATGTAGGTGCTTTTTCATCTAATGGAAGCGGAGATTATGCGATTGCATTTTCAACTTATCAAAAAAATCGTATTCCTTATAATGCTTCATCAATGGTAAGAACTATAGACGATCTGAACAATGACGATATGACACCTTTATTTATGGCTGTTTGGGAAGCCACAGAAGAAGCTTTGTTAAACTCTTTGTTTATGGCAGAAGATATGAAAGGAAAAGGTGGCCGTATGGTTAAAGCATTGCCAATTAAAGAAACATTAAACATCTTAAAGAAGTACAATTCCTTAAATCAGAATAAATTGCCATTGGCAATTGAAAAATAAATCTATCTTTAGGGTGCATTAATAACAGCAAGAATATGATAGGTATAGTGGGGGGAGTAGGGCCCTTAGCAGGTTTAGATGTATTTAAAAAAATAATAGAAGAAACAGAGGTAGAAACAGATCAGGATCATTTACCGGTTTTGCTGATGTCATACCCGCATAAAATAGTTGACCGAACTGAATATATAGTAGGTAAAGTAAACACAAATCCTGGTTTTGCATTGGCAGATATTATAAGAAGTTTAGCAGCTAATGGTGCTAAAGTTGCGGCTATACCTTGTAATACTGCACATGCTCAACCAATTTTCTCAGTAATAGAAAGTGAACTTGAAAAAAGTGATACAACCATCGAATTATTGCATCTGGTAAAAGAAACGGCAAAACATATCAAAGAAACCTCTCCTTTGGCTAAAGTAGCCGTACTATCAACAACAGGTACCCGGAATACGGGTTTGTATAAAAACAATCTTGAAGAACAGGGTTTGGAAGTTATAGAGCTTTCTGATGTTTGGCAGGAACGCGTACATGAAACCATTTATAGCAAATTATATGGTATAAAGACATTTTCATCTCCTGTGAAAAATAAAGCGGTAGAAGAACTTACTTTAGCTATGGACGAATTTATTAAACAGGGAGCAACGCATTTTGTTCTGGGATGTACAGAATTGCCTTTAGCGTTAACACAAAATCATTATAAAGCTTTGCCTTTAATTGATCCTAACCGTATCATTGCCCGCTCTTTGATCAATGCAATTGCTCCTGAAAAATTAAAGAAGTAATTACTCGTCATGCGGCTTTTGTCAGCGACTTATAAAATAGATCCTGAAACGAGTTCAGGATGACGCTAAAATTTATAATTGGAGCTCATATTCGTTATGCTGAATTTTTCATTAAACATTTATGTTTTTGATGGTATTCAAGAGGGCTATGCCGTTCAGTTGAGTGTCTCAATAGATCCTGAAACGAGTTCAGGATGACGCTAAATTATATGAATCTTATATTCGTTATGCTGAATTTAGTTCAGCATCTAATCATGGTCTTTGTTCCATTTGATTTTTAACTTGCCATCTTCATCTACAGCTTTAAGATGCAGCACTATACCTTTCATACGGGCCAATTGCCTTTCTTCTTCATCTGCAATGCCTGCGCTTTTTTTCGGATCACGTAAAGGAATATCCAAGGCGATATTGGTACCGTTGTTAAATCCATAAATACCTTTTACATTAAAATTGAGTGCGGTAGAATTAACCTGTATTGGGCTGATATTAACTTTGTCGCCATTTAAAGTGAGCAAGCCGTTTAGTTTTTCTAATTGTACATTAGCTAAGTTTCTGCTTCTGAAAATGAATTTTCCGATTTTTTCTAAAGGCTCAAAACCTACCAAAGCTGCTTTATTCAAGGTAAATTTTACCGTGCCAAACATAGACCGCGATACGATAGCTCCTTTATCGGTAATGTTACCGCTCGCGTTTACATTGGCAGATAAGAAACCTTTCAGATTTTTACTGGTAACCGAGCTCTGTCCAAAGTTATCAAAAGCATAAAAGAATTCCTTAACATTAACATTGTTGATATTACTATTGAACTGATAACGGTTTATAGCACCCGATTGCGTGAGCTTACCTTTGAGCGAAAGATTGCCTCCCGCATGACTTACATTGATTTTGTTAAAATAAACCCCATTACCTAATAAAGCAATATCTGCAGTAAGATTATTAGCCGTAAACTTGTTGTATATGGCACGGTTTACTTTTAACTGTATATTGATTTTAGCAGCTTCTAAAACGGCATCTAACTGATCTGATACCTGTTTTATAGTGTTTTCTTTAGCGCTTTTCTTTTTTACGGCTCCTTTTCTGGGGCCCAGAAAAGGAATAAATTCAGATATATATAGCTGCGGACTTGTCATCTTGAGCGTAGCCTGTATTTTATTGGGATCCGTATAATAGAAATTTAAAAAATTACTGATGTTGCAATCTATAGCAACCATGCTTTTGCCCAATTGTATTTTGCTGCTTTTAATGTTCAGATCTTTCTGGTTAAATTTTAAAACAAGATTACTGTTAACCAATCGCATTTGTCGTGGCAGGTACGTAATATCGGCATTGCTGATGTTTACATCTCCCCATATTACAGGTTTGGTAAATAAGAAATGATCAATATCGGCCTTACAAAATAGTTTGATATCTGCAGTACCATTCTTAAACAGAAATGTTTCTTCACCTAATGAGCTGTTTAAATTAGTTAAAGGAAAGGAAGATTTAACCAGACCTGTGGCAATGGGCCTCGAAAAATTGGTAACCGTAAAAGTATCTACCCTGATCGGGGCATTATAATAATCGGCTTTAAGATTGTAAAATCTGATAATGGAATTTTCATCACCTATTTCTTTATTTAAAGTGTCTTTATTGGTAAAAGTGCCTGTGAAATTACAAGCATTTAACTCACCTGATGGAATAGTGACCTTGTTATCTTTAACCTCCATCTTAACATGAACTAAAGGGTCGGGGTTGTTAGAACCATCATCTATAATACTTCCGGTTATATTTACGGGCTTTTCTATGCCAAATTTGAGCAGCTTAGATGAAATGTTTGGGGCCAGCAATAACGAAACATTTCTATATAAAATGTTATCTGTTTTGATATCTATTTTAAAACCTGATTTTCCTTTTGCGGTTTGTATCTGAGCACCAATATAGAAAATATCATTTCCTATTTTAAGTTTGTTTTGGTCTATTGTAATTTGCTTACTGTTATCATTAAAATGGGCAATGATAGTTCCCTCAATCTGTTTATCTTTTAAAAAACTTCCTTTATTTGTGTTAAAAGCAAAACTGTTTATATAGGTCTTTACTTTGATATTGCCATCCCAGCCGGTTAAACCATATTTGATTTTACCATTAAGGGCGTCAATTTTAAAATTAAAAAGCTTAAAGCGTTTACGGTTATCAATGGTGAGGTTAACATCTTTAAAATCTATCCGACCTATTTTTAGGTTGTCCTTGTTATTATTCGTTGCTGTGTTTTCAATTTTATTTTCTTTGCCTTTAAAAGCACTGGTATTACTATAACCCGTACTGTCGGTATAAATGTAGATATCAGCATTGTTTAAATCTGCTTTGCGAATATTAACAGTGCCGGCAATGAGAGAAAAAATATTTAATGAAACTTCAATTTTCTTTGCATTTACAAGATCATGATGATGGTCTTTCCATAGACTGTCGCGAATAAGAACCTGGTTTAAAGATACCGAAACATTGGGAAATCCTTTAAGCAGGTTTGGAGCCATGCCGCCAATTTTAACCTGTCCGCTAACTTTTTGGTTAACCTGGGTAAGAATTTGTGTGAGAATTTTCTGATTGTTTTTTTTAATGTAATAAGCGGCACCAAACCAGATTACTGCCAATACAATACATAAACCCAGTAATACCTTTAAAATAATGCGTAACCATTTAGACATAGGCCCTTTTAGTTAAACATAACAAAAAAAAGTAACAGTTGTTTGTGAGGGTTTGAAGCTTAGAGTTACCACAACTCAGAACTTAACTGTTTAAAAACTCTGCAAATATATTTTTATGCCAGCTTTGATGTAAGGGAACTTCCCATTTGGTATTGAATTCCTCCAGATCTTGTACTAAATTGTTGAAAACAATTGTATCCAAATTAATCTTTTTGATAGAGATAAGTGTTTCAAAATCTTCTTTAGGTACCACATGTACTTCTTCATTAATCTTGTAAGCCATATTAAAGCGATTAAACAGATCTACATGATATTGATCTTCAATTTCTTTGATCACACGCACTGAAGCATCAACGGAACAACCTGTTGCAGAAGCCTGATCTTGGTCTACTACTAAAATAATGAAGAAACCATATCTGATTTCGGCTTTAGCTTTAAGCTGATGACCATGTGCTTTCCATTGCCCTGTAAACTCATCCAGCTTTTGCTGAATCTCGGATTGTTCAGTTTCTGTGAACTTGCGATTGCTTTGGTATACCCAAATTTTAGATTGTGGAGAAAAAGTCATACTTCAAATTTATTAAAATATTTAATTTAGGTTGGGTAAAATGCCGCGCTCATGAAAAAGTTTACATTTAATTTAAAAATAACGGTTTTAAGCTGTATTACCATGTTTTTTGTGCTGTCTTCGGGTTTTATACATAGAGAAGACAGTCGTACCTATATACAAAATGTACTCAACAGGCATTATGATACTGAAGGACAGAATGTGCCTCTAAAACGTTATGAAATCAATATTACTAACAATGGCTTTTGCCGTTACAGAAAGGTTTATACCAATGGTAAAGAAGAATATTTTGCCATGAACTTAAGTCGTTTTAAGGATGTTGATTTTTATGGGAGCGGACAAAGAGGTATTTTATGTTTGCGTACAAATAATGATGATGTGATTGTGCAGACCCGTAATGACAAGGCGGGGGCAATAGATACAATGGGAACTTATATGGCCATTCCTTTAAAAGATATTGATGTGGAGGAGCTGAATACTTTAGCAGAACATTTCAGGAATTGGAACCGAGAACTTCTGGCTTCGGCCAAAAAAGAATAAATAAAAAGCCCCTTTTAATCTGATTGATGAGATTAAAGGGGGCATAAAATGGCTATACTTTACAGACCGTTTGCGCGGGCAGTAATTTCGGCAATATCCAATACCTTTACTTCCTGTTCTTTTTCTTTAAGTTTAACTCCATCGCTTAGCATGGTCATGCAAAACGGACAACCTGCCGCGATAACCTGTGGTTCCATAGCCAAAGCTTCTTCAATACGCTCTATATTAACGTCTTTATTGCCTTTTTCGGGCTCTTTAAACATTTGAGCGCCACCTGCACCACAACAAAGACCATTGGCTTTGCAACGTTTCATTTCTACCAATTGGGCATCTAACACTTCAAGCGCTTTACGTGGTGCTTCATATACTTCATTGGCACGACCTAAATAACAAGGGTCATGAAAAGTAATTTTTTTACCTTTAAAACTTTCGCCTCCTTCTGCACGTAATTTGCCCTGATTAATTAGTTCCTGTATGAGCTGGCTGTGGTGTATCACTTCATAATTACCGCCTAAGCCAGGGTATTCATTTTTGATGGTGTTAAAACAATGCGGACAACCAGTTACTATTTTTTTTATATTATAAGCATTTAAAACCTCAATATTGGTCATGGCCTGCATCTGAAACAAAAATTCGTTACCTGCACGTTTGGCCGGATCTCCAGTGCAGCTCTCTTCTGTGCCTAAAACAGCATATTTAATGCCTACATGGTGTAAGATTTTACAGATATCGCGTGTAATACGTTGCGCCCGTTCATCATAACTTCCGGCGCAGCCCACCCAAAATAAAATCTCAGGTTCTTCGCCGCTGGCCATCATTTCGGCCATTGTAGGTACTTTAAACTCCATATTCAGTATTTATTTTAGCATTAGGATTTTATTCCTGCTCTTATTTGTATTAATTTTTAATTATTTTCTGCCCAGTTGAACCTGTCGGCCGGAGAATATTTCCATGGTGCTCCATTATTCTCTACATTGCCAAACATGGCATTGATACTGGCAGGAGCTATAGATTCTTCCATAACGGCATAACGGCGTAATTCAACAATAATAGCCAAAGGGTCTATATTTACAGGGCAGGCTTCGGTACAGGCATTACAACTGGTGCATGCCCATATTTCTTCTCGGGTAATGTAATGATCCAATAAAGATTTTCCATCATTATAATCCTTACCATGTTTATCTATGTTTTTGCCTACTTCTTCTAATCTGTCTCGGGTATCCATCATAATCTTACGTGGAGATAATAACTTGCCTGTAATATTTGCCGGACAGCTTGATGTACATCTCCCACACTCAGTGCAGGTATAAGCATTCATGAGGTTTACCCAGTTCAGATCCTGCACATCTTTAGCACCAAATTTACCCGGAGTAACATCGGCAGGGATATAAGATGGGTCTAACATAGCTTTAACCTCATTGGTTACGCTTGCCATATTGGTAAATTCGCCTTTAGGTTCCAGATTTGAAAAATAGGTATTAGGAAAGGCGAAGATGATATGAAAATGCTTACTGTATGGCAGGTAGTTCAGGAAAGCAAAAATACCTATAATATGGAACCACCAGCAGAAACGTTCAATAGCGATTAAGGCTGAAATATTATCTGGTAATAAACTTTGCAGATGCATGCTTACTGGGAAAGCTCCTGCTTGTATATAATGTCCAACCTGTAAAGCCTGTAATTTGGCATCGGCAGCATTCATGGTTAAAAAGGCTGTCATCAATAAAATCTCGGTAATGAGAATGTAATTGGCATCAGATTTAGGCCAAGCTTTCATTTCTGCGCCCTTAAAGCGTTTTAATTTTAAGATGTTTCTTCTGATCAAGAAGATGGCACAGGCTAACCAAACACCTAAAGCCAGCAGTTCAAAAGCGGCAATCAAGAAATTATAGAAGCCGCCCAGACCCGCAAATACACGATGTGTGCCAAATATGCCATCTATAAAGATTTCTAACACTTCAATATTGATAATCACGAAACCCACATACACCAATAAGTGAAGAACGAAAGGTACCGGTCGAGCTGCCATTTTGGTTTGCCCAAAAGCAATCTTTAGCATAGTGGCCAAACGTTTTTGCGGTTGATCTGAACGATTAAGCGGTTTTCCTAACTTAATGTTTCTAATTACTTTCTTTGCATTAAGACTAAACAGGACAATACCTGCAATAGCAATAAGGGTAAAAATAATCTGTGCAGCCATAGGGTTAAATCGTGTAATAGGGTAGCTAAGTTAAACTTTTTACTGAAAAGTTATATTATTATGCAAGCATAATTTTTGAATTTAGAAGGTTTATAAACTGTTTTTAAAAATGATATAAAAATTAATTACCTGATTTATAGCTTTAAAGCTTATGTTGGTGGTTTTTTATGAAAAAATAAGTGCAAATAATTTTGTCTTTCAAAAAAAGTATCTACATTTGCATTCCCCAACGGGAGGTGCCTTAGCTCAGTTGGTAGAGCAAAGGACTGAAAATCCTTGTGTCCCTGGTTCGATCCCTGGAGGCACCACTTCCCAAAAGCCTTGCAAAAATGCAAGGCTTTTTTATTTACATACTTATTAGCTAGCTTTCTTTCGCATTTGGTAAAATCTTAAATAATGGAAAACCTTACTGAAATCACCGAATTTCAATCATCGCCCGAGCTGGTTGATAAATTATATCAAAACAGCATCCTGAAAAAATATAAGACTGGAGATGTTATTTTGAATGAATGTGCAGCAATTAGATCGATACCTATTGTAGCTGCAGGTATGCTAAAAGTAATTCGTACCGACGAAAACGGGCGAGAAATCTTACTTTATTACATCAAGGCGGGAGAAAGCTGTATCATGTCTTTTTTAGGGGGCTTGCATAACGAGAAAAGTAAAGTGAAGGCAGAAGTGGAAGAAGATGCAGAGATCTTGTTTCTGCCTTTGGATCAAGTATCTTTATTTATTAAAGAATATCCGCAATGGTTAGATTATATTTTCAGATTGTACCATAAACGATTCGAAGAGCTCTTAGAAATTGTTAATGCAATTGCTTTTAAAAAGGTTGACGAAAGAATGTTGGACCTATTGAAGAAAAAAGCTGAAATAACAGGTTCAAAAAGCATCCACATTACTCATGAGCAATTAGCTAATGAACTGGCAACTGTAAGGGTGGTGGTTTCGCGCTTGCTGAAACAATTAGAAGAAAACGGAACGGTTCTTTTGAGCAGGAATAAAATAACATTGATAGACTGATTTAAGAGTTCTAAACGAGTTCGGAATAACATGATAATTAGAACTTTATTTCCATATTGATTTTTTTACCCTGTGGTTTTAGATACCTTTTCTTTTAGTATCCAAAGCAAATATTTTGTTTAAGCGAAAAACCTAAACTAGTTAAAATTTTTCTCTTGTGTAACTAAAGTAACCGTGTTTGATTTAAAAGTATTGCAATTTTGTACACAGAAGTTAAATTAAAGTACATGAAAAATTACCTGGCTAATTGGAATATTATAAGATTTGTACGCCTTGTTATGGGTATCATCATTACCTTAAACGGAGCATTAACCCATGAATGGATGATTTTGGTGTTAGGTGGCGTGTTTACGCTTACGGCAATTTTAAATATCAATACCTGTGCAACAGGAAACTGTACTTTTCCTGGAGCTAAACGCAGAATTTAATTTGTTAAATCAAAAAATAGATCAGATGTCAGATTTTCTAAGACAACCTTGGCCTTGGTACGTATCGGGGCCCCTAATAGGACTTACGGTTCCGGCTTTATTGATTATCGGAAATAAATCGTTTGGTATAAGCTCATCATTAAGACATATATGTGCATCGTGTATCCCTTCAGATATTCCTTTTTTTAAATACGACTGGAAAAAAGAAGTATGGAACTTGTTTTTTGTGGCAGGTATACTTTTAGGCGGGCTTATAGCAGCCCATTACTTATTTAATCCCGAACCAGTTAAGGTTAGCCCTAAATTGGTAAATGAGCTGGCAACCTATGGCATTACCAATTATAACCATCTGGTGCCACAAGATTTGATGAACTGGCAAAGCCTTTTTACCCTTAAAGGCTTTATACTGATGGTAGTAGGAGGTTTTTTGGTAGGCTTTGGTACACGTTATGCCGGAGGTTGCACCAGCGGCCATGCCATCATGGGTTTATCTAATTTACAATGGCCTTCTCTTATTGCTACAATATGTTTTATGATAGGTGGCTTTATTATGGCTAATTTATTTTTACCTCTTATTCTTTCACTCTAGCTGTACGCCATGCAAAACATAGAAACAAATACCGATTTTGAAGTACGCTCTTTAGATGCCATTTGCATTAACGAAAGCAAATTGCAACATCGATGGTATCACAATATCAAATACTTAATAGTAGGCTTGTTGTTTGGAATTGTGTTCGTAAAGGCAGAAGTAATCAGCTGGTTTCGCATACAGGAAATGTTCAGATTACAGTCTTTTCATATGTACGGGATTATTGGGAGCGCAGTACTGGTGGGTATGGTATCTGTGTTTTTAATCAAGAAATTCAAGATAAAAACTATTTATGGAGAGCAGATTGTTTTGTCGCCCAAAAAGTTTAATAAAGGGCAAATCTACGGAGGATTGTTGTTTGGCTTTGGCTGGGCTTTAACTGGAGCTTGTCCTGGACCTTTATTTGCACAAATAGGAACAGGCGCTACGGTAATTATGGCATCCTTGTTAAGTGCTATTGCCGGTACATGGGTATATGGCTGGCTCAGAGATAAATTGCCACATTAATTTTATACTTCATATTTACAAGGCGCTTAAAGCTTATAAAATAATGTTTTAAGCGCTTTTTATTTAGATTTACAAATGCTGCTCAGAATTGGAATAAAAAAAAATATTTTATTTTGTAAATAAAAATTTCAATCTTGCGGCAAACATGCAAAGAAAGAAAACATATCATAATGAAGGAGCTAAAAAAATTGGTGCTTTTTTATTAATGCTGTTGTTTCTTGCAATTCCTCTGGTGCAAACCTTGCACTCACACCATAAGAGTAATCTTTATAATACAAAAATCAGTACAGAAAAATCTATTTCCAATGCAGCCGAAAAATGTTTGGTCTGTGATTATATAGCTGAAATAAAAGGCAAACAGATACTGATGGCGTACCCGCCTGTACTGGATGTTCCTACTGATGTATGTGCTGTTTTAAATACCTTTGTTTATACAAGGATTTATAAGTTTACCTTACAGAATTTTTCTAATAAAGGACCTCCTTATTTAATCGGTTAAATTTTTTATGACCTTTCAGTATAATCTGAAACAGGTCTTGTAACCAATTTTTATGAACCTGAAAAACATTCGGGTACCTCTGTAATTATTTTCCGTTTTTCTGATAATGTCTGAATTTCCAATGTTTTAAGCATTGAAAATCAGTTAACCGTTTATTTCTAATCATGCATGAAAGAAATAAAGGCTTCTACCAATATTGGTCTGGAAGAAATGGACTTTATTGGTAAGGCGAAATAGTAAGCCATTAAAAAACTAAGTATAAAAAATCACAATTATAAAAAATCTTAAAATCATGAAATCAATTAAAATATTATTTACTGTGTTAATCAGCATTCTTATGAGTACAGGATGTAAAAAAGACCATAACGATGAAAACAAAACTGAAAAGCCTTTTGTAATTACGGAGTTTTTTGTAGGAGGAACGTTGACACCAGCTTCTAAAAGTTATACGAGCGTTTTTTTTATCAATTTTCTTGAAAATAATAAAGCTGTATTTATCAGCTCCGGCAACAATTTAACTGGCGATTATATCTTAACGGATAATGAGCTTGTTTTTGAAGTAAAAGACCCTAATAACTATCGTCTGGTAAAATTTTCTTTAGATAAAGACAAGAAAATCACATCTGCGTATTATAAGGCACTTACTACGGAATATGCTGCTACCGGAGATTTAATTCCTGTTACTGAAAGCAATCAGTTATCAGGTAAAACATTTAAAGGAGAAGAATTTAAAATGGGACCTGTAACTAATCGTCAAGGTTTAATTTACAATTTTAATAAAACCAGTACAACTTATGGGTCGGGTACAGAGGCAGCCACAATTGATAATACGCTTAACAGTTATACACTCATTAATGGGTGCGCATTTAAATATGTAAATGGCAGTACAACTGAATTAGGCTTTGTAACCAATAAAAAACTAACGGTTTTTAGGTACAGTGGACTTTATTATTTCGGAAAATATGATCAGCAATAAAATAATGAAAATGCGTAGTATAAAATTTGTCTGTATGTTCATAACTTCCCTTCTTGTTTTTTCCTGTAAAAAAGAAGTGGTATCTACAGAAGCAGAACCTGTTATAAATATCAGGGAAATAAGAGTGAATAACAATAAAACTGCTTATACAGGTCAGGATTTACATATTGATGCGCAAATCAATGCACAAGAGAAAATAAAATCCATAAAGTTACAGATTACTCTTGCCGAATCAGGTTTTGGCTGGAGCTTTCTGAGTACCTATACCAAAAGTTACGAAGGCTTAAAAAAAGCTGATTTCCATGAGCATATTAATGTGCCAAATGATGCCAAAACAGGAGATTATAATTTATTGATCATTGTTACAGATGAACGGGGAAAACGTTCTGAGGCAAAGGTAAATTTTAAGGTTATAAAAGACCTTAACTTACCGGTCATAAATAATATAGTCTTAAAAACCAGTTCAACAAATCTTAATATATCAGGAGAAATCAATGCCCCTAATAAAATTGAACGGTTAGAAGTAGAGCTGCAATCAAGTGCATGGACAAGAGAACTTGTTTATAATGATGTGGATATTAAGGGTTTTGTATCGTTCATGCTAAATAAGAATATAGACATCAGTTCGGCACCTTCTGGTCATTACCATTTGAATATTACTATTATTGACCAGGCAGAAAAGCAAATGAGCTATCATTATCACTTTGATAAAAACTAATTAGTTTAGGTGTGTGGCAAATGCCCCGGAGCAATCTGGGGCTTTGTTGTTTAAAATAAATATGGTACAAGCCTATTTTAATGTTTCTTATTTCAATGTAGAATAACTACCTTTGAAAAGCTTTTGGTTTCCGTTAGTAATATACGGGATTAAAAGGGAATACGGTGCAAATCCGTAACTGTCCCGCAGCTGTAAGCTCCATTAACTGTTTTCATTCAGTCGCCACTGTATTTATACGGGAAGGCAGCAAACAGGGAGTAAGTCAGAAGACCTGCCTTTAGCATTATAGATTCATAGCTTTCGGGGATTGAAGCTAGGAGTGATGCGCACTTTTTTACTTGCTCCTTAATTTCAGTTTGCTGTGAGATAAAACTCACAATTGGGTACAAAAATGCAGTTCTGTACATAAAGTTAGGCAACTTAACGAAGTACGGATCAATGTAAAGAAAAACAATTTAATTCTAAGTTCTCCTGTTCCCGTTAAGTTGTTTGGAAAGAAGAATTTTTCTTAAATAAGAAAACGATTTTAACCACTACTTATGAAATAAAAAAGCCTCGAAATTTCGAGGCTTTTTTATTTATGATAACTGTAATGTTTGTGTTCTGTCTGGTCCAACAGATAAGAACTTAACAGGTACTTCTAATTCTTTTTCTAAAAATGCGATATAATCGTTAAGTGCTGCTGGAATCTGTTCAACCTTATTGATTTTGGTAAGATCGGTTTTCCAACCTTTAATCGCTTTAAATACAGGTTTAGGTTGTACCGAAATAATATCGTAAGGCATATAATCAATTGTTTCGCCTTCATACTCATAATGTGTACAAGCATAAATGGTATCAAAACCATCTAAAACGTCTGCTTTCATCATGATCAGTTCAGTAACACCATTTAGCATGATGGCATATTTTAAAGCAGGTAAATCTATCCATCCGCAACGACGTGCCCTACCTGTAGTGGCGCCAAATTCGTGACCTACCCTGCGTAAAGTTTCTCCTGTTTCGTCAAATAATTCGGTTGGAAAAGGACCGCCACCCACACGGGTACAATAAGCTTTAAAAATACCGTAAACCTGACCAACTTTATTCGGTGCGATACCTAAACCGGTACAAGCACCTGCAGTAGTGGTGTTAGATGAAGTTACAAAAGGATATGAACCAAAATCAACATCCAATAAAGTTCCCTGTGCACCTTCGGCAAGTACTTTTTTGCCTTCTTTTAAATAAGAATTTACAAAATGCTCACTATCTACATGAGGTATGTTCTTGATAAACTCTATGGCCTCAAAGAATTTCTCTTCTTTTTCAGTCAGATCATATTCAAACTCGTAATGCGATAGGATTTCTTTGTGTTTCTGAACCAATTTATCGTATCGGGCTTTAAAATCAGGTAAAGTAGTATCTCCAACACGTAAACCGTTACGTCCGGTTTTGTCCATGTAAGTAGGGCCAATTCCTTTTAAAGTAGAACCGATTTTACCGGCGCCCATTTTCTGTTCATTGGCTGCATCTAATAATTGGTGCGTAGGTAGAATTAAGTGCGCTTTACGGGCCAGCACCAATTTGCCTTCGCCAACAGGATCATGACCGGCCGCTTTTAAATTGTCTAACTCTCTTTTTAAGATAATAGGGTCTATTACTACACCATTTCCAATGAGATTCATTGTTTTTTCATTGAAAATGCCTGATGGAATGGTGTTAAGAACAAATTTTTTACCATCAAACTCTAGTGTATGACCAGCATTTGGTCCGCCCTGAAAGCGAGCTATCAAATCATACTGTGGACTTAAAACATCCACGATCTTACCTTTACCTTCATCGCCCCATTGCAGGCCCAGTAGTACATCTACTTGCGTCATTACTAAAAACTAAAAGAACTTTATGTGTTAAAAATTATTTTGATTCTTGTTTGTGCTGAGCATTTTTAACTGCTGCCGCTGCGCTACAGTCAAAACATACTCCATATAAATTGAGAGAGTGGTGTTTAATATCAAATTTTAACAAATCACCTACCATGCTTTGTATCTGATGGATACGTGGGTCGCAAAACTCTACAACTTTACCACAATCAATACAGATTACATGATCATGCTGATGGTAACCATATGATTTTTCAAACTGCGCCATGTTCTTACCAAACTGATGTTTGGTAACCAGATCACATGATACCAATAACTCTAAGGTGTTATAAACCGTAGCCCTGCTTACCCTGTATTTCTGGTTTTTCATGTGGATGTATAAAGTTTCTACATCAAAATGATCATCACGTGAGTAAATTTCTTCTAATATGGCAAAGCGCTCAGGGGTTTTTCTTAGATTTTTATTCTCGAGATAGGCTTCAAATATCTTTCTAACCAACTCGCTTGTATTCTGTTCAGACATAGTTTTAAACTCCTTTCAAAGTTATTAAAATAGTTTGATTGTTTAAACTTTTAAGGCTTAATGTTAATTATTTATGTAATGTTAACATCATTTGTTAGATCAGGTATCAAAGCGGGTTACGCTGGTTACGCCTTTAACTTCCAAAAGGTTTCTGATCAACTGGTCTAAATGTTCTTTATCATTCACAAAAACCTTGATCGAACCTTCAAAAATACCATCGTTGGTATCAACCGTAATAGAGCGGATATTTACCTTAAAATCATTTGAAATGACCTTGGTAAGGTTATTAATCAGACCTACATCATCTATACCTACAATGCGTAAACCGGTTAAGAAAGTGATTTCCTGCTGGGTGTTCCATTTCGCTTTAATGATACGGTAACCATAATTGGCCATCAGTTGGGCTGCATTAGGACAATTGGTACGATGGATTTTGATGCCCTCATTTACGGTTACAAAGCCAAAAACGTCGTCGCCTGGAATAGGGTTGCAGCAGTTGGCTAACGTATAGTCTATTTTTTGAAGATCTTCACCTATCAGCAATACATCAGACTCAGGGCTTTTAACTTTCTTTAAAAGTGTGTTAACCTTTTCTTCATCATTTGTCTTTTCGTTACCGCGGTTTTCAATTTCTTTTTCAGAAGCTACATACTCTTTAAGATCTTTAAGTTCGATCTTACCTTTGGCAACTTCTATAAACAGTTCTTGTGTAGAAGGCAGTTTAAAGAAATAACTGAGTTTATTCAGGTTATCGGTATTGTAGGTTATTTTCAGTGATTTGAGCTTGCGTTCCAGTATTTCCTTACCTTCTTCGGCAACCCTTCTTTTTTCTTCTTTTAAAGAAGATTTAATTTTGGATTTGGCTTTTGCAGTGACCACAATGTTAAGCCAGTCTTCTTTGGGAGATTGCTTATTAGAAGTAATGATTTCAACCTGATCTCCATTTTGCAATTTATGCGATAGAGGCACCAGTTTATGGTTTACCTTTGCGCCTATACATCTTGCACCTACATCGGTATGTATTTCAAAAGCAAAATCAAGAGCTGTTGCACCTAATGGCAACTGAAGTAGGGCTCCTTTAGGCGTAAAAATGAAGATCTCATCAGAGAAAAGGTTCATTTTAAAATCGTCAAGGAAATCTAAAGCATTAGATTCAGGATTACTCAATAACTCCCTTACTTTTTGTATCCACTGATCTAAACCGTTATCGTTGCTTGATTCTTTGTATTTCCAGTGAGCGGCAAAACCCTTTTCGGCAATTTCGTTCATTCTTTGCGTTCTGATCTGTACTTCAACCCATTGTCCTTTAGGGCCCATTACTGTGGTATGTAATGATTCGTAACCATTTCCTTTAGGAGATGATACCCAGTCGCGTAACCTGTCTGGATTTGGTCGGTATAAATCGGTAACGATAGAATAGGCTTTCCAGCAATCTGCCTTTTCTCTTTCAGGAGGGCTATCTAAAATAATCCTGATGGCAAAAAGGTCGTAAACCTCTTCAAAAGGAATGCTCTTCTTCTTCATCTTATTCCATATAGAATGGATAGATTTAGGCCTTCCATAAACATTGGCTACCAATCCCTGTTCTGCCAATATCTCATTAATAGGTTCTATAAAAGCCTTGATGAAAGCATTTCGCTCTGCCTTTTTCTCATTTAACTGAGTAGCAATAAATTTATAAGTATCAGGCTCGAGGTATTTCATGGAAAGATCTTCAAGTTCAGATTTGATGGCATACAAACCTAATCTGTGGGCTAAAGGCGCATACAGGTAAATCGTTTCAGATGCTATTTTCAACTGTTTTTGCCTTGGCATAAAATCCATGGTACGCATGTTATGCAGCCTGTCGGCAAGTTTAATGAGAATAACCCTTACATCATCGGCCAGGGTTAATAGCATTTTTCTGAAATTTTCGGCTTGTAAAGAACTGTTGGTGTCAAAAACACCTGATATTTTGGTCAGGCCATCAATAATTTTAGCACATTTCTTTCCAAATTCTCTTTCAATATCTTCAAGCGTAATATCCGTATCTTCAACAACATCATGTAGAAGAGCGCAAACAATAGAAGTAGTACCCAGACCAATCTCTTCGGCGGCAATCTGGGCAACGGCAATGGGGTGATAAATATAAGGTTCACCAGATTTGCGGCGCATGTCTTTATGACTTTCGAGCGCCATTTCAAAGGCTTTTCTGATTTCCTTTTTATCTCCTTTTTGCAAGGTAGGTTTACAGGCTCTTAACAAAGCTCTGTAACGCTTTAATATTTCTTTCTTCTCAGCTTCGAGATCTATAACCAACGTGTTTTTCATTTGTGTTCTGCAGGTAAAATTATATAGTTTTTTGTTTTTAAAAGACTATATTAGATTAGAAGTTAAAACGAATATATAAAATTAGCTTTAACTTTGTACAGCCATACAATATATGAAATATTATCGTTTTTTTACGCTGATAAGTGTCATGTTTATAGCACAACATGCTTTTGCTCAGGAAACAACGCCAAAAGCTATCTGGCCTGTATTGGGTAAAAACGATACCATAAGAGTGGCGGCAACCAATGATAATGGTTATATGATTCCTTGGATAGCTTTGCAGGAAGTAGTTATAACCGGTACACGGGTATGGAAGTCTCCGCAGGAACAGGCTGCTTATAATCGTTTAAGATATAATGTATTAAAGGTAATGCCTTATGCTTTATATGCCAAAAAAAGATATGAGCAACTGGAACGTGAGCTGGCTATAACCGTTGATAAAAAAGAACAGCGAAAGCTGGTAAAAGCCTGTGATGATGAGATTAAAAAAATGTTTAACACAGAGATTAAGGAATTAACTATTACACAGGGACAGATATTGACAAAATTAATTGACAGGGAAGTAGGTACTACAACATATGACATTGTTAAGCAAACAAAAGGCAAGTTCGCTGCGTTTTCATATCAATTAATTGCAAGGGTTGTAGGGCACAATTTAAAAGCTACATACAATCCACAAGAAGATAGAGACATAGAATCTATCATTAGAAGTTCAGGATATTATCAGTAAGCATACCATATTATAATGGATATTAAACCCAATATTTATCCGTTTAAAGTTAAACTTCTCAATGGTGAAGAAATTAACTTATCGGCTTATAAAGGCAAAGTGATCCTTATTGTAAACACCGCATCAGGTTGTGGTTTTACGCCGCAGTTAAAGGATTTGCAGGAACTCAGAGAGAGTTTTAATACCAATGAATTTGAAGTGCTGGGCTTCCCGTCAAATGATTTTGGAAGACAAGAACCTTTGGAAGGTAATGCCATAGGTGAGTTCTGCGAAATGAATTATGGTGTTAAATTTCCTATTTTTGAAAAGATCATGGTAAGAGGCAATGCTGCCCACCCACTTTATAAATTTTTGTCGGACAAAAAGTTGAATGGCAATATCAATTCTACTCCGAGATGGAATTTTCATAAATACCTGATCAATAAAAAAGGAGAGGTGGTAGATTATTTTTATCCTTTTACCAAACCCAATTCATCAAAAATCAAGAAGAAAATTCAGAAGCTTTTAAACGAAAACAGTTAATGAAATTAGATATTTTAGTATTGGCCGTACATCCCGATGATGCAGAATTGGGATGTTCAGGTACAATTTTGAAGCATATAGCATTAGGGAAAAAAGTAGGCATAATAGATTTTACAAGAGGAGAATTAGGAACACGCGGCACAGCGCAGACCCGTGATGAAGAAAGCAGGGCCGCTACAAAAATTTTAGGATTGCATGCAAGGGAAAATCTAGATTTCAGAGATGGTTTCTTTAAGAATGATGAACAGCATCAACTTGAAATTATAAAAATGGTAAGAAAATACCAGCCTGAAATTGTATTGACCAATGCGCTTTATGACAGGCACCCTGATCATGGAAGGGCTTGTGAGTTGGCTAATGACGCATTGTTCTTATCGGGATTGAGAAAAATTGAGACCCATGTTAATGGTATATTGCAGGAAGCGTGGCGCCCGCGTTTGGTTTTGCAATATATACAGGATATGTATATCAAACCCGACGTGATTGTTGATATCTCTAAAGAAATGAATGAGAAATTAAACGCTATCAGGGCTTTTAAAACGCAATTTAACAGTACCGATAATAGCGAGCCTCAAACCTATATCTCAACCCCGGCTTTTTTAGAAGCGGTAATTGCCAGAGCCCGTGAGTTTGGCAAAAGCATTGGCGCCGAATATGGCGAAGGCTTTACGTCTAAGAAATTATTGGGTGTAGATAACTTATTTAGCCTGTTGTAACAGGCTAAATAATTCATATAATACAGATGTGATTGTTATTTTGAGCGAATAACTTTCTTTAACTGTTTGTCAAGGCTATTCAATTTGATATTGCCATTAGCCTGCCAAAATTCTCTTTGCTCTTTATAGAGTCTAACAGTTGGAACAGATTGTATTTGTAATTCATTGGCCAATTGCCGGTTCATTTCTGTATCTATCCGCAGTAAAATCAAATCTTTTTGCATATGCTCAGCCTTAAGGACCAATTCCCTGTTTAATTGCTCGCAATTATTACACTGTGCATTAAAAAAACTGACTAAAACAGGTTTTTCAGATTTTAAGATGTTTTGGTATTGTGCAAGCGTTAATGATTTTATTTCAATATAATCGAGTGAAGTTTCATAATCGCTGTTCAGCCACTTTTTAAAGCCGCCCTTTAGGGTGTAAACCTCTTTAAATCCTTGTTCAAGCATTTGTTTCGCAGCTTTCTCACTTCTACGCCCACTTACACAATAAACATATACAGGTAATTCTTTATTGAATAGCTTAAGTTTCTGGTTAAAATCTACATCATCTATATTAAGGTTTTTTGCTCCTTTAAGATAGCCGCTCTGCATTTCGTAAGGTGCTCTTACATCCATTAATTGTACATTTTTAGTTTGCTCAGTCTGTTCTTTAAACAGTTTGGCGTCTAATTCATGTACCTCGTTCATTTTTTGCGCTTTTGCATTTAAAGCAATGAACACTATCAGAAAAAGTATTTTTCTCATGAACTTTCTTTACAAGGTTTTTAGCATCCAAATATTGCAGCCATCATGGCCAGATTGCCCCATGGGTTGATTTAATTTCTTAAACCCCTGTTTTTCGTAAATGCCAACAGCAGTCGCAAATTCAGGCAGACTTTCAAGGTATAGTTTCTTAAAACCAATTTCTTTTGCAGAAACCACACATTTTTCCATTAACGCTCTGCCTACACCTTTTCCTCTCGCGTCTTTATGCAGATAAAATTTTACCAGTTCTGCACAATCCTTATCTAATCCAGGGGTAGGAAAAATTCCGCAACAACCTAAAATTTTATGACCCTCATCTTCTGCAACCCATAAAATGGCTTTTTCTACCTGAAATAATTCATATAAAGCATCAGTGGTAGGATCTGTATAAACTGTACCCTGTGTAGGGGCCTGATGTTCTGTAAAAACGCCTCGTATAATTTCAGCCAATGCACGATTGTCTTTGGCTTGTACTTTTCTATATAACATGGCTAAAATTAGCTTTTTTTATGATAGTCAATTGTAAATATTATTTCATAATTCCGCATCAGTAAGATAGTTGATTTGTGACGAATATCATTTTTTGTCCTAAGCATACTCATTCAACACTTAAGCAAGTCAGGTTAGTTTTGTGTCTTATAAAATATAAATATGAAAGCTATTGCCTACAACATTAAGCCTGAAGAAAAAGAAAACCTGATTTTAGCGAATCACAAGAAACATGATATTACCATTATCGCTAATGATTTGAACCTCGAAACCTTGGCGTTCGCAGCCGGAAAAGAAGTATTGATTGTTTTTAATGAAGATCCTATATCAAGAGAGATTATTATAGGGCTTAAGCAATTAGGGCTTAAATATATCGCTACTTCTTCTTTTACAACTTCCCATATTGATTTGGAGGCAGCCGGTTATGCCGGGTTTAAAATTGCCAATGTACCCTTGCATGAAACCGAGATTGAGTCTTTTAAACGTATGGAGCAGGTCGTTAAAAACTTGGATAACTGGGCAGCAGGAAAATGTGTAGGTAAGGCCTGTTGTTGTCCAAATGATTGCGGAGCAGCTGCAAGGACACTAAATCAACATTAATGGAAGCCATAGAACTTTTAAAAAAATATAATGTAGCTGCCCCCAGATATACCAGTTATCCTACGGTACCTTATTGGGAGAATGACTTATTTGCAGAGCAAGATTGGCATGAACGTCTAAGAAATAGTTATGAAGTCCATCACAACGAAGGTATAAGCCTCTATATTCATTTGCCATTTTGCGAAAGTTTGTGCACTTATTGCGGTTGTAACACTCGCATAACCAAAAATCATAAAGTAGAAGAACCTTATATAGAAACGGTACTAAAAGAATGGCAAATGTATGTTGATCTATTGGGAGAACAACCAAAAATCAAAGAAATACATTTAGGTGGGGGTACTCCTACTTTTTTTAGTGCAGAAAACCTGAACAGGCTTTTAAAAGGAATAAGGGGAGAAGATGTGAGCAATACTATTGAGTGTTCTTTTGAAGGACATCCTGATAATACTACAGTTGAGCATTTGCAGACTTTAAGTCATCTCGGATTTAAAAGACTGAGCTTAGGCATCCAGGATTTTGACCCTCGTGTGCAATTTATGATCAATCGTTTTCAAACCCCTGAACAGGTTAAGCAAATCACAGTACAGGCAAGGGCTATAGGTTATGAATCTGTTAACTATGACCTTATATATGGATTGCCTGGCCAGCATATAGAAGGTTTGACAGAAACCATTAAAGAAGTGATTGAGCTTAAACCCGATCGCATTGCATTTTATAGCTATGCGCATGTGCCTTGGTTAAAACCCGGACAGAGACATTTTACAGAACAGGATATTCCACAGGGAGATGAGAAGTTTGCCTTGTATAAAAAGGGAAGAATGATGTTGTTAGAGGCTGGGTATGAAGAGATAGGAATGGACCACTTTGCCTTAACCAGCGATAGTTTGTACGCCTCGAGCATATCAGGAGAAATGCACCGTAATTTTATGGGATACACTTCACAGCGTACACCAATATTAATTGGATTAGGGGTGTCTTCTATAAGCGATTGTGGTACTGCCTTTGCACAAAATGCTAAAACGGTTGAGGCTTACCAATTGCAAATCAATAACAATAAGCTGGCTATAGAAAAAGGCCATTTGCTCACAAATAAAGACTTAGAGATTAGACAGCATATTTTAAATCTGATGTGCCGAAACCATACATCATTCAACGAAAAAATACCTTCAGATATTGAACACAGATTAAAGCCATTAATTAAAGATAAATTAGTATATTTAGGCGAACACGAAATTGAGATTACGCCTATCGGTAAAACGTTTTTGCGAAACGTTTGCATGGCTTTAGATGAACGTTTGTGGTTAAAACAACCTCAAACTCAGTTATTTAGTGCAGCTATTTAAACTTTTGTCATGGAAGCTCAAAGTGTATTGAAACAAGCGCTCTGCTATCATTGCGGCGATGAACTTAACCTCTCAAAAATCACCTACGATGAGAAGGAATTTTGCTGTATAGGCTGTCGTAATGTTTATCAGTTCCTGTATGAGAACAATATGTGTAATTATTACGCATACAATGATAATCCCGGTAGTAGGATTGCCGAATTAGGCCATTTTGAATATTTAGACGAACCCGCTATTGCTCGCCAGCTTATCGATTATACGGATAAAGAAAATACCATTGTTACTTTTTATATTCCTGCCATACATTGCAGTTCATGCATATGGCTTTTAGAACATCTTTATAAGATTGACCGGGCCATTTTTAATTCACGTATAGATTTTTTAAAAAAAGAGGTTACGATTAGTTTTAAGCACCAACAGATTTCTTTGCGTAAGCTGGTAGAAATTCTTGCTGGCATAGGTTATGAACCACTTATTAGCTTGCAAGATGTTGTAAAAGAAAAAAGTAATTCGGTAAATAAAAGCCTGATCCTTAAAATTGCCGTGGCAGGATTTTGCATGGGCAATGTAATGCTTTTTGCTTTTCCTGAATATTTCGGGTTAAGTGAATTAGAAAAGAATTTTCAGCATTTATTTGGCTGGTTAAATCTCGCTTTTTGTATTCCGGTTACCTTTTATTGCGCCAGAGATTATTTTAAATCGGCAATTACCAGTTTAAAACATGGTATGGTTAATCTGGATACGCCATTGGCTTTGATTATAGCGGTACTTTTTATCCGTACAGCTATAGCGGCAATATTTAATACGTCAAGTTTTGCAGATACTTTAACTGGTTTGGTTTTCTTGTTACTGATGGGCAAGTGGGTAAAACAACGTACTTATCATCATATCTCTTTTGATAGAGATTATCGTTCTTATTTTCCTATTGCCATTAATGTTTTAAAAGAAGGTAAAGAAAAACCTACTTCTATTAATGAAATACAGGTAGGTGATCGTTTGTTGATCCGTAATGGAGAGTTGATCCCAGCAGATTCTATTCTGCTAAAAGGAGAAGCTTGGCTGGATATGGGTTTTGTAACAGGAGAATCAGAGCCCCAGCAAAAAGTATTGGGAGAAATTGTATATGCCGGAGGCAGGCAGATGGGAGAAGCCATTGAATTAGAAGTGGTAAAACCAGCTTCTCAAAGCTACCTTACCGGATTGTGGAACAAAGAAAATTATAAAACCAATAGCAAAACCACCAATTTTAACGATAGTGTGGCTAAGGTTTTTACGATTGTAGTTTTTGTAATTGCATTTGCCTCTGCCGGATATTGGTATTATTTCAATGATACCCTAAAAGCATGGTCGGCATTTACATCGGTAATTATTGTTGCCTGTCCTTGTGTAATAGCCCTAAGTACACCTTTTACCTTATCTGCAATTTTATCTGTGTTTGATAAAAAGGATTTCTACGTAAAGAATACAGAAACTGTAGAACAACTGGCTACTTTTAATACCATTGTTTTCGATAAAACAGGTACACTTACCAGTACAGAGCAAGCCAATATATATTTTAGCGG
Source organism: Pedobacter sp. (assembly GCF_046462515.1). Taxonomy (GTDB): domain Bacteria; phylum Bacteroidota; class Bacteroidia; order Sphingobacteriales; family Sphingobacteriaceae; genus Pedobacter. The sequence continues at coordinate 221,382 of NZ_JBKGVD010000008.1, forward strand.
TACATTAAACGAGCATGAAGAAACGCTTGTAGCTTCTTTATTGTATCAATCATCACATCCTTTAAGCAGGCAGGTGTTAAAAACACTCAAGGTTAATAAAATACTGGAAACCGAGCATTATGAAGAAGTTCCGGGAAAAGGTCTGAAAGCAATTGTTGATGGCATAGAGGTATTTGTGGGTAGCAAAAGAATGATGCCCTTTAGCATTGATTCAAGAGAAAACGGGGGGGTACATATTGTGATTAATAATGAATACAAAGGTTGCTATAGCGTAGAGCAGCAATGGCGTAAAAACCTTAGTCAACTGATCAGTAAACTACAATATAAGTTTAAACTGGCCTTACTTTCAGGAGATACCAATAAGGATGAGCAATACCTGAAACTTATTTTTGGCGAGCATATACAGATGCTGTTTAACCAAAGCCCTCATGAGAAATTGAACGCCATTAAACAGAAACAGTTTCATGGCGAAAAAGTAATGATGTTAGGTGATGGCTTAAATGATGCTGGCGCACTTAAACAAAGCGATTTTGGTATTGCCGTAACAGATAACATTAACAATTTTACACCGGGGTGCGATGCGATTTTAAAAGGAGATTCGCTCCATTATCTGCCCAACTTTATACAGCTGGGTAAAGATGGCCTTAAGACTATAAAAATATGTTTTGCTATTGCCCTGATATATAATTGCGTGGGATTATTCTTTGCCGTACAAGGTACTTTATATCCTTTAGTAGCGGCTGTATTAATGCCCATTAGTACCATAACCATTATTAGTTTTACCAGCGTGGCAACAAGATATTTTGCCCGCAAAAATAATCTGATATGAGTATATTATACTTTTTAATTGGCTGCAGCATCTTAATGGCTCTTATCTTTTTACTGGCTTTCTTCTGGTCATTAAAAAACGGTCAGCATGATGATGTACATACGCCGGGTATCCGCATTTTATTTGATGATGAAGTAACTGACGAAAAATCTGATAAAGATCATATTTCTCAGTAATCAGGGTCATCAGCCATGCTACAAACTAAAAATAACTTTGCTATATAAAATCCAATTAATTTTCTATTAAACTATGCAGCTAGAAAAATTTACTTACGACAACAAGATTGTACGCAATTTTGGACTTGCTACCTTGGTCTGGGGTATTATTGGAATGACGGTGGGACTCTTGGTGGCCATGCAGTTGTTCAAGCCCAGTATGAACTTAGGTAATCAATACACCACTTTTGGACGTATCAGGCCTTTGCACACCAATGCCGTGATATTTGCTTTTGTGGGTAATGCCATTTTTATGGGTGTTTATTACTCTTTGCAACGTCTGCTCAAAACAAGAATGTTTAGCGATGTATTGAGTAAAATCCATTTCTGGGGCTGGCAGCTGATCATTGTTTCGGCTGTGATTACTTTGCCTTTAGGGCTTACCTCATCACACGAGTATGCAGAGCTTGAGTGGCCTATTGATATTGCCATTGCCATTATTTGGGTAGTTTTTGGTATCAATATGTTTGGTACTATCATTAAAAGAAGAGAGCGCCATTTGTATGTAGCCATATGGTTCTATATTGCAACCTTTGTTACTGTAGCCGTATTGCATATTGTAAATTCTTTTCAGCTGCCGGTTTCATTATTTAAAAGTTATTACATTTTTGCGGGCGTTCAGGATGCTTTGGTACAATGGTGGTATGGACATAATGCAGTAGCATTTTTCTTAACTACACCCTATTTAGGTTTAATGTACTATTTTCTTCCCAAAATGGCTAACAGACCTGTGTACTCATACAAACTGAGTATTTTACACTTCTGGTCATTAATCTTTATCTATATCTGGGCAGGTCCCCACCACCTATTATATACTTCTTTGCCAGGATGGGCACAATCATTGGGTGTTGCTTTTTCAGTGATGCTGATAGCACCAAGCTGGGGTGGTATGATCAATGGTTTGTTAACGTTGAGAGGTGCATGGGATAAAGTACGTGAAGATGTAACCTTGAAATTTATGGTAGTTGCGCTTACCGCTTATGGTATGGCAACCTTTGAAGGACCTATGTTATCCTTAAAACAAGTTAACGCTATTGCTCACTTTACCGACTGGATAGTTGCCCACGTACACGTTGGAGCTTTAGGATGGAACGGATTTTTAACCTTCGGTATTTTATACTGGTTAATCCCTCGTATGTATAAAACAGAGTTATACTCTAAAAAATTGGCTTCATTCCATTTCTGGATAGGTACTTTAGGTATTTTGTTTTATGCTATACCTATGTACTGGGCAGGCTTTACGCAAGGTTTAATGTGGAAAGAATTTTTACCGGAAGGCTTACTTAAATATCCAAACTTCTTGTCAACCACATTACAGATCATTCCAATGCATGTTTTACGTTCAATTGGAGGCGGTTTATATCTTGTAGGCGCATTGGTAATGACTTATAACTTAGCTAAAACCATGTTAAAAGGCAAACTGGTAGCTAATGAAGAAGCAGAAGCTATGCCGCTGCCTAAAATTGTAACAGAAACAGATCCTGCCGATAAAAAATGGCACCGCGTGTTGGAGCGTAAACCAATGAAATTTATGGTAATCTCTCTCATTGTAATCTTGATAGGTGGAATGGTAGAAATGATGCCAACTTTTACCATACAATCAAATGTACCTACTATTAGCAGCGTTAAACCTTATACCCCGCTTGAGTTACAGGGGCGTGATCTTTATATAAAAGAAGGTTGTGTGAACTGTCACTCGCAAACGGTAAGACCTTTCCGTTCAGAAACAGAACGCTATGGGGAATACAGCAAGGCAGGAGAATTTGTTTATGACCATCCGTTCTTATGGGGAAGTAAACGTACTGGACCAGATTTGCATCGTATAGGTGGAAAATATTCAAATGCATGGCATTATAACCACATGCTGGATCCAACTTCTATGTCGCCGGGTAGTATCATGCCTTCTTATCCATGGTTAATTGAACAAAAGTTAGATACAGCAAGCACGGCAGCTAAAATAAGAGCTATGCAAACCTTAGGTGTACCTTACAAAGAAGGATTTGACAAGATTGCCAACCTGAAACTAATGGAACAGGCAGAAGAAATCGTGACAGACCTTAAACAGAATAACATCAATGTTAAAAGCGATCGCGAAATAGTTGCCCTGATTGCTTACCTGCAGCGCTTGGGCACAGATATTAAAATGAATAAAGGAACTATACCATCAAACCAGTAAGATTATGTTTAAGCAGATCAAAGATTTAGCAGGAGGCGAATTGTACTTAATTACCTCTTTATTAATATTCATGGTGTTTTTTGTACTGGTAGGTATCTATCTTTTTAAGATGAGCAAAAAACACATAGAACTCATGCGCAATTTACCTATAGATGAACCTCAAATTAACCCATATGAACAAGATTAAGTTTAGTATATTGTTTTCATTCATTGGATTTTCGGCATTTGCACAGACAGGTGCCGCAATCCCTGAAGCAGCAGCGGCTCCGGCAGGTGGTAGCCTGAGTATTACTGAAATACTTGTAATTGTTGCATTAATTTTTGCTGCACTGTCATTGTGGGTTACAGTAATACTTTACAGAACGTTTAAACTCATTTACGAAGAACAGAAAAATCCTAAGCCTTATCATGCACCTGAAAAGGTTCAGAAATTAGAATATGATGAGTGGAAGAAACAACACAAAAAAACACCTTCTATTTGGGATAAGCTGTTAAGCCTGAAGCCTATAGAGCAGGAAAAAGACCTTGAGATACCCCATGCTTACGATGGTATTAAGGAATTAAATAATCCTGTGCCAGCTTGGTTCAATGTGCTGTTTTATGGAACCCTGATTTTTGCAGCGGGTTATCTATACTATTACCATATAGGAGGGTATGGACAAAGGCAAGATGATGAATATGCCACAGAAATGGCTAAGGCAGATGAAGAAAAACGTAAATTCTTGGCAAAATCTGCCACCAGTGTTGATGAAAATACGGTTAAGGTAGATGAAAGCCAAATAACAGTAGGTAAGGGTATATTCGATGCCAATTGTGTGGCTTGCCATGGAGAACATGGTGAAGGATTGGTAGGGCCTAACTTAACAGATGAGTATTGGTTACATGGAGGAAGTATCAAAGATATTTTTAAATCAATCAAGTATGGTATTCCTGAAAAAGGAATGGTAAGTTGGGAGAAAAACATGAGCTCGGCTAACATCAGTGCTGTAGCCAATTATATTTTATCATTACAAGGTACTAAACCAGCCAATGCCAAAGCACCACAAGGTGTAAAATATGAACCTGAACAGGAAGAAGCAGCAGAAACCAAAAATTAGTTGTTTTGAAAGGCAAAGAGAAAAATACCAGAGGTAAAGGAAGAAACTTTATTTACCCTAAGAAACCATCGGGTAAATTATATACACAACGTAAATGGGTTAGTTATGTTCTGCTTTTATTTTTATTTGCTTCGCCTTTTGTAAAATATAAAGGCGAGCAACTGGTATTGCTCAACTTTCTGGAACGTAAATTTGTATTCTTCGGATTGATTTTTACGCCTCAGGATTTTTATCTTTTTGCTTTGGCCATGCTTATATTCATTCTTTTTATCGTTTGTTTTACGGTAATATTAGGCCGTTTATGGTGTGGCTGGGCTTGCCCGCAAACCATTTTCATGGAAATGGTGTTCAGGCGAATAGAATATTGGATAGAAGGCGATGCGAACCAGCAGAGAAAACTGGATGCTCAACCCTGGAATACCGAAAAGATTTTTAAAAAAGGAATAAAGCATCTGATTTTTCTGCTCATATCATTTCTCATCGCCAATACTTTCTTGGCATATATTATCAGTTCAGATTCTTTGTATAAAATCATTTCTGAGCCAGTGAGCGAGCATTGGGTAGGTTTTGCGTCTATATGGCTTTTTACCTTCGTGTTTTACATGGTTTTCTCTTATGTAAGAGAGGTGGTATGTACTGTAATTTGTCCTTACGGACGTTTGCAAGGCGTTTTACTGGATAATAAAAGTTTGGTTGTGGCTTACGATGTTACCCGAGGGGAGCCAAGAGGAAAAATACATAAAGGGGTAGAAGAACAAAAAGGAGACTGTGTAGATTGCGGCTTGTGCGTGCAGGTATGTCCAACAGGTATAGATATTAGAAATGGAACACAATTAGAGTGTGTAAACTGTACGGCCTGTATAGATGCCTGTAACGATGTGATGCTAAAGATTAACCGGCCGGAAAATCTGATCGGTTTTTATAATCAGGATTACATCAATACCAGAAAGCCCTTTAAACTGGGGTTAAGGGCATATGGTTATGCCGTAGTACTTGCCGTGGTAATCTTAGTGTTTTCATCATTGATTTATAAAAGACAAGATGTACAGACTACCGTTTTAAGAGCCAGTGGTACTTTATACCAGATGAGACCAGATGGTTCTGTAAGCAACCTATATAATGCCGAGCTGATCAATAAGACCAATAAGGATATTGTGTTTGAATTTAGGTCTGCTAATACAGATGATCAGATACAAATTATCAGAGGTACAAATATATTACCTAAAGAAAGTACAGTTAATCTTACCTTCTTTTTAATTAAGAACCCTAAAAACATAAGTAAATATAAAACAGAGGTTGATTTTGAGGTGAAATCTAATCACAAGGTAATAAGCACAACTACGACTACTTTTTTTTCACAACCACAATAATAATTAAACTATAATTCAAGATGAACTGGGGAACAAAAATAATTTTAGGCATGATTGCATTTATGCTTTTTATAGTAGGTATGGTTGTATATATGTTTAAAATTAATGATGATGATGCTTTGGTAGAAAAAGATTACTATGAAAAAGGAATCAATTATGATCAGGAATATGATGCGCAAAAGAACACTTTAGACGATAATTTTGTTCCTAAAATAGAGATAACAAGTACGCAGATTATTATACAGTTAAAAGAAGCTGCCAGTAGCTATAAATTAAAAATACTAAGGCCTTCGGCAGCCAAAGAAGACATTAACCAAGAAGGCATTCCTGTAGGAGACCATAATATTATTTTAGTAGATAAAACCAAGATGTCGCCGGGTTTGTGGGTGCTTTCATTAGAATGGAAATCTAATGAGAAACCTTATTTATACAAAAAAGATATAACACTGTGAATTATTTATCGCTTGCTTTTTTAATGGGTTTTTTGGGGAGCTTACACTGTGCTGTAATGTGTGGGCCCATTGTATTAGGGCTTCCTATGCAAAATAAAACCCATTGGCAGGCTATTTTGCAGCTGTTATCTTATCAGTTGGGCAGGATGTTAACTTATATGTTCCTGGGTTTGTTTGCAGGTATTTTGGGCAATACACTTAAACTGATCATTAATCAGGATACATTGAGTTTAATAATCGGTATTATGCTTATTGCTTTTGTGTTGCTGCAACTGAGTGGAAAATACAACCATAAACTCAGTAGCTGGCAGTTAAAGATTGTTTCTCCAATAAGTAGCTTCATGTCGCTTGTTTACCGTTTACCTTTATGGGGATTTTTTGCCGGGATGTTAAATGGATTAATCCCCTGTGGTATGGTATACCTGGCTTTAGCCACAGCAATTAATACATCAGATGTACAACATTCAGTAACATTTATGTTGTTATTCGGTTTAGGTACTACGCCTTTAATGTTAACCATTTCTTTAGGAGGGGTATATCTTAAAAGATATATTAAAGTTAATACCAATAAGCTTATCCCTTGGTTTACAGTATTTATTGGTGTTATTTTTATCTTGCGTTCAGCAAATTTGGGCATACCTTTTATCTCACCAGTTATTCATAATGAACCTGGTACAGTTGTAAACTGTAAGTGAAGAAATAAAATACTAACTATTAGGTATTTTTTTCTCCATTTTAAATCTCCATTTTTGTTGTACTACCAAATATTAACATGATCAAGAAAAATAACCGCTCTATAATTTTAGCACTAGCCATTTTTTTATTTTTTAGCTGCGAGAAAAACGAAATTAATGAAGGATTGGGCTCTTACGCTTTAGCTATCAATAATGTAAAACAATCTGCATTGCAATTAAATATCTTTATTGATGATGAATTTAAAGAGGTTTTTACTGTAAAACCTGGCAGGGCTACACATGTTTCAGATTGTGATGATCTGAATAAGCCGGATCAAATCGCAAACAATTATATCATTTCCAGTATTGCGTCTGGCAAACATAAGATAGAGATTAAAGATCAGGATGGGACTGTTCTAAAATCGCTAAGATTTACAATTGGTAATAAAACATGCGTTATTCAGAAAGTAGATTTTAACTAGGGTGTATTGAGTTAACGATTTTTTTATAATCAAGGTTAATAAAAAACAGGAAATATGCTTTCAAGTATTTCCTGTTTTTTTAAGCTAACTCTTTTTATAAAGACAGAAGTCTGGATTTAATCAGCTTCTACTTCTTCTTGGTACATTTCATTTATAGCCTGTGCATATTTTTTCTCTACCACACGGCGTTTAACTTTTAAGGTTGGTGTAATTTCACCTTCTTCTATACTAAAAGGATTGCGCTTAATCTTAAAGTTTTTAATGCGCTCAAACTTGGCCAGCTCATTTGATATTTTCTTGATATCGGTAGCCATCCAATCAATAATCTCTTTATCTTCTATAAAATCGTCAGGTTTCTGGAAGAAATCTTCTTTCAAGTTGAAAGTTTCTTGCAGAGTTTCTTTATTAGGAATAATGATTGCGGTAATATATTCCTTTTTATCGCCAATCAAAAACAGCTGGTCTATTTTCGGACTTTTTAAGTAAGTGTTTTCTACAGGAGTAGGATAAACGTTTTTACCATAAGCATTTACGATCATGTTCTTGAGCCTATCGGTAATTTGTAGGTTACCTTTGTAAAAACGTCCTATATCGCCAGTATGAAACCATTTATCCTTATCAATGGCTTCGGCAGTTTCGGCAGGTTTATTAAAATAGCCTTTCATTACACAATGTCCACGTACAATGATTTCACCCTCCTCACATTCAAAATTCTCGTTAAAAGTATCGTGTGTTTGTATGGTCACCATTTTCTTATCTTCAACGTTCTGTATACCTATTTCTATGCCCGGAATTACACGGCCTACCGTTCCATATACCTGTCTGTGGTATTCGGTTACCGACATTACCGGAGAAGTTTCTGTTAAACCAAAACCTTCTAATATTTTAATACCCAGATCACCAAAAAACTCACCCACATTTTTAGGCAATGCCGCACCGCCCGATATCATAAATTTTAAGCGGCCGCCAGTTTTTTCTTTAATCTTACTAAAAACAAGCTTCTCCGCAATAGCCTTTTCTGCACTCAAGATAATACCCGGTGTTTTTCCAGCTTCTTTAGTTGTACGATAGCTGTTGCCAATTTTTAAGGCCCAGTTAAATATCTTGGCTTTTACACCTCCTGCAGCCGTACCCGATTTTATGGCCTTATCATGTATACGTTCAAGTAAACGTGGCACACAGCTCATTACTGTAGGTCTTACTTCGCCCATATTCTTGGCCAGTAACTCTAAGCTTTGCGCAAAAGCAATTTTACAGCCCTGTGCACAACAAACATGATAAGTAGCCGTACGCTCAAATACGTGCGATAAAGGCAAGAATGAAAGAAATGTTTCGGTTTCATCTATTACAGGGATTTGCTGCAAGCAAACTTTAACGTTCTCTACAAAATTATAATGGGTAAGCATTACACCTTTAGGCGTTCCTGTTGTGCCAGAAGTATAAATCAAAGATGAAACATCATGAGGCAATACTTCGGCTCTGCGCTGGTCTATTTCAGCACTACGTTCAGGTGTAACTATAGTATTTAGTATATTTTGATACGAGATGATCTCGGCTTTCACATCATCAGGAACAATTATTTTTCCATAATCGGCAAAAGCAGGAATAATGTATTTAAGCTCGGCGCAATTATCGGCAATTTTTAATATTTTCCTGTATAGAAAAGGATTGCCCACGAGGATGGCTTTGATACCAGAATCGTTAACGATATAAGCAACTTCTTGCTCAGATAAGGTAGGATAGATGGAAACATTGATTACCCCAATCTGCTGGATGCCTTGATCATAATATACATATTCAGGAGAGTTTTCTATCATTAAGCCCAACCTGTCGCCTTTGGCAATACCTTTTTCTAAAAAGAAAGCAGAAACAGCATCTGCTCTGGCTAATGTTTGGGCAAAAGATATTTCTTCCCATTCGGCACCTTTCTTATGGATTAAGAAGGTTTCTTCGGGTTTATGGATATTTTTTACAACATTGCGTAATAAAGACGGAACAGTAGAAAACTCATTAAATGCTACCATATTAAATTACTGGGTTTGGTTTAATCGACAATGATAAACTATTGTGATTAATAATACAAAATGTAGAGCTTTTTGTTGGTAAAAATGTAGATGCTTTAAAAAGAAAAAGGCATCGTTTGTGTACGATGCCTATACTATAGTTTATTAATATATTAAACAGAGAAACTTTCTCCACAACCGCAAGTGCGGCTTGCATTAGGATTTATAAAGTTAAACCCTTTTCCGTTAAGGCCATCACTAAAATCTAGTTCAGTACCGGCCAGGTACAGAAAAGATTTCATATCTAGAGCAACCTTAACGCCATTATCTTCAAAAAACTGATCGCCTGTTTTCTCTTCGTTATCAAAATCCAGGTTATAAGATAATCCCGAACATCCCCCGCCTTTAACAGATACACGTAAAAAGTAGTCTGCTCCTAAATCGGCATCCTGCATCAGGTGTGCAATCTTATCTTTTGCTTTATCGGTTATAGTAATCATCTTTGTAAGATTTTAGACTTAAGATATGAGATTTAAGAAATGGAAAATATTTCAAATCTAATTCTTTTATCTGATTAATGGTGTGATTTTGGTAATTCCAATGCTTCCAAACCATTTTTTACACGGTAATCGTTAATAGCCGATTTAATTGCATCTTCTGCCAATACCGAGCAGTGGATTTTTACCGGAGGTAAAGCCAGTTCTTCAACAATATCCATGTTATCAATAGTTAAAGCCTCATCAATAGATTTGCCTTTTAACCATTCTGTTGCCAATGAAGAAGAAGCAATTGCAGAACCGCATCCAAAAGTTTTAAATTTTGCATCGGTAATTACATTATTGTCATCTACCTCTATCTGTAAACGCATTACGTCGCCACACTCTGGAGCACCAACTAAACCGGTCCCCACATTTTTTGAATCTTTATTTAAAGTACCAACGTTGCGAGGGTTGGTATAATGATCGATTACTTTTTCTGAATATGCCATGATATTTACAATTTGTGATTTTAGATTGATGACTTACCTATCCAAAATCAGATTTTTTATCTTTTTATTTTAGGTGATTTACAAAATCAATTGCGCTTCGTAAATCTAAAACTTAATTCGCTTAGTGTTCCTGCCACTCAATTTTACTCAGGTCAATACCGTCTTTGAACATCTCCCAAAGTGGAGAAAGGTCTCTAAGATGGTTTACTGCGTTCTTGGTGTTTTCTATGGCATAATCTACTTCTTCTTCAGTAGTAAATCTGCCTAAGCCAAAACGAATCGAAGAGTGTGCCAAATCATCAGATAGGCCTAATGATTTTAATACGTATGAAGGTTCTAAAGAAGCAGAAGTACAGGCCGAACCTGAAGATACTGCTAAATCTTTCATCGCCATCATTAAACCCTCGCCCTCAACATATTTAAAAGAAATATTAGCTACATGTGGTAAACGATGTTCTTTATTACCATTTACATAGCTTTCTTCAAGGCTTAATAAAGCGTTTTCAAGTTTATCGCGTAATGCAGATAAACGTTTAGCTTCTTCGTCCATTTCTAAACGGCATAATTCGCAAGCTTTACCAAAACCAACAATACCAGGTACATTTAAAGTTCCTGAACGCATACCGCGCTCATGACCTCCACCGTCCATTTGTGCGGTTACTTTAACTCTTGGTCCTTTTCTGCGTACATATAAAGCACCAATCCCTTTAGGGCCGTACATTTTATGTGCACTGAAAGCCATTAAGTCAATACCATCTGCATTTACATCAACAGGTATTTTTCCTACCGCCTGTGTAGCATCTGTCATGAACAACGCACCGTGTTTATGTGCAATGGCCGATATTTCTTTAATAGGTTGAACTACACCAATTTCATTATTACCGTACATAATCGAAACAAGGATCGTTTCAGGGGTCATAGCGGCTTCTAATTCCTGTAAATCAATTAACCCGTCTTCTTTAACATTTAAGTAGGTTATCTTAGCACCTAATTTTTCAAGGTGTTTACAGGTATCAAGTACAGCTTTATGCTCGGTAGTTGCAGTAATAATGTGATTACCTTTATCGGCGTACATTTCAAAAACGCCTTTAATGGCTAAATTATCAGCTTCGGTTGCGCCTGATGTAAAAATAATCTCTTTATCTGTACAACCAATCAATTTAGCTACCTGTTCGCGGGCATAATCTACAGCTTCTTCTGCTACCCATCCAAAAGCATGGTTTCTGCTGGCTGCATTACCAAATTTGTTGGTAAAATAGGGAAGCATAGCTTCTAATACCCTCGGATCTAATGGGGTAGTGGCATTGTTATCTAAGTAAATTGGAAGTTCCATTATCTCTAATTCTTTAAATCGTACACAAAGATACGAAAAAACTTTTCCAACTATTATAAATAATACCTATGAACATATAGATAAATGATGCATTTTTACATTGTAATAACCTTTAGTTTAATGAACAAGATAGAACATATAGGCATTGCGGTACGTAATCTGGATGAAAGTATAAGCCTTTACGAAAAGCTTTTGAATACAACTTGTTACAAGACAGAGACTGTAGTTAGCGAACATGTAGATACCGCCTTTTTTTTAAGCGGCCCTAATAAAATAGAACTATTGGCCAGTACAGAACCAGATGGGGTAATTGCCAAGTTTATAGAAAAGAAAGGAGAGGGCATACATCATATTGCTTTTGATGTGGAAGATATACATGCAGAAATGGAACGTTTAAGAAGCGAAGGCTTTACATTACTTAATGAGCGGCCTAAAAAAGGAGCAGACAACAAACTGATCTGTTTTGTTCATCCTAAAAATACAAATGGCGTACTAATTGAACTTTGCCAGGAAATCAGATGAGTGATATTAAAGCATTGATCAGTCTCGTTTCTAATGATTTTGAAGTAGAAGATAATTGTTCTGAAGCGCAATTGAGAGCGGCATTAATTAAGGTTTTTGAGTACCTTGTAGAAGATAATTTTAACAAATTGCTGCAAATTCTGTACAGAGCAGATGTAGATCAGTATAAACTCAAAGAACTACTTGAAAATACACCCGATAAAAGTTCGGCAGAAATCATAGCTGATGCTTATCTAAACCGACAAAAAGCTAAAGTAGAATTCCGTAAAAAATACAGCAGGTAGGCTTATGATTAAGGCTTTTAAGTGGAGGTTGAACAGCTTATGGTAGAAGTTATAAGCTAAAATTATTAATTTTGAGTTATATTAAGAGCTAAATCACTTAACCTTGGCAAAGATCAATAAGAATTCGCATAAAATCTTATACCGAAAATACTCTTCCAATGTGAAGTATATTTTGATGGTATTGAGCGTAGTGATCATTACACTTGTGCTGCCCAAACAACCTAAATTTAGGTATGAATTTGAGAAAGGAAAGGTATGGCTCAATAAAGACCTGATCTCTCCTTTTAGTTTTGCGATCTTAAAAACTTCTAAACAGGTAGATGCTGATAAAAAGACAGCATTAAATAATGTTTTGCCCATATATAAATATGAAGATGATGTATTTAAAGTGCAAGATGACGCTTTTTTAAATGAGTTTGATATCAAGTGGAAATCTGCCGGACTGAGTGAGCATGAAATGGAACGTGCAAAGTACAATGCCCAAGGTCTTTTAAAAACGGTTTATACCAAAGGCATCATCAGTATCAATGTAAAACACCAGAAAGATGGAAAGAATTATGACTTCTCGTTGATGCATAATAATGTGGCTAGAACATTAAACGTAGAAGATGTGTTTACGGCAGAAAAAGCGCTCGACTTTTTTAAAGCTAATTATAAAACGCAGGATATTAACGCCAAAAATCTGGTATTAGAACTTTTAGAAAGTCATTTAAAACCCAATATATTTTTTGATGAACGTTTAACGGCAGAGGTTCAAAAATCTACATTAAATAGTATTTCTACTACTAGAGGCATGGTAGAAAAAGGCGAAATGATTATTGCAAAGGATAGTCTGGTTAATGATGATGCTTATCAGAAACTGGTTTCTTTCAGAGAGAATTATGAAGCACAGACTAAAACCATAGGTAGCGGCAGCTTGGTATATTTAGGGCAGATTTTTTTGGTAGGCTTTATTATTGCTTTACTCATGATTTTCCTTTTCCTTTTCAGGAAAGATATCTTTGCAGATAATCGTCAGTTATCTCTTTTGTTATTGGTTGTAACCACTATGTTGGTGGTGTTAACCTGGGCGTTGAAATTTAACATTTCCAACCTATACCTTATTCCTTTCTCCATCGTTCCTATTATTATCAGGATACTTTTTGATACACGTTTGGCACTTAACCTGCATTTGCTGGTAATTTTAATTGCTGGTTTTTTTGTGCCCAATAGTTTTGAATTTGTTTTTTACCAAACTACCGCAGGTATGGTAGCCATTTACAGCATCAGGTATTTGGTACGCCGAGAGCAATTGCTCATTTCGGCATCTTACATACTGGTATCGTACTTTGTAGCTTTTGTAGGCATACATTTATTAAGAGAAGGCTCTTTTAGCCAGATAGAATGGTCTAATTTCTTGCCTTTTGTATTTAGTGTATTACTTTCTTTATTGGCTTACCCTTTAATTTATGCTTTTGAGCGCGTGTTTGGTATTACCTCAGATGTGGCCTTGGTAGAACTTACCAATACTAACAATAAACTGTTGCGTGAGCTGGCTTTTAAAGCTCCGGGTACTTTTCAGCACTCCTTACAGGTAGCGAATTTAGCTGAGGCCGCTATTTTTAAGATAGGGGGAAATGCCTTATTGGTTAGGGCCGGTGCTTTATACCATGATATTGGTAAAATGGAAAACCCACAGTATTTTATTGAAAATCAGAGTACAGGTGTAAGTCCGCATGATAAATTACCTTATGAGCAAAGTGCGCAGATTATTATCAGGCACGTACATAAAGGCATAGAGATTACACGTAAGCATAAGTTACCCGAGTCTGTGATTGATTTTATCAGAACACATCATGGTAATACCAGAGTAGATTATTTTTATCAGTCTTTTCTAAAAAATTCTCCAGAAAAGTTTATCGACGAGAATATTTTCAGGTACCCTGGACCTATTCCTTTTTCTAAAGAAACGGGCGTGCTGATGTTGGCAGATTCGGTAGAAGCTGCATCAAGAAGTCTTAAAAACCCAGATGCTGAGAGTATAAATTTACTGGTAGAACGTATTATCGACTATAAATTGGAGCAAAATCAATTAGATAATTGCGATTTAACATTAAAAGATTTAGAAACTATTAAGTTGATTTTCAAGACGATGTTAATGAGCATCTATCATGTGCGGGTGGATTATTTACAAAAGGTGTAATTTTTTTTTGCAAACATTAATGAATTGCTATATTTGCAACCTCGAAACGCAGTAACGCCGATCGAAAGGAGAGGTGCCTGAGAGGCCGAAAGGAACAGTTTGCTAAACTGTCGTACTGGTAACGGTACCGCGGGTTCGAATCCCGCCCTCTCCGCAGAGGTAAAACCTTTTCGGGATGTAGCGTAGCCCGGTATCGCGCCACATTTGGGATGTGGAGGCCGCAGGTTCGAATCCTGCCATCCCGACTTGACAGGACAAGACAGATTTACTTCTGTTTTGTCCTTTTTTATTGTCTTCTATTTTTATAATTATCAGTTGTTTAGTTCGAGGCACGCTGCGAGCCGGAGAAATTCACTTTTTTGTTGTTCCCTTTCACTTTGGATTGCCCGATCATCAGTACGGCCGTAAGGTTGAAGGTGCTGTAATTGTAATCCGTCACAGCTATTGACGTAAGATTGTTGTAAAAGCCCCTTGATTTATCCTTGCTACTGTTTAGGTAGGAAGCATTAACCGTCAGCTTGTTTTCAAGAAATGTTGCTCTTAATCCCGTACTTAGATTATACTGGGAAAAGGTATAGGTATTGCCGCGTGTGGAAGCGGGCGTACCTGAAAAATTCAAAGTGTACCTTAAACGCTTGGTGATTACCATCGTGTTGTTTGTCCCATAGTTAAAAGTCGAGCCATCCCTGATGACGATCTCCGGCACGGAAGATTTGGACTTGGAATAACTGAGCGTAATGAATGTGGTATTCTCCCACCATTTGGCAATCTTGCTGTTCAGTGTTGCATAAATACCAAAGCTGTTATTCTTCAAATAATTAGCAGGTGCAGAACTGATGATGTTGTCCTTCAACGTTACGATATTGCCCGCACCGTTTACAGTTTGCTGGCTGAACAGGGTAATTGACAGCGCACTTTTATAGAGATAGGACAATTCTGTATTGTGGCTGTAGGATGGCCGGATATCAGGGTTGCCCGAAATATAGGAATTCGTGGTAATGTAGAATTTAAAGGGGTTCACCTGGTTTAATGATGGACGGGTAATGCGTTTGGAATAGGATGCTGAAAATGTATGCAGGCTGTTCGCTTTGTACATTATATAAGCTGTGGGAAAAAATTGCCCATAAGCATATCTGTTTCTGACCTGATCAGCAGGCGAAAAGCCGTCAATGTAACTGTACTCATAGCGTAGGCCCAGTTTGGCAGACCATTGCTTATTCAGCTTCTTCTCCAGATCAAAGTATGCGGCCACATTCTGTTCCCTGTACTCAAACAGATTGCTTTTTGAAGGATCAATTTCATAGCCTCCGTTGGAAAAGTTATAGAAACCAACATCTGCAGAATTGCGATAGTTCATGAACATACTGCCCAGATTGAGCTTTGCCCATTTATAAGGCAGCGTCATATCAGACTGCAAAGACCAGATATTATAATGATTGGCCCGGTTATTTTTAACATGGCTATCTTCCGAAGGATCACTTGATGTAGTCAAAAGATCACTCTTTGTTTCAGGACGGTTTGAAAAGTAGTTTAAACTGGTACTGACTGTTTTCCCTAAACTGTCCAGCTTCAGGTCATGATAGATATTCAGGGTATTTGACAACGTGGCGTTTTTTGCCTGTGATGTTGTATAGACCGTGGAATTTATGAGCTGTCCGGTCTTATAAATTGAAATCGCATCCATATCTGTTCTGCTGCCCGTACTGTTCAGGTCATAGATAAAGCCCACACTGTTTCTTTTATCCACTTTATAATCCATGCTCAGGTTGCCGCCAATATTAAACAAGCGGGTACTTCGCGGATAGCTGTTCAGGATTTCAGTGCTGTTCCCGATCAGGTTCTCACTTTCTGTGATGATACCTCTTTTATTGGTTTCCCTGAGTTTAAGGGAACTGTTCAGCCGCTGGGTCTGATAGTTCAAGGTTAGCCCGTTCATCAGTGCGGTCCGCTTATTTTGGAGATAGCTGGTACTTACAGTACCGCTCCATCCGATTTGCGTATTTTTCTTGAGTACGATATTGACAAGGCCACTATTTCCCTCAGCAGCGTATTTTGATGGTGGAATGGTAATGATCTCGATCTTGGCAATGTCATCAGCTCTCAACGCACGTAAATAGGCGATCAGGTCTGTCCCTTTAAGGGGTACGATGCGATCGTTGATCATGACTTTCAATTCTCCTTTGCCGATCATGGAAATATTCCTTTCCGATACGTTCAGCATGGGCGTAATGGAAAGCGCATCTACAAAGGTCATACCTCCGGTGGCCAATGAGTTTTCAAGATTGAACACCAACCTGTCGATCTTTCTTTCCAGAACAGGCTTTGAGGCGGTTATGGTAACACCTTTTAGTTCCTGCACGGTCTTGTGAAGGATGATCTCAGGGATGGTCATATCCCTGCCTTCAAATTTAAAGACCGTAGAATAGGCTGGTAAATATCCCGTTGAGCTGATCTTGACGATGAAAGATCCCGGATTGAGCTGACCAAAAGTATAACGGCCCTCTTTATTGCTGATTTCAAGTTTGACCAGCGCACTGTCGGTTGTCAATAATCTGATGGTTACATTTTCCAATGGCAAGCCAGTTTCATCTTTTATAAGGCCTGAAATACTTTGGGCAAAACCATTCATACAAAATAGCATACTCAGGGCAATAACAAGTACCCTTACTGTGTAAGTGTTCATACAGTAATAAAATTTAGGTGGAACCTTAGTTGAATTTGTGGAGTGGGCTTAGTTTATCCGTATATCCCCAAGACTACTGAAAACATTGATCGTGGCACCCTTCCCGGAGCCGCTGACACCCTGGTATACCCGGGAAATCACAGGTTTTGCCTGCTCTTCACCCTTTAGTGTAAAGGGTATCTTACTGCCATTGACGATCTTGCCGTTCTTGGTGGTAATGCTCAGTGCCGCATCTAAGTTATCGGGGAAGTTGAGATGGATGTTCTTGGAAAAAGAAAGATCAAGGTCCAGGTTTTTAATATTGTGTGCGACCGTAATGTCGATCTGTTTGCAAAAATCAAATTCTCCCTTTGTATCACCTGAAAGCCCTTTGATGTTAACGTACGAATAACTGGCCTTTATTTTCCCGCTGCCCAGTATCCCGGTATTCATTTTGGCGAATTTCACTTCCATGTGGCTGATCTTTGGAAGGTTGCCCGTAGACAGTTCACCGAAAGACTGAACGATATAGATTGGTCCCTGACGATCTGGAATCGTCGTATTTCCCATGCTGTTGATTATTTTGAGGCCGTTCTTTGAAGGGAGATAAACTTTATAATGTACTTCAATCCTTTTCTTTCCCTGCGGCACAGGCGCATATTCTGATTGATCGGTGGTGGTTTCCTGACCACTCGACCTGATGATGGTCGAGAACGAAACCGTATCGCTCTTTTTATAGTCAACATTTATGCTGTCGATCAATTTTTGCATATAGGCTTTGCTTCTGCCGCCCCGGACAATGATCGTGACCTCGGTTTTGACTTCATCCCTGTCCCAGTTGGTCACCTGTACATCTCCAAACTTATTATTGATAGACACCCATTGGGAACTCCCTAATGGACTGGTTTTTGAAAATTCCTTTTTCATTTCCATATCCTGCGCCATCAGGGCAATAGGGAATAGGAAGAAAAGGGCCATTACAAAAATGGCTTTATTGAATTTGGTTGATAATTCCATAGCTGATTTCTTTGTCTTATAATTTCTGTACTAAACTTCATGATCCTGGTTAATCGGTATTGGCTTTTTGATAGGCTTCTATTTGTTTATCCAATAACAGGTTCTGCATTTCAAGGTTATCCACAATAGCATCTATAATAGTCGATGCCTGCGGTGTATTCTTTAACTGCGCTTTTAATTCAGCGTAAGAATTGTTCAGTACCTCCCTGTCTGCATTAAAGTCTGCATCTAATGCTGGATGTGAATGGATAAAACCTGCGATCTCTGCTTGCTTGCTTTCTATGAGCTGTACATAATGCTCTATTTCCTTTTGTCTGCCGTTTTCCATTATGCCCTTTTCAGGTTCCGAAACAGCTATAAAATGCTTTTCTTCCGGTGGCTCTTTTGCAGATGGGGTCTGGATATTGGGCTGATCTAAAGGTAAACGGTCATTAACGTGAGGCATTGCTTTATCAGATACCGCGATCACTGGCTTGGGTTTACGTATTTCGGTATAGATCAGGGTAAAGGCGGCTATGGCTATTACTACGGCTGCTGCGTATTTCAAATAGCCGCTTTTATTTACCCTAATTCCCTGCAGACGGTTCCGCTCTCTTTTCAGTTCCTTTCCAATTCGCCCTTTTAAAAGATCGGAAGGCTGATGAAGATCGAGTTCGTCTTTATGATCTGCAATAAACTTTTCTAACATATCCTTATCCATGTTCACTCCTTAATTTTGTTTTTATTTTGTCCTTTGCCCGATGGTAGATAATGCGGACATTGTTGTGGCTGATGTTCAGCATTTCCGCTATTTCTTTTTGCGGTATTCCATCAATGGCGTGCAGATTGAAAATGATCCGGTAATTTTCCGGGAGGCTTGAAATGGTTGAATGGATATGCTCAATCGTGAACTTTTCATCTTGGGAAGCCTCTGTTTGGACAGCCGTATCTTCATAGTCCTCCGCTACCGTCTCAATATCCACCCACTTCAATTTTCTCTTTCTGATCAGCTCAAGGGATTTATTGATGGCTATCCTGGCCAGCCAGCCGCCAAAACTTCCCGAATAGGTAAAGTAGTCCAGTTTTAAAAGTGCATCAACAAAGGTATCATGGACCACATCCTCAGCCTCAGCTCTTGATGATAAAATGCGCATGCAGGTGTTCAGGATGCTCTTTGCGTATTTATTGTAAACAATATCAAATGCACGGTCATCACCCTTTCGGTAACGCGCTACCAGTTCAAAGTCCTGAATGCCCTCTTTATTGCTCAATGTGTATTACCCATTTATCAGTTCAATCTATACTCTTAATGCAAAAAATGAAAAATGTTACAGCAATCTTTTTACTTTTCTCACTCTGTTGGAAATAAATGCCAGTTTACTCTTTATACAAGACATTTTAGGCGTGAATTGAAGGTAAAGACAAATAACCACATAATTGAATTTATCTTTTAGCTGGCTGTAAAATTATGTTTGTCAACTTTTATCTATCTACCTTCAAAATCAGGAAGAACGTATAAACATTTTCTTGCCGCTTATTCTGATTTAGCTCCAAGAATACTGCGGGGTTTAATTGCATCTTATGTAGGTGCTAAACCACAATCACTAAGCAGAATAAAAAGGTCTGTAAAAAACATTTCTTAATTTAGGTTAATCAATGATAATGTTTTGACGAACTAATTTAGTATTGTATAAACTTAAACGGAATCAAAATTGTATCAAAAAATGAAAGAAAAGTTACTAAATACATTATTAATCATATTTTCATTATTCGGGTACTTAGAGTGGGGAGCAGACAGTAGCACATTTTTGTTTGAGGGCGAATATGAAGTGTTGAGTAATCTTTTGATAAAACCAGATACGGTAATTCATCCTTTTACTATGATTCCGTTCTTGGGACAAATTTTGCTTTTTGCTACTTTGTTCCAAAAGAAGCCTAACAAAATTATGACTTACATCGCCATCGTTTGTTTAGGGCTATTGTTAGGCTTTATGTTCTTTATTGGTATTACCAGAATAAACTTTAAGATACTTATTTCTACATTACCGTTTTTAGTTACAGCAACATACACAGTTTTTCATTTAAGAAAACAAAAAGGGGACAAATGAATTTATAGTAAGATTGTAAGCAAAAACATTACAAAGAAATTAACTGAAAAATAAAGATGCATTCAACCAATTATTTTGACACTTTTATTGAAGTTGCCGAAGACACAAAAGCTACCATAGGAACAAAACCACCAACGAAAGATAAGAAAACAGTTGCCGAAATGCAATATGAACTTATCGCTAAAAATCCATATAAATATACTTCAGATGATATACTTTTTCAAGTATTTGCCGACAGAAACAATTTAACGCAAGCTGACTATAAACAAGCAAGAGAAGAGTTTTTTTCTAAAGGGCAACCTTGTTTTCGTGCTTCACCGCTGACAAAAAATTATGGATTTGGCATTCATAGCAACAGCACCGGTAAAGTGGCACTTTATGGTATGGAAACAGAGGAATATCAAAAATTTTTAGCCGATATAAAAATTAAAAAAGTGAAAGCAATGAAATCAGGTAAATAAAAAATTTAAATATGTTAATACCAAATTAAAGGCAAAAAGTGCTAAGATGAATTAAGCTGCCTTTTCATTACTTGCTATATAATTAACCTCTATC
Source organism: Pedobacter sp. (assembly GCF_046462515.1). Taxonomy (GTDB): domain Bacteria; phylum Bacteroidota; class Bacteroidia; order Sphingobacteriales; family Sphingobacteriaceae; genus Pedobacter. Next base: position 242,310 of record NZ_JBKGVD010000008.1, read on the forward strand.
TCTTTCATTATTTCAGAAAAAGGATCATTACAATTTCTATAGCCTTATCTTTTTTGTATATTTAGTTCGGCTACAGTTAATTACAGATTAATTGAAAATCTACCGAACGGTTAAGACAAAAAATAGCGACATGACTACAATACTTCCTTTTATCCGTGTTCGCGATGTTGGTTATGCCAAATCATGGTATGAAAGCATTGGATTTAGCTGCGTGGGTACGCATGAAGAACCTGACTGCGGACTGGACTGGGCAATGATGTGCTGGGGCGATGCCATGTTTATGCTGTATCCCTTATTGGAAAATACAATTGAGAATGCCAATAACTGTGGGCTTTATTTCAAAATGGAGAGCATAGCGGGTTTACAGGAAAAATTAGAAGGCAAAGCCAACATCATTGAAATCGTTTCCGAAACAGAATATGGGAGAAAAGAGATTACATTTCATGACTGTTATGGTTTTCAGGTAACGTTTTCCAGTGAGCCGGATTGATGAATCAGCCCAGCACCTTATAGGGTTTTAGTTCCTATTGTAATATCTTCTTTTGATTATATCTATTAATCAATAACAGTTATCGCGTATTTCTTTGCTTTAAACCAGTATTTCTCTAAGAGAATCACGTATATTATTACAAAACATTAACCTTTTTTAGGTGTAGATTCTTAGAAGCGTAAAACTTGATCAATAAGTGATATGAAAGAAGGAAAGATTTATATTGGAACATCGGGATGGAAATACCGACATTGGAATGGTGTATTTTATCCTGAGGAACTTAAACAGAAAGACCAACTGGATTATTATTGCCGGCTATTTAATACCGTAGAACTGAATAATTCTTTTTACAGACAACCCTCTGCTGAAAATTTTAGCAAATGGCGGGTTTCTACACCGCCAAAATTCTGCTTTTCTGTAAAAGCCAACCGTTACTTTACCCATGTAAAAAAATTAAGAGTAGATGCAGATGACCTGAAAGACTTTTTTGATCGTATGGTTCATCTAAAAGAAAAATTGGGCCCTGTGCTTTTTCAGCTGCCTCCTGGTTGGAAAATAGACATAGAACGATTAGAGAACTTCCTTGGACTTTTATCACCTGCATACCGTTATACTTTCGAGTTTAGAAATCATAGTTGGTATGAAAAAGAGGTTATTGAATTGCTGAGCCATTATAATGTGGCCTTTTGTATTTATGAATTAGCAGGTCATCTGTCGCCCTTAAATGTAACTGCTAATTTTGTGTATATTAGGTTGCATGGTCCAGGTGAAAAATATCAGGGTAGCTATCAGGAAAAAGAATTGAAAACCTGGGCTGAATTTGCCAAAAAAGCCGCCGCAAAATCAAAAGATGTTTATATCTATTTTGATAATGATCAGGCGGCTTACGCAGCTTTCAATGCAAAACGATTAATAGAACTGGTAAAAAGTTGATTGTTGACAGTTCTTACAAACACAAGCTCATTTTTTCTCCTTACCCTTTGACTTTTTATGGTCTAATTGGTTAGACAATTGACTTCCTTTGCCATCAGCAAATTCCTTTTCATCTTTCGTATACCTGGGAGTATCGTCCTTCTCTTTAGAAGTCATAGCTTTCTTCTTGTTTTCTGAAACAAGAGGTGTGTCTGCTTTTAATTTGTTTTTGTTTTCAGGCTTTTTCATAACTGATGAATTAAATGGACAAATAAATGTTTAACAGGTCAATTTAGGACCTGTATTTCTTACCTAATTTTGGAAGACGGACAACCTGTTTTTTATCTGCGGCGTTCAAGGGTATACTTTTATCAGTAGATTGTTGATCTTCATTATAAGTAAATCCGGATCCTCGAACCGTTTTTTGTTTTTGTGAGCCAAATTTTTTCTTGTCAATTTTCACAACGATTTCCTCTTTTAAGCACCTCCATGAATTTTGAACATTTATTCATGTATTTTGGTTTAATCAGACTTAAAAACAAGTATATGCTGTTAGAGCTGTTGTGAAATACCTATTACATATTGCAATTAATACCTGTTTAAAGTAATAAGACTTCTTTATTCGCTTTTTAGAGCATAAACAAGACTACATATCGAAACTTTTAATTCGTTCATGATGTTTAAAACATCAGGTATCAATAACGTTTTAACATAGATGATATGAGTTTGGCAAAATACAAGCAGAAGCGGTCAAAAGGTAAAACACCCGAACCCTTTGGCGGAAAATCATTAGGGAAAGAATTGAGATTTGTGATACAGAAGCATGATGCGTCTCATCTACATTATGATTTCAGACTGGAGATGGATGGTGTTTTAAAGAGCTGGGCAGTGCCCAAAGGACCTTCCACAGATCCTGCCATAAAGCGTTTAGCTATGATGGTAGAAGATCATCCTTATGATTACCGCAATTTTGAAGGCATTATTCCTAAAGGCCAGTATGGGGGTGGTACTGTAATTGTTTGGGACGAAGGTACTTATGAACCGGTAGATTTTACCGATGAGGATGTTACTAAGCAGGAAAAACAATTACTGAATGAACTGCATGCAGGAAAGCTAAAGTTCTTGTTAAAAGGTAAAAAGCTAAAGGGCGGGTTTGCATTGGTAAAAGCTTATGGAAGAGGAGAAAACGGTTGGTTGCTAATGAAACTGGAAGACAAATATGCCTCTGCCAAAGATATTACCTTAAAAGATAAATCGGTAATCTCTAAAAAAACTATTAAACAGATGGAAAAAGCCCCTGTTGAAATATATGGACGTAAAACCGTAAAGAAAGATACCACAGTAAAAGATCGGTCTGCAACAAAATCTAAAACTCAACCAAAGCCTGATATATTGAAAGACGTGCCAAAACAACCTTTTTATGAGCGTATTAAACCCATGTTGGCTACTTTGGTAGATAAACCCTTTGATAATGATGACTGGTTATATGAAATAAAATGGGATGGTTATAGGGCTGTTGCTTTTCTTGATGGTAATAAAGCTGAGCTCAGATCGAGGAATGACAAAAATTTTAATGACAAATTTTATCCTATTTACGATGCGCTTAAATCTCTGAACCTTAGGGCTATATTAGACGGTGAAATTGTGGTAGTAAATGAAAATGGACAGGCCAATTTTGGTAAACTACAAAACTGGCGTAGCGAAGCAGATGGAGAACTGATTTATTACGTTTTTGATATTTTATGGTATCAAGGACATGATCTGAAAGAATTACCGCTCATTGAAAGAAGAAAAATATTAGAAACGATTTTGCCGGAGCAATCACAAATTCAGTTAAGTCACACGTTTGATACTTCGGGCATTGAATTTTTAGCTGCCGCAAAAAGAATGGGACTGGAGGGTATTATGGCCAAACGAAAGAATAGCCTCTATCATGTTAACGATCGTTCTTCTGACTGGTTAAAAATCAAAGCCAATAAAAAACAGGAAGTGGTAATAGGAGGTTTTACTAAAAATGAAGGCACCAATAAGCTGTTCAGCAGTTTGCTGGTAGGCGTTTTTGATCAGAAGAAAAACTTTATCTATACAGGTAAAGTGGGTACCGGATTTAATCAGAATATGCAACATGAAATGATGGAGCAATTTATGCCCCTTGTGGTTAAAAAACCCGCATTTAAAGAAAAACCCGATGTAAATAAACCATCCCGTTTCAGACACGACCCACCGCATGCTACAGTAACGTGGCTAAAGCCAGAACTTATTTGTGAAGTTAGTTATACAGAAATTACCAGCGATGGCGTAATGCGCCATCCTTCTTTTGATGGTATGAGAGAAGATAAAAAAGCTAAAGAGGTGGTTTTAGAAACAGAAAAGCCTACAGCAGAAATCGTAAAAGGACAGGATCAGGATATTATTAAAGCAAGAGAAAAACCTGGTCGCAGAACCCTGCTCAATCCAAGTGAAGCTACACAAGTAAGAAAAATAGGGGGGCATGAAGTACAATTTACCAACCTGAAAAAGATTTTCTGGCCTTTAGAAAAAATTACAAAAGGCGAGCTAATTAATTATTATTACCAGATTGCTCCGATTTTAATGCCTTACCTGAAAGAAAGGCCAGAATCAATGAACCGCTATCCCAATGGTATAACCGGAAAAAGCTTTTTCTTTAAAAATGTAAAAGGAAAAATTCCAGATTGGATGGATACCTACGATTATTACAGTGAAGCGGATCAGGAAAAAAAAGAGTATCTTATTGCCAATGATGAAGCTACTTTATTGTATATGATCAATATGGGGTGTATAGAGCTTAATCCCTGGAGTAGTACAGTTAAAAAGCCGGATTACCCTACTTTTTGTATCATAGATCTGGATCCTGATAAAAATACTTTTGATCAGGTGATAGAAACGGCACAGGTTACAAAATCGGTATTGGAGAACATGGGTGTAAAGAGCTATTGCAAAACAAGTGGTTCTACAGGCCTTCATATTTATATTCCTTTAGGCAATAAATATACTTATGAACAAAGCAAGGAGTTTGGTAGGATCATTGCTACCTTGGTTAACCATGAGTTACCTAAATTCACTACGCTCGAAAGACATATTTCAGATCGTAAAGGGAAGCTTTATATCGATTTTCTGCAAAACAGACCGCATGCAACTATTGCATGTGCCTATGCTGTAAGGCCTAAACCAGGAGCACCCGTATCTATGCCTTTACAATGGGATGAAGTAAAGAAGGGAATGAAAATGACAGATTTTAACATCCGCAATGCGATAGAAAGGGTACAAAGCTTAGGAGATATTTTTAAACCTGTACTGGGTAAGGGAATTGACCTTTTGAAAGTAATTAAGAAAGCTTCCGGTCATACTATTGAACAAGCCTAATTTATGAATCAGATTGTAGAAAATTGCTGTAAAATGTTAGCTGAAAAAAGCCTTTCTGTAGCATTTGCAGAAAGCGCTACAGCCGGTAGAGCATGTATGGAATTTAGCCTGTGCAAAGATGCAGGTACTTTTTTAAAAGGAGGCATAAACTGTTACGATGCCGTAATAAAAGAAACTTTGTTAGAGGTTCCAAAAGAACTGATTGATACTTTTACCCCTGAGTCGGCAGAGGCTTCTTTTGCCATAGCCAAAGGCTTAACAAAATTAATTGACGCAGACTTGTATGTGGGTGTAACAGGGCTTACCAGTCCCGGTGGCAGTGAAACTCCCGAAAAACCTGTAGGCACTATGTTTTTTTGCGGACTTTACCGTAACAAAAAGCTATTTGAAGACCGAAAAGTTTTTGAAGGTAATGCAGAAGAAATCATACTAAAGTCTGTAGAACACATAGCCGCTTTAGTAGTCAAAAGCATTGAAAAAGGCTTCTTATAAGCAACTTATAAACTCCCTAGTATGATTTCTGAATAATATTATTTTAAATTGTTTTTTATCTTTCTGATTGCATTGATGTGTGAATTGATTACGGGCATCATTTTACTGGCAAAAGCTTTCAGGTCAGGATCTGTACCTTTCATGGCTTCATGCTCCATAAAAGCTAAAACTTTTACATGGTCTTTCTCCATCATATCAACATATTTCTTATCGAAATCACTGCCTGTTTTTTCGGCCAGATCATTTCTGCGGTTTTGGTTCTCTTTACTCATGGTTGTGGGCAAGGTAATATTCTTGCTTCTGGCCAAGGCAATGAGTTCATCATTAGCAGCGCCATGGTCTTTTAGCATCATATTTGCAAAATCAGTGATTTCTTTGTTCCCGGTTTTGCTAATGGCAAGATTGGCCATACTGATTTCAGTTATACCTGCATCTGCCGCATTTGTAGCAAATTCTGCTTCTTTTTCATTCACTGTAATTATGTTGTTTGCAGTAGTTGCAGTATCTTTTGTATTATTAACACTGTCTGCTAATTCTTTGGCATCTTTTGGCCCTGAGTTACAAGCAATCATTACTGTAAAAATTGCACTGTAAAATAAAAAAAGTAATTTTTTCATATGCTTAATTTTAGGTTATTAAAGTCGATGCTACAATCTGTAAACATCAGCTGAACAGAAAAAGAATTAAGCCGTTATGTTTGCTTCAGACACAGCAATGTGTGTAAGTTTACGATCGGTTTCTTTTTCCTGTGCAAGCGTAATCTCTAGAAGGCCTTTAGCTTCCTCATGTTCCATCAGGCTGGCATAAGTTATAAGGCAACCATAGCTGGCAATTTCGTAATGTTCTATTTTTTGAGCCGTCACAATTAGTGCTGCATCTAAAGCTTCGTTATATTCGAAATCTTCTATAATTTCATCAGCTTCATTAAGCAGGCCTTCCATCGCCTCACATTTTTTTTCTGTTACACTAAGGTTCATAAGCATGAAAATCTGCTTTAGCCTTTCTATTTGTTCTGCTGTTTCTGTATGGTGTTCAGAAAAAGCTATTTTAAGGGTATTACTAACGGCTTTTTCAGCCATTTTTTTCAAGCCTTTTAAAAGCTGTTTTTCTGCACCTAATATATCTCTTAGTTCATCTACAAAAAGCTCGTGTAAATGACTGTTAGGCATACCGCTATGATCTCTTTCACTTTTCATTGGTAAATCTGCTTTAGTAGGTATTTGATTACTCATAAAAAGAAAACTTTGAACCTTTTGTTTCCTGGAGTTCTAAAACGGGTATTTTATGATTTTTTTAACAGGTACAAATACCTGATTTTAATCGTCTATAAACAATCAGTCTAGATTTACCTTATTAGTAGTAAATAAATTAATTAGACAATGGCAAAGTATTCGAAAAAAGCAGGCGAAAAAGTAGAAAAAGCCATGCATGAAATGAAAGAAGGAAAATTAAAAAGTGGAACAGGTAAAAAAGTAACCTCTAAAAAGCAGGCGGTTGCTATCGGTCTTTCCGAAGCCAGAGAAGCAGGCGCAAAGGTTCCAAAGAAAAAATCTTAACGATTATTTTAAAAGCAACATAAAGTAGCCGCTTTATGTTGCTTGTTTATCTTGTTTATCCTTATCTATATGCATAAATTCATCATACTGATTTTTGAGTTCATTGAGCTTGGCTTCCGTAATTTTAGATCTTTCTCTCAGTGCTTTAGATTTGCTTAACAAGTTAGCTATAACCTGTTTGCTTTTGTTGAACTTGCTCATATAAAAGGGGTTTACTCAAATATAGCTTTTAAGAGAGAATAATTTTTATCTTATTGAAAAACAGGTATTCTATAAGTTATATACTTACGCTTACAGTATAAACAACGTTAGTAAAACCCGTGATTATGCCTTCATCCGTAATTGCACATATCAGTTATCAGGCAGAAAAAGAAGCTTTAACCGTGGTTTTTAACTCTGGTGAAGTATATCTCTATGAAAAGGTCCCTGAAAAAATCTATAAAGAATTTAACGCAGCGGTTTCAAAAGGGAAATATCTTAACCATAAGCTTAAAAAACTTTTTACAGGTAAAAAGATAGCTCCCCTTTAAAGCCTGCGTTAAATACGGTCTGTCATTCTTAAAATACCTGATTTTAAGATATTAAGAACTTTTTAAAGCGTTCGTTCATTTAAAATAGAGAAGTTTTAAACCTATAAAAAATAAAATATGAAACGTATTCAAATGATATGTGCAGTTGCAATAAGCTTTTTGGCGATCAGCTGCGGTTCGGAACATAGAGAGAAAATGATGAGAGACAGTAGTTTATTGGGCGATACAAGTGTAATAGACAGTAGCGGAGTGGCAGACACGGCAGGTATAGATAGCATGTACCGTAATAGTCCGGCACGCTCAGATACGAATAAAAGCGTCCCTAAAAAAAGAAATCAACCTTAAAAGTATAGTTATGGAAATTCAATTTGAACAAAACAGAGACTTTAACCAGCTGCACAGAGATGAAAACCCGGTTTCTGATAAAAAAGAAAAAGGAGAAGCCGGCGGTAGTGAGGGAAATCCTGACCAAAAACTGGTAAATAGCGAAAAATTGGATAACGATGAAAAAGAATTGGATCGCAGATCAGCAGATATTGCTCATGGCAAAGGTAACCAGCTTGGTGGTGAAGGCTCTTCGGCAGTAGCAGGCGTGCAAAGCGATCAGCAGAATTCAACCCGTAGCAACAGGAAACCTTTGGGAGAAGACCCCAATTATAATGCAGAAACAGAAAATAAAGAAGATAAAGCGCAAGAATAATTATGGAAACAAATAGTAAAATTATAGAAGATCTTAAAGGACTGGTCAACATTTTAAATGATGGTAAAGAAGGTTATACATCTGCCAGCGAAGCTACTCGTACACCCGAGCTAAAAGAACTGTTTTTACATTATGCATCGCAGCGTATGACTTATGCTGATGAGCTTAAAAAACATATTACTTTACATGGTGGGCACAGTGAAAATGAGGAAGGTGGAATATTGGGTGCTTTACACCGTACCTGGATTGATATTAAGGAAGCTCTGAGCCCTAATGAAGACCAGGCAATCTTAGGGGCAATAGAAACCGGCGAAAAAGCCGCCATAGAAAAGTACGATAAAGTATTGGAGGATTATGCTGATCATATGGATCATGTAGGCATTTTGAGACGGCAAAGAGAAGGGATTTTAGAAGCTTTAAAAGAAATAGAATCCTGCCATATCCGCTTAGAAAAATAAATGTAAAACCTAAACCGGAAATAGAGATGGAAGAACAAAAGAAAGATCCGCACCATGAACCAGGTTCGGTGCAGCGTCAAACTCAAAGGAATGAGCAATATGAACCAGAGCAAAATAATGCAGATGAGGAAAAAGAATTCGGGATTATTCCCGAATCGCAGGTAAAAGGTAGTGATGCCGATAAAGACAAGGAAGAAGAAGATATTGAGAATAACGACGACAATGATATTGAACCTGATTTGGAAGAGATTGACGATGAAAAGATCATACCCGGTCTGCCTCGTGAACGCAGGTCATGGAACTTTATCAATTTTGGTCTGGATGATCTTTTTGGCGGTTTATTACCTGCATAATTAACAGGTGTTAAATAGGGAATTGGATATGGATAACTGTTTGATGAGGCACAGAATTAATTGTAATTTTTCCATTAAGTAACTTAACTTTTGACTCTATCGTTTTCAATCCAATTCCCTTATTTTTCTCTTCGCCCTGTTCAAAGCCCTTACCATTATCTTTTGCCATGATATGGACATGATTATTTACTACAGAAATATTGATATGAGCAATAGTGGCTTCTGCATGTTTCATGATATTTAAAGCCAGTTCCTGCACAATGCGATAAATGGCCAATTGCAGATACTTATCTAACTTAATATCCATCCCTGAAAAAGTGCAATTGAAATAGGTTTCACCTTTCAACTGTAAGCAAATATCATGTATGGCCGCTTTTAAACCGAAATCTTCCAGAATAGAAGGCATCAGCTCATGCGAGATTTTTCTGCTTTCCTGAATACACATACCCAATAATTCTTTTGACCGATTTAGAGCCTGGCTATTTTCGCTATCGGTTAGTTTAATGCGGTCTAAAGTGGTTTTTACTCCATACAATACCTGCCCCAAGCCATTATGCAGGCTTTCAGCAATTCTTTGCCGCTCTTCTTCCTGTGCATTTAAAGTGGCTTTTAAAATTTGTTTTTGTTGTTGTTTCTCTAACAAACGTCGTTCATAAGTTAATTGCTTGTTTTTTTCTTCCAAAGCCCTTTGTTGGGTAATATCTTGCGAAATTCCTACTATATGGGTAGAGTTACCACTCTCATCTCGCATATAAACAGTACTCTTAGTGGTTATCCAATGGATTTTACCTTTAGCATCTATTAGGCGGTAGGTGAGTGACTTGATTTCTTTATGATGTTTACCTTTAAATTCATCTAAGCAGGCGTAAAAATTTACCTTATCATCAGGATGAATAAACTTTTCAAAGAAACCTTTTCCCATTTTTTTGATTTCAATCTGCGATTTTTCTACTAAGTGCTCAATTCTGTAATTAGAATAAAACTGTTGCATGGTTTCTAAATTAATGGCATACAACATATCGGGAGCAGAATTAGCTATACCCTGTATCATAGCAGAATTTTCGTTAAAGAGCTGTTCAGCAATTTTGCGTTCACTAATGTCGAGATTGGTAGCTAACAAATTATCACCCATTTTTACGAACATGCAAGAGTACCATTTGTTAAAATCTTCAAAAGGATAAAAATATTCTGTACTGATAGGTACACCGGTTTCCATTACTTTTACCATTTTTTCAAACAAACCTACTTTTTTAATACCAGGATATTCTTCTGCATAGAGTTTCCCAATCAGGTCATTCCTACCGGTTTCCTTTTCTAATGCCTTGTTGGTAAGAGCTATCCTGAAATCAATAATATTACCCTTTTTGTCTCTTTCTGTTTTTAAAACAGACATGCCCATTAAAGTATTGTTATAAATGGCTGCCAGCTCATCTCTACTTTCTTTAAGTTCTTTTGTTCTGAGTTGAACATCTTTTTCAAGCTTAGCTAGGTATTTTTCTTCTGTTTCACGAATAAGTTCCTCTTGTTTTTTTTGAGCGGTAATATCCCAATGTATTCCCCTTACTTCAGAAATTCTGCTATGCGGATGGTAAACTCCTTTTCCACGTTCTTCTATCCAGGCAATTTTACCGTCAATTGGTCTGATGATACGGTAAACATGATGAAATTCTTTTTGTTCCTCGCAGGCTTTTTCTAATATCTGGTTATGTTTTTCCTTATCATCAGGGTGGATCATAGAGAAACCTTCATTCTCGTTGTAAGATAAACCTTTGTTTTTTAACCCGAATACCACTGGCGATAAAGGCGACATCATTACCCGTCCTTTTTTAGAAAGCCAGTGAAAAGTACTCATATTAGAAGCAGTGAGGGCTACGGCTAACTGTTCTTGCGAATGGTTAAGCTCTTTTGCCATATTTGCCTGCTCAACATAAGACCAAGTTCTTTCAGCTGTTTCTTCAATAAGTGTAACTTGATCATCAGACCAGATATGAGATAACGAATGATATACCATTAACAGCGCTGCAAGCTGCCCTCTTTTAATTAAAGGAACGGCAATCCATGCATGTGATTGCAGGGTTTCATATAATGAAAATTCTTTACTCTGATTTTTTACTTTGTTTTTTAATGGAGAAACAGCTCGTGTTTTCCCAGCTTTTAAGTATTCACGTTCTTCTCCCAAATCAGAAAGAGGGTAAAGACCAGGCTTAAAGACTATTTGTTTTCTTTTTTGATAAAGGCGTTCAATTTGAATATAATCAACATGATTGATATCAGTAACATGAGCGTAAAAAGCATAATCTGCATCTAACTGCTCTGCAATAACACGGGCAGCAAGTTCTTGTATAATAAGTGGATTTGAAATAAAACGAATGGCATCGGTTAATTTCAATAGATAGCTTTGCTTTTCGTCACTTTGACGTAAGATGTTCTCTGCTTTTTTTCTTTCTGTAATGTCATTAAACAATATTCCCACCAAATTATCTCCTAATTCGGTGATAGGAAAAGCTTCTATTTCAAACCACCCATTAATTAAGGTTGCAGGTAATTCAAAATGGGCAGACTTCTTACTGCGTACAATCTCTCCAAAAATCTTAAACCAGTGTTCTTCATGCTGAGGCCAGATTTCGCGTATGGTTTTTCCTTCATAATCCTGTATACCAGTTTGTTTCTGAAAGGCGGGATTTACTTCAGTAAAACGATAGTCTACAGAATGCCCCTTTTTATCCCAGATTATCTCTATAATGCAGAAACCCTGATTTATGGAGTTGAAAAGCGAAGTGTACTTTTGACGGAGTTTTGTGTTAAAGATTTCCTGACTTTTCTTTAAGCTCGTAATATCCCTGCCTATGGCAATTACACTTTTAGCTTGGTTGTGTATGGTAAACTCCGGTGCTAACTTAATATCATAGAATAGCTCACCAAGAGGTGTTTTAAAAGGCATAGAAACGCGCTGTATATGACCGTTTTCTAATACACTGTTAATTTTTTCGATGAGAGGGGCAACATCTGTATGCGGCCATATTTGCTGTGGGGTTTTGCCCCAAGCTTCATGAAGTGTTAATTTGGTTTTGTGGGTAAACGTGGTATTGCCATAGCTCAGGCGAAGGTCGCTGTTCCATTTGGTAACCACATCAGGCGTATTTTCAACCAGAGTCTGGTATAAATTTTCATTTCGTTTATCCTTTTCTATACATTCAAAACTTACTACCACGCCACCAGATACAGGATTAACGTTTAATTTGATCCAGCCCTTGCTAAAAATTGAAATGTATTCAAAAGTACCGCTTTTCTTTTGGGCAATGGCCTGGTTAAGCTCGTGAAAATAATTAGTTTCTTTTACTTCAGGAAACAACGACCAGATGTTTTTTCCCAGCATTGCTGTTTTCTCTTTGCCAAAAAATTGCCCTGCTTTATTATTTACATAGATGAAGTTAGATTCATTATCTAACATATAACATGCCATAGGTATGGTATCTAATATAAGTAAGGCATCTTGAAAGTGGGGCATAAACAGAAGAGGAATTGATGTAAGTTAAACACAATTCTATTTAATTGGTTTGACTTACCTCGGTTTTTTAAAAAAAATAAAACAAAACACTACAGCTTGCATTATAAAATTAGATAAGAAAAATCATATTATAATAAAAATGGTACCGGATTGACTTTGCAATAACGTTTTACAGGAAAGCATTTCAAAGAAAAATAAAAGACTTAAGAAATACAGCGAATGAGAAGCAATCTATGCAGGTTTAATCAGCAGGTATTTTTACGCTTCTTATGCAGTTTTATACCTGCAAAATTCAAATAATACCTGATTTTTATGTCTAAAAAACATATGGTTGATCTTATTTTGTTTTAACGCTACAAAAAGATTTATTTAGACAAGTGTTACAATACAATTAAGCATAATGATAAATATTTTATTAGCAGAAGATCATAATATTGTTAGAAATGGCATAAAAATGCTTTTAGAAGCAGATGAGGAGATACAGGTTGTAGGCGAAGCCGTAAATGGTAAGGAGATTATAAAGCAGATTGATTTGCAGCCGGTTGATATGATTTTGGCTGATATTAATATGCCCGAAATGGACGGCATGCAATTGCTTAAAGAAGTTAAAGCGAGATACCCACATATAAAAGTAATCATGCTATCTATGCACGAGAATGAAAAATATGTGATGGAAGTTTTTAAAAATGGCGGAGATGGTTACCTCCTAAAAAATATCAGTTCTGATGAACTCATATTTGCCATTAAATTTGTACGCCAGCAGCGTAAGTATCTTTGCGCAGAATTGACTATGATACTTATGGATAATCTGCTGAAAAACAAAACTTTTTTTACAAGTATGCCCAATAACGAAATCGATTTTTCGTTACGAGAGCTTGAAATCATACAGCTTATCGCAGAAGGTATGACCAATCTCGAAATGTCTGAAAAATTATTCCTAAGTAAACGTACTATAGAAGGACATCGGCAAAGTCTTTTAGATAAAACCGGATCCAAAAATTCTGCTGCATTAATACGCTATGGTGTGTTACATGGACTTATCCAATAAATGTTTTTATCAGAATAAAAACTACAAATCGTTGATTTTTGCTGAGAAAAACCTGAAAGATACAAGCAAAGTTATAATTTAGTTGATGTAAACCTTTTAAATTATAATACTGCAATTATGAGAGCATTAAAGATTTTTATAGCAACAAGTTTAGACGGATATATTGCCAAACCTAATGATGATCTGAGCTTTTTGAAACTTGTAGAAAAAGAGGATGAAGATTATGGCTATAAAAATTTTACGGATACCATAGATACACTAATTATTGGCCGAAAGACTTATGACTGGGTACTGAATGAAATTGGTGCTGCGCACTATGATAATGGTAACAGAACAGTATATGTAATTACAAGAACTGAAAGACCCGGTTCGGGCAAAGTAATTTTTTATAATGGTCATATTAATGATCTGGTACAAAAGCTAAAAGCACAACCCGGAAAAGATATCTACTGTGACGGAGGAGCAGAAATAATCACAGAATTGCTAAGATATAACCTCATTGATGAATTCATTATTTCGGTTGTTCCAATATTACTTGGTGGTGGTGTAAGATTATTTAAAGATGGAAGACCTGAGCAAGAGCTTGAATTAATAGGTGAACAATCATTCGATACCGGATTGGTTCAGTTGCATTATAAACTGAAACCGAAAAACCGATAAGGATTATCAAATTCGAAAGCCGATTACAATAAATTTCCTTAAACCATTTCTAAAGCCCTGTTGTTTTTTATAAAGCAACATTGCTTTGTTTATAACGTTTCTCAAGCTTATGAATTAAGATGTAAGAGGAGAAAAATAATGAAATCAATTTGGAAAGGAGCCATTGGGTTTGGTTTGGTAAACATACCGGTAAAATTGTATTCGGCAGTACAAAACAGTAATCTTGACTTAGATATGCTCGATAGCAGAGATTTATCTAAAATCAAATACCAGCGCATTAATGAACATAGTGGAAAAGAAGTGCCTTATGATCGTATTGTAAAAGGTTTTCTGTTAAAAGACAATTATGTGGTATTGGAAGAAGAAGATTTTGCAAGTGCGATGCCCGAGAAAAGTAAGTTGATAGAACTGGAGAATTTTGTAGATATCAATGATATCAATCCTGTTTATTATGAAACATCTTACTATGCTCAACCAGAAACGCAAGGTAAAAAAGCGTATGCTTTATTGTTAAAAGCACTTCAGAAATCAAAAAAAGCAGGTGTGGCCCGTTTTGTACTGCGCAGTAATGAGCACCTTTGTGTTATACATCCCTTAAATAACGTTTTAGTAATAACCAGGATCCGTTTTCAGGAAGAAATCAGAAGTGCTAAAGAACTTGAAATTGAAAGCGAAAATATTAAACCTAAAGAACTCGAAGTAGGTATGGCATTAATTAAGCAATATAGCAGCGATTTTGATATTTCTGCCTTTAAGGACGAGTACAGTTTAGAATTGATGAAGATTATCAGAGCTAAAGCTAAAGGTAAAAAAGTGGTGGTTAAGAAAATGCAACCTGTAAAACATGTGAGCGACGACCTGTACGAACAGCTGATGCAAAGCCTTAATAAAAAAAGAGCTTAAGGCTGGTCAACCCTTAATTATAAGTCAGATTCAATAATGCTGATACGTAGTAAGAATTAGGCCTAAGGTATATTTACGGAAGAATGATGTATGAAATACTGTTTTTAAACTCTATAAGAAACATTTGTCTATAGTATTGTTTTATAAATGCTTAGATACAAGCAGGAAATTCATTCACATTTAAAAACTTAATACCTATGGACTATCAAGATCAAAATCAGCAGAACAGAGAGGAACAAGGTTCAACTCAGCAAAACCCTGAACAAAACAGACCAGTATCTGGTGGCAATATGCCAACCTCGGCAGGAGGTAATCAGGATTATGGAAATTTCAACAACGAGCAGAGAGAAAGAGAAGAAAGAGAAAACACCGAAAACCCTGAAGAAACCAACTGGAAAGATACAGATCAGGATGAAACAGAAATGGGAATGGATGACGAAGAAGAGTTTAACAACCAACCCAACCGGGAGCGTGAAGGAGGTTTGAGCGAAGACGAACGTAGAGAAGGGAGAGAAGAAGACCTTGAAAGACGACATCCGGAAGATGGATCAGTTCTTTGATCCCTATACACAAATCCCACATCTAAGTGGGATTTGATGTTTATGTTCAGTTTAATTTATAACGTATGAAAAACAAAGACACAATTACCAGAAGAGAAATGGTAGGCGGATTGGGAGCAGGGATGCTGGCTATGGCTGTATCTCCAAATCTGGCTATGGCAGGTCGACCAAATAATAATACTATAAATACTCTTGACGATCCGAGAGAAAAATATCCTAAACCACCTTTTAGACCGCAAAGCCAACCTTGGCCCGGATTAGCTGGTCAGATGGATCCTAAACCCGATCATGGAGAAAACAGTTATAAAGGTTCAGGTAGATTAAGAGGTCGTAAAGCCCTTATTACAGGTGGAGATTCTGGTATGGGACGAGCAGCCGCAATTGCCTATGCCAGAGAAGGAGCTGATATAGCTATTAATTACTTACCTTATGAAGAACCTGATGCAAAAGAAGTAATTGCTTTGATCCGTAAAGAAGGCCGTAAAGCCGTAGCTATTCCAGGAGATCTGCGCAGTGAAGATTTTTGTAAGAAATTGGTAGCAGATACAGTAAATATCTTGGGAGGAATCGACATCTTGGTAAACAATGCCGGTCGTCAGCAAACCCGAGCTTCTATACTTGAGCTCAGTACTGAAGATTTTGATGCAACACTTAAAACCAATATGTATGCACCTTTTTGGATCATTAAAGCGGCAGTGCCACATTTAAAACCGGGTTCTGTTATTATTGCCACTACTTCAGTACAGGCAACCGATCCTTCACCCGATCTTTATGATTATGCACAGACCAAAGCCGCTACTACTAATTATGTACGTAGTTTAGCTAAGCAACTGGCAAATAAAGGTATCAGAGTAAATGGTGTTGCACCAGGTCCTATTTGGACAGCCTTACAGGTAAGCGGAGGAGCAACTCAAGAAAAACTGGTAAAGTTTGGAGGTGATACGCCTTTGGGACGTCCCGGGCAACCCGCCGAACTGGCTTCTATTTATGTACAGTTGGCGGCTAATGATGCTAGTTATGCCTCTGGACAGATTTATGGTGCTGCAGGTGGTGGCGGACAACCTTAACTATTTCCCCGTTTCTGAGTGAGGAGCATCCACAGGTTTAGATTCAGGCGACCCTTTCTGACGTAGATAAATAGTTAAAAATACAATAGTAAATACAGATAAGAATTCGCTTTGCCAGTTCTGAAAAGTTTCGAACCAAAAACGGGGATTGCTTAAGAATGAAAATAGATCTTCAACGGGCTGATGGTTTAACAACTGTTCGGTATTGTAATCTTTTCTGCTTCCATATAGATGTAAAGCCCAGCTTATTAAAAAGAGGAGACCAAAAGCAATAGACAAAGAATAGCTGTAGAGTTTTAACCACCAGCCGCCTTTCTTTACTGGCCAGGGTGCATTTTTATGCGGTACAGGATCGCGGTCTACTTCTTCTCTTTTGTCCAGACTTTTAGATTCGGCAGAGCCTTTTTGTCTTAAACCTACAGTAAGTACCACATACAATACCATTTGTAAGAACTCACTTTCAAAATTTTCAAAAGTGGCCGAAATGAAATGACCACTTTGTAAATAGCTAAAAAAATTAATCATTTGCTGATGTTCTTCTATCAATTCCTGATTGTAAGCTTTCCAGCCGGCAAAGGCCTGAGCAAAAAGAGTGAGTAAAAAAAGACTTAGAAAAAAAATGCTCAATCCATTTTTGTATAAAAAACTGTGTTTCATAGCGTTTATATAATAGTTACCATTGAAGTTTTAACTTTTGCTTAGCATGTATGTTAAATGAAAGATGTCCATTTGTTGTACTATTAGGGGTTAAAAGTTTAGCTGTTTTGTCTTTGATACAGCTTAATTTAAATTGATAGCTTTTTTTACCTGTTAATAAGATTTGTAATTTACAGGGCATTTCATCTTCACCGCCAACACTCAAATAAAGCATTTGTTTTTTTCGGCTAAACCGATCTAAGGGATAATCTGTGAAGATGAGGAACTCCTCATTTGATATTTTAAAATATTGTCTTGGAATAATGCTGAAAGAAATTCCCGCTCCATAAACTTCCTGCCCAACCTGTCCTGCTTGTTCCCACCCATCACGCGAGTCTTCAATTGCTACCCATAACGAAGGATCTACTTCACCTGTTTTTGCGGTTGTAGCCAGCATATCCTGTGGTAATAAAGTAGGAAAATAATAGGGGATTCTTGAAATGGCATATCGAATAAACTCGGCAATGAGCAATTTTAAGCCGGATATCATATTTATTCCCTTTGCTTCTTCATAATAGCAATAAAGTCCGGCATAAACTTCTTGTTCTTCATATGCAGCGGTGTAAGGTGCATTTTTTAGGGGATAAACCGCAAAGAAAGAAGGAAAATGCCTGCCATTACCATAACCACATTTCCAGAGTTGTACATTTTTAAAAATCCCAGCTAAGCATACATAGCTGAGTTCAAGGTAATGCTGTTGCTTAGTTAATTTGTAAAGCTTAAGCAGAGCCACTGCAGAGAAGGTTGTATTGTTGGCCTGATAAAAAAGGTCAAAACCCATACCATCTAACTTTTTTACACTTCTTTTCGCTTCAGCTAAAAAATGGCTTTTGTGCGTAAGTTCCCATGTTTTAAACATTAGATCTGCATAAGTGCCGGGTACGTCTTTTTCTCCGCCCTCGCCTTCGGCTGTTTCGGCTTTGATAATTTTTAACGTACTCATTTCGTAAAAAACAGGCCATTTGTACTTAAATTTTTTGGCTACATTCATGCAGTAGTTAATAGAACGTAACAACAATTCTCTGGCTTCTTTATCTCCCTTAGCAGCTAATCGGGCTAAATTCATTAAAGGATGATGCAAGTACCATGAATCCATTACTCTTGGTTTTTTCTGTTCTTCAGAATAATCAAGGTTAGATTCTAATGCAGGTAACCAGCGTACAATTGTTTTAAGATCTTCATCGTAAAATGCCCAAAGACCTTCCTTTAATTTTTCAATAATAGGATGTCTTTTTTCACCTTTCCATTTTATATATTCAACCAGAGGCAAGAGCACGGCAAGCTGTACCATAATTTCTGGAGGCGTTTTGTAATCGCTTACATAGGCGTTAAGATAATGATGCCCTCCTCCATAACTCCAGTAGCCGCTGTGAAATTGCATATCCTTTAATCCTTTTTCTGCAATTTTAAGCCATGCATGAGCGCTTGTGTCTGGTTTAGGTAGGTATTTATATATTTTAGCCAGATATTCTATATATCTGCTGCTAACTTCAATAGGATTTTTAGGGATTTCCTGTGATAAGAGCACAAAGCTGTCACATAAGGTGTAATTTGCTCCGGCACATAAAGATTTATTATCCGGAAGAGGAAGAGAAAAGCCAATTTCAGGCCAGTTTCCACCCACCAATTCAGAGCCAGAAGTTTCGGTTTGTTCAAAATAAGGGTTAAGTGCGGTAAGATTTGAAAAATAAAAAATACTGCCGGTTTTTGGTTTGTTTAAAGAAACATACAGTGCACCAGAGCGGTTGCCTATTTGGCTGGCATGCATTTTTGCAGAAGCTGAAATTTTCCAATTTTTAGTAAAACAGAGAATATCTTTAGGCCAATAGGTTAATAATAGATTGATATCAGGTACAAAATCTGTTTTATATCTGAACATAGGATATGTTTGATCAGGAAATGTAATATAAGTCCAATATTTTCCGGTGCTGCTTTTCAATTGAATAGATAAGCCATTTTCTATTTGGTTGATGCGCTTGACAGATAACTTACCTGTTTGTCCAAAAACAACTCTAAAAGCTATTTTGGAACGGTTAGGCCAGTAATAAACTATCCAAAGTGAATCAGATGTAAGGTAAAATTCTAAAGAAAGTACTTTACTTTCTAATCGTTCTATCGATTTAAGCTGCGGTAACTCTGTAGCAGTTTGTAAGGCCCATGCCGAAAGAGGCTTCATTTAGATCAGTTGTTTTAAAGGTTTAATCTTAAGGTCAACAATGGCACAACGTTCTGATTGAGAGAGTACATAAAGTATGCTACGGGCAATATCATTGCTATGTAGCATAGTCAATTCTTCTAACTGATGTTTTTTTTCGGTCTCGCTTATTTTATGCATAGGTGTAGCAACAGAACCAGGTTCAATTAGAGTAACATTAATGTTTTGGCCATTTACCTCTTTTCTGAAAGATTCTGCAAAACCTTGTAAAGCAGATTTAGTGGCTACATATAATGAACTCTCTTCTTCTCTTGTATCTGCGCTCATAGAACCAATGCAGATAATATGACCCGAACCCTGTTTTGTCATGTGCAAAACAGCTTCATGACAGCAGGCGATATAGCCTAAAAGGTTGGTTTTTACAATATATTCCCAGTCTTGGTAATGTCCGTTTAAAATACTTCCATAGCCTAACCCCGCATTGTTCACTAAAATATCCAAACCACCCCAGTTTTTGTCTATGCTTTCAAATAAACGATGTAAATCTTCGGGGTTGGCAACATCTGCGCACATGCCATAAACTTCAGCTTCTTCATGTTCGGCTTTGAGTTTTTCTAAGGCCTTATCTAATTTTTCTTCATCACGGCCAATAATGTATAAACGGACACCATATTTAGCTAATAACAAGGCGGTAGCAAGACCTATACCACTAGTGCCACCTGTTATTAATGCACGTTTCTGAATTATTCTGTCTGTAGAAAAGAAGTTTTCCATAATTATAAATTAAGGTTTAGCTTTAGACTGCGATTGTTCAATTTTTATAGAATAATCACCTTTATCACCTATTATTTTCTGCATGATTTTATACACTTGGTTTGCCTCTGCCAAATGATGTTTAAGAACAGGTAATTTGTCCGCTGCAAATTGAATTAGTTTTTTATTATGGGCTGTACTGCTTGCCTGGCTAAAAAGTTTAATTGCTTTTTCATGTTCGCTTACCATCAATCTGGCATAATAAAAATTTCGTTCATCTTCTTTTAACGAATCTAATTTTGCAAGTATGTTTTTTTGAGCCTGAGGCAAATCTTGTGGTAAAGAGATTTTTTCTGCTTTGGCAATCTCTTTTAGTTCATGCTGGGCCGTACTATGATCCCTTACCATAATAGTTGCCAGATTCTGTATATCGGGGTTTTCTGTAAGTTTGATCATATGCGCACTGCTTTCTGTTTCCATCATACTGCCTATAGCAGCTTGTGTCGCAAAATCATTAGCGCTGCCTCTCTCTAAAGCTTTATCTTTAGATAGAGGTGTAATCTGTTTTAGATTATTCTGGCTGCTCGGGTCCGGGGTTTCTCGGCATGATAATAGGAATAAAACTGCCAGTACCATATAAAAATATTGTTTCATAAAACTCTCTTTTAATTTAATTGAAACACAAGTAAACGTTAATGAGTTTAGTCAGTAACATAAATCAGGTATTCATATCGATTACTTGCTTTAACTACTTATGGTCTTGCACTAACTACGTATTTTATGGATTAACTGAACTTTTTGGCTAATTGATTTATTAGTAATAAATAACCTAAATCCATTGACTGATGAAAACGAAAAATGATTATTCCGATAAAAGAATTCCGGAACAGGAAGTAGGCTCAAAAGTAGATGCAATTGAGAAACTGTCGTTGGCAGACGAAGCCACAGCCATCGATTTTTTCCGGGTTGTAAAAGAAAGATTGCTATCTGTAAACAAATGGGCAGAATTTGCTGGAACAAATATGTCGACCTTTCAACTCACAGATGCTTCAGGTAACTTAGTAAGCAGAGAAGCTAAAGAAGGCGATTACCTTAAAATAGATATCCCGGGGCCGGGAACCGCCTTAGGTAAAGGCTATGATTGGGTAAAGATTGAAGAAATTAAAGAGGAGAGTGATAATAATGTGGATATTCTTACGATGAGAGTACGTCCTGCAGAAAATCCTTTATCCAAAAATTCCGAAACAGCACATTTTCTTACCGAACAAGCCAGTTCCACTTTTCAGGTAAAACGTATAGGTAAACATATTTATGCCGAAGAACATGGGCGTAACGAACAGGCCAATACTTACACGAGTGATACTTTAGACAATCTCCGTAATATGGTTGTGGGATGGGCGGCTATGTTGGGCTTCTCTTATCCACAATGGAAAGCATTGGTTAAAGGTCTGGTTAAATTTCCCGGAAAAGACAAAAAGTAAGAGCTAAAAATCAGTTTTCTTCTCTTCAGGCGTATTTATTAAAATGCAATAAAATTTGCGTAGTTAAGTAGCTACATATATATTTGTAGTCAAATGACTACGTAATGAACTTAAGAAGAGATGTATTTCAGGCCATAGCCGATCCCACAAGAAGGGCTATATTGTTATTGGTTGCTTCCCAATCTATGACTGCAGGTACAATTGCCTCAAACTTTAATACTGCGAGGCCTACTATATCTAAACATTTGCAGATACTAACTCAATGCCAGCTACTTGAACAGGAGCAAAAGGGCAGAGAAGTTCACTATTATATCAATGCAGAAAAAATGAAAGAAGTGGCAGACTTTATTGAACCATTCCGCAAAATGTGGGATGAACGCTTTAATAAGTTAGAAACTATTATGAAAGAATTTAAACCAAAACTATAATATGGAAAGAAAAACAAAAGTACAGGCAGAAGAAGGCAAACAAGAAATAGTGATTACAAGAGCTTTCGACCTGCCTTTAGAATTACTTTTTAAAGCCTATACAGAGCCAGAAATTATTGAGCAATGGATGGGAACCAAAGTATTGAACTTAGAAAATAAAAAGCATGGCAGCTGGCAATTTGAAACAACAGATGCTAAAGGAAATGTAGTATTTAGGGCTAACGGAACCATACATGAGTTTAAGCCGAACCAAAGGATTGTACGCACCTTTGAAATGGAAAACACTGCTTTTGATGTACAGCTTGAATACTTGGAATTTGTACAATTAACTGCACAAACCAGCAAGCTTAACATGCATGTTATATACAAATCTGTTGCTATAAGAGATCAGCTGCTTAAATTACCTTTTGCACAAGGCATAGATATGGCGCATAATCGTTTGCAGGCCGTATTAAGCAATTTAAAATAAACCAGTTGTGATGAGCACAAATTATCGGTAAATTAAATCAAAATAACACCAACTCTAAATGGAAAGAAGGATTAATGATATCTGTAACAGAAAATTAGCTGTTACAAAATTACTGGATGCTCCTGTTGATTTGGTTTGGGAAGCATGGACAAAACCTGAACATATTGCAAACTGGTGGGGACCTCATGGATTTACCAATACCATTCAACAAATGGATGTAAGAGCAGAAGGCGAGTGGCGGCTAACTATGCACGGGCCCGATGGAAAAAATTATCTGAATAAAAGCCTATTTAAAGAAATTATTCTGTTCAGCAAGATTGCGTTCCAGCACTTTAATCCTAATTATGAAGCCAAAATTACCTTTGAACCAAAAGGAGATAAGACCTTAATGGAGTGGATTGTATTGTTTGAAACGGTTGAATTGTTTGAAACAGTGGTTAAAGTGTTTAAAGCAGACGAAGGACTGCTGCAGAATATCGAAAAATTAGAAAGCTATTTACAAAGGTTATAATTTTAATTTTTAGTTATATCACATTGAACAATATATGAACAACAAGAAATTATCAACACAACAACAACATGATATCCTGAATATTTTGAAAAACCGTTTTGCAGAAAATATGGATCGCCATCCCGATCTGAAATGGGAAAATATACAAGCCAGGTTAGAAAAAGATACAGCTAAATTATGGTCGCTTAACGAAATGGAAGCAACAGGAGGGGAGCCAGATGTGATTGCTTATCATGAAGAAACAGATACATATATCTTTTGCGATTGTTCTGCAGAAAGCCCTAAAGGTAGACGAAGTCTTTGTTATGACCGCGAAGCATTAGATGCGCGTAAAGAACATAAACCTGCTAACAGTGCAATAGATCTGGCAAATGCCATGGGTATCGAGCTCTTAACTGAAGAACAATATAGAGCATTGCAAAAGCTTGGAAAATTTGATATGAAGACATCGAGCTGGCTAACAACACCTGCTGATATTAGAAAACTTGGCGGAGCCATATTTGCTGATTACCGTTATGGAAATATTTTTATTTACCATAATGGTGCTGAATCTTACTATGCAGCAAGAGGCTTTCGGGGAATGTTAAAAGTATAAATCACCCTGTAACTTATTAAGGAGGTACATCTGATCTGGTATTAAATTATTAGATTGGGTATTAAATATTGCTAACTTTTTTAACTTTGCTAAAGTTCGCTTTAAACCATCTATTAAAAACTATTCTGCTTTAACGTTATGGAACTACTCAAAAAGTCTTTTTATTGTTTTCTTTTATCTGCATGTTTTATAATTTCATGCAAGGAGTTTATAGAAAGACCTTTAGATAATAAGCAGATAAGAATAATAGCTCCCGCAAATCATGTAGAGACCAATAGTTACCAGCTAACGTTCTGGTGGGAAACCCATCCAGATGCTTTTCAGTATAGGTTACAAGTGGTATCGCCAGATTTTTCTGAAGCGGTAAAATTCATTTTAGATACTGTGGTACGTAGTGATAAATTTACCTATACATTAGAACCTGGTAATTACCAGTGGCGTGTAAGAGGCGAGAATGGAAGCAGTGCAACCCTCTATACTACAGGTAATTTTGTTGTACATCCGTCTTCGTTAAAAGAGCAGGTAGTACAACTTGTTGCACCTGCTCAAAATCAATATACTTCTAATCCTTTGGTACAATATGAATGGTTAAAACTTTTTGGAGCAACACAATACCGTTTGCAAATAGACGATCATAATTTTTCAGATGAACAAAATCTGGTAGTAAATGCACTTACAGATAACCTGACTTATATGAATACTTTAGTTAGAGAAGGAACTTATCAATTTAGAGTAAGAGCGGAGAAGGATACAGAAATTTCTAAATGGTCTGCAGTAAGAAGTATTACTTATGATGCTACGGCTCCTGCAAAAGTTATCCTGATCTCACCTGCAAATAAGCAAGCAATAAGTAAACCTGTTACGCTTACATGGAATCCGTTAACAGATGCAGAAAAATATGAGGTGTATGTTTATAAAAGCGACTCCGTTACTTTATACAATTCTGGTTATCCTCAAATTGTAAACAACAATAGCTTGGTTTTTAACCAGGGCAATGTTAATGAAACACTGGTTTGGAGAGTCAGAGCCATAGATAAAGCAGGAAATAAAGGCGAAATGAGCGATTATTTTACGTTTACTCTTCGTTAATCCATGAAAAATAAAGCGCTAACTTATTTATTGATAGTCTGTGTTGCTGCAATTTGGGGTGTTATTTTTTACCGTATTTACGCCGGGCTGAATGATGAAGAATTACCATTGCCAAAGACTTCGGCTGTAAAAACAGCCTATTTTAATGAGATAAATCACCTTAATGATACGGTAACCTTAAATTTAAGTTACCCCGATCCATTTTTTGCTAACCCATCTGATGCTTATCAGGGAAAAAGAATACCAGAAAATATGCCTAAAACGCCTTCGCTTATAAAAGCAATTCCTATTCAGAAACCTGCTATAAACTGGGCAGCTATTCAATATACCGGTTATATTAATAATCCTGCCAATAAGCAAAAACTGGCTATGCTTAACATTCAGGGTAAAGAAGCTTTATTGGCCGAGGGTCAAAGTTCTAACGGATTAAAATTAGTTAAGCATTTGGGAGATTCGGTAAGAGTACAGTTTCAGGGAGAGACCAAATACATTAGAATTAAATAAAATGAGAGTATTTTCTGTTATTTTTCTTTTTTCAATCCTATCTGCTTTAACTGTAAATGCGCAGTCATACAGGCAACCATTAGATATTGCAGCATATCGGCATTACATTGCATATGAGGATCATAAAGTTGCTTTTTATACCCAGCCATCAGACAAGAATCTGAGGAAACTCTATCCTTTATCTAATTATTACTGGTTTAGTAATGGTCAAATCAGATCTACACAAGGAGGGTATAGCGGAAAGCTTATCCATGGTTTATACAGCGACTATTACCTGAACAACCAGCTTAAAGAACAAGGTTATTTTAATATGGGATTAAAGGAAGGGGAATGGAAATCATGGAATGAGGCAGGTAGTTTAAAAACACGTGTAAACTATAGAAAAGGCGAAGCTAATGGGACTTTTTACAGATACAATACCGCTGGGCTGCTGATTGAAGAGGGGACTTATGCTAATGGAAAAATAAATGGCAAATTAAAAAAATACATTAGGCCCGATAGTGTAAAAGTAGAAAGATATAAAAATGGTATTATTGCACCACAAGAGGAAAACAATAAACAAGGTTGGTTAAAACGTCTGTTCAGAAAGAATAAAGCATAATATGCTAAAGGCGGGGGCACTTTATTTTTCTATTGTAATTGCATTTTTCATTGCAATTATTTCGGCATCGTTGATTATGCTTGCTGCCCATTATAGAAACAGTTACCTGAAAAATATACGATACCAGCGATTAACAACCAATATTGAATCGGGTGTTGTTTATGCATTGGCTAAAGAAGGTATTAGCGCAGAGCCAGAAACTATAGATTTGTATGGAGATAGTATAGATAGTTTATCTGTAGAAATGAAACCCTGGGGCATATATCCCTTGGCAGTAATCAAAAGTTTTATTTTACAAGACACATTAAAACGAGCAATGCTTATTGGTCAGCAGCCCGATAAAACGGTGCTGTATCTTAGTGATGAGAACAGACCTTTGTCTGTTAACGGACAAACTAAAATAACAGGTAATGCTTTGCTGCCTAAATCAGGCATTAGGCAATCTTATGCAGAAGGTAAGCCTTATGAAGGTAGCGAATTGGTTTATGGTGGTACAATTGCCAATAGTTCGCCCAGCTTACTGCCGCTTACAGAAAATGTACTGAAATCCATTACAAATTTTTTAGATAGCACTACATGGAAAAAAAGAGGCTTTACTCAACCAATTTCTTTCACTGTTTCTTTTCTGGATTCTACTAAATATATCAGGTTACCTCTTATAGCTAATCTATCAGATATTCAATTAAAGGGTAATGTAATCTTGTATGCTGATTCTATTGTTCAGATCAGCGCCACAGCACAATTAGATGGAGTACAGATTTATGCTCCTGTTATTAAGGTAGCAAGTGGTTTTAAAGGCAGATGTCAATTGTTTGCCCGGGATTCTGTAATTGTTGGTAAGCAAACCGTATTTAATTATCCTTCGGTAATTGGAGTGATAAGAACAGAGAGCTCAATAGATCAGCCTAAAATTCAGCTTGGGCAACAAAGTATATTTAACGGGGTGATTTTCAGTTTTGAAAAAACACGTACACCTATGCAAACTATGATCAGCTTGGACAAAGGCTGCATACTTAAAGGCGAAGTATACAGCACCGGCTTTATAAAAGTAAGTAAAGAAGTAAAAATTATAGGAAAGACCTCATGCAATACTTTTGTAATGCAAACCCCTGCTACTTTGTATGAAAATTTTCTTATAGATGTTACGCTTAACAGGAATGAGCTGAGCAATTATTACCTGAGTTCTCCACTGTTCAATAGAAGTAAAAAACAGGTACTGCAATGGCTGGAATGATACATAAGAAATTGAAAGGTTCTACCTTGATTGAAGTGCTGATCGCGATGGTTATTATTGTGGTTATTTTTACCGTGGCCATGCAGGTTTTTTCAAATGTGCTGAATAGCGGGATATCTTTTAAAAAATTACAGGTGCAAAACCAAATGGAGCAACTGGCATATGAAATTAAACAACAAGGTTACCTAAAACAAAATGAGCTTCTTTTGGATAGTATAAACTATCAATTTAAGTTTACAGATACAGAAACACCAGGTATTTCTTACTTAGAAATAAAGGCGGCTATAAGAAATAAAAATGTAGGTGTTTACAAATGCCTGTTAAAGAGAAAAGAACCTGATGAGAAAAATTAAAGCCTATACTATTCTTGAAGTAACGGTTGCGATGCTTTTATCAGCTATCTGTATTACCATATGTTATACTGCTTATGGCATTATTGGCAATTATTACGAAAAATTTCAGCAAAAAAACCAAAAAGCAGATGCACTTACTTCGCTAAAACATGTCATGAGCCGAGATGTTTTTAAGAGCAGACTGATGCTGCGTACACAAAATGGCATAACACTTGAAAAAGAAGATCATAACACCATATCATACCAGTTTGGTGTTGATGCCGTACTAAGAAAACTAAATGACCAACATACAGATACATTCAAACTGGTTTGTAAAAATTGGTCGGTATATTTTGAGGGGAGAGATGTTACAGATGAAAGACTTGTAGATCGTTTGTATTTTGAAGTGAGACCTGATCCTTATATTTTAGTTCCCGTACAAATAAATAAAGAGTACAGTTCAGAAAATTTATTTAAATAACATGCCCGGTATAGATATTTCCAATTACCAATCGCCCCAGCAGAAGAAAAAGCCCGAGCAGCACTTAGAAGCGAATAGGCTGTTTGAATTTTTAAATAAAGATATTTCTTTGGGTAATGGTCAATTGCCAGATAAAAAGAAAGAGGCTTTTTATCATGAAATGGGTACATTGATACAATCGGGTATAGCTATTAAAACAGCTTTAGAGCTTACGGTGAGTTCTTATACACAAGCCAAAGACAAAGAGCTTTTTGAGAGCATAAAACAAGAAGTAATTACAGGTAGCTCTTTATCAGATGCTTTAAAAAACAATAAAAAATTTAGTAGTTACGAATATTACAGCATACGTATAGGAGAAGAAACCGGTCGCTTGGCCGAGGTACTGAACGAGCTGGGCAGATATTACAAAAGTAAAATAAGCCAGAGACGTAAAATTATAGGAGCTATTACTTATCCCTTATTGGTATTGAGTACTTCTTTTGCAGCTATCTTTTTCATGATAAAATTTGTAGTACCTATGTTTGCCGATGTATTCAAGCGTTTTGGGGGTAAACTGCCTGCAATTACGGCCATGATTGTAAGTTTTGCAGATTGGTTTGATCGTAATATATACCTGATGCTGGTTTTTATGGTAGCTATAGTAATGTTTTATGTCTTAAACAGACGTAAAATCTGGTTTAAAAAATGGCTAACACTTGCCTTGCTTAAAATACCGGTTGTAGGCGTAATTCTTAAAAAAATATATCTGGCCCGTTTTGCCAATACCATGCGTTTGCTTACCGGTACCAATACACCTCTTTTGCAAGCCATGGAAATGGTACGTCAAATGATCTCTTTTTATCCCATAGAACAATCTTTATTGATAGCAGAAAAAGATATTTTAAAGGGTAGCAGCTTATCCGCCACTTTGGGCAAGCATGAATTTTATCCCGTAAAATTTATACAGATGATCAAGATTGCAGAAGAGGTAAATAAGTTAGAATATTTTTTTGAGCAACTGGCCAATCAATATACTGAGGAAGTAGAATACCAAACCAATGCCATCAGTGGTTTGCTGGAGCCGTTGATTATCATTTTTTTAGGTTTGGCGGTGGGGATTATCCTTATAGCTATGTATTTACCTATGTTCCAGATGAGCAATAGTTTTTAATTCCTTTATATTGTAAATTAATAGTACTTAGATTTTGATGCTTAATATTTTTTGATTAGTATATTATATAGCGTCCTTATAAATTTTTTAATCCTTTATTTTTTCTTAATTTAGGTTCCGAAAAAGAATAGTCGCTCTCAGATTAAAATGTCTGTAAAGCTTCTATACCAAACAAACACCCACAATAAATGCCGAGCAGAAATAAATTCTTACGCAGAAGGGTAAAAGCATATACCCTTACGGAAATATTGGTAGTACTGGTTATTATTGGTATTCTGGTGCTCCTTGCGCTCCCTAATTTAATGCCATTAATTACCAAAGCTAAAAGTACAGAAGCTAAACTTCAGTTAGAACATGTAGCCAAGCTCCAGCAGAGCTATTTCTATGAACATTCTCGTTATGCTACCGATTTGACCGAGATAGGCTTTATACAGGAAAAACTCACTACCGACGGTAAAGATGGAAAAGCCAATTATAAAATAGAGATAGTTTCGGCCAATAATAATGCCTTTGTAGCCAAAGCTACAGCTGTAACCGATTTTAATGGAAATGGCACTTATAACGTATGGCAGATTGACCAAGAACATAACCTGAAAGAAGTTATTCCAGATTAAATGTTGTCCCTGAAATTATTAACGGGAGCAGTATTGATTTATATGGCCTGGCAGGATTTCAAGTACAGAGCCATATATGTTTGGTTGTTTATAGTTAGTGCTGTTTTGCTTGCTGTGTTAAAATATAAAGCCACAAGTTTACTTAACCTGTGGGGCGACTTGAAAAGCAATATATTCTTTCTTTTGGCGCAAGCATTGTTGATTTCGCTTTATTTTGCCTGGAAAGAAAAAAGATGGGTCAATTTACTTAAAGGCTATTTTGGGGAGGGGGACCTGCTTTTTCTGGTATGTATGGCTCTTTATTTTTCATTTATGAATTATGTGTTGTTTTATCTCATCAGTATTCTGCTTGTATTGATAGGAAGCGTTTTTTATACAAAAAGAAGCATTAAAATACCTTTAGCAGGCGGGCAAGCTTTGTGCATGGTATTGGTTATGGTTATAGATCACTGTTTTGCTGGTATGGATCTTACCCATGATTTTTGGCTTTATACTTACCTCAATTTTTAAACTTTTGTACATGGAAATTTCGGCAGATATATTACACTTGGTTCATCAGGATATGGCGATGCAATACCGTATTGTGCCCTATCAAAAAGATAAGAACCAATTGTATCTATATGCAGAAGAAGGTATAGGAGAAAGTGAACTGAGAGAAGAGCTGGAGATTATTCTAAACCAAGAGATCGTTCTTCAATTTTTGCCAAAAACAGAAATTAGCCGTTTGCTGGCCATTTGTTATCTAAAAGATCAGGCAGATTCTTCAGCACAGCCTTTGGGAGCGCTTACTACTGGAGATGAGTTCTTAGATACATTGATTAAAGAGGCCCGCAAGCTTAAGAGCAGTGATATCCATATCGAAGCATTTGAACAAAAATCGCGAGTGAGAATTCGTATAGACGGAATGATGATCGAGCGCTATCAGATTGCTAAAGGAGATTATCCAGCATTGATCAATAAGATCAAGATCATGGCCAATCTGGATATTGCTGAAAAACGTTTGCCGCAGGATGGCCGCATTCATTATAAATCTGGAGCTGAAACAGCATTTGATATCAGGGTTTCCGTATTACCTACCCTGCATGGCGAAAAGGTGGTTTTGCGTTTATTGAGCAATGCCAGTACCAATATAGATTTAAATACGCTAGGACTTTCAGAAGAAGATCTTCATCACTATATACAGGGCATACAGCGCCCTAACGGAATTATTCTCATCAGTGGTCCTACTGGGTCAGGAAAGACCACTACTTTATATGCAACATTAAAGTTGTTGAACAAAACCACCCGAAATATTCTTACTATCGAAGATCCTATTGAATATACGCTGGAAGGTATTAATCAGGTGCAGTTGCGAGAAAACATAGGCTTGGGATTTGCATCAGCTTTGCGTACTTTTTTACGTCAGGACCCTGATGTGATCATGGTGGGAGAGATCCGCGACCCTGAAACGGCCAATATGGCTATTCGTGCAGCGCTTACAGGACATCTGGTGCTTTCTACTATACATACCAACTCGGCATGGGGAACCGTATCGCGTTTAATTGATATGGGAATACCTGGATTTTTAGTAGCCAACACCTTAAATACAACAGTAGCCCAACGTTTGGTACGTTTGTTATGCCCTGCCTGTAAACAGGAAGAAACATTCAATGCAGAAGCTTATCCAAAACAGTTCAAACCTCCTTTTGCATTAAATAAGCATTATATAGCTAAAGGCTGCGGAGAATGCTATTATACTGGTTATAAAGGCAGAAAAGCGGTATATGAAGTAATCCCTATTGATGCCGAACTGGCGTTTGAAATCAAACAGGAGAATATGTATATTGACGAGCTTTTAAAAAACCGGAAAATTAAAACGCTATCGGAAAATGCTTTTGATTTATTTGCTTCAGGACAAACCACTTTAGAAGAAATTTTTCCTTTATTACTCAACATCTAAACAAGATGACCAACAAACTTTATTTTAAATTTATACTCTTATTATTTTTTAGCATTGTAAGCATTTCTTCATATGCTCAAGATCAGGCTAAAACAGAACGCTTACAGCAGATTGAAAATCGTTTAAAAACTTTATCCGTAACTGTACCGGGGCTTACCCAGAAAGTACAGCTATCTATGTCTGGTGCATCAGCTCCAGAGTTTTTAAAAGCACTGGCACAGTCTAACAACCTTAATATCAACATTGATCCGCAACTTAATTTTAAGGTGTTTTATAATTTTACTAACGAAACGCCTTTAAATATTCTTTTGTTTCTATCTAAAGAATATGATCTTGATATCCAGCTAATAGGCTCTATTATGTCAATTACCAGGGCAACACCTGCTAAAGTGGTTCAGCCACCTAAAAACATCAAGGTAAACTATAACGCAACTACTGATATGCTGGGCTTTGAGCTTAATAACGATACCCTGTCTTTGGTAGCTAAAAAGATAAGTCAGGCTTCGCAAAAAAATGTAGTGGTATCTACAACTTTACTAAACAAAACTGTGTCTGCATATATTGCTGCAGCTCCATTTGAAACAGCCTTAGACAAAATGGCTTATGCCAACGGATTAAAGCTTAATAAAACCAGCGATAATGTATTTATTTTTCAGGCTTTAGGAGATGGCGAAGAGCTTTATATTAATAACGACAACACCACGGCAGTTAAACGTAACAACAGACCACAATCGCCGGGAGCAGGTCAGGTAGCTAATTTTAATCTAAATAGCAGAAAAGATGCCAATGGAGAGAGACTATTAAGCATTGATGCGTTAAACACCCCAATTTTGGATTTAATTAAAAGTGCGTCTACTGAAGCTGCCGTAAATTATTTTATCTATTCAGATATTAAAGGAAGTGTAACTACTCGTCTAAATAACATTACTTATGACAACTTTTTAACTTCTTTGCTACAAGGAACAGAATATACCTATAAGCGAGAGGGAGGTGTTTATTTAATCGGAGAGCGACGTTTGGAAGGCTTACGTTCGCATCGCATTGTGCAGCTCCAGCACCGTTCATTAGATACGATTCAAATGATGATACCTACCGAATGGAAAAAAGGTGTGGAAATCAAAGAGTTTAGAGAGCAGAATACCATTTTATTAGCTGGGTCGGCTCCGCAGATCAATGAAATAGAAAATTATATCAGGCAAATAGACAGAGTGGTACCTATGGTGCTGATAGAGGTAACTCTGGTAGATGTAAGGAAAGGAAAAAGTGTAAAAACGGGCATCAGTGCAGGAGTTTCTGATAGTGTAAAAACCGGAGGAACCATTTTACCGGGCATAGATTATACTTTTGGAGCAAATTCTATTAATGATTTTCTCTCCCGGTTGGGAAGTAACAATTCTGTAAATTTAGGCAGGGTTACACCTAATTTTTATGTTAAACTGAGTGCCTTGGAAAATAATTCTAATGTAGAAATCAGATCAGTGCCAAAACTTTCTACACTGAATGGCCATACAGCTAATCTTAGCATAGGCAGTTCCAGATTTTATAGTCAGCGTACACAGAACGTAATTCCTTCTTTAAATGCACAAACTGTAGTCACAGAGCAGTTTACAGAAGTAAACGCTAATCTTGAGATAGATATTAAACCTATTGTATCAGGCGATGACCAGGTAACTTTAAATATTAAAGTGAATATTTCTGATTTTATTGGTAATCCGCCTGAAAATGCACCACCGCCAAAATCAACCAGTAAGTTTACCTCTTTGATTAGGGCTAAAAATGAAGATATGATTGTGTTGGGTGGGCTTGAACGTACCGAGACAGCTGAAAGAGGTTCGGGCGTACCTTTATTATCACGTATCCCGATTATTAAGTGGTTGTTTAGCAGCAGAGAAAAAAGTAACAATAAAGTAGTTACCCTGGTATTTATCAAACCCACAATTCTTTATTAAAATAAAAAATAATGGTTGACGGATTTCAGACTGTATTAGGAGTAGAACTATATATTCAGAGCGATCATACCTATAGTTGTCGTTATTGCCTGCTTAACAGAAAAGGCAACGAAATACGCATACAGGCATGTAAAAAAGCAGAAGGTTCACTGGTAAACGTTATTGCCGCTTTGCCTAAAGAATACCCTGTAGTATTGGTTTTAACAGGCAAGGGCCTTTTGCATAAAAATATACAGCTTACGGATGATGCACCTTTAACCCGGTTATTCCAACAAGCTTTTCCCGCTATAGCTCCTCAGCAATTCTATATACAGTTTTTTAAACAGGAAGCATTTGGTTTACTGAGTGTGGTTAGGAAAGAAGGAGTTGATGAATTATTAGATAAACTGAAGCTTGCGGGGCTTAAGGTCTATAGCATAAGTCTGGGCGCTGTTCATACCATACATATATGGCCTCAGCTCAATTTATATGGAAATAATCTACACTATGATGGACATGTTTTTGAATTAGATGAAAAACGTAATCTGATCAGTTACAAGATAGATCCCGAAATTAAAAACAGTTTTCCATTAAAATTAGGACAAGAACCTATTGCAGAAGAAAATATAGGAGCTTATGCGGCCGCTTTTCAGTTTTTGTTACATCAAAAATTACAAATGGTAATTGCCGATGTAGCTTCTGTGAATACCTCTTTTATAAAAGAACAGTTTAACATTAAATTAAAGCAACGTGCCTTATGGTTTTTAATGACACTTTTTGGCTTATTACTTATCAGTTTTGCGAGCCTTACGCATTTTAATCAACAAAATGAGAAACTGTTACAGCAGGTAGGTGCTCAAACAGCCAGCGCAGATCAGCTCGCTTTACTGAAAACCAATGTAGGTAAGAACGAACAACTGCTTAAAGAACTGAACTGGAACGGCGGCTATAACTATGGCTGGTTGCTCAATGAGATAGGGCAAAGTAAACCCGGACAGCTCACTTTGAACGAAATACATATCAACGATTTTAAAACCGAAACAGAAAAACAAGATAAAACCCCGCAAATTAAAATTACAGGTGTAACCAATAACCTTACAGCGGTAAATAACTGGATTTTCTTACTTAAAGAAAAAAAATGGGTAAAAACTGCCAAGCTAACCAGTTACCAGGAAGATCCGGAAAAAGAACAATATCTGTTTAACTTTCTTATTACCTATTAAATGATGTGGAACAAGCTTAACGAACAACAAAAAAACTGGGGTTTTGGGACAGCAATAGTTGTTACATTTATAATTGCTTATCATTTTTCTTTTAAGCATGCCATTGCAGCGTATCGTTTAAATCACAAACTTAGAAAAGAACAGCTTGATATGCAGGGTGAAGACAGCGCATTTTTGCAGGTAAATAAGAAATACCATTTTTATACTGAAGTTGTAAAATCTTATCAGGTAAAGAAAGAAGATCGCGATAATCGTTTGTGGCAAGCCATTTCGGGTATGGCCGTAAGTAAAAATGTTAAGATCAGCTATACACCACAAACTTCTGAACTTACAGACACCGCCAGACTGGCTAAAGAAATAATTACACAGCAATTTACTTTTAAAGGCAATTATTTTAATCTCGTAAAATTGCTGGATACCTTAAGCAAAAGCACCCAGACAGGCCATATAGGCAAACTATACATCTACCAGCCAAAAACAGGACTTATAATAACCAAAAATGAGGATTTAACCTTACAGTTAGACCTGAGAATGATAGATAAGTAATTACTTTAACTTAATAAGAATAGTTTACTTAAATAAGTATAATATTGAAAATTAATGCGCAGAATTAAAGGTGGCTTTCAATACCTCTTCCAGCTCATTAGGATACAAAGGCTTTTTAAGCAGACGCACTACATAAGGGTTTGCCTCGGCCTTTTTGATATCACCAAAATCTAAAGTTGAAGACAGAATGGCCAGCTTGCAGCTGTTCAGAAAAGAAAGAGGCAGGTTTTTATAGAGTTCTAAAAACTCAAACCCATCCATTTCGGGCATTTGTATATCCAATAAGATAAACTGAGGAAGCAGGTGGGGGTGGTTGATATGCTTTTTGATATAAGAAAGGCCCTCAGCGCCTGATCTGCATATAATAATATCATCAAAAAGTTTAGATAATGCAATAACCTTTGAATTGATCTTAAGATCAATATCATTGTCGTCAATCAGCATCACTTTTTCGGTTCTAGTTTGCATTAGGAATATTAATTTTAAAAGTTGTCCCTTCTTCTATTGTTGAATTAACGGTTATTTTACCATTTATCTTATTTAAAGCTTCTTTTACGATAAATAATCCTAAACCGCTGCCATTTAAAGCATTGCCTTTAAAGAACTGACTGAATATTTTTTCGAGATGTTCTTTTAAAATACCAATACCGTTATCATGTATGGTAATTACGGCTTCAAAGGCATTAACATCTACATTTATATTAACTTTTTTATGTGCTTCTGTTTGCTTCTGGTACTTTACAGCATTTGAAATAAGGTTGCCCAATATAACTTCAACTCTGAAAATATCGCCTCTAAATTTTACCGCCTGATTTACATTTAAGGTAAATACGGTTTCTACATCAATATAAGTATACAGATCTATCAGTTCTTTTAATAAGCTTTCAAAATCTATATCGCTCTTTTCCTCTACGTTTTTTGCGTTTTTGTAATATTGCAGTGTTTTTTGGATATAGTAATCTAATTTATTAGAGCAAGCCTCTATTAACCCCCAGTATTCACCACTTGAATTATATAAACCTTCCATTTTTACTAAATTCAAGATACCCAGAACCGATACCAAAGGAGCCCTTAACTCATGCGATATACTATAAATAAAGCGGTTCAGCTCATCATTGGTTTTTTCCAGTTCTAACATCTTGTTGCGCAGGTCTATTTTAGACTTGTACGCATCATAAGCATTTTTGATGGAATTATGCAGTTCTAAATCGTTCCAGGGCTTTTGGATATAGCGGTAAATATCTCCGTGGTTAATTGCGTCGGCTAAAGCCTCTATATCAGTATACCCTGTTAGTAAAATGCGAATAGGGTCTGGATGTGTATGTACAATACTTTTAAAGAATTCTACCCCTGTAGTATTGGGCATTTTCTGATCTGCAATGATAACATGCATTTCAATGTTCTGCAAGATTTCTAATCCTTCTTGCGCCGAGATAGCGGTATAAATTTCGTACTGCCTTCTAAAACTGGCTCTAAATGCCTGAAGATTGTTCTCTTCATCATCAATGTACAAAACCCTTACGGTAGTAGAACTCATATAAGTATTAATTTAGTTTGGTAGATTGGTATGCAAGGTAATAATAAATTCTGTTCCTTCACCCAGCTGTGAAATAACTTCTATGTTTCCTTTATGTTTTTCAATAATCCCAAACACAATAGACAATCCTAAACCGGTACCTTCTCCAATATCTTTTGTGGTAAAAAAGGGTTCAAAAATTTTATTTTTCACTTCTTCTGTCATTCCTGTTCCACTATCCTTTATACTGATAAATACCTTGTCATCAATGCTCCAGGTTTTTACAGTTAAGAATTCTTCTACATCGGGTTCATTTTTAGATTTAATAGCCTGTATAGCATTAGAAACCAAATTCATGAAAACCTGATTGATTTTTCCAGGTAGGCATTCTACTTTAGGTATCACACCAAATTCCTTAATAACGGTAAGGTTATCGGGAATATTGTTCCGCACCAGTACTAAGGTAGAAGCCAGACCTTCATTCAGATCTACAGGCTTCATATCTGTTTCGTCAACACGGCTGAAATTTCTTAAACTTCTAATGATCTCAGCTGTTCGTTTTGCACCTTCACTAATGCCCGACAAGAGGGAAGTGATTTCTTTATTGACAAAATCAAGGTCTATTTGTTTCTTAAAGTCGTTGATTTGCTTTAATTGCTGTGTTATATCTCCTTCAGGATCCAGGCGCTCATATTTGTTGATGATTTCTCTAAGATCATCAATATCTAATTGTAAAGGTTTGATATTAGAGGTAACAAAATTTATAGGGTTGTTAATCTCATGCGCAATACCGGCAGTTAACTGGCCTAAGGCTGCCATTTTTTCGGCATCTACCAGTTGCGACTGCGTAGATTTAAGGTTAGTTAAAGTATGGTTTAAGGTATGGTTGATTTCTTCTAATTCTTCTGTTCGTTCTTTAACTTTTTGCTCTAATATGATATTCTGCTCCTGGATAAGCTTTTGATTTTCAAGAGAAGTAGCAAGAGCCTGTTTCTGTATGCTTTCGTTTTCTTTCTTTACAAAGTTAATACTGTCTGCAAGTGCAAAAGAAAGCAGTGATATTTCTACCACAGTGGCAATCTGAAGCATGTAGATGGTAAAGTTGTTATAAGGTATAATCTCATAGTCTTTAATCAGAAACAGAATTACACCTATAATAAGGATAGACCAGGCAATAAGGTAATAACGCGCAGGTGAATATTTCTTTTTAAAATAAATGATAATAGCAGAGATATAGGCCAAAATGCAGCTTAAAAGCGTTAATAACTGCATAATAGGGAAAAATACACTTGAACCCGTAGATACAGACAGCAAAAGTACAACAATAGAAACAATCAGTAATATTTTAAAATATACCGCCAGTTTGGGTATGTATTGCTGTACTTTCAGGAAATTTAAGGTGAAGTAAATACCAAAGATTAAACCTAAAATAGAAAAAATGACTACTGAATGCTGGTGCATCCAATTGCTGTTATGCCAGAAAAACTTGGTAGCATAACCCATAATAGAAATCTGGGTTAGCCAGGTAAACAACATATAACAAATATACAGGAAGTAGTTTTTGTCTCTTACACTTAAAAAAAGAAATAAATTGTAAACAAACATGATGAGTACGGCACCAGTATAAAGGCCAAAATAAACATCCCTGTTCATGAGCAGGGCAGTATTTTCAGCCTTTGTATTGGTCATAACAGGAGCCAGAAAAATTTCTTTAGAAATCAGATTTAAATAGAGATCGGTATTTCCCTGAAATTCATTGATCTTAAAAATCTTAACATTTCCTATTTCTTTAGAACAGGGAACCAGCTGTGTACCGCTTAAAGCTATGGTTTTAACTACTTTTTGGTCTTTTACAAAATAGAGATTTAAGTGACTGAGCCTCGACTGATCAATAAGTAAAGATTCCATGTCGGCTGCTTTAGGATTGGTTATTTTTAGCCATACGTTTTTATTACCTAATCCTAAATTCAACAAATTTGAACTTACATCATGAAAATCATCACTGTGAGCAATAACATCATGTATGTTATAAGTTTTGCTATCAGAAAGAGGATAAAGTTGCAACTTGCCCTGTCCAAAGCTCTTTCCAAAGAAAAATAGCGAAAATATGAGAATGATAAATTTAACTACTTTCATTTTAGAGAAGGTCGAAGTGCAAAGTTACTTCATTGCCTTTTGAGGTGGTTATGGTTGTTTTTGTTAACTCTTTTGTTCTTAATTTCTGTATGGCCAGTCGTTCTTCTTCTACGGCAAGAGGTAGGTTCTCAAGATCTTCAATAATTAATCCTGTAGCGGTCAGGTCTTCAGCTGGATAATAAAATTTACCATCAACGCCCAGCTCTTTAAGTACTCTGAAGCCCACTCTTAAAGAATTACGGTAAGTAGCCGGAGCACATAAACCCAGTAAAGTTTTCAGCTTTAAAGTGTGCGCCAAAGCAATAAAAGTACGTCCTAAATGAATACTTCCAACTCCAAGTCCCGCAATTTCCCATGAGTTCCACAAACCGCAAAATTCTCCGATACCGGTTTCAACCTGCTGATCTACCAAACCATAAATTCTGCTGTCCATCTCACCCACAGCATCTTCAATAGGTAAAGGTTGTTTTCTGTTGGCCATATGAATGCGGCCGCCGCCTAATGCTTTTCCACCTTCTTCTGCAGAAACCTGCACAACATATACATCAGGATTTAATACCCAGTCTATTTTTGCAGAGGTTATTTGCGTTATACCAAATATTTCCAATACATGGGTATGCCCTTCAATGAATTTCATGCAGGACGCCCTGTCTTCAACGGCTCTAAACGCTTTAAAGTATAAGTCTGTAATCTCTGGTTTATTATCTTCCACTTGAAAATATTTTATAAGTTGATTTTCTTATGGTTCTTTCAGGTGAAGAACTGGCTATAAATAATCTAAACATAAACATAGGATGCTGCTGCTCATCAAGCTCAAAAATACCTCTTAAATCGTTTTCCAAATTAAATAATTTCTCTTTTTCAAAAGAATCGATACTTAAATTATTTTCAATGGAATTTTTGTAAAAGAAGATCAGCGGTACATTTAAAGGATGTAACTGTATCTTTATATCTGTAGCGCCTAACCACAATCTTTCGGTAGCAAGACCTGCTCTAAGATAAGAAAGGGCGCTTATATCAGCTCCAGAAATTAAACCTAAACATGAAGAGGCCATTAGCTGATCTCTGGTAAGGCGTTTAAATCCACTTCCTCCATTTATTGTTTTTAAAAATTGTATCGCTTTTTCATCTTTGGCCAGTCTGATACCTACCTGATCTGTATTGCCAAGATCTAAAGTATGTATACCTATACCATCTTCTGTAGAATTTACTTCATCTAAATTCCACCGCATTTCCCGGTTTACAAAATCATGGTATGCCTCAGGTATAAACATACGTAACAGATCACAATGAGAAGCAATATTAGAAACGAGCGCAATCTTTTCGGTATCACTAACAAACTTACAGCTGATGCCATCAATATCTTCTGCTAATCCACTCAAATACTCCAGCTTATCTAATGGTATCAACTGCTTAGGCGTAATTTTTCTGTTGGTGTGCCTGTTGGTGATCTGTGCTGCAAGGCTCAATTGCAGATCATCGGCTTCAAAGCCTCTTTCAAAGCTAAATACAGCAATGTGTTTAGGTAGCATAAGAGGTGTAAACTGCCAATTTACTTTAAGCTTAAGAGTGGCTGCGGTTAACAAAAGATTTTCTATTGCAGTACCTAAAGAAATATATGATGAAATAAAAGCCGGATCTAAATACGCTTGTGCAGAACTTTCTTCAAGAAATAAGTGTAATGCTTTGTTTTGATAATGCCATCTCCATGGCTGGTTATTACCCCCAGAGGGTGCCTTACGGGCTGCTTCTACAAGTAAAGTAAGTTCTTTTTCTTCTAAATCGATACCATTATGAACATACTGATCAAAACTGTTATTTTTAATGTAGTTTTCGATATCCGCTACAGACCATGGTTTGATCTTCTGATCATCTTGTTTCTGTACATTCTTATTAGGATCACTGATCAGTTCATCCAGATCAAGGAAAAATCTTCCCGAAATATTTAATTGATTAAGTAATATCTTTCTTGAGAGATCAGCAGAAACACCGCCGCCAAAAGTTACAGCGCTGGCCAGTTGTGGCCAGGTAGAAATGGTGGCCATAAGTTCTACGGCAGAAGCTTTCATACGCGGAGAAAGTGTTTCAATTCCGGTAACAGCGCTGATATAAGGCAACCTTTCTTCCATGGTTTTCAGATTTGCGTAATTATCCATGTCTAAATGGTCAACCATGCCATGTAACACAGGTCTTTGTGGTTCCAGATCAAAGCGCTCTATGTCTATTGTCCCTCTGTCGCTACCTTCCATCAATACAGGTATGCCTAATGCTTTAGCTTTTTTTCTGGCATTTATTTTAATGTCAAAGCTGTCGCATTCATCTATAAGCAAGTCTAGTTTACTGTTTCCGTTTAAGAAAATATCTAAATTATCGGCGGTTATACCTTCATGAAAGCAGGTAACTTTCAGGTAAGGATCAAGCTCGGCAATTTCTCGGGCTACAATTACGGTTTTGGGTAAGCCAATATGGTGAGTACCTGTTCTGATTCGGTTTAGATTACTTAAATCCAGCGCATCAAAATCAGCTATACGTAACTCACCGAAACCGCGTTCCATAGCTAGGGTTAAAGCAACAGACTGTCCAACTGAAAGGCCCATTATACCAATCTTTTTTTGAGATAAGGTATGCTGTTCTTCTGAAGTAATTTTGTATTTGTTTCGGTTAGTTCTGACCTCACGAAATTCTTCTTCATTTAAAAGATGAACAAGGCGGTTATTCCAGGGATAAAACACCCAGATTCCATAATAATCGGTTGATTTGTCAGCAAATCTTTGTTCAACCAGTTTTTCAAACTCTATTTTTGGCAAGAGAGCCAAGCTAGGTTTAACACATTTTAGGTATTCTGAAACTTGCGCAACTATAGAGTCAAATACTTCAATGCGGTTATTGTTTTCTATAATTTCAAGCAAATTTTGTTTTTGCTCTTCTATATTTAAATCGAAAAAAACGGGTGTGTAAGTAAAACCGGCATTATGGTGATGAGCTAATAGCGAGCCGGGGATTATTTCCGATTTAGTTTTAGAAAACATTTAGTAAAAAAAATAAACTTTTAAATAATTTAGTCGTTACAATATTAAAACAACTAAATTAGTTTTTTAGAGTAACATTAAAAAGGTAATTTTAACTTTTTATTACCAATATATGAGCGCAAATATACTATACGTTGACGATGAACCACATAATTTAAGTGCGTTTATGGCTACCTTCAGAAGAATGTACAAAGTTTTTACAGCCGAATCAGCCGAGGAGGGTAAAAAAATTCTTGAAACTGAAGACATTCAGGTTATTATTTCTGATCAAAGAATGCCAAAAACCACCGGAGTAGAATTCTTGGCTTCGATATTAGAGGTACATCCGGACCCTATAAGAATGATTTTAACAGGATATACGGATATTGATGCCGTAATAGATGCCATTAACAAGGGCGAAGTTTATAGATATATTCAGAAACCGTGGATATTAGAAGATTTGAAGATTAATATTGACAAAGCCATAGAAATATATAACTTGCGTAAAGAAAACAAGGAGTTAACAGAAAAACTGCTTATAGCCAACAAACAATTAGAATTTATAGCGAGGCAAAGTTTGCTTTCTTAAATCAAGAATAAAGAACGGTAACAAGTCTTTGCAGATATGATTTCTGTTTTTAGCATAAGGCAAAAAATAGTGCTCATTGTTTTGCCAACAAACTATTAACTGATTTTTTTATTGTATGCTTCATAGCATTTTTAGCAAGCGCAAAGGCTTTTGGGTTCTTAGTCTTTTTGTTGTTTTAAATATACATAGTGCGTTTGCACAATATACATCTAATAAAGGTACCGATTTTTGGCTGGCCTATACAGGACATATAGATGGTTTGGCTTCGAGGATGACACTTTTCCTCTCATCAGATGTAAATGCCGATTACACCGTAACTATTGGAACAAAAGTAATTGCCAGCGGTACAGTAACTGCTAATGTGGTTACACCTGTTTTTATCAATCCTAATGCAGTTGATGTTTACATAGGCACTTCAGATCAGATTGAAAAAAATAAAGCTGTTCATGTTACTACGAACCAGCCAGTTTCTCTGTATGAAGTTATATCTAATAATGCCCGTACCGGGTCTACACTGGTTTTACCCACATCTGCTTTAGAAAACCAATATTATGCATTTTCTTACGAGAATGCCGGTATAGCTAATGTAACTCCTTATTCGCAATTTACCATTGTAAGTATTGAGGATAATACTAGATTAGAGATATTACCTACACAAACCAGCTCAAATACAAAC
Organism: Pedobacter sp.; assembly: GCF_046462515.1. Lineage (GTDB taxonomy): Bacteria > Bacteroidota > Bacteroidia > Sphingobacteriales > Sphingobacteriaceae > Pedobacter. The sequence continues at coordinate 285,585 of NZ_JBKGVD010000008.1, forward strand.
CGCAAAGCGGGGCAGGCGTTTCAGTTAACTTTAAATAAGGGCGAAATTTATCAGTTTCAGTCTTTAGGCGACGTTTCAGGAACTTATATAAAATCTACTAATTGTAAAGCCTTTGCAGTATTCTCTGGTAGTACCTGGACTGCATTTTGTGAAAATGGAAGTAACCGTAGTCCAAGTGGGGGAGATAACCTTTTACAACAGATGTTTCCGGTTTCTTCATGGGGCAAAAACTTTGTTTCGGCACCCTTTTATAATACTGAACATGGAAACAGCGATGTGATCAGGATAATAGTAGCAGAAGATAACACAACGGTTAATATTAACGGTAGCACAAGTGCTGTAAATGGAGTTACGTTAAAAAATCCTTATGCAAAAGGAAGCATAATTACATTTTCTTCGAAAACAGCTAATGTTATTAAATCTGATCATCCTATAGCTGTAGCACAATACCAGACTTCACAAACCTGTAATATCAATAATCATCCTACTCAAACTCCCAACCAGCCTTATCCCGGTGATCCGGAAATGACCATATTAAATCCTATAGAGCAAACATTAAAAGATATAACGGTTTATTCAAAATTAAACAGCGTTACAGGAGTAAATACCAATATCATCAATTATTATCTGAACATCATTATTAAAACAGCAGATATTAAGGGTTTTACTTTAGATGGAAATAGTTTTAATGGAAGTTTTAAAACCATACCTAATAGCGATTACAGTTATGCAATTATTGATGTTACCGGTATGGCTGCACAACACAGATTAAAAGCCGATGGTGGTTTCGTAGCCATTGCCTATGGTTATGGTACGGTAGAATCTTATGCGTATTTAGCAGGTACAGATTTAAAAAACCTCAGCTCAAATATTAAAATGTTTGAACAGGGAAGTAATGTTGCTTCAACTAATTTTTGTGTAGGAACAGATTTTGAAAGTGTATTGCAGTTGCCTTTCCTAACAGATAAGATCGTATGGAATTTAAACAATGGCAAGAAAATAGAAACCATTAATACACCAGCCTATACTACTTATGTTGCAGATGGTGTAACGTACTATTTGTATAAATACAATGTTCCTGCAAGTTATTTTGCACAGGGAGGAACATTTGAACTTACAGCTACGGTTGTTCCGCCTGCGGGTAAAGACTGTTCAAATGAACAGGTTATTACGGCTAAATTTGATGTATTTAAACCAGATTTTTCTCTGCCTACTGCTGCCTGTATCAATAATCCGATAGATTTTAAAAACCTCTCGGTGGGTATTCCCAATACAGCCAAGAACTGGAAATGGGATTTTGGCGATGGCACGACTTCAACTGATAAAGATACTCAGCATGTTTACACAACAGCAGGCGAAAAGGAAATCAAATTGCAGGGAACCACAGAAACAGGCTGTGAGCTTTCTATCATCAAAAAAATTATGATCATAGATATGCCTGTTGCTGATTTTGAAATACCGGCTACATATTGTTCTGGTAACAAATTAACTTTTATCAATAAAACCAGGGTTCCACAGAATACTGCTGTAGCTTACCAATGGGATTTTGGAGATGGTACCGCTGTTGTTACCAGTGAAAATCCCGGACACACTTACGCCAAAGAAGGTACTTATAAAGTAAAAATGACTGCAACAACAGGTGGACTGTGTTCTCAAACAATAGAAAAAGATATTATAATTAATTTATCACCAGCAGTAGATTTTGACTTGCCCGAATCTTGTGTGGCGGATATGGTAAGTTTTGAGGGCCGTGTACTTTCTGGAAATATTATTGCTTGGGCATGGGATTTTGGCGATGGTTCAAATGATCTTGTACAAGGTACTTTGCAAAACCCTAAACATAAGTATAACAGTGTAGGCAAATATACGGTAAAGGTAATGGCTACAGATGTAAATGGCTGTTCGGTAACACTAACTAAGCAAGTGGTAATTAATGGAGCAACCCCGCTTATTACAGAAATCAAAGCCAAATCAGATCAAACCTTTTGTGCCAATAATGAGATCTTATTTGAACAAAACAGCTCGGTTAGCTTCGGATCGATTACACGTATAGAATGGATTTTTGATTATAAAGCAGGTAAAAACAATGCAGCTTCAACAGTTGTATATAACAAACCGCAACCAGGACAAATTTACTCTCATAAGTATCCAAATACAGGTAAAATTGAAATTTATAATGTGGTAATGGTGGCTTACTCAGGTCAGAATTGTTATATCACTTCCAGTCCTATACAGGTAACGATATATCCTGCACCTGTGGTAAAAATTGAAAATGTACCTCCTCTTTGTGAAGACGATAACCCGATACAGCTTGTATTTGGCAATGAGAATAATGTGCCTGTAAATGCCTTGTTTACAGGTAAAGGTGTATCTGCATCAGGATTGTTTAACCCAAAAATAGCAGGCCCTGGCAAATTTGATATTAAAGTGGTGTTTACCACAGATCATGCCTGTACGGATGAAAAGACTTTCAGTATTGAAGTCAATGAAAATCCACAGATTATAAAAGGTGATGATATGCATATTATACTGGGCGGAGAGAAAAAGTTTAATGTGGGGGTAACAGGTAATAAACTCACTTATAAATGGTCGCCTGCAGATGGATTAAGCAGTGATACCGAGCTAAATCCTGTAGCAAGCCCCGATAAAACAACTACCTATACCTTAGAAGTAAAATCTGATAAATGTACCACCTATAAAACCTTTAATGTATTTGTACATGAAAACCCGGATATACCCAATGTATTTAGTCCTAATGGAGATGGAAAAAATGATACTTGGAACATAAAATATTTAGAAACAATTAAAGAAGGAGCAGTAACCATATTTAATCGTTATGGACAAAAAGTGTTCTTTGCCAAACCCTATACCACACCATGGGACGGACGTTTTAACGGGATAGATGTTCCTGTTGGGGTTTATTATTATATTATTGAGCCTAATAATGGCCGAAAAAGATATACAGGTTCTGTAACGGTTTTAAGATGATGAGAGTTAAACACAAATTAGCGGGTGTTTTATGGTTTACTGTGCTTGGCGCATATGCACAGCAAAAACCTCATTATTCGCAATACCAGCAAAACATGTCGGTAATCAATCCAGCCGTTACAGGTATGTACAATGGTATAGATATCAGAACGGGTATGCGTAACCAGTGGCAGAAGGTAGAGAGTGCACCTAAAACAGCTTATTTAACCATGAGCATGCCCATTTCTTTTGGTGGAGATATGGCTACCTATACAGTGAGCGATTTAGGAATTAACGATCCTGAAACCAAAGATGAAATGTTCGATTATCAGTCATCTTTATCGCATCATGCTGTAGGTGTGGTTTTTTTGAGTGATAAAACAGGACCCTTAACCAGAATAACTGCCAACTTTACTTATGCTTATCACTTATCCATTGCAAACGTGGCTAACCTTGCGGTAGGTTTTGGTGCAGGTGTTAACAGACTCGGTTTAGATAATTCTGCATTAAAATTTGAGGAACCTGATGATCCGGTAGTTGGAACATCAGAACAGATCAATAAATATACGCCTGATTTGAATGCCGGTATCTATCTGTACGGATCAAGCTATTATTTGGGTGCCTCAATGCAACAGATCATTAAAAATAAACTTGCTTTTGATGGCGATTATACAGAAGGTAAAGACGCGGCACATTATTTTATAACTGCCGGATATAGATTTTGGATAAACACCAATTTTTCTCTACTGCCATCTGTAATGTTAAAATACGTAAACCCTTTACCTAAAGCATTTGATGTGAACTTAAAAGTAGGGTATAAGAATCTGGTATGGTTAGCGGCCGGTTACCGTAAAAACGATGCCTTTACAGGTTCATTTGGTTTTGACGTGCTCAACCGGGTAAGTGTAGGTTATACTTATGATTATACCACATCAGAAATCAAAAGCATTACTTCCGGTTCGCATGAAATTACGGCAAGGATAAGATTATAGTTCTTTGCGCAGTCTTGCTACCGGAATATTCATTTGCTCACGGTATTTGGCAACCGTTCTTCTGGCTATATTATAACCGTGCTCTTTCAGTATTTCAGTTAACTTCTCATCGGCAAGAGGCTTGCGTTTATCCTCTTTGTTAATGCAGTCTTCAAGGATTTTTTTAACCTCTTTGTTCGAAACTTCTTCTCCGCTTTCTGTTTGTATGGCTTCAGAAAAGAAAGATTTTAACAAGAAAGTACCAAATTCTGTTTGTACATATTTAGAATTGGCTACACGCGAAACAGTTGAAATGTCCATGTCAATTTTATCAGCAATATCTTTTAAGATCATGGGCTTAAGCTTACGCTCATCGCCGGTTAAAAAATATTCATACTGATAATGCATAATGGCATTCATCGTTTTCAATAAAGTTTGTTGTCTTTGCTTAATGGCATCAATAAACCATTTGGCAGAGTCTAATTTCTGTTTAACAAACTGTACGGCCTCTTTCAGTTTTTTATCTTTTTGTGAAGCTTTCTCGTAATGATCAAACATTTCCATATAAGAGCGGCTAACTCTCAGTTCGGGGGCATTACGGGCGTTTAATGTTAAAATTAAAGTGCCATCGTTATTGCTGATATGAAAATCAGGTATGATCTGTAGCTGTTTAGTTGTAATCTGATTTGAGTCTCCGGGCTTAGGGTTAAGCTTTAAGATCTCATTAACCACTTCTTTTAATTCTTCACTGCTAATGCCTACAGATTTTTCAAGCTTATCGTAATGTTTTTTGGTAAACTCTTCTAAATGATGCTCAACAACTTCAATCGCTTTTTTAATGATGGGATTTGAAGTGTCCTTTCGCTTTAATTGTAAGCTTAAACATTCTTGCAAATCTCTGGCGGCAATGCCGGCTGGATCAAAATTTTGGATTACCTTAAGCATTTCTACCACATCATCTTCTTCAACAATTACATTTTGCGAAAAGGCCAGGTCATCTATCATAGATGTGATAGGTCTGCGTAAATAACCATCATCATCAAGACTGCCTATAATTTGTTTTCCTATAACAAAATCCTGATTAGACAAAGGTACTAAGTCTAATTGTTGCTGAAGACTTTCAAAAAAAGTACTTTCAACCGCTATAGGTGTTTCCTTTTTATCATCTTCATCATCACCGTTATTGAAAGAGGTGCTGTAATCACTTGAATCATCATCCTGCAGATAATCATCTACGTTAAACTCATCTAAAGAACTTTCTTCTCCATTGTTTTCGTCATAATCCTGTTTATCATCATTCAGGTCATCATATTCGCCTTTAGGTTCATCCAAAGAAATTAAGCTCGAATCTTCTAATGCGGGATTTTCTTCTAATTCTTCTTTGATACGCGTATCTAAAGCAACAGTTGGCACCTGCAACAATTTGATAAATTGAATTTGCTGAGGAGAAAGCTTTTGTAACAGTTTTTGCTGAAGATTTTGTTTTAGCATACCTGACGAGTGGTTAAAGTTTTCAAAAATACATAAATGCTTTAGATTTTTTTTATTAATTTAATTTTATAAACTACTTTTAGGTAGTTTATTTTAAAAATAGAGTGTAAAAAATTAAATAGATTACTTATGGGTTTTGTAAAAGAATTTAGAGATTTTGCCGTAAAGGGCAATGTAATTGATTTAGCAGTCGGTGTAATTATTGGCGGCGCGTTTGGTAAGATTGTAAACTCGCTGGTAGAAGATGTAATTACACCTGCGGTATTGGCACCAGCCTTAAAGGCAGCTAAGTTAGATAACCTGGCCCAGCTTACAATTCCGGGAACGGCAATTAAATACGGCAATTTTTTATCAACCGTAATTTCGTTTATCATCATTGCCTTTGTACTATTTCTAATCATCAGACTGGTAAACAGAATGAAGAAAAAAGAGGAGGAAGCACCGGCAACACCAGCCGCACCTACTCAAGAACAGGTACTGCTCACTGAGATCCGCGATTTGCTAAAAAATAAATAAGAACGGCAAAAATCTTTTTTACAGGTTGTTTAAAACTACATTAATTAGGCTTGCACTGAGCAAAGATGATGTTTTAAACAACCTTTTTATTTTTAGAAGCAGTATATCAAATTATTTAACGTTTTTCACGTTGTTGATATGGGCGAAACCTATCAGGTCATCAAATCTGCTGCCCGGCCTGCGATGATAAACCAATACCTGATAATTGTTTTCTGTTTCGAAGAATGAACCCTCAAAAGCCGTTTCATTGATTTTGTTATTTTCGTCTAACCAGATATACTTAAAATCATATAAACCTTGTTTAAGCTTAATATTGCCATGAAATCTGCCTTTTGCTATATCGTAGGTAAGCTTATTCTCATTGGTTAAAGCATAATTGTTAAATGCACCTACAATGTATGCGCTACCGCCCGCAGTAGGAGGTGTTGCGCTCAATGTAAAATAAACAATTGCATAATCGCTGTCCGTGGTATTATCCCTTCCGTCGGTATTTCTAATAAAGAAATTGCCATTTTCATCAAACTGGTTACTATATCTTGAAGATTTATTAGCCAAATCGGTAGATAAAACCACGTTTTGGACACTATCGCGATAGATATCTGCAACATGTTCTGCGTTATACCTGAAACTGCGGGTATCAAACTTCCTGAATTCGTTACCGCCCCAAAATTCATTGGTGTTTAACTCATCATAAACCAGCGAACCTTGTCTGATGTATAAAGGTTTGGTATTTACAATTTTACTGTAAGGAATATTATTTTGCATAACCACCGCTTTAATATCAGAGTTGGGGTTTGCAATAGGTATCTGATGAAAAATGGTAAAATTGACCTTTTGTTTGGTGTTGCGATTGGCAACATCGGTACTTGGAACAACCTCTGCGCCAACATTAACCATATTATTGCTAATGTAAAAACGTTGGGTAATTACTACATTTTCGGGTTTATTATTTTCATATACCTTTAAAATATAATTACCTGCAATTTTAGGTTTAATCTGCTCATTAGGCAGTGTTAAACGGTAATTGGTAAATTTTACCAATGTATTAAAGGAGTATTTATAATTGAAAATAATATCTTCTTTAAAAGTTTCGAGATAATCCATTGTATTTAACCTTGACGATTTCCAGTCGTAAGTACAATGTTCTATAGTATAGCTGTAATTTTTTTGCCCGCCATCTAAATCATCAAAAGCAAAAGTGATGGTTTCATTGCTTTTTAAATTAATAATGGGAAAAGATTGTTCTTTCTGGCTGTTGTAGCACTGCACGGTTTTCAGGTTAGATTTAAAAACTTTATTCTCATAAATCTGGTTTTGGGCCTTGAGTTCCTGTACCGTAAAAAACAACAAAACAAAAAATAAAAATCTGATCATTAATTATAAAAGCTTAAAGAATTAAATATACAATCTTTATTCATAATTAAGGACCAGATGTAGAAACAGAAGAATTACCCTTCTAAATCCATAATTTCAGAAGCTAGGGCTTCCCAGTTTTTCTGGGCAGCGTTTAAAAACTCTTTTTCAGTAAGGTATTGTAGGTTTACCTCTTCTAATTTTTTCGGGTTACTAAAAACTTCTTCACGGGCAAGCTCTGTTTCAAATTGCTTTACATTGGCTTCAAATACCGAAATCTCTTCTTCAGCTTTTTTAAGCTTATCATTTAACTTTTTAAGTTGTTGCTGTACATTAAGAGAAGCAGGTTCGGTTGTAGCTTTAGGTTTAAGATTCTCCTGTTTTACAGGAATAGGCTTTGGAGCAGGTTTTACTCTTTTCGCATCCCATTCTTCAAATTCGGCATATGTACCAGGGTATTCTTTGATTTTTTCTCCTTCAATAAACCAGATCTTATTTGCAATATTATCTAAGAAATACCTGTCGTGAGATACGGTAATGAAAGTGCCTTCGTATTGTTGTAAAGCCTGTATCAGAATATTAACAGACTGAATATCCAAGTGATTGGTGGGCTCATCCAGGATTAGGAAGTTAGAGTCTGTAGTAAGTGATTTAGCCAGAGCCACCCTGGATTTTTCACCTCCTGAAAGTACTTTTATCTTTTTAAATACATCATCTCCGGTAAACAGAAAACAGCCTAAAATGCCACGTAATTCCGTATCAGTATGCTTAGGGGCAAAAGCCTGTAATTCTTCTAAAATTGAATTGTCTAAGTGGAGAGATTCCAATTGGTGCTGCGCAAAAAAAGTTTCGGTTACGTTATGACCTTTTTCACTTTTCCCACTAAAAGGTTCTGTACCCGCAATAATACGCAATAAGGTAGATTTACCTTTACCATTGGCACCAATCAGGGCAATTTTATCTCCCTTTTCTATGATAGCTTCTGCATTTTCTAAAATATTAATATTAGGGTAACTTTTGCTAACGTTTTCTAAACGTACTACATGACGGCCAGAAGGCTTGGAAAATTTAAAGCTAAAGTTAACTGTAGGATTATCATCATCCACATCTTCAACCCGGTCTAATTTTTCAAGTGCTTTCATACGCGACTGCGCCATTTTTGCCTTGCTCGCTTTAGCCTTAAAACGTTCAATTAAACGCTCTTCCTGTTTAATTTTAGCCTGTTGGTTTTTGTATTCGCCACGCTGTATTTCTGCGCGTAAAGCTTTTTCCTCTAAATAATAGGTATAGTTACCGGCATAAGTGGTAAGCTTACCCTTTCTTGATTCTACGGTTTTATTAATAATCCGGTCTAAGAAATACCTGTCGTGCGAAACAATCACAATAGCGCCTTCAAAAGAACCCAGATAGGTTTCTAACCATTTAATGGAAGGTAAGTCCATATGGTTGGTAGGCTCATCTAACAACAAAATATCAGGATCTTGTAATAGGATTTTGGCTAACATTACCCGCATGCGCCACCCACCGGAAAAAGTGTTTAACGGACGTAACTGGTCTTCATCACTAAACCCCAGACCAGCTAAAACCTCATGTGCCCTATATTCTATATTGTAGCCATCTAAAGCCTCAAATTCCTGTTGCTTTTCTGCCAACTGGTTCAGCACATCTTCACTGTAATCGGTTTCTATAACTTTTAAAAGTTCTTCAATCTCATCATGCAGCTTATTCTGACGCTCAAACGCTTCCATAGCCACATGTAAAATGCTATGATGTGAATCTATAGAAAGCAAATCCTGGTTTAGGTAGCCGATCTTGAGGTCTTTTGCCATAGAAATGCTGCCCGAAGTAGGAGTGTAATCGCCTACAATCAGCTTTAAAAGCGTAGATTTACCTGTGCCATTCGCACCGATTAAACCAACTTTATCTCCAGGTTTAATATGCCAGTCTGCTTCGTCATATAAGGCTCTTGAGCCAATTAAAAAACTTAAATTGTTTATTGAAATCATTATGGCTGCAAAAGTAAGGAATTAGATTGAGGAATTTTTAACCGTAAAAAGTTTCATTTTAACCTGTTAAATGTTTCAGTATAAACTTTCGTAAAGTGGTAACTTTGTAAATTCAATTTGCATATACATGATGAAACAGGAAGAAAAAATGTACAATATACCTGCATTTTTAAAATACTTGAATGTAGAAAATGCTAAAAGTGATGTGCTGCATGTGGTTAATTATGAGCACCATAACCAAATCCCTTTACGTTCAGAACCTGTTAGTATCGATTTTTACGTTTTAGCTATTAAAACAAATTCGGATATTACACCTGCAGAAAATAGGTCTGCTTCTTATGCATATTTAGATTGCCCAACTAATAGCTTGGAATGGAATTATTCTTCAAAATTTAGCGGATATGCGATGTTTATAACACCAAAGCTGTTCGATAAATATGCCAAAGAATATAATTTTAAGCATTACAATAACCATGAGGCTTTGTTTCTTACACTTGAAGAAGAAGAAACCTTACAGGATCTGTTTAAAAAATCTTTCAAGGAATATCAGAAAGAGAACTTTTCAAAAGAAGTTATCGTATCCTACGCTTCGTTAATTCTTTCCTATATACAGTTATTCTAGAAAAGACAGTTTGATACCAGAAGTAAATTATACAATAAAGTAGTGGCCGATTTTTATGAACATTTAGATGAGTATTTTAACGAAAATAAAGAAGCTATGGAATTGCCTTCGGTTACTTATTTCGCAGATAAGGCCAACCTATCACCAAATTATTTCGGTGATCTGATCAAACATTTTACCGGCAATGCTCCGCAAAATCATATCCATCAATATGTAATTAAGATCGCAAAGCAAAAACTCAGACAATTAGATCTTTCTATAAGTGAAATAGGCTACAGTCTTGGTTTTGAATACCCTACCTATTTTACCCGGTTTTTTAGAAAAGAAACCGGAATTACCCCAACAATCTTTCGTAATCAATAGTCTTTAATATTTTGCTTGGTAAAGGTTATGAAAATGTGAAAAAAAAGTAATTTGTTTCAGCATTACCGTAATTCGTTTTCATAAGCAGGTAAGGTAACATGGTAATTTTGTGTTATTAAAAATGATAAATAACATTTAAAGCAAAAATACCATGGCACAACAAAAAGTAAATTTCAAGAACAGTAATAACCAAAGCATTATGATGTCTGCCGTAATCAACTTTCCAAAAGGATTTGATCCAAATAAAAAATATGCAGCTATAGTAGTAAGCCATCCTGGTGGAGGTGTAAAAGAACAGACTGCAGGTTTATATGCAAGAAAAATAGCAGAACAAGGTTTTTTGACCATAGTTTATGATGCTTCGTATCAAGGTGAAAGTACAGGTGAACCTCGTCAGCTCGAAAACCCGTATATCAGAACAGAAGATATCAGCGCGGTAATTGATTATTTAACTACGCTTCCTTATGTTGATAGCGAAAAAATAGGTGCTATGGGTATTTGTGCAGGTGGTGGATACACTGCAAATGCGGCAATTAATGATCATCGCATCAAAGCTGTAGCCATGGTCAGTGCGGTAAATATAGGCTCTATGTTTCGTAATGGATGGGAAAACAATGTGAAAGATGCTGATGCACTTCCTTACCTGTTAGCAGGAGCTAATGCAAGAACAAACGATGCAAGTGGAGCAGCAATTGCAACTATGCCATTGGCACCGGTGAAAAAAGAAGACGCTCCAAATGCAGAGCTAGAAGAAGCATGGGAATATTATCATACAGACCGTTGCCAGTATCCAACCGCGCCAGGTTTTGCTACCGCCAGAAGTTTGGCACAGATCATCACTTATGATGCTTACCATAAAGCAGAGGCATTTTTTACGCAGCCTTTATTAACGGTGGTAGGTAGCAATGCAGGAAGTAAATGGATGAGTGATGAATTGATGGATCGAGCGGCTACAGCTGATAAAAAAATGTATGTAGTTGAAGGCGCAAATCATATGTCTTTATACGATAGAGAAAATTATGTAAATGAAGCAACAGCAGTTTTAAGTTCATTTTTTGGAGATAAACTTTAATCCGGTTTTCAAGATATGGGAACACAAGCAGATTTCTAAGCATAAGTTTGCTAAAAGCTGTTCCATTCTTCATAGAAAATCTTTAATTTTCTTTTTATAAAGCTCAGAGCGGTATGATCAGCCTGTTTAATTCACAGGCTGATTTACTTATTACAATATAAAATGTCACAATATACAAAACAGGAAATTGAGCAGATGGGATATAAGGAAGCCCCTGACAGTTATTTTACAGGCAAAGCCTGGTTAAAAACCTATGTTACCCCAGATCAGGATACGAATGCTGTTATTAGTGATGTGTTGTTTGAACCGGGAGCCAGAAACCATTGGCACACACATGGAAGCAATCAAATATTATTGGTAAGAGAAGGAACCTGTTATTACCAAGAAGAGGGCAAACCTGTTCAGAAATTTAAAGCAGGAAGTGTAATCAATATCTTACCAGGTATTAAACATTGGCACGGAGCCTCTCCCGACGCGGTAATGGTACACACGGCAATTGGTATCAATACAGAAAAAGGTATCGTAAACTGGCTTGAACCAGTAAGTGATGAAAATTATAAAAATGCGGGAGAAATCATTTGAAAAGCAGAATAAAAATACAAGGTACTTTATAAGCCGATCATTAACTTTAAAAAATTAAGTAGGCATAGTTATTTTATGATAGAACACTTTCCCTTTTACCTTATAGTGGTTGTGCTCATTGTGCTGTTGATCATGCTGGGCAACAAGATCAAAGTAGCCTATCCGGTATTGTTGGTGTTAGCCGGTTTGTTTATCAGTTTTGTGCCAGGTATTCCTGTGTTGAAAATAGACCCGGAATTGATTTTTATTATATTTCTGCCACCTTTATTGTATGAAGCATCTTGGGCCAATTCTTGGAAAGAACTGTGGCACTGGCGAAGAATTATAGGCAGTTTTGCTTTTGTGGTTGTATTTCTTACTGCCATTTCAGTTGCATTTGTGGCAAATTCCTTTATTCCTGGATTTTCACTTGCATTGGGATTTTTGTTGGGTGGGATTGTTTCGCCTCCTGATGCGGTAAGTGCAAGTGCCATTCTTAAATTCGTAAAAGTGCCCAAGCGGATGTCATCTATACTGGAAGGAGAAAGTTTATTAAATGACGCCTCCTCGCTTATTATTTTTCGTTTCGCTGCTATTGCGGTTACCACAGGACAGTTTGTGTGGTACAATGCGGCATTCAGTTTTACATGGATGGTAATAGGAGGCATAGGTATTGGCTTATTGGTAGGATTAGTGTTTTTAAAGGCCCATAAAAAGCTTCCCACAGATGTAAATATGGATATTATCCTCACCCTTGTTACACCCTATGCTATGTATATCGTAGCAGAAGAAGTACACGCCTCAGGCGTGCTGTCTGTAGTTAGTGGCGGATTATTTTTATCTTACCACAGACATGCTTTTTTAAGCAGCTCATCACGTTTAAGAGGAGAGAATGTTTGGCAAAGCTTTGTATTCTTATTGAATGGACTGGTTTTCATGCTCATTGGCCTAGACCTTCCTGAAATTATCGCTGGTTTAAAGAAAGAAGGCATCAGCTTTTACCAGGCAACAGGATATGGATTATTGATTACTTTGGTTTTAATTATAGGACGAATGGTAGCAGCCTATGGGGCATTGATCACAACTAAAATTGCAAGCCATTTCATAACCGTTGCAGATAAGAATCCCGGCACAAAAACACCTCTTATTTTAGGGTGGACAGGTATGCGTGGAGTGGTATCATTAGCTGCGGCTTTATCCATACCCATAACGCTTGATAACGGTGCTGCTTTTCCGCAACGTAACCTAATATTGTATATTACTTTTGTAGTTATTTTGGTAACCTTGGTGGCTCAGGGATTAACTTTGCCAGCCATGATAAAGAAAATAGGATTGCCCGATTTTGACGACCATTTGCCCGGAGAAGAAACAGAAAAGCAAATTAGAGAAGAACTGGCCAGAGAATCACTACAATATTTAAACCTGCATCATAAAATTGAAACAGAACAAAGTTTTCATTTGCAAAAAATGATCCGATATTGGGAAAACCAGTTGCAAGCAGATGAAACGCACGTGGTTTCTGATGAAATTAAATCTATTTATAAGAATATATTGGATAGGCAGCGAGAATTGTTGCTGTTCAAGAATAAAAATGAACAACGTATAGACGAAGAAATTATCAGGAAATTTCTTCATCAGATAGATTTAGAAGAAGAAAAATTAAGGTTGGAATAATGAGTATAAAAAAAGAGATTGGTCAATTTCCCGGTGCAGAACGGAAACGCTATTTTAAAACGCTTTCTAATTATAAAGATGGGCAGTTCCAAAACCAGGAACTTACACCAGCCTTAGCAGAAGGCCAAAGTATGTTAAAAGTACTTTGGAATTTTCTGGGCAAACACCCCCATACCAGCCCCGGGCATCCAATTCCTTTTGTACAAACAGACCTTAAAAATTTATCAACTAATGAAAATGTGCTGATCTGGTTTGGGCACAGTTCTTATTTTATACAGGTAGATGGGCTTAAGCTCTTGATCGATCCTGTTTTTAGTGGTAATGCATCGCCCTTACCAGGTTCTGTAAAAGCATTTGCGGGTAGCAATTATTACCAGGCCAATGATATGCCTTATATAGACATATTGTTGATCTCACATGATCATTGGGATCACCTGGATTATAAAACCATACAACAGCTGGAAAGTAAAGTGGAACAAGTGGTTTGTGGCTTAGGTGTTGCACAACATTTTGAATATTGGGGATGGGATAAAGCTAAACTGATTGAAAAGAACTGGTATGACCGTATTAATCTTGCAGAAGGCTGTAGCATTACTTTAACACCGGCCAGGCATTTCTCAGGCAGGCTCTTTGCAAGGAATATCTCGCTATGGACTTCTTTTGTTTTACAAACACCCCGTAAAAAGATTTTCTTGGGAGGTGATAGTGGCTATGGACCTCACTTTAAAAGTATAGGCGAACAATTCGGACCCTTTGACCTAGCCTTACTCGAGTGTGGACAGTATAATGAAAACTGGCCATATATTCACTCATTACCTAATGAAATCATTAAAGAAGTACATGAGTTAAGAGCGGCAAATTTTATGCCTGTACACCACTCTAAATTTAAACTTGCCCAGCATCCCTGGTATGAACCCTTACAACAAGTATCTTTATTAGCCGAAGCAAACCATGTACCTATAACCTTGCCTAAAATAGGAGAGAAAGTAGATTTGGATAACTTGGGAAAAATCTGGAACAAATGGTGGGAAAAGTCTTAAAAAGATAAAACATATGAAACTGAAAGTAATCATAACAGGCGCTACAGGCATGGTAGGAGAAGGAGTAATGTTAGAATGCATACAAAATGATGTAATAGAGAAAATATTGCTCATTAACCGTAAACCTACTGGAATATCAAACCCAAAAGTAGAGGAGATTATTCATGCCGATTTTAATGATATTTCAGCTCTTGAAGACCGGCTTAAAGACTTTAATGCCTGTTATTTTTGTTCGGGGGTTTCTTCTTTAGGGATGAAAGAAGAACAATATTTAGCTGTAACTTACACGCTCACCCTAAACTTTGCAAGGATACTGGCAAAAGTAAATCCTAACCTTACTTTCTGCTATGTTTCAGGAGCAGGCACAGACAGTTCTGAAAAAGGAAAGCTAATGTGGGCAAGAATAAAAGGAAAAACCGAAAATGATCTGATGAAACTCCCTTTTAAAGCAGTATATAATTTCAGGCCTGCATTTATGAAACCTGCCAAAGGGGCAAAGAATATTAAAGGCTATTATAAAGTAATCGGTTTCCTGTATCCTTTACTCAGAAAAATAGCGCCTAAATATTTTCTTACCCTTCAAGAAGTGGCAAAAGCTATGATTTACGTATCATTTAAGGCTAACGAAAAGAAAGTGCTAGAGGTGGAAGATATTCTTAAGCTTTCACAAATGCAATCTTAGGCAATTTAATCATTTCCCATCTTCTTAACTATCCAGGGTAAAGTAAGGCCCTGTCCTAATAAAGAAAACAGTACTACTGCAATTGAAAGGAAAATAATTTCATTGCGCATAGGAAATACTTCTCCGTTTTTTAATGTGGTAGGTAAACCTAATGCAATGGCTAACGAAACGATACCACGCATACCAGACCAAGAAAGGATAAAGCTGGTTTTAGAATTGAGTAAGGCCTCTTCTCTTACTTTACGCTTACCCTGAAAAGCTTTTAATAGTGTAAACTGTTGCCAGTAAACCCTAAATAATCTGATAGCTAAAGCAATAATACCAATGATGACTGCATAACCTATATTACAAAGCAGCTGACCATCTGGCAATTGTTTCATTACGATGGGAAATTGCAAGCCTATCAATACAAAGATCAGCCCGTTCAAAAGAAAAATAATCACATCCCAGAAATTTCTGGATTGCTGTTTAAGCTTTTCGGGAAATTTGCTGCGGCTTAACTTTGCCATACCCAAGCCCAAAACAACTACGGCAATTACGCCCGAAACCTCAAAATGCTCTGCAATTAAATAAGCTACAAAAGGCATCAGCAACATTAAACTGATAATTACCATTTCATGGGTTCTGAACCAACGTAATAAATGTAATAAGAACCATGACAGTGCAATACCTACAGCTGCACCACCTGCCAATACCAGTACAAAATCCAGAGAAGCTTTCCACCAGATAAAGGCAACACCTGTAACCGCTGCCACCGCAAAGCGATAGGCAATCAAGGCCGACGCGTCGTTAATCAAGCTTTCACCTTCTAATATAGTAGTGGTTTTATGCGATAAGCCTAAATTCTTGGTAATCCCAATAGCAGCAACAGCATCGGTGGCAGAAAGGATAGAGCCCAGTACAAATGCCAAGGGCCATGTTATACCCGGTATCATGTAATAAGCTACCACAGCAATACCTGCTGTGGTTAAAAACACTAAGCCGATGGCCAATTTACTTATAGTGTTAAGATTAGTTTTAAAATCAGTAAAAGAAATGTTAAAAGCCGCGTCGTAAAGTAATGGCGGTAAAAAGATCAGCATAACAATTTCGGGTTCTAAGGCAATTTCAGGTAAAGAAGGGATAAAACCAATGGCAATACCTGTAAGGATAAGTAAAACAGGCCCCGGTATCTTTATACGGTCTGCTAAAGCCGAAGTTATGATCATGAGCGCCATGATCATGATCACAATGCTGTAATTTTCCATTTAAATAAACTGCGCTTGCTTCATGATTAATGATAAATCAGCGATAACTGCTAAGTTAAACCATTATAAGATAAATTAAACAGCAAATTTTGTTTAAATGAACAATATTGTCGTTTGGCTTCTTCTATATGAATTATGAAAATGGCTAATGAGCTTGTCTATGGTAAAAATCCTCATAAATGAGTATTGAAGTTCACTTAAAGATTTTTCAATTTTGAGATATGTTAAACTCATAAGCATGAATATACAGCGCATCATTTTAGGGTCGGTACTAATTTTAGCCACTTCAGCTGGTTTTGCGCAAAAGCAACAACCAGCTAAAAATGTAAGTACAACAAAAGCACCTGCTAAAGCTAAATACGGAGCATTAGCCGTTGATAGGGACAATGGTTTTTATTACGGTTGGTCATTTGATCAGGCAACCTTAAGCGAGGCTGAAAATAGAGCCGTAGAAGAATGCAGGCGCAAGGGTGGAAACTGTACTGTAGTATTGTCATACGAAGGAACAGGCTGTGCGGCCTACAGAACAATTGACGGAAAAGTAGGTACAGCCTTTGGTTGGGGGCTTGCCGCCACTAAAGAAGAGGCAGATGCCATTGCGATGAAAGAATGTTTGAAAAGGAGCAGTGGAGCTCCTGCCCAAAATTTCGTTTGGAGCTGTAATTCAGCCAATGGCACACCCTTAAAAGAAATTTATAATGCAATTGATGAAATAGAAGCACCGGTAAAGGTTGGTAACCAAATCTGGAGCAACAAAAACCTGGATGTGGCTACTTTTAGCAATGGAGATCCAATTCCCGAGGCTAAGACCCCTGCCGAATGGCAGCAGTTTTGCAAGAACCATAAGCCCGCTTTTATCTACCTGAACTTTGATGCAAAAAATGGAAAGAAATATGGCAAGCTGTACAATTTCCATGCAGTGATGGATCCACGGGGCTTAGCACCAAAAGGATGGCATATACCAAGTGCACAAGAATATGAAACTCTGATAGCAGTACTTGGCGGTAAATATGAAGCAGGCAAAAAAATCAGAGGAAAAACCGGATGGGACCTTCCCGATAAGAAATATGGAGAATATGCAGGCAATGGAACCAATGAGTCGGGTTTGAATTTTCTGCCAGGAGGAAGAGCACGGAGCAACGAGTATGAAAAAGAACCCAGCGCCGCCTCGGTATTCAATTATTATGGCGATGGACAATGGTGGACTTCTACAATAGACGGGGTTGGTCTTTATAACCCAAACAATGGTTACGGATATTATAATAATGGCTTTGCTTTTGGATTCAGCTCATACAAAAAAAACGTGACGGGGTTGGGATCGGAAGCTCCTGAACGAGGCTTTTCTGTTCGTGTAATTAAAAATTAGCATATATTCTTGAGAGTCTGCTTAGGCGCAGCTGCAATCACCTGAATGATCCTAAGTTTAAAAGGATCAAAATTTTCTGCTCTTAAAACTTATTGTTAGTTTTAGGATAAAGTACCTGATACTACATGAAACCAAAGCACATTGTTATCTGTGACGACCACCTGCTTTTTTTGAACGGGATTGCCGAGCTGCTGAAGAATGCTGATCAAAGCTATCAGATTACTAAGTTCAGTCGTGCAGATACATGCAGAGAACACCTCATGCACCATCAGGTAGATGTATTTATCTGCGACCTGAATATTGGGGAAACAGATGGATTTGTGCTATTAGAAGAACTTAAAGAACAGCTTAAAAATACCAAGAAAATTATACTTACAGCTTATTATGAGGATTTCCTGATTCAAAAGGCCAAAAGAATGGGAATGGATGCCTTCCTTAAAAAAGAAACAACAGCAGAAGAACTGGTTAGGGTTATCGAGATGAAACCTGCAAGCGGTTTCCAAACCAATGGTAAAGATAGCAGGAGTGTAGATATTTACCGCACTATTGATGAACCCATTGTTAACAAGTTCAGAATATCCAGACAGGAAAAAGAAGTAATCAGATTGATCATCAAGGGATTAACCAGTAAGGAAATTGGAGAGGTGCTCTTTGTCAGCAAAACCACGGTCGATACCCATCGCCGAAATATATACAGGAAGCTGGAAATCAGTAACAGTAGCACGCTCATTAAATTTGCCCATGAGAATAACCTGCTTAGTTAGTATCCTCTTTCTGCTGGGTTTATCAAAGACTTTGGCTTCTGCTAATCTACATATTTCTGTACTGGCGGCCTATGCCATTGATCATGACTCAAAATGGCAACTAGCCCAAGCTAAACAGAAAACCTTTAAAACCTTTGTCGAAGATCAAAAGATTAACCTAGGTTATAACCGCAACGATGCGGTTTGGTGTTATTTTAAAATCAAAAATAAAGATAACCACAGAGAAGGTGCTACATGGCTATGTTTTGACAATTATCATATAGACAGCCTGATCATTTTTGATAGAAACCAGGTGGCACTAATGGGAGACCGAACCAAAGGACGAGAAGCTTTCATGAGTGCGCTTACTTATGAACTTAAATTAAAACCTGGTGAAGAACGTATCCTTTGGGCCAGAATTAAAAAACAGACTTCATTTCTCGAGTTTTCTTTTCGTTTAACCAGTTTTACAGAACTGGAAACACAGTCTTCTAGTAAAATAGCATGGGTAGCTTTTTTCATTGGTATCGCTTTTCTATTGCTCATGATCAACGGAGTTTTGCTATTAATGACCCGAAAGAGCTTGTACGCTTATTATATCTGCTATTCATTGCTAACGGTCTGTTACGTAGTAATTACCATGAATTTTGCCAAACATCTGCTTTTCCCAAATCTTTTATGGCTAAGCGAGGCCAGAATTTTCAGCGGCGCGTTATGGTATGTTGCATTAAGCTATTTCCTCTGCTGTTTTTTACGCTTAAAAGAGCACCAGTTTTTCAAGTATAAACTGATTAATTTTTTGTGCATACTAAATCTTCTTATAGTTCTGCTGTCGGCAACTTTGCTATGGATTTATCCCAATGCTGATTTCAGGTATCTCTTTATCTCGGGTTATGTTGTATTTATGCTGGTTATCATTGTGCTTTTTTGGGCATCTGTAACACACTTGCGCATAGAAAGAGATCAGGCGATCTATGCGCTTTTGGCTTTTGCACCACAGTTGGTATGGGGAGGAACCCTCATTTTAGAAAGCTTTAATATCATTCCATATGCACTCGGGGGCGATTGGATGGTTTTTGCCAGCCTATATGAAGTGTTCCTGTTTGGAGCCGTACTGTCAAGAAATTACGTGGAAGTATTTCTAAAAAATACGGAGCTTATGCAGGAGGTAATTTTGGAAAAAGAAAACTCGCTTAGAACAATCAATCATGTACAATTACGAGAGCGACGTAATATTGCCAATATCATCCACGACAATGTAGGAAGTAAAATTGCCCATATCATCCACCTGTTTGATATGAAGAACACCAAATTGGCCAAACAGAACATCAGCGAGCTGGCCAGCGATATTCGCGATATTTCCCATAAGATACTCCCAAAAGCATTAGATGAGGGAGCCCTGATCTCTAGCTTGCGCAGCCAGATCGCAATTCTGAACGCAGGTTTGGATGATGCTGAGATTGAGCTTTTCTGTTATGATGTTCCCGAACGGATTGAACAGAAATGGGTTTACGATATATATCTGATCGCTTTGGAAGCAATCAATAATGCCATTAAGCATGGTAAGGCACGTTTAGTTACCATAGAATTCTATAAATATACAGATAGCTACCACTTCCAGTTTACCGATGATGGCTGCGGCTTTAATGTATGGCAAACCGGATTGGGTTTTGGTTTAGATAATATGGAAAAAAGAGTGGGTTATTACCACGGTAGTTTTGAGATCAGCAGTGTAGAGGGGCAAGGTACGGTTATTCAGATTGTTATTCCGGCCAATTAATTAAAATTAAAGAACCTATATTATAATATGAAAATACTATAACCTTACAAATTGATTAGATGTTGGGCATAGTTTTTTAGAAATTGAAGCAGTTTATTAGAATAATCTTTAACTTTAATTACACAAGTCATAATGTTAACTCTCTTTCGTTTTTAGACCACTGTTAAAAACCATAGTGTATTACCAATAAAGAAGAATACACTATGGAAAAGTTTAGATATTTTCTGCCTCATTTTTAGCGATTATTTTGGATAACAGCAAAAAACTATTGGATACAGCAGCACAATAAAAAAAGCCCCAATAAATGGGGCTTCTAATGTATGGCTAAAATAAAAAACTAGGGCATGAGTACAGTGTCAATCACGTGGATAACACCATTAGACTGGTTCACATCGGCAATGGTTACCTTGGCGTCGTTGCCCTTAGCATCCCTTACATAAAGGTCTTTACCCTTGGTCCAAAAAGTTAGGTTTTCACCCTCAACAGTTTTCATAACAGCTTTTCCACTGCCTTTTTTTACTGCTGCCCAAATAGCTTTTGCACTATAGTTGCCTGCCAATACATGATAGGTAAGTATTTTGGTCAGCATGGTTTTGTTCTCTGGTTTTACCAGTGTCTCTACAGTTCCTTTAGGGAGCTTATCAAATGCGGCATTGGTTGGCGCAAGTACGGTAAATGGTCCTTTGGATGATAGCGTTTCTACCAGGCCAGCTGCTTTTACAGCAGCTACCAAAGTGGTATGGTCCTTAGAGTTGACTGCATTTTCCACAATATTCTTGCTGGGGTACATTGGCGCTCCGCCTACCGTTACGGTTTTTTCTTTGCTTGCCATTTGTGCCATGGCGGCACCTGTGAACATTATACTAATTGAAAATGCGCCTATGGCAACCATGCTTGTTAACTTTTTCATGATGTTTAATTTTTATGGTTAATGTTGTTTTAATTTGATGCATACACTTACGAAGAGTAGGTACACCTTGGATTTTATTTTTGAATATTTTTTGAAAGACTGCTCTTATCCGCTTCAAAATCAAGGCTTATCGAATTCATGCAATAGCGTTTGCCCGTGGGGGCGGGGCCATCGTCAAATACATGTCCAAGATGTGAACCGCACCTGCCGCATCGTACTTCGGTACGTACCATATTGTATGATCTGTCTTCTGCGTAGCTTACGCTACCCTTGTCTCCTGCTTCGAAAAAGGAGGGCCAGCCGCAGGTACTGGCAAATTTTGCCGTAGAACGGAAGAGTTTGTTGCCGCAAACGGCACAATAGTAGGTACCCTTACCATCAAACTCGTTGTATTTTCCGCTAAAAGCCCTTTCGGTGGCATTTTCTCTGGCTACCGCATACAGATTGGGCTCTAAGATTTTTTTCCATTCCTTGTTGCTCACATGAAGTTTGGTCTTGTCTGTTCTGGAATAGTAGGGGTTTTTGATTTTTTGCTGGGCCGATGCTGTCCATGCAGCGCCTATGGAAAGCAATAATATCAGGGTGATAAACTTTTTCATGTTTCTGCTGTTTATCATCTATTTACGGAAACAGATTTAAATTGGATTTAAATTGTACCACTCATATAATTTTATATTTTTGTTTTAAGTGCTATTATTCTTGAAGAATCAACTAAAGCTAACTGAACAGGAAATCGTATCGTTGTTGTGCCAACAAGACCAGAACGGATTTAATTATCTCTATGATAATTATGCCCCGGCTATTTATGGCGTGGTTATCAGGGTGGTTAGTGAAAAAGAACATGCTGATGAGATTTTGCAAGATGTTTTTGTGAAGATATGGAAGAACATAAGGCAGTTTGATCCTGAACGCGGACGTTTGTACACTTGGATGATCAACCTTGCCAGAAATACGGCAATAGATTATATCCGGTCAAAGGGCTTTCAGAACGAACAGAAAAACCAAGGTATTCCAGAATTCGTAAATAATAGCAAAGATTATGCGGCAACTCCAAATGTAGACCACATTGGCATGAAGGAAGTACTGTTGCGGTTGAAGCAAGAATGGAGAGAGCTGATCGAACTAGCCTATTTTAAAGGATACACTCAACAGGAAATTGCCGAAAGACTGGATATACCCATCGGTACAGTAAAGACACGCACTCGCAATGCATTGATTGAACTGAAAAGTTTATTAAAAGATAATAATTAAGATTGGACATTAAAGAATACATATCGTCTGGCATTATTGAAGCTTATGTGATGGGGCTTGCTTCCGAAGAGGAAGTGCGTATATTGGACTGCATACAAAAGCATAGTCCAGAGGTTAGACAGGCTATCCTAGAGGCACAGGATACTTTAGAAGATTTTGCGTCAAGTCAGGCCGTTGCTCCACCAGCAGAACTAAAGGAAGCGGTATGGGCAAAAATTTCTCACCAAGAAGGGCAAATGGACATGATCAGCAAAGACCATGTGCAGGCAACTGATGTGGTATCGTTGCATCCAACCGTGTCTTTAGGGGGTAATAAAGCACCTTTGAGATGGTTTGCCATTGCAGCGAGCATATTATTGGTAGCCAGTATGTGCCTGAACTTCTATTTTAATAGCCGCCAAAACAGCATCAAGGAGCAATTAGCAGCGCTTTCTACAGAACGTGAGGCGAGCGATCTGGCCTTTAGAAATCTAAAAAGTAAATGGGACATGGTAACTAGTCCTGAAGTGAGTACCATTCCCTTGCTAGGTGTAGAAAAACACCCAGATATGAAGGCAGTGGTGTATTTCCAACGCGATTCCAAGGAGGTTTATTTAGCTTTGGAAAACCTGCCAGTGGCTCCAAAAGACCAACAATATCAGCTATGGGCCATTGTAGACGGCAAACCGATAAGCTTAGGTGTTTTCAATCAAGATTCGGGTGCGGCCATGCAAAAAATGACCCCTGTAAACTCTGCCCAGGCTTTTGCCATCACACTTGAAAAAAGGGGAGGCAGTACAGTACCAACAATGGAAAACATGTACGTAATGGGCAAGGTATAACATTCACGTCATGCTATTTTCATATCAGAGGTATCAGGCTTATAATTTTAGCTTACTATAAAAAATACCATTTAGAAAGTCTTGTAAGGATTTTTGAAATAGAGTTTTGGATTTAGTGAATAAAAAAAGTGCATAACTTATTATCTAATAATTTGTTATGCACTTTGTGGAGCTGAAGGGGTTCGAACCCTTGTCCAGTTGTGTGATAAAGTATGCTTTCTACGTGCTTATTTTCCAATTGATTTTAGAGATGAGCCGGGCTGGAAACCGACCTTGACAACATCCTTAGGTACTTTGTTTCGCTTTTGTATCGTACCCTACAAAAACTAGCATGGTTATATCGATGCCTCTGATGCTAACCTAACTATGCGGCAGTTAGCGAGACAAAAGCTTGCGTAATTCTAAATTAGGCAGCTAAGGCGTAGTTATTTTCGCCAATTATTGTTTTGAACGTTCTCTTTAAAGTGCTCACCGTACAACGCACTGCATGCTTACATATTTAGCGCCACCCTGTCAAATCCAAGAACAGCCCCAATGATTTAAAAGTCAAAAGCTTAAAGTCAAAAACTTAGGTTAAACCCTTAATCTTTGCGCTTTTATCTTTAATACTGACAACAAAGGTACAAATAAAATGCCAAATCTCGCTATCCGGCTTAATGTTGATTGGGGTTATTATACTATATTTTTGAAAGGCAATAGCCCTAAAACCCCTCCGTCACCCTCCCTAAAACCGGCCCGTCACTCTCAACTTATAACTATTTACGTCACCCCCTTAACACTACCGTCACCCTGAACTGGTTTTACAAGCCTTTATTTATTTTCCTTTAAGGTCTTGTAGCTACTACGTGGTCAGGGTCTATGTTTCCTCGGCTAAGATGCTGAAACGAGTTCAGCATGACGTTTTGATTTGAAATTCTTTGCGATAGCCGTAAAACATCTTCGTTTAGCGTAAAACCGACCTTGGCTGATGCGGTTTGCAGGAACTGGCCTAAGCAGATACTTTGTAGCAGCAGGCTCAGTCGGCATTTTTTCGTTCTTTTTTATGAAAAAAAGAACTAGGCCCCGCCGGCTAATGAGGCGAAAAATATAAGAACTTATTCTTATAAGATGCTGACTTGGAGCAAAGCGTAAAGCTGCGCAGTAAAACAAGTTCAGCATGACGGATTATATATTCATCGTCACCCTGAACTGGTTTCAGGGTCTTTCTTCACTGGCTCGTTCCATTTCTTTAAAGTTTAGGCTTTTTTACTACCTGACTGAAAATAAAGCAAGGGTAATCGGTAACCCTCCGTTTATAATAAAATAGACCTTGACTGGTGCAGCTTGCAGTAATTAGCCAAAGCAATAAATTTACAGCTTAAGCTATTACCCCAATTTCCGACCCGTGTTGATCACGCTTACCCCATTAAAACGAGTAGTAGGACTACCATGAGAAACAGCACTGGCCTGGCTGGGTTGCCCTTTACCATCAGAGAAAGTACCCCCTAAACGGTAATCATTTTTATCGCAACGTTGCGCGCACGAATTCCAGAACTCTTGAGTATTAGCCTGATAAGCCGCATCTTTGAACATGCCCACAATCTTACCCTCTTTAATTTCGTAGGCCAGTTGTGCGCTGAACTGGAAATTGTAGCGTTGCTGATCAATAGAATAAGAATTCCTGCCGAACATATAAATGCCTTTTTCTACATTCTTTACCATATCTGCGGCCGAAAGAGGAGCATTGCCCGGAAGTAAAGAAACATTAGGCATACGTTGAAACTGTATACTGTCCCAGCTATCGGCATAACAGCAACCTTGCGATTCTTTTAAACCCAAGATATGCGCCTGATCCCTGATGGTTTGGTAATTGACCAAAATGCCATCTTTAATGATATCCCATTTGCCACATTTTACCCCCTCATCGTCATAACCAACTGCACCCAAAGAACCCGGCTCCAGCTTATCGGCTACAATGTTAACCTCTTTACTGCCAAAGTTAAATTTCTTGCTTTCCCATTTATCCAAGGTCAGGAAACTCGTTCCGGCATAATTGGCCTCATAGCCCAATACACGGTCTAATTCGGTAGGATGACCTACAGATTCATGTATGGTCAAGAACAAATGCGAAGGATCCAAGACCAGATCGTATTTACCCGGAGGAACAGGTTTGGCTTTAAGTTTTTCATCAACGTGTACAGCGGCTTCGCGAACATCTTCCAGCATATCATAACGCTTTTTGTACATCGTTACCGGACCACCTTTTATCTTTTCGCTGTCTAAAGGCTTCATATACTCAAAACCCATGCCCATCGGTGCGCTTAAAGCATTTCTGGTTTCAAATTTACCAGCAGCGGCATCAATCTTGGTCAGCGTAAAAGTAGGCCATATACGATGTATGTCCTGATCAATATAAGAACCATCAGTAGAAGCAAAATATTTTTGCTCATTTACCATGAACAGGTTAGAGCTGATGTATTTTGCGCCACCTTTTAAAGCCTCATTATTTACATTCAATAAAAGATCCACTTTCTCTGCAATAGGTACTTCAAAAGCGTTGATGACTACCGGTGTTTTCCAGCTTACCTCGCCAAAACCTTTCTGCGGAGCTAACTGTACAGGCTCATCCATTAATTTGGCGTTACCTTTGGCAATGGCAACCGCCATTTTGGTAGCCTTTGCAATGCTGTCGTTATCCAGTTTATTGGTAGCGGCAAAACCCCAGCTGCCGTTGGCCAGCACACGGATACCCATACCATAAGATTCAGAGTTAGAGATATTATCCACTCTTTTCTCGCGTGTAGCGATCACCTGGTTAAGATAACGCCCAATTCTCACGTCAGCATAATTTGCACCCAAAGATCTGGCAGTATTTAAAACCACATCGGCCATTTTCTTTTTCAGGGCAACATCAATAGGAGTAAGGGCTTCCTCAACAGAAATCATGTTGCCAAATACAGGTACACTTTGAAATAGGGTAGCACCCGTACCAATACCCGCCATATATAAAAAGTCTCTTCTTTTCAAGGTCTTGAGTTTAATTGTAAAAGAAGAGGGAGTTAATGTTTAGGATATGATCCATTTGCTTATCATTTGTTTACCTTATCCCGAATAAGTAGTTACAAGCTCTGCTTATTGGTCTTTTCACGTCATCTTGAACGGATAACCCTTTAGTTGTTCTAAACTAATGACCCTTTACGTCATCCTGAACCTCCTCAAATAAATCAGAGCAAGTTCTGAACTTGACTTATCATCTTTTCACGTCATCCTGAACTCGTTTCAGGATCTTTCACATCGAACATCGAACATCGAATAACGAATAACGAATAACGAACAAACGAACCTACATTAACACCCTCTTTATAGTATTTTAAATTGCGTCTGAAAGCGATGAGAAAGTAAAGTCACGGATCTTCATCGGAGGAATTAAGCCACTTCCTGTACGTACAGGTTTGCCTAAGGCCTCAACATTGTTCAGCATGATCACCGGACTTTCATTGAACCTAAAATTCTTGATCGGGAATTTGATTTCGCCGTTCTCGATATAGAAAGTACCATCACGCGTAAGCCCTGTTAACAATAAAGTTTGAGGATCAACCATACGGATATACCAGAAACGGGTAACCAGTATCCCTTTTTCGGTACTCTTGATCAGATCTTGCAACGATTGGTTTCCGCCTTCCAGTACAATACTTCTGCTAAACGGTAAAGGCTGTACATTTTTCTGTGCCGCCCAATATCTCGAATAAGACAGGTTTTTAACCACCCCGTTTTGCACCCATTGCGTTCTGGTAACAGGTAAACCATCACCGGTCCAGGTAGAGCCTGGTACCTCAGGGTTTAGAGGATCAGAATAAATGTTCACATTTTCAGAGAACAACTGCTCACCTAAACGGGTACCACCACCTTTTTTGCTCATAAAGCTACGGCCTTCGTCGGCACTTCGCGCATCAAAACCCCTGAACATATTGCCCAGCATATCACTTGCAGCCAAAGGCTCTAAGATTACGGTATATTTACCCGGCTCTAAAGCTTTTGCCCCGGCCGAGGTATTGGCTTTGGTAGCTGCTATTTTGCTCAGCGCCAGCGTATCCATTTTATCCAGGTTGTTAAAATCTTGCTCAACGTAACCCGAACCCGTTCCCTGTTTGTTACGTATGGTTACTGAAAAAGAAACGTTAGTACTTTTATTGTAGGCAAACAAACCCTTAGAATTCATGATCGAGCTGAAGCGGGTAGAATTTTCTAAGAAACCGGCCGCATCTAAACCAGCCGCTTTAGATACACCTAAACTCTTTGCCACCATATCAGCTCTGGTATCAGGGTTCATGGCTGCGGTATTGGCATTATAAGTTAACGATTCTGCAAAATTCTGAGGACCCAAAGGAGGCATATACTCAGGATTTTCAGGAGCCAGCAAAGCCAGCTCTTCAGCCCTCTTAACTACTTTTTGCAAAGAGGCGTCATCAAACTCATTAATGGTAGCAGTACCCGTTTTCTTTCCAAACGTTGCACTAACGCCCAAACTCATTACATCTATTTGTCCGGCAGTAGAAACAGCATTACGGGCATAACGGATGTTACCACCATCTGAGCCATTTAAACTTACTTCGCAGGCATCGGCCTTAGAATAGCTAAGTACCTTTTTTAAAATTGCCTGTGCTTCTTCTTTACTTAATATGGCCATAATTATATTTTTCTTGCTGTATTAATAACATTAACTCCATTAAAACGGGCAGTAGAACTACCGTGCGAAACGGCACTACTTTGCGATGGCTGCCCTTTTCCATCGTTAAATGAACCCCCTAAACGGTAATCGCTCTGATCGCAGATATCACTGCATGAATTCCAGAACTCGCGGGTATTGGCTTGGTAAGCAACATCATTGAGCATACCTACGATCTTGCCATTTTTGATTTCGTAGAAAATCTGTCCGCCAAACTGAAAATTGTAACGTTGCTGATCAATAGAGAATGAGCCATCACCAATGATGTAAATTCCTTTTTCTACATTTTTGATCATATCATCTACGCTCAGTTTTTGTTTACCCGGTTGTAACGATACATTAGGCATACGTTGAAACTGAACATCATCCCAACCTTGGGCGTAGCAGCAACCTTGCGATTCATTTAAACCTATAATATGCGCCTGGTCCCTAATAGCCTGATAATTTACCAGTACCCCATCTTTGATCAGATCCCATTTTTTACATTTTACTCCCTCATCATCATAACCAACTGCACCCAAAGAACCTACCTGGGTTTTATCAGCCACGATGTTAACCTTATCGCTGCCAAATTTGAAGTTTTTAGATTCCCATTTATCCAAGGTCAGGAAACTTGTTCCGGCATAATTGGCCTCGTAACCCAAAACACGGTCTAACTCGGTAGGGTGACCAACAGATTCGTGAATGGTTAACCATAAATGCGATGGATCAAGAACAAGATCATATTTACCCGGCTCTACCGATTTGGCAGTTACTTTTTCTGCGGCTACTTTAGCGGCAGCTTTCACATCTTCCAGCATATCATAACGACCCTTATAGCGTGTTACAATACCGGCTACCTTATCTTCAGGACGAGCATGCATATATTCATAACCCATGCCCATAGGAGAGCTCAATGAATTGCGGGTCTTGAACTGTCCAGAAGTACGGTCAATGCGGGTTACGTTAAAAGTGGGATAGATACGGTGAACATCCTGATCTATGTACGAACCATCAGTAGAAGCAAAATATTTCTGCTCGTTAACTGCAAATATGGCCGAGTTAACAAAGTTGGCGCCATTTTGCATGGCCACATCATTAACATTTAGCAGCAAATCTACCTTCTCTTTTACAGGAACTTCAAAAGCATTGATCTCGATAGGCGTTTTCCAGCTAACCTCGCCGTAACCTTTCTGTGGAGCAAGCTGTACAGGATCACCTTGTATCTTTGCGTTGGCCTTGGCAACGGCAACCGCTTGTTCTGCGGCTTTGGCAATGCCATCTTTGGTAACTTTATTGGTAGCGGCAAAGCCCCAGCACCCATTTACGATTACGCGGATACCCACACCATAAGACTCGGTATTGGCTACCCCTTGAACACGTTTTTCACGGGTAGATACGAACTGGTTTAGATAACGGCCTATGCGCACATCAGCATAAGAGGCACCTTTTGACTTGGCGGCATTTAATGCCACATCTGCAAGTTCTTTTTTAATTTTGGTATCTACGCGGGTCAGCGCCTGCTCGGGATCTATTGGTGTGGCATAGGCCGATAGATCGGGTAAAAGCAAAGCACCCATTCCTACTCCGGATAGATAGAGGAAATCTTTTCTTTTCAAGTGGTTTTTAGTTTAGGTTAGCAATACCACAAATTAGTTAAAGCTTTAAATAAAAATGGCATAAGAAGTATAACATTTTAGTTTCAATCGCTAATTTTATTCAAAAGCCTGTCTCAGAGCAGCAAAGTCCGGTTAAATCTTCATAAAATAATTACGGCACTTCCAACAATCAGTTCGTCACCCTGAATTCATTTCAGGGTCTACTTTACGTCATAGGAATTATTACTATTTAAAAAAGATGCTGAAACGAGTTCAGCATGACGTATTGATTTGAAATTCTTTGCGATAGCCGTAAAACATCTTCGTTTAGTGTAAGACCGACCTTGGCTGATGCGGTTTGCAACAACCGGCCTAAGCAGATACTTTGTAGCAGCAGGCGCAGTCGGTGGTTTTTGGTCCTTTTTGACATTAAAAAGAACTAGGCTCCGCCGGCCAAGAGGCGGAAAAATATAATAACTTATTCTTATAAGATGCAGAAACCAGTTCAGTACGACGCTAACATATCGCCGTCACTCCCTTAACACTACCGTCACCCTGAACTGGTTTCAGGGTCTACTTTACGTCATAGAAATTATTACTATTTAAAAAAGATACTGGAACGAGTTCAGCATGACGACTACTTATTTGTCCAGTGCCACCCCCTTAACACTACCGTCACCCTGAACTAGTTTCAGGGTCTACTTTACGTCATAGAAATTATTACTATTTAAAAAAGATGCTGAAACGAGTTCAGCATGACGTGTTGTGTGCAGCATAACACATTTATTTAAGGTCTTGTCACATTGAGCCTGTCGAAATGTAATTCTGGTCTTGTGGCTAATCGTAGTTAGGGTTCATCCGGCTAGGCTCTTACTTTTTGACCGCAAAAAGTAACAAAAACTCTCGGCTGCTTATTTTTCTTTTTAAGTAAGTGAACAGGCCAATTGGTGCTAACCGAAAAATAAAAGGCCGAAAAAAAGTTGAACGAAGAGACATTAAGCAAGGTATCACAAATTTCTATTACCCTAACTTTTACGTCACCCTGAATTCATTTCAGGATCTATGTTTCATCGGGTAAGATGCAGAAACAAGTTCAGCATGACGACTATTATAATAAATTAGCAGTTTAACAATTAACCAATTATCCAATTACACTCTATTAAAAACCCTATCCTCAACCCATAAAAAACCAATTGCAAAAACAAAACCCACCAAGAACCACCATTTAGAAACCTCATGCCTGTAAACGGTCATTGTTGCCTGAGCATTGGCTGCTCCAACTTGATGTTGATGCACAAAATTGAGGTTTTGCGCCAACAATTCATATTGGCGCAGCGCCTTCCAATCAGCCTTGCCATACACAAAGAAGCTGAAATGACGTTGGTTAACACGAATATCTTGCCAGCCCTGGTTCAAGGGCCAGGATTGCGCTTCCCAACTATTGGGAAATAAAAGGTTCTGTTTAACCCCTAAACGCTTTCTGTTATACTGTAAGTTAGGAGCATTAGAGTCAGAAGTTTCTATTTGAAACAGCAGTTTATGCTGAACTACAGGAACAGCATGATCAAGTTGTAAGGTAACATCCGGTTTGCGTTTGCGCGCTGCGGCATTGATCAGTTCAGACCAATAACGGCCATAATCTTTCTGTTGCCCCGAAAGCTGCCATTGGTAACTGTTTTGCAGCGTAGTGCTGATGAGCTTGCCACTGCCATATAATTCTTGGGCAGCTACAATATGTTCTGCATGATCCAAGATCAGAGCTTGTTGACGATCCGAAGCATTGATATAAACTTGCTGGGCAGAAGGGAGAGGAGCTAAAGCCATTTCACGATTAGGCACAGATAAGTTGCTAAGCTTTGCTTGAGTTTGCAACTTCGTTAAATTAAAACGGTTTATTAAAGGAGAATTGCTTCCCGGTTGATCAGCCAGAATGATCAGCCCTAAACCTTTGCTAACGGCCTGTTCAATCGCTCTTTTCTCTGCAAGAGCAGTATTTTCTAATTCCTGTTGATCCATGATCAGCACATCTTGTTTTTCCAGCAAACCAGTTTGGATCTCATTTATTTTTATGCGGTCCCGGTTCAGGAAATCAACGCTGTATTTGTTTTTGCTGATCTGGCTTCTTACCACCAAGGGATACTGATTTTCATACAGCCATTTCTTGAGGAAATTGTACTCAAAACTTGGAAAAGAAGTGAGCATTAAAAAATTGAGCGGCACCTTGGCAAGCGTTTGTACCGGTATGGTCTCTTTCGCAAGCGTATCTTTTCCATTTAAGGCAATGAGTTCCAATAAAACCTTGCCTCTTTGCCTGATCTGGTGCTTTAAGCTAAAATTGCTTTGCTTTTGGGCCGGAAGACTTACAGAATCGAGTACGGTTCCAAAACCCTTTAATTTAAGCTGAACAGTTTTGGGCAAAGTGTTGTGGTAAATACCCTGTACGGTAAAGGTTTCCTCTTCGTTCAGTTTTTCGGTCCAGTTGCAGGCAATGATACCCTGGGGCTTTGCTGCCGGGTGGAATACGATTTGATGATGGGTTAGTTTTTTACGTTCATCGGCCGAGAGCCCATAGCCATACACTTCAAGGCTTTGTATTTCCGGGTGTTCGGCGAGGTAATAAGCAAGATCAGGTATAAAATGCGCCTGCTGTTTGAGCTGATCCGTTAGTAGGGGGTCGGTATAATATTTTAAGCCTTTTATTTGAGCCAAGCGATCGGCGTTAAATCCTGCGGTAACGAGCGTAAGCTTATTTTTTGGGGATTGGATACGCGTTTCAAATGAAAGCGGAAGAACAAGAAAAGCAAAACAAGCTACCATTACCATACTGGCAGCGATGCGGAAACTTAACCAATGGCGTTCATTTCGTTTAATTTCCCGGTAAACGAGAAAAGAAATAAGTACGGTGCAAATAATGATAACGAATAAACCAAAACCCATGATCAATAGCCTTTAAGATGATTAAAATACTGTTCAGCCAATTTTTGGTCTGATCCCTTTGTTGAGGCCTGTGGCAATGTATTACCCGTGCCTAGAATTTGATAGATGGCTTTTGATACACTATTGAGGTCACTGCCTGCAGGTATTTTCTGTACACTTAACCTTCTTAAACTTTTTAGCGCAGGCAAATAAGTAGCAGGGTGACTGGCTGTAGCGATCATGATCTGTTTTTCTCCGCTTTGCAAGAGTGCTTTTTCATCAGCAGAAAATGCCTGGCCATTTTTGTGCAGGTCTAATAGAGCCAACAATAACTTCAGCTCCTCTTGGGTATGGTCTTTCAGCTCATAATGAAGATTTTGCTGTGCTTCTGTTATTTGGTTCAGTTCGCCTGTTAAACGCTTTTCAGGTTTAAGCGGCGCGGTTTTGATTGTGGTTTTGGCTACGTAAACCCTCGATTTTTGTTGCAGGTCTTTAAGCAGCCGCAGTGCTTTATATTCAAAAGGAAGCGCATCTTGTGGCACATAAGTGCGCAGTTTAAGTTCGGCGGTCCACATTTCATTCAGCACGGCTTTAAGTTGTGCTTTGATCTCGGGTTCAAAAAAGGTAGCATCTTCTGCAATATCGTGCTTATGGGCGTATTTGTCCATCAGGGCTTGTACATCTCCAAATTTTTCAGGTTGTTCCTTCTGATCACCATGGTCGTGACCATCATGGTCATCATGATCACTGCCACCAATTTCGGTTTCATTTTCTTCGCCTAAAAACTGACCATATTTTAAGCGCAATAACTTTTGGTCAATGCCCAGGGTATTGCTGCGTTTTTTAAATTCATCTACAGAAATAGAAGCCTTTTCTGCCAGTAATTTTTCGGTATCTAAAATAATCTGGCGCTGGCTCCTGAAATATTCGGGAACCAGGTTCACACCAGAAGTCATTCCCGCCATGCTCATCAATTCGGCGGTATCTACAATTGAAACCGTATAAACATCAGAACGGCTTTGCTGGCCTTTGTTATCTTTGGCCTGGATAAAGAAATACAGCTCATCCCCAGGTTTCATCCCTAAGCTTTTCAAATCAATATGCTTTTGCAGTTGGGCAGATTTTTTGCCTTTAAATGCTTCATTAAAACTTAGCTTCTTTTCTGTAAAACTTACGCTTTCGCCTTTACCACTGGCCATCGTAGCCGAAATAAAAGCATTGGTAATACCGTAATCATCCGTTAATAAGGCTTTCAGTTCAATTTGTTGGGGCACGCCAATATCAATGGTTGTTTGTGGTTTAGGTTGTTGTATCCTAATATTTACCGGAAAATCAGGAATAACATCAATTTGATAAAGATCAGATTTAACCCCGTCTAATTCTAACTGGTAAAAACCCTGTTTTTCTAATTTCCTTGAAAAAGACCATACCGTAGCATTGCCCTCACTCGCGTTTAGCTTAAATTTTTCTTGCCCGTTAAAGATAATGTAAAACATGCCTATAGCTTTATTGGTACGGATGTTCCAGGTTATTTTAGCTCCTGTTTCGGCCTTTAGTGCAAATTGTTCCTGCTCTCGCGTAGCATTACCCGTATAAGCTGGCGGCACAATGCTGATGCGATAGGTGCTAACCTGCGGCGGGACCTTTTCTGTAGCCCTACCCTTAGCAGGTCCTTGCTGATCGCTTAAAGCCGAAGAGCTTAAGCTAGGGAGATAATCTATCCCAAAAAATGTGGCTATTCCTATAGCCAGACCTGCAAATGCAATCCCTATTTTGGTAGTTGTATCCTTAAAAACAGTTTTTAGGGGAAGGTATTGCGTTATTTTTTGCACTTGCAAACCTTCAAGCAAACCCAGTTCCTGCGCATCCTTCAACAGCAGAGAACTGCTATCTTCCAACTGCGGAAACTGGCTATCCAGATAACGGCTAATATATTTTTCGTCTATTTTCCAGATGCGTTGAAAAGCCAGGAAAATAACAACAGCACAAACAAAAACCAGGTAATAGGCCCGGTAATGTCCCTGATCATAAAAATGATGGTATAAACTGCCAAACAGTAAGGCAAGGCCCAGGCTCAATGCCAGCACCCGAAAAAGTTCAATACCTCTTTTTCGGTTTTTCAGCTGCCTTATATATGCTTTACCTTCCATCATTTTATGCCGGTTTCAAACCAGATTTACGTTTAAATGTTAAAAACCTTTCCACCACTAAAATAATCAGGGCCAATCCCCATAAAACCCGGTCCATAGCTTGCGGTGGCGATAAAATGGCCTTATTTTCTTTGGTATCGTTAAAAGAGCTCATCGGTTCATTTGCTGCCAAATAACCATAAGCTGTAGGTTCAAAACCAAACTGTTGGGCTTGTTTACCATAAACGATGGGGAAAATAGCTTTCACAAAAGCAGCCTGCCACACCAGATCTGTCCATTTAGGATTTAATCTGCTGTATAAAGTATAAACATAAAGCCCCTCATGTTTTAGGCTGAGTAGGGTTTTACCAAAGCCATCTTTCCATAAAACCTCACTTTGAGCTGTGGTATCTTGTTCTATGGATTTAAAAGTCTTGATCAGTGGCATTTCACCATAACTCTGTTGGTTAAATACCATAAAGCTAAGATCATTAAGAGTTTTACCTTTGGCATATTTAAACAGAATACCATTTTTTTTCAGCAACTTGGGTAATGCGTTATTTAGGCTTTGGTCTGATAACCAGAACAGCGCATCAAGTTGGTTAACATTTTGCGAAGGAGAATGAAAAACAAATTGCTGGCCTGTGTAATCGCCAATAGCAGCTAAAGCTGCTTTTACATATTTGGTATCTTCGCCCGTTGTAGGATAGATCATTACGTGCAATGCTGCGGGTCTGGGGCTGTTTACCTGAGTGTAACTTACCGCATAAGGATTGAGCTTAGCTTCATAATTACGGTCTAAAAAAGAAACACGGTAACTGGAAATAGAATCGTTTAACGGGCTTGTTTTCCAGTGCAACTGAAGATGAAGCTCCGGAAGTTCATCATCGGGCACCAGCGTATTTTTTGTCGTAAATATCCATACCGGATAGCGGTTGGGCAGCAAATGATTAGCCTGTTTAAGCAAAGAAACCGCACTTAGGCTAAGTGTATCACTGTATTTATTTGCTGTATCTTTTAAATGCAGCGGCTTAAAGCCATAACTAAAATTGCGGATCTGGTAACCCTTGCTCAATAATGAATCAATGGTTTTCTGTTGTTTTAAATAAATACTGCCAAATTCTTGTTGGTTAACTAAGATCCATCCACTCTGTGTAGAGAGCGGCTTAGCCTTGAGGTAAGGTTTAGCCAAAATAAATGCGAGCAAGATCAGTAGCAGGCATCGTAAAAAAAACAGCAACCAGTTATGAATCCGTAAACTTCGTGAATTTGAAGCCGCACTTTCGCCCAATAGAGCAATACTCCCAATCTTTAAAGTTTTTCCCTGCTTTACCTGCCAAAGGTGGATCAGTAAAGGAATAACCAAGCTTGCAAGTGCTAAAAAACCTATGGGATATAAAAACTGCACCTTAATTCTTTAATTTATTACGTTGGTTTAAAAAATCTCTCAATGCCTGATCAAGCGGTTCATCGGTAGTTACCGTACGGTAATAGATCCTTCGGTCTAACATCTCCGTTCTGATCTGCTTTAAATGAGCCGCCATACGCTGCTGGTATTCAGTTCTGGCCTTAGCCTGATCAATCTGTACCGTTTCGCCCGTTTCCAGATCTTCAAAAGTAGAATAACCCTTAAAATCAAGCTCCAGTTCATTTTTAGCCAGTACATGAAAAACAATGATCTCATGCCTAAGCGACGAAAAAGTATCGAGCAACTTGATGATTTCATGGTCTTTCTGGTAAAAATCGGTAATAAAGATCAGCAGCTCTCTTTGATGCCCCCCTGCAAAAATCTCATTGTAATGTATAGGCTCTGTAAACCCACCTTGGGGTTCAATGCGCTCAAGTTGGTAAAATAAGCGCGATAAATGCTGAAAATCTTGCCTTGCCGCCATAGAGAAAATATGTCGATGCTTAAAAACATATAGGCCAATGGCATCGCCCTGTAAATTGGCCAGATAAGCCAACGAAGCCGCTAAATACCGGGCGTATTCCATCTTGGTAAAATCACCGTCGTGATGGTTCATAGAAGCGCTGGCATCGATCAGCAAACGTACCGAGATACTGGTTTCAATTTCCGATTCCCTGATGTAATAACGATCAGAACGCGCAAACATTTTCCAGTCCAAAGACCTTAGGTCATCGCCGGGCTGATAGCTCCTGTATTGACTAAACTCCATGCCCGCACCCTTGATCGTACTTTTGTTGATACCGTTCATAAAGCCATCTATCGTGGTCTTGGCCGATAGCGATAGCTGTTTAATGGCCATCAGTGTTTTAGGGTCAAGGAGCCTGCTCATTAAATACTGTTTTGAGGTCTGGTTATAGCTTTAAGTAAGGCACTGGTGGTGTCATCTGCCGTAACATTTTCGGCATCGGCCTTAAAATTCATCAAAATACGGTGGCGCAATACCGGGTAGGCCATGGCCTGCAGATCTTCTAAGGTTACCGCGTAACGGCCTTTAAAAAGTGCTCTGGCTTTGGCGGTCAGGATCAGTGCCTGTCCGGCACGGGGGCCAGCGCCCCAGCGCACCCATTCCTTTACAAAAGCAACGGTAGAAGTATCAGGTCTTGTAGCACGGATAAGCTCACTGGTATAACCGATCAGATCATCGCTTATGCTCACCTCTCGGGTAAGTTTTTGCAGTTGTTTGATCTCATCTGCACCGATTACCGCATTTACTTTTGCCTGCTTTGCACCTGTGGTACTGCTCAAGATTTTGGCTTCTTCAGCAGCCGTAGGATAACCTATTTTAATGTACAGCAAAAAACGGTCTAACTGTGCCTCAGGCAAAGGATAGGTGCCGGCCTGCTCAATAGGGTTTTGCGTAGCTAAGATAAAAAACGGCCGGTCTAAAGGATAAGTTTGTCCGGCGTAAGTAACCTCAAACTCCTGCATGGCCTCTAACAAAGCCGATTGCGTTTTAGGAGGTGTACGGTTTACCTCATCAGCCAGGATAATATTGGCGAACAAAGGACCCTTGTTAAATTTAAAAAAACGTTTGCCAGAACTGTGGTCCTCCTCTAAGATCTCTGTGCCTATAATATCAGTAGGCATAAGGTCTGGCGTAAACTGTATCCGCCTAAACGAAAGGTCAAGCGCTTGCGACATGGTCCTTACCATTAAGGTTTTGGCAAGACCCGGTACACCCTCAAGCAAACAATGCCCGCCGGCCATTAAGGCAATGAGCATTTCTTCTATAATAGAATCTTGC
Organism: Pedobacter sp.; assembly: GCF_046462515.1. Taxonomy (GTDB): domain Bacteria; phylum Bacteroidota; class Bacteroidia; order Sphingobacteriales; family Sphingobacteriaceae; genus Pedobacter. Next base: position 323,560 of record NZ_JBKGVD010000008.1, read on the forward strand.
CCAACAATAACTTTTTGTATTTCGCTCTTTAATGAAGAGACCTTTTCAATCAGGTGGTTTAAATTGCTTGCTGAAGTTTCCAAGTGCTGAAATCTTTTTAGTGAACAGGAAATGATATTTCAATATAGCGCATCTGAAAATGAAAAATCAAGAACTTTTAAAGAATATCAAAAAAATTACAACATAAACCCATTAAAAAATGGTTTTTATACAAAATGGAATTAATTTAGGTCGATGCAAAGCGCCAAGTTCACATTTGCCAGGATAAAATACATTTCAGGAGACTGGGATACCGATCAGCGTATGCCCGCCAATGTGCTCAATTCGCTTTTAGAATACACCACCATTCCGTTTGAGCCAGAAGAAAAAATCATAGAACTGAGTAGTGCCGATATCTTTAAATACCCCTTCTGTTATTTGAGCGGACATAAGCTCGTGCAGTTTAACCAACAAGAAGCGGCTAACTTTAAAAGCTACGTAAACAACGGCGGTTTTGTTTTTGTTGACGATTGCAACCACGATATAGACGGCTTGTTTGCCCGTTCATTTGAAACGCAGATGAACAATCTATTTGGAGCCAGCGCACTCAAAAAAATACCGAACAATCACCCCATTTACAATGCCTTTTTTAAATTCGAAAAAGGACCGCCATCCACCTCTTTTGAACTCAACGGCTGGGGCGATGATCTGGTGCACGATTACCTCAAAGCCATTACCATAAACAATAGAATAGGAGTACTATACAGCAACAAAGACTATGGCTGCGAGTGGGATTACGATTTCCGTAACAAACGCTTCCTGGCAGAAGACAATACCAAATTTGCCATCAATATTATCATGTACGCCATGGGGGTAAATGGCTAATCTCATTCATAAATTAGAGCTTATGTTTTCTTGTCATACTCATTGCTAAAAATGAAATTGTAAAAGAATATTTAAATCAATATATTTATAAGTAATTGTTAATTAATTACTTAAATCTAAATTTTAAATGTTATGAAAACTAAGTTCTTATTTTTTGTCGGATTGATCCTTTCATTTTCGACTTTTACTGCCCAATCAGTTTCAAAACCGCAATCTATAAAAGTAGCCACCTCAGACGTTCTTATTGGTGGTTTTAGAGTAGGCGGACAAACTCTTGAAGCTTGGGGCGACAGCAGTGGAAACATCACCGCATTATATTTAACAGATAGTTCAGGCAATCATACCGGTGGGCAAGCTTATAGCTGGTCTGGATCGCATAATTTTAACCATTATATTGATGCTTCTATACAGCTTACTCCCGGTGGAAGTGTATATACTTATCATGGCTATTGCTGGTATTAAAAAAAAGTATAAAAATGATTTAGGTTTAACACCTTATGTCATCCTCTTAATCATAGCCCTCGAATAAATCGGGGGCTTGTTTTTGATCGCATACAAAGCCCTTCATTATTTTATTCCCGAATAAAAAGAGAACAGACATTGAACTTGTTTTACAAGACTTAGTTAATTTTCTTAATGATCTTGTAGCTAATCGTAGTCAGATTTCCTCGACCTAGATGCTGAATTTAATTCAGCATGACGTCCCCTTAACATCACCCTCCCTTTACCGTCACCCTGAACTCGTTTCAGGGTCTATCTCTTTAACTCATTTTAACCCAATCACTTTATTGTATTCCGAAGCAGTATAGGTAAAACTAATGCACATATTTTGAAAATTTACCGTCACATTGAGCCTGTCGAAATGTAAATTTAATTTATGCCAGAAAGGCAAGGGCTCCAGAGAAGGGAGCATGTTTTTATAAAATGCAGAATTACTACGCAATAAAACAAGTTAAGTATGATGCATTTATTTAAAGCTGCTAAGCTATATCTTTGCAATAGCCGTAAAACATCTTCGTTTAGCGTAATACCGACCTTCACTGATACGGTTGGCAACAATTAAACAATATGCCCTATCTGGTCAACCCATTAACCCATTCAACAATTAATCAATTAACCAGCTCAACAACTAACCAACGCCCCTGTACTTTAAAAAGAAAGCCCTGGCCTCATCAGCATCAAAATAATAACTGCGGTGCTTTACAACAGGTAACAAAATACCAGCCTTTAAATTGCGGTAGATCGTTTGCCTGCTGATGCAATACTTTTCAGAAACCTGTTGCGTGCTTAAGAGCTCCTTTTGCAATAATTTCTTTCTGATGTACCCAGAAATTTCCGTATATTGATTTACAATACGCTGCAAGAGCAAAAATTCTCATACGAGAGAAGATAATTCCCTTTTCTTTTTTTCATGGCTTATTAAGTAATAATGAATAAATAGTAGGAATAGGGGGTATCCTGTTAATTTACTTGAAGATAGCCCTAATATTCTGAAATACCAAAGCCTAAAAAAGAGCAACGAACCGCGAAAAACAAAACCACACAACCCCAGTACAACCTCAGTACAACCCCAGCACAACAAATACACAAGAAACACACAACAACCACACAATAAAAGTACCCAATTGTCCGATTTTTAAGAATTAATTAATTGATAATAAGTGTATTAAATTTTATTCGCCTTCCCAACTGTTACACTCAGTAACCAATATGCCCCGGCGGCTTGTTTGCCATTTTTAAGTTGCAGAGATTAGGTCTCGATAAATAACCGATTATTTAATTTAATGTTTTCAAATCATGGCAGTAAACAAGAACAACCCCGTAGTAGAAGGGGCCAGCGGCAGATTTGGCCGCACCATGGTATTCCGCCAAAAGGGCGCACTAACCGTAATGGCCGTTAGGCCCAAGCCAACAAACAAGCTACCCACCCAGGAACAGATGAGACAGAGATTTCTGTTCGCCGAGGCCAGCGCCTATGCAATGGATGCCATCAATGATCCGGTAACCAAAGAAGCCTACCTGGCAAAAGCAAAAGGCAACCAAACAGCCTACAATGTGGCCTTTAAAGACTTTCTTACCCCGCCTGTACTGCATCTGGTCGACTGGAGCAAATACACCGGTGCCATTGGTGATACCATCACCTGTCGCATTACCGACATCATGGCCGTAGTAAGCGTAAAAGTGAGCCTGTACGGCACCAACGATGAACTCATAGAAGAGGGTATGGCCGTGCAGAGCTCGCTCAAGCTCGACTGGGTGTACACCGCTACAACAGCCCACGCACCCGTAGCAGGCACCCGCATGGTGGTACAGATGACAGACACCCCACAAAACGTGTACACCCAAGAACAGCTAATGGAGTAAAAGTTTATGATATGGTGTGTTTTTAAAAAAGCAGTAGCCTCAGGGTTGCTGCTTTTTGGTTTACGGTAAACCGTATAGAATTATAATTGATGTTAGAGAAGTTTGGGGATGTTTAACTAAAAAAAATAAAACTATGGCAATTAAAATTACATGTATTAACAAAGACAATGGTAACCATGAAAATCCGAACTTGGCTATTACACATTTAGGTTGGACAAATGATGTTAATGGTAATACGGGGAAAAGTACACGGTTAGAAATTTACGATTTTATAAAAAAGGGTAATTATGTGTATGTGGAACGTTTCGGTAATAAAGTGAAAGTGATTACCGCAGAAACAACTAAGGGGACTAAATATGTCAAAACTGAAGCAGATAACACAACTGTTAACAATTTACTTTCTTTGAGAGAATGCTAGTGAGTGGGTATTTTTTGGATGAAAATTCAAAAAATACCTTTTAAAGGTAAATCTCAAATTCATTACATTGAGGAATAAAAACTTTTAATAGTTTTACACTCCACTAACTCTCAAACCAAAAAACATGTCAGAAGATCAAAAACGACAGCTAGAACAACAGCTTTGGAATATTGCCAACACACTACGTGGTAAGATGAATGCAGATGAGTTTCGTGATTATATCTTAGGCTTTATTTTCTATAAGTACCTGAGTGAGAAAATGGAAATGTTTGCTAATGATATTCTAGCTCAAGATAAAATTACATTTAGCAGTATAAAAAGCGGTAAAGCAAAGAATGAGGAAATTCTTGAAGCTGTTAAAGAAGCGTCCCTGGAAAAGTTAGGTTACTTTTTAAAACCAGAAGAATTATTTTCGGCAGTAGCACTGAGAGGTAATAGCGGAGATGATAAAGAAGTGAGTGACCAAAACAGTACCAACTTCATTCTGGGCGATTTACAAAAAATATTGACCAATATCCAACTAAGTACCATGGGTACAGAGAGTGAAGAAGATTTTGATAATCTTTTTGAAGATATGGATTTAAATAGCACTAAGCTAGGTAAAACGCCAGAAGCTAGGAATGAGATTATTGCTAAAGTTTTAGGACATTTAGATAAGATAGATTTTAAGCTTAAAAATACAGAGTTAGATGTTTTAGGCGATGCTTACGAATACCTAATTGGCCAATTTGCAAGTGGAGCAGGAAAAAAAGCGGGCGAATTTTACACACCGCAAGAAGTTTCTAAAATATTGGCAAAACTGGTTACTACTGGTAAACATAAGCTAAAATCAGTGTATGATCCAACTTGTGGCTCTGGTTCTTTATTGTTGCGTGTAGCCAGGGAAGTTAAGGATGTAGGCGACTTTTACGGACAGGAAATGAACCGTACTACCTACAACTTGGCTCGTATGAACATGATTTTGCACGGTATCCATTACCGTAAATTTGATATTAAACAAGAAGATACTTTAGAGCGCCCTCAACACATGGGACAAACGTTCGAAGCTATTGTAGCTAACCCACCATTTTCTGCACAATGGGGTGCTAACCCTTTGCATTTAAGCGATGACCGCTTTAGTCAGTATGGTAAGCTGGCACCGGCCAGCAAAGCAGATTTTGCTTTTGTGCAACACATGGTGTACCATTTAGCTGAAAATGGCACCATGGCTATTGTATTGCCGCATGGCATATTGTTTAGAGGGGCAGCAGAATTACATATTCGTAAATACCTAATAGAACAGAAAAATTATTTAGATGCTGTAATTGGTTTACCTGCCAATATATTCTACGGTACCAGCATACCAACCTGTATTTTGGTATTTAAAAAATGTAAGGAAAACCCCGAAGATATTTTATTTATTGATGCCAGCAGAGGATTTGAAAAAGTAAAAACCCAAAATATCTTACGTGAAGAACACATAGATCAAATTGTAGAAACCTATCGTAACAGAACGGTAATTGAAAAATACAGTTACCGGGCCACCTTACAAGAAGTTGCCGACAATGATTATAACTTAAATATCCCTCGTTATGTAGATACTTTCGAGGAAGAAGAAGAAATTGATATACAAGAGGTAATGCGCGAGATAAAGGAGCTAGAAGCCAAAAGAGCCAAACTCGATGAGGAGATTGAAGGTTATTTCAAAGAACTAGGGCTAGTTTTTTAGCCTAATAAATCCTTAATGTTTATAGTAGTTACAATTAAATAATCGAGAAAATGGCTGAAAACAAAGAAATGGGTAATGTTCCTAATTTGAGATTTCCTGAGTTTACTGATGAATGGGAAATGAAAAAGTTGGGGGAAGTCGCACCCTTACAAAGAGGTTTTGATTTACCTGTTGATAGAATTGAAATTGGGAAATTTCCAGTTGTTTTTTCTAATGGCATTCTAAAATTTCACAGTGAATATAAAGTTAAAGGACCAGGAGTTGTAACTGGTCGTTCAGGTACTATTGGAAAAGTGACTTATGTTGAAGAAGATTATTGGCCCCATAATACTTCTCTATGGGTAAGTGATTTTAATGGCAACTATCCCAAATTTATTTTTCATTATTATTCGCAATTTCAGCTAGAAAAATTAGGAACAGGCTCTGGTGTTCCAACTTTAAACAGAAATGATGTTCATATAAAGAAAGGTTATTTTCCAGAAGTTAATGAGCAGAAAAAGATTTCAGATTTTTTATCTATAATCGAAGAAAGAATAAGCACCCAAAGCAAAATAATTGAGGAGTTAAAATTATTAAAGAGTGCCCTTAGTAAAAAGATATTTTCTCGTCAAGCAAAGTTTTCAGACGAAAACGGGAATAATTTCCCTGAATGGGTAACAACAGAATTAAGCGAAGTAATGTCCATACCTGAAAAAACGAAAGCTAAAGATATTGACAATAAAAAATTGCTAACCGTAAAACTTCATTTGAAAGGTGCTTTGAAAAATGAAGTTACAGATACTTTATCATTAGGTTCAACACATTATTTCGTTAGAAAAAAAGGGCAATTTATCTATGGAAAGCAAAACCTATTTAATGGAGCCTTTGCTATTATTTCTGATGAATTTGATGGTTTTTTATCTTCTAGTGATGTTCCTTCATTGGATATTAATCATTCAAAAATAAATGCTTCATATCTGCTGTACTACTTAGGTAGAGAGTCTTTTTACAAAAGCCTAGAGAATTTAGCAACAGGCTCGGGAAGCAAGCGCATACACGAGGTTACATTACTTAAAATCAAAATAGACTTGCCCATTGTAGTAGAGCAAGACAAAATCGCTAATTTCTTATCAAGAATTGATGAAAAAATCAATACAGAACTAAAATATCTTGCGAGCCTTAATAAACAAAAGCAATTCTTATTATCAAATCTTTTTATATAAATAGATTTTGTAAAAGGTATTTTTTCTGTTTTTCATAATTTAAAAGTTGCTGTTTTTCTATCTCGATTTTATTACTAATTGATAAAAGAAAACTAGCAATACGATTTTGCTCTTCTAAAGAGGGTATGCTACATTTCTCGTTTTTGTAATCTTTAAAATATATATGTGGAATAGTGCTTCCAGATACATATTTTGAAAAATCAATGCATGAAAGTAAATAAAAAAGAAAGTATGCGTTTATTCCAGTTGTAGGTTCAATAATATCCATGGTTCCTAAAACTGAACTTTTACCATTACAATAGAATAATCTGCCAACCCCAGCACCATCTTTTACAATACCGATGTAATCATTTTCTTCTTCATAAAAATCTATTTTCTTTAATATACCAGAGGCACCATATATAACATAATCACCAAAATTCTCTTCAATTTTATTTGCAGAAATATTAGAAGATTTTTTGATTGCTATATCTTTTAATTTTCTTTCTTCCCATTTTGAGTAAAGGTTTCTATTATTATTTTTAAACCTAACTTGTTGAACAAACAACCTTTCTCTTAAATTTTGCATTAAGGTTTCTAATTGTTGAATTATTTTGCTTTGGGTCTGGATGCGAGTATCAATAAGGGATAAAGTTTTGCAAATTTTTACTTGCTCAGTAATCGTTGGAATATTAATTCCAATTTTTTCAATTGTACTTTTAGATAAACTAGGTACACCAGATGCTTCGTTATAATTTAACCAATTTATATTTTCAAATAAATAAAGTACAAATTTAGGCAAGACATTTTGGAATGAATGCGTATAAAATAGCGTGTCAACTGTCCAAAATTTTCCTTTAAAATATCCGGGTTTGTTTATTGTGCCCTTTCTGCCAATAAAAACACTTTCGCCATCATATAAAAATTTATTAACCCTTGACATTTGTCCTCCAGTTCCAAAAACAGGTATGTCGCCAGACAATAAATGTTTATAGTCTTTGCCACTTCCTATAGTTAATATTCTTCCTATTTCATTTTTTTTCCAGCCTCCTTCAAACTCAGGAAATCGTAGTTTGGGGATTAATAGTGTATTAGGAACCTTAGTAATTAAGCATCCCTAATCCTAGATTACTTTTCTTTGCGATTTATAAAATCTTAAATCAACATTAAATGAACAAACAAAAAACATTAGCAGAAGTAGTAACCTTATGGAAAGCCGACAAGAAACAATACGTTAAAAAATCAAGCCTATCAGCTTACATGCTACTCATCGAAAACCATTTATTACCCACCTTCGGAGAACAAAAAATGATTGAAGAAGCCCAGGTACAAACCTTTGTTTTTCAAAAACTAGAACAAGGTCTGAGTCAAAAAACCATTAAAGATATTTTAATAGTCTTAAAAATGTTGCTCAAGTTTGGAGCTAAAAACAAGTGGCTAAACCATTTACCATTTGATATTCAATTTCCAACAGAAAGAGAAAAACAAAACTTGGAAGTATTGAGCAGAAGCAACCAGAAAAAGATGATGGATTACATACAAGAGCATTTTACCTTCAGAAATTTGGGTGTATATATCTGCTTAAGCTCAGGCATGCGCATAGGCGAAATTTGTGCATTAACTTGGGAAGATATAGATACAGATAATGCAATTATTAAGGTAAGTAAAACCATACAACGTATTTACGTAGTAGAAGAACACCTGCGTAAAACAGAACTGATATTAGATACACCAAAAACCAAAAACTCAATTAGAGAAATACCCATGAACAGAGAATTATTAAAAATGCTTAAACCAGTTAAAAAAATTGTAAACCCTTCCTTCTTCGTACTCACTAATGATGCAAAACCTACCGAACCACGTACATACAGAAGCTATTATAAAAACTTAATGAAGAACTTAAACATGCCCGATCTTAAATTTCACGGCCTACGCCACAGCTTTGCTACCAGATGTATAGAAAGTAAATGCGATTATAAAACCGTTAGTGTACTGTTAGGGCATTCTAACATCACCACTACTTTAAACCTGTATGTACACCCCAATTTAGAGCAAAAGAGAAAAACGATAGACCAAATGTTTAAAGGGTTGAGGTAAACCATTTGTCTGGATTAGGATAGGTAAGCTTATAAGTTAATGCCCTGCAATTCTTTATGCTCATTTGTGGTTTTGTGTAATTCTTATCGGTTAAATGTTATATTCGCTTAAATTAACAATACTCTCATTTGCCAAATATGGAATATGAAGAACTAACACACCGCATTATTGGATGTGCAATGAAAGTACATAGAATATTGGGCAATGGTTTCCAAGAAGTAATCTATCAACGAGCATTAGCAGTTGAGTTTGAAAAGCAAGGATTAGGCTTTCAACGAGAAATGGAAATGACTATACTTTATGAGGATATTGATATAGGAACTAGACGAGTTGATTTCTTTGTAGGAACTTAATTATGGTCGAATTAAAAGCACTAATTAAACTAGATGAAGCGCATTTAGCGCAAGTAATGAATTATTGTCAGGCTTATCAACTATCAATTGGGCTACTCATTAATTTTGGTTCAAGAAGTCTGGAGTTTAAAAGAGTTTATAACCTCAACCATCCGATGAACAAAATTATAACAAAAAATCCTAACATCATTTCATCCTATAAATCCTAATCCAGACAATTAACACACTCTAATTATACAAATCCTAATTCCGACAATAAATGTCTAAGCAATCAGAACAAATATTAGAAGAACAATTAATCACTAGCCTGCAAAAGCTAGGATATGATTATGTTACTATAGCTGATGAAGAAGCACTCATTCGCAATTTAAAGTTGCAATTAGAAAAGCATAATAAGGTTAGCTTCTCATCTTCAGAATTTGAAAAGGTACTTAACATTCTAAATAAAGGTACTGTATTTGAAAAAGGTAAAACCTTACGCCAAAAACAGCATATTGTTAAAGATAATGGCGATAACCTGTATTTCGAGTTTTTAAATACCGACCATTGGTGTCAAAACGAATATCAGGTAACCAACCAAGTTACACAAGAAGGCAAATATGTTAACCGCTATGATGTTACCTTGCTTATTAATGGTATGCCCTTGGTTCAAATAGAGCTTAAACGACGCGGTTTGGAAATGAAAGAAGCATTTAACCAGCTTAACCGCTACCAAAAACATTCATTTAATGCCAATTACGCCTTATATCAGTATGTACAGGTATTTGTAATAAGTAACGGCGTAAACACAAAATACTTTGCCAATAATCGCTATCAAGATTTCAAACAAACTTTCTATTGGACAGATATACACAATAAACGCATAACCAATTTATTGGAAGGTTTTACAGATGCCTTTTTAGAACCCTGTCATATCAGTAAAATGATATGTAAGTACATTGTGCTTAATGAAGCCAACAAAATACCAATGATACTGCGCCCTTACCAGTATTATGCGGTTGAAGCATTAATTGAAAGAGTTAAGAATACCACTAAAAACGGGTATATCTGGCATACCACAGGTTCAGGAAAAACCTTAACCTCATTTAAGGCCAGTCAGATTTTAATGAAACTGCCACAAATTCACAAAGTTGTATTTGTAGTAGATCGCAAAGATTTAGATTATCAAACTACAAAAGAGTTCAATAGCTTTCAGGAGAGAAGTATAGATGGAGCAGACAATACAAATAATTTGGTAAAGCAGTTTACAGATAATTATGTAGATAAAAAAGGAGAGCATAAAAACTCAAAGCTAATTGTAACCACTATACAAAAGCTAAATACAGCCATAAGTAAATTGAGACATGAGGGTAAAATGGCAGATTTAAAGGATAAGCGCATTGTGTTTATTTTTGATGAATGCCACCGTAGCCAATTTGGCGATACCCATCAGCGTATTAAATCTTTCTTTAATAATAGCCAGTTATTTGGTTTTACAGGTACGCCCATATTTGCCGATAATGCCAATAAAAATGAGCTTGGCAAACGTACTACAAAAGATTTGTTTGAAGACTGCTTGCATAAATATGTAATTACAGATGCCATTCGTGATGAAAATGTATTGAAATTTTCAGTAGAATATGTAGGTAGATACAAACATAAAGATGGTAAAGAAACCGCTATTGATATTGAAGTAGAAGATATTGATACCGCAGAGTTGATGGAAGATCCAAGCCGTTTAACCAAAATCGCAGATTATATCATTGCTCATCATGATCGTAAAACACAAAGTAAACGCTTTACAGCCATGTTCTGTGTAGATAGTGTGAAAACCTTGATTAAGTATTACGAAATTTTTAAACATAGAAAACAAGAGGGAACGCATGATTTAAAGATAGCCACAATTTTTAGTTATGCCAATAATGAAGATGATGCTGGTGCTAATGGCTTTATACCAGAAGAAGTTTCTGTGGTGCAAGAACCCAGAGCGTTATATGGTCTACAAGCCCACAGTAGAGAAAAACTAGATGAGTTTATTGCAGATTACAATGAAATGTTTGGTAGCGCTTACAGCACTAAAGACAGCGAGAGTTTTTACAATTACTACAATGACATTTCTAAAAATGTAAAAGATGGTAAAATAGATGTTTTACTAGTGGTAAATATGTTTTTAACAGGCTTTGATAGTAAGACCTTAAACACCCTGTATGTCGATAAGAACCTCAAATATCATGGTTTAATCCAAGCCTATTCACGCACCAACAGAATTTTAAACGAACAAAAATCACAAGGAAACATCGTTGCTTTCCGTAATTTGAAAAACAGGACTGATGAGGCTATCACTCTATTTAGTAATAAAGATGCCATTGAGGTAATCATCATGCAACCTTATGAAGACTATACTCAAGAGTTTGAAAAAGCCTATGAAAAATTAATTGCTATCACTAGATTTCCAAATGATGTAAGTGATTTGATTACAGAAGAAGATGAGCTAGAATTTGTAAGGGCATTTAGAAATGTAATGCGCATTAAAAACATCATGACCTCTTTTGCAGATTTTAATTGGGATGATATAAAAATGAGCGAGCAGGAGTTTGAAGATTTTAAAAGTAAGTATCTTGATTTATATGATAAAGTAAAACAAGAGCATGCCAAAGAAAAGGTATCCATATTAGATGATGTAGATTTTGAACTGGAATTAATTCATCGTGATGAAATCAATGTTACTTACATCATTCAACTATTGATTAAGCTTAAAGCCGATAAGAAAGGCGATGTAGAGAAAACTAGGCAAGAAATCGCCAATTTATTAGCTACAGAAACTACCTTACGTAGCAAGCGAGAGCTAATAGAGCGCTTTATAGAAGAAAACCTGCCATTAATTGCTGATACTGATGAAGTAACAAATGAATTTGATAAGTTTTGGAACAGGGAACAAAGGCAAGCATTTGAAAAATTAGTTGAAGAAGAACAACTTTCTAAGGAAAAAACGGAGAAGTTAATAGAAGATTACCTCTTTGCAGAAAAAGAACCATTGACAGACGATTTGTTAGATTTGATAGAGGGGGAGAAACCAAGTATTCTTCAACGTAAAAAAAGAAGAGATGGGATTTTGCTACGTATTAAAGATTTCGTTGAGACTTTTATTAATGGTATGGTGGGGTAAAATTAGGATTGAAAATATGCTTATAAAAACTAATCTAGATACCCGAGTTCAATTATTAAAAGTGCTAAAATAAGTCTTTAAAACTGATGCTGACCTGTAGCAAAGCGTAAAGTTACGCAGTAAAACAAGTTCAGTATGACGACTACTATTTATTTGCCGTCACCCTGAATTCATTTCAGGGTCTGTGTCCCCTCGAGTAAGATACTGACTTGGAGCAAAGCGGAAAGCTATGGAGTAAATTCATTTTACAAGCCTTTATTTATTTTTCTTTAAGGTCTTGTAGCTATTATGTGGTCAGGGTCTATCTTATTTAGAAGAATGATAAAAAAGCTGTACAACTCAACAATTAACCCATTCAACAATTAACCCCTGTATTTCTATATGCCTATGTGGTTCAATAATTAACTCATTCAACAATTAATCAATTAACCAATTAACCATCTCAACAATTAACCCCTTGCCCCTAAACCAAAAAAGCCCCAGAACTAAACCCGGGGCTATCATTAACCTTTATAAAAAATCAAAACTATACACGGCCCGGATACTGCTGTAAAGCAATTTCAAGGCAGTCCATAGCCGCATTCAGATCATCAACGTTAAGCACATAAGCCATACGCACTTCATTCTTTCCAGAACCCGGCGTAGAATAAAAACCCGTAGCAGGCGCCATCATAACCGTTTGGTTATGGTGCGAGAAATGCTCTAACATCCACTGACAGAAAACATCCGCATCATCAATAGGCAATTTGGCCACCACATAAAAAGCACCCCCAGGGTTAGGGCAGTACACCCCATCAATTTTGTTCAAGCGACCAACAAGCGTATCCCTGCGCAAGGTATATTCCTGGCTAACCGCCTCAAAATAACTATCAGGCGTATCAACAGCAGCGGCACCGGCAATCTGCTCAACCATACCCGGACTTAAACGCGCTTGCGCAAACTTCAATCCCGATTGGATCACCTCCTTGTTTTTGGTAATTAAACAGCCCAAACGCGCACCACAGGCACTGTAACGTTTAGAAACCGTATCCATTACCACCACGTTCTCATCTAAACCATCCAGGTGCATAGGCGAGATAAACTCCCTGCCATCATAGCAGAACTCGCGGTAAGCCTCATCAGAGAATAAGAAAAGGTCATATTTCAGGCAAAGTGCCTTTAAAGCCTCTAGCTCTTCCCTTGAATACAAATAACCAGTAGGATTATTCGGGTTGCAAATAATAATCGCTTTGGTTTTTTCAGTGATCAGTTTCTCAAACTCGGCAATAGGAGGCAAAGCAAAACCATTATCAATATAAGATAAGATCGGTTTAACCACCACATTGCTCATACAGGCAAAACCATTGTAATTGGCATAAAAAGGCTCAGGAATAATGATTTCATCACCCTCATTTACGCAAGTTTGCATGGCAATGGTAATAGCTTCAGAACCACCTACGGTTACCAGGATCTGATCAGGCGTAATGTTATAACCCAGCTTATTGTAATATTCGGTTAATTTAGTGCGGTAAGCTAAAGTACCTTCAGAAGGCGTATAAGCCCATACATTAAAATCGATATTCTTTACCGCATTGAGCATCACCTCTGGGGTGGCAATATCAGGCTGACCAATATTTAAATGAAAAACTTTCTTACCCTCGGCTTTTGCCTTATCAGCAAAAGGAGTTAATTTTCTAATAGGAGAAGCGGGCATCAGGTGCCCTTTTTCTGAGATTTTTGGCATAACAGCAAAAATAAAAAACCCCGCTAAATAACGGGGTTTAAAAGCTTAAATATTTTGTAAAATTTTACTTGCTCGATTCAGCTACCGTTTCACCTTTCAGGTACAATACCTTGGTGGTGGTACGTGCATTAGAAGTTAAAGTTACCGTGCTGTTAAAAGGAAGCGGAGCACCACCCTTGGTAATGGTTACTTTAACATAACCTTTCTCACCTTTTTTAACCGGGGTTTTGGTGTACTCGCCAACGGTACAGCCACAAGTGGTTTCTACATTAGAAATGATCAGAGGCTGGTCACCCTCATTGGTAAAGTTAAAAGTATAAGATACAGGTTTGTTAAGAGGTATCTTGCCGAAGTCATGAGTTTCAGTTTCAAACTTAAACTCGGCAGGTTTATTTTGCGCCTTTGCCATTACACCGATCCCGAGTATCAAAGCAAAAATTAAAACTATCTTTTTCATAATGTTCAGGTTTTAAACAAAGCTAATATTTTATTTTAAAAAGACAGAACAAATTGCGAGCCAAATATTATTTGCCCTCTAAATTGAGCCATAAACTTTAAGAATCGTATCTTTGAGCCGAAATAAAATTTTTGTGTATGATAGTAACCGGAAATCTTATAACCAACCAGATAGATACCTCAGAACTTAGTTTCGACGATTTTAAAAAGATCGTTCTAAATGATTATCGCATAGCTTTTGAAAGCAGGCAGGCCAGTTTGTTAGGCAGAAAAGAAGTACTAACAGGAAAGGCCAAGTTCGGTATTTTTGGCGATGGTAAAGAAGTACCTCAAATTGCAATGGCTAAAGCTTTTAAGGCAGGCGACTGGAGGTCAGGTTATTACAGAGACCAGACATTTGCATTTGCCGCAGGTATATCTACCATAAAAGAGTTTTTTGCACAACTATACGCAAACCCCGATGTAGAGGCCGATCCGGCATCGGCAGGCCGTCAGATGAATTGCCATTTTGCTACCCGTTCCTTAAATGAAGACGGTTCGTGGAAAGATTTAACAGCAATCAAAAACTGCTCGTCAGATATTTCGCCAACTGGCGGACAAATGGCAAGATTAGTAGGCTTGGCCTATGCCTCAAAACTGTTCAGGCAAAATAAAGAACTCGGTTACCTAAAGAATTTCTCTGTTAACGGAAACGAAGTAGCCTTTGGTACTATTGGTAATGCCTCAACATCCGAAGGTATATTCTTTGAATCGATCAATGCCGCAGGCGTATTACAAGTTCCTATGGCGGTTTCCATATGGGATGATGGATACGGAATCTCCGTTCCCTCTAAATATCAGACCACCAAAGAAAACATTTCAGAGATCTTAAAAGGATTTCAGCGCGAAGAAGGAACTAATGGCTATGAAATCTTCAGGGTAAAAGGTTGGGATTATCCGGCTTTATGCGAAACCTACCAAAAAGCTATTGATATTTGCAGAACGGAGCATGTACCAGTGTTGATCCATGTAACAGAACTTACACAGCCACAGGGACATTCTACATCTGGTTCGCACGAACGTTATAAAGATAAAGACAGGTTAGAGTGGGAGCGTGAGCACGACTGTATCGTAAAAATGCGTGCTTGGATGATAGAATCTGCCATTGCAACCGACGAAGAAATAACCGAATTAGAAGAAACAGCTAAAAAATTCGTTAAAGATACCCAGAAAGAAGCATGGAACGAGTTCTTGGATATCATCAGACAAGAACAGGCCGAGGTTATTAAACTGATCAATAACCTGGCTAATGGCAACCATGTTTTAGCAAAGATAGCTTCGCAATTGGCCGCTACACCAGATGCTTTGCGCAGAGATGTAGTAGCTGCGGCCAGAAAAGCCATAAGGTTGAGTTTGAATATAGACAATGCAGATAGGAGAGCTTTGGTAAAATGGTACACCGATCATGTAGATGTATTTGAAGAAGCTTATAGCTCGAAACTACATACCGAAACTTTAGAAAAACCTGAAGATGTTACTATAGTGCCTGCTGTTTATGGCGAAAATGCGAAGATGATCGATGGTAGGGAAGTGCTTAACGCTTGTTTCGATTCGAACTTTGCCCGCGATCCGCGTTTATTGGCATTTGGAGAAGACCTGGGTTATATTGGAGATGTGAACCAGGGATTTGCCGGTTTACAGGCCAAATATGGAGAGCTTCGCATTTCAGATACAGGTATCAGAGAAATGACTATTGCAGGACAGGGTATAGGTTTGGCTTTAAGAGGATTAAAACCTATTGCCGAAATCCAATACTTAGATTATTTGCTATATGCGCTCAATGTACTGAGCGATGATTTGGCAACCATATCATACCGTACAAAAGCAGGACAGAAAGCCCCGGTTATTGTGCGTACCAGAGGACATCGTTTAGAAGGGATATGGCATTCAGGTTCGCCAATGGGCATGATTTTAAGCTCGCTAAGAGGAATGCATGTATGTGTACCGAGAAACATGACACAGGCCGCGGGTATGTACAATACTTTATTCAGATCAGATGAACCTGCCTTGGTAATTGAATGTTTAAATGGTTACCGTTTAAAAGAAAAATTACCCGATAATGTCGGCGAGTTTACAGTACCTTTAGGCAAGGCCGAAATTGTGAAAAGTGGTACGGATATTACCGTAATCTCATACGGTTCTACCTTAAGATTAGTACAAGAAGCAGCAGAAGAATTGGAGCAATTGGGCATCTCAGTTGAAATTATCGACCCACAGACCCTGTTGCCATTTGATACCGAACATTTGTCTGCTAAATCTTTACAGAAAACCAATAAACTGTTGATCGTAGATGAGGATGTTCCGGGAGGAGCTTCGGCTTTTATCCTGCAACAAGTATTGGAAGTACAGAAAGGTTATTTTTACCTTGATGCGCAACCTAAAACTTTGGCAGCTAAAGCGCACAGGCCACCATATGGATCAGACGGGGATTATTTTACCAAACCATCGGTTGATGATATTATAGAAGCAGTTTACGCGATGATTTCAGATTCGAACCCATCAAAATACCCGAATTTGTTTTAATACAAACAAGGATACAAACAGCAAAAAGCTGATGTCAGGTTGAGCTTGTCGAAATGTGTACTTTAGTGCCTTTAAATAAACGAATCATGCTGAACTGGTTTCAGCATCCAAATAAAACCAAAAGCCTCGTATCAAATATTGATGCGAGGCTTTTTTTGTTAACCTAAACCTGTTTATAGTACAGCTTGTCCATTATAACCATTTTCCGTCATACTATTCCCTCACGTCATATTATCCCTCCACGTCATGCTGAACTCGTTTCAGCATCTAACTCGAGGAAATATTAGACGCTAAAATGAATTTACTTCGTAGCTTTCCACTTCGCTCCGAGTTAGCATCTTAGTGCCCCTACGTTAAGCTCCTTTCCGGTCTCTTATTTTTCGGCATGCACCAATTGGCCTGTTTACTCACATCAAAAGAAAAATAAGCAGCCTTGATTTTTTCCTTCTTTTTTATCAAGAAAAAAGAAGATGCCCTTCCGGCATAGAGGAAATTTATAAGACAAGAATTACATTTCGACAGGCTCAATGTGACAATCTTAGTGTCTTTAACCAATGCGTCATGCTAAACATCACACCCCATGCTGCACACCCTATAAGTCATGCTGAGCACAAACACCCAATGTGCGTCATGCTGAATTCATTTCAGAATCTATAAGCGTAAAACTACTTCAAATCCCTTTTCTTCTTTTCTCCACTATACTTTTTCTCTCCAGCTTTAATGGCTAAGCTAAGATCGTTCTCCTCAGGAGGAATAGGACAACGGTAACCATCGCTATAAGCACAATAAGGATTGTAAGCCTTATTGAAATCAATCTCTATTTTATCCTTTACAATGTCAGAAGTTTTCAAGTCCATGTAACGTCCGCCACCATAAGTTTCTTTGTTGTTGGTTTGATCCGTAAAAGGCAAGAATAAATAATCCCTGTAAACCGGGTTCTGAGACAAAGCAACATTTTTATAAAGCGTAAGCTGTACCGGTTGATTATGCACCTGCATACTTAAAACCGCATATTTTACATATTCGGCAGTAGTGCCAGCATAAGTTGGCATTTTAAAAGGCTTTTCATTGCTGAGCAGTTTAACTTTGGCTCTTACTTTATAGCTGCTGTCGGCATCAAAAAAGTTAAGATATTTCAAATCCGCCTCCTTTAAGGGCGAATGTTCATTGGTAATAAAATCTTCTTTGTATTTAATCCTGTGCTGCTCGGTTTCAGCTTTGAAATTTTGAGCCTGGGCCAATGAGGCAACAAATAAGAAAAAGACAATCAGTAAATTACGCATAGTACAGATTTACAATTTTACGGTTTTGTTCCTTAATAAATGATCGGCAATAACCAAAGCGGCCATTGCTTCTACAATTACAACCGCTCTTGGCACAACGCAAGGGTCATGTCGGCCTTTGCCTTTTATTTCTGCTGCTTCTCCGGCGGCATTGATGGTAGGCTGATTGTGCATAATGGTGGCTACGGGTTTAAAGCCAACTTTAAAAGTAATATCCATACCGTTTGAGATACCTCCCAAGATACCTCCTGCATAATTGGTAATAGTTTTAAACTGGTTGGAATCTGCTGATTTAGGAAGAGGAATATCATTGTGCTCAGAACCCCGTAATTCGGTGCCTTCAAAACCAGAGCCATACTCAAAACCATGCACCGCGTTGATGCTCAGCATAGCCTTGCCTAAATCCGCATGTAATTTATCAAAAACAGGTTCCCCTAAACCCACCGGACAGCCTTTGATGATACAACTGATCTTGCCACCGACCGTATCCCCGTCTTTGCGCACACTATCAATAAACTCGATCATATCATTGGCTGTGGCGGGATCGGCGCAACGAACAATATTTCCCTCTCTTATCTTAAGCAGCTCATCAAGCTGATTAAGCTCAATATGAGGAGCGTTGATTTTTCCTACAGCGGTAACATGGGCAAAAATGCTAATGCCGTGTGCTTTCAGCAACAATTTAGCTATAGCTCCGGCTGCCACCCTTGCTGCGGTTTCCCTTGCCGATGAACGTCCGCCCCCGCGATGATCCCTGATGCCGTATTTGGCATCATATACATAATCGGCATGGCTTGGCCTGTACACATCCACATTATGGCCATAATCTTTGCTGCGCTGATCCTCGTTAGGAATAAGCATGGCTATGGGCGTGCCTGTGGTTTTTCCTTCAAAAACGCCCGAAAGAATTTGTACCGTATCACTTTCTTTACGCTGTGTGGTAATTTTTGATTGCCCTGGCTTTCTTTTGTCAAGCTCGGCCTGTATAAAATCTAAATCAATATTCAATCCGGCCGGACAACCATCTAAGATTACACCGATTGCTGTTCCATGCGATTCGCCAAAAGTAGTGATGCGAAAAAGTTGTCCAAATGAGTTGCCAGCCATGTTTTGAGTATTTAGTAATTAGATGAATTAACCTTGTTTATATAGTTTAGGAGATTTGGAATAGTCTAAAATACATTGTACTAAATACTAACTTCAAATCCCGCTTTCTTCAAATCATCCCAAAAATAAGGATAAGATTTTTCAACTACCATATAATCTTCAATCTCTACCTCATCAATTAATAAAGCCAAAGGGGCAAAGGCCATGGCCATACGATGATCTTCATAAGTAGCCACGGTTATTTTCTTTGGAAAAGAAAGCGCAGAACAGTCTAAGGTATAGATAAGCCCATTTTCATGGAGCTTTACGCCTATTTTAGCTAGTTCATTTTGTAAAGCCGCTACTCTGTTGGTTTCTTTTATTTTTAAGGTTTCCAGCCCTGTAAACGATAGGTTAAGCCCTAAGGCAGCAGCTACAACAATAATAGTTTGTGCCAGATCTGGACAAGTTTTTAAGTCTAATGTAGCTGTTGTTGTATTCTTCACCTCCCCATCTCTTGTAAAAGCAATACCATTAGTAATGGTACGTGTATTTATACCAAAAATCTTCATAATGGTACTGATCTGGCTATCGCCCTGCAAGCTTTGTTCGCGCAGATGAGGTAAACTGATCTGAGCGCTTTCAGCTAAAGCCGCAATGCTGTACCAATAAGAGGCTGCGCTCCAATCTGGCTCTACAATAAGCGTGGTAGGTTTAAAATCCTGATGCTTGATAGCGATAAGATTTTCATTCCATTCATAAGAGATACCACATTCAGCCAGCATGGCTAAGGTCATATCTACATAAGGTTTAGAAGTGAGCTCACCTTCGATCTCTAAAATTAAACCTAATGGTAAAGTAGGAGCAAGCATCAGCAATGCGGAGATATACTGGCTGCTGATATCCCCTTTAATTTTGATATGGTTCTTTTTTTGAGCTAATGGTCCTTTGATTTTTAAAGGAGGGAAGCCCTCTTTTTCATCATATGCAATATGGGCGCCAATATCATTCAGAGCTTCAGTTAAGATGCCAATAGGACGTTGTTTCATTCGCTCGGTTCCTGTTAACAGAAAATTACCGTTCTTGGCCGAAAGATATGCCGCCAAAAAACGCATTGCAGTACCCGCCGGACCAACATCAATGGTTTGCTCCTGCGCGGTTGAGTATGTTAATTGATTGAGGATCTGGTGCAAGGTTACAGTATCTGCCGCGTTAGATAGGTTTTCTACCTTAACAAGCTTATGGCTTAACGCATGAATGATCAGTGCTCTGTTGCATTCGCTCTTTGAGCCTGTTAAAAAGATCTCTGCATCGATATGTTTAGGGCCTTTGAATGATATAACGGCGTTCTTGTGCATTGTACGAAATAAATTAGCTAAGGTTAGGGAGGCCCAGACCTCCCCGTAAATTAAATATCCTGATGGTGATAAGTTTAAGCCTTTAATTCAGCATGATTTTCAGCAGCGATACCTTTTGCCGCCTCCTTCATATTGTTCATAATCTCAGTTTGCTTTCTAATAGATTCACTATGTACCAGCTCTAAAAACTTCTCAGTAAATGCTGTATCTAATTTCAGGGCTTTTGCAAAAGCAGCACCCTTTTTACTGATTTCATCCCAACGGTTTACTTGTAAAATAGTTACTTGGTTATCTCTTTTGTATTCGCCAATTTTTTCAACAATGGCCATACGCTCGCCTAATTTTTGCAATAACAGATCATCTATCTTGTCAATTTGCTTACGCAATTCGGTCAGTTTATCGGCAAAAGCCTCATTTTTAGAATCAGGTTCACGAACAGTTAAACGCTCCATTAATTCATTAACGGCAGCAGGAGTAAGCTGTTGTTTGGCATCTGTCCATGCTACTGAAGGATCTAAGTGCGATTCGATCATCAAGCCCTGCATATTCAGATCCAGTGCTTTTTGCGAAATGTATGGGATCAGCTCGCGGTTACCGCAAATATGGCTTGGGTCGTTAATAATAGGCAATTCAGGACAAAGTGTTTTTAACTGAATGGCAAGTTCCCACATCGGCTCATTGCGGAAAGAGCTTTTTTCAAAAGAAGAAAAACCTCTGTGTATAGCACCCAATTTGGTAATGCCGGCTTTGTTGATGCGTTCTAAAGCACCAATCCATAATTGCAGATCGGGATTAACAGGGTTTTTTACCAGAACGGGAACATCGTGACCTTTTAAGGCATCGGCAATTTCTTGTACGGTAAAAGGGTTAACAGTAGAACGCGCACCGATCCAAAGGATATCTACACCAGCAGCTAAAGCCTCTTCTACGTGTTTAGCATTGGCTACTTCAACAGCAGTAGGTAAACCTGTTTCAGCTTTTGCACGTTTTAACCATTCAAGGCCAATACTACCAATACCTTCAAACTCTCCCGGACGGGTACGTGGTTTCCAGATACCAGCCCTCAATACACTTACTTTACCGGTTGCAGCCAGTAAATGCGCAGTGGTTAACAATTGATCTTCAGTTTCGGCACTGCATGGCCCCGATATGAGCAAAGGTTCATTTGTTACGCTGATCCAATTGCTTAAAGGTTCGATGTTTAAATTTAGTTTCATTTATTTAGGATATTTATTATTGTTCGTTATTCATTTATTTATTTCTGTTGTTCATTTCTGAACTTCAGCTATCAGACTTCCGTCTCTCAACTTTCAGACTCCTTAAACCTTATCGTTCTTTAGGTATTCGCCCATAATATTAAAGTTAACGGTGTATTTCAGCACTCTGCGTATGGCCGTATCATAATTTTCCATTTCTTTCCATTCCATATCTACGTAGAAATAATATTCATTTCTTTTACCCAGAACAGGCATAGATTGTATTTTGGTAAGATTTACATTTAATTCAGCAAAAATTTGCAGCACTTTGCTCAGTGCACCTACATGGTTTCCAACCTGGAAACAGATAGAGGCTTTATTAATCGGCTTTTCCTGCTCATTCTTGTTTTGTTCCAGGATAAGAAAGCGGGTAAAGTTCTTTTTGTTTGATTCGATACGTCTTTCCAAAATATTTAACCCATACAATTCGGCGGCAAGACTATTTGCTATGGCTACGGTATCTTTCAGTTGTTCGTCTTTTATTTTCTTGGCACAAGCGGCGGTATCATTGCCTTCAATTACGGTTATTTGAGGAAAATCGTCAAAGAAATCAACACATTGTCTAATGGCAATAGGATGAGAAGTAGCAACCTTTACATCCTCAAATTTTACACCGGGTAAAGCTAAAAGATGTAGCTGGATAGGTAAGTAAACCTCGCCTGTTACCGCAAAATTGTATTCTCTGATAAGTGTATAATTAGGCAAAAGACTGCCTGCGATAGAGTTCTCAATAGCCATGATCACAAAATCAGCTTCGTTATTTTCAAGCTTTTCGCAAGTTTGTTTAAACGAATTGCACTCTATGGTTTCTATTTCTTTACCAAAGAATTTGTAGGCCGCTTCTTCATGAAACGATGCTTTTATACCTTGTATGGCTACTCTGGGTTTATTTTTCATAAATGCTTTAAACAAAAAAAGTCCCGGCGTTTTGCCGGGACTTTCTTATACAAAATATTTTATTTGCTTATATTTTTTGCATATCAGTCCCGGCTCTTACTAAAGTAGTAAAAGTAACCGAACCAATATGTAGTATTAATATTCATTTTTGCTTTTCGGTGTCAAATGTACACAACAAATTTAATTTGTCAAGACTTATTTTAAAATAATTTTTGCGGAATATTATTTTGTATGAAAGCAAGGAGGGAGCAACTGTTAATTTAAAATAGAAGGAATGGCACCAGAAGAAAGAAAATAGACATAAAAAAAGCAGCGATTAACTCGCTGCTTTTTTTATAATTGTTTGTTGACTATTACTATTAGTGTTTTACAGTAGTAGTATCAGCTTTAACAGTAGTATCAGTTTTAACAACTGTATCAGTTACTGTAGTATCAGCTTTGATAGTAGTATCAGTACCGATAGTGTCAGTACCTTCTGCTTTTTTCTCTGATGAACAAGCAGCTACAGTTAAAGTTAAAGCGAAAGCTACGAAGCCAAGTTTAAATAAATTTTTCATTTTGAATTTTCTGTTTAAAATAATTAATTAATTAAATTTTACTCTTAATGCCGCAAAGGTAAAAAGGTAACCCACTACTTTGAAAAAAAAATCATTTTTTTTTGATTTTTATCTTAAGGTGTTGATTTTTAGTTTTTTAAAATAGATCTATTTAAAGATTACCTGCCTGAAAATATGAAGATACACCTATATGTTTAACTTTTCACTTACAGAAAATCATAACTTACCTAAATATTTAATCTGCGATTTAAGTAGAGGATTTATGTGCAATATTAATAGTTTTGCGTTTTAGAATAATAAAAGCAGCGCAATTAATATTAATTTTAAATTTTTGGGTTACCATTTGAGTTTTAACGTATTAATAGGTGAATATAAAGTTTAATAATCAGTTTCCAACAGACAGAGAGGTAATTTTAGGCATACTCAATAACTCCGAAGATGCGTTAAACAAATTGTATGCGGCTTACTTTCCGATGGTGCTGCAATTTATTTTGAACAACAGCGGTGATGAAGATGAAGCTAAAGATGTTTACCAGGAAACAATTATTGTACTCTATAATAAAGTAAAGGAAGGGAGTTTTGAGTTAAGTAGCAAGCTAAAAACCTATATTTATTCTGTAAGCAGGAGAATATGGTTAAAAAAGCTAACCCAGCGCAATAAAAAAACGAGCAACATTGCAGATTTTGAAGAGGTTTTAGTGGTAGATGATGATGTAGAGCAGCATGAACAAAAAGACATTCAATTTGATAAAATGCAGCAAGCGCTCGAAAATTTAGGCGAACCTTGTAAAACCATTATACAAGACTTTTATATTCATAATTTATCCATGCAGGATATCTGCGAAAAATTTGGCTATACCAATGCTGATAATGCAAAAACGCAGAAATATAAATGTTTACAAAGGTTAAAGAAACTGTTTTTTAATAACTGAATAATGAGAGAAGCGGATTTAGAAGCAATTATTGAAGATTATCTTAACGATAAGCTGAATACTGCCGAGCGTGAGGCTTTTGAGCAACTGAGAAAGAATGATCCTATAGTAGATCATAAAGTAGTTGCACATAAGGTATTTTTAGATGCTATGGCACAATATTCTACAGTTGTTAAGCTTAAAGAGCAGTTAAACCATGCACATAGTCAAATAGATGTTGATACTTTAGTAGAGGCATACAAACCACACCCTTCTAAGCTTATACAGTTATGGAGAAATAATAAAGCGGCTATTGCTGTAGCGGCCTCTTTTTTGATCTTAGCTATGGTTTCTATCTATTCTATACAGAATAACAGTAAACAGGCAGGTAGTTTTGAGGCCATGAGCCGGGATTTGGCACAATTGAAACGCTCTCAGAACAATCTTATCCGTAACATTAATTCTAAAAACAGCTCAACAAATAAAACACCTGTAGCAAGATTTGGAGGTACGGGTTTTGCGGTTTCTGCCAATGGTTATATTGCCACCAATTATCATGTGATTAGCGGTGCAGATTCTGTATATGTTCAAAACAATAAAGGTATATCTTATAAGGTTAACGCTATTTATACAGATTCGCAGAACGATATTGCTATTTTAAAGATCACAGATAAATCTTTTAACCTTCCAGGGCTTCCATATGCCATTCGCAGAGGCTTATCAGGTATAGGCGAACCCGTATTTACTTTAGGTTTCCCTAAAGATGACATCGTATTGGGTGATGGTTATGTAAGTTCTAAAACTGGTATAAACGGCGATACTTTGGCCTATCAAGTGGCTATTCCGGTAAATCCGGGTAACAGCGGAGGCCCTTTGCTAGATAATAACGGCAATATAGTGGGTATCATTAACGGTAAAGAAAATAAAACAGATGGAGCTACCTTTGCGGTAAAATCTAAATACATCATGGAAGCTTTGAATGCCATTCCGCAAGATTCATTGAACAGAAAAGTGGCTTATGGCAAGAAAAGCCAGCTACAGGGTTTAAAACGTAATAAGCAGGTAGAAAAAATGCAGGATTATGTTTTTATGATTAAAGTTTATAATTAAGCAGATACTTAATAAATTTAAATCCCCGGAATTGAAAAGTTTCGGGGATTTATTGTTTTAAAGAGAGACATTATATGGAGTTTGGAAAAGTTTTGGAAAATGAGATCAATACCATTGATTTTACGCTGCCAGCTGATGGTAGGCAAACTTTGCTTACCTTAAAAGGTAAAAAAAGAGCTGATGCCGGTTTTTATATAGGCTGTGCCAAATGGGGCAGAAAAGAATGGATAAATCTGATCTATCCTCCAAAAACCAAAGAAAAGGATTTCTTGATGCATTATGTAAAGCATTTTAATACCATAGAACTCAATGCCATTTTTTACGGAATTCCTAAAGCAGAGCAGATTGTAAAATGGAAAGAAATAGCAGAACATAACGCAAAGCAGGATTTTTTGTTCTGTCCTAAATTTACCCAAAACATTACCCATATTAAACGTCTGGTAAATGCGCAACCAGAAACTGATTTATACCTTCAGGCTATTCATAACTTTGGTAAATATCTGGGGCCATGTTTTTTGCAGCTCAGCGATAATTTTGGCCCTAAGAACTTTGATGCCCTTAAAAATTACTTAACGCTTTTACCTGTTGATCTGAATATGTTTGTTGAAGTACGGCATACAGACTGGTTTAAAGATAGCAAAGCCAGAAAAGACCTGTTTACCTTATTAGCAAGCTTAAATAAAGGAGCAGTCATAACAGATGCCAGTGGCAGGCGTGATTGCGTGCATATGGAATTGAGCACACCTAAAGCCTTTATAAGATTTGTAGGTAATGGCGGCAAATATTTAGATTCCGATAAAAAGCGAGTGGATGAATGGGCAATGCGTTTGAAAAGCTGGTTAGATAGAGGATTGGAAGATGTTTATTTTTTCCTGCATCAGCATGATGAGAAAGATACACCTATCATAGCCGATTATACCATAGAAGTTTTTGATAAAGAGCTGGGAGCAGGTTTAAAACGGATAAATTTTATCAATAATGCTGAATTATTTTAGCATCTATAACCTTATAACCCTCTGCATCTTGTGTAAAGACTAAGAACTGGGTTTGGTGTGGTTTTATTTTGTATTTTTTGGCTAAGCTTTCGGCTTTGTCAGGAAAATTTCTTACAATAACATTGCCTTGCAAATCTTTCTCTTTTTTGAGCTCATTAACTTTTAGGATTTTTTCAATCTTAAAGATGCGTCCGGCAAAATCAGGTTTGGCCTCTTCAGAAAAATACAGATGGCTTTGCGCATGAAGTTTATTTAAACCATATTTTATTCCGATTAAATTAAATGCTCCACTTTTTAGCAATGCAACATCTGGCTCGTATAAATAACCATTAACGTGTATATCTGCATAATCAACACTTACCTGTTGTTCGCCCGTATGAAAAGAAAAGTATTTGGTGCCCTGATCGTTTAGGGTTGCACAGATAACCTTAATTGCGCTACTATCGGCATTTTTATCTAATACCCATAGTAACTCCTTGCATTCGTTCTTAACACTTAAAATATGGATTTCGCTTACATTTTCTAATTCGTTTAAGCCTGCAATGATATCTAAGAGAGGTGCGGTTTTAATGATTACTCTACTTCCTTTGGCCAAAAGTAGAGCATGGTATTGTACCACATCAGGGTTACAATCTTTAAGCATGAAAACCTTGTTGTTTTGGTTACGCCTGGCAGGATCTATATAAATGGTATCAAAAATATCTTCGCCACTCTCTAAATAGGCTATACCATTTGTATTTAATACTTTGATGTTGTCTGCCCCAAGTAATTCGGCATTGTATGCATTAATTTCGGCCAGGTTTGCATCAATTTCACAACTGATGACTTTTTTCGCTTCTTTTGAGAAGAAAAAACTATCTACACCAAAACCAGCGGTAAGATCGATCAAACTGCTGCCTTTTGCTAGTTTGGATTTATAAATAGCTGTATGCTCTGATGAACATTGCTCTATGGATAATAAAGGAGGATAATAAATGTAATCGGTATGAAACCAGGTAGGTAATTTATGTGCAGATTTCTTTTTGGCAGCGATCTGATTGGCCAGCTCACTGTTATTTACATGTTCAAAAACCGGTTTAGACAAGGCGATCTTATTTACATCTCTATTTAAATGCTCATTAATAAAGTGCTGAACTGCCTCGTCTAAAATATGTGTATTCAAAATATGCCGTATTAATTTTTGTCTTTCATTACCATCTGGCAGGTATGTCTGCTTTTTACCTCTAACAATACTTCTTTATTTATGGTAACCCTGTCAATGGTTTGCTGGTTATAATATCTAATCGTTACCAGCTCCATGTTTTCGTTGTATTTTACCCTAAAAGTTTCAGAAAGATCTTTTAGCAGAGCCTCTATTTTATGTGCTTGGTTATCTACGCAGATAGAAAAACTGATTGCTGAATTCAACATGGTATTTACTTTTACCTTGTTGCGATGAAGAATAGCAAATATATGACTTAAGTTCTCTTCTATAATAAAAGAAAAATCTTTCGGAAAAATAGAGATTAATACCTGATTTACTTTAAAAATAAAAGAAGGCACCGGTAGAGGAGCCTCGGTATTATTGATCATTGTCCCTTTGCCTTCGGGATGGATAAATGACCTTACATACAAAGGAATTCCTTTATTTTGGATCGGCTTAATTGTTTTAGGATGGATAACCGTAGCTCCATAATAAGTTAACTCTATGGCATCATGATAAGAAAGATGCGGAATAAGCTCTGTTTCATCAAACCACTTAGGATCGGCGTTGAGTACGCCCGGTACATCTTTCCAGATAGTTACTGATTTTGCATTTAAAGCTGAAGCAAAAATGGCCGCAGAATAATCAGAACCTTCCCGGCCTAAAGTACTGGTAAAGTTCTCACTTGTGCTGCCTATAAACCCCTGAGTAATTACAATGCCATTTTCTGTATAAGAAGGCAGATGTTTCTGGATTTCGTGGATGGTCTTATCCCAAAATACATTTGCTTCAGTATAATTATTATCTGTTTTAATATAGTTACGGGCGTCCTGCCAAATCCCTACGCATCCTGTTAAACTTAAATAAGCTGCCAGTATTCTGGAAGATACCAGTTCTCCTACAGCTACAATCTGGTCATATAGGTAATCGGCACTGTCTTGTGCCTCTTCTTCGAGCAACCACTCTATTTCAACAAAAGTATTGGCAACATCATTATAGATCGGATTTTTATGGTCTGTAAATAATTCTTCCATAATCCGGTAGTGAAATGCTTTTATTTCTTCAAAAAGGAAATGTTTATGCTCATCGTTATTAACATGCGCATTGGTCAGGGCCACTAATTGATCAGTGATTTTACCCATAGCAGATACCACTACCAATAATTGCTTTTCGCCATAATTTTTAATGATATGAGCTACGTTTTTGATACCGGCAGCATCTTTTACCGATGCGCCGCCAAATTTATATATGTACATTAATTTTTTGCAGTTATATATTGAGGTTTTAATATCCCTTTTAATTGATCAAATGGGATTACAAGTTCTGTAGTTCCGGCAGCATAAGGCTTAATTTCATAAGCATTGTACAAAAATACCAGACCATTTTTGCCCACATAGAAGTTTAAAGGCAATATAAATTTTCCGTTTTCAAAGAAATACTTTTCGATAAGCGGTTCAGTTGCACTTAATTTTTCGTCTTTTCTGAAGATCTGTTCACCTAAAGCAGTTAGTTTAACTGAAGAGCCATTTTCTATAAGACTATCTAAAGTTAAAGGTTTGTTCTGAATGGGATCAAAATTAAGATAGATGATGTTGTGCGAACCATGAGCGCCACCTGTGTAATCGCTATGCGTATATGCCAATGCAATATAATTTTTAAATTGACTCATCGGTTTGATGTTGATATCTAAGTACCAGCTATGTGTATAATCTTTGTTCTCATTCGCAAATTCATCATAACCTTTAACAAAGCTGTTAGCAACATCTTGGTAAGAGGTAGGAGGTTCTTCCTGAGAGAAAAAATTAAATACCTGTTTTAAAAGATAATCATTCAAAGCCTTGTTCTGAAACAATGGGTATGAAATGGTAGCCTTTGTGGTATCTTTTACCTCATCCTGTTGTTTTGGGATATAGTTGCTTAATACCTGTATACGTTCAATTTTATAAGTTAAAGTATCTGTTGTTGTTTGATCACCGCTCTTTTTTTGTTCATTGCGGCATGCAAAAAAAGACAGCACAATGAATAGGGAAAATAGCGTTGTTTTTAAGGATACGTTTTTCATAATGTAAGGAGTTTTTCTTTAGAAAATGAACCATTCAGCCATTCGGCATCATAACTTGCACCATATTTATTATAAAAATTAATAGCCGGAGCATTCCATTCCAATACCTGCCAGTTCATGCCATTGTAATTTTTGTCTTTGGCTTCTTCTATCACACGATCAAATAAGATTTTACCTATTCCTTTGCCTCTGTAATCATTCGTAACGAGGAAATCTTCAAGATACAATCTGCAGCCTTTCCAGGTAGAATAACGGATGTAATATAAGGCCATTCCTACAATGATGCCATTATCTACAGCAACAAAAGCATCCCATACTTTATTTGAACCAAAACCGGCATCTATAAATTCATCAAGTGTAACGGTTACTTCTTCAGGTGCTTTTTCATATACAGCCAGTTCATGGATCAGCTCTAACAAGCGGGCACAATCTTCTTTAACGGCTTTTCTGATCTCAATTTTCATTCTGCTGTAATTTCCAGTGTTTAATAATACGTTTACCAAAAATACTGCTGCCTATTCTTACCATTGTGCTCCCTTCTTCTACGGCTATCTTATAATCTGAAGACATGCCCATTGAAATCTCTTTGAAATAGTCTTTATCTCTAAAGAAACTTAGCTTTAATCCGTCAAATAACACCTTTAACTCATTAAATTCAGCCTTGGTCTGCTTTTCTGAAGCATTGTTGGTCGCAATTCCCATTAAACCAATGATCCTGATATTTTTTAAAGTAGAAAATTCTTCTGATCGCAATAATTCTATGGCCTCGTCAAAATCTAAACCAAATTTGGTTTCTTCATCGGCAATATTGATCTGTAACAGGCAATCAATTATACGTTGATGCTTCTCGGCCTGTTTGTTAATTTCTTTAAGTAGCTTTAAGCTATCTACAGATTCAATAAGTTTAACAAAAGGGGCAATGTATTTTACCTTGTTGCTTTGTAAATGGCCTATCAGATGCCATTCAATATCGGCAGGTAAATTAACTTGTTTATCAACCATTTCCTGAACAAGATTTTCGCCAAACACCCTTTGCCCGGCATTATAAGCTTCCATAACCGCATCGGCAGAATGGTTTTTTGAAACCGCTACCAGTTTAATGTTCAGCGCTTCAATTTCATTTTTATATTTTAATAAGTTATTGGCAATGCTCATTTATCAGTATTTTTACCCAAAATTAGTAACCTTAGCGTAATTTAACCTAAGAAAGATGAATATTTTGACCTTTAGACCAGTATTTGCACTTCTTTTTGTAGCTACCCTGCTTTTTAGCTGTAAACCGGGCATACCAAAAGATATTATTCAGCCTGATAAGATGGAAAAGATCTTATATGATATTCATGTGGTTGATGGTTACGCTACTACACTGGCTAATCAGGATAGCGCAAAAAAAGTTTCAGCTCCTTTATATAAGGGCATTTATAAAAAATATGCCGTAGATTCTGCTCTGTACAACAAAAGCCTTTCTTATTACTATAAGAATCCCGACTTGTTTAACAAAATGTACGAAAGAATAACAGAAACACTAAAAAAGGAGCGGGAAAAAGAAAGCGAAAGGGCTGCTAAGAAACTCACTTTAAAACCTGTTGAATAAAATGTTATACCCGGATAATTGCGAAGAGAGATTAGGCTTTAACGAAATAAGACAGCTGGTTCATAAACATTGCTTAAGCACAATGGGGCAAAATCTGGTTTCGAAAATGCAGGTAATGACCCGTTTTGATCAGATTGAGAAATTTCTGAAACAGACCAGTGAATTTAAAAGCATTTTAGAAAACCAGGAACCTTTACAGATCAACACTTTTTTTGATATCAAAACTTTGGCCGATAAAATTAAGGTTGAGGGAGCTTATCTGATAGAAGAAGAACTGTTTAAAATCTACACCTCGTTACAAACTGTATTTGTTGTGATCAGGTTCTTTGATGAACGTGAAGATGTGTATCCAAATTTAGAGGCTCTTTTTGAGCATCTTCCGGTTGAACGTGGTATTTTAACTCATATAGAAACTGTTCTGGATGCTAAGGGAAAGATAAAACCCAATGCATCTAAAGAGCTTTTTGATATTACAACTGCTATCTTAAAGGGAGAGCAGGAAGTAAGAAAAAAAATGGATGCCATTTATAAGATGGCAATTGGCAATAACTGGGTTGCAGATGGTAGCCTTACCGTTAGGGACGGACGAATTTGTATTCCGATACTGGCAGAAAATAAACGTAAGTTAAAAGGATATGTACATGATGAGTCTGCCAGCGGGCAAACGGTTTATATAGAGCCCGAAGAGGTCTTTACATTAAATAATAAATTAAGAGACCTTGAATTTGAACGCAAACGCGAAATCATCAGAATACTGATTGCATTAACCGATAACCTGCGACCATATATTCCTATTTTGTTGTCTTACCACTCTTTTTTAACCAAACTAGATTTTGTAAGGGCAAAGGCCTTGTTTGCTATAGATATTGAGGCCAATATGCCCGTTCTGTTAAAAGAGCCTAAAACAAAGCTCATTAATGCCAGACACCCCTTATTGATGCTTTCTTTTGCAGCAGAAAAAAAAGCAGTGGTGCCTTTAAATATAGGGCTTGATGAAAAAACAAGAATTGTTGTTGTATCGGGTCCCAATGCAGGCGGTAAATCTGTATGTATGAAAACTGTAGGCCTATTACAGCTGATGCTGCAATGCGGTTTGCTTATACCTGCCGATGAGCATAGTGAGGTAGGTGTTTTTCAACAAATATTTGCAGATATAGGTGATGATCAGTCTATAGAATCTGATTTAAGTACCTATAGTGCCCATCTTAAAAAGATGCGGTATTTTGTAGAGCACGCTTCCGCTAAAACTTTGGTTTTGATAGATGAATTTGGAACAGGAACTGACCCGCAATTTGGCGGACCTATGGCAGAGGCGGTTTTAGAGGTGCTCAATCGCAAGAAGATAAGAGGAGTAATTACCACACACTATTCTAATCTTAAACTTTTTGCCGGAGATACCGAAGGTCTTGAAAATGCTTCGATGCTATTTGACAACCATAAAATGAAGCCTTTGTATATTTTGGATATTGGCAAACCCGGAAGTTCTTATGCACTGGAAATAGCCCAGAATATAGGATTACAAAAAGAAGTTTTGAATTTAGCCAAAGAAAAGATAGGATCCAGTCAGAATAACCTCGATAGCTTACTGGTAAGTTTGGAAAGAGAAAAAAGAAACCTACATGAGGCTAAAGTTAAGTTGTCAAATCAGCAAAATAAATACAATAACCTGATAGCTGAGAACGAAAAGCAAAAGCTGTTTTTTGAAGAAAACAAAAAGCAATTGGTTAAAGATGCTAAGATCGAAGCACAAAATATTATTAAAGAAGCCAATAAATTAGTAGAACATACCATAGCCCAGATCAGGCAAAAACAAGCAGATAAGGAAGTTACCAAGCAATTAAGGCAAAATTTGCAAAAAGGTTTGCAAAAAAATGAGATTAAGCCAGAGCCTAAGCCTGTTGTAGAAATAGACCACTCTGAACTGGCAGTTGGCGATTGGGTGCAATTGATCGGAACAGAAAGCATAGGACAGGTATTGGAGCTAAACAAAGACAATTGTGTGATTGCGTTTGGAGAACTGAGGTCTGTTGTGAAACGCAAAAAATTACAGAAAGTCAGTAAAAAGCAGATTAAAAAGATTACACAGGGCAGTTCATATTCAGGAAGCTTAAATGAAGCTTTATCTAATTTTAAGGCTGAGATGGATGTAAGAGGAATGCGGGGTGAGAATGCTATCCAGGAGATTGAAAACTATTTGGATAAAGCCATTATGTTAGGCTTTTCATCCATCAAAATCATACATGGCAAAGGCGATGGCATTTTACGTAAACTGATCCGCAATCATTTGAAAAGTTACAAAGAAATCTCTCATTTTGAAGATGAGCATTTAGACAGGGGAGGAGACGGTATAACCTATGTTTACTTAAAATGATTTTTGTTAAAATAAAAAACTAATCTTTGTTGCTTTTTTGGAAAAATGCCTTTATATTTGCACCTCTTATTAAAAAACTTTAGTTAAGATATTATACAGTTATGAAAAGAACTTTCCAACCTTCGCAAAGAAAGAGAAGAAACAAACATGGCTTCCGCGAAAGAATGGCTACAGCTAACGGTAGAAGAGTATTAGCATCTCGCCGTGCAAAAGGAAGAAAAAGATTGACAGTTTCAGACGAACGTCGTCATAAAGCATAATTTTTTGATTGCCAATTTAAGTAGGCACGGCAATCAGTCTGCAGCTTAAGCAATCAAAAAAATGAACACATTTAAAAAAGAAGAGCGTTTATGTAGTAAAAAGTCGTTAGACTTACTATTTAAAAAAGGCTCTTCTTTTTTATTTTACCCTTTCAGGGTGACCTACCTTTCAGTTCCCCAATCTCATGATTTTCCGGTTCAGGTTGTAATTAATGTTGCAAAAAAACGTTATAAACGTGCTGTAGATAGGAATTTGATCAAACGGCTTACCAAAGAAGCTTACCGTAAACAGAAACAGGAACTTCTATACGATCATTTAAGTATACCACAAACCGTATTGTTATTATCCGTACAGTATGTAGGTAAAGAAATTTACAGTTACGCTCTTTTTGAGAAAAAAATGAATGGTATGCTTAAAAAGCTTATCCAGAACATGGCCGAAAATGGGAATAATTAAACAAATATTTTCTCTGTTATTTTTAGGGATCATTAAATTATACCAATGGCTTATTTCACCTTTACTTGGTGCTAATTGCCGTTACACACCTACATGTTCGCAATATGGTATAGAAGCCATAAAAAAGTATGGCCCATTTAAAGGTGGCTGGTTAACTTTAAAGCGTATTGGCAGGTGCCATCCCTGGGGCAGGCACGGACATGATCCCGTACCCTGAGTATTTAGATTAATCTCTTTCCTTATCCATAATTAGCCTATATTTGCATCTGATATGCCTACTATACTTCAAATAGAAACAGCTACACAGGTTTGTTCTGTTGCCATTGCTGTAAATGGAAAAACTATTGCATTAAAAGAACAAAAAACGCCTAATATCCATGCTTCCAGTTTAACTTGTTTTATTGGAGATGTTATGCAAGAGGCTGGTTTAAAATATCATGATCTGGATGCAATAGCAGTAAGTAAGGGGCCGGGTTCTTATACGGGTTTGCGCATAGGCGTGGCAACCGCCAAAGGCTTATGTTTTGCATTAGATAAACCTCTTATTGCAATTAATACGCTTACTTTAATGGCTAATGGTTACATTAATGCTCATCCTAATTTTGGAGGATTGATCTGCCCGATGATTGATGCCCGTAGGATGGAAGTTTATACGGCCGTTTATACCAACAAGCTTAATTTCTATGAAGAAGTTTCCGCCAAAATTATTGATGAAAAAAGTTTTTCTTTATATCTCCAAAATCATTTTATAGCTTTTATTGGAGATGGCGCAGCTAAATGCAAACCTGTGATAGATAATGTTAACGCACATTTTTACGACACTAATTTTAACAGTGCTGCTCATATGAGCAAGTTGGCAGCTCAGGCTTTTAAAGAACAGAAATTTGAAGATGTCGCTTATTTTGAACCGTTTTATCTGAAAGATTTTGTAGCTACAACGCCTAAGAAAAAAGTTTAATTTTTAGGCTTTTTCTTGAAAATACCAAACATTTTTCCGAAAAAGCTTTTTTGGTCCTTATTATCGCCAACTCCGGGCATCCAGCTCATATTCATTGGATGTTCAACTACGTATCCCATTTTAAAGGCAATACCTAAATATACAGAACCTCTATGGTAGCCGGTTAGTTGGGTTTCCTGATTTTTTATGATCTCTTTACTGGCATAATAACTTTCTATGAGATCGTTAGAACCCAGAAAGAATTCAAAATTTGGCGTTTGATACATGGCTTGAGCACCTATTTTAAATTGTTTCTGTAACGTATATGCAGGTACTGCGCTAATGGAAAAATTGCCGGAAGTTAGCGTATTTACTAAAGCAGCTTCTCCAAAATCATCAAATACATTTTTAGCCAGAATTAATGTTGGTTTGTAAGCTCCAAAAGTTTTAGAAATCGAAACATCGGCTTTAGTTGTAGTTTTCGAAACGAATTTTTTGTTTTCCGCAAAATTTGTTTCAATCTTCTGCATATTCTTGCGCATAATTAAAGCAGCATTATCACCCGTTACATCATTAAGCGTTTCATTTATATTAAAATGACCCTCATAGCTTTTCTTACCCCACCATATGAAACCCAGATCTTTTAAATTGGCCATTAAATGAAAACCGTTTTTGGTTGTATAAATAGTTCCAAGACTAATAGACATACCTGGATTTTTGAAAGGCATGAGGTCGGCTATTTTTACTTTATTTTCATTGGAATAATTGGCTCTGTAAGTACCGTCCATGACGAGGTGCATGGTATTTGTATTAGGGTTAATGTTAACAGATGAATTATTGGCATAAAACTCTGTATAGCCTATACCGCTTAACAGACTAATTTTTGCACCTAAAGCCCAGTTTTTATTGTAATTTTCTCTATAAGAGAAACTAAACTGATGGTAGCTTTGCAATTTGCCATTATTATTGAATACGTTTACTCTTGGTATGGTAAGCCATTTCCCAAAGTTTTCGAAGATGCCTAAACTCTTATTTTCAGCATAATTAATCTGAGTTTCTGATCTTACCTGCCATGAAAATCCCATTTCTTTGTGAAATTTATGATTTTTAAAAATTCGAAAACTAAGCAAGTAAATGTTATTGTTCTCGTACATGGTTTTCTCAAAATCTTTATCAAAAGGCCCAAGTCTGTGATTGCTGTAACCTTTATTGATCAGATTTCTTAGGGCTTCGTCTGAACTGCCTTTATTTAATCCGCTCAGATCTATATACGGTAAAAGTAAATTTGATGCAAACTTTCGTGAGGAATCTAAAGTGAATACTTTTTGAGCAGGGTTTTCAAAAGCATCAAAAAGTGTTCTGGTATTAAATAATGCGTATTGCTGTGCATTTAGGTTAAGCGTACCAATCATTAATACAGCTACAAGCAGGCATTTTTTCATGAATAGCAGTTTTTATAAAGCTAATCAATAATAGTTATTTTTTATTTAAGGTAAATGGATTAAACTATCAACACTAAGCTCTTTTTGTTTAGTCATCAATACAACATTACTAAGGAACTTGCCGTTATCTGCCATAAGCTGAACTCCGTAAGCATTGTAGTTTTTGAAACCGCTTTCAGACCTGAAATGTTTATAATACGAAGTTTTTAAGTTTTTGCTAAAAATGTCTGTTGAATTGTCGTTGTTGATGTAATAAAGTATGGTTGATGCATTAGGCAACTGGCTGATAAACTGCTGATAGCCCGAAGTTGCCGCCAATAATTTACCATTATTGTAACTGTTAAGAAAAACCTGCAAGCTGCCGGCATTATTAGATACAACCAGAAAATTATCTTTAATAACGTAAAAAGGGCGGTCAAACTTTTTAAAAGGTTCACCAAAAAAGCCGTATAATATGCCCGATTCTTTAAATATTCTTATTTCAGGAGAATATTCGGCACTAAGATCTAATAAAGCTTGCGAAAGTTTATCACCGTTATTCAAAGCTACCAAACCAAATTTCTCGCCGGTATTTAACTCAAAGCACCCAAACTGGTTCTTGATGTATTTTGGTAGGATCTGGTTCAGATCTATCCGGTATTTTTCTTTAATCAGGTTTAATTGCTGTTCTGCTTTTTGAGCGCTTTTATTATTGTTATGCCATTTAATTAAAGCTTTTTGCCAGTTAGCATAGTCATTTATAGAATAAATTGCATAATTAGCTGTTTTATCGGGCAGAATTTCATCGATATATATTTTCTGTTCAGGTATATTTTCAAATAATTTAAAGTAGTTTTGATTGTTTTGTATATCTAAATAACCGTTTAACAACAGTTTTTCGGTACTGAAATTATAGCTGTAATTGGCATAGATATCTTTTTGCTTAAAAACATTCAGTTCGCCATTTAATTCTGAATTTAAAACCGGAGCTAAGAGCTGAGGCAGGTGGTTAAAATCTACATAAATATTGGCCAGTACATTTTTTGAGAATTTGTTTTGAGTACGTATATAACTGGCAAAATTATTGGTGGTGTTTTTAGAGTCAAAAATGTGAAGGAGACAATCTTCATTATCGGCAATAGCCAGTTTGTTGTCGTTGAAAGAAATGTAATATTGTGTAGAATCTCCCGATTTGATTTTTAATATATGATTGTTGTTTTCTGGGTTTAAATGCTTAAAAATAGCCGGATTAATCTTGTTTTTAAGCTGTAAAGCAATCATAAAGCCAATTTCTTTGTTTTTTAAAGGTACAAAACCCAGAAAAACCTTATTACTTTCGGCAATTGTTTTAAACGATGAGTTGGTACTAAAATCCTCATAAATGGATTTAAGTAAATTGGTTTTTTGATCACCAATTACCTGCCTGATAATTCCTTGCCCGTTAATGATTTCATAGAAAGTTTTGTCATTATCAAAACTTACCAGCAAGGCCGCGTTTGAAGCACTTTGATTAAGCGCCCATTCGTTATCAGAATTACCCTTATTTAAAACCTTAAAATATTGGTAGGCCATTATAAAAATGGCTGCAATAAGTATGATGATGACAAAATAAAATCGTTTCATGATTAGCCATACAAATTTAATTTTATTTTATGATTACTGTGATTATATACTCAATTTCTTATTTTAGCAATATCTAAAATCATTCTAATGAATAAGAAAATAATACTGACTGCTTCCTTTTTTGGTGCCTTAGCGGTGATTTTGGGTGCGTTTGGGGCCCACGGGCTAAAGAACATACTTGCGCCTGATCAGCTTTCTATTTGGCAAAAGGGTGTTGAATACCAGTTCTATCATACTTTCGCTATCCTCTATTTATCTACTTTCGCAAGATATAAGAATAAACTGATCAGTTTATCGTTCCTGTTTTTTTCTCTTGGCATTATATTATTTTCGGGTTCACTTTATCTTTTAGCCGTAAAAGATGTTTATCAGATATCTTTTGCCAAATATGTAGGTCCAGTCACACCAATAGGAGGCGTTTTTTTTGTTATGGGATGGATAGGCTTATTTTTGGCTGCATTGAGAGATAAATAATGGATTTAGTGTCGTCAGATTTTACAGAAAGAGAAACACTTTTCGTAGAAGTAATATTACCCCTTTCTTTAGCAATAAATTATACTTACAGGGTTCCTTATGAGCTAAATGATCATATAGCGGTAGGTAAACGTGTGGTGGTACAATTTGGTAAGCACAAATTATATACAGCTTTAATCAAAAACATTACAAGCATTCCGCCGGTTCATTACGAAGCCAAATATATTATTGATGTAGTAGATGAACTGCCGGTTGTGAATACAGAACAATTTAAATTTTGGGATTGGATAGCACAGTATTATTTGTGTAATGAAGGCGATGTGATGAATGCTGCTTTGCCTAATGGCATGAAGCTGGCCAGCGAAACAACCCTTATTTTAAGAGAGGATTTTTCAGGAGAAGCAAATCTTACAAATAAGGAATTGTTGATTGTAGATGTGCTAAGCCGTCAGCAAAAAATAACGGTTGATCAGATAGCTAAGTTACTTGGTCAGAAAACCGTGTATCCGCTGATTAATGCATTGATCAATAAAGAAGTTGTGATTGCTGCCGAAGAAGTTGTGGAGCGTTATAAGCCTCTATTGAAATCTTTTATTGCATTAAATCCTTTTTATAAAGACGCCCAACATTTAGAAGAGCTCTTTTCTTTATTGGAAAAAGCGCCCAGGCAATTAGATGCGCTCATGGCCTATATCAGTCTTTCGAGAACCCATGAGTACGTTGCCAAAAGTGATATTCTGGAGCATAGTGGATGTGGGCAAGGAGCTGTAAAAGCATTGGCTGATAAAAATATCTTTGAACTTAAACAAAAACCTGTAAGTCGTTTAAATGGTTTTGATGATGAATTTGAGGTAAATTTTAAATTGAGCCCTGTTCAAAGTACAGCGTTAGAAACCATAGAAAGACAATTCAAAACAAAAGATGTAGTGCTTTTGCATGGTGTTACCGCTTCAGGCAAAACACAGGTTTACATTAAATTGATAGAGCAGGCTATAGCTCAGGGTGGACAAGCACTTTTCTTGCTGCCCGAAATAGCTTTAACTACTCAGATTGTAGAGCGGATAAGGGTATATTTTGGAAATAATATTGGCGTTTATCACTCTAAATTTAATAATAATGAGAGGGTAGAGATTTGGAACAAAGTGCTGAATGGTACTTACCAGGTTATTTTGGGCGCACGTTCGGCTGTTTTCTTACCTTTTAACAATTTAAAGCTGATTGTTGTAGATGAGGAGCACGAAACTTCTTACAAACAATATGACCCTGCACCAAGGTACCAGGCCAGAGATGCAGCTGTTTATTTAGGTTATTTACATCAGGCTAAAGTTATTTTAGGTTCAGCTACACCTTCTATAGAAAGCTATTATAATGCGCAGCATGGTAAATACGGCTTAGTAGAGCTCACAGAAAGATTTGGAGGAGTTTTGCTGCCTGAGCAGAAAGTGGTAAGCATAGCAGAAGAAACCAAACGAAAGAAAATGCATTCGTATTTTACTTCTGTACTGATTGACGATATAGCCGAAGCCTTGCAAAATAAAGAACAGGTTATTCTGTTTCAGAACAGACGTGGTTACGCCACCATTTTAATGTGTAATACCTGTGGCTATGCACCTAAATGCGTAAATTGTGATGTAAGTCTTACCTACCATAAGTCGAGTGGACAGCTGCATTGTCATTATTGCGGGTACCACCAGCATTCTGTAAATGTCTGTCCTGCTTGTGGCAGTGTACATATTGAACAAAAAGGTTTTGGTACCGAACGGGTAGAAGAAGAACTGAGCCTGCTTTTTCCGGATATTAAAATTCAAAGACTGGATTTAGACAGTACGAGAACAAAACACGGTATGCAAAAAATCATTGCTGATTTTCAGGATAAAAAAAGTCAGGTTTTAATTGGTACTCAGATGATCGCAAAAGGGTTAGACTTTGATAATGTAAGCCTGATAGGGGTTATAAATGCAGATACTTTATTAAATTATCCTGATTTCAGGGCTTTTGAACGTAGCTATCAATTGTTGGCACAGGTTGCCGGACGTGCAGGTAGGAGAGATAAACAGGGTAAAGTTTGCATACAGGCCTACAATGATAACCATAGAATCATCAGGCAGGTAATGGCCAACGATTACCATGAAATGTATGAAGAGGAACTTGCAGAGCGTAAAAATTACCATTATCCACCTTTTTCGAGACTCATCTTTTTAAATGTGAAACATAAAGATGCCAATGTGTTAAATGTTGCGGCACATAATTTGGCAAATCAGTTAAGAGCACAACTCGGAAAGAGAATTTTAGGCCCAGAACAGCCTTTAGTTTCACGGATCAGGAATTATTATATAAAGCAGATTATTGTAAAAGCAGAACGAGGTGCATCTATACAGCAGATTAAACTGTTAATAAAAGATACGGTTACACAATTTAATACCCGCAAAGAGTTTAAAAGCGTATTGGTACAAATAGATGTAGATCCTTATTAGTATTTATCTACCAAATGTATTTGAATGCCAATAGAAACTGGATTGATCAAAGTTTCAGTTTTATTGAACTTAGCAAAAGTTCTGGTATTTGCAGCATCATTTTGGGTTCTTTCCTGACGCTCATATGAAAAATAAAAATCCATGTTGCATTCTGCAAACACACTGATTTGCTTAACAGGATTGATTTTAAGACCCAACGCAGGAGTAGCTATAAAACCTCTTTTACTGGTAATCGTATTAAAAGAAGTTGAGGCATTATTAACATCATTTATTTTTCCTTTAAAATTCATTCCTCTAAAGCCTAAATCAACTGCAAAATAAGGTTGAATGGCAGAGTAATTAAAGTTTTTTTCGAATCCGATTTTTGCCCAGAAATCATCTACATCGCCGGTTGCTATTTCACAATTATCACATTCGTTTCTAAAAGAAAAGTCTTTTTTAAAATAATAATTACCCGAAATACGTATGCCAATCTGGTTATCGTTAAACTTAACCATTAATCCATTTAAATACGAAGTGGTATAATCTGAAGAATTGGTCTGATCTAAAATTTTTGGAAGTTGAAAAAGATTATAAGCTCTTACGCCTATACTGTAGTTGTAGTTGCCGTCTCTTTGTGCAAAAACGGTACCCGATAAAGAAATCAACAAAGCAAAAATTAAAATCTTACGCATATAATAGATATGTATTTAGACAAAAATAGCTTTAAATTTCTAATTAGCGAATAGAAATGTAGTGTTATTTGTTCAAAAATCTAAGGTTCAATAAACCAGCTCGACACCTATTTATCTAAATTTTTTAGTGATTGATATAGTGCAGGTTAAAAAGATGTTAATTTTTTAATGGTTTAAATGTTGTGTTCTTACGCAAATTAAGGCTAATTTTGTACTAAATGGC
Organism: Pedobacter sp.; assembly: GCF_046462515.1. Lineage (GTDB taxonomy): Bacteria > Bacteroidota > Bacteroidia > Sphingobacteriales > Sphingobacteriaceae > Pedobacter. The sequence continues at coordinate 365,637 of NZ_JBKGVD010000008.1, forward strand.
TTATAAGTTTGTAGATAATTATAGAGAAAAAGGAGCAAGAAAAAAATTAGTTGAACAGCTCAGAGAACGAGGAATATCTGATGAAAAGGTATTAAAAGCGATAGGGAAAGTTCCGCGTCATTTTTTCTTTGATGAAACTTTTTGGAGCCAGGCTTACAAAGATATTGCTTTTCCTATAGGAGAAGGCCAAACCATTTCACAACCTTATACAGTTGCTTACCAAACAGAATTACTGCATATTCAGAAAGGGGATAAAGTTCTTGAAATAGGAACAGGTTCAGGTTACCAAACCTGCATTTTAATGGAATTAGGAGCTGAGGTATATACCATAGAACGTCAGGAAAACTTATACAATCATACTATTAAAGTATTGCCGGGTATGGGCTATCATGCCAATTTCTTTTTAGGAGATGGCTCTAAAGGCATTGCCGCACATGCACCTTATAACAAAATTATAGTTACGGCTGGAGCACCGTTTGTGCCTGAATTGCTTTTGAAACAACTCAAAATAGGTGGTATCTTGGTAATTCCGGTAGGCGATGAAAAGACACAGAAAATGCTTACCGTAATACGTGTATCTGAAAATGATTTTGAGAAGATAGAGTTAGATACATTCAGATTTGTGCCCCTGGTTGGCGATCAGGCGTGGTAAATACACCTTAAAATTTCATTACCCGATTTAATTCACGTTTGGTATCTCTTTCCTTTATCGTTTCGCGTTTGTCAAACTCTTTTTTGCCTTGTGCCAGTGCGATTTCAAGCTTGGCATAACCTCGCTCATTAATAAAAATACGTAAAGGAACAATGGTAAAACCTTTTTCCTCCCCTTTTAACTTTAGTTTTTTTAACTCTTTTTTAGTTAAAAGCAAAGCTCGGTCTCTTTTAATGTCATGTTTATAAAAAGAACTGAAACCATATTCAGAAATGTGGAGATTACGTACATACAGATTATTTCCAATGAACATACAGAATGAATCGGTCATATTAGCTTTACCTTCCCTTATCGATTTTATTTCTGTACCCAATAAGGCAATACCAGCAACGTATTTATCTAAAATATGGTAATCAAAAAAGGCTCTTTTGTTCTTGATCTGTATTTCTTTTGACATGTTACAAATATCATGATTTTTTAGATTTCTTGCATTATCCTTTGAAAAAGTAAATTAAATATTTGTCTAAATATTATTTTAGATTAGTCTAAATTTTTAATTTTGTTGACTTATGTTAAATTTTAATAGTAATTAAAAATGATTTTCAATTCCAAATTTTTCAGTTTAGCCGTTTTTTTTATTGCCCTGAATGCGGGTTATGTTAAAGCCCAAATCTATAAACTACAGGGAACTGTAAGTTTTGATTACGCTAAAACAGCATCAGCGACCCTTTCATTATCACCTCTAAATGTAAAAGTACATACAGATACGGCTGGTAATTTTTCATTTTTAGGACTAAAAGCTGGTAATTATCAAATTAAATTAACAGCTATAGGCTATAAACCTACGTTGTTTTCCATAGCGCTAAAAAGAGATACGGTATTAAAGGAAATTGTATTGGAAGAAGATCAGGAACAATTACAGGAGGTTGTGATAACCGGAACACAAAAAGAAGTATCAAGACTGGAAAGCCCTGTGCCAGTAGAAATATATTCCGCTAATTTTTTTAGGCGTAATCCCACGGCCAGTGTTTTTGAAGCGATTCAAAATATAAATGGAGTAAGACCTCAATTAAACTGTAATATCTGTAACACCGGAGATATTCATATCAATGGGCTTGAAGGTCCTTATACTATGGTTTTAATAGATGGAATGCCCATTGTGAGTGGTTTATCAACTGTTTATGGCCTTTCGGGAATACCCACTTCAATAATTGACAGGGTAGAGGTGGTAAAAGGTCCTGCATCTTCATTATACGGAAGTGAAGCAGTAGGTGGGCTGATCAATATTATTACAAAAAAAGTAAATAGTGCTCCAAAATTTTCAATTGATCTAATGTCTAACACACATTTGGAACATAATGCGGATATAGGATTTAAACTGCAATTAAACCGTAATATAGCTGTGTTAACAGGGATTAATTACTTTAATTTTAATCATATTCTAGATGAGAACCATGATGGTTTTACGGATGTAACCTTGCAAAATCGGGTATCCGTTTTCCAAAAATGGAATATAGAACGTAAATACAACAGAATTTTTTCTTTAGCGGGAAGATACCTTCATGAAGACAGGTGGGGAGGGGAAACCCGATGGAATAAAAGTTATAGAGGTGGGGATGTGGTTTATGGAGAAAGCATCTATACACGCAGATGGGAAATGATAGGCAATTATCAATTGCCCCTAAAAGAAAAAGTATTTTTAGCATTTTCACTGACCAACCATGATCAAGACAGCAGATACGGAAAAACATCTTATATTGCCAACCAGCAGATTGTTTTTTCTCAATTAACCTGGGATAAAAAAATAGATAAGCATGATTTGTTGTTTGGGGCAGCAATGAGATATACTTTTTATAAAGATAATACTGTGGCTACCAGCAAAGATTATGGAAATGATCATGAAAGAGTAGGGTTGCCCGGGTTATTTGTGCAGGATGAAATTAAGCTCAACCAGAAAAACACTTTACTACTGGGATTAAGGTACGATTATCATAGCTTGCATGGAAGCATCTTTACGCCTCGTGTTGCTTATAAGTATAATCTAAATCAGTTTAATTCACTAAGGTTTAATGCAGGTACTGGGTTTAGGGTGGTCAATATTTTTACGGAAGACCATGCCGCATTAACAGGAGCAAGAAAGGTTGAATTAAATACAGATATTAAACCTGAGCGTAATTATAATTTTAATATGAATTATGCTGGAAAAATATTTACTCCAGATGCCACTATTATAGGGCTCGATGTGAGTATGTTCTATGCTTATTTTACCAATAGGATCGTGCCCGATTATGAAAAAGATGTAACTAAGATACACTATGATAACCTAAATGGTTATGCCGTTAACAAAGGAGTTACCGCCAATTTAGATTTAACTTTTACATGGGGATTAAAATTAAATGCTGGTTTTACCTATCAGGATGTGTTATTGGTAAATGATGGAATTAAGGAACAACAAATGCTGACTGAAAAATTTTCGGGAACTTGGTCGGTGTCATACCACGTTAAACAATTACATTTAAAAGCTGATTACACCGGAAACGTATATGGGCCTATGCGATTACCTTTATTGGGAGAGTTGGATCCCCGCAATCCCATGTCGCCTATATGGAGCATACAAAACATTCAATTGACTTTTACAAAATTTAAACAAACAGAAATTTACGGAGGAGTGAAAAACTTCTTAAATTTTACTCCAGCTAAGCATACTCCGTTTTTAATTTCAAGAAGCCAGGATCCGTTTAACAAGAAAGTGCTATTTGATACCAAGGGGCAGGCAATACCAGCTATTGATAATCCTTATGGTTTGGTATTTGATCCCAGTTACGTTTATGCGCCTAATCAGGGCGTACGCTTATTTATGGGATTTAGGTATAATTTTTAGTGTTTTGTTAATCAGTTTGTTAGATTAAATCGCTAATAATTTTTAAAAATATTAAAAATTGTAATGAAGAAATTTTATCTTTGCACCGTTCAAATGTAAGTCAGCAATGATTTCTTTTGAGAGGCCTCCATAGCTCAGCTGGATAGAGCACCGGTTTTCTAAACCGTAGGTCATAGGTTCGAATCCTATTGGGGGTACAAAAGTAAAACCTTTTCGGGATGTAGCGTAGCCCGGTATCGCGCCACATTTGGGATGTGGAGGCCGCAGGTTCGAATCCTGCCATCCCGACACATAGATGTCAAAATTTATAAAAACTCCTTAAATTATTGAAATTTAAGGAGTTTTTATTTGTAATCTGCTTATCTGATTAACCTCCTACCTTTCGTTTACAAGACTTAAAATCTTCTTTGCTATCATAATTCCATAAAAACCACATAATCAGGTATTTGTATCCTATATGCTTTAGCAATAATGATTTCACTTTGTGAAAGCTATCATCTGAAAAGAATGCAGATTGACCTGGCAAACTGATTTTTAAAACTATAACTTGCTATAATCGTTATACAGAGCATGGCCTTGATACAATTTACAAACAAAGGAATTTATTGCAAACAGGGTAATTTTTATATCGATCCCTGGCAGCCAGTTGATAAAGCTGTAATTACGCATGGACATGCCGACCATGCGAAATGGGGTAATAAAAACTATCTATGCCATACTTTAACTAAACCAATTTTAGAAGAGAGATATGGGTTGTATAATAATGTAGAAACGCTTGGCTATAAAGAGAGCATTAATATCAATGGCGTTAAATTAAGTATGTTTCCTGCTGGGCATGTTATAGGTTCAGCACAAATCAAGTTAGAGTATAAAGGAGAAATTGTAGTGGTATCTGGCGATTATAAGACCGAATACGATGGCATCAGTACTGCTTTTGAACCTGTAAAATGTCATACTTTCGTGTCGGAAAGTACATTTGGACTACCTATTTACAAATGGCAGCCACAACAGTTCATCTTCGATAATATTGATAGTTGGATAGCAGACAATCATACTAAAAACAAAACCAGTGTTTTGATTGCTTATAGCTTAGGTAAAGCTCAGAGGCTAATTAAAAATTTAAAAGCAGGGGATGAGATTTTTGTGCATCGCAGCATCGCTAATTTAAATGAAGCTTTCAAAAAAGCTGGCGTTCAGTTACCCAATACAGTACAAATTACCGCAGAAATCAAAAAAGACGAACTACAAAAAGGCATTGTAATTGTTCCACTTGCTTTGGCAGATAGTAAATGGATTAAAAGTTTAATTAATCCGGCAGTTGGTATCTGTAGCGGATGGATGGCAGTAAGAGCAGGCAGAAGATGGCGTAGTGCCGATGCAGGTTTTGCCCTGAGCGACCATGCAGATTGGCTCGGCCTCTTAGATGCCATTAAAGCAACCGGAGCAGAAAAAGTGATGATAACCCATGGTAACACGGCGGTTTTTAGCAGGTATTTAAATGAAATTGGTATTAAGGCCGAAGAAGTTAAAACACAATATGGTAATGAAGAAGCAGAAGAAAAAGCAGAAGTTGATGTTGAAGAAAAACAGATATAAAGAATGAAACGCTTTGCACAGTTGATACAAGAATTAGAATTAAGCAATAAAACCAATGATAAAATTGAAGCCTTAGTTACTTATTTTAATGAAGCCAACCAACTTGATAAACCTTATGTAATTGCCATGTTTACGGGTAAGCGACCCAAGCGGCCGATCACTACTACACTAATTAAACAATGGGCAATAGAGCTTAGCGGTATTCCAGAGTGGTTGTTTACAGAATGCTACCATAGTGTAGGCGATTTAAGTGAAACGATTGCACTGGTACTACCTGTTGCAGAAAACAATATTGATAAGCCACTGCGCCAATGGATTACCGAGCTTGTAACACTCCAAAATAAAACCGATGAAGAGAAAAAACACTACGTACTTGCCTCATGGAACAGCCTAACAACCCAAGAACGTTTTATTTTCAATAAGTTGATTTCCGGGAATTTTAGAATTGGCGTTTCAAATAAAATGCTGGTTAATGCCATTGCCAAGCAAAGTAAACAAGATGCCAATAAAATTATGCACAGTATAATTGGAAAATGGCAGCCCGATCAGATTACTTATGAAGAATTAACCACAGGTACACATGTAAATACTAATAATTCATGGCCATATCCATTTTGTCTGGCTTATGCAATAGATACTGAACCCGAAAATTTAGGTGAAACATTAGCTTGGCAGGCCGAATGGAAATGGGATGGTATTAGAGGGCAAATCGTAAAGCGCAATGGAGAACTCTTCATTTGGAGCCGGGGTGAGGAACTGGTTACCGGCCAATTTCCTGAATTACATTTTCTTAAAGATGAATTACCTGACGGAACTGTATTAGATGGAGAAATACTTGCAGTAAAAGATGGTAATGTACTTCCGTTTAATATTTTGCAACAACGTTTAAACAGGAAAAATATTAGCAAAAACCAATTAGAAAATGCTCCGGTAGGGTTTTATACTTATGATATTCTTGAGTATGAAACCAATGATATCAGAACCGAACCTTTAGCCAAACGAAGAAAGCTACTGGAAAAGGTGATCAATAGATTAATTACCAAAGGAATCGTAGCATTATCTCCGGTTATCAAATTTAACAGTTGGACAGAATTGGCTGAAATTAGAGAAAAGGCCAGAGCAATCAATAGTGAAGGAATTATGTTAAAGCACATTAATTCTATTTTTCATACCGGTAGAAAGCGAGGTGATTGGTGGAAATGGAAAATTAACCCTTACACTATAGATACGGTAATGATTTATGCGCAAAAAGGCAGCGGACGAAGAGCCAATTTCTATACGGATTATACTTTTGCTGTTCGCGATGGCGAAAAATTGATTACAGTAGCGAAAGCTTATTCAGGTTTAACGGATAAGGAAATTAAGGAAGTGAACAGTTTTGTCAATAAGAACGCTATCGAAAAATTTGGCCCCGTGCGTACTGTAAAACCTGAACTGGTTTTTGAAATTGCCTTTGAGGGTATTGCAGAAAGCAAACGTCATAAAGCGGGCTTGGCGTTACGCTTTCCGCGTATTGCACGTTGGCGCAAGGATAAAAAAGTAGAGGAGATTAATACATTAGATGACTTGAAGCAACTGTTAACATCGGTACAATAATTAGAGTTTAAAGATATTCAAAACCCTAAGTAACCATATCCATGTTTTGGGAGGCAGTTATTTCATTAACTATGCCAGTCCTATTTTGTGCAGCAAACTCTGGTTTAGTATATTCTGTAATCTGAAATAAGTCTTAAGCCTATATCTGAAGCAATATCATGATTACATTCTAAACCTAAATAGAAGAAACCCACTCTTCACAGATTGTCAAATTTTGTTTTAAATGATTAAATCATGTTAACCTTTTGCATAATTTATTGTTTATATAATAACTTATGCAAAAAACCAAAGGTTATAAGCAGATCATTTCTTGGCTTAAGGCAGATAAACGAAGGCCTTTTGATTTTCAAAAAGAAACCTGGCAATATTACTTAGATGGTTATAGTGGTTTGGTAAATGCGCCTACAGGTTTTGGAAAAACATTTTCTGTTTTTTTAGGTGTGGTCATTGAAGGATTAAATCAACCAAAACCTGTTAAGGGTTTACAATTAATCTGGATCACTCCGCTCCGTTCTTTAGCTAAAGATATTGCTCGTGCAATGCGTGAAGCTGTAAGCGTTTTAGGTTTAGATTGGCATATAGGTGTACGTAACGGTGATACTTCTCAGGCAGAAAAGCTTCAGCAAAAAAAAGCAATGCCCGAAATACTACTCATTACGCCCGAAAGCTTACATCTTTTACTAGCCCAAAAAGGTTCTTCAAACCTCTTCAAAAATCTACAATGCATCGTAGCAGATGAATGGCATGAACTTTTAGGAAGTAAAAGAGGTGTGATGGTTGAATTAGCCATCTCAAGAATAAAAGGTTTACAAAAAGCGGATAGAAAACAACAACTGAGAGTTTGGGCTATTTCGGCAACCATAGGTAATATACAAGAAGCCTTAAATGTAATTGTTCCTGAAACTGATGCTAAGAAAACTATAGTTAGAGCACAATTAGAAAAGAAAATAGAAATAAAAACCATTTTGCCCGATACAATTGAAACCCTGCCTTGGGCTGGCCATTTGGGTTTAAAATTAGCACATAAGCTCATCCCAATTATTAACCAAAGTAGAACTACATTAATCTTCATCAATACCAGAGGCCAATCAGAAATTTGGTATCAGCACTTGTTAGATGTTGAACCTGATTTAGCAGGAAGATTAGCTATCCATCATGGCTCCATAGATTTCGAATTGCGCAACTGGATTGAAGATAGTCTGCATAATGGTTTACTAAAAGCAGTTATTGCCACTTCATCTTTAGATTTAGGTGTAGATTTTAAACCTGTAGATACGGTAGTGCAGATCGGTTCTCCAAAAGGTGTAGCTCGTTTTCTGCAGCGTGCAGGCCGTTCGGGGCACTCGCCTTATGAAGTTTCAAAGATATATTTCTTGCCCACTCATGCTTTGGAAATAGTTGAAGCTACTGCAATTAAAGAAGCTGCCAGAGAAAATAATATTGAAAGCAGAGAACCTTTTGTGATGGTTTTCGATACTTTAATTCAATACTTGGTTACATTGGCCGTAGGCGATGGATTTGATGACAGGGTTATTTACCGGGAAGTGGTACAAACCCATGCCTTCAAAGAGCTATTACCTGAAGAATGGGCTTGGATAATGCAATTTATTACCTCTGGGGGAGATAGTTTAACCGCATACAACGAATTTAAAAAGGTGATAAAAGATGAAGATGGTTTGTGGAAAGTGAAAAGCAGACAAATTGCTCAGCGCCACAGGCTTCATATTGGTACCATTGTAAGCGATGCCATGTTAAGAGTAAAGTTTTTAAGTGGCGGCTACATCGGTATGATAGAAGAATATTTCGTTTCTAAACTTAAAGCTGGCGATAGTTTTGTATTGGCAGGAAGAATTTTAGAATTCGTGCAAATAAAAGATATGACGGTATTTGTTCGGCGGAGTAAACAGAAAAAAGCAATGTCGCCTAGTTGGTTGGGCGGCAGATTACCATTGTCATCTAACCTCGGCTCGGTATTACGCAAAAAATACAATGAAGTACTTTACAAAAAACATGCGGATAAAGAACTTGATGTTGTTTATCCACTATTTCTTACCCAGCAAGAACGGTCACATGTTCCTAAAAGTGATGAACTACTTATTGAGATGATCAATAATAGAGAGGGATTTCATCTGTTTGCTTATCCATTTGAAGGCAGGCTGGTACACGAAATTCTAGGTGCTTTGGTAGCTTACCGATTAAGCAAATTGGTACCAATTACATTTTCAATAGCCATGAATGATTATGGTTTTGAATTACTAAGTGATATTGAAATACCGATGGATGATGGCATTGCTTATGAAGTTTTTTCACCAAAAAATTTAGCTGAGGATATTACTTTAAGTATCAATTCTACCGAAATGGCAAGAAGAAAATTTAGAGATATTGCCTGTATTTCTGGATTAGTTTTTCAGGGTTATCCCGGAAAATATGTAAAAAACAAATATCTGCAATCTAGTGCAGGCTTATTTTTTAATGTGTTTAGTGATTTTGATAAACATAATCTATTGCTCAGGCAAGCATATGAAGAAGTATTTTATCAGCAACTGGAAGAACCCCGCTTAGCCTCAGCATTGCATAGAATACAGCAGAGCAATATCATTATTACTTATCCAAAACGTTTTACACCTTTATCATTTCCCATTAAAGTAGATAGCCTGAGAGCCAATATGAGTTCTGAAGAATTAGAAAAGCGGATAGAGCGGATGAAAAAAGAGGTTTTTAAAGAATGATTTTATGAAGTTGTAATGTTTTGAAAATCAAATTTTTATGGGTTTTTGTTTTACAGATAAAGAAGGATAAATTAACTTTATAGCGTGGAAATTAGAATTAGAGGAGAAGAACTTGTTTTAGATAGAGAAAGAGCTATTTATTTACCAAAAGAAAGATTATTAGCCATTAGCGATCTACATTTAGGTAAAGCGGCCCACTTTCGTAAAGTTGGATTAGCAATTCCAAATACGGTTTCAAGAAATGACCTTCTAAGATTAGAGAAGCTACTTCAAAAATATCAGCCCAAGCAATTACTGATTAATGGAGATATGTTTCATAGTGATTACAACACAGAAATTGATGAATTTGCTAAGTGGAGAGAGAGTTTTAATGGAATAAGCTTCATCTTGGTAAAAGGAAATCATGATAAACAAAAAGAAGAAATTTATACAGATTTAGCTATAGAAGTTCATGAACCAAGTTATGACTGTGCAGGTTTCTGTTTTATACATGATGCTATCCAATGTAGATCAGATTTATATCCTATAGGCGGGCATCTCCACCCGGGGATAGGCATTTATAACAAAGCGAAGCAAGGTTTAAAATTTCCATGTTTTTATTTTGGAGAAGATTATGCCATTTTACCGGCTTTCAGTGCGTTTACAGGTTTACAGCTGCTCAAACCCAAAAAAAATGATCAGATCTTCGCTATTGTAGCCTCAAAGGTGATAAAGGTTTAATGAGCTGCGTTCAAACCTGGACTCTATTTTCTTTACAAAAACTTGGAGCTTTAGAACCATTAAGATTATTTTGCTTGTTAGTTTGCAATAACAGGCTGTTTATCAATCTTATTATGCCCTTAAGGTAAGTTAGAGATACCTATTACCTTAATTAATCTCTCCGGTATGTTAGACCTATAACAGCGCCGGTACTTATATCTTTAGGAAAGTTAATAGTTACATTGTTTTGATATGGGGCGTTTGAGTCCCTGATTTTTAATTTCAATACAGTTCCTTTATATTTTGCTACAACAGAATATCTCGCAATGGGAATATCAACAAGTCCATAGTAAAGAGAAATTCTTGTTAAGTTTAATTTAATTGCTGTCGCGTCAGTGCCATCAACTAATTTACTGAGGGGAGTTAGGGTAAGTTCAATGTTTTCTTCATCTTCAATAAGGTTTAAATCATTAATGTCTGCACCAACTTGAATTTCACCTCCATAATAGCCACCTTCTGGTTTTTGTCCAGTAAGCTTTAACTCAAAATTTACCACTCCGCCCTCTTGGCTAAAATAATTTTTATCGTTAGTGTGCAAGGGTAAATGGTATACTATATTATTTAGCTCTTTATCTATATAGGCTGACGCGCTATAAGCTCCATTTTTGCTCAATTTTATCTTGTAATTGCCGTTTTTGTCTGTTTTTGAAGTGTATCCCTCGTGAAAAGTAGTGTTTTCTAATGTTATTTCTACTCCTGCCAATGGATTCCCTTTGCTATCAACTGCTTTTCCAGTTGCATAACCTGTTTCTGCTCCCGGATTTGATGTTTTTTTACAAGCGTTAGCTGAAAAGACTATACAAACTAATGCGAGATATACATATTTTATCGTCATACTATAAATTATTTATGCTAAGATTTTACAATGAGTAACAAAATTAGATCTCAATATTTTTTTATGTAAATACCTTAGACGGATGTTTATGTACAGTAGATATAAACCGAGGTAATTCATGTTTATACCGTTTATCTATAAGGATAGGTATTCTGTCGATAGAATTGCTTCTTTTTTTTAATCGATGATATATTTGAAAAAGAAAAACTGTTTTTCAGCTTAGTTGAAACAAACCATTTAAAGACTTTATAATGCCTGAACATTTTACAATTAGAAAAGGACAACAACATGATTTAGCCGAATTGCAAAAACTGTATGTAGAAACAATAACAACTGTTTGCTATGCAGATTATGATAAACAACAAATCGAGGCATGGATCTCAGGAATTGAAAATCTACAGCGATGGAACACAATACTCACGAAACAAATCGTTTTGGTTGCTCAATATACAGACAAGATTGTTGGTTTTGCTACACTTGACAGTGGGCATTACATCGATCTGTTCTATGTTCATAAAGATTACCAAAGGCAAGGCATTGCGAATAAGCTTTATATGAATATAGAAAATATAGCAAAACAACAAAAGCAAACAGAACTGATATCAGATGTTAGTAAAACCGCAAGACCGTTTTTTGAAAGTAAGGGTTTTAGTGTGAAAAAAGAACAACATGTGTATGTAAAAGGTGTAGAACTAACGAACTATAAAATGATAAAGGCAATATGAACATGATGAAAACTATTCAATATTAATTTTATTCAATATGAAATCTATATTAAAGTTAAGTTTTTTGTTTTCTTTCCTTGCGCTTTATGCACAGGCACAAAACAAAATTCAGGTTAAACTAGCAGATGATTTAAAAGGCCCTTATAGCGGGCGGTTGATGGTTTATATTCAGGCTGATACCAGTAAACCCTTTGGACAGGTACAGGAAGATGCACCGGCTTTTGCCCTTACTGTTAAAAACTGGAAAGCAGGCGAAATCCAAACTTTAGATCAAAAAGCTTTTTCTTATTTAAAACCTTTGGATTCGCTGAAAAAGGCTTACTACAAAATGGTAGCGATACTGGATACCAATACCAAAGAACGGGGCAATAACGCTCCAGGTAATTTATATACTCGTAAAGAGGTAGTAGCCCTGTTAGATGGTGGAACAACTGCTGCTCCCGTATTAACCTTATCTAATGTTTTTCCTGAGCGAAAATTTAATCAGAGTGATTTAATCAAAGAAATTGTTTTTAAATCAACGCTTTTAACAAAATTTAGAGGAGAACCTATCTTTATGAAAGCTGGAGTGGTTTTACCACCATCTTATCAAAACAATCCTCATAAAAAATATCCTGTGGTTTATATTATACCCGGTTGGGGAGGCACACATCACAATGCCTATAATAAAGGTCAGCAACAAATATACGGTATAGGTAAGGGAGAAGAGAAGATCTATGTATTCTTAAACCCTGAAACACAAACACCTTATGGCTTACATGCTTTTGTTGATTCGAGAGTGAATGGTTCTTGGGGAACGGCTTTGGTTACCGAGTTTATTCCTTACCTCGAAAGCCAATTCAATATGAGTAAACTACCTGAACATCGGTTAATTACCGGGCAGAGCTCGGGCGGTTATGGCGTAATCTGGTTGGCGTTGCACTTTCCTGATAAATTTGGCGGTTGTTGGGCAACTTCTCCAGATCCTCTTGATTTCAGCAATTTTACGGGTGTGAACATTTATAAGGATGACAATTATTTTTATGACGCCCAGAAAAAAGAAAGAGAGATTTTCATCATTAACGGTAAAGCTACTTCTACTTTAAAGAAGATGGCCGAAAAAGAGCAGTTAGAAGGAGATGGAGGGCAGGGGCAGTCTTTTGAAGCAGAATTTGGCGTACCAGGCAAAGATGGGCGACCACAAGAGCTTTTTAATCCCTTAACAGGTAAGATCAATAAAGCAATTGCTAATTCCTGGAAACCTTATGATCTTGCACTTTATGTACAGCAGAACTGGTCAAAGATTAAAAAAGAAGCCAGTAATAAGATCAGAATCTACGCTGGCGAAAACGATAATTTCTTGCTACAGAATTCTGTTACGGCATTTCGTGATAAAATAAAATCTGTTAATGCTTCGATCCAAATCGAAATTGTAAAAAATGCCGATCATTTTAGTACAAGATCAGCTGTGGCAGATGTCATACAAAAAGAAATGGATGAATTGATCCAGCAAAGATAAATCTGTCTGTCTTGCTTAAAAGAAAGGATTACTGAATTTAAATATGCTTAAAAATACTATCTGTTTAACTACATAAACTAAAAATGAATGTAAGAGAATTCATCGAAACCTGGGAAATTCATAACAGGATAAACTTATACCTTTTAAATGCAATACCTGATGAATATCTGAGCGACATTTCGGCCTCGAAAGGCCGAAATGTAGGAGAGCATTTTGCTCACATACATAATGTTAGACTGATGTGGTTAAAATCTGCAGAACCCTTATTATTAAGTGATCAGATTAAAATAGAAAAGACAATTATTAACAAAAGGCTATTAATAGATGAGTTGGCTAATAGTGCAAAAGCAATTGCTGCACTTTTGCAAAATGGGTTTGAGCAGGGAAAGATAAAAGGTTTCAAACCTCACCCTATTGCTTTTTTAGGTTACCTTATTGCTCATGAAAGCCATCATAGGGGGCAGATTATACTATGTTTAAAACAATCAGGACATCCGGTTGATAAAAAGATACAATTTGGGCTTTGGGAGTGTGGATCTCGTTGATACATATAATAATTTCAAGTTTTAGTGAAAAATATGAATAAAAAAGAAATGGTTTTGGCATTTATTGAAAATGTTTGGAACCACAGGAAAACAGAGCAGCTAACTAATTTTATGAGCAATGATTTTGTAGATCATTCCTTACCTTTTGGGTTATCTACAGGCATAGAAGGTACTCAAAAATGGATAAAAGCTACAAGTAGCTCGTTTCAGCATACAACTCTTATTGAAGATATAGTAGCAGAAAATAATAAAGTATTTATAAGGATAAGCATGCAATTGAAACATATTGGCGAATGGAGAGGATATGCCGCTACAGGGGTGGATATCGTAACAACGGGATACAGGCTATTTGAATTCTCTAACGAAAAAATCTCTGCCCAGTGGGCTGCTATAGATGGAAATATAATTGAGCAAGCTATTGCGGGTAATTCACACGCTTGTAAAATCTGACAAGTTTAAAATAATCCCAACTTTCTTTAAAGGCATTTTTCGGCGAAAGATGCCTTTTTGCATTCATTAGTCGACGCTTGTGAACCCTTTATCTACACTGATTGAAAGTGTATAAGTACCTGTAATACTTTTGCCGGAAATTAAATGATAAAGATGAAAAGAGAAATTTTAAGCAGTAAATGGATATTGATGCTGCTGATTTTAGGTTTAACCGCTAATGCCTGCAAAAAGGATAAATCAGAAACAACAAAACTAAAAGAGGCCGATAAAAATAGCTTTGTGCCCCGTTTGAATACCAGATATATCTATAGCATTATAGAAGATGATGTGAATATTGGTACCGCAACCAAATGGATTGATGGAGGAAAAGATTCAATGGGTATACAGATTTATAACCTGCATACCAATATTGCCGCACATGGCATGGACATGGCATTGGATAACAGTTTATACGTGGCCAATGGCAAAACCTATACCAGTTTTAATATGCCCGATGCTTGGTATGCCCTAGTGGCCGAATTAAAGAAAACACCAAATGTGGTAGTGGAAGAAGCTAAAACCACAGGATTTCCGGGTTATATGGTCATGGAAAATGCCATTCGCGAAAACGCTACCTTAACCTGGGAAATACCTGGAATAACCGGACAATACCTTAGGTATGTGCAAAAGCAATCAGGAAGCAATACTACCTTTGAAGTTACACAAGAAATCGTTCAAAAGCCTGGTAATGTGGTGGCTGTAGAAACCATTACAGTTCCTGGGGGTACATTTGTTTGTAGCAAATTTGTTTATACCAGTTCTCAGCAGCAAATCATTAAAGTAGATGGAAAACAAATGATGTCTCGTGATGGCACAGAAACCATTACACTTTGGATGGCGCATGGCGTGGGTGTGGTTAAGCAAGAAAACGCGACTGTTTTTGGTGGTACTACTTCCAGCTCGACCATTGTGTTGAATAACATTAAATCATAGAATTTTACCTTTAATTTATTTTGAAATGAACAGATTAAGAATGAATGGCTTTAAGTTAATAGCCGCAGTTATGGGGATAGTACTTTTAATAGCATGTAAAAAGGATAAAGAAAATACAAAAGAAGAGCTTATAATAGATTTGAACGCTAAAGCCTCATGGAAAGGTTACCTTGAAACCGGGTATTTCAACTCAGGAACCATCGAATTAGAAGGAAAGGACATTTTTTTAGAGGGCAATAAAATTACGGGAGGAAAAATCAGTATTCCCGTAACCTCAATATTGATTACCAATGAACTTCCTTTAGAAAAGAAAATAGAACTGACGGAACATTTGCAGACAGCTGACTTTTTTAATCTGGCGTTACATCCTTACGTTACCTACATTATCAGCTCGGCAGAAAAGAAAGCTGTTGACGCACAGGGTAACAATTACTTGATCAAAGGTAGTATGAAACTTTTGGGAAAAGAACTTTCGCTTGATATTCCGGCTAAAATAAACATTTCTAATACTACAGTTTCGGTAGTTTCCAATTTTAAATTCGATAGAACCAAATGGGGGATGAATTTTGCGACATCAGATGACTTGCCTGCAGATAAAAAGATAAAAAATGAAATAGAGGTGGAGATAGACTTTATTGCTACCAGAATAACAAAATAACGTATACAAAGTAGCATTACCTCTTTTGCCGCATTGTATAATGCTCAATAATAAATATTTACCATTATAAAATTACATGAAACATTTAACAACTATTTTATTTTTGACAGCAACTTTTGCTATAGGAAATGCAAATGCGCAGGTTAAAAAAACAGTCGTAAAAAAACAACCTGTTAAAGAGCAGGAAACAAAACCTGTTGCTAAAGCTCCGGCTCCAACAGCACCTGCAACTATTGCAGCGGAACCCCAGACACAACAAACAAAACAGACTGAAAGGGAAAACGAGCAAGTAAGTAAGCCTAAATCAAATACAACTAAGACAGAGGTTGTAACAGGCCAATCAGATCGTCCGTATAAAGCCGCTTTAGGGATTAAGTTTATGTGGGGTATTTCGGCAACAGGAAAATACTTCTTTAAAAAAGATCAGGCTATAGAAGCAATTGTGCGTTACAGATCTTATAGCGGATTGGGTAATGATATTGCTATTACTGCATTGTATCAATATGAGAAAGCCATTCCTGATGCAGCTGGTTTGCACTGGTTGGTAGGAGCAGGGCCTTATTATGGGAATTTTTCTTACAAAAAGTCAATTTACTCAGACTGGTACGCAAGTGGAGGATATTCATATTATGGTTTAGCGGCTATGGCTGGTTTAGAATATAAATTTAACAATACACCTATTGCCATTAGTGCAGACTGGATGCCGGCTTTTGATTTTAACGGAGGTGGATTTGGTGCTGAAAGTGGAGGATTTGGCATAAAATATACTTTTTAAAGAGAATCAACATCATAATTAGTTTAGTTTGAGGCCGGGTTTACAAATGTAAATTCGGCTTTTTTATGTCTTAATAACCGAGTCTTTTATTTGGGCGGTAGAAGACTTATTAGTTGTATAGTGAAGTACAAGTCGTGCTTAACTCCTTTTCTTGGATAAAGCCTTGCGCTAAAAAGGTTTTCTAACAGTCTATAGAACTTCTATCCAAAATTATTTTACTGTGGTTAAAAACTAAAATATAAATGTCTTCTTGGGTTTATTAAAAGATCATGTTTTAGCTTCCTCCTTAGTTTAATGACATGGAATTTGTGTTATATTAAATTGTTAGCATATGAAATGAACAGTTTTCAGCCAGCTCAAACTGACAATATAATTTTGATTAATATATACAAAAAATAAAGCCCTGTTAGGAAGTATACCTGCAGGGCTTTTGTTTATGATGATTGTTTGAGCGCTTCTTACTACCCTAAAAAGCACTCAGTTAATCTGATTATTATCCTATTTTGCATAAGTTCTTACCTCTATTTTATTTGCAATTGGTTTTATGCTTTTTAAATAACTATAAATAGCTTTTAAATCCTGTTCAGTCATACCGCTATACATCTTCCAAGGCATAGGCGAGTTTAATTCATGAGGATTTAACTTCTGAGGTTTATAACTGCTATCTGCATAAACTTTGAACTTAGCTACAAACAGATCACTGTTCCAGTTACCAATTCCAGAAGCTTTATCCATTGTAATGTTTGGTGCCCGTATAATACCTGCAGGTTGTTTAAATTCCAGACCGCCGCCAAATTCTGTACCTGCTACGATTTTACCTTTATCTTGCTGACTGTGACAATCTACACATCCGGCTGCATTAGCCAGATAGCCACCATAAAGAACGGTATCTGTAGGCAAGGGACGTACTTGATGATTTGGAGCCTGTGGAGAAAGTTTGTTAAGTAAACTAACTGGAAAATCCAGTTCAGATTTAGGGATTTCCCTCTTAACAGGTTGCAATGTTCTAATGTAGGCAATAATACTTTCAACATCATCCTTGCTCATTTTACCAAAACGTTGGTAGCCCATTACAGGGAATAAAGCATGGCCATCTTTCCCTACGCCTGAAGTAACAGCCCTGTAAATTTCTCCATCTGTCCACGAACCGAGAGTGCTAGGAGTTAAATTGGTTGCATAAATATTACCGGGGAACCCCATTTTTTTATCAAAGGTTTCTCCGCCACTACCTTCTGTTCCAGGTATTACCGGACCGCTGAAAATGCTCCAATCACGTTGACTATGACAATCTATACATACAGTAACATGGTTGGCGAGATACTTTCCTCTTTCAATACTAACGCTGTCTTTACTTATGTTTAGAGCGGGAGCATCGCCCACGTTTGGTTTGGCAAAATTGATGTACAGCCCCGAACCAAGAGCTACTAGGACAACAATGCCAATAATAATACCTAAAAATTTTAATAATTTCATGCTTTTATTCTTCATTAATTGTAACGAAAATCCATAAAAAATAATGGATATACTTATCTAATAGACAAACACAAGATTATTGTAGACAGATAGTGTAATTTTGACGATAAGTGGTAACAATATAGAGATAGCTAAATGCCCTGTGCTAACCTCTTTTTGCATTCGGCCTTATAATTACGGCCGATGGGTAGCTCTTTCCCTAATATGCCAATGGCATAGGCATGATAACTTTCTATTTTATCTATAGCTACCATAAAAGATCGGTGTATCCTGATGAATTTGTCGCCTGGTAGAAGCTCTTCCAATACACCTATTTTCTGTTTACTGATCAGTACCTTATCTTTAAGCGTAATCCTAATGTAGTCTTTAAGACTTTCCATCCAATAGATATCGCTCACGTTAATTTTTACCGTTTTCCTTTCTACTCTTAAGTAAAGGAAATCATCGCCTTTGGTTTCGGGAAGATGGGTAGATATGCCTATTTTTTGGTGTTGAAGTTTATACAGATCAAAAACTTTATCCATTGCTTTTAAAAAGCGATCGAAAGGAATGGGTTTAAGTAAATAATCTACTGCATTGAGGTCAAAACCTTCTAACGCATAATTCTGATAAGCTGTGGTAAATATGATTTTAGGAGGGTTATTTAAGGTCCTGATTAAATCTGTGCCCAGCAGCCCGGGCATTTTGATGTCCAAAAAGATGAGATCTATTTTGTTTTGCTGTAGAATTTGGAAGGCTTGTACAGCATTATTACACTTTGCCACAAGCTCTACCTGAGAGAAATCTTTTATATATTTTTGAATGATTTCAACAGCATGGGGTTCATCGTCAACAATAAGCGCTTTTATTTTCATAAACTATTATTTGCCTGCAGTTAATGGCATATCATATAAATTGGGATTAATATTGGCTTCTTCTAAAGAAGTGGCTTGGTTGAGCGTTATTTCTAAAATAGCCACATACATATCTTCTTCATCATATATGGTAAACTGATGTGTTTCAGGATAAATTAACTCAAGTCGTTTTTTCACGTTTTCAAGACCTATTTTCCCGAAATGTATACGATGGGTTTCATTTTGTTCTATAGGTTTTCCGTTAGATACTTTAAATTTAATGGAGTTTGAATTTACCTCTAAAACCATATTGATCCAGGCACCTTCCATCATTTCGCTTGCGCCATGTTTAAAAGCGTTTTCAATAAGTGGGATCATTAAAAGCGGCGCTATTTGCTGATGGTTAATTTCTCCGTCTATTTTGAAATTGAGGTCCAATCTATCGCCATGCCTTAATTTTTCCAAAGTAATGTAGTTTTTTATAATTTCTACATCTCTTTTTAGAGGGACATAATCTGATTTACATTCATAAAGCATGTAACGCAGTATTTGAGACAGTCCTAAAACCACTTCTGGAGAAGAAGGAGAGTTATCTAAGGTAAGTGCATACAGGTTATTTAAGGTGTTAAAAAGAAAATGCGGGTGAATCTGTGCTTTTAAAAAATTAAGCTCAGAATGAAGAGCCATTTGCTTACGTTCATACCACATTCTAACAAATTTGATCAATAATGCGCCCCAGATAATGGAATTACATTGTTCCAGCGCGTGAATCATGTATTGGCCATTGAAAAACTGCTGCTGGAAACTGCCTTCTATTTTTTTCCATTTAAAGGCAGGATTTAGGGGTTTCATTTGATTATAGAGATAGGGATCTGCAAAAAAGATCTCAATTAATCGATATAAACAGGTATAAAAAGCACAAACAAAAATAAACGAGAGGGCAAGGGCCAAAAAATTTCTTTTGTACAGGTATTTCGGAATAAGAAGTATATCAACCGTATAAAAGTACAGAATATGTACAGGCAATAACATTAATACCAGCTTAAGCGCTAAGAAATACCCTGGCAGGCCTACAGCAAATAAAAAGGTTAAAATAGTAGTGCATACTCCCCAAAAAAGAAGATGACGGAGAATTTTCTTTCTTAACGGCCAGACTTTTGTAAACCTGATATTGCTTAAAGATATGCGCATTTAAGCATAAAAATAGCAATCTGTATTTAAAACCTTTGGATAAGAAAAAAATTAGAAGCTGTTTGTAGATATACGGCGCTAATTTGTAGATAAACAGCAACTTCAGCTTTACATAAAGTTATTTAATTAACTGTATCACATCGGCTACAATTTCCCATTTTTTTTCAAAACACCATACCTGTATATAATAACCCTGAAATTTATTTTGCGAAGCTTCCTGCGCGTTGTTAGAAAGGTTGCCTATACAATAAAATATTGTTCCGCTCTTATCATATCCACTGGCTTTTTGCACATAGGTCATTTGAACAGGTGGTTGCTGATATTGCTTTTTGCCCAATAAGACAGGCTGATCTGCTCTTAGTGTTATTACCTTACTGCTCAGATAAGGAACAGCCTCACTGGTTGTTTGTAGCGCTGGAGGAGTGGAAATACTTGTTTTTGCATCTGTTTTTAAAGAAGTAAATCTGGTAGAAGCTTCATTGATGGCAATATTATAGTCATTTCTTATTTTGGTATGATTGATGCCGCCGTCAAAAATGAGCTTGAAAATGTTGTTCGTATCTTTCTTCCAGATAGAAAAGTAATTGCCGGTAGCATCTGGTTTTTCTCCTGGGTTAGCATAAAATAGATAGGGTCCGGTTGTAAAACCAAAATTGCGGTCAACATTCATACTGGCATAAGTAGGATACCAAACTAATCGAGCTGTGCTATCTGGCATAACGGTTGCATAGGTTTTAAGGCCATTAACAATCTTAATACCTTTTACAATTACTCCTGTCGAATCAAGGTTTTGTTCAAATGCCTGTTTAATACTGCTTTTACCGGCAAGTTCTGCAAAATTCAATTCACTTAAAATGATCTCGTTCTTTGTGTTAGTACCTTTTTGCGCTAAAGAAATACCATGAACAGAAATTAAGCACATAGAGATAAGAAATCTGACCGAAGCTTTGTTTGTCATTTTGTCATTTATTTGGTTAACAATACAAATATCTTTTTTTGGTTTTTCTTTTCAGAAGGTTGAAATCCCTATAAAGACAGATAACAATAAACTGTTGACAAACGTAGGTTTAAAGTAGATAAATGACTGATTTAGATAGAAATATTATAGATGTTATAAAATTAGGGGTGTTTTTATAAGTAAATTTGGGGCAGAGCGAATTCAGTAAGAGCTATTTTTGTAGAATTATTTTCTATCAGATTCTCTTCCCTTACTTTACATCCTTAATACCCTGAATGAGAAGCGTTGTGCATATTAAAATAGCGGTTTGTTATGTTTTTGAAATATAATAACAATTTATGATTTGCAGAATTTAATTGGCACTACCCATTATTGCAATAATGTTTTCATCTCATTTAATTTCAGGACTAGCAAATTACAACAAATTTGTAACTTCGCATTATGCTAAAAGCACATGCCATCAAAAAATCATACGGAAATCTTTCAATTTTAAAAGGTGTTGATCTCGAAGTGAATAAAGGAGAGATTGTGAGCATTATAGGTGCTTCTGGTGCCGGTAAAAGTACCTTATTACATATTTTAGGAACATTAGATCAACCCGATGAAGGTAACGTTGAACTTGATGGCGTAAATCTGAAACAATTAAAAGGAGAAGCTTTAAGTCGCTTCAGAAATCAGCATATCGGATTTGTGTTTCAGTTTCATCACTTATTACCTGAGTTTACAGCTTTGGAAAACATCTGCATTCCGGCCTACATCTCAGGAACAGGCAGAAAAGAAGCCGAAAAGAAAGCTTTTGAACTGCTTGATTTTTTTAGCCTGACAGGTCGTGCTGAGCATAAACCTTCCCAGTTGTCGGGAGGTGAACAACAGCGCATATCAGTAGCCAGAGCTTTAATTAATAATCCTAAAATAATTCTGGCAGATGAACCTTCGGGTAATCTGGATTCTGAGAATGCCG
Source organism: Pedobacter sp. (assembly GCF_046462515.1). Lineage (GTDB taxonomy): Bacteria > Bacteroidota > Bacteroidia > Sphingobacteriales > Sphingobacteriaceae > Pedobacter. The sequence goes on from NZ_JBKGVD010000008.1 coordinate 387,724, forward strand.
ATGCATTACATCAGCTATTCACAGATTTAAGAGATAACTTTAAACAAACCTTTGTCATTGTAACGCATAACAGTGATTTAGCAAATATCAGTAACAGGGTAGTTACGATGAAAGATGGGTACATAATTTAATGGCTAAAATTTTAATTACCGCGGCTACTACAGCAACCGCAATAAAAATAAAGAAGGCTTTCGCTGGTTTTAAACTTATTTTGGCAGATTACGGTGAGGTGCCTCAATTACAAACAGAAAACTATAGCTTTTTGAGCTTAGGTAATCAAAATAAAGAAAGTACCGCGCATATACTACTAACCAGTTGTTTAGATCAGGATGTAAACATGATTCTGCCTTTGTATCGTTTTGAGATAGAAGCTGTATCAAAAGCGGTTACTTTATTTACAGAGTATGGAATAAAGGTACTTTTACCTCATATAGATCTGCTTTCACAATATGATGTGCAAATAGATCCTAAAAACTGGCTCATATTAGAAAACGGAAATATTCTTTACCAATCATTTCCGGATCATGTTAAAAATGAAGAAGCAGCTAATCTTAAACTTAACGGTGCTTTTTATATAGAAACTCAAACAGAAAAACTAGGTTTAATTTCAATTTAAAAGATTTCAGTAAATGACCTTGCCAATCTCCAACCTGATTGAACAAAAAGAGTGTTTCTTTTTTTGTCTTGATGATGTATTGTATCCTGAAAAAGATTATTTATTACAAGTTTACTATCTCTTTGCCGAATTTATGGCCTATACAGAACAATTAGACAGTAAGCAGATTATAGCTTGTTTCAAAGAAGAATATGAAGCAAAAGGAGCTGAAGGTATTTTTGAAAAAGTGGCCGGCATTTTTAATATAGATCATAAATACCGGTTAAATTTTGAGCGCTTGCATGAAAATGCCCGCTTACCTTTAAAATTGTTGCTGTACAATAATGTTTTAGTGGTTTTACAGGAAATAGCAGCAAAGCATAAAAGTATCTTTATTGTAGCAAAAGGTAATATGGATATTGCTATTAATAAAATAAAGCAAATAGAGTGGAATGGCTTAGAGCGTTTTATCAATTTGTATTTTCTGGATGAATACGGCAATGACTGGAACAAGCTGATTGAAGAAACTTTAACAAATACAAAAGGGAAGCTGGCTGATACACTGGTAGTTTACGATGCAGCTCATCCGGTTAACTTTTTTGGAGACAAAATTTGTGTAACAGAAATTTTGTCAATAAAAAATCGTTAATTAGTACTGAAATAAAACTATATGAAAAAAAACTTTACAATAAAGCTATTTGTTCTAATAGCTATAGCCGCATTCACGGCCTGTAAAAAATCAAGTGTACAACCAACACCTGAACCACCAAAACCAGATCCTGTAACCCCTGTAACCGCAACCAGAAAAGAACTGTCTTTAGATTCTATTTTCTTGTACGCAAAAGATGTTTACTACTGGAATACCAATTTACCTACTTATGGTGATTTTAATCCAAGAAGATTTACTGGCCTAACTACAGATTTAGCTAATTATAACTCAGAATTGTTAGAGATTGCCAAATATTCCAACTCAATGGAATATAAATCAACTTCTACCGCACCAAAATATTCTTACATTTTTGATAGAACTAATAAAAACCCTACAGCTTTCAATAGTAAAGATCAGCTTGCTGTAGATTTATTAGGTAATGGAAATGATATCGGATTAAGAATAGTATCTTATTTAACAGGTAATTCAAACAGCAGTCCTTACTACCCATTTATAACGGCTGTATATCAGGGCTCACCCGCAGATTTAGCCGGACTTAAAAGAGGATGGTACATTTCAAAAATTAACGGACAATCTTATGGAGCAAATTACAGCACAGAAAGTTCTTCATTAAACACGGCTTTAAGTGGAGCAAACGTACAATTAGATCTGATCAATTACCTTACAAAAGCAACCAAGTCTGTAACCTTAACCAAAGCAGTTTATAAAAGCAGTCCTATTTATACAAAGAAAATTTATGATGCCGGAGGTAAAAAAATTGGTTATCTAAATTTTGCACGTTTTTCTATGCTGTCTACACCGGGAAGAAACCCTTCAGACGTAAACTTAGACCCTGTTTTTGCAGAATTTGCAACAGCAAATGTTACCGATCTGATTGTTGATTTGCGTTACAACGGAGGTGGATATGTGAGCACCGCAGAATATATGATTAACCTGATTGCTCCATCAGCTCTAAACGGTAAAGTGATGTACACAGAGTACTATAACAGTACTATGCAAAACAAGCAGGCTACTATTTTACGTAATCAGCCTTTATTAGATGTTAATGATAAAATACAATATGTAAACGGCAGAATTGCGAACTATTTTGATGATGTAGATTATTCAACCACAGCTAATACCGCTAAGTTTGATAAAAAAGGTAGCCTGAATACTATTCAAAATGTGGTTTTTATTGTGAGCGGTAACACGGCATCGGCAAGTGAATTGGTAATTAATTCCTTGAAACCTTATGTTAATGTAAAAACAGTAGGCGCAACTACTTATGGGAAACCAATTGGATTTTTTCCTGTTACGATCGAGAACAGGTATGATGTTTATTTTTCGATGTTTGAAACTAAGAACTCTCTTGGTCAAGGTGGTTACTTTAACGGCATTACGCCCGATTATGATGAAGCAAACACTTCGGCATACCCAAACTTATGGGATGATCCGACTCATGACTTTGGTGATGTAAAAGAAGCTTATTTAGATCAGGCACTGAAAGTGCTGGCACCTTCAGCAACGGTTCAACCTGTAGGCGCTAAACTGGCCGGAACAGAAATGATGACGAATACCATGAATAAATTAAGTCGTACAAAAATAACAGGAAAACGTAATATAGGTAAAGGTGAATTTGTGGGGATGGTATCGAGCCCTAGGCGAAAAGGACAATAATTTTATTTTAAACCGCAGAAATGCGGTTTTTTTGTTATTGAAATTTTACATTTCTATCTTTTTTTTGACTATTCAATAGTTGTTTAATAGTTAAAAATTAGCTAAGCTTGTTTAATAGTTAAAAATTAAAGTTATGTTGAGCGAATTGATAGAAAAAGAAGAAATACATGTAGACAGAATTATCCCTGCAGATATTACTCTTTCTGACGACATTATACAAAAACTTAAAGTAGTTGAGCGTTTAGGGAATGAGTTTAAAGGTAAGGCAAAAATTACGTTTAACACGATAGACGGACCCAAAAAAGTAATTACTACCGTATGGTCTGTTACAGAGAAATACCTGCAGCTAAAAAACAATGTTCATATACCAATTAAATCTATAATTGATATTGATTTTTAATAAAAAAGCCAGCTTTAAGCTGGCTTTTTTATTTATTGCTTATGCATCTGAACCTTATCTTTAAAGATCGACTGCAAGTCTTTTTCCTTATCAATATTATTGATAACATCCAATATTACATTTGATGCATTGATATAAAAGGATTTATTAATATTCTGGAACTCGTCAGTAGCTTTATGATAATCTTTATGATCCTCAACACCAAAATACAGAAAAGGAATATTTTTAGCATTAAAAGCCCCCTGGTCACTTTGGTTAGTCCAATCGTCATGACCCAATTTTGGATCATCATGTCCGGTTAATAGTTTAATGTCTTTAACAGTAGTGAATAGGTATTTTTTCAATTCAGGGTATTTGTAAGTGCCCGCAACATACAATTCACCCTTATCGTTATGGCTGATCATATCCATATTGATATTTAATTTAATTTTATCCAGACTTAGCGGTGGGTTAGAAACAAATGCCTTCGCTCCCTGTAATCCCATTTCTTCTGCATCAAACAAAGCAAATATTAAAGTATTGTTAGGTTTGTTTTTTACAAAATGAGCAGCAAATTTTAATAAAGCACCTACACCAGAAGCATTGTCATCGGCGCCGTTGTAAACTTCATTGTTGATTACGCCTATATGGTCATAATGAGCAGAAATTACAATCACATTCTCACTTTTGCCAGGTATATAAGCAATCAGGTTTTTGCCTGAAGTAAGGTTGTTCTTACTTCTTATCTCAAAGTTCTGTTCGTAGCCTTTTAACGAAGGGTAGGGCTGGATACCTATTTCTTTAAGTCGTCCTATTAGATAGTTTCTGGCCATTTCTCCGCCTTTTGTACCCGATTTTCTACCTTCATAAGCATCAGAAGATAAAGTTTCCACATCTTTTAAAAGTTGTGTGTCGGCATTAACATTATTGGTTTGTTTAACAGATCCGCAGCTAAGTTGTAATGCAATTGGAATAATTAAAAATAATTTCTTCATTTGAAATAAATTGATTTTTAAAGGTAGGAGTTATTATCAGTAAAAAGCAAAAAATAAAAAGATAAAACCTTCGCTTTTTCAAAATGCTTAACTTTAAAACATTAATATTAATAATTTATGGAATACAGAAGATTAGGAAAATCAGGATTACAGGTAAGTGCATTATCATTTGGGAGCTGGCTTACTTTTGGCAATCAAATTACCGATAAAATAGCAGATGAACTGATGGGGATAGCTTATGATGCCGGCGTTAATTTCTTTGATAATGCTGAAGGCTATGCAGAAGGTAGATCTGAAGAGGTAATGGGAAAAATACTTAAAGCGAAGAAATGGGACAGAGATACCTTTATCGTATCAAGTAAAGTATTTTTTGGAGCGCACAACAAAGGCCCTAATCAAACCGGATTATCTCGTAAGCATGTAATAGAAGCCTGTAATGCGGCTTTAAAACGCTTGCAGGTAGAGTATTTAGATCTATACTTTTGCCATAGACCCGATAAGAATACACCTGTTGAAGAAACGGTTTGGGCGATGAATACACTTTTACAACAGGGGAAAATATTGTATTGGGGAACTTCAGAGTGGAGTGCAGCCGAAATTATGGAAGCGATTACAGTGGCCAAGCAGTATAATCTAATTGGCCCTACAATGGAACAGCCTCAATATAATCTCTTGGAGCGTAATAAACTGGAAAATGAGTTTTTACATATCTTTAAAAACCATGGTCTGGGTACCACTATCTGGTCGCCATTGGCTTCGGGTTTATTATCGGGTAAATATACCAGTGAAGACGTAAAAGATACACGTTTGGATCTAAAAGGTATGAATTGGTTAAAAGAAAAAACCCTTACAGTTGAAAAACTCAAGAAAGCTGCCGCCTTGCAGAAACTGGCCAATAAATTAGATGTAAGTTTAGCTAAACTTGCTATTGCCTGGTGTTTAAAAAATAACCATGTAAGTACGGTTATTTTAGGTGCATCAAAACCTTACCAGTTAGAAGAGAACTTAGATGCTTTATCTGTATTGCCGTTATTAAATGATAAAGTAATGAATGAGATAGAGCGGATTGTAAAAACTAAACCGGATTTACCAACTTTCTAAACAGAAGATTAACCATAAAAAAGCCATCTTTTTAGATGGCTTTTTTATGTAAATCATTTATTGCGATTAATAGTATGTTAGGCGAACTACGCCCGCAATGCGTTTAGCTAAACGGATTACCTGGCGGGTATAACCATATTCATTGTCATACCATGTATACAGTACAACAGACTTACCATCTTTAGACATAATTGTTGCAGGACCATCTACAATTGAGGCATGACTGTTGCCAATCAAGTCGCTGCTTACCAGTTCGTTAGATAATGAATATTCTAACTGTTCTGTTAAATTACCGAATAATGAAGCTTGTTTTAAAACATCCTGAATTTCTTCTTTAGTAGTAGTTTTATTCAACGAAAGATTTAAAATAGCCAATGAAACATTTGGTGTAGGTACACGAACTGCATTACCGGTTAATTTGCCGCTTAAATGAGGTAAAACCTTAGCTACAGCTTTATCTGCACCTGTTTCGGTAATTACAAGGTTTAATGCAGCAGAACGTCCTCTGCGGTACTTCTTATGATAGTTGTCTAATAGATTCTGATCGTTGGTATAAGAGTGAACAGTTTCAATGTGGCCTTTATCAATGCCAAAATTATCTTCCATTACCTTAAGTACAGGAATAATCGCATTGGTAGTACATGAAGCATTAGAGAAAATATTTTCTTCTTCAAAGTTAAATTCTCCATCATTTATACCGGTAACAATATTTGGAACATCACCTTTAGCAGGAGCGGTCAACAGAACTTTACTCACACCTTTTGATTTAAGGTGTCTTCCTAAGCCTTCACGATCTCTGTAAACCCCTGTGTTGTCAATTAATAAGGCATCATTTATACCATATTGGGTATAATCGGCTTGTTCAGGCTCCTTTACAGCGATAAGATATACAGTTTGTCCGTTTACAATAATTGCTTTGTTTTCAAAATCTTCAACAATAGTACCGTTAAAAGGACCATGAATAGAGTCTGTTCTCAATAATTCAGCTCTTTTAATCAGTTCTTCGTCGCTATAGCTACGGGTAACAATTGCACGTAAGCGTAATTGCTCTCCTTTACCTGCCTGCATAATCAGTTCGCGGGCTGCAATACGACCAATACGACCAAAACCATATAAGATTACATCTTTTGGTTTAAGCGTAATTTTATCTTTACCAATGTGCGCACTTAACTTACTGATGATAAAATCATGCATATTGCCATGATTGTTACTCTCATCAAGCCATTCAGAAGCCAAGCGTCCGATATCAATACGGGAAGGCGCAAGACTTGATTTGGCTATGGTATTAGCTAGCTCTAATGTCTCATAAATGGAAATATCTTTACCACTAACTTCCTTTGCGTATTGATGGTACGCTAAGATTTCGCTGCTGCCTACATCAAATAAAGGCTTACGGAACAGTACCAGTTCGATAGACCTGTCGAACCATAACTGACCTACTACATGAATAAGCTCAAGAGCTTTTTTTTCTTTTTCAATCCAGTTTTGAAACTCTGATTGGTATTTGTTTAACATTACAAAGAATTATTTGGTTAGAATTTGGCACAAAAGTAAAAAAGATTGACCGAGTAGCCAATCTTTTCTGCTTATTTACTTGTAATAAAATATTTTATCCTAAGTATGACTTTAAAATCTTGCTGCGCGATGTATGGCGTAAGCGTTGTAATGCCTTGTCTTTGATCTGACGTACACGTTCGCGGGTAAGATTAAACTTTTCACCAATCTCTTCTAAAGATAGCGGATGGTTAGTGCTCAATCCAAAGAACAATACAATAATTTCACGTTCACGCTCTGTTAAAGTAGATAACGAACGTTTAATTTCTTCAGATAATGACTCGTTGATCAGATTACTGTCTGTATTGGGCTCCTGGTTTTCCAGTACATCTAATAAAGTATTTTCTTCACCCTGAACAAAAGGTGCATCCATAGATACATGACGGCCTGAATTACTCAAAGTATCAGATATTTTGTCAACTGTGGTTTCTAAAATATCAGCCAATTCTTCTGGAGATGGCTCACGCTCGTATTCTTGCTCTAATTTAGAGAAAGCTTTGCTGATTTTGCTTAATGAACCTACCTGGTTTAATGGCAAACGTACAATACGGCTTTGTTCTGCAATAGCCTGTAAGATCGATTGACGAATCCACCATACAGCGTACGAAATAAATTTAAAACCTTTGGTTTCATCAAAACGTTTAGCTGCTTTTATTAAGCCTAAGTTACCTTCGTTAATTAAATCGCCAAGAGTTAAACCCTGGTTCTGATATTGCTTTGCAACAGATACTACGAAACGTAAATTGGTTTTGGTTAAGCGTTCAAGAGCGGCCTGATCACCTTCACGGATTTTGCGTGCTAAAATTACTTCTTCTTCTGCTGTAATTAAATCTACTTTTCCAATCTCATGTAGGTACTTATCTAACGACTGACTTTCCCTGTTGGTAATGGATTGGGTTATTTTGAGTTGTCTCATTTAATAAATTAATCCCTGTGTATTTTTTGAACTGCAAAAATATATAAATTAATACAGATTTGTGTGATAAATTGTTGAAAATTATATGGTTTTAACCACTTTTTTTAATTATAACTTCACAGCAAAAATCATTCCAAATGACCGAGATTTTTGCCGTTCATCCTAAATAACAATAGATTGTGGGTTTTGTTGATCAAAAGGCTTAGAATAGTAGGGATTAAAGCTTTAATTTTATTTACAGATGACATATTAAGCTGACAGCAATTTTTTAGAAAAGAAAAAGGGTTAGAAAAAATGTCATGTGTTACCAAGATTTAATAGTAAATAAAAGGGTTATACTTAGTCCGGCTAAATAGATTTTAAAGTTTTGGTAAAAAAATTACCTGAATTTATCGCCAACAAGATTTAGGTTAATCCCGTACTCCAGATACGCTTTGGCAGAATCTACAACGGTTGTAAAACCACCGGTCTGATCAATAATATGCTGAATTAATTCGTCGCCAGTTTGCGTAAAACCATAGTTTTTAATTACCAGATAAGTTTCGTTAGCACCAAGGGCATTAAAATTAAATTCTACGGTAGTTTGCGGCTCACCCCATTTAATAATGATCTGCTGGTTCTCGGTAAGCTTTTCTATATAGACATCAGCCGAAGCCTCGTACATTTCCCATTGCCAGTTTATGGTTTTACCTTCTTCTAATTTTCCTGAAGATTTGGTAAACCAGAAATTTGTAGTAACCTCAGGATTTATAAAAGACTGGTAAACTATATTTGCAGGTTTCCTGATCAGCATTTGTACTGTTATAACGGTATTGTTCATAGTTTTAAATTTTAGAATATAAATTAATCAAAAAGAACTCAATAGACAAATTAAGTTTTGATAAAAGAGCTATGTTTCAATCTAAATCTCTTTGCTTAACTGAGATAGTATACCCATTTTTAGATCGTAGTTACATAATTTTAACTGCTCTACTCCCGTTAATTCCAATACATAACTGGTTTGTATAACTGCCATTACAATCATATCAGTTCGTAAAGGTATCAGACCAGGAATTTGTAATCGTTCGGTATGGGTAGAATGTATAAGCTTTTCGGCTAATTGCGTATAAGCGTTTATAGGAATATCGGTACTAATTATTTGATTTAAATCGGTATGAGGATTAAGCATTTGATAAAAACTTTCAAAAGCACCCGCAGAACCGATCATTACTTGAGGCTGATATTGTGATATAGCCTGAATGAGGCTTTGCAGCTGATTTTTTAGATGTAATTTGATTTTAAGACTATCATCTGTGCTTAAAGGGTCGCTATGAAAGAATTGCTGTAAAAGTCTTGCCGCTCCAATATTGTAACTGTGTTTCCAGAAAATTTCTTTCTGATCACAGAGGATAAATTCAGTACTGCCACCACCAATATCCATGATTAAAGCAGGCAAATGGATAGAACCGCTTGCCTTAACGCCTTCGTAAATCAAGCCGGCTTCTTCAATACCATCAATAATTTCTATGGTAATATCCGTTTTATTTTTTACGGCCCGTACAAAGTCATTGCCATTTTTTGCACTACGTACGGCAGAAGTAGCTACAGCTCTGATCTGATCAACTTTGTGCTGTTTAATTATAGCATAAAATTCTTCTAAACAACTTAAGCCTCTTTCAAAAGCTATCGGTATAATTTCATTGTTAAGGGTAATATTTTCGCCAAGTTTTACTGGTTTGTTAGTTTTATAAACCACTTCAAAGCTACCCGGTAGTTTAACTTCTGCTATAACAAGATGAAAGGTGTTGGTGCCAAGATCAATGGCGGCAATTTTTTTCATAAATACAGGCTTTAGAAAACGATTTCACCTGTTTTTAAATTACAAAGGAGAAACCTTTTTGTTTTTAAACTTAAAGATTTCTCCCGATTTTATTGAAATAAGATAATTTTTAATTTCTATAGGTAAACCATTTAAACATCTCTTTAAAGGTGGTCTTTTTGCCGTACATTAAAATACCTACACGGTAAATACGACTTGCAATCCATACTGTAGCAATAAAGCCTACAATAAGTGTTACCATAGAAAGGATTAACTGCCAGTTTTCTACGCCATAAGGCATACGTACCACCATAGCAATAGGAGAGGTAAACGGAATAATAGATAACCAGAATGCGGTGCTGCCATAAGGGTCGTTATTAACTACGCTTAACGATAAAGCATAGCCCAGTAAGAGGGGCAGCATTACGGGCATCATAAACTGCTGTGTTTCCGTTTCGCTATCAACAGCCGAACCTATGGCTGCATATAAAGCGCTGTAAAATAAATATCCACCTAAAAAGAAAAAGATAAATACACCTATTATTTTAGGGATATTTAAGCCGGAAAGGCTTTTTTGTATATCAGTTATAGGGTTGCTTGGTGTATTGGTGCTGATTTCTGCTCCTTTTTTCATTTGTGTAGATATATGGCTGCTTTGTTCCATCTTTTTTAAATCGCTTTTATTGATGAAAATGCTAACGGCGGCCGTACTTATGGCAAAGGTTAAAACAATCCAAAGCATAAATTGGGTTAAGCCAACCAAGGCTATACCAATGATTTTACCCATCATTAACTGGAAAGGTTTAACTGATGAAATCATAACTTCAACGATACGGCTTGTTTTTTCTTCAATAATGCCACGCATTACCTGAACGCCATATAGCATTATGAACATGAACATGAGAACACCCGCGGTAAAGGCAATAAACATGCTGGCCCCCGCGCTTGATTCTTCTTCCTTTCCCTCTTTTGCAATCTTTTTTACAGAGATACTGACATCGGTTTTTAGTTTATCCAGATCGGTTTGCGATATACCAGAGTTTTTTAGTTTTTGCGTACGGATTAAATTCTCTATATCACCAGAAATTCTTTCGCTTAAAGATAAACCCGCTTGTTTAGAACCGAAAACCTCTATACCCTGAGGAGAGTCTATATTAAATTCTGGCAAATATAAGATATAATCAAATTTACCACTGCTGATCTCCCGCTTAGCCTGTTCAAGGTCTTCGTCTAAATAAGTGTATGCAATGTTTTTGTTACTGCTCAACTTGCTATCTAGCGCAGTGTTCTTGTTTACCACAGCAATACGGTCAAATGAATCGGCTATGCCCTTGTAACTGAAATAACCTATTAAGCCATATATACCGGCAATTAGAAGAGGTGTTAAGAAAGTCATTACAATAAATGATTTCTTTTTTACCCTCGAAAGGTATTCGCGTTGTATAATGAGTAGTATCTTATTCATGAGATTGTCCTTTTACTTTTTCGATAAAAATTTCATTCATACTTGGAACCACTTCCTGTAAACGATGAATGTTTACAATAGGAAGCAGACTTGAAAGTACTTCATTGATATTTTTTTGAGGGTTTAGTTTTAGTTTGATGATTTTTCTTTCCTTAAGTTCTTCACTGCTTAAGATTTCAAAAGTATTGTTGCTTTGCATATGATGATTACCTTCATATTCTAGCCAATATGTATTGTTCTTGTAGGCAGATTTAATCTCATCAACAGAACCATCCAATATTTTTTTAGACTTGTTGATCAAAGCAATATCATCACATAATTCTTCTACACTTTCCATGCGGTGGGTAGAAAAAATAAAAGTAGAGCCCTGTTTGTTCAGTTCTAAGATTTCATTTTTAATGATATCGGCATTTACAGGGTCAAAACCCGAAAAAGGTTCATCTAAGATGATCAGTTCTGGCTGATGAAGAACTGTAGCTACAAACTGTACCTTTTGCTGCATTCCTTTGCTGAGATCCTCCACTTTTTTGTGCCACCATTCCTGCATATCGAGCTTCTCGAACCAGTATTTGATGCGTTTGGTAGCTTCGGATGTATGTAGCCCTTTTAACTTAGCCAGATACAATACCTGTTCGCCAATTTCCATTTTTTTGTAAAGGCCGCGTTCTTCGGGCAAATAGCCGATCTGTGAAATATGGTTGGAATTTAACCGCTCACCATTGAAAATTACCTCGCCACTGTCTGGTGCGGTAATTTGGGTTATAATTCTGATGAGGGATGTTTTACCTGCACCATTAGGACCCAACAGACCAAAAATTTTGCCTTGCTTTACCTCAAGGCTAACATGATCCAATGCCCGGTGCGAAGCATATTGTTTTACAATATCTTTAACATTTAGCATGAATTAGAAATTTAGTTTAGTGCTATTAAGATAATACAATACTGAAGTTGTTACATGAGATGTTGAAAAGTACACGATTATTTATTAAAATGAGTGTGCTAAAAATTGCTGTTTAATAAGCAGCGTATTTAACTTAAATATTACTATAAATATTTGAGTACCTTTTGTCTTTCACTTATTTTAGCCACATCAAAATTTAATAATCATCCTTTAATGAAGAAATTTTACTTTTCATTTTTGCTTTGTGCTTTTGTAACACAACTGTTTGCACAAACAAAAACCATTACCACCACAGAGGTTATTGCTGCACCAGAAAAAGCTAATTACCAGATGGCGGCACGTTTTTCGCCCAGCAAGCTGCGAAAAATGATTTACTCTACAGCCGTAGATGCACATTGGTTAAGAAACTCTAACCGTTTCTGGTATCAGTATGAAACACCTAATGGCAAGAACTGGTACATTGTAGATCCGGCTGGCAGAAATAAGAAACAATTGTTTGATCCTGCAACCCTGGCAGCAGAAATTACTCTCATTATTCGTGATCCGTTTGATAAACAGAACCTGCCTATAGAGAACCTTAAATTTTCTGATGATGAGAAAAGCATAACTTTTGAAATTAAAAGTACCATAGATGAAGTTAAGCCAGACAGAAAAGACAAAAAGGCAGCGGATTCGCTTCAGAAGAAAATCTTTAAATTTCAATATGACCTGTCTAATAACAAACTCACAGAGCTTAAAGATTATAAGCGTCCTAAAGCTAAACCATCATGGGGAGCGGTAGCGCCAGATTCGTCTGCAATTATTTTTACCCGTAATTATAACCTGTACTGGATGGATAAGGCTAACTATATAAAAGCTATAAAGAATGAGGAAGATAGTACAATTGTTGAGCATCAGCTTACCAAAGAAGGGGTAAAATATTACGCATTTGGAAGTGATGGTAGTGGCGAAAATAATGAAGAAGTTATTAAGAATGATAAAAAACGCCGCAGAGCTTTTGTATTATGGTCGCCTGATTCAAAGTATTTTGTAATACAGCGTACCGATAGCAGAAAGGTTAAAGATTTATGGGTTATCAACAGCGTTAGCTCTGGAAGACCCACTTTAGAAACTTACAAATACCAGATGCCTGGTGAGGCCGAAGCGCCAATAGATGAAATCTGGTTGTTTGATTTTGCAGCTAAAACCGGTAAAAAGTTAAACGTATCAGCTTTTAAAGATCAGAGTTTAAATGTTTACAGCCGACCGGCACTCAATAAAGAAAGAGATGTAGAATTTAGACCTGCAATCTGGTTAGGTGATAACAGTAAATTTTACATGGGACGCACCAGCCGAGATTTAAAACGTATTGATATTTGTGTGGTTGATGTTAAAAGCGGAGCGATTAAACCTGTTATAGAAGAACGTTTTAATACTTATGTAGAAGTACAGCGCCCGGGATTGGTAAACGGAGGTAAAGAACTTATTCACTGGAGCGAAAGAGACGGATGGGGTCATTATTATCTTTTTGATGAGAACGGTAAGCTCAAAAATCAAATTACCAAAGGTGCTTTCCATTGTGAGGAAATCATTAACATTGATGAGAAAAACCGTGTGTTGTATTTTACAGCCAATGGTAAAGAACCTAAAGAAGATCCTTATTATTTGCATTTATACCGTGTAAATTTTGATGGTTCGGGCTTAAAATTATTAAATGCCGGAGATTTTGATCATCAAGTATCAATGAGTGATGACGGCAAATTTTTTGTAGATAATTACTCACGTGTAAATACGGTGCCTAAAACTACATTGTATGATAACAGTGGTAATAAAATATTAGAATTAGAAACCTCTGATTTATCATTATTAATGGCAGCAGGTTATAAATTCCCTGAGCCGTTTAAAGTAAAGGCAGATGATGGCGTTACAGATCTTTATGGTGTGATGTATAAGCCATTTAATTTTGATCAAAATAAGAAATATCCTGTAATTGAATATGTGTATCCAGGTCCACAAACAGAGGCGGTAAATAAAGCATTTGGCCGTAGCATGGATAGGGTAGACCGTTTGGCTCAGTTAGGTTATATTGTAATTACAGTAGGTAATAGAGGAGGACATCCAGCACGTTCTAAATGGTACCATACTTACGGTTACGGAAACCTGCGCGACTATGGTTTGGCAGATAAAAAAGCAGCCATAGAACAATTGGCAGATCGTTATTCGTACATTGATGCGAATAAAGTGGGTATAACCGGACATTCGGGAGGTGGTTTCATGTCAACCGCTGCAATGCTGGTTTATCCCGATTTCTTCAAGGTTGCAGTTTCTGCGGCTGGTAATCATGATAATAGTATCTATAACCGTTGGTGGAGCGAAAAACACCATGGCGTTAAAGAAATTGTTTCTTTAAAAGGAGATACTACCTTTAAATATTCAATAGATAAAAATCCTGATCTGGCTAAGAATCTAAAAGGACATTTATTGTTGATGCATGGTGATGTTGATAATAACGTACATCCTGCAAACAGCATAAGAGTGGCTAATGCTTTGATCAAAGCCAATAAACGTTTCGATTTTATGATTGTTCCGGGCCAACGTCATTCTTTTGGAGATATGACCGAATACATGTTCTGGAGACTGGCTGATTATTTTAATAATTATTTATTAGGTGATTTTTCAAGATCTGAAGAAGTGAACATGACCGAAATGGACAAAGAAGTAGAGCGAAAAAACTAAAGGTCTTATGATTTGCCGTTGAGGCTGTCTAAAAAGTCAGCCGTCACCCTGAATTTATTTCAGGGTCTGCTTGTAGAGATGCTACAACAATGTTTCAGATTCTGAAACAAGTTCAGAATGACGAATTTCAAGACTTTTTAGATAGCCTCCTTATCATAAAAAAATACCGAATTTAGTTCGGCGTGACGAATATCCTTATTAAAACAAAAACCCGATGTGAGGAACATCGGGTTTTTTTATGCCCTAAATAATCGCTTTTTATTGAGATAAATAGCAGGGAAAAGAATTTTTAAGTTTACATTAGAAAACCACCGCCTAAAAGGTCGCTGCCTTCATAGAATACAGCCGATTGCCCAGGAGCAATGGCAGAAACATTATGTTCAAAAGCAACTTTCATGTTATTGCCTTCCTGTATAATTGTACTTAAAGTACCTGCATCTTTATAACGTATTTTGGTTACAACATCGCCTAAAGGCTCATTGATGTTTCCATATTTAATCAGATTAACATTTTTAACCAGCGCTTCTTTACGTTCTAGCTCATCTGCACGACCTAAAACCACAGTATTGCTTTCGGGTAAAATCTGTGTAACAAACATAGGTTCGCCAAAAGCAACCCCTAAACCTTTACGCTGACCAATGGTATAAAAAGGATAACCTTTATGTTGCCCAATTACCATTCCTTTGGTATCTACAAAATTACCGCCAGCTACACGTTCTTCTAAATCAGGAACTTTGTGTTTTAAGAAAGCACGGTAATCGTTATCAGGTACAAAGCATATTTCATAGCTTTCACTCTTTTTGGCCAGTTCCTCCTGTCCCATATCTAGCGCCATTTGCCTAATCTCGGCTTTGGTAAAACTACCTAAAGGGAATTTGGTTCTTGCTAGATTCTCCTGAGATACGCCCCACAGTACATAAGACTGATCTTTATTTTCGTCTTTTCCTTTAGAGATTACATAACGGCCATTATCTTGCAAACGAATGTTGGCATAGTGACCAGTAGCAATAAACTCGCAATCTAATTTGTTGGCACGTTTAAGTAAAGCTTCCCATTTAATATGGGTATTACATAAAACACAAGGATTTGGGGTTCTTCCTGCTAAATATTCATCTACAAAATTATCAATTACAAAGTCACCGAATTCATCTCTAATATCCAGAATGTAATGGGGGAAGCCATAGTTTACCGCCAGTGTACGAGCATCGTTTATGCTGTCTAAGCTGCAGCAGCCCGTTTCTTTGCTGCTGCTTCCAGAAGTAGCATAATCCCAGGTCTTCATGGTAAGGCCAATAACCTCATAACCCTGTTCATGCAACATTACCGATGCCACCGAACTATCTACTCCGCCACTCATGGCTACCAAAATTCTGCCGTGTTTACTCATTATTTTAATAAAATGTTCGCAAAGTTACGATTAATCGTATAACTCCTTATGTCTTACTGGTCTTGTTAATGTAAAAAACCTTAGCTATATAAAATGCTGAACTTCCCGGAGTATCGGGACAGGCTGTTTTAGCATTTGGCTATTATAAAAGATGCTGAAACAAATTCAGCATAACGAATAGATTAAAAGACGAATAGACTAAAAATTACCCGGTATTGCATTGATGAGCTTTTGCGTGTAAGCAGCTTTAGGCTTATTGTAGATTTCATCAGGAAAACCTTGCTCTTCTATCTTGCCTTTGTTCATAATGATCATGCGGTCTGAAATATGTTTAACCACAGCCAGATCATGAGAAATAAAGATATAAGTTAAACCAAATTCCTGTTGTAGGTCTCGCAATAAATTCAATACCTGTGCCTGCACCGAAACATCAAGCGCAGAAACAGACTCATCACAAATGATAAATTTGGGTTTCAAAGCTAACGCTCTTGCAATAACAATGCGCTGACGTTGTCCACCCGAAAACTCATGCGGATAACGGTTAAAATGCTCGGAACCAAGATTTACTTTTTCTAAAAGATGGATAACATGAGCTTTTTGTTCTTCGTCATTATTGAAAATATGGTGTACTTGTAAAGGCTCCATAATAGACTGCCCAACTGTTAAGCGTGGGTTTAACGAAGAGTAAGGATCTTGGAAAATAATCTGTAGGTCGCGTCTTAGTTTGCGTAACGATTTTTTATCTAAATGGGTAATGTCATTGCCATTATAAATTATCTGACCAGAAGTGGGTTCAATTAAGCGTAGAATTGTTCTTCCTAAAGTAGTTTTGCCACAGCCAGATTCGCCAACCAATCCTAATGTTTCTCCTGGAAAAACATTAAAGCTAATGTCGTCAACAGCCTTTACATAGTTTTTTGCCTTGCCAAATAAGCCTTGTTTTACCGGATACCAGGTACATAAGTTTTTAACCTCAATTAAAGGTTTTTGGGCATAAAGCAGATTTCTCCGCTCATTAACTTCTATAGGCGTAATCTGGTTTTCGGCCAGTAAATGCTGTAATTCTACGTTTTCGTTTTGATTTAAAAAATCTGCAACGGTAGGTAATTTTTTTAGTTGCCTTTTAGGGGAAGGTTTACAAGCCAATAACCCTTTAGTGTAAGCATGCTGCGGATTTTCAAAAAGTTGTTTTGCTGGGCCTTGTTCTACCACATTGCCTTTGTACATTACCAGCAGCTCATCAGCTATTTCACTAATTACCCCTAAATCATGCGTAATAAAGATCATAGCCATATTACGTTCATCTTTAAGACGCAATAAAAGTTCCAATATGGTTTTTTGCACAGTAACATCCAATGCGGTGGTAGGTTCGTCGGCAATCAGCAGATCAGGATTGCAGCTTAGTGCCATTGCAATCATTACCCGCTGCTTTTGTCCGCCTGATAACTGGTGCGGATAGCTGTCAAAAATTTGTTCAGGTCGGGGTAACTGAACTTCTTTGAACAGATCTATAGTTTGTTTTTTGGCTTCTTCTTTACTAACCTTACGGTGTAGCATAATAGCCTCCTGTACCTGATAACCGCAGGTAAAAACAGGATTGAGTGATGTCATGGGTTCCTGAAAAATCATGGCAATTTTATTGCCTCGGTATTTTCTGATTTCCTCATCACTAAGATGAAGAAGATCTATTTGTTCAAAATTAATTTCGCCTGTAATCTGCGTATTCTTGGTATCGTGTAAGCGCATAATAGAAAAACTGGTTACGGATTTACCTGAACCTGATTCGCCTACAATACCCAATACTTTACCTTTATCTAATTTAAAATCAATCTGATGAACGGCCTCAAACCATGTTTTTTCTTCCTGGTTGTAAAACTGAACGGCTAATTTCTTAATATTCAACATCACTTTACTAAGGTAATATTTTCTTCCTTAATTGTATCTGATCCTTTAAAACGTAACAAAATTTGTGCAGTAGTAATCACATCTTTCTGGCAATAGGTTACAATACGCTTTAAATTGTTTTCTTTATAATAAACATCCTTAACCATACTACCGTCAATATCATCTTTAGATGTAGGGACGTTTAAAATAGTAGCCAACAGGTTTAGAGAGGTATAGTGCTTGTAATCCCCAAATTTCCATAATTCCATGGTGTCAATATGATTGATCTCCCAAGGCTTTTTACCCGATAGCTGTAATTGGTAGGGAATGGGAAGACCATTAATCAGCATTCGGCGGCACAAATAAGGAAAATCAAATTCTTTACCATTATGTGCACATAATAATAGCTTCTTACTTTGTTTACCAAGCAAAGCAACAAACTGTGTTAAAACCTCTTTTTCATCATTGCCATAAAAAGAATTGATGCGCAGATGCATCTCATGCTTTTTAAAATGATAGAAACCTACGCTGATGCAAATAACCTTGCCAAACTCAGCCCATATACCGGCCCTTTCATAAAAATCTTCTGCGGTATACTGTTCCTTACGTAGATATTGTGTTTTGTCTGTCCATAATTGTTGCCACAAAGGAGAGAGGTTTTGAAAATGTTCTTCTTGCGGAACCGTTTCTATATCAATTACAAATACATTTTCGAGGTTAATTTCTTCCAGCATATTCTGTGATTAAAATTTGGAATACAAGTTACACAATTTACGGAGCTTATGTTACGATTTAAATTTTGCACATAGATAAATCCTTTAACTTTGTATAATTCAAAACGGAAGATATGTCTACCATACTCATTATAGATGATGAAGAAAAACTCAGAAAGCTGTTAGCTCGCATCATAACGCTCGAAGGTTTTGAAGTGATACAAGCACAAGATGCTAAAACAGCATGGAAGAGACTGGAACAGGCTGAAGTGGACGTAATATTATGTGATGTGAAATTGCCCGATACCAGCGGAATAGAACTTTCTAAAAAAATTAAAGCACAATATCCTGCAACAGAAATTATTTTACTTACGGCTTATGGTAACATACCAGATAGTGTACAAGCCATAAAGAATGGGGCATTTGACTATATAACCAAAGGAGACGATAATAACAAAATACTTCCGTTGGTTTACCGGGCGGGTGAAAAAGTACAATTGGCTAAGCGTCTTTTGCAATTAGAAAAACAGGTAGGGCAAAAATATTCTTTTGATAATGTTATAGGGCAATCAGCTAACCTTAAGCAAGCTATTGAGCTGGCCAAAAAAGTAGCCCACACAGATGTACCCGTACTGTTATTAGGTGAAACCGGCACAGGTAAAGAAGTTTTTGCCCAGGCTATACATTTGGAGAGCAAGCGTAAAAACGAGCATTTTGTAGCGCTTAATTGTGCCGCATTTACCAAAGATTTGCTTGAAAGCGAATTGTTCGGGTATAAGGCTGGCGCATTTACAGGAGCGCTAAAAGATAAAAAAGGCCTTTTGGAAGAAGCGCATAAAGGGACGCTTTTTTTAGATGAGATGGGAGAAATGCCCATAGATCTGCAAGCTAAGATATTAAGAGTGCTTGAAAATGGTGAGGTACTTAAGTTGGGCGATGTGGTACCTGTAAAAGTAGATGTAAGAATTATTGCAGCAACTAATCGCAATCTACAAGAAGCGATGGAAAAAGAACAGTTCAGAAGTGATTTATATTATCGCATTGCGGGTTTTACCATTCATTTGCCTTCTTTAAGAGACCGTAAACAAGACATATCTTTATTGGCGCAGTATTTTGCCCAATTATTTACCATTAAGCTAAACAGAGGTATATTGAAGCTCGGAACAGATTACATCCAAGCATTAGAAAATTACCATTGGAAAGGTAATATCAGGGAGCTTAAGAATGTAATTGAACGTAGTGTAATTTTAACTGAAGGAGACCGGCTTGGTTTAGAGAGTCTCCCAACCGATATACGCTATCTTTCTTCTTCTCAGAAAAATTCCTGTTTTGCTATGCAGGAAGTAGAAAAGCAACATATTCAAAAAGTTTTACAATATACTAAAGGAAATAAAGCAGAAGCTGCCCGTTTATTGGAAATTGGTATAGCCACTTTATATCGAAAGATAGAAGAATATAATATTTGATAACAATATTTTCATTTTGAGAAAAGCCTATCATTATGATAGGCTTTTTTTGTGTTTGATTATTCTTTGCTTTTTGTTTTCTCATTGATAATCAGTTGTTTGTGTTTGTATTTGTGCTACTGGAACAAAGTTTGGCATTCAGGAACCAAAACAATTTAAAATGACAGATAAAAGTAAAATGGAGAACAGAGAAAATCTTTCTTTCTCATCGGGTAAGGTCCAGACCTTACCATTGTTACTGGCGGTATCAACCGTAAAACCCTCGTTTACAGCTACGGTAGTTTCTGAACCTTTAAAACCAGGTAGATTATGCTGACAGCTATTTTAATATTAACAGGTGTAATCTGTTTTGGGTTATTTTATAAACTGATAAACTTTTTTGAGAAAATCTGATATGATAGCCTTATTCTTTTTAGCAATAGGAGTGTTCGTGTACATAGGTTACGTACTCCTTAAACCAGAAAAATTTTAAACAGATTCCTTCATCTCCTAAACAAGATGTTTGTCCTTGAAATAAATGTAACTAACTGAACCATATAGTTTTTCAGTTAGCCTATAAAAATTACTTACTTAAATATGAATACAGAAATCTTAGGAATTATAGCCATGTTTACGGTAACGCTGTTACTGGCGATACCACTTGGTAAATACATCGCAAAAGTTTATGCCGGAGAAAAAACATTTTTAGATTCTATTTTTGGCCCTATAGAGCAATTTTTCTATAAAATCAGTGGGATCAAGCCTACAACCGAAATGAACTGGAAACAACATTTAGTGGCTTTGCTCACCATTAACCTGGTTTGGTTTTTAATGAGTATGGCCATACTCATGAATATGGAAAGCCTTCCATTAAACCCGGATCATAACCCTAATCAATCGGCTGATTTGGCGTTTAATACTACCATTTCATTTTTGGTGAACTGTAATTTACAGCACTATTCTGGCGAAACAGGTATCAGTTACTTTGGGCAGATGTGGTTAATGTTTTTGCAGTTCGTAAGCGCCGGAGTTGGTATGGCTGCAGCAGTAGTTATTTTTAAAGCATTCAGAGATAAAACAACCACCCAATTAGGTAATTTTTACGATTACTTTCTAAAATCCTGCACCAGAATTTTACTGCCTATATCATTAATTGTAGCAGGAATACTTGTTTTTGAAGGTACCCCTATGACTTTTGAGGGTAAGGATACACTTACATCTTTACAGGGAGAAAAAATGGAAGTAAGTAGTGGACCGGTAGCGGCTTTTGTACCCATAAAACATGTAGGTACAAATGGAGGTGGTTTCTTTGGTGCAAATAGTGCCCATCCTTTTGAAAATCCAAGTTACTTTTCAAATATGACAGAAATGGTTGCGCAATTTCTTGTTCCTGTTGCAATGGTTTTTGCTTTTGGCTATTTCATCAGGAGAAGAAAATTTGCATGGATGTTATATGGCGTTATGACTGTTGGTTTTCTTATGCTGGTTATACCCAATGTAAATATGGAAATGCAAGGGAACCCTGCCATAACTAAAATGGGAATAGATAACGCTTTGGGCGCAATGGAAGGGAAAGAAATAAGGATAGGAGCTGCTGCTTCGGGTTTTTGGAGCATTGTTACTACGGTTATTTCTACAGGGTCTATTAACTCTATGCATGATAGTTCAATGCCGCTTTCGGGCATGAATGAACTGTTAGCCATGATGATCAATGCATTTTACGGAGGAGTGGGAGCCGGAATCCTCAACTTCTTCATTTTTATCATACTTGCTGTATTTATCAGTGGCTTAATGGTGGGTAGAACACCTGAATTTATGGGTAAGAAAATCGAAGCCCGGGAAATAAAGATTGCCATGATCATCGCACTTGCGCATCCTTTTCTCATATTGGTAGGAACGGCTTTGGCAACAGCGCTTCCTGCTTTTGGAGCAGCCACTTTAAATAATCCTGGTTTTCATGGCTTTAGCGAAATGCTATATGAATATACATCATCTGCAGCTAATAATGGTAGCGGTTTTGAAGGTCTTGGAGATAATACCCTGTGGTGGAATATTTCTACCGGAATTGTCTTGCTGCTTGGACGTTTTCTTCCAATTATAGGCCCCGTAGCTATCGCAGGCCTGTTAGCAGAAAAGAGATTTATTCCTGAAGGAGAAGGAACATTGAAAACAGATACTTCAACTTTCGGCTTAATGATCTTCGCTGTAATTGCAATTATTGCGGCACTCGCATTTTTTCCTGCTTTGGCATTAGGCCCAATCGCAGAATATTTTTCACTTCATTAATGATCAACTCAGAATTTAAATATGGATAAGACTCAATCTTTATTTCAGAAAGAAATGGTTCAACAAGCGTTGAAACAATCTTTTGTGAAACTTAATCCAAAGCTTATGTTTCGTAACCCGGTTATGTTTACCGTTGAGATTGGAACATTTGTGATGCTTGTGGTAAGTTTATGGGTACTCGCAGGAGAAACTTCACAAGGCAGCTTTTGGTACAATTTCGTTCTCTTCATTATATTATTGCTTACTTTATTGTTTGCCAATTTTGCCGAGTCCATTGCCGAAGCAAGAGGTAAAGCTCAGGCAGACAGCTTACGCAAAACCAGAGAAGAAACTCCGGCAACACTCCAGAATGGACAGCTTATATCATCTGCACAGCTAAAAAAAGGAGATGTTTTTATATGTAAAACAGGCGATATAATTCCTTTGGATGGAGAAATTATAGAAGGACTGGCTACGATTGATGAAAGCGCCATCACAGGAGAATCTGCACCTGTTATACGCGAAGCGGGAGGCGATAAGAGCTCGGTAACAGGAGGTACCAAAGTACTTTCGGATCAGATTGTTGTACAGGTTACCACACAACCCGGCGAGAGCTTTCTCGATAAAATGATTGCTTTGGTAGAGGGTGCAAACCGTCAAAAAACACCAAATGAAATTGCTTTAACCATCTTGTTGGCAGGTTTTACCATGGTGTTCATTATTGTAACCCTAACACTTAAACCTTTTGCAGATTATGCAAATGTAGGCATTACCATTGCTTCTTTTATTGCTCTTTTTGTATGTCTTATCCCTACTACCATTGGAGGCTTGTTATCTGCTATTGGTATTGCTGGTATGGATAGGGCGTTGCGGGCAAATGTGATTACCAAAAGTGGGAAAGCGGTAGAAACTGCCGGAGATGTTGACGTATTGTTATTGGATAAAACAGGAACGATCACCATAGGAAACCGTAAAGCTACCGGTTTTTATGCTGCAAATGGCATAAGCGAACAGCAATTGGTAAAAGCAGCGGCCTTGAGTTCTATGGCGGATGAAACTCCTGAAGGAAAATCAATCATAGAACTTTCGGGATTAAATCCAACAGATTTTAAAATTGAGCAACCAAGGTTCATCAAATTTACGGCAGAGACCCGAAGCTCCGGTATTGATTATGCCAACTTTCGCATACGTAAAGGCGCTGCCGATGCCATAAAAAATTTAGTAGAGCAGGCGGGAAATAAATTTCCTGAAGAAGTAGATGAACGGGTTAAAATGATATCAGGAAAAGGAGGAACACCGCTTGTGGTAGCCGAGAATGGTACTGCATTAGGTGTGATTGAGCTGCAGGATATTATTAAAACGGGGATCAGAGAACGTTTTGAACGTTTGCGTAAAATGGGTATAAAAACGGTAATGGTTACCGGAGATAACCCGCTTACTGCAAAATATATTGCAGATAAAGCAGGCGTTGATGATTTTATTGCTGAAGCAAAACCTGAGGACAAGATGAATTACATCAAGAAAGAGCAAGCCGAAGGTCGTTTGGTAGCTATGATGGGCGATGGAACCAACGATGCTCCGGCTCTGGCTCAGGCAGATGTGGGTGTAGCAATGAACAGCGGTACACAAGCCGCTAAAGAGGCCGGAAATATGGTTGATTTGGATAATGACCCTACCAAACTGATTGAAGTGGTAGAAATTGGAAAACAGTTGTTAATGACACGTGGTACGCTTACCACCTTTAGCATAGCCAATGATGTGGCCAAATACTTTGCAATTATACCGGCATTGTTCATAACTGCAATCCCGGCTTTACAGGGATTAAATATCATGCGTTTGCACTCTCCTGAAAGTGCCATTTTATCGGCAGTAATCTTTAATGCACTGATTATACCCTTGCTGATCCCTTTGGCACTGAAAGGAGTTGCTTACAAACCAATAGGAGCCAGCGCATTGTTGCGTAGAAACCTCTTTATTTATGGGTTGGGAGGGATCGTGGCTCCTTTCTTGGGTATAAAACTAATTGATGTTTTAGTATCGATTTTGGTCTGATTAGACTTTAGTCTTTAAAAAATTAATAAAAAAATGAAAAAACATATTTTACCGGCTATAAAGTTAAGCATTGCTTGTATTGTACTATTTGCAGTACTATATCCTTTAGCCGTTTGGGCAATGGGACAACTTGGTCCTAATCATGGAAAAGGCAAAATGATAAACTACAATGGAAAAAGATATTACAGTAACATAGGGCAATCCTTTACAGCAGATAAGTACTTCTGGTCTCGCCCTTCGGCTGTCAATTACAATGCCGCAGGATCTGGAGGCAGTAATAAGGGGCCATCTAATCAAGAATATCTAAAGCAGGTACAAGCTCGTATAGATACTTTTATGGCCCATAATCCGGGAATAGATAAATCTCAGATCCCTGTAGATCTGGTTACGGCAAGTGGGAGTGGTCTTGATCCTAATATTTCTGTAAAAGCAGCTAAAATACAGGTTAAACGTATAGCAGCAGTACGGCAGATCAATGAAATGAAATTAAATAAACTCATTGACGGTCAAGTTGAAAAATCTTTATGGGGACTTTTTGGACCTGAAAAAATCAATGTGCTGAAACTGAATATTGCACTTGACAAATTAAGCAGAGAATAATCGGGACGTTAAAAAAAAACATTATTAAAATGAAAATAATTGTAATGCTCTCAATAGCTATATTGGGAGTAACCGGAAATCTTTTAGCCCAAGAAACACAAAAATATCCCATTAAAATAAGTGGATATGCAGAAGTTTATTATCAGCACGATTTTAGTAACCCTCTACCCAATCAACGATCAGGGTTTATTTACAGTCATAACAGAAATAATGAAATAAATTTAAACCTTGGGTTGCTCAAAGCAAGCTATGAAACAGAAAAAATAAGAAGCAATATAGGTATTGCCACAGGTACATATATGAATGCGAATTATGCAGCAGAAGAAGGCGTGCTTAAAAATATCTATGAAGCAAACATCGGGGTAAGGTTATCTGAAAAACAGCAGATATGGCTGGATGCAGGGATTTTACCTTCACATATAGGTGCTGAGAGCGCCATTGGTTTAGATTGCTTTACCCTTACAAGGAGTATAATGGCTGAGAATTCTCCTTATTTTGAAACAGGAGCAAAACTATCTTATCTCTCTACAGATAACAAATGGCAGATTGCAGTTCTGGTGCTCAACGGTTGGCAACGTATCCAGAAATTAAATGGCAATAGTTTACCTGCTTTTGGGCACCAACTTGTTTTTAAACCCACACCTAAAGTTACATTGAACAGCAGTTCATACATAGGTAATGAAAAACCTGATGCCGTTAGACAGATGCGTTATTTTCACAATTTATATGCCCAATTTGAACTAAGTCCCAAATTTTCATTGATTGCGGTGTTTGATATTGGAGCTGAACAAAAAAACAAAAACACCCATCAGTTTAATATGTGGTATAGCCCTGCTGTAATGGCTAAATATTCACTTTCGCAAAAATTAAATGTTGCTGCCAGATTAGAATATTACAATGATAAAAAGCAAGTTATGATTGCTACAGGTTCAGAAAACGGTTTTCAAACTTTTGGCTCGTCTATTAATGCCGATTATTGGATAACGCCCGCTCTTGCCTGGCGGGTAGAGCTCAAAAACTTGAGGAGCAAAGACCGGATTTTTACGGATAGAGATGAAGTTTTGCAAAAGAATAATTTTTTAGTAGCTACTTCGCTCGCAGTTAAATTTTAGTTTGTTCAATCTCCCTTTGCTTATTATAATAAATGAAGGGAGATAAATTGATTTTTGTACAACTTGTTTTTTAATTTTAATTGAGCTTAAAACCTTGCATTATGCTTGAAGAAAGAAAAAGTGCCGATCATTTTATCGAACTGATCAAAAAATCAAAAAGAGGAAAATTTAAGCTGTACATTGGCATGAGCGCTGGTGTAGGTAAAACTTACCGTATGTTGCAGGAAGCCCATGCTTTACTGGGGAGCGGCATAGATGTAAAAATAGGTTTTATAGAGACTCATAACAGAAGAGAAACGCTTGAACAGTTAAAGGGACTTCCGCTTATCCAAAGAAGAAAACTGTTTTATAAAGGAAAAGAGTTGGAAGAAATGGATTTACAGGCTATCCTTAACCTTCATCCCGAAATAGTTGTGGTAGATGAACTGGCCCATACCAATATACAAGGCAGTAAAAATGAAAAACGGTGGCAAGATGTGAACGAGATTTTAGATGCGGGTATTAATGTAATCAGTGCGGTAAATATTCAACATATAGAAAGCCTTAATGAGGAGGTCAAAAATATTACAGGTATAGAAGTAAGTGAGCGTGTTCCTGATAGTATATTGGCTCAGGCCGATGAGGTGGTAAATATTGACCTTACTTCTGAAGAGCTGATCCTGAGATTAAAAGAGGGGAAAATATACGACCAATCAAAAGTTCAATCGGCATTAGCTAATTTTTTTAAAAATGAAAATATCTTACAGTTAAGAGAATTGGCCTTAAAAGAGGTAGCCTCTCAGGTGCAGCGTATGGTAGAAACCGAAGTTGTACCTGCAAGACTGATCAGGCCCGAAAGATTTATGGCCTGTATAAGCTCAAATGAACAGGCCGCAAAAAAAGTAATCAGAAAAACAGCGAGATTGGCCAATTATTACAATAGTAAGTGGTACCTTCTATATGTACAAACTCCTAAAGAAAGTGCAGATAGGATCGCATTGGATAAACAAAGGCACCTGATCAATAATTTTAAGCTGGCTACTGAGCTGCGTGCCGAAATTATTAAAGTGAAGAACAAAAATATCGTTAAAGCCATCATGGAACAATGTGAAAACAGGAATATCACAACAGTTTGCATTGGTAAGCCACATATTACATTGTTTAATATTATACTTGCTTCAGATACATTTAATACACTTTTAAATAAGCTTTCTAAAGAAAACATAGACTTGGTAATTCTATCATAATGAAAATAAAAGCAAAGTTGACCATTGGGGTAGGGTTGTTGTTCATCCTTATTGTATTGCTGGCCGTAGTGAGCACAAAATATGTAAACAGCCTAAAAAAAGATACCGAGAATATTCTCAGGGCAAATTACAATACCTTAGAATACGCTAGGAATATGCTTATAGCCCTCGACGAAATGGGAACGGCTGATATGGCCCTATATAAATTTGAAACCAATCTGCTCAAACAACAGCATAACATAACTGAAGAAGGAGAGAAAGCAGCAACCCAAAAAATAAAGCAGCATTTTCAGCAACTCCGCATAAAACCTGTAGATCCCAAAGTTCATGTAGAGATCAGGAGAGATATTACCGAGCTTATGCGATTAAATATGGCTGCTATTGAACGAAAAAGTGATGTTGCCAAACAAACGGCCTCATCAGCCATCATCTGGATATCCGTAACGGGTATGCTTTGTTTTCTCATTGCCTTTATCTTATTGGTAAACCTTCCGGGCAATATTGCCAATCCTATCAAAGAACTCACCACCAGTATCAGGCAAATTGCGGCGCAAAACTACCATCAGCGTGTACATTTTGAGGGGCATAGCGAATTTGGTGAACTCGCTCGTTCTTTTAATACAATGGCTAAAAAGTTAGAAGAGTATGCAAATAGTAAGATTGAGCATATTCTTAAAGACAAAAAGCGCATCGAAACCTTGATCAATAATATGCATGATCCAGTAATAGGGATAGATGAAAACCAAAAAGTTTTATTTGCCAATCAGCAGGCACTTAAAATAACCGGGCTTAAAACAGAACAATTGATCGGCAAGCAAATAGAAGAAGTGGCTTTAAATAATGATCTTGTACGTGAGCTTACCAAGCATGTTAATCATACTGATAGAGCGGGTAAAGAAACTATCAAAATTTTTGCGGATGATAAAGAAAGTTATTTTGAGAAAGAACAGATCGATATCAGTATCATACCTACTGGCGAACATAGCCCACAGCACATTGGTCAAGTAATTTTACTGCGTAATGTAACTACTTTTAAAGAACTTGATTTTGCTAAAACCAATTTTATTGCTACGGTATCGCACGAGTTGAAAACGCCTATATCGTCTATTAGAATGAGTTTGCAGTTACTGTCAAATAAACAAGTAGGCGAGCTCAATGAGGAGCAGCAGGGCTTATTGCATAATATACAGGATGATACTGAACGTTTGCTGAACATTACAGGAGAATTGCTCAATATGTCGCAGGTAGAAACCGGTAATATACAACTTAATAAACAAGCTGGAGATCCTTTAAAAATGGTACAATATGCGTTAGAAGCAACTAAGGCCCAGGTTGAGCAAAAGCATGTCGGGATTATTAGTGAAATAAGCGAAAACTTACCAGAGATTTATGTAGATATAGAGAAAACAGCTTGGGTATTGATTAATTTTATAACCAATGCAGTACGTTATTCATCAGAAGAAGGCAAAATTATTGTATCTGTAGTTCTTGAAGCCAATCGTTTGATTTTTTCGGTGGAAGATTTTGGACCTGGTATCGAAAACCGTTATACAGAAAAAATATTTGATCGTTATTTCCAAATACCAGGCAGCAATAAAACAGGTACAGGTTTAGGGCTGGCCATTAGTAAAGACTTTATTGAAACACAAGGAGGAATAATAGGTGTACAAAGTAAGCCGGGCTATGGAAGCAAATTCTATTTTTCTTTTCCTTTAGCAAGTTAGCTTGCGTGAGAAGCTTGTGGCGTCCATACCAACTTAGAAGTGTCATATCCAGCCTTCTCGGCAATTTTCAGGTAATTATTGATTACGCTTTTAGGCATAGTTCCTGCTCTCGAGAGTAGCCATAAATAATCTCGGGTTTTACCAGCAACCAAAGCATACTTATAATCTTTGTCAATTGCAATAATATTATAACCCGAATAAAACGGACCAAAGAAAGAAACTTCTAACATACCGGTATGTTCATCCTTCACAAATCTGGCCTTTCCAACAACAGATCTTTCTCTATTTTTTTTGGTATCAAACCCGCTGTTGGTAACTTTAATACTACCATCGGCATTCAGGTCATACTGAGCAGTTACATAAGTCTGGTTTTTTTCAAATCTGTGATCTAAACGCGCAATTTCAAACCATTTACCTAAATATTTTAACTGATCAAAATTTCCTACGGCTTTTACACCTTTTGGTATCGTGCGTTTAGATTTTAAAAGAATAACAACAGCAGCAAGGGCAAAAATGCCTCCGGTTATGAGAAGTCTTTTTTTCATCAGCATATTTTACATTAGTTAATGATGGAGGTATTTTTTATATGCAACAAAATTCACTTGAATATGTTTAAAAAAACGTAAATTAAGAGAGAAAGAGAAGTTTTTGAGCTTTTTTAGCAGCTTTTAAACACAAATTAAAATGAATATTGTTTGTCAAATTTTTGTTACGTAAACTGTTTTTTTAAAAAAATACTACTCTAAGTTTTATTATCTGAGAAAAAATTAGTTATTTTTGGGCTTACCCTTTCGGGGGTATGTTTTTCATAGGTAGATGTAGGGTCAGAAACAAGTTTTCTGGCCCTTTTTTGTGGCTTAATTTTATCTTTGCATTATCATGTTAAAAAAGAAGAAAATCATCGTAGCCATAACCGGCGCAAGCGGTTCCATTTATGCCAAGTTATTGTTAGATGCTTTTCTAAAATTAGAAGCTCAGATAGACCGTGTAGCAGTGGTTATGTCTGATAATGCCAAGCAGGTTTGGGAAACAGAGCTTAACGATATAAGCTATCAGCAATATCCATTTACTTTTTACCATAAAATGGATTTTAATGCACCTTTCGCATCAGGTTCTGCCAAGTATGATACCATGATCATCATACCATGTTCAATGGGTACGGTAGGCCGAATAGCACACGGCATTTCCAATGATCTTATAACCCGTGCCGCCGATGTAATTTTAAAAGAACGGAGAAAATTGATTACTGTGGTTCGCGATACGCCTTTTAATCTTATCCACTTGCAAAACATGAAACTGGTAACTGAAGCAGGAGGGATCATCTGTCCGGCCGTACCATCTTTTTACAGCTTGCCCAAAACAATTGAAGAACTGGCACAAACCGTAGTAGATAGGGTAATTGATTTGATAGGGTTAGAAAAGGAAAGTTACCGTTGGAACGAAGATTAAGTAAAAAGGTTCTTGCAATCAGATTGTAAGGATTTATATTGCTACCGCTGAAATCACTTTAGTAAAATCAAATTTTGTATCTTTGCAGCCTTAATGAAAAAAGTTGCATTTTATACTTTAGGCTGTAAGTTGAATTTCTCCGAAACTTCAACCATAGGGCGTTTATTTACCGATGCCGGTTACCGTGTAGTTGAATTTACCGAAGGAGCAGATGTATATGTAATCAATACCTGCTCGGTAACAGACCATGCCGATAAGAAATGTAGAAAAGTAGTTAAAGAAGCACTTAAATATTCGCCGAATGCCTATGTAACCATTGTAGGTTGCTATGCGCAGCTAAAACCACAGGAAATTGCCGAGATAGAAGGTGTGGATATGGTTTTGGGCGCAGCAGAAAAATTCCGCATCGTAGAGTTTATTTCTGATTTAACCAAGCAACCTAAAGCCGTTGTACACCAACAGGAAATAGAAAAAGTAAACCACAATTTTATTGCGGCTTATTCAATTGGCGACAGAACCCGTACTTTCTTAAAAGTACAAGATGGCTGCGATTATCCTTGTACGTACTGTACCATTCCGTTAGCCAGGGGCGCAAGCCGTAGCGATACTATTGAGAATGTATTGGCTAAAGCAAAGCAAATTGCCGAGAGCGGGGTGAAAGAAATTGTGCTTACGGGTGTTAATCTAGGTGATTTTGGCATCAGGAATGGAGAGAGAGAAGACCGTTTCTTTGATTTGGTTAAAGCACTTGATGAAGTAGAAGGTATAGAGAGAATTCGTATTTCTTCCATAGAACCTAATCTGCTAAGCAATGAAATCATCGAATTTGTAGCGCAGTCAAAACGTTTTGTGCCGCATTTTCATATTCCTTTACAGTCGGGCTCAAATAAGATATTAGGTCTGATGAAACGTCGTTACCGTCGTGAACTTTATACAGAGCGTGTTGCTAAAATCAAAGAAGTAATGCCACATTGCTGTATAGGCGTGGATGTTATAGTTGGTTTTCCGGGCGAAACACAGGAAGATTTCTTAGATACATATGAGTTCCTCAATGGCTTAGATATTTCTTACCTGCATGTGTTTACTTATTCAGAAAGAGAAAATACAGAAGCAGCCGAAATGAAGGGCAAAGTTGCCGGAGGTACACGTTTTGAACGTAATAAAATGTTGCATATTCTTTCTGATAAGAAGAGAAGGGCATTTTATCAGGAACAGATAGGCAAAAATGCTTTTGTTTTATTTGAAGACGATCAGAAAGATGGCTTTATGCATGGTTTTACGCAAAACTATGTAAAAGTAAAAGCTAAATACGACCCTGTAATGGTAAATGAAGTGAAAGAAGTTAAGCTGCTTGCACTAAGTGCTGAGGGTGAGGTGGAAATTGCAGAACCTGAAACGGTTTACCATCACTAAAAAATAAATAGCATTACCCCAAAATCGGGGTGGTTTCTTAATTCATTTCAATATCTATAGCCGCTGTTACGTTGAGCCTGTAGAAATGTAAATACTTACAAAAATAGACTAAAAGATGCTGAAACGAGTTCAGCATGACGAATCTCTATTTAACGTTACCCTGAACTCTTTTGGGGCTATATTTCTCATTCCTTAAGAAAGATGCTAACCTGTAACGCAGCGAAAAGCTACGCAGTAAAATGAATTCAGGTAGTGAATGTTTATTTAACGTCACCCTAAACTTGTTTCAGGGTCTATATTGACTTAAGATGAAGCCTCAAAACAGCTTCCAAAATCTTGCGCTTTCCACAATCTTAATTTTTCAACAAAGAACCTTGTCTTCGGCTTAAGATAGTATATTTACACCTTAAGTAATTTAGGATAATTTTGGCCAAAGCAAACACGAAAGAAACCCCTTTAATGCAACAATACAATGCCATAAAGGCAAAATATCCGGGTGCATTATTGTTGTTCAGGGTTGGAGATTTTTACGAAACATTTGGAGAAGATGCCGTTAAAACGGCACAGATTTTAGGCATTGTACTTACAAAGAGGGGTACCGGACCAAACGGGGCTTTAGAACTCGCAGGTTTTCCACACCATTCTTTAGAAAATTACCTCTCAAAATTGGTAAGAGCCGGACAGCGTGTGGCCATATGCGATCAGTTGGAAGATCCTAAAATGACCAAGACCATTGTAAAAAGAGGGGTCACAGAATTAGTAACACCCGGTGTAGCCTATAGTGATAATATTCTTAGCCAGAAATCTAACAACTATCTGGCAGCGGTTTATTTTGATAAAAATGGTACAGGAGTAGCTTTTTGTGATATTTCTACCGGCGAATTCCTAATAGCTCAGGGTAGTTCTGAATATGTAGATAAATTATTGCAAAGCTTTAAACCAACAGAAGTAATTTATCAGAAAAGTAAAAGACAGGATTTTTTACAGCTTTTTGGGGATAAGTTCTATACCTATCACTTAGACGAATGGGCTTTTACCTTAGATTATGCAAATGAGGTTTTAACTAAGCATTTTGAAGTAAATTCTTTAAAAGGTTTTGGAATAGATAAACTTACGCAGGGTATAGTTGCTGCGGGTGTTATTCTCTATTATTTAGGAGAGACCGAACATCGTAATTTACAGCATATCACTTCTATTGCGCGTATAGAAGAGGAGCGTTACATGTGGCTAGACAGGTTTACTATCCGTAACCTAGAGTTGGTACATAGCGCTAATGATAATGGCGTTACATTGTTTGATATTTTGGATGATACCTGCACACCAATGGGAGCAAGGTTATTGCACAAATGGATCATCATGCCACTTAAAGAGCTTAAACCTATACAGGATCGTTTGGGTATGGTTGAGTTTTTGGTCAATCATAGCGATTTGGCTGATAAAATGCAGATGCATATTAAACCCATTGGTGATTTAGAACGCCTCATTTCTAAAGTGGGTTTACAAAAGGCTGGCCCGCGTGAATTGCTACAGCTTAAAAGAGCACTCGTTCATATAGAAGAAATTAAAACACTGGCAGAACAAACAGAGAACCCTTATCTTAAAGCTCTGGCCGATCAGCTTAATCCATGCACCAAAATCAAAGAACAATTAGAAAGAGAATTGCAGGTAGATCCTCCTGCTGTGCTGGCAAAAGGCAATGTAATTGCTGACGGTGTAGATGAAGAACTGGACAGATTACGTAAAGTTGCATTTGGTGGTAAGGAGTACTTGCTGGAAATACAAAAAAGAGAAGTAGTTAATACAGGCATTCCTTCATTAAAAATATCTTTTAACAACGTTTTTGGCTATTATTTAGAAGTAACCCATACACATAAAGATAAAGTACCCGATACCTGGATACGCAAGCAAACTTTGGTAAATGCAGAGCGTTATGTTACCCCGGAACTGAAAGAATACGAAGAACAGATATTAGGAGCAGAAGAAAAAATACAGGCCATAGAAGTAAAACTGTATAATGAGTTAATGTACCAGGTAGCGCATTACATCAAACCTATACAGCTCAACGCCTATATTGTTGCCCAGTTAGATGTTCTGCTGTGTTTTGCAAGACTGGCAACCAAAAATTATTATGTAAAGCCTCAGCTCAACAATAAAAAAGTAATCGATATTAAAGGTGGTCGCCATCCTGTAATTGAAAAACAGTTGCCAGTTGGAGAAGAATATATTACCAATGATGTATTTTTGGATAACGACAACCAGCAGATTATGATGATCACAGGTCCAAATATGTCGGGTAAATCTGCCATTTTACGTCAAAGTGCGCTGATTGTATTGATGGCGCAAATGGGCTGTTTTGTTCCGGCAAAAGCTGCTGAACTGGGCATTGTAGATAAAATTTTTACCAGAGTAGGAGCTTCAGATAATATTTCATCGGGAGAAAGTACTTTCATGGTAGAAATGAATGAAACAGCGAGTATCCTGAACAACATTTCAGACCGAAGCCTAATCTTGTTAGATGAAATTGGCCGTGGAACCAGTACCTATGATGGTATTTCCATAGCCTGGGCAATAGCAGAATATTTACACGAACACCCAACCGCAAGACCCAAAACACTTTTTGCTACCCACTATCATGAGCTTAACGATCTTGAAAATACCATGAGCAGGATCAAAAACTATAACGTAACCATTAAAGAAATGCAGAATAAGGTTATTTTTTTGCGCAAACTGGTTCCGGGCGGTAGCGAGCATAGTTTTGGTATCCATGTGGCTAAAATGGCTGGTATGCCTTCCAAACTGATCAGTAGGGCGCACGAAATATTAAAGCGTTTGGAAATAGACAGAACAGAAGGGCAGAGTATCAAAGACAGTATAAAGAAAGTTCAGAATCAGGCTTACCAATTACAGATGTTTGCTATAGATGATCCCGTATTGGTAAAAATTAGAGATTCATTAAATAACTTAGATGTAAATACCTTAACGCCGGTAGAAGCTTTACTTAAATTAGATGAAATTCAGCGTTTAATTAAAAATTAATAAGAGCATGGCAGGCAGTAATCTTAAAATATGCGATAAAGGACATCGGTACGATAAGAATGGTAACTGCAATGTTTGTCCTGTATGTGATCGTGAGCAAAAAATAACTACGGGCTTTTTGGCCGCTTTAAGCGCTCCAGCTCAAAGAGCTTTACGAAATCAGGGCATTTTAACCCTCGAAACACTTTCTCAATATACCGAGAAAGAAATTTTATCGTTTCATGGTATAGGTGTTTCGAGCATACCTAAATTAAGAGAAGCATTGAACCACGCATGTTTATCTTTTAAAACTTAGATCTATGTTGAAGAAATTTACCCAATTTCCGGTAATCTGCTTATTAATAGGATTATTATTCTTAGCGTCATGCGGTTCAAAAAAATACGTAGCGCAAAAAAGCACGGCTGCGCGTGCGGCAGATGCAATGTCTAATTTAAAAAGCAAACAGCTCTATAGGTTCATTACAGACTGGAGCGGTGTGCGCTATAAATTAGGAGGCTTGGATAAAAACGGCATAGACTGTTCTGGCTTTGCTTTACTATTGCAAAAACAGATTTATAATGTTGAACTGCCCAGAAGATCTAAAGATCAGGCTGATGCCATAAAAAAGAAAAGCTATGGTCATCTTAAAGAAGGAGATCTGGTGTTTTTTTCTTTTGGCGGTAAAGAGGTTGATCATGTGGGCATTTATTTAAATAATGATTTTTTTGTTCACGCCTCTACAACCAGAGGTGTTATAGTTGATGATCTTACTTTGCCAGCTTACCAGAATACCTTAGTAAAAGCGGGTTCTCCCAAATAAAAACATATGAAATTTAGAAAATTATTTTTATTGCTATTGCTTGCAATTTGTAGTAACCTGAAAGCTCAGGAACCCCTTAAAGAAGGTTCGGTATTGAACAATATTATACTCAAAAATATTGATGGTAAAACGTACGATCTGAATGCGCAAAAGCAGGTTAAAGGATTTATCTTGGTGTTTATGACCCCAAGTTGCGACCATTGTATTTTATATGAAGACAGAGTTATCGCTCTAAATAAAAAATATAAATCTCTAGGCTATCCTGTTGTGGCAATTGGACCTTATGGTGATAATGCAGTAAAATACCCACTTGACGCTTTACCAGCTATGAAAGAAATGGCTGTTAAGAAAGGCTTTACATTTCCTTACCTATCTGATGAGAATTTTAAGTACACTTGGCTTTTGGGGATCAAGAAAACACCTACTGCTGTAATCTTAAAAAAGCAATCTAACAGTTATTTGATTAAATATATAGGTCAGATTGATGATGAGGTTGACCCTGCTAAAAAACCGACCACTAAATTTGTAGAACAAAAGTTAAACACCCTACTTAAGTAGTGATATGAATAAAATTATAGTAACACTTTTATTATTAATGAGTTGTGTAGGTTTAAAAGCTCAGGTAAAACTCTTAACTTTAAATGAGTTAGAGCAAAGAGTAGCCAAAGGAAAGGATACTACGTATGTTGTTAATTTTTGGGCAACTTGGTGCGGACCTTGTGTAGAAGAACTACCTTATTTTGAAAAACTAAATGCAGAGAATAGCAAGGCTCCTGTAAAGGTCTTATTGCTGAGCATGGATTTTAAATCGAAAATCAAAGATGCGGTTGTTCCTTTTGTTACAAAGAATAAGATAAAATCTGAGGTTTTTGTAGCTAATGCGTCTAACCAGCAAACATTTATAGATGGAGTTGATCAAAAATGGTCGGGAGCTTTACCTGCTACCTTATTTATCAATGTCCAAAAAAAGATCAGAGAGTTTTATGAGAAAGAGTTTACCTATGCTGAATTAGCAGCACATACTAAGAGAATAAGTAACCTGTAATATAAATCTAAAAATTAAAGTTATGAAAAGATTAGTTATGTTATGTATGGCCATGATAGGTTTTATGTCTGTAAAAGCACAAAATACGGGCTATCAGCTGGGCGATTTGGCTGCGGACTTTAAACTAAAGAATGTGAATGAAAAAATGATTTCTTTAGCCGATTACAAAGATGCCAAAGGTTATATTGTAGTTTTTACCTGTAATACATGCCCAGTTTCAAAAGCATATGAAGATAGGATAGAAGGGCTTCATAAAATGTTTGCCCAGAAAGGTTATCCGGTAGTGGCTATCAATACCAATGATCCTGTTGTTTCGCCGGGCGATAGTTTTGATAAAATGCAGGAGAGAGCTAAAAATAAGAAATTTACTTTTGCTTATTTAGAAGACCCTAACCACATTTATACCAAAAAATATGGCGCTAATAAAACACCTCATGTTTTTGTATTACAGAAAACTGCCAAAGGAAATGAAGTAGCTTACATAGGCGCTATTGATAACGATCAGGAGATGGAAAACTCAGGACGTGATAATTATGTTCAAAATGCCGTTAATCAATTGCTCAAAGGCGAAAAACCTACGGTAGGCTTTACCAAAGCCATTGGCTGTAGTATCAAATGGAAGAAAGACACAAGTAAATAACCTTGCTTATAAGAAGAGGATACTAAAAACTTGTGTCGTTCTGTATACGGTGCAGAATCTTTTACGCCATGGTTTCGAACCATTTTTTGGTGTCCTATTTTTACTTATCGCTATATTTGTCTAATTATGAAAAAAAATAAAGAAGATTACTCTTTTTGGACCAAATATAAGCGTTTTGCAACTACAGAAGTTCTCATGTACCTGATCATGGCAATAGGTATTGGTGTAGGTATTATTCTTTTAAGCTGAGAATAAGCTTTAAGTTGTCATTTTGTACAACTTCACTTATAAATTCCTGAAATTTAGTATAATCTTCGGCTTTATACATGCCTTCTTTAACAGACAATACCCTGTAATAAACCAGTTTATTATCTTCTTTTTTTACCTCTAAGATATAAGAGCCAAACTCGTTTTTAATATGCACAGACTTTGGCTGAAATTCAGGTACAATATCTTGGTCTAAGGTGTAAGAAATATGGTCAACATCTGTATAACCCGAACTGATATATAGGGGCAGAACCCGGTTTCTGATAAATGGAATACTCTTTTTAACGTTTAGCAGATTTGGATTTAAAAATAACTTACCATTGTTTACAGGTGCATAATGCCCTACATTTATCTTTAGATCTTCTGTGAAAATGATCTGGTCTTCATCTTTTTTGAACGCTATCTCATCAAAATTGATATTGTTCACATCGTATATCTTTCTTAAGGCATTTTCCCTATCGTTTTGAGATTTATTGAGTAGGTATGTATGATTTTCATACTGTTCTCCTTTAAATGTGGTCGTTACATTTCCCTTAAGATTACCTTCTTTAGAAAGCACCAAAGAAGCTTTTCGTTCCTGAAGGCTATTTTCAGCATTATATTTTGGCGTTTTCAGTAATTTGCCACCATCTTTTGTACAAGCTAATACCAAACGGTTACTGGTAAAGCTCCCTAAATACCCAAAAGGAATTTCCTGATTGGTACACTCTAGCCAAGTGGTATCACCTTTTAAAGGCAGGCAAAGTATAATATGATTTCCTTGTTCCATACTGGCAAATGATGAGATCAGGTCTTTTTTGTTATTGCCAGCTTCAACAACACAATAGTAAGATTCTATATTTACCGCATCCAGAAGGCTCTGCATATAATTTACAAGCCCTTTACAGTCACCATAACCTAATTTGTCAACTTCTGAAGCAAAAGAAGGCTGCAAACCACCTATACCCAGCTGAACGCTAATGTACCTGGTTTTTTGCTGCATATATTTATATATTTTTTGTGCTTTATCTCGATTGGTTTTTTCTTTACTTACCAGTTCTTTAATAAAGTCTTTAGTCGGGGCGGGTAAATCCTGTCTGTTTTTTAACAAATTATCATAAGTAATTTTTCCGAGCTCATTCCAGTTAGTGTAACTTCCCTTTAGATTATAATATACAAAATCTTTAGGAGCCACTTTTATACTCGTAAGAAAAACAGCTGCATTTGGGCTATAATCTTCCTGTTTTATAGCAGGTACGTTTTCTACAGACCATTTTAAAATTTTCTGTTTATCTGTAAGAACTTCTTCAGGTGTTCTGTTGTAATTAGCAGCATAAATTCGCAATTCATCCTTGGGGTTACAAACAAATTGATAAGTACATTTTTCTGCAGCAATGTCATAGCCCGGAATGGGCCGCCATTCGGGTATAACCAGATTCTGTTTATTGCGGATCTCATAGGTATAAACAATGGTATAAGGGTATATGTTAACTGCGGGGCTGTAATATTTAACTCTGCTATCTTCATATAAAGAAAAATTACTTACAGCACTTTCATCTTTAAAATTACTTAAAGAGAATTTGCTGGTCAATTTGCCAAACTCATCGTAAATTTCTCCTTTAACGCCTTTAATAGAAGTGTTTTTATCATAAAACAGCACCAGTGAAGCATGATCATCTCCATTTTTGTTAAGGATCGTAATTGCTTTCTTAACCGTTAAGATTACATTATCTGTTGAACGCATATCAACCGTTGTTTCACTCTGTCTTATAACCGCGGTAGCCCTGTTTTTTAAAACCTGAGGTATAGTTTCTGCGCTAAAATTCTGAGCATTTGCATAAAAAATACTGATTACGAATAATATGGATGATAATATTTTTTTCATTACTTGGCTTTAGTTAATAAAATCTCGGTTTTCTGTGCCTGTATGATCATGTTATAAAATTCTTTTAGGGCAAAATATTCCTCCGCGCTGTAAATAGGTTTATTTAAAGTAAATACCTGGCTAATCATCATACTGCCATCATTAACAGTGGTTTGTAACAGGTATCTGCCGCCGTTGTTAGGCAATGAAACGGCAATTTCTTTAGGTGTTTCTTTTACTTTGTAATTTTCAGGAAGTTCCAAGTTAATGGTAGTTCTCTCTTCATACTGTGCTCCAAGATCTACCGGATAATTTCTCTCTTTTAATTTGAAAGGATTTTTCTTTATCGGATTAATAAAAAACGGACTGAAATAAGATTGATCTGCATTTTGTATATTCTGAACAGTAAATTCTAATTGATATTCTTCTTCCATGAGAAGATGTATACTGTCTATATTTTTAATCGAAAAATCTTTGATTTTAATACCAGATAACTTTTCTTCCAATTTTTCTACATACTCATCTAATGAAGAATATTTTTTAATGTTTTTCCGGGTGCTTAAGGCATCGTAACCGTTACTGCTGGAAGTTAATTTGCCCGTAATTTTTCCATCCTCACCTAATTTTCCGTTAAAGAAATGAACACTGGTACTTTTTTTATTGGCTTTAAGGTCAATCCAATAAGAAGGTTTTTTCAGGCTAATTACCCTTCCCTGATCATTTACACATCTTAAAGGCAGTAAACCAAATGGAATTAGTGGCTCTGTGGCGTCTAACAGATAGCTTTCGCCATCAATATTGGCTTTGGCAATTACATAGTTGAATTCGCTGATTACCGGATTTATCTTATTCACCATACCATTATCTCTGGTAGATAAGATTACGGCTTCTACATCAATATTAGCAGCAGATAAAGCTGCTATTAATGATAAATTAATTTCTGCTGAATTTCCTGAACGGCTTTCTAATACAGATTTAATACTTTCGTCGCTATATTTTGAGTAAATGTTGTTCCATTTAATTTGTTTTTTGATGTAATCAAAAATGGCTTTTGCTTTCTCCAGTTCTGTACTGGCATTTTTAGTGATGTTAGGTACAATATCTTTAAAAACATCTTTTCGTTTAAGATGACCACCAAAATTTTTATCATCTACCAGTTGCATTTCTACATCTTTCCATGTGCTGGTATATTTCTTTCTTGAACCGTTTAGGTAAAATACCTCTGCCAGTTCAAAATAAATAGCCGATTTATAGTTTGCAGCCGAAGTCATATATTCTTCTTCTATAAAAGCAGGTATATAGTTCATCGTATAGGTTAACTTAGAACAATCCATATCCATACCAGAAACCCTTAAACATTCACGAGATACTTCTGCTTTTGAATCACTAAGTTTATAAAAACCCCTTAGTGTAACGTTATAACTGTAGTTTGAAGGAATATTAGCAACATAGGTGCTTTTTAATTTTGGAATATTTGTTTGGAATTCCCAAGTTCTGTAATTAAAAAGATAAGGACTTTCTATGGTATATTTATACTCAATAATAGAATTATCTTTAATATTTGGCAGAGTAAACTTTACCAGGGTAACATATTTATTCTTGTTTTCGCGAAAGATGTTATTCTTATTCAGGACAGTTTCATTGTAAGAGCCATTTGCATAATTAAATGTTGAGGCTGTAAGATTTGAAATGTATTCCTGTTGATCGTTCCCCGTGCCATATCTGTATAGGGGCACTACGATATCGGCAGACTTAGCACCGTCTTTATTGAAAATCTTGATTCTGGCATGATAATCATAAACTAATTTCATATTTCCTGTTTGCGAATCAAATATGAATCTGGAAGTACCGTACTCATTAAGATATATGGCATTGGCATTGCTGTCTAAAGTACTCTTGTTAAAGCTTTGTTCAGAATCTTCTATATCTCCATAGGAGAAATCCTGTGCATATGCACCAAAAGAGAAAAATACACAAGCGATAATTAAGATCTTATACATAAAATAGTTTGTTAGTTTGCGATGGTTAAATGTGCAATTTACATTTTATTTGACAATTAAGGCTTTTTAAAGAAAAAATAGCAACTAACAAAGGTTTTTAGCACCTTTGAATATTAAGTTTTTTATCATGAAATTAAACCTGAGACGCCCTTTGGCATTTTTTGACCTGGAAGCTACCGGTATAAACGTAGGTATAGACAGAATTGTTGAAATTGCCGTTTTGAAAATTATGCCCGATGGAACAGAGCAGATATTGACCAAGAGAATAAATCCTGAAATGCCTATTCCATTAGCTTCATCATTGATACACGGTATTTATGATGAAGACATTAAAGACGCACCTGTTTTTGCAACCATAGCCCAAGAGATAGCTAATTTTATAGCCGATGCAGACCTGGCGGGTTACAATTCAAATAAGTTTGATATTCCGATGCTTTTAGAAGAATTCTTACGTGTGGGGATAGATTTTGATATGAATGATAGAAAGTTTGTTGATGTACAGAACATTTTTCACCAAATGGAACAACGTACCTTAAAAGCTGCTTATAAGTTCTATTGTGATAAAGAACTGGTAAATGCCCACTCTGCCGAAGCTGATATAAGAGCAACTTATGAAGTTCTTTTAGCCCAGCTTGAAAAATATAAAGAAACAGAATTTGAAGATAAGAACCGTAAAAAATCAGTTCCTGTACAAAACAATGTTGATGCACTGCATGAATTTACCAATATGAACAAATCGGTAGATTATGCCGGGCGTATTGTATATAACGAAAAAGGAGAGGAGACCATTAATTTTGGCAAACATAAAGGACGTACATTAGAAAGCATTTTTGATACAGAGCCCAGTTATTATGCCTGGATGATGCAGGGAGATTTTCCTTTGTTTACCAAGAAAAAACTGGAAGATGTATGGAAAAGATGGTCTAAGAAAAAAGAAGAACAGAAACAGGCCGGCAAGCCCCAGAAACCACAAGCTGCCAAACCTGTTACCAGTGATATGTTGGAGCAACTCAAAATGAAATTTGGTAAATAAATATCAGTTATGAAATGGAATAAATTATTTTACGCAATAGCTTTTGTTGCGTTAACCTTAACAACTCAGGCGCAGTTGAGCATAGGACCTGAGTTTGAGCAAGCTTACCAAAAAGGAACCAGGGATAAAAGTGGTGCTCCAGGTAAAAACTACTGGCAAAATACTGCCAATTATGATCTGAAAATAGATTTTAATCCGGCAACACGTTTGCTTAAAGGAGAGGTAGAAATTGTTTATACGAATAACAGCCCCGATGTTTTAAATGAGATTTGGTTTAAACTTTACCCTAATCTCTATAAGAAAGGCGCCCCTAGGAAAAGTAAGATCAGTGAAAGCGATTTAGGAGACGGGGTTCAGATTACTAAGGTTTTAATGAACGGAAAAGATAAAGAGCTTGGAAGTTTGGTTATTGATGGCACAAACATGCACACAGCAATACCTGCATTGCAACCGGGTAAATCTTTGAAATTTAAGATCAGCTACCATTATATTTTAAACAAAGGTTCTCATGTGCGTACAGGGCAAGTAGATGAGGGTGCACATTTTATTGCCTATTCATTTCCTCGTATAGCCGTTTATGATGATATAGATGGCTGGAATAAATTTCCTTATACGGGCTCTGAAGAGTTTTACAATGATTTCTGTAATTTTAAGGTTGCTATTACCGTACCTCAAAACTATGCGGTGTGGGCTACCGGAGATCTATTAAACGCTAAAGAAGTTTTTACCAAAAATGTATTTGAAAAATATAGCTTGGCACATCAAACAGATGGTGTAATAGATGTGATAGATAGTATAACTCTTGCACAGAACAAGGTTACTTCTTCAAAGCCGTTTAATACCTTTAAGTTTGAAGCAAAAAATGTCGTTGATTTTGCCTTTGCAACCAGCAATCATTATTTATGGAAATCTACCAGTTTGGTGGTTGATCCAAATACGAAAAGGCGTACCCGTGTAGATGCTGTTTTTAATGCTCAACATAAAGATTATTATGAGGTGATCGATTTCGCAAGAAAAACGGTACATGCCATGAGCTATACATTTCCTAAATGGCCTTTTCCCTATAGCCATGAAACCGTTTTTGATGGTTTAGATCAGATGGAATACCCTATGATGGTAAATGATAACCCGGTTGATAACAGGGTAGATGCGATTACTTTGACCGATCATGAAATTTTCCATACCATGTTTCCTTTTTATATGGGTATTAATGAAACCAAATATGGTTGGATGGACGAGGGCTGGGCAACTATTGGCGAATGGCTGATATCGCCGATGATAGACAGCACTATTGTTGATGAATACGGGATTTCGGCTACAGCAATGAGCTCTGGAAGTAAAGATGATACCCCTATAATGACCCTTACTCCAGATCTTAAAGGTTCTGGTGGTTTTACCAATTCTTATCCTAAACCTGGTTTAGGCTATCTTTATATCAAAGATTATTTAGGGGATGAATTGTTTACCAAAGCCTTGCATCATTATATTAAATCGTGGAATGGTAAACACCCGATGCCATATGATTTCTTTTATAGCATGAATGTAGGTTCTGGTAAAAACCTCGACTGGTTCTGGAAACGTTGGTTCTTTGAGGGAGGGGTATTAGATTTGGCTATAAAATCAGTAAATAAAACAGCAGAAGGTTATGCTATCGAAATTGAGAACAAAGGCACAAAACCTCTGCCTATAGATTTGGCCTTGACTTATGAGGATGGTTCTACTGAAAAAATACATCATACTATTGGTGTATGGGAAAGCGGTAATACAATCTATACTTCAAATGTGAAATCGGGAAAGAAACTTAAAAAAGTTGTGATG
The DNA here is from genome assembly GCF_046462515.1 of Pedobacter sp. Classification (GTDB taxonomy): domain Bacteria; phylum Bacteroidota; class Bacteroidia; order Sphingobacteriales; family Sphingobacteriaceae; genus Pedobacter. Next base: position 432,221 of record NZ_JBKGVD010000008.1, read on the forward strand.
GGTAGCAGCCATGTACCTGATAAAAATAAAAAAGATAATGTTTATGAACTAAATTAATTTCATTAGCATAATGATGCAACGAAAGACGCTTTTGGGCGTCTTTTGTTGTAAATGGAGCTGTTCAAAACATTTAAACCTCAAAATAGCCTGCTGCAAAAATATGTGAGTTATTATTACATAGATATTGCCAGCCAGCCTGATTATTATAATGAATACACTTGTTATCCCCATTACAACAGCACAGTTTCTATTTATAAAAATCATAGTTGTGCACTATTTAAAAATCATAGCATTATAGAACATGATTATAATGCACAGCCTATACAGATATTTACTCCTTTGCGTGATGATATTTTAAAAGTCACACAGAAAGGTCCGGTATATAAGATTGCGATTGTTTTTGAGCCTCTTGGAATTAATCAATTTACAACCAATCTGTGTCTTACAGAACGTAAAGTTTCACCTGATTTTATGCTATTTTCTGTAGAAGAAACTGGTGCATTGTTAAGAACAGCAAATGAAAACACACTTATAGCCTTGCTGGATCATTACTTGATCGCCAAATTCAATAAAACAGCCCACCCTTATATAACCTATGCTTTAAAAGCCTTTCACGATTCAGAAGGCGAATGTCTTATAGATGATCTGGCAGAAAAAAAGATAGGTATTAGCAGAAAGCAATTTAATCGCTTATTTAAGCAATATATAGGTGTTTCACCGCAAACTTACCGTTCAATTGTACGTTTTAGAAAATTGATGCACTATAAGCTATATCAAGATAAACTTCAGAATTATACTGCGTTATCCGCAGAGGCACATTATGCCGATCAGTCGCATTTCATCAAATCTTGTAAAAAACTAACCGGACTTACGCCTTCTCAATTCTTTAACAATGGTAAGCTCATAGGCTCTGAAGATACTTTCTGGAGTTTTAAGAGCTAATGTCCCAATTGTACAATTACAAGCCTTTGTGCTGCGCTAACTTTGGATTATCATTAGAAACTAATTCAAAGAATTATGAGAAAGATTTTTATTGTACCGTTGTTTTTTCTGTATGCATTTTCTTTTAAGCAAACTTATGCACAGAGTTACCAAAAACTTACAGATAGCGCTTTACATGTAATGTGGGCAGCAAAAGATACGGCAGGTTACCGCAGGTCATTGAATCTATATGAGGAGGCCTTTAAATTATATCCTCGAAATATAGATGAAACGGCATTGTATAAATCAGCAGTGCTCGCTGGAGAACTTAAAGAAATAGATAAATCTTTTAGTTATTTAGAACGTTTATTGGCCGTTAACAACCAAAATAACAATACGTGGAGAAGCATTACCGGAAAATTTGCTAAAGATGAATACAAAAACCTGCTTACAGACCAGAGATGGGTTTTATTGGTGAAAAAAGCAGAACTTTTAAAAGCAGCTTTTTTTAATGATTTGGCTCAAGCTCAATCAGAATTTCAACAGAATAACTGGGAGACTTTAAAGCTCTTCCAAATTAAAGATGGAAAAACGTTATATAACCATATCAAATCTTTTAACCATTTTAAGCCCAAATCTAAACAGAACTATTCTATCAAATTTAAGGTAAAAGATAGCTTATATACTTCCTATTATGTAAGCCTTCCACCAAAATACAATCCTGAAAAGAGGTATGCTGTATTGTTTTTTTTGCATGGAGCAGTTCAGTCTAATGCGCTATCTGAGTTTCAGAGTATAGATATTTTACAAGGTTGGAATAGGTTTTATACCAAATATGCTGACTTAAATGATGTAATCATGGTTTATCCTAAGGCTTCCCGTCAGTACAACTGGATGACGCCAAATGATGGTTTCTTTATGGTCCCTGCCATGCTCAAAGAACTAAAACAGTCTGTTAATATAGATGATGATAAAGTATTTATTATCGGACATTCTAACGGTGCGACAGGATCTTTTTCCTATTTAATGAAGCAGCAAAACCCTTTTGCCGGATTTTATGGTTTTAATACCCGTCCGGTAGTGAGAACTGGGGGTACTTTTATATTAAATATTAAGAACAGGTCTTTTTTTAATGTATCTACAGATCAGGACTATTATTTTCCGCCAGGAGGAAATGACAGCCTGAATGTAATCATGAAATCGCTTAAGGCAGACTATCAGGATCATCGTTACAATGGCTTTCCGCATTGGTTTCCGCAGTTTGATGAATCTGAAACAGTGTATCCTTTAATTTTTAAGGATATCAGAGAACGGAGCAGAATGCCTTTTCGTAAGCAGATTTATTGGGAATGTGATGATATCAATTATGGCAGAGCAGATTGGATACAGATTACTGCCTTAGATACCGTTCATCAAGCAGCTAACTGGCATAAAACTATTAACTTTAATATCCACAGGTTATTAGCTTACAATAAGAGTAATGAACTTATAGCTAAAGATACTTTGCTCAAAGCCTTTAATTTTCCTAGAAAATCTGGAGCCATAAGGTGTGATTACAACAATAATACATTTCGTATAGAAACTTCAAGAGTAGGTGCTTTAAAGATATTCATATCTCCTGAAATGGTTGATATGGACAAACCTGTATGGGTTTATGTGAACGGTAAATTAAAAATCAAATACAAGACTTTCTATAACAGAAAGTTCATTGTCAGAAATTTTAATGAAAATTACGACAGGAAAGCTTTATGGGTAGATGAGTTGCTGGTTAATGTAGATTAAATCTATTGAATGGTAAGATTGCCTGAGATTTTCCATTATCCTAACTTTAGGAGCTTGATTAATCTCAGGCAGTTTTTAGATTGAAAAATTATTTTTCTCTTGCCTGTTCCAGTTCAAGTGCTTTTCTAAACATGGGGTCGTATTTTAACAGGAAATCTTTTCCAAATATATCATCCTTTGTGGTTAAACGGAGGTTTAACTGTTCAATTGAATATGATATGGGATATTCTACATTGTTCTGAAAAATATCAGCAGGTGTTTTACTGTTGGTAAAATCGATCTGGGGTTCTATCCTAAAAATGATCTTGCTATGTGGTAGAATGAGCACCGTAGGGTTAGCTTGTAGCCCGCCAAGCAGATCCGGTGTCTCGCCTATACTTACCAGTTGTTCATTATGATAAGCCAGATTAGATAAATTACTTGCTGAAGAGTAAATAAACCTGTCTTGCAGTATATAAACTTTACCACTAAAAGCAGAATTGACCGTATCGGGAACAACAAATTTAAAATCAGGTATGGAGATATAGTACATTTCTGGCTTTTTTAGCGTAGTAACATTTACTTTAAAAGTATGCGAAGATCTGTTTAATACAGAATCGCGGTTAATCTTGAAAAATTTTTGATTGTAAGGACTAAAATTTCGGCCTACTACTACATTTTGCTTTAAGGTATCTTTAAGTATTTTCTTGAAAAAATTGGCATATGTATTATCGCTTCCACCCGGATTGCCCCTTATATCAAGTACCACCGCTTTTACTTTGTGTTTGGTCATAATCGGCTCAAAACGTTTTGCCAGAGAATCTCCATATTCTTCTACCATCATAGGCAGCTTAGCATAAAAAATTTCTTCTTTTTCAAAGTAATGCGTAACAAGAGGAGTTTTTTCGCTATTGTATCCATATTCCTGATTCTTTTTAGTTAGAAATGTAACCGTATCATTCTTTACAATATCCAGTTGATATTGCTTATGTTTTTTAGTTAAAAAGACCAGTTTTAAAGAGCCGTTCTCATATATTTCTGCCGGCATATAGAATTTTTCATGGTATGACCTTTTGTTTATTCTGTCCCACCTTAAAGGGGTTGATAATTCTATTTTATTTTTTACAAATTTATGAATGGGTATGCCATTGCAACTTAACAGCTTCATATTGGCCGGGAATTCTTTTCCCTTATAAGAAAAGGGAAGCAGATTATAATATTCGCCCGAGGTATAAACCAAATCAAGATTTAGTTTGGTATAAAAAGACTTGCTCAGGTAATCAGCATATTGATAGCCATATTCAATAGAAGCCGTGTCTATATCTTTAACAATTTTTTTAGGGATCCAGTTGTCTTTTAAGAGGTTGAGATGCCATTTGCCTAACCTGTTAGAATGTCCGTCTTGTGCCGCATTTAATGTTTTCTCAACAATCTGCACATATTCTGGCATTGTAGTTTGGGTATGAATGCTTTTTCTTAATTTTTGAGCATAATGATTAAAATTTATCCCTCTTACCTGTTCATTAAAATAAATAACAGGGCTTACCTGTTTGATATAAGATACCAGTGAATCATGGTCCTCTTTCATTTGCTCATAACTAAGCTGGGGTATACCTTCTATATGGTCAAACTGGGTTTTAGGGTTATTCTGATTTTTGCGTACAGAACATGCTGCAAGAAGGCATACAGCAACAAACAATAAACTTCTATTCATCTTCATTTTTTGAGGTACAAATAAAATGAAGCAAAGACCTCAAAAATTGTAAAAATCATTCAGGGCTAGTTTTTATTGTAAATCCAGGTAAGATCGTTTTGCTGAACAGAGATTTTATGTGCAAGCTGTTTAGGGGCATAACCCGAGAAAGTTTTGAAATCTTTGATAAAGTGAGCCTGATCGTAATATTGGTTTTGATAGGCAATTTCGGTTAATGAGTTTATAGGATTGGCCACTTGATGAAGTACATTTCTAAACCGGATGGTTTGGAGGTATGATTTGGGATTTTGCCCCAAATGATTTTTAAATAAGCGAAATAGGGTGGTATCACTTATTTTAAGTTGTTTAGATAAGCTTTCTATGTTAAGGTTTTCAGCAGATTTTTTTGCAGATATGATATATAAGGCTTCTTTTAACTTATCGGGAATATCATCTCTTAAGTTTTTAAACAAGATATGCTCTAATTGTTCAGCTCTTGCAAATAGATTTTCTTGTTCAAAAACCTGCTCAAAAGAAAAAGTATGTTTGTAAGTAAAAATATCTTTTAAAGTAAGCGCCGGGTTCATGAGATCGTTAAAATCAATAAAAGTAAAAGCCTTTATTGCAGAAGGATAAAAAACAATGCAAATCTGATCAAGAGCAGTATCAACTTGAACATTAAAAGGCATTTTATGGAACCCGTAGAAGCGGCAGGGAAATAAATTATTCCCTTTTGAAATAATGCAATTATTTGTTTTGAGGTTATTTACGTAGCTTACTTCGTTCTGTTTGTAGATGGCAAGGCATAAGTTATTGTTAGGGAAAGTAGTATAGTGCAGTATATGGTTATCCGTCTTTTTAAAAAAGAGAAAATACTGAATATATTTTTTCAGAATTTCATTTTTAGGTTTGATAATTACAGATTTCATTTGATCATTAAACGCTAATATTTTTCAAAAATTGGATAGAAAGGTTTTTCAATTGAACCCTCGTCGCTAATTAGTTTACTTAATACCGGATCAGCCAGTATTTTTTGTAATGAGGTACTTTTACCATTCAGGTAAACTTTGTTTTGTATAAGACGTAAACCATGGCTGTAATCTGCCCAGGTATTGCTGTGTTTATTGTAAACCGGTTGTATAGGTTTACCATCGGTTTTATGCCAGCCATATATCACCACCCTGGGGCTGTTCTCACCATATATCTTATTAGAAATAATTATATCTTTTTTATTGCCAGCAACAAGCAGACTATTTAAATGTGCCTTATTGAAACCAAATAACTGATCTTGCACCAATAGGTTGTGTTTTTCAAAAACAGCAACCGTAGTCATTGCTTTTGTGGGTGGAATAGGCTGTGGTTCCAGTTTGATCTTTGCATTTTGATAAATGATATCAGCAAGTTTTTTTGTAGGGAGACTGCAATGGCTCAAGTCCGCAATCTTTTGAGCCAGAATAGGGGTTACAGGCATATATAAATAATCCTCATTTGTTCCTATGGATAAGTAATCTGGCAAAACAAAAATATCTAAAGTGTAAGGTTGATTAACTAAGGTATCTGTAATGCTGATCTTGACCAACTTTCTTAAATAATCAGGAATATTGCCCTTTTTTATTGCTTTGTAAATGATTTCTTCCCGATTAAATAGAGGTAGAACACTGTCTGCAATCTGCTTCGAAAAAATGCTTGCAGGTATTGAATTATTGTTCTTCTTTAACTTTAATTGTTGGCTATAGCTAATTGATTTTAAATTTGTTAATATAAATAATATGAATAAAAACTTTCTCATTTTTCGATAACAGATAATTGTAAGAAATCAATGTTTCGCTTAAGTCCGCTAAACTTGGTACGCTTTACAGGAGAATTCTTAAAAACACGTTTAAAAACCTCATCGGTCATTTCAACCAGTTCTGCTTTGCTAAACTCCAGCAGTTCTTCTTTAGGTTTAAATTGCTCTTCTTGGTGCAGGGTTGAAAATCTGTTCCATGGGCATACATCCTGACATACATCGCAGCCAAACATCCAGTTGTCCATTTTGCCTTTAAATTCCTGAGGTATCTCGTTTTTAAGCTCTATGGTAAGGTAAGATATGCAACGGCTCCCATCAATGGTATATGGTGCAACAATGGCATGGGTTGGACAAGCGTCTATGCAACGGGTACAAGAACCGCAGTGATCTGTGGGAAAAGGATTATCATAAGTCAGTTCAAGGTCTATAATGAGTTCGGCCAGAAAAAAGAAAGAACCCACCTGTTTACTGATGAGATTGGCATTTTTACCCACCCAGCCCAAACCAGATTTTTTGGCCCATGCTTTATCTAAAACAGGTGCTGAGTCTACAAAACAACGACCATCTACCTCGCCAATGTTTTCGCGGATAAAAACCATTAATGCCTGAAGCTTATCTTTAATTACGCTATGGTAGTCTTTTCCATAAGCATATTTAGAAATCTTTGGAGCACTTGCATCTTGCTGTTTTAAATCGGTAAAATAATTTAAGGTAAGCGATACTATAGATTTAGCACCTTTAACAAGGAGACGCGGATCAAGGCGTTTGTCAAAATGGTTTTCCATATAAGCCATCTCGCCATGGTAGTTGTTTTTTAACCATTTTTCGAGACGTGGAGCTTCTTCTTCCAAAAATGTTGCTTTAGATATGCCACAAGCCATAAAACCTAGGCGTAGTGCCTCGTTTTTGATCATCTGACTATATGTGGCTGTCTTGTTCAACATTTTGTACAAAGATAATTTTTTATGTTAATAGCAACCGGTACAGATTGGTTAAAGCAGAATTAGCCATGTTTTAATGATTTGATAATGATTTTTTAACGCATGTAGGCGAAAATATTCTTCAACTTTGTGCAATATTTAGAGCTTGAATTTAAATCGTTTAAACATCTTGAAAGAAAGATTGAACGTTCAGAAATCCTACCCTGTTTAAAATCAAAAAAGAGCTCAATAATTACAAATTCAATATGTTAAGACTTAATAGTAAGTTGCTGAAAATATTTATTTTACAGTTTGTGGTTATCACAATTGGTCTTTTAGGTATGCCATTTGTTTCTATGGCACAGGTCAAAAATATCGAGCAATTAAGAAGACTCAGTCAAAGATATCCTGATTCGGCCATGGTTCTGTTAAAAAAAAGCTATAGTCAGGCCTTAACTGAAAATGAAAAAGAAAAAGAAGGCTTATGTCTGCAACAAATGGGATGGATCTGCTTTTCGCAAGGGCATTACCAACTGGCTTTAGAGTATTATTTAGATGCTGATAAAATCTTCGGTACCTTAAACAAACCTGATTTGATGGCTTCTAATTTAAATGATATTGGTCTTTTCTATTATTATAACAAACAGAGCAATTTAGCTAGAGAACATTACAATCGGGCTTTAGAACTACTCAAGAAAACAAAGAACAGGGCTGGCATGGCCGAAACATTTGGTAATATAGGTCATCTCTATGAAAAGAAACACCAGTACGACAGTGCTTTTTATTATCAACACCTGGCTTTGCAAAACTTCACCGCTATAAAAGATCATGATGGTTCGGCTAAGATTTATGAAAATCTGGGGAGTATCTATGAAGACTTGGAGAAATATGATTCTGCTGCGGTTTATTTTAACAAATCCTTAGCACTTTATCAGGAAACCAAAAACGAAATTGGCAGCGTAGAAGTTGTTAACAACTTAGGTGATCTTTTACGTAAAACCGGAAAATACTTACAAAGTATAGCCAAAACCAAAGAGGCTTACCAAATGGCTTTAGATTTAGGCAATAGCTATCAGCTGGCCGCAACAACAAAAGATCTGGCAAAAACCTTTGCCTTAATGGGTAAAATGGATAGCGCTTATCACTATGCAGAATTAAGTAGAAAACATACATTGGATATTTACTCGCTTGATGGTATAAAACAAGCCTCTTTTTTACAGGTACTTTATGATATGGACAAGAAAAGTGATGAGATCAAAGAATTACAGGTAAATAGAAGGATGAACCAAACGATTATTGTTGCCTCATTAATTGTATTGGCTTTATTAGTAGTATTATCGGTGACCTTTTACAGCAGACAAAGATTAAAGATCAAAGAGCAACAGGCTGAGGCTAAACAAAAGCAAATAGAGAGCGAATTGTTGGCATCAAGAATTAAAAATCAGGATCTTGAAGAAGAAAAGCTTAAGGAACAGTTAGAGTTGAAAAGTAGAGAACTTTCTGCCCATACGTTAAATCTTATCCGCAATAATCAGTTTTTAGAACATATGCGAACTTCTTTGCAGGCATTGGTAAAAGATGAAAAGAGAGATCAGAAAAGACAAATGCAAAAGTTAATTGTAGAAATTAACGAAAGTATAGCTCAAGAACAGTATTGGAAAGAATTTATACAAGCTTTTGAACAAGTTCACCAAAGTTTTTTTGAAAAACTAAAGGAAAAGAGTAAAGACCTCACAGCAGCTGATATAAGACTGATCGCTTTGCTAAAAATTAACTTGAATTCAACAGATATATCAACTTTGCTGGGAATTTCGACTGATAGTTTAAGGGTTGCCCGCTACAGATTGAGAAAAAAACTCAATATTCCTCAGGGCGGTAATCTGACCACTTTTGTACAATCTATTTGATTTTGGGGGCTTAACAATTAGTTTACATTAGTATAATCAAAACATAATGGCGGTTTAATTATTGTTAAGTACTTGATTTTTAGTATATTATTTGTTTGTGTTTACATATGGCTTACGACTTAAAAGCAGTTGTTGCTTTAATGTAACGGTAAAAATTATTCATTCTTTTTGGAGCGTATCATATTTGCAGCGTCAAGCGAAAATGATTTGACCAAAGATATATGAAGAAAGCTTTAAGCATTTTATTTAGGTGTTTGATTATAAGTGTAGCCGTAAGTCTATTCATTTTTGCGGGAGTAGCAAATGCTCAGGTGTTACGTGGTGTGGTAACTGATGTGCAATCTGGCGAGGCACTCGCAGGTGTTAGTGTTACAGTTCATGGCCGGGTTTCGCAAAAAGCAGCCACTGGTCTTGATGGAAGTTTCACTATTGAAAAGATAAATTTTCCTATTACCATTGCCTTTACACATGTGGGATATACTGAAAAACACATTACGTTTGAGGCTCATCCGGAAAAAACTATTGAAATTAAATTAAACCCATCTAATTTATCCCTTAAAGAAGTTGCTGTATCATCAAAACAGGGTGAGGGTACAGAAAACATGGCCCGAAACATTGAAAGGCAGGCTATGAACGTGATGAACGTAATGAGCGCCAAAGCTATAGAACTTTCGCCAGATATTACAGTGGCTAACGTATTGCAACGTATGTCGGGAGCAGTTGTTGAAAGAAATGCCAGTGGTGAAGGACGTTATGCCATACTTAGAGGCATGGATAAACGCTTCAATTATACATTGGTAAACGGAATAAAGATACCAAGTCCTGATAACAAGAACCGTTTTGTTCCTTTAGATATTTTTCCGGCTGAGCTGCTAGAGAGACTTGAGGTTACCAAATCACTTACAGCCAATATGGAAGCCGATGGTATTGGCGGGGCTATTGATATGGTAATGAAAGATGCACCTGCACACCGGTTGATTGGGGCTAATATGGCCACAGGTTATAATTTTCAATATTTTAAAAGAGATTTTCAATCTTTCAATTACTCAGTTATTAATAAGCAATCGCCTACCGAAAAATACGGACTGGCTTATCCGGTAAAAATGAAAGATTTTACGGATGCTAATCTGGCTTTGCGAGCACAAACAGCATTACCGGGCTTAAATGCAGGATTTTCATATGGAGACAGGTTGTTTAAGAAACAATTGGGCGTAATATTGGCCGGAAGTTTCCAAAATAATTATAGAGGCAATCATAATGATCTGTACGGAAGTGTGGGTTCTGATCAGGTACAGAGCATTACCCGTCGTTATTTCTCTGAACAGCAGAGCAGGATGGGCTTTCACGCCAAATTTGATTATAATCCAAACAAACATCATAAGCTGGTATGGTACAATGCCTATATGCGCTTTAATGAAGCTCAGGTAAGAGACGCAGAAAGTCGTACTTCGCAAACCACGCGTCTGCGCTGGAACCAGCAGCAAATACTGAACAGCACCCTGAAAGGTTTACATCAGTTGGCAGATAAGCACCTGCAATTAGATTGGTCGGCAGTATATTCTAAAGCGCTAAATGAAACACCTGATAATACGCAGGTAAATGTAACTGTTGTAAATGGTCTGTATCGTATTGCACAAGATGTTGGAGCCTTACGTAGATGGGAGCATAATTCAGACGAAGATAAAGCGGGTTATCTTAATCTGAAATATACCATTGATGCAGGGAACGGCCAGATGGAACTTTCTACCGGAGGTTTATACCGAGACAAGATCCGTAACAGTTATTTTAATGAATATACTTTCCGTCCTTTTGATGAGCGTAAGCCAGAAGCAACGCAAAGAGAGCTGATAAAAGGTATCGATTGGAACAATTATGATGAAATAAGATTTGAGGTAAAGGAATTTGGTAATATCAGCGATCCGTTAAATTATGATGCTTCAGAAAAAATTACGGCGGGTTACCTGCAATCTAAATATGTTCATAAACATTTGCAATTGCTTGCGGGCTTGCGGGCTGAGCATACAAAACAAGGCTATTTCTTAAAATTTCCAACCGAAGGAGCACGCAATACCGGAGAGCAAAATTATACCGATATTTTACCATCGGCGCACTTAAAATATGAGGTAAATAAACATACCAACCTGCGTGCATCTTATGTAAAAGCCATTAACAGGCCAAGTTTCTTTGAGATTGTGCCTTATCAGATAATCAGTGAAGATTATAAAGAACGCGGAAATCCTGATATTCAACATACGGTTGCGTATAATTATGACCTGCGTTACGAATACTATCCACGTCCGGCAGAACAATTGATGCTGGGTGCATTCTATAAAAAAATAATCAATCCTATTGAGTTTAGTATGGTTACCGGTTTTGGACAAGATACCTATTATATGCCTTTGAATTTTGGTAATGCCTACAATTTAGGAGTAGAGTTAGATATCCTGAAATATTTTAACTGGTTTGGCATCAAGGCAAATTATACTTACACACATTCACGTATCACTACCACCAAAAAAGATGAAATGCCTAACCCAGATGTAAGTGCATCAAATAAATACATTACTATAAATGTTGAACAAAGCAGGCCATTATATGGGCAGGCAGGCCATGTGGTTAACTTTTCTCTTCTTTTTAAAGATGTGCGCCATGGTTGGGATGGGCAGCTGGCTTATTCTTATACCGGAGAGCGTATCTTGATCGTATCTCCTTATTATAACCGCGATAGCTGGTTAGCGGGATTTTCTCAATTGGATGCATCGGTAGAAAAAAAGCTGGGCAAACATATGGGGGCATTTATCAAGGCTTCTAACCTGCTTAATTCGCCAACTATACAGTATGTTAAACCAAACCGGCAAAATGAATTATTGCAAAATGTAAAACGATATAAAGGAGGGGTTGTAGAGCGCTATAATTATTACGGACAAAATGTGATACTGGGCATCAGGTATAAATTTTATTAGAAAACTTAAAATTATATATGAAATGAAAAAACAATTATTTTCCTTACTGCTAATTTTCACAAGCTTGCTGGTTTTCCAGAGCTGTAAAAAAAAGGATCTTGAAAATCCTATAGCAGGGATTACGATGTCTAAAACATCAGTAACATTAAAACCACAAGAAACAGAAAAATTAAGCGTGACATTTTTTCCTGATAATGCAACAAATAAAGGTATTGTATGGAAGTCATCTAATGAAGCTGTGGCAACGGTAGATAATGAAGGTAAGATTATGGCGATAAAAGAAGGCGCAGCCATCATAACAGCTACATCAGCTACAAACCCAGGTATTTCTGCAAAATGTGATGTTACTGTGGCATGGGCGCAAATGGATAAAGTAAGTGGTAACGTAAGCGGGGTATGGGAAAAAAATACAACTGTGTTTGTATCAGGGCATATTACAGTACCCGAAGGTAAAACACTTACCATAGAAGAGGGCGTAAAAGTAATTTTTGACGATAACGGAGTGGGTGCAAGCCATACCAAAATAGAAATGATAGTTAACGGAAGCCTGTATTGTAAAGGCACTAAGTCAAATCCGATTATGTTTACTGTAGCAGAGAGCAAACGAACCTCTGCCAATACATTTGCAGGTTTGTGGGGAGGTATTGTAGCTACGGCTAAATGCCCTGAAATGCTATTTGATAACGTTATTATTGAATATACAGGCGGAGAGGTCGTATCAGATTCTCCTTCGGCTGTGGCAGGTATTTATACCGCAGGTGGCGATGCTGCACCACAGATTACTACGAGTAATGTAAATGGTAAATATGTTGTAATGAGCTCTATCTTGAGAAACGGAGCGTCAGATGCTGTTTATTTTATGGGAGGAAGCGTAATTATGCAGAATAACATCCTTTATGCCAATGGTAAAACAGGTGGAGAGGGCATCAATGTAAAAGCGGGATGTAAAGTGGACGCCTCGCAAAACATTATTTACAGCCCAAATACAAATGGATTTAAATTATCGAGTTCAGGACAGGACGATGCAGCCGGAAGATTTCAAGCAAGTATCAAGGCCTATAACAATACGATCATTAATGCCGGATGGCGTCGTGACGGCGTAAAAGGAGGCAGCATCTACGTAGAAAAAGCCGCTTTGGTAGGTGTTTTTAACAATCTGATCGTTAACAGTAAATTTAAAGCGATGACACCTAAATGGGGTACCGTAAGCGTGAAAGACGGGTGTGATGATAAATCTATAATTGATTATAATTTCTACGCTTCGGGTTCGCAAACCAGTACGCTTGCTCAGGATGTATCAGGAGGAACAACTACCGCTTATTTAGGCTATACTTTAGCTAACACCAATGTGTATCCTGCTTATGTAGATCAGCACAGTGTCGTGAGCGCATCAGCAGGAGATACTGCTAAAGATCCAAAATTTGTAAATTTCCCTTTTAATTCCAATGTCTTAACAAGTTATACCTATGATAGCAACTGGGATTTTTCTGTACAGGCAGGATCACCTGTACTTACAGGTGCCTATAGCGGAACAGGTAATGCCATTCTTACACCACATTTTGTAGCAACTGGCATTACCGTAAATGGCATGGTTTATAAATCACAAGCCCCTGTAGCACGTTTCGGGGCCTTTGGAACAAAATAAAACAATATATAAATTGATTAAAATACAGCCGATGCCTTTTAGATACATTTGCATTTGGAAGGCATCGGTTTTTAAACATTATCTATGATAGGTATAAATAAAAATACCCTGATTTTATCTGTCCTTTTATTAGGGGCTACAGCTTGCAAAGGCAATACGCAAAAAAAACTTGTTGCAGATACTATAAAACCCGTTATCATTACAGAAAAAGTAAAATATGATACTGATGACCCTGCTATTTGGATAAACAAAGAAGATCCCTCAAAATCGCTGGTTATAGGTACAGATAAAGAAAAAAACGGTGCACTTTATGTGTTTGATCTGCAAGGGAAAATCAAAGAGGATTTGGTGGTAAGAAATTTGCAACGTCCTAATAATGTAGATGTAGCTTATGGTTTGGTGTTTGCAGGTAAAGCCACTGACATTGCAATTACCACAGAACGGATGACCCATAATCTGCGCATTTTTTCTTTACCGGATATGAAACCTGTTGATAATGGAGGTATTCCAATGTTCGAAGGAGAAACAGGAGATGCATACCGTGATTTAATGGGGATTGCCATTTATACCGCACCAGATAAAAAAATGTATGCTATAGTGGGTAGAAAAAACGGCCCTACAGATGGGTCTTATTTATGGCAATATCTTTTACAAGATAATGGTAAAGGACAGGTTAAAGCTACTTTGGTACGTAAATTTGGTAATTACAGCGGTAAGAAAGAAATAGAAGCTATTGCGGTTGATAATGAAAACGGTTATATCTATTATTCTGATGAACAATATGGTGTACGTAAATATTATGCTGACCCAGCTAAAGGCAATAAAGAGTTGGCACTTTTCGGAACCACAGGATTTAAAGGCGATCATGAAGGTATATCTATTTTTAAAACCGGTGATAAAACCGGTTATATTCTTGTATCAGATCAGCAGGCCAATCGTTTTCAGATATTTACAAGAGAAGGTGAGACTGGAAATCCGCATCAACATAAACTGGTGAAGATTGTAAATGTAGCGGCTAACCAAAGCGATGGATCGGATGTAGTGAATATACCATTGAACGGCACTTTTAAACATGGTCTTTTTGTAGTAATGAGCGATGATAAGACTTTTCATTATTACCGTTGGGAAGATATAGCTGGCAAAGAACTGAAATAATTCAATAGACATTATATAAATTTACAGAGCTGCCAGATTAGTTTTTAACTGATTTTGGTAGCTTTTTCTTGTATTTATCTTTCTTAACAGGGTGCTTTAAAAAAACATTTAATGTATTTACCTGTTTAAAATAGGGAGTAATCAAAAATGGAGGCGGTCATGGAAAACAGAGAACAGAATGACAGAAGAAAAAAAGATCATGTTGAAACCAATTATGAAGCCCATAAGGATAATCCGGCACCCGGACCAACTGTAAACGAACCTGACACAGAAGGTGCAGGGCAGGCCATGAAATGGATAATACCTATTGTGGTCATCATATTATTAGCTATTTGGTTTCTTTTCTTTAGAAACACAGGCACAAAATAATGCTGAACTTATTGTCTTATTTCAGGTATTTTACTTGGTAAAGATCCTGTCGTCTATCTTTGAGTGTTTTTACCGTACCGAAATGGTGCAATTCATCTAATAAATGTAGATCTACATCTACTACTAACATCATTTCTGTATTTGGAGTGGTTTCTGCTTTGACTGCATTTGAAGGAAAAGCAAAGTCAGATGGAGTAAAAACAGCCGATTGGGCAAACTGTATGTCCATATTGTTTACTTTTGGCAAGTTACCCACGCAACCTGCTATGGCCACATAACATTCGTTTTCAATTGCCCTGGCCTGAGCGCAATGCCTTACCCGTGTATAACCATTTTGTGTATCGGTTAAAAAAGGAACAAATAAGATTTGCATGCCTTGATCTGCATATATTCTGCTCAATTCCGGAAATTCTACATCATAACAGATTAAAATTCCTACTTTACCGCAATCGGTATCAAAAACACCTATTTGATCACCTCCACTCATACCGTAATATTTTTGTTCATTAGGTGTAATATGTATTTTACGGTAATCTTCTGTTAGTCCGTTTCTATGGCATAGATAAGTGGCATTGTATAATTTGCCATTCTCTTTTACAGGCATACTGCCGCTAATGATATTTACATTATAAGAAACAGCGAATTCTTGGATTTTCTCTACAATTTCTGCAGTAAAATCAGCCAGTTTTTCCATGGCTTCTTTTTCTGGTAAATGATTATAAGGTTGAAGGAGTGGTGTATTGAAAAACTCTGGAAATACGATAAAATCAGACTGATAACCACTTACGGCATCTACAAAAAATTCTACCTGTTCATAAAAAGCATCAATGTTATTGAATAGCCTCATCTGCCATTGTACCAAACCTAACCTGATAATTTTTGCAGATCTTGCACTTACATCGTCCTGATAATAAATGTTATTCCACTCAAGTAAGGTAGCGTATTCTTTAGATTCAAGATCTCCAGGCAGATAATTTTTCAGAATTTTACGAACGTGAAAATCGTTAGATAATTGGAAGGTTAACGTAGGATCATATATTTCTTTAATCTTAACCTTATCAATGTATTGTCTGGGTGTAAGTTCTTTGGCATATTGATGATAACCGGGAATACGGCCGCCTGCAATGATGCTTTCGAGATTGAGCGATTCGCATAATTCTTTACGGGCCTCATATAAGCGTCGGGCTAATCGTAAACCACGATACTCGGGATGCACAAAAACTTCTATGCCATAGAGTACATTACCTTTTGAGGTATGGGTTGAGAAAGAATACTTTCCGGTGATCTGCTCGTAAGTATGATTATCTCCAAATAAATCATAATCAACTATAATGCTGAGTGCACAGGCTACTACTTTGTCATCAACGGTGATGCAAATCTGTCCCTCGGGAAATAGCTTAAGTAATTTCTGGATATTGGATTTGGGCCAATAACCGTTTCCGCTGTCGTGGTAGGCTTCCTTCATTGATTCGCGGAGCCCGTCATAATCATCAATAGTTAGTTTTCTGAGTTCAATATTCATATACCATACGAACAATAAGAAACAAAAAATGTTTAAGAAGCTTTTTAATTCTATCTATTTAGTTACCCTGAATTCCCCGAAGTATGGGAATAAGCTATTTCAGTGGCTGTATAACAGAGGATAAATGTAATAGGCAAGATGCTGAAACAAGTTCAGCATGACGTATTCTATTTAAGGTCACTTCTCCATAAAACAGTGCGTCACCCTGAACTCGTTTCAGGGTCTATAATACAGTAAAGGTTGTAAACTAGATTTACTTGGCGGCTACTTCGTGGTTAGGATTTATGCTTGAAGGTAATTAAAAATGACAAGCGAGATGCTGAAACAAGTTCAGCATGACGCGAAGGGAGGGCATGATGCGTTTTATTTAACGTTACCTTATAGAAATAGCCCGTCACCCTGAATTTATTTTACAAGGTCTTATATATGGTCTTGTAGCTACTTCATGGTCAGGTTCTATATTCTTCAAGAAAGATGCTGAAACAAGTTCAGTATGACGGTTAAAAGTAAACTAAAAAAGCTTGCCGGTTTGCCCTAAACGGCTTCTGTTCAAATGTTTATAAGCTGCATCTGTAACCTCACGACCACGGGCAGTACGCATTAAATAACCTTCCTGTATCAAGAAAGGTTCATAAACTTCTTCAATGGTACCGTCATCTTCGCCTACGGCAGTAGCAATGGTTTTTAAACCCACAGGGCCACCCTTAAATTTATCTATAATAGCCAAAAGGATTTTATTATCCATTTCATCGAGCCCATGTTCGTCTACGTTCAATGCCGACAGGGCATAGCGGGCAATTTCTGTATCTATCTGGCCATTGCCTTTTATTTGCGCAAAATCTCTGGTACGACGCAGCAAGGCATTGGCAATACGTGGTGTGCCACGGCTGCGGCGTGCAATTTCATAAGCGCCTTCTTCTGTAATAGGTGTATTGAGAATAGCTGAAGAACGCAATACAATGGTAGTCAATAATTTGGCGTCATAATAAGCCAGACGAGAGTTGATGCCAAAACGAGCGCGTAAAGGTGCTGTAAGCAAACCTGAACGTGTGGTTGCACCCACTAAAGTGAAAGGATTTAGACCAATCTGTACAGAGCGCGCATTTGGGCCACTTTCTAACATGATATCAATCTTGAAATCTTCCATGGCCGAGTACAGGTACTCTTCTACCAGTGGCGAAAGGCGGTGTATTTCATCTATAAATAAAATATCACCACTATCTAAATTGGTGAGCAAGCCTGCCAGATCTCCCGGTTTATCTAAAACAGGGCCTGAGGTAACTTTAATGTTTACGCCCATTTCATTGGCTATGATATGGGAGAGCGTGGTTTTGCCTAAACCTGGAGGGCCGTGAAGAAGCACATGGTCTAAAGCTTCGCCACGTAGTTTTGCGGCTTTAACAAAAATCTTAAGGTTCTCTAAAATTTTATCTTGACCGGTAAAATCTTCAAACTCCTGTGGACGCAATGCTTTCTCAATATCTCGTTCTACAGGGCTTAAGTTTTCAGATGATGGATCAAGATTTTTGTTCATACAACAAATATAAGTTTTTTGTACTGTTTTAAATCAGATAGTCCCGGCTGTAACGGCAGCTTCCAAAAAAAACTTTTTGGAAATACAATGTAAGGCGGGACTATCTGTAAATATTTGCAGCGGTTTTATGCTATATCAAATACTAACTGAATTTGGCAGAAACTTTAGCTTCTTTAACTCCATTGCTGTAATCGTAAAACCCTTCGCCAGATTTTACTCCTTTTTTGCCAGCAGTTACCATATTTACCAACAGCGGACATGGCGCATATTTAGGATTACCAAAACCTTGATGCAATACATTAAGAATAGCTAGACATACATCTAAGCCGATAAAATCTGCTAACTGCAAGGGGCCCATAGGGTGAGCCATACCTAATTTCATTACGGTGTCTATTTCGTAAACACCCGCTACGCCTTCATATAGCGAATAAATAGCTTCATTAATCATCGGCATAAGGATACGATTAGCTATAAAACCAGGATAATCGTTTACCTCTACAGGTACTTTATCTAATTTCTCAGATAATTGCATAACCGTTTGCGTGGTTTCATTACTGGTTGCGTAACCTCTGATAACCTCGACAAGTTTCATAATAGGTACCGGGTTCATAAAATGCATACCAATTACCTTATCGCCACGGTTGGTTACCGATGCAATTTGTGTAATGGAAATAGAAGAAGTATTACTTGCCAAGATGGTTGATGGCTGTGTAAAAGCATCTAAATCTTTGAAGATTTTAAGCTTAAGTTCTATGTTTTCTGTTGCGGCCTCCACTACCAGATCTACCTGCGAAACGCCCTCTTTTAGGTCGGTATAAGTGCTGATGTTGTTTAAAGTATGTGTTTTATCCTGTTCTGTAAGTGTACCTTTTGTTACCTGACGGTCTAAGTTTTTTTCTATAGTAGAAAGTGCCTTTTTTAAGGCATCTGCATTAATGTCAATAAGGTTAACTTGGTATCCGAACTGTGCAAAGGTATGAGCAATGCCATTACCCATGGTTCCAGAGCCTATTACTGCTATATTTTTCATGTATTAAGATTTATATTGGGTTTATTAAGGTGCTAATCTGTTAATTTTCCATTTACCATCAATCAGTTTATAACTGATCCGGTCATGTAAGCGGCTAGGGCGGCCCTGCCAAAATTCTATGGAAACAGGCTTTACAATATAGCCTCCCCAATGTGATGGCTTAGGGATGGTTTTACCTTCATATTGTTGTGTAAGTTCTTGTACACGTTGTTCTAAAAGATCCCTGCTTTCAATTACCTGACTTTGTGGCGATGCAATAGCACCAATTTGACTACCTATGGGACGTGAAATGAAATAAGCTTCAGAGGTTTCTTTATCTAACTTTTCAACTGTGCCTTCAATACGTACCTGACGTTCTAATTCTGCCCAAAAAAACACAAGACAGGCCTGTGGATTCTTTTTGAGTTCTTTACCTTTTTGACTTAAGTAATTGGTGTAAAAACTGAAACCTTTTTGGTCAAATCCTTTTAGCAGTACAATCCGGGCATTAGGCCGGCCGTTTTTATCTGCTGTGGCAAGGGTCATTACATTTGGTTCATAAATCTGTGCATCAACTGCATCTTTAAACCACTTTTCAAATTGTTGAATAGGGTTTTTTACAATATCTTTTTCACTTAACTGTGCCGATTTATAATCCTGCCGTAAGTTTTGTAGCATTTCTTTGGTGAGCTCCATGGCACAAAAATAGGGTTTGTATATTTATTTTGCTAAATTTCGCAAATGTTAAGTCCATTAAAGCCATCAACAGGTAAATTATTAATATCTGAACCTTTCCTGAACGATCCTAATTTTAGGCGGTCGGTAGTTTTACTTACAGAATGCAATGAACTGGGTGCAATGGGTTTTGTATTGAACCAACCCAGTAATCTCTTATTAAAAGATTTAATTTCTGATTTATGGGAAACAGATTTTCAGGTTTTTATTGGCGGCCCTGTTGAAATAGATACCATACATTTTTTACATAATTGTTTTGATAAACTGGGAGGAGAGCAGATTACAGAAAATGTATATTGGGGCGGTGATTTTGAAACTTTAAAACTGCTGATTAATAACAATTCTATTCAACCTGATGAAGTAAAATTCTTTTTGGGTTATTCTGGTTGGGAGGCTGAACAGTTAAAGGATGAAATAGAAATTAATACCTGGATTGTTTCTGATCAGTTTGGTAAAGAAATTGTTTTTTCTAACAACGAAGAAGAGCTGTGGCGTGAAGTAATTATAAACTTAGGCCCTAAGTATGCACATATCAGCAATTTTCCCAGAGACCCAAGTTTGAATTGAAATTTGTAGCTAATCGTAATGAGCCTTTATTTAAAGATGCTGAAATAAATTCAGCATGACGCACATCAAGGTTATTGCTTCCTCGCTAACGTCGCCCTGAACTTGTTTCAGGGTCTATTACCCTTGAAAAGATTATTTCTGGTTTTCCATTTCTGCGGCAGTTTCTTCAACCTTGTTGCGCAAATCGTCTTTATAGTCCTGCATTTTCTGAGCCAGTTCAGGATTGCAAGTAGCTAAAATCTGAGCGGCCAATAAGCCTGCATTTTTTGCGGCATTAAGGGCTACTGTAGCTACAGGTATACCGTTAGGCATTTGTAATATAGACAGGATTGAATCCCACCCATCTATTGAATTAGATGATTTTACAGGTACACCAATTACAGGCAAAGTAGTAATAGAGGCCACCATACCTGGTAAATGAGCAGCACCGCCTGCACCTGCAATAATTACTTTTAAACCACGCTTAGCAGCATCTTTAGCATAATTGTACATCCGTTCTGGTGTACGGTGTGCCGATACTACAGTCATTTCAAAATCAATACCAAATGTTTTCATGATTTCGGCAGCATCGTTCATGATGTTTAAATCAGATTTACTGCCCATTATAATACCTACCTGTGCCACTTTATATTGCGATTATTATTTTTAATTAGCTGATTACTTTTAAAGCATCCTGAACAAAACGTGCTTTTTCTATAGCTTTTTCACGGTTTTGATCAACAATGGTTACATGTCCCATTTTTCGGAAAGGTTTGGTGTATTTTTTTCCATATAAGTGGATATATACGCCATCAACGGACATTACTTTTTCTAAGCCCGCATATTTAGCCACGCCATCATGGCCTTTTTCACCCAATAAATTTACCATTACCGAGTTGGCTAAAGTTCTCGTATCTCCCAAAGGTAAATTAAAAATAGCTCTTAAATGCTGATCAAACTGCGATACATAATTTCCTTCTATGGTTTGGTGACCGCTGTTGTGTGGGCGAGGAGCCAGTTCATTTACTAAAATATCGCCGTTTCGCGTGATAAACATCTCTACTGCTAAAATGCCTGTTATATTTAGGGCGGTAGCAATCTGTATAGCTGTTTTTTCTGCTTTTTGCTGTATGTTTTCAGGATAAGTTGATGGACTGATGAGAAACTCTACCAGATTAGCTTCAGTATTGAACTCCATTTCTACCATAGGAAAAGTACGCATATCTCCGTTGGGATTTCTGGCAACAATCACCGCAATCTCTTTTTCAAAATCAATCAGCTCTTCAATTAGTGATGGAGCTTCAAAAGCTTTGTCTATGTCTGTTATACCATTGATCCTCATTACGCCTTTACCATCGTAACCATCTTTGCGCTGTTTTAAGATATAAGGAAAAGAAATGGTTGAATTTAAGATATCTTCCTTACCATGGACCAGCTGAAAAGGAGCGGTAGGTATATCATTTTCTTTGAAAAATTGCTTTTGTATACCCTTGTCTTGTATCAACCTGATTACGCGCGGCTGGGGAAAAACGAGTTTTCCTTCTTTTTCCAATTGTTCCAGTGCTTCGATGTTTACTTTCTCGATCTCAATGGTAATGATATCGGCTTTTTTACCAAAGTTATATACCGTATCATAATCCGTAATAGATCCACATTCAAACTTATTAGCAATATTTTTGCAGGGAGCTTCGGTATCAGGATCTAATACTAAAGTGGTTAAATTATAATTGATAGCTTCTTGAATTAACATTCGGCCTAATTGCCCACCACCTAATATGCCTAATTTTAAATCGCTGATTTGTCTTGCCATTACCTAATCTATGGATAAGCCACAAAAATAGTAAAAATAAACGGATAGGTTTTAATAAATAACGACAGGCTATTTAAAATCCTTAATTGAAAGCAGAGATTTGTAAAATAGCGTACAGGCTATGCGGGCCTTAAAAAGAATATGTATTTTTGATACATTAATATGAATGCTGATGCTATAATTATAGGCGCAGGAGCCTGTGGCCTGATGTGCGCCGTACAGGCCGGATTTTTAGGTAAAAAGGTTATTGTTCTTGAAAAAAATGATAAACCTGGTGCTAAGATACTGATATCGGGTGGCGGCCGTTGTAATTATACAAATATGGGTGCTACCGAAGAACAATTCATTACCCGAAATACCCATTTTTTAAAATCGGCCTTTAACCAGTGGACTGTTGATGATACCTTGTCTTTTTTTGAAAGCTATGGAGTTAACGGAAAAGAAAAAACATTAGGACAGCTTTTCCCTGATGGAAAAAATGCGAAAGATGTAGTTAACGTTTTTACAGAGCTGTGTGCGGGTATGGAGCAGCAGATCATCTGTAATACAGAGATCAAAGAAGTTACCCAAACCGATGAAGGTTTTAGGATTGATTTTGAACATAACAATAAAAACAGAAGCATCCAAGCACCCAAACTGGTTATTGCAACAGGTGGTTTACCTATACCCAAAATGGGCGCAACTGATTTTGCTTTAAAATTTGCCCGTAAGCATGGATTGAATATTATTGAAACTGCACCGGCATTGGTGCCTTTAACCATTACAGGCAAGGATGAAGAATGGTTTGCTCAACTTTCGGGTAATTCTGTTTATTGCAGGGTGAGCAATGACCAGATTTCTTTTGAAGAGAATATCTTGTTTACGCATTGGGGCTTAAGCGGACCTGCTATATTGCAGATTTCTTCATACTGGCGCCGCGGTGAAACTGTCAATATAGATCTGTTACCTCGTCAGCATATATTGGAACTGCTTAATAGCGATAGAAGTACAAACGGAAAAATTCAACTTTCTACTTTTTTACATCAGTTTTATACCCGGAAGTTTGTAGAGGCTTTAGAAAAATTCCTGCCCTTGCATAAAACCATTGCCGATTTGAGCAAAGCAGATATGCAACAGTTAGAACAAACCATTCATTATTTTAAAGTTAAACCTGCAGGTGATAAAGGTTATGATAAAGCCGAGGTAATGCGAGGTGGTATTGATACCCATGAACTTTCGTCTAAAACATTGGAAAGCAAAAAGCTTCCCGGATGTTACTTTGGGGGCGAATGTGTTGATGTTACGGGCTGGTTAGGCGGATATAATTTTCAATGGGCATGGGCCAGTGGTTATGTTATTGCGCAGAATATTTGATTGAAATTTATATATTTCATAAAGTGTCGCATAAAGGCTGCTGACAGTAGTGTTATTATTTTAGTTCACCAATTTTCGGAAACTTATTTACAATTTTTTCCAGTTGGTTTAATATTTTTGGAATATGAGTTTGGTCAAAACTAACTTCAAATTCTAGTGTATTTCCAATTACGGCGTTATCCGTTACAACGCATTCAGCATTTAGATGTCCAATTCCATCTCCAACAATTTTTATTTCAACTTGCCTTTCTAAAGTATGAAATGTTGCAATCCCGTTGAGCTTGTTATAAAGTTTAGCTAATTCGTTTTTGAAACTCATGAAATCAACTGTCATAAACTCTGCTTTAAATTCACCAGAAAACGCTCCAGCTTTTACCTTAACAATTCCTCTTATCCAATTTCTATCCCAATCTAATTCCGCATTTGGATAATTTAAACCAATTAAGTCGATTCGGATAAAATCTCCGTTTTCTGTTATTTCGAAATAAGTAGATTCTTCATTCATGAATTTTTTCTAATATTACTGCCAACGTTTTGACAATACCTTGTTGTGCGATGTTTATTTAATAAATTCGGAAATTGCTTTTTTGCTATGTATAGAATACTTAAAAGGTTTGGAAGATTTATCCTCAACTATTAATCCTAGTTTAATCAGTTCATTTAAATCTCTACTTGCTGTTTGTCTTACAATTTCATGTTTTTCAACGTATGAACTCAAAGTAACATTATTTTTATCTTTTAGATATAAAAAGCCTATTAAATCAGCTTGTCTTTTATTTAAACCTTTTGAAAGTAATTCATAAGAAACAAGATTAGCTTTTTTTCTTTCTTCAAGTTTTTTATCTCGATATTGTATTAATTTTTCAAAAGCTATTCGTATATTTTTTATTGAATATGTAATGAAATAATTTAAATCATTTTCATCATATTCTGTCTTTAAAAACGCTTTGTCATATTGAGTTCTAGATTCAAGTATAACTCTAGAAATTGAGATATTCTTAACTAAAGAATATCCTTTTTTTAATAAATACCAATAAAATAAAGCTCTTGCAGTTCTGCCATTACCATCTTTAAATGGATGAATAAATCCAATCATAAAATGTATAATAGATGCTTTAATTATTGGATGAATAAACTTTTCATCATCATTAATGAACTCGCATAATTCCCCCATTAAAGGTTTGACCTCTTTCCAGTCAGGTGGAATATGAGCAATTTCACCATCTACATGATCTGTAACATATACTTCTCCATCTCTAAAATCACCGGAATATTTTTCTGCATCTGTATTTGCAGTCATGATTTTATGTAATTCTATTATGATTTTAAAATCAATCTTGCTATTTACGAATTCACTAATATATTCAATTGCTCTTAAATTATTGAATATCATTTGTTCAGATTCATTTCTTGGATTTCTTCCGGATTTAAGCATATCTCTCGCTACTTCGGTAGTTGTTGCAGCACCTTCAACCTGAGAAGAAGCAACTGCTTCTTCTAACAATGAATTTTTAAAAAATTCAATTCTATCTAATGGAAGAATAGGGTTTTGCTGTAAACCACCCATTAGCTTCAAATCAAAGTCATGTAAATTCTTAGAAATATATTCAGAAAGAAAATAATTAAATGTATAACTTCCGAAAGTTAATTTTTCATATTTAGAAGTTCTATATGTTTTAATAAATATCCAATTATCATTTTGAGATTCGAATGGCACATCTTTTTTATATTTAATATCATCCCAGTAAAAATACTTCTCGTCTGATTTAACTATAAAATCTCTGAATTCACCTTTCCAAATTTTCTGGAGGTATTCAATGTTTAATTCACATTTTGGTGGCTTCTCAAGTTTCATTTTTACTCATTGTTAAATTGTCGTTCAAATTTAACAATGTTATTTAAGATATGCAAATTTATGTAACGATGTCTAATGTTAAATATTGCACAACGTTTTGTAGGTTTAAGTTGAGCCAAATATTGGCACTAACTACCTACAGCACTAATCTAAATAAATAATTTCGAATTCTAGTGTTGGCACTTCGCTCGAGGTTTATCTTAAACCTGTTGTTATGCGTACGGCAATTCTAAGCAAAGTTATCTTGATAATGACGTGTCTTAATTAATTGATTCTTTCTACCAATCTGTCTTCAGGTTTAGTTGACCATTGAACCTGCCATACTCTGCCGTCTACTTGGTCAAGCAGGACGAAATTGTAAATGTTGGTTGTCGGATATAGAAAAAATCTACCATTCTTTTCCTCTTCTTTATCTACACGAGAAATGATAGACAATGTCTCTTCAAACTGATATTTACTCTCAGTTCCCCATTGAACTTGCCACATTTTTCCGTTCCTGGTGTTCAGTTTGATAAACGTGTACATATTCCTTGTCGAAAAAAGTCTAAAGACAACGTTAGTGTCAGTAGAAACATTTTGTACAGGTGCTAATAAAGTATTTTGAGCAAAAGATGTGATAGAAGCTAAAGAAATGATTAGTGAAAATAATATTTTTTTCATATCGTTAATTTGTTGGTTTTTGGTTATTCATTACGCTTGCTGACGCATAACTCTCAAATATACGAATGTTTTTGAAAATGTTAAATTGTTTATATTACTGTTAATCAAGTTATTATGTCTTTTATTTCTTGAGTATATTTAAAATAAGAAACTGTTCAGATATTCAAAATTCGAAACATGGTTTTAATATTTCTTTGTTTCAGGTTTCGCTTGGAACACATCGATACAAAAAGGTAATTTGGATAAAAAATAATAAAAACGGACGAATAAGTTAACTTACCCGGCCGTTTCTTTAAAGAATACCAAACAACTGTGATTTTGTAGTATCTATATTTAAACAGCTCTTTTTTTAATCGCAGTGTGGAACTGTAAAAGTCCATGTTTCTGCATTTTTATTAGGAATAGAGAAAGCTACACCTTTATCCATTTCAAACCATAATTTAGGCCTTAATTTTTCACGGCTGATGGTTTCGTTCATGGTCATGCTGTCGTAGAGGCGGCCATTGATCATCACGTATTTGATTTTTTCAGAATTCCTGATGTCTTCTAAAGGGTTTTCATCCATTATGATCAAATCTGCCAGCTTACCGGTTTCAAGAGAGCCTAATTCTTTGCTCATACCCAGATAAGCAGCTCCATTTAATGTAGCAGCTTTTATAGCTTGTAAAGGCTCCATTCCGCCTTGTACCATCATCCACAATTCCCAGTGCGCACCTAAACCTTGAATTTGTCCATGTGCACCCAGATTAATTTTTGTTCCGCCATCGGCAATCTGCTTAACGGTTTTAGCAACCTCTATATGCCCATAATCTCCATATTCAGAAGTTGTTCTTCTTCGTGATCTTGAATCTATGATAGAGCGCGGCGTAAAGTTTAATAAACGTTCATTCTCCCATACATTTGTTCGGTCGTACCAGTAATTTTCGCCCCACTGGCCGCCATAAGCTACAATTAAGGTAGGCGTATAAGCCACATTGGTATGGTTCCAGAATGAGGTTACATCTTTATATACAGGTGCAATGGGAATGCTGTGTTCTATACCTGTATGTCCGTCGGCAATCATACTCATATTATGGAAAAATGTAGAACCACCTTCGGGCACAACTTCCATTTTTAGCTGTCGTGCAGCTTCTATGATCTGCTGACGCTGATCGCGGCGAGGTTGATTGTATGATTTTACAGAAAAAGCACCGACTGCTTTTAATCTTCTCAAATGTGATAAAGCATCGTCTAAACTGTTGATTACAACTTTAAAATCGCCATCTGCACCATATAAAATAGATCCGGTAGAATATAATCTCGGCCCCACCATACGTCCTGCTTTTAGCATTTCACTTTGACTAAATACCATTTCGGTATTGCTTGAAGGATCATGAGATGTGGTAACGCCAAAGCTCAGATTAGCCAGATAAGACCAATCCTGTTGCGGACTGATACCGTCTGGACTGGTACGCAGATGAGCATGTACGTCTATCATACCTGGCATAATGGTTTTTCCGGTAACATCCACTACTTTGGTTTCGGCAGGTATGGTAACTTCTTCTGCTTTGCCTACAGCTTTAATTTTATTGTTTTCTATTAAAATAGTTCCTTCTTCAATCACCTGATCGCCTTTCATGGTAATAATACGGGCACCTTTTAAAGCAATAAGACCAGTTGGCAGATCGCTTTTTAATTTTAAACCAATTGAAATTCCTGTGCTATCAGGTTCAGGTAAGTTTTTAGGTGCACCTTCCACAAAACTGAAAGTGTTTTTAATTTCACGGCTAAAATATTGCTCTCCTAATGTCCACAACAATTTTTTGCTATCAGCAGACCAATGTAGGTAGGTTCCAGCATCTTTAGTAACTCTGGTTAAGGGGATAGATTTGTTTCCGGCAGAAAGATCCTGTGCGGTTCCGGCAGTGATCAGAGGCGTAACATAGGCATTGAACAATTCAGTAAATGCCATCCATTTTCCATCAGGACTTGGTAAAAACTGCGTGGCGTACTGTGAAGTATAATGTGTTCTTTCATTCCCTCCGTTCAGATCCATGCTTTTGAAAGCTTTTTTGCCACTTTCATATCCTTGGAAATAGATGCGGGTATCATCTTGGTTAAACATCGGTTTGATACCATTTTCACTGATCAACGTTTTGCTGCCTCCATTGGCTGGCATAATAAATATACCTGTGTTCTTACCGTAAGTGAGGCCTAAAACTTCATTTCCTACGCCTTTTCTAAACACAATTTTATCGCCCTTGTTAGAATAAACAGGAGAGTAGTAATAACCTTTTTCATCTGTAAGTGTAATGGTTTTGCCGGTTTTAAGGTCGGTACGTTTAATAGCTCCCTTAAATTCATCACTCCAAGTAGTATAAATTACATACTTTCCATCAGGGCTAAACTCAGGTTCAAACTCAAAATCTAAACCATTGGTTAATCTTTCAGGTGCTCCGTTAGGAAGCTCTTTTTTATAAAGGTAACCTGCGGCATTAAAAACAACCATTTTTCCATCAGGAGAAGTGGTCAGTTGCCTGATCATTTTTACGGTAAAATCTGTTGAGAAAACACTCTGTTCAAAGTGTAGAGCATCTTGTACTGTTTGGTCACTGGTTACTTCAAAAGGGATTTCGGTTACGGTTAAATTGCTTAATTCAATCTGTTTGATTTTACCTTTGGCATAAAAAATAATCTTTTTAGAATCAGGGGTCCAGGCAAAATTAGGATATACTCCAAAAATAGCCCATGTTTCCTGCTGATCTTTTGATAAATCATCATACAAAGGCCATTCTTCGCCAGTTTTTAAGTTTTGGATATAAAGTACGCTTTTTAAACGTACACGTTTAACATAAGCAATGTACTTACCATCGGGAGAGGTCTGGGGTCTTGCAGAACCGCCCTGTTCGGTTATGAAATTGGTTAATCTGCCTGTTATTAAATCTAATTGTCTGATAGCATAAATTAAACCATTAGGATCTTTACTGTATTGAAAAATTGGGCCCGGAGATACGTCTTCGCTGAAATATAAAAACCTGCCATCTGGAGAAACATTCGGTTCCCCGGCATCCTGTTGTTCATTTTTGCGTTTGGTCAGCTGTACTCCATCACCACCGTTAATGTTATACATCCACATTTCGCCTGATCCTAATGAACGTGATGCGGTAAAATGCTTACGGGCAATAATATATTCACTATTAGGCATCCAGGTGGCATTATTCAATAGGCGGAAACTTTCTTTGGTTATTTGTCTTTTGTTACCGCCCTGACGGTCCATAATCCAAATGTTATCACCACCACCTTTATCGCTGGTATATGAAATGTACTTTCCGTTGGGACTAAAACGGGGTTGAACTTCATAAGCAATACCACCACTCAGTAATTTGGCTTTACCACCAGTAATGGGCATTACATAAATATCTCCTAAGAGGTCAAAAACGATTTCTTTACCGTCGGGGCTTACATCTAAATTCATCCACGTCCCTTCATTTGTGGTAATGGAGAAGGTTTTGGTTGGGCCTTTATACTTTTCAACCTCCCATTTTAAGGTCTCTTTTTTATCTTGTGCAAAAGCTGCAGAAAAGCCTATGAGGCAGGCAGAGATTAAAATCTTTTTATTCATGATACAAGCAAAATAGAAAATATCACGCAATTT
Organism: Pedobacter sp.; assembly: GCF_046462515.1. Taxonomy (GTDB): domain Bacteria; phylum Bacteroidota; class Bacteroidia; order Sphingobacteriales; family Sphingobacteriaceae; genus Pedobacter. The sequence goes on from NZ_JBKGVD010000008.1 coordinate 462,002, forward strand.
AATAATATCAGTTCGTTTTTATAGTTTTGACTTTGCCATTTTATGACCGCTATAGAAATTTTAAAGAGATACTGGGGGCATGATAGTTTCAGGCCTTTGCAGCAGGAAATCATATCGTCTGTTTTAAATGGTAATGATACATTGGCCTTACTGCCAACAGGTGGGGGCAAGTCTGTTTGTTTTCAAGTACCGGCTTTATTAAAAGAAGGGATTTGTATCGTAATCTCGCCCTTGGTTGCTTTAATGAAAGATCAGGTAGAGAATTTGAAGCAAAAAGGTATAAATGCAGCGGCTATTTACGGGGGGATGGGCAAACGCGAAATTGATATTCTGTTAGACAACTGCATATATGGCAATATAAAATTTTTGTATTTATCACCCGAGCGTTTGTTGTCTGATCTGGTAAGAAAACGGATTTCTTACATGAACGTAAATCTCATTGCTGTTGATGAAGCGCACTGCATTTCGCAATGGGGCTATGATTTTAGACCACCTTATTTACGTATTGCAGAGCTGCGAGCTATTCACCCAGAGGTTACGGTACTGGCTTTAACCGCCACGGCAACTCCACGTGTAAGAGAAGATATTATAGAGCGCCTAGCGCTTAAATCGGCTAAAGTTTTTGTAAAAAGTTTTGCCCGTAAAAACTTAGGTTACGTAGTTTTTAATCTGGAAGACAAGTATAAGAAACTACTTGAGGTGATTAAAAATGTAGCGGGAACCGGATTAATTTATGTAAGAAACAGAAGAGAGACTATTGAGGTTGCTTCATTTTTAAATCGTAACCATATTGCAGCTGATTATTATCACGCAGGTTTAGATAAGGATATTCGATTTAAAAAGCAGGAAGACTGGAAGAACAATAAAATGCGGCTAATGGTAGCCACCAATGCTTTTGGTATGGGTATAGATAAGGCCGATGTGCGTTTTGTGATCCACCTTGATCTGCCCGAAAGTTTAGAAGCTTATTATCAGGAAGCGGGACGTGCAGGCAGAGATGAAAAGAAAGCTTATGCAGTATTACTAACTAATGAAGCAGACCGGTCAATGCTCAAAGCCCGATATGCCGACAGTTTTCCTACAATAGATGAGATTAAGCGGGTGTATCATTTCTTGGGCAGCTTTTTTCAGATTGCTTATGGGGCGGGCGAGGGACTTACCTTAAATTTTGATTTAGCTTCTTTTTGCAAAAGATCTGGAATTGCAGTTGCGAAAACCATGATTGCTTTAAAGTTTTTAGAACGAGATGGTTATATCAGCGTTTCTGATGCTGCCTATGTGCCCTCACGTTTAATGTTTGCAGTAAGCCATGAAGATGTTTACCGTTTTCAGATAGAAAATCCCGGTTATGACTTGTTCATTAAAACTATCCAACGTTCTTATGGCGGTGCTTTTGATCAGTATGTTAAAATTAATGAGAATGACTTGGCCAACCGTCTTAAATTTTCATACAATCAGGTTGTAGCCTATTTACATAAGTTGCAGGAACATGAAATAGTCTCTTATCTGCCACAAACAGATCAGCCCCAATTGCAATTTTTGGTGCCCAGAGTTGATCATCTGCACTTAGATATTGATGTGAAGCACATTAAATTAAGACATCAGGTATTAGAAGAGCAAATTAGTGCAGTTATAGCCTACACCCAAAAAACCTATTGTAGAAGTCTTCAGTTACAACATTACTTTGGTGAGCAGGTTACTACCAAATGCGGTGTCTGCGATGTATGTATTGCCGAGCGAAAAAACAAGGATATAAATGAAATCATTGATGAGATTGATTTTGAAATTATGCAACTACTGCAAAAAAGCAGCTATACTTTATCCGATTTAATGCAGGAAATTACAGCAGGTAACGAACATGTCAGGCTAGAGCGAATTAGAGAATTGATGGATGCCGGTAAGATCAAGAGTGATGGTAAAAAATATTATTTGTGATTAGATTAGAAGAAATTCTGAATTAAAAATCATAGCTTCCACAAATTGAAAATTTTACGATTTTTGAAAATAATAAACCTACAGATTATTTACGCATAATTAGATAATGCAACAAAGAAACGATAAGAAAGTTGTCCGTTCATGGGCATTCTTTGATTGGGCCAACTCAGCCTATAATTTAGTGATTACTTCAACTATTTTTCCGGCTTATTATACCGCAGTTACTTCGGATAAAGATCCGGCTACCATAGATTATGTAACCTTCTTTGGTAAGAAATTTGTTAATTCTGCACTTTACAGTTATGCCATGGCTTTTGCTTTTTTGGTAATAGCCATTATCTCACCTATTCTATCATCAATTGCCGATACACGCGGAAACAAAAAGATATTCATGAAAATGTTTACCTATTTGGGTGCCTTGGCCTGTTGCGGACTGTTCTTTTTTGAAGTAAACGAAGTCAAAGGTATTAATACATTAAATTTTAGCGTAATTATGTTTGTACTGGCGGCAATAGGTTTTTGGGGGAGCTTGGTTTTTTACAATTCCTACCTACCCGAAATCGCTACCGTTGATAAACAAGACAGTGTAAGTGCCAAAGGTTTTACCTACGGCTATGTGGGCAGTATTATTTTGCAGATAATTTGCTTTGTATTTGTATTTAAACGCGATTGGTTTGGTATAGAAGATCCATCTGTTCCTGCCAGGTTATCTTTTTTAATGGTAGGTATATGGTGGATATTGTTTGCGCAGATACCTTTTAAAAACCTACCTAAAGGAAGTCCGAACTATCAGGAAGAAAAGAAAAACATCATGACAAGCGGTTTTAAAGAACTGAACAAAGTATGGCGTCAGCTTAAGCAGATGAAATACCTGAAACGCTTTTTGTTTGCATTCTTTTTCTATTCTATGGGGGTACAGACCGTAATGCTGGTTGCGACTATTTTTGGTGAAAAAGAATTACAGTTACCTACAGAAAAGCTGATTGCTACGATTTTAATATTGCAGATTGTTGCCATACCTGGCGCTATGCTAATGTCATATTTATCTACAAAGAAATTTGGTAATATCAATGTTTTAATAGGTGTGGTAGCTATATGGATAGGTTGTTGCATTGCAGCATATTATTTGCATACTGAGATGCAATTTTATGCGCTTGCAGGCGTAATAGGAATGATTATGGGAGGTATACAATCTCTATCTCGTTCAACTTATTCAAAGTTTTTACCGCAAGATAGCCCTGATCATACCTCTTTCTTTAGCTTTTATGATGTAACAGAGAAGGTTGCACTGGTTTTTGGATTGTTCAGCTTTGGTTACATAGAAGAACTTACGCAAAGTATGCGTAATTCTGTAATTGCATTGGCCTTATTTTTTGTTTTAGGATTAGTATTTTTGGTGTTTGTTAAAAAAGTAGAGCCTAAGAACGCTTAGTTATATTATTTAAAGAGCGCATGAAAGTAGAATTATTTATACCTTGTTTTGTAGATCAGATCTATCCGCAAACAGCATTCAACACAATAAAAATTCTGGAGAAAGCAGGTTGCGAGGTTAGTTATAATTCTAAACAAACCTGCTGCGGGCAACCTTCATACAATGCCGGATATTGGGAACAAGCTAAAGAAATCGGAAGTAAATTTTTAACGGATTTTTCTGAACAGAAATATATTGTTTCGCCCTCGGCTTCATGTGTAGGCATGGTAAAAAATGGATTTAATGATTTGTTTACCAATTCTATGGTACACAATAAATGCCGTAACATCCAGTCGCATATTTACGAGCTTTCTGATTTTTTGGTTAATGTTGTAAAGAAAGATTATTTTGGCGCAGAGTTAGAAGGTAAAGCCGTTTACCATGATTCATGCAGTGCTTTAAGAGAATGCAAAATTAAAGAAGAACCCCGTAAGCTTTTAGAAAAAGTACATGGCCTGGAAATGTCAGAAATGAAAGATACCGATATGTGCTGTGGATTTGGAGGTACTTTTGCAGTTAAATTTGATTCTATTTCATCGGCAATGGCCGAACAAAAAGTGAATAACGCCTTAGAAATGGGGGCCGATTATATGATTTCTACAGACTTATCATGTCTTATGCATATTGATGGATACATTAAAAAGAAAAATCTTCCATTAAAAACCATGCATCTTGCCGATGTGCTTGCGCATGGGTGGTTAGAAAGCACACCTTACTGATATCGTAAAATAAAGGATACATAAAAAAATGTATTTAACCTTTTTTAACAAATAGGGTCTATAATGTAACTTAAATTTGAATCTCAGAAATATATCTTATTTTAAAATGAAAAAATTATTTATTGCCTTATTAGGTGTTGCTGCAATTACATTTAATGTGCATGCACAGAAAAAATCGGGAGCTATTCAGTACGAAACTCAAATAGACCCGGCAGCAATGGCAGCAGCCAGCGGTTTTCCTCTTAGCGATGAGATGAAAGCCCGTATGCCTAAATCTATTAAAGCAAATTATGAGCTATTGTTTAATGCTACAAATGCAAGTTATATGCCAGTAGAGGAAAACGAAGATAGTAACGGTGGCGGCAGAATGAACATGGGTAGGATGATGATGCGTTTTGGTGGTGGTAGTAACAGAGATTATTATTATTCTTTTGCAGATCAGAAAGTATTTGGGGTTGTTGATTTAAACGATACAACTTTTGCTATCCCTGCTAAATTAACCGTTGACGTAAGTCCTGTAGGCGGTTTTGGCGGAGGGGGCAATCGTCAGGGAAATGAAAATGCCAATAGTGGAGTTGTTCAGTTTTTACCAGGCCCTCCAGCCGTAGAGATCATTAAATCTGATGAGACTAAAAAAATCTTAAACTTTAACTGCAATAAGGTTACCATTAAGAGCACCAGAAAAGCAAAGATCTTAGATATGGAAAAAGACATAATTGATGAAACTGTGCTTTGGTACACCAATGATTTGGGCTTTAATTTTTCTCCAAATCCAAATATGTGGACTGAAGGCGTGGTACTGGCTATTGAAAATAAAGGTGGAGGCACTGTTGCCAAGAGTATTGAATTTAGAGGCGTAAGTAATAAAGATGTAAATCTGCCTAAAAAAGCTGTTGTAATTACTCCTGAACAATATCAGCAGAAAATGGAAGCCATGATGAAGCGTATGAGAAATAACAATAACAGAGGAGGACAAGGTGGTGCCCCAAACAGAATGATTATCAATTAATTTTCTTTTTTTAATATATTATAACAAAAAACCTGACGATTATTCGTCAGGTTTTTTTTATGAAGTATCTGCAAGTGGTAAAAGCCTAACCTACTTTAAGGCTGCTGCCAATAGTGTTAGTTTTAGCTTCGTTTTCTTTTAACTCTTGCTGCATGATCTTTGCAATTTTTGTACTGCCATCATGGCTCCAGCCCGGAGGATTAAAGATATATTTAATCTTATCTGTAAATTTAGGTGCTTTTTTGATGTCATTTTTTAAAGCAATAAATTCATGAAAAATAATGTTGACAGGGCCCGTGTCGGTAGGTTGTGTGGTTAATCCATATTTTATTTCGTCTTCAGGTATTTCTTCCTGAAATGTGCCAAACATTCTATCCCATAAAATAAGTACCATTCCCATGTTTTTATCTAAATAACGTACATTACACGCATGATGTACACGATGGTGTGATGGAGTGACAAAGATGTATTCAAACCATGGATGTAGTTTACCCACTGTTCGGGTATGGACTAAATTTCCATAGATTTGGGTAACCAGGTAAGCAAATAAAATATCTAATGCAGTAAAACCCATAAAAGCCAAAGGCAGATAAAAGAATACACGGTATAAAGGCTCAAATACGGTTGATCTGAACCCGGTTGTAAGGTTAAAATGTTCTGATGAATGATGGGTAACGTGCATAGCCCAGAAAAAGCGTACATAATGACCAACAGTATGTAAAAACCAGTATAAGAAATCTTGCGCCAGAACCAGAACTATCCAATACAGCCATACATTGCTAATCTCAAAAAACCTAAACTGATAGCAATAATCTAATAAAAAGAATGTGGCGAACTTCATACCGAGGTTAATTACCACTGCACAAAGCATTAAATAAACATTGGTCCAGGTATCTCTTTTGGTATAAAGCTTTCTGTCGTGTGTGTAACTAAAGTACATTTCTACCAGTGTTAGCACAATTACAAAACCAAACAGGGCGCCAACAGAAATGTCGCTTCCGGTAAATTTCATCTTATAAATTATTGTAAAAGGTTAAGCTGTTAATAATATCATCTTTGTGAACTTTATGGTTGAAAGCACAGTTGCCAATGTTTTCAAGTAATGAAAACAGGATTTGTCCCTCTTCATTCTTCTTATCGCTTTGCATCAGGCTAATTAATGCATTAAAGCTCTTTTCTGCAATGTGGTATTTAGGATAAACGGATAAAATATATTGGCAAATATCGTTGAAATCTGAATCGGATAATGAACAATATTTAACAGATAAATAAGTTTCACATATCATACCAATAGCAATGGCTTCACCATGCGTTAAAGAAACTTTATCGTTCTCTAATGAATAACTTTCAACAGCATGGCCAATGGTATGCCCAAAATTCAAGATCTTACGTAAGCCTTTTTCAAAAGGATCCTGCGTTACAACCTCATTCTTTATTTGTATAGAGTGGTAAATAAGCTGAGCAGATATTTGCTTATAATCGCAGTTTTTTAAAGCATGGTAATATCCGGCATCGGCAATTAATCCATGTTTGATCATTTCTGCAAAACCAGAAAGCAGCTCACGTTGTGGCAGGGTTTCCAGAAACCTGTTTTCGATAAATACAGCTTGCGGAAGAGCAAATGTACCCACCATGTTTTTTACGTTGTCTATATCTATACCCGTTTTACCACCAACAGAAGCATCAACTTGCGATAGAAGTGTTGTAGGAATATTGATAAAGTCTATGCCTCTTTTATAAGTAGAAGCTACAAAACCGCCCATATCAGTAATTACACCACCACCCAGATTAATCATTAAACTTTTGCGGTCGGCTTCAAAATCCAATAGGGTTTTCCAGATCCCAATGCAGAAATCTATATTCTTATTTTCCTCTCCAGAATCGGTTTCAATAATATCAAAATGATCCAGATCATCTGCCATTTCCCTAAAAGCAGGTATGCACAGCTCGGCAGTATGCGTATCTGCAAAAACAAAAATCTTACTGTAGTTCTTTTGTTTAAGCAAATGTTTGAGAGGACTGAGCCCACTTTCAAAATAAATAAAATGGTCGGCACTTTTTATAGGTTCCATTATTCAATAATTACTGTTTTTCCCATAAACTCAATCTTATCTCCAAGACGTACCTTAAGCCTTTTCCGATAATCAACTGCACCATTGTATTTAACCAGGCCTTCTTCTACAACGGCCTGAGCTTCTCCGCCACTTTGAACCAATGCAGATGCTTTAAGCAAAGCGATTAAATGAATAAATTCGCCTTCTAATTTAAATTTTATCATTGCGGGGCAAATTTACAATTTTCTAATGGGTTTAGCATTCAGAAGCTTTCTAAACAGCATGATTTACCAATTTATTACAATCTTCTTTAAAATATTTTGATAATGATCTGGAATTTTATTTTGTTAATTCTTTTTTATTGAAATAAAATTTGTTAATATTTGTTAAATTTGTTACAGTAACGAAGTTGAAAAACTAAAAACCGTTAACTATATTCGTTTATTGAGTTGGAAGAGGTAAATTTCTATAAGGTAGAAACGCTTATCATTTAATTCTTGGAAGTGCATGCCAAGGAAAATTCATTTGAAATAACGCTTCTCAAAATTGAAAGCTTGTTAGCAGAACAAGCTGTTGATTTGCTATGGCTTAGAAGTGCAACTAAACTTAAAAATTATGATAAGATTAACCAACCACCAGATTAAAAAACAATTTTACATTTTACAAAAAAGGATAAGATACCTAATAACCTGAGTTGAACATATTCAATGTAGCAAAATTATAGGTACTTATTGTCCTTTCGATCATATCGCTTAACCGGATAGATATGACTGATCTTTTTGATAACTAATCTTATTTGTTGAAAGATAGAGATGTAAAATTATGTCTAAAGCATTAGAATTTACTGTTCCTGATACAAATGATTTTTCAATTGTAATACAGGAAGATGTGCTTCCGTTCTTTTATAAGCACTTTCATAAGCACAAAGAATACCAGATTACCCTTATTTTAAAGGGAGAGGGTACGGCTGTAATTGGAAATTATATGCAACCGTTAAAAGTTGGTGATATTTATTTTATATCACCCAATGTACCCCATGTTTTTCTTTCAAAAGAAGAAGATTACCAGAATCTTTTACCTAATCGTATCCATGCCATTCATATTTTCTTTGATCTTGAGCGGCTTTCAAACTTGCTGAGCCTACCCGAAATGATTGAAATAAGAAGCTTTTTAAATCAGGATTCGGCCGGATTGCAACTATTGAAGGGAAATAAAAGTTATGTTTCTGGTTGTATAATTGAAGCTAAAAATAATGCGGGTTTATTAAGGCTGATGTCTTTGATCAATATTCTTCAATATGCCAGCGTAAACACTAACGATTTTAAATCTCTGGCAACCGGACTGGTTGAGCATGCAACAGATAATAAAGATCATTTTAGGATGAACGAAGTTTATCAGTACACCTTAAGGCATTATGCAGAGCCTATTACCTTAGAAAAGATAGCAGAAGTGGCCTGTATTACACCGCATGCATTCTGTAAGTATTTTAAAAAGCATACCCGTAAAACCTATCTTGCTTTTTTAAACGAGATAAGAGTTAATGAGGCATGCAAGAGGATATTGAGCGCAAGGTACAACAGCATCTCAGAAATCGCCTATGATACAGGTTTTAACAGTATCATAACGTTTAACAGAGTATTCAAAAAAATCACAGGTATGGTACCCAAAGAATATATAACCTTATACAAGGTAAAGCCATCATCTTTCCCTTTACGAAAAGTTATGGATTAGAACTGATCATTTAAAATCTTTGGATAATTTTTGAATGAAAAGGCCGTAAACGTTGATTAAACGCTTTTACGGCCTTTTTTGGGTCTTTTATAACAGGACAATTTTTGATTATCAAGTGATAATTATACCACATCGGTTTTTGGTTTTCCTCTTATACATTTGTTTCAAGCAGACACTTTAGATGCACATTAAGTGATAAGCTAACCTAACCAACTAAAACAAAATCAATAATTATGAAAAAAATCTTACTTGTTTTTTTTGTGCTGTTTTCTGCTTGCTATCAAGCACTGGCGCAGGATAAGAAAATTAGTGGAACCGTGATCGGTAAATCCGATAAGCTTCCAATTCCAGGGGTTTCGGTTGTGGTAGAAGGAACCAAAATCGGAACGGTAACCGATCCAAAAGGTGCGTTTTCATTAGCTGTACCACCGGGATCTATTTTAGTGGTTTCTTTTATCGGTTATATTACCGAAAAAGTACCGGTTACCAGTAGCTCAACCTATAAGATAGAGATAGGAGAGAATGTACAACAACTTGCAGATGTGGTAATCACTTCATTCGGTATCCAGAGAGATAAAAAGACTTTGGGTTATGGAGTGGGAACGGTATCGGCAGAAAAATTAACGGATGCGCCAACGCCTGATGTTTCTAATGCCTTAGCTGGAAAAGTAGCTGGTGTACAGGTTTCGGGTTCGGGAGGCGCATTTAACAGTTCTAACATTACCATACGTGGTTTTTCGTCTTTTACGAGAAGTAACCAGCCATTGTATGTGATTGACGGTGTTCCGATAGATAACAGTGGAGGTGGCAACAGTGTAAACCAGGGCGCATCAACTTCTAACAGGGTATCTGATATTAATCCCGAAGACATTGAGAACATCAGTGTACTTAAGGGAGCTGCCGCTACCGTACTTTATGGTTCAAGAGCTGCTTCTGGTGTAATTCTAATTACCACCAAAAAAGGTAAGGGTGGAACAAAATCTCAGGTGTCGTTAACTTCAAGTATCAATATCGGGTCTATCAATATTTTTCCGGAGTATCAGAATGAATACGGACAAGGTATAAATGGTATTTATTCGGGAGATCCATTGGATCCTAACAAATGGGTTGCCCGTTCTACTTCATGGGGACCAAAAATTGCTGGTCAGCCTGTAAAAAATATTTTAGGTCAGACCGTACCTTTACAGGCTTATCCAGATAACGTGAGAGACATTCTTCAAAATTCAACCGGATTAGACAATACCATCAGTTTCTCGGGAGCTAACGAAAAATTCAATTACCGTATTTCGTATGCCAACAGTACTACTGATGCTTTGGTACCGGGTAATCAGATGAACAGAAACAATTTCTCAGTAAATGCAGGTGCTAATATTACCAGCAAATTCAAATTGAGTACTTCGTTTTCTTATATCAACAGCATGTCTGATAGAACACAGGCAGGTAACCAAGGAGCCAATCCATTATGGAGAGGTATTTATGCGCCTCGCAGTTATGATGTGACTGGTTTACCAATAACTAATGCTGCAGGAGATCAGATCTGGTATTCGTCATCAGAAGAAAATCCTTATTGGTCTATTGAACATATTACCCGTAATGAAGAGCTAAACCGTTTCTTTGGAAACATTAATCTTAAATACGACATTACCAGCTGGTTGCAGGCTGATCTGAAAGTAGGCGCCGATGTGTTTTCTATGATGAACGCAGGTTTTGATGACAAAGGTGTACGTAGTAATGCAAACACGGGTTCTGCCGGAAAAGGCGGTTTACTACAATCGAGAAGTATGCGTCGTAACCTGAACAGTTATTTTACTTTAACCGGTAATAAAACTTATGGCGATTTTAACCTTTCTTTTACCTTAGGTAATGAGATTATTTCTAATTACTCCAATAACTTATCTGTAACAGGTCTTGAAATTGTTGTAGCAGGATTTAAAAACCTAGACAATTTTACTACACTAGCGCCACCATCGAATAATTACACACAACTTCGTATGATGGGTGTATTTGGTGATTTATCGGTACAGTATAAATCTTGGTTAAACGTAAACTTAAAAGCGAGAAATGATTTCTCTTCAACTCTTATCCCTAAAAACAGGTCTATATTTTATCCAGCGGTTGCAGTAAGTTTTGTAGCTACAGAAGCATTCCCATCTTTACGTAGTAATGTGTTAAATTCATTGAAAATCAGAGCAAATGGAGGTGAGGTAGGTAAAGGAGCAAATCCTTATGAAACAGCTACTTATTATTCAAGAGCAGGTTCTGCAGATGGCTTCAGCTCAACCAGCGTAAGTTTCCCTTATAATGGTTTAGCTGGTTATACTTATTCAAACGGAGCAGGTGAGCCTGAATTATTACCTGAGTTTACAAGAGAAATAGAATTGGGAACAGACATTTCTATGCTTAACAACAGGTTGAATTTAGACTTTTCTGTTTACCAGAGAGATTCCAGAAAGCTGATTTTTAATGTACCCGTAGCTTATTCTTCAGGTTTTACTTCTAAAATACAAAATGCAGGTAAGCTTTCTACAAAAGGAGTGGAGTTTTTATTGAGTGGTACGCCCATTAAAAACAGCAATTTCTCATGGGAGGCTTCTTTAAACTTTACCAAATTTAAATCAGTGGTAAAAGAATTGGCTCCAGGTGTTGAGTTGATTTCGTTAGGTGGTTTTACCTCGCCAAATATCCAAGCTGTAACAGGGCAGGAGTACGGTCTTATTTACTCTAACAAGTATCTTAGAGATGCCCAAGGCAGAATGATCATTAAAAGCAATGGTTTGCCACAAGCTACCAATGATGTGTTTGCAGTAGGAAATCCAAACCCAAAATTTACAGCGGGCTTAACCAACTCATTTAAATACAAAGCTTTTGGATTATCATTCTTATTAGATTTTAGATATAAAGGTGATCTAATGTCGCGTACCATTGGCGATTTAAGAATCAATGGCGTGGCCAAAGAAACGGCAGAATTTAGCCGCTTTAATGCAGATGGATCAGTTTCAAAACCGTACTTATTTGAAGGCGTATATGCAAATGGCCAACCTAATACTACTTATGTTTCTGCACAGGATTATTGGGGTTTAAGCGGTAAGTATGTGGCTTGGGAAGGTTATGTACTTGATGCCACTTTCCTTAAACTAAGAGAGGTTACCTTTACTTACGACCTTCCAAAGAAATTACTGGAAAAAACAAAGTTCATCAGCAGGTTGCAACTATCTGCTTATGGAAGGAACCTGTGGACCTATGCACCTAATTTCCCTCACTTGGATCCTGAGCAGAATTTAACAGGTATTTCTAATGCCAGAGGTTTAGAATTTGGTATTACACCGGTTTCTAAAGTATTTGGAGCAACCTTGAGAGCCTCTTTTTAATTAATTGATTTAAAATTTCAAAACATAAGTTATGAAAATAAATAAAATAATTGCCTGTGCCGGAATAGCATTGCTAAGCGTTTCTTCTCAATCATGCAAAAAGTTCTTTGATGTGAATGATAGCCCAAATAATATTCAGGAAGCACCTATAGAACAATTATTGCCTTCTATTACCGTAGGTGTAGGTTATGTAGGTGTGAGTGATCTTTATCGTTATAGTGGATTAATGGCGCAACAGTTTACGGGTAATACCACTAACATTTCTCAAACTTTTAAAGAATACGAGAGATATAACATTAATAGTTCTGATGTAAACAACCAGTGGTCAAATATTTATGCTGGTATCCTAGCCGATATTGATAAACTGATAGAAAAGTCGAATCAACAAAATAGTCCGCATTATGCCGGAGTGGGTAAACTGCTAAAAGCTTATATCTTTCAATTAACAGTTGATGCATGGGGTGACGTGCCTTATACCGAAGCCACAAAGTTTTTGGATAATCTGAAACCAAAATTTGATAAAGGAGAAGATATTTACAAAGATTTGGTTCGTTTGATTGATGAAGGTATTGCTGATGTAAATAAAACAACTTCTGTTTTATCTCCAACCAAATATACTACCATTTATGCTGCTAAACCTGGTCAAGATTGGAACAATACTCTTAAAAAACAATGGACACGTTTTGGCAATACTTTAAAATTACGCTTATTTCTCCACTACACTGCAAAAGATGCAAGCTATGCTGCTACTAAGATTAATGATTTGATTAATAGTGGAGCAGAATTTATGCAATCTAATGATGATAGTTTCATTATGCCGTTCTTATCAACAGCAGGTCGTCAAAATCCTAATGCAAGCGTTGAGGGTGGTCAGTTTAAAAATGCGTTCTTCCCTAACAAAACCATCGTAAACATGATGAATGCGAAGTCAGACCCACGTAGAGTAGCTTACTTTGTTCCTTTTCCATACAATTCTTCACCGGCAACTTATAAAGGTGGAAATGCCACAGAAGCTGCTTCTGTTGCTTATTCGAGACTGAATACTTTTCTTAAAGGTACTGCTACAATCAATACCATTACTATGGAATCTGATGGCTCGTTAAGAGATGGAAGTATTACTTGGGGAGGCGATGCCCCTGCTAGATTATTAACTTTTGCAGAGTATAATTTTATTCGTGCCGAAGCTGCTTTAATGTTAGGTGCACCGGGCAGTGCCCAGACCTTTTTTGAGAATGGCATCAGGGCGTCTATGCAAGATGCGGGCGTAGGTGCAGGAGATATTACCGCATATATTACCGCAAATGGCACATTGACAGGTACCGATCAGCAAAAATTAGAACAGATCATCAATGAAAAATACACTGCAAATTTTGGAGTGGTCATGGAACCATGGACAGATTGGAGAAGAACAGGCTATCCGGCTTTAACTCCCCTGCCAATATCGGTAGCGGTTTATGATAAAATTCCACGATCATTGGTTTATCCTCAATATGAAAAAAACAGTAACCCTAACGTACCTGCCCGTGCAGATATGATGGCTAGAGTATTTTGGGATGTTCGCCCTTAAAATTTAAAAGAGATACATTAATGAAAAAGATTTTCATATTTCTGATCGCGTTCTCTGCTTCACAATTTGCATGGTCGCAAAAGAACGATGCTTCCAAAACCGCTAATAATACAGCGGTTTTGGAAAATCAAGCACCTAAAGAGGGTGCATTAACCAAAACAACCAGATCATCTGTAACCATAAATGGTAAAGTAATCAATTATACAGCTACAACTGGTTTCATGGAAATTAAATCAGAAGATGGTAAAGTAAGAGCAAAAATGGGCTTTACCGCTTATACCAAGGATGGTGTTGATGACCTCACCAAAAGACCTATTACCTATACTTTTAACGGTGGCCCAGGTTCGGCTTCCCTATGGTTGCATATGGGCGTTATAGGTCCGAGAAGAATTGTGATGTCTGAAAAAGGAGAGGCCCTAACACCGCCATATTCCTATACCAATAACGAATATTCGTGGCTAGACCAATCAGATTTGGTATTTATAGATCCCGTAGGAACAGGTTTCAGCAGAGCGGTAAACGGTGTAGATAAACAAGAGTTCCATGGCTACGATGAAGACATACAATCGGTAGGAGAATTTATTAAACTCTATACCACGCAAAATAAAAGATGGGGTTCCCCTAAATTTTTAGCGGGCGAAAGTTATGGCACCACAAGAGCTGCCGGATTATCCATGTACCTGCAAAATGCTTTTAAAATGTACGTAAACGGAATCATGTTGATCTCTGCGGTATTGAATTTCCAGACCATACAGTTTGTAATAGGCAATGATTTGCCTTATCCCTTGTATTTGCCAAGTTATGCGGCCACTTCATGGTACTATAAAAAACTAAGTCCTGAACTACAGGCAAAAGATATCAAAACATTGACAGCCGAAGTGGAAAAGTATGCTATTAATGAATATACCACTGCATTGATGAAAGGCGATAGAATGTCGGCAGCAGAGTACAATAATGTGGTGAAGAATTTAAGTAAATATACCGGGCTGTCAGAGGATTTTATCAGACAAACCAACCTGCGCATTAATCTGGCCCAGTACAATAAAGAGCTACTGAGACAGGAAGGCAGAACCGTAGGCCGCTTGGATAGTCGTTTTACAGGAAGAGATTACGATGATACAGGTAGTCAGAATGAATATGATCCAAGTAACACAGGTACCATATCAGGGCCTTATACGCATGGGATTCTAAGCTATTTTGGTAAAGAACTCAATTATACCAACGACTGGACTTATTATACTTTAGGTGGTGGTTTGGGCAGATGGAATTACAGTAACGTTCAAAATTCTTATTTAAATGTTGCTGAGTATATGCGTAAGGCGATGGCACAAAATCCTTCTATGAAAGTATGGGTTTTAGGTGGTTATTATGATTTTGCTACGCCTTATTTTGCTTCAAAGTATGTGATTAACCACATGGGTTTACGTCCTGAGCAGCAAAAGAATGTAGATTTCACCTATTACGAAGCTGGACATATGCTTTACATCCATATGCCTTCCCTAAAACAAATGAAAGCAGATGCAGATGCTTTTTATGGTAAAACTTTAAAGGAAATTAACTAATGAAGACCATGTCTTATCAAAAAAATACTGCTCATATTGTGATGGCATTTGTATTATCAGTTTTTGCCATGCAAGCTGCAGCACAGCCGGGGAGAGGAAATGCACAACCGGTGCCTTCTGCTTTTCAAACAGCCTCAACAAGCAAAGCAGATGCGCCGGCTCCTTTACCGGTAAATGCTAACGGAGAAATTATTTCCAATTCACCTAATATTCCTCCTCCGGTTGTTACTAAACATAGCATTACCGTAAAAGGCCAGGTAATTAATTATACTGCTACAACTGGCTATTTGCAACTTAGAACAGAAGATGGAAAGCCCAAAGCGAATATATTTTTTACGGCCTATACCAAAGACGGTGTTGCCAATAAAAATAAAAGACCTATAACTTATACGTTTAACGGTGGGCCAGGTTCATCATCGGTATGGTTGCACATGGGTATTATGGGACCAAAAAGAGTTCTTTTTACCGATAATGGCGATTTGTTGCCCCCTCCGTACAGTTATGTAGATAATGAATATACCTGGTTAGATAAAACGGATCTGGTTTTTATTGATCCAGTTGGTACAGGATACAGCAGAGCAGTTACAGGAGAAAATGAAAAGCAGTTTTACGGTTATGTAGAAGATATCCAAAGCATGGGAGAAGCCATCAGATTATATAGCACCAAATATGAAAGATGGAATTCTCCTAAATTTTTAGCTGGCGAAAGCTATGGCACCACAAGGGCATCGGGCTTGTCTGATTACCTGCAGAGCAAATACAAATTTTATTTAAACGGCATCGTGTTGATCAGCTCCATTTTAAATATGCAAACCGCCCGTTTTGATATTGGTAATGATTTGCCTTATCCGCTGTTTTTGCCAACTTATACAGCTACCTCATGGTACCATAAAAAATTACCGGCAGATTTGCAGTCAAAACCATTAAAAGCAGTGCTCAAAGAGGTAGAAGATTTTGCTTTGCAAGAATACAATATTGCATTGATGAAAGGCAGCGATTTAACTGCTGATGAGTATGAAACTATTGTCAACAAACTGAGCAGGTACACCGGACTTTCTAAAGATTATATCCGCCAGACCAATCTGCGAATTAATATCCAAAAGTATGATAAGGAGTTGCGTAGAAAGGAAGGATTAACCGTTGGCCGTTTAGACAGTAGATATACCGGAAGAGATTACAATGATGTGGGAGATCAGCCCGAGTTTGATCCAAGTAACGATGGAACCATTTCAGGACCATATAGCGCGGCCTTAAACCATTATGTAAGAGCCGAACTTAAATTTAAGAATGATCTTTCATATGAGATTTTGGGAGGCAGGGTATCGCCATGGAATTACAATAATGTTCAAAATCGTTACCTCAATGTAGCCGAAGATTTGAGAAAAGCAATGTCACGAAATCCTTACTTAAAAGTTTGGGTATTATGCGGATATTACGACTTGGCAACGCCATATTTTGCTGCAGAATATACTTTTAGTACCATGGGTTTAAGGCCGGAACAAAAGAAAAATGTGAATTTTACTTATTACGAGGCCGGACATATGTTGTACGTTCATAAACCATCGTTGGTACAGACCAAAAAAGATGCAGATAAAATGTATGACGATGTTTTAAGAGAAATTAATGCAGCTCCAGCTAAATAAACCGCTATGAAAAAAACAATTTTATCTATCTGCCTTTTATCAATTACAGCTTTAGGAAATACCTATGCTCAGCAAACTATATCGCCTGATAGCACCAAACAGGCTTTAGAAAAGCTTAAGCAGGTTAAAATGGGTTTGGTTAATACATTACCTGCAAGCAAAGATAAGGCTCATGTTCTGGAACGCATGCTAGAGTTGGGTTTGTGGGATAATGTATTGACTGAAATTAAGAAGCAAAAGTCTTTAACTGATGATTATAAGTTGTTATATGCTGATTACTACATTTTAAATAACGATTTTAAATCGGCCGAAAAATATGTAAACCAAGTATATAACACCAATAAGAAAAAAGAAAAGGCTGTTTTACTGAAAGCATTTTTAGAAATGCAGGCATGGAAACTTCCAGAAGCTGCGCAGATTTGCGAAAATGCCCTTAAAACCAATCATTCAAACAAGCTGAAATTGATGTTGGGCAGAATAAAATTGTTGCAGAAAGACTATAAAAAAGCATTGAGCTTAGCCAAAGAAGTTGAAGCAGCCGATCCTAAAAATGCGGCTGCTTTAATGCTCGAAGCCGATGTTTATTTTTGGGACCAGAAACCACAATTGGCCGAAGCACCCTTGTTAAAATCTATAGCAATAGATCCTTTTAATGCCGATGCCAGATTTAGCTATGGTTATGCGATTTGGCGTAGGTTTGATGCAACTTTATTGAATGCCATGGCTGCTCAATGGGAAGTGGCTTTAGCTGTTAACCCATTGCATTTTCAAACCCATTGGCATTGGGGTAATGGGCACACTAATCTTACCTATGCAGATTATGCGCAACCAGAAGATGAACAGGTAAGAAAAGAACTGAAACCGGCCGATGAGCTTTTTCAGCAAAACAAGCTAAAAGAAGCTTTAGACTATACCAGAAAAATACAGGCAAAATATCCTAATTCGGTTTTACCTTTAATGCACCGTGGTTCTTTGTTCCATGTTGCTTATGATATGGATCGTAAAGCAGGGCTTGATTCTGCCGAGCATATTTTTAGGGAAATCTTAAAAAGAAAAAAACATTACGGACCGGCACATAATGGTCTATCAGCGGTAATCAAAGCCAAACGTATCCCTTATTTATCGGTTTATGATTCAATAACCAACCATTTGCACCAAACCAAAATAAAGGATATGGAGAACTTTAAACGGGTTTTTCCAGATGTGAGCTATTATTCGGGCGATATGGTAAAAGCTATGGCCTGGAATCAGCTTTATACATCGGTTGTATATTTCCCTTTCCTTACCAAAGGCGATAATGTTTTCAGGATACCGCCATTGCATAAAGATTTGGCAGAAACCATGAATTCGCCATATTTCCGCACAAGTACCACATTTGATAACCGTCAATGGATGGATATACGTGGTGTAGGGAGCGGAGCTGCGGCTATTGAATATGTAGAACGTGGAGCTTATTTAGAACGTAATGTAATTTTGCATGAATATGTGCACTTATTCCATGGACGTGTTTTAACTGATGCAGAGAATAGGGCCATCAGGGCGCATTACTATAAAGCCATGAAAGAGGGACGTACATTAGATTATTATTCCCAAAATAATGAGTCCGAATATTTTGCCCAAACTTATCCTGCATATTTTGAGCCTGTAAAGGTGCATCCTTTAGATTTTAAATCGATGAATACCACTAATGATTTGATTACCAAAGATCCTGAGATGTACCAGTTCATAGATGCATTGGTTAAGAAAGAGCAAGCCTATTTAAATGGTAAAAAAGAAGCCATGGCCAGTAACTGGGCACAAGTTTATCTTAATTTGAGCCAACGTAGCCGTATGCAAGATCGAGATATGGCTAAAAAGTATTTAGACACCGCATTGACTTATGATGCAAAATATTTACCTGCCATGCTGGCTTATTCAGGTATCAATATAATAGAGAAAAAATTAGATGATGCTGAAGCATGGTTAAAAAAAGCAGAGCAGATAGACCCTAATTATGCGCCAATCTATGCCGCTTATGCTAATTTGACTAAGGCAAAATACGATAATAACCTTATTGCAAAATCAGAGGCCATACAGAAACAGGCAGACTATCTGCAAAAATCATACAAGATGGAAACAGATTATTCTGAACTGGCCAGAGTAAACGGACAATTAAGGGAAATGTACAAAAGCAACGGACTTTACCCCGAAGCTATTGATGCGGGATTGGAATATGCTAAGAACGGAGCGGCAGTATCAACTTATCTTAGAGACCGTATAGATGATGCAAATGCATTTTCGGCCTCGTTAAAAGCAGAACTAGGATATGCTGAACCTGTACAGATATTGCGAGATTTGGTAACTAAAAAGCCTCAAAACTACGAATACCGTAACCTCTTGGCTGATGCTTTGGCCATTCAAGGCAAATATGATGATGCCATCAAGACCATTAATGAAGCCCAGCGAATTTTAGCGGCTTCAAATAACTCTAGAACCGATTATAACATGCGTTTGGCTGAGTTTTATTTGGCTCAGGGAAATAAATCTAAAGCAAGTGAGTACATCAACATGGTACTTTCTACAAAAGCACCTTTACGTGGGGCGGATCAATTAAGAATGGTGAGGTTATTGGTGAAATCAGGTGATACGGAAACTGCAAAACAAGCTTTTTCTAAAGAAAGAGAAGGAGCTGATATGCCTTCAAAAGCCGATTATGCTTTCACGAAAGCCATTTTAAGTAAAGCAGATAACAATCAGGGAGAATATGTTCAGAATTTAAATCAAGCTTTAGAGTATAACCCTTATTTATTTGCTGCTTACAAAGCTTTACGAAGCGCTTATACAGCTACACAGGCTACCGATCAATTAAAAGTATTAGATCAGAATATTAACAATTTGAAAATAAAACCAGGGGTTGCCTATAAGTAATCAATAAAAATATACACATGAATTTAACAAAGAAAGCAATTTGTTTAGCATTAGGTAGTATATGCATGTTTACCATGGCATTTGCACAAGGAGGCAGGCCAACGGTAAAAAAAGCAGAACCCAGAAAGGAAGGAGACGGACCATATCCGCAACTGATCATCAGAGGGGTAACCATTATAAATAGCACGGGGGCGCCACCTATGGGGCCGGCCGATATTGTGGTAGAAAATAATCGGATTACTGCTATCAGAACAGTAGGCTCACCAGGTTTACCTGTAGAAACCAACCGCAGACCTCAGCTAAAACCTGGGGGCAAAGAACTATGGGCCGAAGGGATGTACATATTACCAGGCTTTATTGATATGCACGGACATATTGGTGGTGCCGATAAAGGTGCTGATGCAGATTATGTATTTAAACTTTGGATGGCACATGGCGTTACTACTGTAAGAGAGCCGGGAAGCATGAATGGCTTAGATTGGGTATTAGATCAGAAACAAAAAAGCTTAAAAAATGAAATAACAGCGCCTCGCATATTTGCTTATACCGTATTTGGACAAGGTTCTGCAACGCCTATATATACCGGAGAGCAAGCTAGACAGTGGGTAAGAGAAAACGCTAAAAAAGGTTCAGACGGCATCAAATTCTTTGGCGCATCACCAGAAGTGATGTCAAACGCGATTGACGAGAATAAGAAGCTTGGATTACGGGCTATGGCGCACCATGCACAAACAGATGTGGGCAGGTGGAATGCCATGAACAGCGCTAGGGCAGGGCTAACATCCCTAGAACACTGGTATGGTTTGCCAGAGTCTATGTTTGAAGACAAAACGGTGCAGCATTACTCTCCCGATTACAATTATCAGAATGAACAAGATCGCTTTAGCGAAGCAGGTACTTTATGGAAACAAGCTGCAACGCCTGGTAGTGAAACTTGGAATAAGATCATGAGCGATTTGATCAAGCTTGATTTTACTTTGGATCCTACGCTAAATATATATGAAGCCAATCGTGATTTGATGCGTGCCCGTACCGCCGAATGGCACAATACTTATACCATGCCAAAATTGTGGGATTTTTATGCGCCAAGTTGGAACTCTCATGGCTCGTATTGGCACAGTTGGGGCACTGAACAGGAACTCAACTGGAAAGAAAACTACAAACTTTGGATGCAGTTCTTAAATGAGTTTAAAAACAAAGGCGGACGTGTTACTGTTGGTACAGATGCGGGCTTTATCTATGAATTATACGGTTTTGCATACATCAGAGAATTAGAATTATTGAGAGAGGCGGGTTTCCATCCTTTAGAAGTGATAAAATCAGCAACCTTAAATGGTGCACAGGCTTTAGGGATGGAAAAAGATTTGGGAAGCATTGAGATAGGTAAACTGGCTGATTTTGTAATTGTAGATCAAAACCCACTTAAAAATTTTCAAGTACTTTATGGTACAGGTGCCATCAGTTTAGGAGCAGATAATAAGCCTAAAAGGGTAGGAGGCGTTAAGTACACTATTAAGGATGGTATTGTATATGATGCTAAAAAATTGTTGCAGGAAGTAAAAGAAATGGTAGATCAAGAAAAGGCCAAAACAGGCTATGTAATTAAACAGCCAGGTTTTTAAAATAGCTAAATAAATGATTTAAATACATTTATGTCATTGCCGGGCAAGTTTGCAATTAATTACAAACGTATTTTAGCCACAGAACGATTTATTTATATTTTTGTACCGTCAAAATACAAATGAAATTTTAAACTTAAAATGAAAGTATCCCCCGAAAACAAAATTGATTTTAACAATACTGAGATAGCATTTAGCAGTAAATCTAATGCAGAATTAAAGCAAGCCTATTGGTTATTTAAAATTATAGGAAGTAACTTTCTAACAAAAGTAGGTCCCCCGGTTACCAATTTTATGCTTAATGCGGGCTTACCTATTCAAGGTATTATTAAGAAGACCATCTTTAAACAATTTTGTGGAGGAGAAACCATTGCCGAATGCGATCATACCATAGCACAACTGGCTAAAGGAAAAGTAGGAACAATCTTAGATTATTCTGTAGAAGGAGAAGAAGAAGAACATGTTTTTGATGCTACCTGCGAAGAAATCATCAGAACGGTTGAAAGAGCAGACGGCGACCCACGTATCCCTATTACGGTTTTTAAGATTACGGGTATTGGTAGGTTTGCTTTATTAGAAAAATTAGATGCTAAAAAAGAACTTACCGAAACAGAGCAAGCAGAATTTGATAGGGTAAAGGCCCGTTGCGAAAAAATCTGCAAAACAGCTTTTGAACGCAAAGTTCCAATCATGATTGATGCAGAAGAAACCTGGATACAGGATACCATAGATATGCTGGCTTTAGAAATGATGATGAAATTTAATAAAGAGCAGCTGATCGTATATAACACTTATCAAATGTACCGTCACGATAAACTGGCAGATCTAAAAGCAGATTATTTAATAGCCAAAGAACATGGATTTATTTTAGGTGTTAAGATGGTACGTGGTGCTTATATGGAAAAAGAACGTAAGCGTGCACAAGATATGGGATATCCTTCGCCCATACAACCCGATAAAGCTTCTTCAGACAGAGATTACGATGAATCTATTCGTTTTTCTGTTGATCATTTAGACCAGATAGGTATTGTTTGTGGTACGCATAACGAAGCCAGTTGCCGTTTGTTAACAGAATTGATTGATGAAAAGGATATCGCTCATAATCACCCTCACATTTATTTTGCACAATTATTAGGTATGAGTGATAATTTAAGCTTTAACCTTTCTAATGCAGGTTATAATGTAGCTAAATATGTACCTTATGGTCCGGTAAAAGCTGTTATGCCTTATTTGTTCAGAAGAGCACAGGAAAATACTTCTGTAGCTGGGCAAACCAGTAGAGAACTAAGCTTAATTGCCAAAGAGAAAGCCCGTAGAGGAATTTAATACAAAGTAAAAGGGTATCTAAAATTAAACTTCTTAGATACCCTTTTTGTTATAACTCGTTTTCGTTTAATTTTCTGACACTTAGAATTTTAAACTCTTTAATGCCATCTGGCATTTCCCAATTAATTAAATCACCAGTTTGGTAACCCAGTAAAGCAATACTGATAGGTGCAAAAATAGATACTTTTTGTTTCTTGATATCAGCATCTTTTGGTAAAACCAGTTTAAATACAAATTCTTGTTTGTTTGAAGTGCTTTGTATTTTGGCTTCGCTATGTAAAGAAACTACATCTTCTGGTAATTTATCATCATCAAAAAGCGTAGCGTTTTTTACTTCTTCTTTTAAACGTGATTTATTGTAATCGCTCATGATGGCTTTATCCAAATGTTCGCTTAAGAATTTGTAATCACTTTTAGACAATAATATTGATTTTGTTTTCATAATATTTTAGTTAAATAAAACATTTCACCCCTAAGGTGTATGGTTAATGTAAGATTAAGCGGTGGTTATCCCCCGAAATTCTTTAAGAAAGAAAAATGATTGAATTCGGGGTTTTTTTGATAAAGTCTTTGCACTCGGTTTGTAAAGTAAGACTTAATATGTTCTTAAAAACATGATTAAAAGCAAAACGCTGCAATAGAACAGCACACAAAACATCCTTATAATGTTTTGCTATGAACTGTTTATATTTTACTAAAATGTTTTGCATCTTAACAAAGATGCCTTTGTTTTTTTGAATAAGCAAGAGAAAATCCGAAATTTTACCATAAAAAAACTCGGGATTGTTTTTGTCCCGAGTTTGTCTAATGTTAAACAATACGTCATGCTGGATTTAGTTCAGTATCTTTTTTATAAGATAATATTCTTAATGCAACATCTTTTTCATGATCTCATCCACATTCACGTTTAAACCTTGAGCTACAGCCGTACCCAGATTTTGATTTGCTCTAAAGAAGTGGCATAACTGGCGTGCAATGATGCTGTCTTTTTGAGGCCCTTCGATACCACTCATTGAATCTACGATATTACTGATCAGGTTATGCCTGTCGTAATCGTTCATGGCCTTAGTAAATAGTAAACCGGGTTGTGTGTAATGATCTTCATCGCCCGGTAAACCTGTATTTCTATCGTACCAGTTGGCTGCCTGGCCATCTAATTCCAGTCCTGGTTCTTTATAGTTCATATCAGGTTCTATTACACCCGAGCTATTAGGGTAATAGTTTGGATGATCATTTCCATTATCATCAACCCGCATAAAACCATCTCTGTGAAAATTATTTGTAGCATAAGGGCATGCATTTACCGGTATCTGCTGGTAATTTACACCCAGCCTGTGCCTATGTGCATCCGGATAAGACAGAATTCTTCCCTGTAACATGCGATCAGGAGAGAAACCGATACCATCAACAATGTGAGCGGGAGCAAAAGCAGATTGCTCTACGGTAGCAAAATAATTTTTAGGAATCTGATTTAATTCAAGTTCGCCAACTTCTATCAATGGAAAATCGGCATGGGGCCATGTTTTTGTAACATCAAAAGGGTTAAAAGGAAAACTTTTAGCCTCTTCATTGTTCATAATTTGGATTTTCATGGTCCATTTCGGAAAATTTCCGTCATCTATCGCCTTAACCAGATCACGTTGCGCAAAGTCAGGGTCTTTACCTTTCATTATAGCAGCTTCTTCATTGCTAAAATTTTTAATGCCCTGCTGGGTTTTAAAATGAAATTTGACCCAAAAACGCTCGTTGTTTGCATTGATCAGACTAAAGGTATGTGAACCAAAACCATGCATATGACGGTAACCATATGGTGTTCCTCTGTCGCTCATTAAGATAAGTACCTGATGCAAACTTTCGGGGTTAAGGCTCCAAAAATCCCATACCATGGTAGCGCTTTTGCAATGTGTACGAGGATCTCTTTTTTGCGTATGAATAAAGTCGCTGAACTTCTTTGCATCCTTGATAAAGAATACAGGTGTATTATTGCCCACTAAATCCCAGTTACCATCTTCGGTGTAAAATTTTAGTGCAAAGCCACGAGGGTCGCGTTCAGTATCTGCAGAACCTAGCTCACCGCCTACCGTACTAAAACGTAAAAAAACTTTGGTTTCCTTTCCAATCTGATTAAAAATCTTAGCCCTTGTATATTTGCTAATATCATGCGTTACTTTAAAAGTGCCGAATGCACCACTTCCTTTTGCATGCACTACACGTTCAGGTATGCGTTCACGATTAAAGTGGGCCATTTTCTCGTGCAGAATATAATCTTCTAATAACACAGGGCCTCTTGGTCCGGCAGTCATTGAATTTTCATGCTCCACATACGGCCTGCCGGCAGCGGTAGTCAGGATCTTTTTTTTATTTTGTTCCATAGCTTATCAATTTGTTATATTTTTTAAAATTGAGGTTATTACCGGGATCTATCAAACTGATTTTACCTATATATACATAGAGAATAATTATAGGTATTTGCTTTATGCTATAAAATGAAATAGGGAAGGAGCTATCTTTCTTTGTTCTAAAATACTTAATTTCTCGTTAATATATTCTGTTTTTATTTCCTGTTCGTTAAGTTCCTGATAAATATTGATTAATAAATTAAGAATGCAGATCTGATTTACAATGAGATTGTTGCGCTTAAAAATTTCAAGACACCGTTGTGCATAGATTAATGCGCAGTTGTAGTCTTTGTCGTTTTTGCATTGATAAGCTTGTGCGGCTAAAAAAATAGATTGGATAAATGGAATAGTATTTTTAGTTGCCTGGTAAGCAAACAATCTTGATTTTATTTTTTCCATGGCCTCGGTCTTGGCACCATGGGGAGTCTTTGATTTAAAGTAAACCAGAGTGGTAAAAATATAATTTGCATAAGGTTTGTTGATCTGAACAGATTTCGGAAAATGTGTAATCATGGCATTCACTATCTGGATGGCTTCTTTGTTGTTCCCATAAAATGCATTTACAATAGAGAACATTACAAAAATTACCATCTGTTCATTTGTAGGCAATTCATCAGTACTTTTATAAAATACCCTTTCGCCCTGTTTAAAATCTTCTATTTTGATCAGTGTTTCATTAGAATAGATAAACTCTCCTGTAATTTTAAAATAAACCAATCTCAACAGTTCTATGGGATTAACTTCCCATGATTTTGCTTCTTTGGAGAATTTATGCATTTGCTGCAAACGTTTTGTAATGAGTTCTTTATCTAAACTTAAACAATCGCTTATGGCCAGTATGGAGTGGTACAATAAAGTATCTTCATTGTTATCAGATAGTTTAATTAAAGCTGCAACAGCCTCTTTATAATAAGAATCGGTAAAATCGAAATGAATTAAGCGGCTTTTCATGGCTTCGTGAAAACCTTCTTTGTTTAAACTATTAAAAAATTGAGGTTCCTTTACTTTCTTATAGATGAGGTTTTTAGAGATGAAATAAATAAGATAATTCTTCTCATAAATACTTAATTTCAGATTAAATACAGCATTAAGTTCATTTAGTAAATTACGGTTTATAGCATATTTTATGCTCCATCTTAAGAGATCCAGTTTCACCTGGTCATCAAAATATTCTTTAGCTATTTTTGTGAAAAAATCTTCGTTTATTTGATTGTCTGTATCATCCAACAGGTCAACAAAAAGAAAATGATCAAAGAATTGCGGATGTACAAATTTCACAAAATCCATTGTAAAACCATCGTGGCGCTCTTTTTCTTCAGTTAAAATTCCATCAGATAAAAGTTCTATATAAGCATTTTTAAAAACAGATATATCTTTGATCAGCTCTGATTTTAGAACATAGCGGTTATATTCCTTATAACGCGTAAGCTGGACAATTTTTTTGCAAATGAATATTTTCTCGGCGGCGTATTTAGATAAATATATTTTTTCTTGAATAAATCGATCTATAATCTCTAAAAAAATGATTTTGGTAAAAGAGCCAAATTCGGGTAGTTCTTCATTGAGCTGGTAATACCAATGTAGATAAAAAGGAAATTTTAGATTGGATTTTAATTCTTCATCAATTTTATGATAGGTAGCAGGGTACATGCGCTTTAACACCTCATTGATCTCATCAGCTGTAAGCGGAGGCATGTTGGAATGATCTTTTAGGTTAAAATAACTGCCAGAAAACCAACTGTTCTTTAAAAATGGAATATTCTTAATCCTGTCGTAAAACCTGTTCCACATGGTAGAACGCATGCTGTAAATCAATTTAATATGATTGCCATCAGCTACGCTTGAAATAAGGTTGATTAGTTTATCAAATACGATAACTTTAGAGATTTTGCTGATAGCGAGCTCAGGAAAATCATCAATAATGATAATAAGCTTAGTGCCATAAGTTTTATTCTTCTGCAAGAAATAATCCCTGAGGTTAATTTGAGCGTTAATACCTAATTTCTGTTTTATTCTGTCTTCAATATTAATATATTCAAACTGACTGTTGAAAATATCAATGGCGTTCAAAAATAAGACAATGTCCTTTTTATATTTCGCTTCTTCGTTCAAAAAGAATTGCTCTACTAAATGGGTAAGCATGATGCTTTTTCCATATCCTGCCTGTGAAGTAAAGCAGGTAAAGGCATAATTGCTTGAATAAAAGTATTCAAAATCGAAAGGAATGAAAGAACGTGGAACCGTGAACTCGAAAGGTAATGTACTTCTGTTTTTGATATGATTAATAGTATTTCTGGTAGCCTGTAAAGCATTGCTGTACATGATTTGTAAGCATTCTTCATCTCTCAAGGTATTAAATACCTCATTATGATTATATTTTGAGCTATCAACAGGTTTCTGACTGTATTCGAGCAAGGTATTAACCGTATAGGCAGAAAACTTGCTTTTGGTTTCAGCAAAGCCAAATAAGCGCTTTAAAGTAGTTTCACTTATTGTTTTTTGTGTTTCTCTTTGAATGGAATGAGAAATCACTTTACAGTCTGAAGGACTGATGTTCTCTATCTTGGTTTTTTCCAGAATGAGAACTTTAATTTTTTCTAAGGTAGCTTTTTGAGACATTAAATAGATTCTATTGTTTTTCAAATAAACATATACTTAAGGTTTTGGTTTAATAAAATACTCTCAAATAGATTAAACTATGAGTGTAGGGGTACACAAAAGTTTAATTTAGAGCTTTTTTGTGTGTGAAAAGCCAAAATAAAACTTTCATGTAATTTCTTTAAGCTGTTTTATGTTTTTCTGTATAAAAAAGATTTGATTTTCATATGAATAGGTAGTTTAAAATGGTGATTTATATTGGGTTTGTCTTTCGTTAGATTATTATTAAGTGAAAAAATACGAAAATAATTTTAACAAAAAGAAATATTGAACAGAATATTAAGTCTTTGAATAAATTGAACAGTCTGGATGTTCATTTATTTTTTTATTGAATGAATTGAACGGGAGTAAAAGGTTTTTGAGTGGTTATTATTGCGTTGTACAATGCGATAATCTAAATCATTGGCTTATGGAATTAACCTCTATTCATTCAAAATCAACAAAGTGTTTGGTTTTTTATTTCCTTATCTTTTTATTAACGCTTACTTCTGTTATTTCGTATGCACAAACAAAAGTTTTAGTATCTTCGGTCTCATCCAGTAGTCATGTTACTAACGAAAACAAGGCAACATTAGACAATAATGAATTTGCTCAGTTGAATTCATACGGAGGAATAGCCGCTAATTTGGGTGCATATAGCGGATACTTGGAACTCAAGTACAATTCGGCTGTTCCGGCCAACAAAACCTCTTTTATTAAAATAGATTTTGATAAAAGTGCTTTGGATGTCTTATTAGGAGGTAGCCTTGGCAATCTCTTATCTAAAGCGGTTGGAGGTTTGGTATTGGGTAACCATTATTTTGAGGTTGGTGCAAAAGAAAGTAATGGCGATGAAATCTTTACGCGTAACAGCATCAATGGTTTCTCATCAACAGACGTTAAGCTGGTAACCGATAAATCTGGCAATTATTATATTGCCATAACACCTGGCAAGGACTACCAATATATTTTTATAAGAGATGTAACTTCAGCGTTGTTATTGGGAACTACCAATAATATGAAAGTTTATAATGCTTTCTATTATTCGGGAACAAGCAGTTGCGATGCACCATTTGTAACAGATTACGACGGTGCCGGACTTACTTTAGATGTATTGGGTGTTGGAAAAGCAGGGGTTACCAATCTGCAAAATGCAATTGATGATAATATGAATACCTATTCTGAGATTAGTTTAGGTACACTGGGGGTTGCCGGATCAATAAGCCAAAATGTTTATTTCAATACACCTTCAAATGCACAAGATGAATTAAACATTACATTAGGTATAAACCCGGCACTGATTAATCTTGGATTGTTCAATAATATAAAAGTAGAGGCATTTAATGGAACCAATTCAGTTTACAGCCAAAATCTGAGCTCTGTTTTAAATCTTGATTTACTTGGATTACTGAGTAGCAATGTTCCTGTAACTATTCCTTTTGCCATAAACAATAATTTTGACAGGGTTAAAATTACACTTTCTTCATTATTGGATGGTACCGTAACGCAAACCATTAAAGTATATGAAGTAAAACGGTCTGCGCCAAGGCCTAAATTTATAGCGCCTCAATCTAATAATCTGAATGCCTGTTATGCCGGCACCCTGCAACTATCAGCTACTACCGATAGTGCCAATGAGCTGATCTGGTACGAGAACGTTAGCGGAGGTGCTCCTTTAAAGATAACAGCATATAATGAAAGTTATATCACAGATGCCCTGACTACTAATAAAACTTATTATGTAGCAGCCAGAAAAATTAACTGTACATCAGAATCTGTACGAGTACCTGTAAAAGTGAATGTTAATCCAAAAATAGACTGGACACTTACTACTTTGCTAAACGGTTCGGTAGGTTCTGCTTATTCGGTTCAGTTAAATGCACCTACAGGCGGAACATCAGGCTATACCTATGCTGTAAACGTAGGTTCAAGTTTACCGCCGGGATTGTCTTTAAGTGCTTCGGGGCTGTTAGGAGGAGTTCCTACAAGCTCAGGAGTTTATAACTTTAATTTAATGGCTACTGACAGTAAAGGATGTTCAGTAGTCTTATCCCACACACTAAAAATTACTGATAAATTGACAATTTCTGGTTCGCCGCTCCCGGATGGTACTGTTGGTGTAAATTATAGTACACTGAACATACCATCTGCCGTGGGCGGAAGTTTACCATACACTTATACAGTTACCAATCTTCCTCCAGGTTTAAGCTTTAATGCAACTACAAGGGAGATATCTGGAAATCCTACTACGGCAGGCACGTATACCGTTACAGTAAATGTTTCTGATGCCGATGGCAATAAAACCTCAATGGATTATACCGTAGTAATTAAAGATCCACTGGTTTTACCAGGCACAAACTTAGCCGACGGAACAGTAGGGCAGTCTTATCCTAAACAAACTATCCCGGCAGCTGAAGGAGGATATATCCCATATACTTACAGTGCCAGTAATTTACCTCCTGGACTAACATTTAATGCTACAACAAGAGAAATAACCGGAACACCAGCCACAGCTGGCAGTTATACAGTTGCGATCAAAGCTACAGATGCCAAAGGTAACAATGTAACCACAAATTATACGATTAGGGTTTTAGATCCGTTGGCTTTACCAAATATGAATCTGGCCGATGGAACAGTAGGAACGGTTTACACCAAGCAAACGCTTCCATCTGCAAGCGGAGGGCTAGGACCATATACCTACAGCGCCAGTAATTTACCTCCCGGGCTAGCATTTAATGCTACAACAAGAGAAATAACCGGAACACCAACCCAATCAGGAACTTATAATATTAAACTAACTGCAACCGATGCCGAAGGAAGAACAATAACAAATACATATACTATAAAAGTTATAGGAGTATTGTCTTTGGCAACGGCCAGCCTGCCCGATGGTTTATTAGGTAGCAGCTATCCTGCACAAATTCTTCCATCTGTAACCGGTGGTACGGGGCCCTACATCTACCAAGCTATTAATTTACCTCCTGGTTTCAATTTCAATACTACAACCAGAGCAATCACCGGTACACCTACATTGGGAGGAAACTTTACCTTTTCAATCAAAGTAACTGATGCAAATAATAATGTTGCAGTTACCGATTACAATGTGAAGGTGAATGTTGGAAGTCCTATAGTGGCAGATGTTACAATTTGTAAAGGTTCGGCTGCTACTTTAACAGTAAGCAATACGCAAAACAATGTAACCTATAACTGGTACGGACCATCAGGAAATACACCTTTGGCTACTAACAATAATGGTACATTTGTAACTACTTCTATTAATGCCAATACAACTTTTTATGTCGAAGCCGTATCTGGCACTGGTGTAAGCACCCGAACAGCTGTTCAGGTAAGTATTAATGATTTGCCCGCCCAGGCTGTGTTAATCACCAATAACCCAACAGTTAACAATAACCAGAGTATTATCCTTAAAGTAAGTGCAAATACGGGAGATATCATTAACTGGTATAATACCGAAACAGGAGGTACTGTTTTAGGAACGGGAGAAGAGTTTGTTACGCCTCCGTTAACTGCTACAACTACATTCTATGTAGAAACAGTTAATGCAAGTGGTTGCAAAAGTGCAGTAAGAACCCCGGTTAAAGTAGAAGTCCTTAATATTACTAATAACCCTAACTGTAATGCGGCAAATAACCAGATAAGTGGTGTAGAAAGTGTACTTTGTTTATTGTGTAACATTCAGGGGCCTGGAAATTCTGTAGATGCAGATAAAAATAATTTTACCCGTATCAGTTTGCCTGTAGGCGTGGTAGCTACAGGGTACCAGAGATTAATGTTCCAGTCAACAGGACTGGCAACCGACAGTATTAAATTAGATTTAGCTACTCCAGTTGGTTTATTGGATCTTGACGCATTGAACTCTGTTACAGTTAACATAATGAAAGGCAATACGGTAGTTAAAAGCTATGCGTTAAACTCTTCTCTTATTTCTTTAAAACTGTTATCTGGAAATCGTTTCACAGCAACATTTGCAGCAGGAGCTGATTTTGACAGGGTAGAAATAAGATTTAGAGCTTTAGTTAGCGCATTAACGAACCTCGATATTTACGGAGCAGAGATCAAATATCCAAAACCTGCTATTACCGGTAACGAACAGGTAATCTGCTACAACTCTAAAACTACCTTAAATGCGGTACCTGTTGGAGGTACACAGGTAACTTGGTACAGTGCCGCAACAGGCGGAACCATATTGGCAACAGGAAATACATATGAAACGCCTCAATTAACAAGCTCAGCTACTTATTATATTCAGTTAACAAGAAATAATTGTTCAGATACCGAACGTATTCCGGTACTGGTAAAAGTAGTGCCTTTATTGCAGGTACCAGATATCAGCGCAAATGTTTCATCGTGTTCTGGTTCAAACGTTGTATTAGCGATTAATAATGCAGATCCGGCACTTACATATAACTGGTACACAGTAGCTACAGGCGGAACTCCTGTTTATACCGGTTCGGTTTATACTGTAAGTAACTTAACCGCTAATAAAACTTATTATGTTGAAGCAAGTCAGCTGGGCTGTACAAGTGCCGGTAGAGCTGTTGTTAATGTTACGATAAACCCACTACCAGTTATACCTCAGGTTCAGGCATCGGTTTCTTCTGTAAATGCAGGACAAACAGTTGTATTAACAGCTTCTTCTACGGATACGGATGTTGAATTCAGATGGTTTAGTTCAAGCAATTCGTCTACACCAATTTATACTGGCGAAACTTTTGTTACGCCTCCTTTAAACAATACTACTTCATATTTTGTTGAAGCCAGATCGTTGACCTCAGGTTGTGTGTCAGCAAATAGAGTAGAGATTAAAATAACCGTTAATGGTGGAGGTACTAATCCGTTTGCCTGCGAAGGAGCAACAGCACAGACCAATGGCGTTGGAGGTACTGTAGCTTTACTGGCAGGTGTTTCTAATCCACAACTGGCTATAGATAATGATGCATCCACATCCTCTACACTTTATCTTCCTGTAGGTTTATTGGGCGGATATGTATATCAGCAACTTTCTTTTCCGAGTGTAGGAAATGTGGGCGATACAGTTAAAGTAATGCTCAGCTCGCCAGGAAAACTATTATCGCTTAATTTATTGGGTAGTATTCAGATTTCATCTTTACTGCAAGGTGTGTCTAATAATGATATGTTAAACCTTAATAATAGTCTGATTAAACTGGAGCTGTTAAGCGGAAATTCGGCAGCACTGATTACCTATGTGCCAGCTAAGCCTTTTGATGGTGTGGAAATCAGACTCAATGGAGGTGCCGTAGGTGCGTTAAATGTAATTAACTTAAACTATGGAAGACATATTACCCAGATACCGCAAGTATTAGTAGCTGATGAAACCGTATGTTTAAACCAAACCGCTACCTTAAAAGTAAAAGACCCTGAAGCAAACTTGGTTTATAAATGGTATGATTCATCAGGAACTTACCAAACAGGAAAAGACGGCGATACCTTTGTAACCGGAACAATAGGAGCTGATACTAAATTTTATGTGACTGCTTCATCGGCATCGGGTTGTGAGAGTGGAAAAACACTGATCAATATCAAAGTAACTTTACCTCCTACAGCTCCTGATGTATTTTCGCCTTCAATCAGCGTATGTACAGGAAGTAATGTAGAATTAAAAGTAAAAGATCCTAAACCAGGTTTAACTTATAAATGGTATGATAATAATGATGTTTATCTGGCAGATGGTACCAATTATATTATCCAGAACTTTAACAGCCTTACCAGCCAGTTTTATAAAGTAGAGGCGGTTGATAATTGTGCTGTTTCGCCAAGAACTCAGATTGAGGTTAAAGCAGGTTTGCTTGATCCCCCTGTAATTACTCCTTCTGCAGCAATTGTTGCTGAAAATTCAGGAGCCGTATTAAGAGCTACCTCAGGCGATGCCAATGCAGTTATAAAATGGTATGATGTACCGGTAGGGGGAGTAGCTTTATATGAAGGGCCTACTTTTTCAACACCTCCTTTAACAGGTACAAAAACCTATTATGCAGAAGTAACCGGAGGCGGTGGCTGTGTTTCTTTAAGAACATCGGTTACCCTTACAGTAATACCTGGTGGTAACCCTGAAGCAACACCTTGCGGAACCGCTACCGAGGATTTGGGTAATTCAAATGGTTCGTTATTAAATTTAGGTTATGTATATAATGCACAAAATATAATAGATAACAATATTAAAACAGCCGGAACATTATCTATAGCAGTAGGCGCCTTAAATACTTATGTTTATCAGAGAGTGGGCTTTAAAACGTTATCTAATGTTGGTGATACGGTTAAGATCAGCATCAGCTCTCCTGGAAAACTGCTATCGGCTTCTGTAATGTCTGCAATAAGTGCTTTAACTTATAATGGGGCAAGCAGTAATCAGGATGAAATATTCGCAAACAATTCGCTGATCCATGTTGAACTCTTGAGCGATAACAGCGGAGGTATCATCACCTTTGTACCTAAAAAACAATTTGATGGAATAGAAATCAGACTTAATTCAGGCTTGGTAAGTTTACTTACATCATTAGATGTGAATTATGTTCAACGTTCAGGCGTTGCACCTCAGGTAGAGGCGGCTTCACTAAGTGCATGCGAAGGTACAACAGCAACTTTAAATGTTAAAAATGCATCAGCAGGTACGGTTTACAAATGGTATCTGGAGAATGCTTACCAAACAGGAAAAGATGGTATAACCTTCTCAACCCCTGCAAACCTTGCACCTGGTACTTATAATTTTTATGTAACTGCTCTTGCAAACGGATGTGAAAGTGCACCAACAAAAGTAGTAATAACTATTTTGCCGGCACCGGCTGCACCGGTTGCTTTAGCTGGCAACCCTGCACAAACCTGTTTTGGCGCATCAGTTCAGTTAGGTGTACAACAAGATCCTAATACCAGTTATAACTGGTATGATTCTGATGGAAAACTACTTATTTTAAATAGTGGTACTTACACTACACCTGTAAATTTAGCTGCAGGTACTCATGAATTTTATGTAGAAGCTGTAAATGCAAATAATTGCTCTTCTAATACTGCCCGTACCAAAATAGTATTAAAAGTAAACCCATTAGGTTTGTCCAGCGATATTCAGGTTGCAGGTAATACAAACGCATGCTTAAATTCGCCACTTACTTTAACAGCTAGCAGCACTACAGTAACTAATCCGATATTTACCTGGTACAGTGACCCTGCTCTGACCAGTGTAGAATTTGTGGGTGCTGTATTTACCACTTTACCGCTAACCGCAGATAAAACTTATTATGTAACCGTAAAAGGCAATGACAGATGTGAAAGCAACCCACAGGAAGCTAAGGCTATCCAGATAAAGGTTAAACCTTATGCTGGTACCTCTGATCTTTCAGTATCTGTTGCACCAAGTATATGCGGACAGGGAAGCGCTTCCTTAACTGCAAGCAGTACAACCATACAAAATCCGATATTTAAATGGTATGATAAGCCTGATCTGAGCAATCTGGTGTATACCGGAGCAAACTTTAGCACACCAACCTTAAACGCCACAAAAACTTATTATGTAACTGTGCAGGGCGATAATAAATGTGAATCTCTTGCAGTTGATGCGAAAGTGGTTACCGTAAAAGTTAATCAGGTAGCTGTTGCAGCTGATGTTACCATAACCGGAACAACAGTAACTTGTATAAACAGCTCAACCACACTTACGGCATCGGCCAATAATGGTATTGTAAACCCTGTGTTTACCTGGTACGATAATGCAGCTTTAACTTCAATAGCAGGTACAGGCGCGGTATTTAAAACACCTGCGTTACCTACAGACAAGACTTATTATGTAACTGTAAAAGGAGATAACAGATGTGAGAATGCTGCATCAGATGTACATAGCGTAACAATTTCTGTTAAAGCATTGCCAAAGCTGCCTCAGTTGGCTAAAACAGGAACAACTCTTTGCGGCCCGGGTGCAACAACCTTAAGTATTGAAAATCCTGAAACAGGTGTTGACTATGAATGGTACAGCGATGCTCAGGGTAATAATTTGGTTAATAAAGGAACAACATATATCACCCAGGTTTTAACTGCATCAACAGATTATTATGTAAGAGCAGTAAGCACATCGGGTTGCAGTAGCCCGACAGCATTTGTAAAGGTTTCTGTAACGGTTAATGCTATCCCGTTAAATCCTATGGTTGCGGCAAACAGTGTTTCTACTTGCGAGGGTACCTCAGCATCTTTATCTGTAATTAACCCCGATAATACAGTAGTTTATAACTGGTATACCGTGGCTACAGGTGGTACCCCGGTATATACCGGTACAAGCTTTACCACACCTGTGGTAAGCACCGATCAGGTGTATTATATTGAAGCTCAAAGTGGCAACTGTATCTCAGCTGTAAGAACTAAGATAGATGTGAAAATGGTACAGGCCCCTGCTGCCCCTGCAAGTGTTAAAGTAACAGATCCAACAGTATGTTCGGGTTCATCAGCTATCTTAACGGTTGAAAATCCGGTAGCTAATATTACCTACAGATGGTATACTGTTGCTACGGGCGGCACTCCTGTTTATCAAGGAGTAGCCTTTACTACGCCTGCAATTACCCAAAAAACTACTTTTTATGTAGAAAGTGTTTCTTCAACAGGTGGTTGCGTGAGCTTAATGAGAACACCTGTAAGTGTTGATGTAAGAACAGTTTTAACTGCGCCTGTAGTTACAGTATCAACCATAACACAGAACAGCATTTTGTTTAAATGGAATGCGGTTACAGGAGCACTATCCTATGATGTCTCAATAAATGGAGGTATAAACTGGGTCAATGTTACCGCAACAGAGTATTTAGCCAGCGGATTAAAACCAGGGCAAAAAATCAGTATTGTAGTTAGAGCTTTAGGCAGTAAAGATTGCGAAACCAGTGCCAACTCAATTACGCCTGATGCAAAAACACCAGATCCTTTCTTAAATGATCTGTACATACCTAACACTTTTACACCTAACAACGATGGTAAGAATGACATTTTCTATGCTTATGGTAATTCTATCTCCAAATTCACGATGAAAGTTTACAATCAATGGGGACAATTACTATTTGAATCGCAGTCTATCCTTACCGGATGGGATGGTACACATAAAGGAAAAGCACAGCCAAACGGAGCCTATGTATACTACATAGAAGTTACGTTTGAGAACGGAAGCAGCAAAAAACTGAAAGGAACCATAACGCTGCTGCGCTAACCTGTAAAATGTACAATTGTAAGATGGTTTAAATTAAAACGATATCCATGAAAAAATTAACGATAATAACTGTATTAGTCCTGTTCTTTAGTAATATTACTCAGCAGGTAAAATCTCAGGTAGATCCTCATTTCTCGCAATATTATGCTAATCCAATCTGGTTAAACCCTGCTTTAACCGGAGTAATTGAAGGGAACTTCAGAGCTAACATTAACTTTAAGCAACAATGGAGTAATCTGGATAATGGCTTTTTTACAGTAGGTGCTTCTTTTGATACGGCGCCTAAAAAAAATCTCTCTTTTGGTGCAATTATCATTAATCAAAGAGCGGGAAGCATTAGCTATAATCAGCTAAATGCTTTGGGCTCGGCTGCCTATAGAATCAGGTTAGGGCAGGATGGCGATAAAATCATCAATTTTGGTTTGCAGGCAGGTATTATCAATAAAAGCTTTGATATTTCTAAAATTACCTTAGGCAGCCAGTATAATGTAATGATGGGCTATGACGGCGCTATGCCTATAGATGAAGGCTTTGCTGCTGAAAATTATACTGCATTAGATATCAACAGCGGTGTGATGTTTTTTGATGCCGCAGATAAAGATGTGAATGTTTTTGCCGGAGCCGCCGTTGCGCATATCAATCGTCCTAAAGATAAGTTTTTGGGAGGAAGCGCGAAAACACCTATGCGTTTTACCGGCCATGGAGGGGTAAGGATTAAGCTGTCTGATATCTTTGATCTAACACCTAACGCTTTATACCTTAAACAAGGTTCGGCCAGAGAAATATCTGTAGGTGCTTATGCGCAGATGATGCTGAATACCGAATCTGATCTGCTTTTTGGTTCTAACTACAGGGTAGATGATGCTGCCATTGCGTTTTTAGGGTTTCACCTTAAAAACATGGTATTTGGTGTGAGTTATGATTTTAACACCTCGAGCCTTAATAAAGCAACGGGTAGTAAAGGAGGGTTGGAATTGTCCATATCATTTAATAGCAGGAGAGGAATAATAGGTCCTAATTTCTTTTGTCCGCGACTTTAAATATAAGTTATATGAAAGTGTTTAAAACAACGTTCATTTTAATCTGTCTGTGTTTTTCGTTAAAAGCACAAGTTAGTGTAAGTAATAAAAGAATTGCTGATGTTTATTTCCAGAACAAGGAATATTATGCGGCAGCAGAGTATTATAAAAAAATGCTTCAGATCTCACCAGATAGTCTGGGCTTTAAAGTACCTTATAGTTTTGAAACGAGAATTAAAGAAGCTAAACTTAAAAAGGATGATTATGAATATGCCGTGTTTCAACTGGCAACTTCTTTAAGACTGTATAAAAACTTTACCGATGCCGAGAAGTGGTATGCCATAGCTACACAGTTTTCCAATCCCAAATATGAAACCAGCGGTTTCTGGTATGGTGAGTGTTTGCGGGCTAACTTTAGATATGAAGAAGCCATTACTGCACTTGAACAATTTTTAAAGAATTATAAGAATAAAGATGAGTTGGCCCAAAAGGCCAGAACGGAAATCGAATCATGTAAATTTGCCATTAGCGAGATGAAATATCCTAAAATGTTCAGGATATCCAAGTTAACCAATACCCTGAACGGCGAGGGCTCAAACTACGCTCCGGTATATGATAAATCAAATTTTTACTTTACTTCATCAAGACGTTTAGACGAGCCCGGTAAAAATCAAGTATTGGATAAGGGTAAAGGGGCAGTTAAGATTATGAAGAAAGAAAGCCCTTATGTGAACACGCTTTATACCTTGACAGATAACAATCCTAAAAATGATAATGTAAGCTTTAAGAAATTGGAGCTTGATAAAAAAATGGAGTTCGCGGCAAATACCTTACATCCTAATGGCGAATTTATGCTGCTTACCGGCTGGATTAATAAAGATGATAAAAAGAAAAGTATCTTAATTAGTAAAAAAGTTAACGGTGAGTGGACCGAGCCAAGATCTATAGGTGGCGAAATTAATGTAAATGGATTTAACTCTATTCAGCCTAGCATTACCAGAGATGGTAAATACCTGCTTTTTGCATCAGACAGACCGGGCGGATACGGCGGTTATGATTTGTGGTATGCACTTTTAAGACCAGATGGGAGCGTTGGAAATGCCATAAATTTTGGTGCTAAAATTAACTCTAAAGATGATGAACAGGCCCCTTATTACCAGATAGGCAGAAAAGCACTTATTTTTAGTAGCAACGGTAGAATTGGTTTAGGTGGTTTTGATTTTTATGAATCTGAAGGTGACTTTGTAAATTGGGATGAGCCTGCAAATATGGGCTATCCGTTTAATTCGGCCAAAGATGATCTGTATTTTACGGCCATGGATGATGAAGGTAAAGAAGGCTATATCAGTTCAGACCGGGAATCTCTATGTTGTCTGGAGCTGTTCTATTTTGCCAGAGGCTATATCAATATTGATGGTAGGATAGTAGACTGTAGTAAGAATGAAAAACCTATTGAAGGTGCCAGTGTAACCCTAAAAATAGGAGATATGCAGAAAACTGTTTTATCTGATGCCAATGGAAATTACCACTTTAAAATAAACGATAACAGAGGCTTGCAGATCAATATCAATAAAGATAAATTCTTTGCCAAAAATGTGGCTTATAATTACAATCAGCTGCTTCAGGTTGATACCCTGTTAAATATCAATTTATGCCTGGAACCTTTTGAAATCAATAAGCCTATTGTACTAAATAATGTTTTTTATGAATTTAATAGTGCAGAACTCACAGCGCAATCTAAATATACGTTAGATAGCTTGTACCAGATAATGATAGATAACCCTAAAATAGATATAGAACTGAGCGCACATACTGATAATATCGGTACTGCGGCATACAATCTCAATCTTTCAGACAGACGTGCAAAATCATGCGTTGATTACCTGATTGAAAAAGGGATAAATGAAAAAAGAATGACCTGGAAAGGATATGGTTTTACCAAACCTGTAGCGCCAAATCAATTGCCAAACGGTAAAGACAATCCTGAAGGAAGAGCCTTAAACAGAAGAACAGAGTTTAAGGTTACCAAACAAAATTAGTTAATAGTTTAGGTTTACGGCCACAGGGTTGTACTTAAATGTACAGCCCTTTTTTAATGCCTTAAACTTTAAAAGGCTGTTTACCGTTTAACAATTCCCAGAATAAGATAAAATCGCTGGCTAAACTATATAAAGGATACTGGAAAGTAGCCGGTTTATTTTTCTCAAAGAAAAAATGCCCCACCCAGGCAAATCCATAACCTAAAAAGGGAATGGCGATTATATAAACTGAGTCATGAAACAATATAGCCGCCAGTAAAGCCAGAATAACCAAACCGGTTCCTGTAAAATGTAAGATACGGCTGGTAAAATTCTGATGCTCGCTTAAATAAAACGGATAGAACTCTTTTAATGATTTATATTTTTTATCTGCCATAATTTCTAATTTAAAATGATAAGATAAATTAACAATAATTTCGCCGGTTTAGAAATTTACAGTAGCCCGTTTTCTTTAAGGAAAGTGCTAAGCTCTTTAGGATGAACATTCATCAATAAGGTATTTAGACCTGCTTTCTGTGCTCCGGCCAAATGCTGCGGGCTATCATCTATAAAAAGCGTTTCATGTACATCCAGGTTATTATCTGCAATTACTTTTTCAAAGATCTTTG
The DNA here is from genome assembly GCF_046462515.1 of Pedobacter sp. Taxonomy (GTDB): domain Bacteria; phylum Bacteroidota; class Bacteroidia; order Sphingobacteriales; family Sphingobacteriaceae; genus Pedobacter. The sequence goes on from NZ_JBKGVD010000008.1 coordinate 502,826, forward strand.
CATGGGGTTTTCGCATACCCATTAAGTGTGAAAAATAAGCCTTTTCAAAAAAGCCGTTATAATTTTTTAGGTTAAACTCTTTTTGAAGGTAGTCCAGTATCCAGTTGTAATGAATTTCGTTGTTATTACTCAATAAAAACGTTCTGTAATTATTTTTAAGGTCGAGAAGAACGTCATGATTAGTAGCAGAAGGTACTCCAATTAGTAAACTGTTCCAGGCTGCATCAATTTGAGTATCCGTAAGTGAAAAATCTTGGGCAATTCTCCTGATTTCTTCCCTGAATTGATCTGCGCTGATCTCTCCGGTTTCAAAATTGTCGAAAACAGGGTGATGTCCCTTATGTGCAAAGAATTCATTTACGTTCTGTATACCTATTTGAGTAAGAGCTTCTTGTGTACGGTTAAAATCAATGGCAAATATTACATTGCCATAATCCATGATAATATTTTTAAATTTTTTCATGTAAGTGCTTTCAAAATTCGTTGCAAATATGTAACATTGCACTCGCAAAACCTAATCGGGTTTTCGGGGCCAATAGCTCAGTTGGTTAGAGTAGAAGACTCATAATCTTTTGGTCGCAGGTTCGAGCCCTGCTTGGCCCACTTCCAAAAGCCTTACAGCAATGTAAGGCTTTTTTGTTTATGGGGAGGTGTATTAAATAAAAGCCATTTGAGCTCTTAATTTCTTGCTGAGAGCATTAATTAATGCTTTGTAAGCGCTTTTTTAATCAATATGTCTTGTTGTTCAATCTTCTTGTTCTGCTCTATCAATAACACATCTTTGATTTCGTATAAAAGCACATTGTGCCATTAAGGCAAATCGGGTTAAATTATTCTCCGAATAATAAAAATGCGACAACACCATCTCAATTGCTGAGGAACCGCAGTCTATGTTGATGAATGTTGGCTCTTTCGGTTCAATTGTTTCAGAAAGTGAATTTAGGAAAAATCATCAGCTGACGACATTTTTATACTGACTGTTGATAACAATAGCCAGAATTTCAATAGATACGCATATGGACTTAATAACCCGTAACGGGGCTTATATTCGAAACCCACCTTTGCCATTACCAGTATCAATCGTTACGTTCGGTTTCAAAGGTGCCGAAAAGCTTGCGGGAAAGGGCTAGGACGGATATGTTAAAGTCCATCCTTTCCTTTTTTAAAACAATATTAGTCGTTGTTGGACGACCTATTTTGGTAGTTGGTCGATAATAGGATGGATTATGCCTATAACCGCTTAAATTTGTAAAAGAGGCATGTCTAATTCAGGTAGTGGCCGATACCGTACAGGTCATCTACTGCCATCTTTTAGACTGCCGATCCATGATTTTCCAAACCTGTAATATGAACTTAAAGAATGCATCCCTTGTCCTATTAGCCATCACAGTTTCCAACTGGACAAAGGCGCAGGACAATATGGTCCAAAGACTGGACAGCGTAATGGCAGCCTATCAGGGCCTGAACTGGAACGCTACGGTAATCATTGGCAAAGGTGATCATATCCTCTACCGGAAAGCCATAGGCTTCGCTGATGTGGCAAACAAAATTCCCTTAAAGGAGGAGACCTTCCTTGCCTCTGCATCGGTGGGCAAGATGTTTACCGCTACCCGTATCCTGCAATTGGTCGGACAAGGGAAACTTAACTTACAGGGCACCCTGAAACAATATCTTCCCCAGTGGAATATCAAGGGTGCCGACAGTATTACCCTGCACCACTTGCTCACCCATACCTCCGGACTTGCCAGTGCCTGGGACCATCCCGATTATGATTTTAAGAAAAACTATAGCCCTTTGCAATTCCAGAAAATGGCCGAAGAAGTGCCCTTGGTATTTGATACACCTGGTAAAAGCTATTACTACAGCAATATAGGATTCTACCTCTTGGGCGAAATCATTGCAAAAGTAGACAGGATGCCCTATGCCAAGGTGATAGAAAAGTACATTTTTGCGCCTGCGGGCATAAATCCGGTAGAGCAGATTGAGCAGGCCGGGCAGATTGCCATTCCCTATTATCAGGTGTCATCGACAAGATTTATAGAGGATCGCGAACAGGAAATTTCAAGGATAGCCCCAGGTGACGGATCTGGGGGCTGGATACTTAATGCCCAACAGCTGTACAAATTTCTGGAGACGTACCAAAAAGGGAAATATTTGTCCAAAGAGGCCATGGACATCCAAAGGACTGCCAACCATCACTATAATGGTATGGAAAGGAACTATAGATATGGTCTGGCCCTGCTTGCGCCAAACTTTAAAACCCCCAAAGCAATATTTGGCCACAACGGTGGCGGCAAGGGCTTTACTGCAGAAGGCTTTTTTGACCCTGCATCGGGCTATACGGTTGTGATGTTTTCAAATCAGTATGGAACGGGTTATTCGCTAACAACCAACCTGTTCCGGGTTTTAAGTGGAGAAGAAATCGTTCCTTCAAAACCTCTTGCATATATCAGGTTGATCGAACATCTGTACAACCGTGGAGATGAATATGTCACCAACAATACCGCCGATTTTTTCGCAGAGATAGAACTTAAGCCTACAGAATTTCTTTTAAGCCAGGCATTCGACATCCTACAGCTGGACAAAGATTATCAGCATGCCAAAACCATTGCCAAAATAGGAAGGCAAATATTTCCCACCAAAATTGGGCAATGGCTAAATAGTGCCGATAATGCGCTTAAATTGGGCGAGAAAGAACGTGCAAGAGAATTTTACCTCCATGCAAAAAAATTAAGTGAGGAGCAAAACGATGCCATGAGCCTCAAGGCGATAGCCGTTCACATGTCTAACTTGTAGGAGCTGGCGTTAACAATCCCGGTCAGGATCTACCCTTGAGCGGTAAATGAGCTTAATTTTTCTGCTACCGACGGTGGAACGAGGATTTTCTTTTCATGCTTTTTGGATTTAATGAATAAGCATGGGCAAAGGTCAGGAAAAGCCAAGCTGCCCCGAGGGCATATAGTATCTCAAATGGAGTAGAGAGCTCATAGTGCTTTTTAAGGCCATTGAACCATTTTTCATAATTTTCCCAAGGTATTTGTAATTCCAATTATGAAAGTTGGAAAAAATGAGTTCAGCGGTAAAGTGCTTATGAGGAATGCTCTTATCTAACATAGACACGGCACTACACATGGGTTCAAGATAGAAAAATCAGTGATGATATGCAGTTACTTAAGCGTAAGCATTAAAAAAAGGTTATGAATATATTTTTTCTTTGACCTTCATGTTATTCGGACAAATATAAAGGCGGGCACCAGTTATGAGAATTAGAATTTTATGTATATAAACGTAAAAAGTGGATGTCATTAGAATTTCTTAAGCAAGATTCGTTAGTTGCTTAGTGTACAATTAATCCGGTTCTTTAGTGGAAGCTCTATAAAAAAGGTCGTACCTTCAATGCCGTCGCTCTCTACCCATATTTGACCGTCATGAGCTTCAACAATCTGTTTGGCTATAAAAAGACCTAGACCAAAAGATTTTTCACCAAAAGTACCAGTTCGATTTTTATCCGGGTTGATATTGAAGATGTTATGCTGCATATCTTTCGGAATACCAATTCCATGGTCTTTAAAAGTAATTAGAACGTGGTCGTCCTTTTTTTCGCTCCTGATGTCGATGGTCGTATGTTCTCTACTAAATTTGATGGCATTGATAAGGATGTTATTGAATACCCGCCATAGTTTCTCCGTACTGCCGTAAACAATTTTAGCTTCGGATTGTAATCTGATTTTGATTTTTTTATCCTCAGCTTTATGGCTGAGGATGCTTATGCTATGTTGAAGTAAACCATCGAGATTAATAGTGGTCTTTACTATTTTTTCTTTTGAAGCATTTAGCATAAGTAGGTCGTCTATCATTTCTATCGAGGCAGAACCTGATTTCTCCAATACTTCTATCATTTTGCGGTCATCAGGCTGTAGGCCGTCTTTCTGAAGCAAAATACCTGCTATGTTAACGGTAGCTGCTGCTGGGCTTCTAAGGTCGTGTGCTACCACTTTCATCATCAGGGCATTTTCTTTCTGGCTGTCCTGAAGGGCACTGATGGTTTGGGTCATGAGCAGGTTCAATCTCGCTAACCGTCTTCTGGCTTTGGTGACAATAACAACAATGACCAATAAAACAACAAACAAAATAGCCGCAAATATCAGATAGTTTTGCTTTCGTTTATTGGCATCGCCAATCAATTGAAGCTGATGTTGTTTTTCTGCCGTTTCAAAAGCCTGTTCCATGTTAGCCTCTTTAACCAACCTTTCTTCGCGGTCAACAGAATCAGAGAAATTTTTTAGCTTGTTTAAGTAGATATATGCCGAATCAGACTGCCCAATTTTGTTAAAATAGCTGTGTTTGAAATCGAAGTAATATTTTGGGTAATAGAAGACTATCTTTCTTCTCTCCATTATCCGAATTATTTCTGCTGCTTCCTTAAACCTATATGTTTGAAAATAAACTGTTGCCAATCCTGTATAAGCACTTACAGCATATGGCACGGATATTGGCCCCTCAATGATCTTTATGCTTTCTTTAAAATGGAATTCTGCTTTTTTGTATTCTTTTAGGTCAAGATAAATTTTGCCTAAAGCATTATGGATATGTAATTCTATTCTCGTGATTTGTATCTTTTTGTCTGGAAAAGAGCTTTTCAAATTCCTTAGTAGGTCAAAACCACTATTTACATAAAAAAGGGCACTATCCAATTTCCCTATTTCCTTATAGTACAGACCTAAGTTGTTAAATGCCATTATAGGAAATTGTAAACGATCATTAAAATCTGCTCCATCTTTGCAAGATTTAGACTCGTTGATTGTGAGAAGGGAGTAATATGCGGATACTTTTGGGTGGCTTAAAGAGTATTTAGTAGTTGACAATGGGTACGTAAAAGAAATCAATTGGCAGCTGTCAAGGTTTTTTATAGCATAGTTTCTAGCTAAATAATAGCTGTCAAAGGCCTCCCTTTCGCGGTTAAGGATCTCAAAAAGCTGCCCTTTAAATAAAAGGGCCTGGGCGTATCCGTGTTTATATTTCTTTTCGTACGGCTCTAATACTATGCTGGCACTATCTGCATACCTGAGTCCGTGTCGTTCATCACCATTGCGCACATATGACCACGCAAAATGCTTATATTTTTTTGAAAGGTCCAAAGGTCCCGGTTGGAACGTATGGTAAGCCGAATCAAGGAACTTTCTGCTGGTATTGTCGCCTATCTTTGAAGCCACCATCAGACTGTCGGCACGTTGGATAAGCGTGTCCACCTTTGCTGAATTATTTTCAATATCGTTAGAACTTGGAAAGTTACAGGAAAACCCAATTGTCGCCACCAACAAAAATAAAGCGAAGTAGCAAAATCTTAACACATTGATTTTTTTTGAGGGAGAACGATTCATACTTAATTGTATAAGGTTAAAGAAATCGCATTCTTTTGTTAAGATCGGCCTTGTACGTATTGGAAACGGGAACAAAGTGATTATTGATAATAAGAGTTTTGCCTTCCGCAGTATCTATTTTGTTGAGATTAACGATAAATGAACGATGTACCCTTAAAAAAATATCGCCGGGTAGTTTTTGTTCGATTTCCTTAAAGGTAGAATAGATAGAATAGGTTTGGTTGGCGAAAAAAATCTTAACATAGTCGCCAGTAGCTTCAAGAAAGATAATGTCATCTATTTTAATCCTCTTTATAGCATTGGATTCACGTATAAATGCGTATTCATAAGAAACATCGCTAAACGCAATGCTCTTATTTTTGATGATTTCTTTGGCCTTTTCAATAGCTTTTAAAAATCGAACAGGAGTAACCGGTTTAACCAAAAAGTCTACCACGTTTAGATCGAAGGCTTCAGCAGCATAGGAAGGTTCGGACGTAGTGAAGATAATGAGCGTTCGTTTGCCCTCGAGCAATTTTGCCAGTTCAATACCACTTGTTCCCGGCATTTTAATGTCTAAAAGAACAAGATCTATAGGTTCGGTTGATATTTTTTGATACGCTTCTACGGCATTGCTACATTCTCCAGCCAAAATGAGAGAGGGATCAAATGAAAGCATCCCTTTCATTGCCGTCCTAAAAAAATCTTGATCGTCAACAATTAAACAATTCATGGCCAAATAATATAATGTGTACTCTAAATATAGAAAATAAAATTATACCATTAACCCTTTAGATATGAAACTTCAAAATTTAGAATATGGCTTTCTGATTTGACGAGCAGTTTATTTGATTCATCGAGCGCAGGCTATTGTCGGTCGCATTTTGCTTCCCAGAGAAATCTCGCTGGTTAATTTTGCAAATGCTAAGTGGCAAATTCTAGTGATAGGATTTGGATAAATAGAACTGATTTTATAAGATAAAACTTATAAGTGAGCATGGGGATTTTTAAAAGACAATTACTAAATGTGAATTTACTTATGTACGAAAACATATCTCCTAAATCAATAATTGGCGCTATCGAAGAATATTACAACGGTCTGCAAATCGAACAGATTTGCGATAAATATCAAATAAACAAGGATATTTTTACAGATTGGTTAGCTAATTATAAAGACGTAGCACTTGATTTCATGAACTTAAAACTGGAAAATGAAAAATTGAGAACCATGTACGTCAATTTATTGCTCACTACACAGGCTTCGCCGGACGATAAAATATAATCGTTTTGCATAGTGTGTTCCTTTTACGGAAGTGTTACCATTTTCAAGATGGTGGCAGACTATTGTGGCTTGCCAATCGGCCATTAAAATTCTTTTTTCTTTTCTGCCACCTGTTCTCTAGCTATATATAAGCATCAGCACATTGCTACGGTTTTAGGTGAACTAGCTAGCAATAGCCAAATGATCATTGTGCTGTAATTCAGTGCTCTAATCATCTTTTAAATTTCGTGATACTCCTATGAACTCAAAGACGGATTTTGCCGCAGTTAAAAGTTTATTATTCGTCGCAATATTCAGTTCTCTCATCGAACAATCATTGTCATTTATCGAGCATGTATTTCGTTCGTCTTTGTCCTGATAGAACTTAGTGCCAAATATTCAATGTTTCTAAACTAAGAGAATAAAAATGAACGCAGTAATCAAAGGAATAAAATATGAATAAAAGGATACTTCTAATTGGAATTGCATTACTTGGCTTTGGCGTGGCCAATGCACAACAAAAGGTAAAGGATGGAACAGGAGCAGGTGCAACCCTGCCTAACAAGGACGCTATTTTGGAACTGGAAAGTGCCAACAAAGGCCTGTTACATGTAAGAGTAGCATTAAAATCTACCAGTAATCCAGCCCCATTGTCGGCTCACGTTGCCGGAATGATGGTTTACAATACAGCAACAGAAGGAGATGTAACGCCTGGCATTTATTATAATGATGGAACAAAATGGATAAAAAGTTCAACAGGTTTACAAGGTCCAAAAGGTGATAAGGGCGATACCGGCGCAATGGGTCCACAGGGACCTATTGGTCTGACCGGAGCTGTTGGGGCCACAGGCGCACAGGGCCCAAAAGGAGATACAGGAGCCACCGGACCCCAGGGTCCTCAAGGTCCTGCTGGGGCAGATGGTGCACAGGGTTTGAAAGGTGACAAGGGCGACAAGGGCGGCATTGGTGCAACGGGTCCGCAAGGTCCTAAAGGTGATACAGGTGCCCAAGGAGGAATTGGCCTAATAGCTAACGGTGGAAACACTACGGTAACAGGAACAGGTATCAACGGAGATCCCTATCAGATAAGTACGCCTTTATCCAAACTTTCGCAAAACCCAGTTACCGGTGTAATTACCCATATAGATCAAGCAAACAATACTACTACAGCAAACATCGTAAGTACTAATGCTGGCAATCTGCTAACCATAGGTACCGATGGTGGTGCCCAGCTAAATGCTGCTTCACTGCCGGTAATCACAGCAAGCAATGGTCTAACTAAAACAGCTAATGATGTACAGTTGGGTGGTACCTTAATACAACCAACAACTATTGTAACAGACAATACAAATACATTGGCATTAAATGGATTGGGTTCGGGAAGTTCCACTGACAAAATTGTGGTAGCTGACGCGACAACCGGCATATTAAAAACAATACCCCAGATATCTAGTTATTGGTCACTCATGGGCAATACATTAACGGGTACCGAATTTTTAGGCTCTACAAATGATAAGGATGTAGTTTTTAAGCGGAACGGTTTCCTGTCAGGTATGTTAAGTCTCAAAAATACAGGCTTTGGAGTGGGTTCGCTTTTAAACAGCACAACTGGCACAGGAAATACTGCGATAGGTATGCAGTCTATGGAGAATAATACAACTGGATTTGACAATACTTCAGTAGGCTTTTTTGCCTTACAGAATAATACAATAGGTATGTCCAATACAGCCTTAGGTACCGGAAGCCTAAGTAGCAATACTAAAGGACATTTGAATACGGCTCTTGGTAAACAGGCTATATTTAATAATGAATCTGGTTCTCAGAATGTTGCGATAGGTTTTAATGCGCTGATGGGAGCTAGTGCTGCGAGTGGGAACGACAATACAGCAGTAGGAACAGAAAGCTTGCGTTTTATAAGCAGTGGCTCAAATAACGTTGGGCTTGGTAAGTCTGCGGGAACCAAAATAACCACGGGCAGCTATAATATTGCCATTGGCAGTGGAACAGAAGTTGTTGATCCTGTCGGAAACAGGCAGCTGAACATCGGTAACAAAATTTACGGTACAAATTTGCCATCAGATAACGCTTCTACCGGAGCCAGCGGGAATATTGGCATTGGTATCATTGTGCCAACAAATGCATTGCATGTTTTTGCAACAGCAGATCCATTGCGTTTAGAAGGATTGGGAGCAGGCAGTGCTACAGACAAAATTGTGGTGGCAGATGCCACCGGCGTATTAAAAACGATTCCCCAGACGGTATCGTCTTCGAATAATTGGTCGTTTGCCGGCAACGCGTTAATGGGGACTGAGTTCTTGGGGTCTACAAATGACCAAAACGTAATATTCAAGCGAAATAACATTCAGTCTGGATTAATAAGTACATCCAACACCGGGTTTGGGGTAGCATCCTTGAGCGCCATTACAACAGGACTCAATAATACTGCGATAGGATCAGAGGCATTAAAAGCCAACACTACAGGTGATGCGAATGTCGCCATAGGGCCTCAGGCATTGACTGCCAATACGGGAGGGATTGTGAATATTGCAGTGGGTGATCGGGCATTGGCTGCCAATACTACAGGTTCAGCGAATATCGCTATAGGTCGACAGACATTGTTTGGGAATACTACAGGTACCACGAACATTGCAGTAGGTGAAGCTGCGTTAAAGGCCAATACAATTGGTTCAGGAAATATTGCGGTGGGATGGAATTCGTTGTTGGCCAATACCACGGCTAACAATAATACTGCGGTGGGCGAAAAAGCGATGGAGGCCAATACCACGGGAAATGACAATACGGCGATTGGATATTTTAGTTTACAGGTGAATACAACAGGAAGCTCTAATACTGCAATAGGTATAGGTACCTTGAGCAGCAATACTACAGGTCTTCTAAATACAGCCATCGGGACACAGGCAATATTTAATAATACCATTGGAGGGCAAAATGTTGGTGTTGGTTATAATGCGCTGCGGGGCGTTGGCGGGGCAACTGGCGCAAGTAATACGGCTCTGGGCGCAGCATCTTTGGCCAGTGTAAATAAGGGAAACAATAACATTGGTGTTGGCAAGGACGCGGGCAGCAGGATCTCTGATGGTAACAGTAACGTCACCGTTGGCCAGGCCGCAGGATCTAAAATAACTACCGGTAGTTATAACATTGCTATTGGCAGCGGAACAGAAGTTGCCACAGCAACTGCAGACAGGCAGCTGAACATCGGCAATAAGATTTACGGAACAAATTTACCGGCAGATAATGCCAGTACAGCTGCCAGCGGCAATATTGGCATCGGTACGATTGCACCAAACAGTACCTTGCAGGTAGGTGGGTCCTTTTCCCTACCGATACAGAGCATTACGGCCAGCTATGCCCTTACCGGAATTGACTATAAAATCTTGACCAGAAATACTTCTCCCGTAACAATAACCCTTCCAGCACCAGCCATTTGTAAAGGACGGATATATGTTATACAAAACATGGGAACTTCAACGGTTGCTTTTAGTCATAATATCGAAATAGGTGGTGGCAATGTAATTACAGCGGGAACTGCAACGCTTACAGGCATCGCAGCTTCAGTATCCTATGTTAGCGGTTACACCTTAACCCTACAAAGCGATGGAACGGTTTGGACAGGAATCACACAATAAAATGTTTATGAAAGGACTTGGACTGACAACAATCCTGTTATTGTTCTGTTCTACCATGCTAAATGCGCAATCAGGAGCAGGAAGTGTAACAGTAGATAATTCTGATGTTCATATTACAGAAGGTACCATTGAGCAACGTTTTAGTGAAGAAACGTATTTTGGTCCCAAAGCCAATTGGACTATTGATGGGACTTTAGAAATCTACAGTAAGAACATCTGGATTGCCAGTGGAGCAAAGTTCAGTGGCAAGGGCAGGATCATAATCTATAATCCGGGCAACAATCCATACTATGTAGATATGGCCAATAGCCCAACTACGATAGACGGTAACAACAATACCTTCATCAACCTGATTGTAGAACACCGAAACCCTAAAAGTATTCTGTTGGCTGATGTTAGCGATCCGGGTTATGGCACAACCAATCCCTCGGGCGTTGCTTCGGCATCGATTGGTATCGGAGGCGAATTGTATCTGGCTAGTGACGGCGCAAATATTATTTTGAACGGTCATAATTTAGCCTTTGGTCCGGATGGAAAAATAATCGGATATAACGCCAGCAGGATGGTGATTAGTGGAAACAGTATTACCGGTCACATGGTTAAGCAATTGACAAATGCCGGGTCGTTCGTGTTTCCGGTAGGAATTTCAGAAGGAGATTATACACCTGCTACGCTTGCTGCAAAATCGGCGGGCATGATCTCGGTATCCGTAACAGACGATGCCAAAAGTAATCTATTAGGGATCAAGCCCAATACCGGAATCAACCGAAACTGGCATATCTATGCCGATCTTCCATTGAAGGCCGATGTGATGTTGCAGCACAATCCATCTACTAACGGGATGTTTTTCAGAGATGCCAATGCAGAAATAGCACAGTATGTAGGAAATGGCCTTTGGGACATTGCAAAAGGAAACAATCCGTCGCAGGGTGTCCATACGCGTATGAACATGGACTTGGCAACTGGCGATATGTCGGAAAAGGCGTGGTTCACCAAATTCGTGGTATCGGGGAGTATGCTAACGGTACCAAACCTATTTACACCGAATGGCGACGGAACGAACGATGCTTTCGAGATCAGGGGATTGGAAATGTTTGCTACCAATGATATAGTTATTGTAAACCGCTGGGGTAACGAAGTATTCAGGGCTACAAACTACAAGAACAACTGGACGGGCGAAGGGCTCAATGAGGGCACCTATTACTATGTGCTGCGTGTGAAAGAGAATGCCAGATCCGAATGGCAGGTGTTCAAGGGCTATGTAATGTTGGCCAAATCATTTAAAAAGTAGGAAAGGTTAAGTAAAATGAGATTAACAACCATCAAAAAAATATTAATGGCAATTGGCGCATTGCAACTGGCCTTTGGAGTAGCACGTGCCCAGCAGGATGCGCAGTTCAGCCAGTACATGTTCAATGGCATCTATATCAACCCAGCTTATGCGGGCTATCGGGAACAACTAAATTTACACGCTTTTTACCGCACACAGTGGACTGGTATAGAAGGGGCACCAAAAACGATGTCTGTTGCGGTGGATGCGATTGCTAACCGCGGCAATGTGGGACTGGCCCTCCAGCTCTCAACAGACAGGCTGGGTGCACAACGCAACTCTTCCGTTTATGCCAATTATGCCTACAGGCTTCGACTGAACGAAGAAGGTACTTCACGGCTGGCCATGGGTTTAGGTGTCGGTCTGGTACAGCTGGGCACGGACGGAGCATTGCTCAATCCGAACAGTCCCGAACGCGACCAGCCCCTGGGTGTGCAGAGTACTATTATTCCAGATGCAAGAGCAGGAGTATTCTTCTCCAACGACAGGTTTTATGCAGGTTTCTCAGCCGACAACCTCATTTCGCAGTTTATAGATGTGAACCGTTATGCCTTTGTTCCGAAACCCAAACCGCACTATTACCTCACGGCTGGAGCTTTAGTACCCATATCAACAGACGTAATGCTTAAGCCTTCCTTTTTGCTGAAAGACGATCGTGGCGGTCCTACAAGCCTTGATCTCAATGCCTTTCTCATACTTGGCGAAAGAATTTGGTTGGGAGGCTCCTACCGTACAGGTGTAAAGCTCTACAATAAGGATTACCTGCAGAAAGATCTGACCCAGCTCAATTCGGCGGTAGCAGCCGTTCAGGTGTTTCCCACCAGCAATTTTCGTGTAGGTTATGCCTACGATTTTTCCATCGGCCCATTGCAGGGCTACAGCGGAGGTACGCACGAGATTTCAATCAGTTACTTCTTCAGCAGGAAGAACACCAGGATGCTGAGCCCAAGATATTTTTAACGAACAAAAAAACTTATACATATGAAAAGAGCCCTGTTTATAGGCGTTGCAATTATTTTTTGGAGCTTTTCGAAGGCAAGCGCCCAGTATGTGGTGAACGATGCCGACAGGCAGTACGCCCTGTTCAACTATGCCAAGGCCATCGACCTCTACGAGCAGGCCTGGAAGAAGAAGGAGACCCTGCACACGGCCGAGCGCCTGGGCGAATGCTACCTGAAGCAGAACAATTACCGTGAAGCGGAGAGCTGGTACGCCATAGCATCGGTCATGCCCGGCAGCAGTCCAAAAAACACGTTTTTCTATGCCGAAACCCTCCGGAGCAATTCTAAATACACCGAGGCGAAAGCCCAGTACCAGAAATATATCGCTATGGACGGCAAGGTGAGCCCTGCCCGGCAGAGCCTTTGGCTGTCGGGCTGCGATTCGGCCATGCGCTGGATGAAGGAGCCAACAGCAACTACCGTGAACAATGAAAAAGCACTGAACTCTGCCCAATCTGATTGGGGAGCTGTTAAGTTGGGGAATGCAGCGGTATTTTCTTCGGACAGGGGCGCTGCCGGAACGGCACAGGATGCCAGCCACCCATTCCTGAAATTCGACGGGGCTAAGGTCCCAGACAAAAAGGTGTACGGATGGACCGGAAACCGCTACCTGCGCCTGTACGAGCAGAACGGAAACGAAGGCGCCAGGCTTTTTCCGATCGCAGCGGGCACCGACTACCACGTAGGCCCCGCAAGCTTTACCGCCGATGGCAGAGAGATGTACTTTACGCTTACCCGTATCCCCAAAGATGCAAAATACGGGAAGGAAAAGGGCGTAGAAGGTAAACTCGCTACGGTAAACGTAGAGATCTATTCGAGCACCAAAGACGCAAACGGAAACTGGAGCGCTCCGGTGGCATTTGAATACAACAATGTAAATACCTATTCGGTAGGCGATCCCTTTGTCACTGCCGACGGCAGGATACTTTATTTTGCCTCTACCATGCCCGGGGGCAGGGGAGGATCCGACCTCTATGCATGCTTCCGCACGGAAGACGGGCGCTGGGGCAGACCGGTCAACCTCGAAGAATTCAATACAGAAGGCAACGAGCGCAGCCCTTTCTTTGATGGCGACAGGAACTTCTATTTCAGCAGCGACGGGCTGGCAGGCATGGGCGGGCTGGATATTTTTAAATCGGTCCGCAGTTCGGGAAAGATGGGCAGGCCGGTGAACATGGGCTACCCAGTAAACTCGCCACAGGACGATTTTGCCTACAGCAGAGCAGATGCCACTACGGGTTATCTATCCTCGAACCGTAAGGGCGGACTCGGCGAAGACGATATCTATAGCTTTGTTGAACAGTTGATATTGGCCTTCAAATTGAACGGAACAGCTTATAACAAGAAAACCAACCGGCCATTGGGCAATGTACTGGTTTCGCTGCACGGTACCAACGGCCAAAACCTGATGGTACAGACTGACGAAAATGGCAAATTTAGCTTCAACCTCGACAAAGAAACCGATTATGTGCTTACTGGTGATAAAACCGATTTCAGGAGCGACAGGACAGACTTGAGCACCAAAAATCTCTTGGCTCCAACAGACCTGAAGAAAGATCTTTTCTTGGAACAGATCGAACTGAACAAAGGCATCAGATTGGAGAACATCTACTACGATTTCGACAAGGCCGATATCAGGCCAGACGCCGCCATTGAGCTTGACAAGTTGGTGAAGATCATGCAGGACAACCCGACCATCTGGATCGAGCTGGGCTCGCATACCGATAGCCGCGGCAACGACCAGTACAACCAGTGGCTGTCGCAGCGCCGGGCCAACTCTGCCGTACAATATATCATAGACAGGGGCATTGCCAAGAACAGGGTCACGGTCAAAGGCTATGGCGAAAGCCAATTGCTAAATCAATGTGCCAACGGAGTAAAATGTACCGAAGCCAAACATCAACTGAACCGCCGAACCGAGTTTAAGATTGTAAAACAATAATATACCAAGATATTAGCAAAAAAGGAAGGTATTGGATGTTAGATGATTATTTACTTTTCAGGAATGCTGTTTTTACCCATCTTGCTGGAAAATTTTTGTATATGAAAACAGACTTACCAAAGAGTTAATATATCAGCATATATTTCATACCCCACTATTTTTTTGTTTTTCTTTTTAAAATTAATGAACTGATAAATGTTACAATTAATCCTACAGGTAAAATTTCTGCATAGGTCATCAGTGCATTAAAGAAAGGGTTTTTATACATTGCGGCAAACTCTGCCATTTCCTTTAGCTTACTTTCTATTGCTGCTGCTGTTGCTCCGTTTGATTTCATGTTCTCAATTTCGTGAGCACCATATTTGTCCAAAAAATCTGGCATGAAGAAAAAATAGCAAATCAGCCACGAAATAACATAAACGGTAGAAGCAATCAGCACAATCAAAAACCCTATTTTAAAAGCCTTTCCGAAACTGATAATACCGCCATTATATTTATCGCGGTAATTGCGAATACCTACAAAAACCATTGAAAATGCGATGAGCATGGAAGCATAGCCAATAATCATGCTAGTGTTCCAATCCACATTGCCTTCGCAATGGCTGTAATAATTCATCGAAATCAGCATTATGACTGAAACGATAATGCCTGAAATCAGTCCGTAAATGAGAATATTTTTTTGCATGTCTAAAATTGTTTGTTGATACTAAATTGAGAAAAATACTATTCTTTCGGATTGTACCACTTTTAACAGCGGTACAATGTTGATCAAAGTATTATTACCCGCCCACTATTTCCTGATCACCTTTCTGGTTTCAGTGCCGTTGTTCCCGGTCAAGTTTATAAAATAGATCCCCGATGGGTATTTTGAAAGGTTCAGTACCACCTCTCCCTGCGTGGCATCTAAGCGGTGCGCCTGCAAGACCTTACCGCTGATATCCGATACGCTAAGGGCATGGTAGTTACCCGAAAGGCCAACGGTTACCTTATCGGCCGTAGGGTTGGGGTACAGGTTAAAGGCAGACCTCGAAAAATCGAATGTTACCTTTCTGATGCCCAGCTCTGTTGCAGCGCCATCGTAATCAACCTGCACCAGTTTGTAATAGTTGTTGCCCCTTAGCGGCCTGCTGTCGGTATAGCTGTAGCTACCGCCGCCCTTTGTACCCATCTCCTGTAGCAACACAAATTTGCCATCATCGGTGCCGCGGTAAACCTCGAAGCCCTTGTTGTTGTGCTCTGCCGCGGTCTGCCATTGCAGTTTTGCCAGATAACCGTCTGCCTTGGCGGTAAAGCCGGTAAGCGTAACGGGCAGGGGCGCACTGCTTGATAGCAATCTCGCTATCCTGTTTCTGGGGCTGCCGTTATAGAGGGTAAAGCCTCCGCCAGCTATTATCTTTCCATCGGGTTGGAGAGCTATTGATTGAACCTGATTATTGAAACCCGTACCGGGGTCAAAGCTGGTATCCAATGTGCCATCGGTATTTAAACGTGCTATACTGTTTCTTGGAGTACTTTTGAATGTAGTAAAAAAACCACCCACCACCATCTTTCCATCGGGCTGCTGATTTATGGAACAAACAGTGTTATTAAAACCATTACCAGGGTCAAAAGCAACATCCAGTGATGCATCACCGTTTAACCGGGCAATAAATTTCCTTACGGTACCTCCGAACGCGGTAAAGCTACCACCTGCCAGTATTTTGCCATCGGGCTGCAGGATGAGCGTCTGTACATCATCGTTAAAACCGGCACCGGGGTCAAAAGCTGTATCCAGTGAGCCATCGGTATTTAAACGGGCTATACGGTTTGTTGCGGTTCCGTTGTAAGAGGTAAAATAGCCCGCCACTATGACCTTGCCATCGGGCTGCAGCACTATAGAATTAACCGTGTTGTCAAAGCCGGTACCCGTATTAAAACCGGTATCCATCGATCCGTCTGCATTTAAACGCACAATACGTTTAACTGCCGTTCCGTTATAGGTGGTAAAGCCTCCGCCCGCTATTATCTTTCCATCGGGCTGCAGCGCTATAGAATTAACCGTGTTGTCAAAGCCTGTACCGGGATTAAAGCCCATGTCAAGTGTACCATCCGGGTTTAAGCGAACAATACGGTTACTTGCTGTTCCATTATAAGAAGTAAAACCTCCGCCCGCCAGTATTTTGGCATCATACTGAAGGGCTATGGTATTTACGGTACCGTTAGTATTAAAGCCAGTACCGGGACTGAACGTAACATCCATCGTCCCATCGGCGTTTAAACGGACAATACGGTTAACTGTGGTTCCGTTATAGATGGTAAAGCCTCCGCCCACTACGATTTTGCCATCAGGCTGAGGCGCCATGGAAAAAACAATGCCGTCAAAGCCCGCAAAAGGGTTGAAACCTGTATCTTCCGTGCCATCGGTGTTCAAGCGGATGATACGGTTTTTTGCCGATCCCTTAAAATAGGTAAATTGTCCGCCTACCAGCATCTTGCCATCGGGTTGCAGGGTAACAGTCCAGGCGCTTCCGTTAAATCCGGTACCGGTGTCGAAAGTGGCATCCAAACTACCATCTGTACCCAGCCGTACAATACGATTTCTTGCAATGCCCTTGAATGTTGTAAAAGCCCCATTTACCATTATCCTGCCATCGGGCTGCAAGGCCATGGAATAGACAATGTTATTAAATCCGGTACTGGAATCGAAAGTTAGATCCGGTGAGCCATCGGCATTTAGGCGGGCGATACTTTTTCTGGGAACTCCATTGAACATATCGAACGATCCGCCTACTATAAGCTTGCCGTTGGATTGCAGGACTATTGCACGTGGACTGCCATCAAAGCCCGTACCGGTGCTAAAGGTGGCATCCAGCGAGCCATCGGTATTTATGCGGGCGATACGGTTTGTTGGAACGCCGTTATAAAGTGTAAAATTTCCGCCCGCCAGTATCCTGCCGTCGGGCTGCAAGGACATGGAATAGACAATGTTATTAAATCCGGTACTGGAATCAAAAGTTAGATCCAGTGAGCCATCGGCATTTAGGCGGGCGATACGGTTTGTTGGAACGTCGTTATAAAGCGTAAAATTTCCACCCGCCAGTATCCTGCCGTCGGGCTGCACGACAATGCACTGGACAATGCTGTTAAATCCCCCGCCTGGATCAAAGGAGGTATCTACCGATCCGTCGGCATTTAACCGGGCAATAAATTTCCTTACGGCACCTCCGAACGCGGTAAAGCTACCACCTGCCAGTATTTTGCCATCGGGCTGCAGGATGAGCGTCTGTACATCATTGTTAAAACCGGCACCTGGGTCAAAAGCTGTATCCAGTGAGCCATCGGTATTTAAACGGGCTATACGGTTTGCTGCGGTTCCGTTGTAAGAGGTAAAATAGCCCGCCACTATGACCTTGCCATCGGGCTGCAGAACGCTAGCATATACATTACCATTAAAGCCTGTACCGCTGCCAAAACGCCCGTTATCAAGTGTGTTAAAGGTGGGATCGTTGGCGCCATCCTGCGCAAAGCCCCAAAGGCATAGTAAAAGTAGGGTTAATAGAGGTAAAAGTCTCTTCATCTTGTATGGTTTGCGTTTATTTATCTGATATAAATATAATTATTTTTTTACACCCATAATATTCCTGTCAACCATACGTTGCGTAATAATCCAAAAATTTTTATTTTTACAGATAAAGTACAACTGGTAACGCTATTTACTTTTTTCCTACCCCCTAAAGGCTAGCTCCCCGTCTGATAAGTAACCGGATATAGTTCGATTATTCAATTAAGCAACTAACAAAAAATTATATACGCAATCACATAAAAAAACAAACTTTTCTGGATATTGGAATTATTGACAATAGCCATTCTTAATTCATCTTTTACTGAGACAATTTGCCAGGAACCGCAAGTTGGAACAAATGGAATTAAAATAGTTGCAAAAGAAAAAACCGTATTTATGAAAAAGACAAGAATAATCTGTATTGCTCTGGCAAGCGCACTTGCCGTAGCTTGTGTTAAAAAGGAAGAAGGATTAAACCAGGATAAGCTTGCAAAAATCCAAGCTACTGCAACAGGAAGCGAGACCAAACGTTTGGTAACTGAAAACACTTATCTTAATGTTGATATTGAGAAGCTGAACAAAGAGCTGAACGACCGCACGAAGAACAAATATCAAAAAACCGAACTGGCAAAAGCCAGAGCTGTACTGTACAGGTTTTATAGCCACGTTCATTTAGAGGGCGACCAATATGTTTGTTCATTGAAATCTGCTGAAGAAATTAATATATCTGAAAAATTTTTCAGGTACTTGATTGATGGGTTGCAAAAAACTAATGCAGACATAAAAACAATGAAAGCCAAAGACCCTAAAACTAAAATTGAATTACCGCAAATAACCCCACAGTATTTGCAGGGGCTAATTCAATAAATTTCTAAACCAAAAGTTAGTTGATAAAAAGGCCACTTATAATGGCCTTTTTCTATGAATAGATTAAATATTGTTTTAACGGTAATGCCGAATATAATTAGAAGAGCAACAAGATTTCTTAAAAGTCGGAGGTAATTTAGATGAGGGATGTTAATCATTTAAGGTTAATATTTTTGCTTGGAATTGAAATTCTAGGTTTGGCATTTTTACCCATCCAGCTTTGCCAAAATGAATTAGGGAATAAAAATCTTTGTTGAATTTTTTAGGAAATGAACTGCATTTTAGCGCTGGAAGCTTGTTCAGGCTCCAACCATGGATTTTTAAAATATCGTTTGAATAGTATTCTTGGGGGAGCGTTTCGAATACGATAAAAAAGCCTTCATCAGGGATTTTTATCCCTAAATAAGAAATGTCGATACTAAACGATTTTTCGGATTTTTTATTGCTCACAACAAACCCTTCCATCAGTTGTTCGGATGGGAATTCGCTTTTATTGTTCTTTTTATATAAGCTGATTTTGAAAGGAGCGTTAATGCCTTGAGCCTTATTACTCATATTGATAATAATCTCTTTTATATAGCTCTCATTTTCATATTTAGGTAAATATAAGGCATATTTTCTATCGAATGCGGTCAGATATTGACTTATAGAAAAGCTATTTGGTCCATATTCTAACGTTTGTTTTTTTTCTTGCTTTCTACAATCTTTACTTCTTCTAATGTTACAGCTGCTTCTTTAAGTAATATAACTGATGGTAGCTCATTTAGATATGTAACAATGATTTTCTTTGTTTCGTACCCTATATGCCTAATACTTATTGTATCAGATATCTTTAATAATTTTAAAGAGATAGGGACAACACCAATTTCATTTGAAGGGAAGTATTTTTTTGAATTAATATCTATGGTTACCCCAATAACTGGAATTCCGGAACCGTCAATTTTCACTTGCGGAGACCAAATACTTAACTGATTGTTTTGGGCAATACATATCGTGCAAATAAATATAGAGAAAAGAATTATGGTAATTTTTTTTGCCCCCATTGGTTAATAATCTTAAGTACTTAATCTTTATGTCAGATAGTAAAGATAAATTAATGATTTAAATGTAGAGAAATACTAAAAAGCAGGCAAGAAAGCAGGATTTCTTGAAAGTCGGAAGTAATTTGATAAGTGATGTTCCAATTTTGAACAAGGCAGGTTGTTACTTTCTGTTTGGCCATGTGATCAAATTAATAGAAAAAACGTTAATCCTTATAGTCCAGATTGAAGTGCTTGAAGATTTCCTTGGTAATGACCTTACAGTTGTAGGCATATTCCTCAAGCGTACAACAGAGCATGCGTACCTTCATCGGGATCTCATCTACGACCTCCATCAGGTCAAAATGTAGCAAGGCCTCATTTTTAAGGTCATCATTTCCCTTCAGCTTGTCGAAAATGGAATTGGCCGCATTCCCGTCGTTCCCCAAAAAGTACTGGCCATAGGGCTCAAACCCACGTCGTCCCCTTTGACTGAGCAATATATAGAATTGTGCTTTCATACACCGGACCATCAAACCATAAAAAAGAGAATGCCATAACCCGTATAGCCTGCGGTATTTATGGCACTCCCAGTGTTCAGCCAGAAATTTTATTTGATGTCGATACGTCTGGTGACAGATTTCGCTTCTTCCTTCTTGGCGATGTCCACCTTCAGCAGCCCATCGACGTAACGGGCTTCGATATTGTTCTCATCAGCTCCTTCCGGCAAGGTGAACGACCTTACAAAGGAATTGTAACTGAACTCACGTTTGCTGAAGTTACGCTCTGAGGTATTGTCCTGTGATGACTGCTCGACCGATATGCTCAATACATTTCTGTCGATGCGCAGGTTAAAGTCTCCTTTCTGCAGACCGGGGGCGGCAAGCTCGATATGGTAATGGTCCTCTGTTTCGCTGATATTTACAGCAGGTACCCTGGTTACCATACGATCTGAAAAAAAGGTGTCATCAAAGATCGATTTAAACACGTCATCAACGCCCGGCATCGATGACAGTTTGTTTTGGTTGGGATTGAATTTAACCAAGTTCATAGATTTTCCTCCTTAATTAAATCAGTGATTAAAATTTATATAATTAATTAAACTCTTGAAATCCATAAACAACCTGCATGCCAAGCATTGTAAGCCTTTTGTAGCAGTTATGTGAACTGAAAAAAGTTCAGGATTCTGAAAAATTTTCAGACATGAAATGTCAAATTTTCTTACTGGTAGGCGGGTGGAAAGAAAGAGGTAAACATCCTTTGACAGATGCCAGTAAAAAAACGATTTTTGTCCATCATTGGGCGGATAGAATAGAAGACTCATAATCTTTTGGTCGCAGGTTTGAGCACGGCTTGGCCCACAACTTTTGTGATAAACCGTCTTAATATGTTTAAACGCGTTTTTTTATTTTTTAGATTAAGCAGAACTTTTCAGGAATGCTGCTTTTACCCACCTTATTGCAAATTTTGGTATATGCAAACAGACCTTTACCAAAAGAGTTAGCTACCAAATTTAACCCTATTCGAGAACCAAAGTATTATGCATAAGCTCTCGAAGAATTGTTGCAATGATTTTCTGTAATTTAAAATCCTTCATCGTTAATTGTTATTTCTATTCTTTGTAGAGTTATAGTTATTTGATAATCAAGAAAGGTTAAAAATTTTTATCAGGGATTCTTTTCAAGAGCTTGTTAGATTAAAAATTACTGATGCGGCTTTCATTTTGTGAGTATACCAATTTCCCTTGCTTTATTGATTGCAACAACAATATTGCCGGTCTCAAATTTGTGTAATAATGTTGCGCGGTGGGTTTTAACGGTGAGGGGGCTTATAAATAATTCTTCGGCTATCTCAGCAGATTTTTTGCCTTCAGCGAGTAATTTTAGGATCTGCTTTTCCCTGTTTGTCAGTTCAGGGATTTCCTCCGTATTTTTAAGCTCAGCAATATTAAAGTTTGCTTTTACTTCACTGCTTAGTGCAACCTTTCCCTGTAGCGCATTCTGTATACAATTTAGTATGTCTTGCGCATCTGCCGTTTTTAATAAATAACCGCTTGCACCATTTTGGAGCATCTGTTTAATAATACTTCGCTCGCTTAAATTACTGATTGCCATTATGATCACATTCGGATAAGATTTCTTGAGTTCCTTACAGATTTCTATTCCGTTGCCATCTGGCAGTGTAATATCCAGCAACACCAGGTCAGTCTCATTTAAATCTGCAAAATCCAACAATGTCTTTGTTGTACTGAACTGTCCGCACAATTCCAACCGTTCATTTCCCTGTATAACATTTTTAAATCCTTCGATAACGAGCGGATGATCATCAACAATTACCACCCGAACCTTTCTGTTATTGTCCCACATACAATTCTATATTAATATTGCTGCCCTCACCTGAAGTATCGATTTCCATCTTCCCATTAAGTAGATCCACACGATTCTGGATATTTTTCAATCCCCGGCTGGAATTTGGTACTCCCTTAGTTGAAAACCCCTTTCCATTGTCCTCTACCGTAATAAAGAAGTATTGATCAGACTGGCTGCACTGTACAATGATTTTTGATGCATTGGCATGTTTTACGGCATTGTAAACCAGTTCCTGTATAATGCGGTAGATCATGACCTTTACTTGAGCTGAGAAATTATCTTCAAGATCAAAAGCTTTAAAGCTGATTTTAAGTCCCGGTAACATTGCTTCATCACAGAGGTCCTTTAATGCAACTGCAAGCCCAGACTGTAGCAAAGATGTAGGCATCATATTCCTTGCGATGCGTCGTAGCTCGTTTACAGCATATCCCAAGCGGTCAATTGTTTGAACAAGATCATCCTTTTCTAAATTGTGTTTTTTGGATACGAGTTGCGACAGATTGAGCTTGATACCCGCTAACATGCCTCCCAGGCCGTCATGAAGATCTCTTGCCAACCGACCGCGCTCCTTTTCTTCTCCTTCTAAAAGAGCTTTGCCGAGTTCAATCCTTTGCTGCTGCTTTAACTGCTCTATTTCTCTGGCTGTCCTTCGCTTTTTGTTATGGAACCAGATGTAAAAAGAAAACAAGGCAAAGACAAATATAAATACGGTTATCCACGCTATGGTTCTCTGTCGGTTTGTTTTCTCCCTTGCTAAAATTAGTTCCTTTTCTTTCTGTATATAATTATATTTAGCTTCCAGATCGGCAATTTTTGTTTTTGTTTCCTGTGCGTACATCTCTTCCGATACTTCTCTTTGCTTTTGTAGCCAGATATAAGCCTCTTTAAAGTTGCCCATCGTTTCTTCGATTGCCGCCAGATCGCCAAAAAGCTGTTTTTTATCGGTTATAAGTTCAATATATCCGTCATGGTACATGTTCAGTAATACTTTTTTCGCTTCTTTCCAGTTTCCCTGTGCCCGAAAAAGTTCGGCCTTTTGGTAAAGCAGCTGCCTGATATCATAACGGTTCTTGAGTTTTTCAGCAATAGACAATCCCTTTTCAATGGTTTGTTCGGCCTCTTTCCATCGCTTTTGCCTAAGCAGGTACATACTTTCTATTGCATGAAAATTTGGTGCATATATTGACTGTGGGTCTTGTTTTAAGGCCAAGGAGGCAATCCGGATGTTCTTTCCGGCTTCATCAAGTTTTCCCTGCAGAAGATAGACCTTTGCCAAATGGCAATACACATCTACTTTCCTGAGATCATGGGGAGCTAACCTTTCGAATATTGAAGCAGATTTCTTTAAATAGAGGGCAGCTTTTTCATACTCCCCATAATTCATGAAAGGTAAAGCCACATTAGTGTACCCATCTGCTACACGCAGGCTATCTCCTCCTTTTGCAGCAAGAGGGATGGCCTTGTTTAGAAAAAGGTCGATAAAACGTCTATTGTCGCCCCGTAACTGAGCCATAACGCCTTTGTTTGCCCAGGTACGGCTCTGGTATATGTAAGAATTTACGGAATGTATCTGTTCAAGGTGCTGCAGGGCAGTATCAAATACTAAGTCTGCTTTCAGAGGAGAAAAATCCATATACACCCTGCCTAGATAGAAGTATCCGATGCCAAGTTGCTGAACATCACCAGAAGCATATTTCAGCCCCTGTCTGATATATTCTATTGACCTTATCGTATCAGAAATAGAAAGGCTGTCGCCCCATTTAAAAAGCAGTTTTGCCCTTTGGATGTTGGAGGTTGCATTTTCCAATTGCTGCTTGATACTGTCTGTATGGACAGTAGATTGTCCTTGCACTTGCATTACAAAAGTAGTGGAAGTGCCCCATACCAATAAGTATTTTGATAATATACGAAGCAAATACATCACATAATATTAGCAAAATATTCATACTCTTTAAGCCAATGGCCTAAAAATACTCCTTAGGGAGTATTGCCCCAAGGATAAATTGGATATAATTTTGAGTTAAGCTTTAAAGGAATGGATATGGAAAAGAAATTTTTTATGCTCTTATTACTGTTGGCGGCAGGTAAAGTAGGAATGGCGCAGATATTTTCAGACCAGCTTATGTTTCTTCAGAGCCAGACGCAATTTATGACAATTCAGAGTCAGATATACAGCGATATGTCTAGACAGAATATAGAGCGCGATGAAGCCAATAGAAAAAACGGTAGTAAAAATAACTCCTCTAATATTTACGCAACTAGCGGTTTTTCCTATACAGGCAGTAAGGCTATTGTTGAACGAGTTGAAGCCGAAATCATATCCCGTTTGACCATGAAAAATCCTGCGTCGGGAAAAAATCTGGCAGCTGCATTAAACAATACCAAGCCATACCCTAAATATATTGCCGCGTTTAAGGCTCTGGGACTTGATCCTGAACATGACTATGCCGATGTATTTACAGGATATATGTTAGGAATGTGGCGTATCGCAAACAGAATGACTGCAAATCCCACAAAGGACCAGATAAATTACGTACGAAAACAAATGATTAACCACTTGGATATTTCAGGGCTCAGTAACCGGGATCGACAGGAAAAAGCTGCCTACCTGATCTATGACCTGATTTTTGCCAACGAAGCTTACGAAGGCTCAAGAAAAGCAAATGACCGGAAACTAATGCAACAGGACTCTGATGCGGTACAACAGCGATTTGTTAAGGAAAATAACCTTGATTTGCGTAACATGACCATAACGGAGAACGGATTGACACGTAGGAAATAGAACCCGGCTTGGCGGTAAAAATAACATTAACAATAGAAGCCTTTGCTGTGGCATTACAGCGTTGATTATAAAGCTGGCAATATAACATAAAGACTATGAAAACATTTTATTTTATTTTTAGCGTGGTAGCCATATTGGGATGGTCTGCATGTAGTAAAAAGAACGACGATGCAGGTAATCCAAATGGAAAAAATAATGGTTTTCCATTAGGGTACAGTGCAGGCACTTTATTCATCAAACAAAGCACAGAAGGAATTACAAGATTTGATTTATCCAAAGGTTCGGTTTCCAATGTACTGCCGCATTGGCCAGATGCTGGCTGGGATATCAGTTGGGATGGCAGTAAAGGAGTAAAACAGGTCAACAGTTCAAGCTTCGATACACGATATGTGATCTTTGATACAAAGAATGGTTCTACAATTAGAGAAATCCATTATACTCCTAATGACAACCATGGCGGTTTACCATATTTCTCACCTGATGGGAACAGGCTTGCTCTTCGCCCTACATTTGAGGATGGACTGGTAATTCTTGACATGAACGGTAATGTAATCCGCAATATTTCAGGATATGGTACAACCCATACTTTTAAATTTCTGGACAATATCTGCTGGGAGGCCAGTGGAACTATTCTCTTTAAAAAAGATGGCGGATTATGGCGTACGTCTGCTGATTTTAACCGTGCAACCAAGGTTAGGGATATTCCTTTTGATGATTGGAAGGGCCTCGTTGCTGCCAGTGCTGATGGTAAAAAGATCGCACTTTCTGCAGGTAACCATATCTGGCTGATGAATGCCGACGGAACTGATTTTCATGCCGTAACAGCAAGCGACCAGAAAGAGCTTACACCATCCTTCTCTCCAGATAGTAAGTACTTAGCTATCGCAGCAAATTCAAGAGCGCCTATGGAGGGGGATGCGGCTGGAAACGCTTACCATCTTTGTATCATCCCGGCCGATGGGCAGGTGTATAAAGTTTGGCCGGGCGAAGATAGCCGGGTAATTCATCCCACTGTTAACGGACAAGTTGATAGTCGTGGCCTTGGTAAGGCCATTATTGGAGATTTTGTATGGAGATAAAAAAAGATGTTAAAGAACTAAAAGCCTATGAAAAACATTTTCTTATTTATATGTTATTAACCCAGCAAAAATGTAAGGTTGATACCCAAGTTGTAATTACAATAAGAAGCTATAAGAAAAATAGAGATTTGCTCAGATTTAAGCTTTGCTTGTCCCAAAAACCGTTATACAAAGAAATTTGAGGACGGTTTTTTTTATTTTCTAAGATTGAGGGCATTTGGAGCTTTAATTTATAGGAATCCCATAGAGATTAAAACAAAGGTTAAGAGCGTGTATTTGGTGCAAATACTTACAGTAAAGCATTTTTAAATAAAGAGAATGTATATGTCACACTCTAATTTTTTTTGTGTCTCTTATTGGCATGTTCAATCTGCAGAACTTACAATAAACCTGAACACACACATGAGAAATTTATTTTTAATTTTAATGCTTTCTTTTTATGGGGTAAACTCTTTTGGGCAAAAAAAAGAAATATTGATAATAGGAACAATGCACACTGTTTCAAAAACGGTTAAGAACAGTTATAAACCGCTGTTAAAATTTGCCAAAAGCTATAAACCGGAAGCGATTTATGTAGAAAGGATTCGCCCAAGCGATACCGTAAGTCTGAATTACTATTCTAAAAAGTTTATTGAACAATCAGATTCATTAAAAAAAGTATTTGTTTTAAATCCTGATCGTTTTGAAAGCCTGCAAAAACTTAATCTGAATCAGTTCACTGAAGACGATTTCGAATTTATGGCCAAAACCTATTTTGTAAATAGAGATTATGCCAACTACTATTACTTTAACTACTTAAAGGATTATGGAATTGAAGGTTCAAAAAAACCTTTGAGAAATGAAAATGCAGATTTGACATCCAAGCTTGCAATTGCAATGAATTTAAAGCAGATTTTCTCAATGGACGATCAACAGACAAATGCCTATTATCATTCGGCATGGAAAAAATGTATTGAAATTGGGAAAAAGAACGGGGATAATGAAATAAACAAAAAGTTAAATAAAAGAGATTACAACAGTTCAATCATACCTGCTATTTTGGGTAGATTGGGAAAGCATATTAACAAGCCAAAATCATTAAACCGGATGCACTTATTAAATTCATTCAGGTACGTTGAAAATTCAAATTCAGATTGTGCAAACGCAACGAGATACTGGGATGAGAGAAATCATAGGATGGCCAAGAATATTGCCGAACAAGTAAAGGAGTACCCTTTTCAGAAAAATATTGTAATTGTTGGGGCTGGGCATGTTATAGGTATAAAACAGGAGCTAGAAAAAAATTATCCCAACCTGGTTGTAAAACTTATGTATAAATAAAGTATAAAATGTAAACTCGATTATTTTACGAAAACAATCGAGTTTACACCTCCATTAACCTGAAGTGTTTTCTGCACTTTCGGATCCGGTATAGATTTTCCATCAACAAAAAAACTGTAACTGATTTCTCCAGGCTCTACTTCTGCACTTCCTCTCCAAATACCTTTTTCATCTTTTTTTAAGATTAAGCTTTTTCTGCTAAAAAAATTAAAAGAACCAGCTACCACTACTTCTTCGGCATTTGGATAACCTTCAAGAGAAAAAGCTAAGGTTTTGAATACAGGCTTATCCTTTTTTAATGCTGTAATTACTTGGCCAATATTAGTTGTAACATCTGTTTTATTTGAAGATTTTAGCTGTTGCAAAGCCATTAGATTTGCTTTATATAAAGCCAGATTAGCCCTTGTTAAGCTGTCTGGTATTACTCCGGTATGTTCCCAATTTGTTTTTGTTACGGTGTTAATGCTTCTAGCATATGGAACAGCTATGTTGAAGTAATCATTTAACCGCTCTAAATCTGTCGGATTTGCACCTCCACGGGTTATCTCTCCTATAACAAGCGCTCGTTTATGCTGCTGTAAATCGTACGCAAAAGCCTCTCCTCCAGAAAATGTTCTGCCGCTGGTTAAAATATATACCGGTTTATCTACGTAACGTTTACCGGGCAACCATGCTAATGTCCAAAATTGTTTAATATTGTTGGTTTCCCGAATATAAAAATCTGATATGTGCCTTGATTCGCTAAAGAAATAGCTATGTAAAAAAGGAAGAGTATTTTCATCTAAACTTCCTCTGCAATTCCTTAAATCTATAATCAGGGCATCAGTATTTGAAACGTATTTAATAGCAGCTATTATTGTATCTGCACATTTTTCTAAAGGACCAAATACAGGTATATTCAAGTAACCAATATTGCCCCTGAGAATTTTCTTTTCTTTAATGCCGAAATTATTTTCTCTTAAAAGATCGTTTATCCAGTTATTTGGTTGAGGGTTTATTTTTGACGTATTAGATTTTGTTTCGGCTGCACGCTCAACAAAGCTTATTTTTAAATGCTGGTCGCGTGTAATTATTTGAAGATCTCTTGTAAGTTGAAAAGCAAATTCATTTCCTGTAGTTATATTTTCGTATTTTCCTTTGCTATAGTTATTATTAATTACTTTTTCAGCACTGTCTGCCATTTCAGGGAAAACATATTTTTTATGAAGTATTTTAATTAAAGAATCTATTGTTTGTTGCTTCACTTCATTAGTTAACTGGGCATTGGCTGAAATTGGAAAAAATAGAAAAGTAACTATTATAAATTTGATTAGAGAATAGGTAATAATTGTACTTGTAATTTTCATCTGCATAAAATATTCTTTGTTTTTTTATTAACCTTAACTGATACATTTCCAGTTATCTATCTTTTGAGATGAGGTTGAACAATCATGATGGTTAGCTTTAAATGGATTATTTGTAATTATAGCATTTCCTGAAGTGTCAAAATATAAATATCGACCAAATCATCATTTTTGTAGACAAGATGCGCTGATATAGATAAAATGAAAAATGATTGTAGTGAAAGAAATTTATACCTATACTACAAAGATGTGTACGTGGATACAAATAAAACGGTGCAAACGTTTCTTACAGATTTCAAACAATTAGACGGCAAAGTAATTTCACTTACACCTGAAATTGTTACTTGAAGTATAACAGCGGGCATTTTTTGATTTATATTTTTACTTTATTTTTTGTCCCGAAATTGTTTTTTGATTGTCTTAAAGGAAATAGATTATAAATTAGAAAAATTATGAAAGAATTTTTAATGCTTATTCGCGAAAATGCAAATTATGGAGAATTATCTCCAGCTGAAATGCACGCAGACATTCAGGAACATATGGTATGGATTGAAAGCTTAGTTGAAAAGGGACATTTTAAGGCAGGAAATCCGCTAGAGGCCAGAGGAACTGTAGTTAAAGGAGATTTGATAACCGATGGTCCTTTTGTAGAAACCAAAGAATGCGTAAGCGGATATTATTTTATTTTGGCTGCCTCATTAGAAGAAGCTACAGAAATAGCAAAAGGCTGTCCGGATTTGAAACGGGGATCAATTTTAGAAATTAGGGAGATTATGCTTATGGATGAATAATTTAAATGAACGAAACTGTTAATACATATGCAAGCCATCTTTTCAGGGAAAACTATGGAAAGATGGTTTCTTATTTGTCTCAGCAATACGGTTATCAGGAGATAGATAATATTATTGATGCCGTTCAGGAAGCTTTTGAAGTAGCGCTTATCAAATGGCGTTTTTCAGGACTGCCAGATAAACCACTGGCCTGGTTATTTAAAGTGGCAAATAATAAACTGTTAAATCAACTTAAAAAAGCAAATACCCACAAACGCCACATACAAGGTATTTCAACAAATAAACAGATTGATGCCATTGAAGAAAAAGAGTTCGATGACAGCCTATTTAGACTATTGTTACTGTTCTCTAAACTAAGATTTAAAGAACGCAATAAAATTATTATTTCATTGTATTTTTTATGTGGTTTCGGATATGCTGAAATTGCCGCTGCGCTGTTTCTTAATGCGGAAGCTGTTAAGAAAGTAATATTGCGTAGCAAAGATTCAATTAAGCAGTTTACCCTAAAACATTCTGATAACTTAAATGCTACAGACGGTACAGACTTAGGTTGTCTGGTTAGAATCTTGTATCTCATGTTTAATGAAGGTTATAAATCGGCCAAAAAAAATGAAACCATTGATTTAAGCCTGTGTTACGAAGCCATAAGATTAGGCAAGATGGTTGCAGGTTTTGAAAAAGAAAATAGACAGATCAACGCCCTTATAGCACTGATGTTTTTTAATACATCAAGATTTCCAGCCCGCATAAAAGAAAATACATGGATTTCATTAGAAGAGCAGGACAGAAGTTTATGGAACAAAGAACTGATCTCAGAAGGGTTTTATTATCTACGCGAAGCTAAAAATAATCAGGATAAGTTAAATAAATACTATTTGGAAGCTCTGATTAGTTCTCTTCATTGCATTGCACCCACTTATGCCGATACAGACTGGCTGAGTATTTCATTCCTGTACCATCAGTTAGAAAATATTGAGCCAAATTCAATAACGATAAAACTAAACCGGATTATAGCAGAGAGTAATTATAAAGCTATCGTTTTGCTTATTGATGAGCTTAAAGATATGGAACCGGCAATTACAGAAGGCTTCTTTACTTATTATAGCTGCTTGGCATACCTATATGCTAAAAATAAGCAGTTAAATAAGGCTTATGAATATTATAACTTATGTATGAGTTATAGCAGAAATAAAGCTGACCAGAATTTTATTGGTCAAAAACTTAAAGCATTAAAAAAACACTTGAATATTAAGAAATAAGAACTTGTCTATTTCTTTGGAATTCTTTTGAATACTCATTAATTTTAATGAGTTCTCTTGATACACTAAAAAAATCTAAACATTAATGCTCAATCTCAAACCAGGCTGTTTCTTTCAATTCAGATTATACATACAGCAACTCCCATATTAACCAAATACTAAAAATTATGAAAACTATAAAAACTCCAGGGGTATATATTGTAGAAAAAAATGCTTTTCCAAATTCTGTTGTAGAAGTAGCAACCGCAGTACCAGCCTTTATAGGTTATACAGAATATGCAAAGAATGGAAAATCACTTTTAAATGTTCCATTTAAAATAAGCTCTTTGGTAGAATATGAGCAATATTTTGGTGGTGCACCTAAACCCAAGTTCACACTTAAATATGATAAAGAAGCTTCTTCTGAGATTTCAGTTGATCAAGAAGTTGTAAAAAAATCCCTTTCTTTCTTGCAAAAACAAATAACCACCTTAGTTAAAACTAAAGAAAATGATTATTCGGCTACAATAAATAAAATAAAGGAAACTTTTGAAGCGGTTAAAGAACCATTGGAGATTTTTAACAAGGCTTTATTAAAGATATATGGAACCGGAAATGAGATTGTTAAAGAAACAGAAGACGTATTGAAATTATTAAAGCTAAATACGGAAACTCCTAAGGCAATAAGTAATATTGATAAAGCATTTAACAAACTATTGTTGAAAGTGAACGATATTACAATTCCTTCAAAAAAATATACACTGTCAAGAAATGATAATTACAATTTCTATTATCATCTTCGACTTTTTTTTGCAAATGGAGGAGGGGCTTGCTATATTGTTTCTGTAGGTAACTATGAGCAGGAGATTGAAAAAAATAAACTGGAGCAGGGAGTTGCTTTTTTAAAGAAAGAACAAGAACCTACCATTGTGGTGGTACCAGAAGCTGTGTGCCTTAAAACTAAAGAAGATTGTTACGATATATATAAAGCTGCTTTAAAGCACTGTGGAGGCGAAATGAAAAATAGGGTTGCATTGCTTGACATTTATAATGGAAGCAAAGGGAGGGCCCATACAGAAGAAGATGCCATAAAAGATTTTAGAATTGCAATCGGTACACAATTTCTTGATTTTGGGGCTGCTTATTATCCTTGGTTAAATACTTCTATTGTTTCTGATAATGAAATTAGTTTCAGGAATTTTTTAACAAACTGGGATGAGTTAAAATCTTTATTAAGTGTACATTCCACCTACCTTTGGTCTTACATTTCTAATCTTGAAAAAGTGGTTGAGGCCATCAGTAAAAAAAAGCAGACAGATGAAAAAGAAGAAGTTGCTCTTCATAAAATATTCGTAAAACAAAGCACTGTATATGCTGCAATTATTAAAGAGGGCTTACAGCAATTAAATCTTTTACCTCCGACTTCTGCTATGGCAGGTATCTATACGCTTATAGATAATACAAGAGAAGTTTGGAAAGCACCTGCTAATGTTGGAATATCTAATGTAATTAGTCCTGCTGTAAATATTTCTCATACAGAGCAAGAAAACCTCAATGTACCATTGGATGGAAAAGCAGTAAATGCTATTCGTTATTTTGTGGGAGAAGGTGTAAAGGTATGGGGAGCCAGAACTTTAGATGGTAATTCTCTCGACTGGAGATACATCAATGTTCGCCGTACCATGATCATGCTTGAAGAGTCTATTAAAAATGCAACCAAAGCATTTGTTTTTGAGCCTAATACCGCTAATACCTGGGTAAGTATTCGCAGTATGATCAATAATTTTCTAAACGGAATATGGAAACGCGGAGGGCTTGCAGGTGCAGTTCCTGATGATGCGTTTAATGTTCATGTTGGGCTGGGAGAGACCATGACACCAGAAGATATTTTGGAAGGAATAATGCGTGTTACCGTACTGGTAGCTATTAGCCGACCAGCTGAATTTATCGAAATCACATTTCAGCAACAAATGCAAAAAAGCTAATTTACTTGAAAAATATACAACTATGGCAGCACAAACACAAAACAACACATGGCCATTGCCGAAGTTTTACTTTGAGGTAGAATTAGGTGGTACAAAAGCAATCTTTCAAGAGGTGTCTGGATTAGATATAGACACGCAAATCATAGAATACCGGCATGGTAATAGCAAAGAATTCTCTGCAATCAAAATGCCTGGTATTAAAAAAGCTGGAAATGTTACCCTGAAAAAAGGTGTTTTTGTAAAAGATAATACTTTTTTGGATTGGTCTAAGCGAATAAATATGAATATTATTGAACGTAGGACAATTGTGATCAACTTGTTGGATGAAGGCGGAAAACCTACTATGACATGGGCACTTAATAACGCATGGCCAACTAAAATTACCGGAACAGATATGAGACCTGATGGGAATGAAGTAGCTGTTGAAACGATTGAGTTAGCTCATGAGGGTATTAAAATAGAATGTAAATAACCAGAAAAAGTGAACTTAACTTAAAAAGGTGCCTAAAATCTTTCGTCATTCAGTACTTGATACGGAATCTTTAAATCAAGGTATTTACCTCATTTAAGATCCTGAAATGAGTTCAGGATGACGGAATATTAATTTTAAACACCTTTCTTAATATATTAACGGCCACCCGGAGGGCAGTTCTCTTTTAAGAATTTGGTATAGATTAATCTTAAATGCTCGTTTGTTCCAGGGCCTTCGCTAATACTGTGCGTACGGTTAGGATAACTCATCAGTTGAAATACCTTTTTGTTTTTTACCAATTCGTTAATCAACATTTCGGCATTTTGATAATGCACGTTATCATCGCCTGTACCGTGGATAACCAAAAGATTACCCTTTAGATTTTTAGCATGTGTAACCGGCGATCCCGCAACATAAGCATCAGTACTTGGAAAAGGAGTACCCATGTAACGCTCCTGGTAAATGTTATCGTAAGTTAACTGATTAGCTACTGCGGCAATAGCGATACCTGTTTTATATATCTCAGGATATTGGAACAATAAATTTAAGGTAGAAGACCCGCCTCCGCTCCATCCCCAAACAGCTACGCGATCTTTGTCCATAAAGGCATTTTGCTCTAATAATTTTTTAGCGGCCATGGCCTGGTCTCTGATGTTGATTACACCTATGTTTTTATAGATTGCTTTGCGCCATGCAGAACCTTTAGGCAGTGGGGCCCCTCTGTTATCCATAGAAATATAGATGTAACCATCTTGTGCCATATTACCATTGTATAAGAAGTTGTTACCTGCGCCATAAGTATCTAAAGCGGTTGCAGAAGCGGGCTCACCATATACATAAAAAACAACCGGATATTTCTTGGTTACATCAAAATTATCTGGTTTTTTCATCCAGCCATCTAAAACCACACCGTCTTCTGTGGTTACTTTAAAGAACTCTACTTTATTTTTTGGAGCCTGTTGTTTAGCCAGTTGGTTGGTAATGCTACCTTCCATGGTTAAAGGATTTCCGGTTTTAAAGTTCATCCATTCTGTAACAGGGGTTACAATAGAGCTGTTATAGCTATGGCGGGCAAATAAACCATTTGGAGAAATGCTATACGTATGTGTTCCCGGAAGAACTGAAGGCGTAACCATTTCTAATTTACCTTTGCCATCTAGTTTGGTTTTATACAAATATTTTTGTGTCGCATTAACCGGCGAAGCTGAAAAATAGACTGTATTGCTTTTTTCATCAATCAGGTTCAAAGCAATCACATCATAATCGCCTTTGGTTACCAGAGTTTGTTTCTTTCCATCACGAGAAATACGATATAAATGTCTCCATCCGTCTTTTTCGGTTAACCATGCAAATTCTTTATTACCATTTAACCAGGTAAAACCATCAGTGGCATCGATCCATGCCGCATTAGTTTCGCTATAAACCAGATCTATTTTATTAGTGTTTGCGTTGGCTATATAAACTTTGCTTTCATTTTGCTGACGGTTAAGTTGTTGTAAAATAATATCATTTGAAGCAGGTACCCAGTCCATACGCGGAATGTAGTTTTGTACTGAGCTGCCCGGTACATCAATCCATTTAGTTTGAGCAGTATTGATATCTACCACACCGATCTTACATGATGAGGGATCCTGTCCAACTTTAGGATATTCTACCGGAACGTTAAATGAATAGATTGAATCGGTATTATTGATCATTAAAAAGTTTTTGATCTTGGTGGCATCAATTTGCCAGTAAGCAATTGATTTTCCATCAGGGCTCCATCTAAAACCATCTCTACAATCAAATTCTTCTTCATAAACCCAGTCAAAGGTTCCGTTGATCATTCTGGCTGAACCATCTGTGGTTAAAGCTTTAATGGTACCTGTAGCCAAATCTTCAACATAGATGTTATGCCCACTTACATAAGCCACTTTAGAAGCATCAGGCGAGAATTTTGCAAACATGAGCGAAGAAGCAGGTTTACCTTTACCCAATTGTGTTAATGTATTGTTTTTAATATCTGCCACCCAATAGTCGCCACGTGTATCGTAACGCCAAACTTTTTTGGTATTGGTATAAATCAGGGCTTTACTACCATCTTCACTTAATTGAAAACTGCGTACCTGAAGCGGAGAAGAGCCATTTGCCGGTGTAAGCAGATCTCTACCGATTAAAGTAGAACGTTCGTTTTTAGGTAGTGTTACTACTGTAATTTCACCACCCGTATTTTGATAATAACCGGTTCCGTCTTTGGTCCAGTTAATATTCTGGGCATGAGCCCAACCGTTAAATAAAAGGCTAATAAGCAATACCTTGCTTATAAATTTAGCTAAATTCATAGTTTATAGTTTAATAAAATTTTGATAGGCACTTTGTAAATAGGCTTTTCCTTTAGTTAATATTTGGTTAGTACTGTTTCTATCATTCGGGTGGTTGTTATATAAAATCGATTTGCCCACGTTATCAAAGGTAACACAGTGATCGTTTTCAATAAAACCAAATCCGTTATCCCAGCTAAAATAAGCAAAATGCTTAATGTTAGGGTTTAATAAGTTTTTACTCCACTTAAATTGGTCACGTTTTAGGTTTAACTGTGCAAGCAAGGTAGCGGCTAAATCTTGCTGACTGCCCGTATAGTTTATTTGTTTTCCTTTAAATTCATCTTTAATCACTTCTCCATAAAACAACATAGGGATATGGTAACGCTGAGGATCAAAAATATCGTATTTGTTTTTAGGCAGAATATGTCCGTGATCTGCTATGAAAATGAATAAAGTGTTTCGGTACCAGGGCTGTTTCTTTGCTTCGTTTAAATACGATGCTATACATGAATCTGTATAATAAGCTGTGCTTTTAAATTTTGCCACATTGTCTTGTGAGCCAAATTTGTGTTCTCCAGGCACTTCAAAAGGTTCATGGTTAGTGAGCGATAATATCGTTGAAAAGAAAGGTTGCTTAAAATTTTTGGCTTCTTGGATTTGTCTGTTAAATACAATTGCATCGTAAGCGCCCCATTTAGAATTCATGTCTTTCTTATCAAAACTGTTTTTATCAACCAATAACTGATAATCATGACTAAGAATAAATGCCTTGTAATTGTCGAATTCAGATTCGCCTCCGTAAAAGAAGGAGTTTACATAACCGTTCTGATGCAGAGACTGGCTTATAGCAGGAATTTTCTGCATTTTTTCTGGCCATTTCACAATACTACCACTTCCTAAGGTCGGGTAGCCTGCTAAAGTGCCAATAACACCTTTATCTGTACGGTTACCAGTTGCATATATCTGGCTAAATAGCAGACCTTTATGTGCTAAGCTGTCAAAATTAGGCGTGATATTTTTTTCCTGTCCTAAGGTATAAGTCAGGTTAGCTGTGAAGCTTTCTAAAATAAATAAAACGATATTGGGTTTATCTGTTTTTAAAACTTTTATAGTGGTATCAGATGAAGTTTGATATAATGCTTTTGTCTGGGTAGCTGCCTTTTCTTTATCCATATAGATATAAGGATTTGAATCGACTTTCTTAGAAGCTAAGATGCTGGATACCAAGTTCCATTCTGTATTTAAGGAAGCATGATTCAGTACTTGGTTTTCAGAAAAGTAAGCCATGCTTTGGCTGTTTGGAGCTGTCCCCCAACCACCTCTTATCAACAAGAAATTAATGCCCAATAGCAGGACAGAGGCAAGTAGCTTAATCGGTAACGTTACTTTTGTGATGAAAACTTTCCTTTTTACCCAATAGTTTTCCAAGTACCAACCCGTTAACAGTAGGATAATAAATATAAAAACCGTAAGCAGAATAGGCGAGGAAGCACTTGATGCCAAGGCTTCATTGGGTGTGCTAATGGCAAAACCTAGTGCTCTTGCGTTGATTTTGCTGCCCCATTCTCGATAAATATTGAAATTGATTACAGCAATAAGACTGAATAATACAAGTAAAACCCGGTTGTATATTTTTAACCATTTAAAATTGATCTCCTGTTTTGTGATGAGAAATTGGAAAGTGAAAAATAAGAGCGGAATGGCATTGATATAAGCAGCCATTGATGCATCTAAGCGAAGAGCATGGTAAAAAGTAGCTATTTTTTCACTGAAGCCAATATCGCTTAATTTTTGTTTGAAAATGAGTAGGAAAATAAAGCGATCTACGGCAAAATAGAGAAGCCAAAACAGAAAATAGCGTATAAAAAAAATCAGGCTTTTGAACATTGGCACTAAATTAGTAAAAATGCCAAAATAAAAGCCTGACGAATAGATTTGTGAGCAAAGATTTTAATTATTCTCCGCCGCCTCCTTGCATAGATTTAAGCTCTTCATAAGTAATCTCATCATATCCGCTTGGAATATCTGTTGTAGATAAAACTCCAATTTTACCTTCTGTAGCAGATTTTAAGATAATACTTCCACCTTTGCCGGTAACTTTTACCATGGTTCCTTTGAGCGATTTAAAATTATCGGTAAACATATTGGCAGGGAGATCAATATCTTTAGTAATCCATACCTCATAAGTTTCGCCATTAGCGCCGTTCTTATAAGTGTATTTTTCTGCATTAAAGCCATTTATAGTTTGTTTTTCACCTGTAGGGGTAATATCAACGGGAGGAAAAATGCCTTGCTGCTCGTTTTGCTCGGTTAGATCTTTTTTAGCTAGTTTAGCGGCTTTCTGGATTTGCGCAATCGGTACGCTCACTAAGATAAGACCGTTTTCTTTTTCTACATCATTTAGAATAGAAATGGTTGCAGGGCCAGATTCGATTACTAATTTAGATACATTATTATTGAAAGATAATTTCTGTTCTTGTTTGCCCATTGCACCTTCCATAGAATACACTGCTGTACCTTCTGTTATTTTTTTCTGAGCAAAAGCATATACGGTTGAGCTTACCATTATAGCAGCTATTACTCCTGTTTTGATTGATTTGAACATCATATTTAAAGTTTATAGTTTACCATTTAATTTTCTGCTTATTTAAAAAAGCAGTTATTCCTTTGTTAAAATCATCGCTTTGCCTAACTTCTGCGTTTAGTTTAACAGCATAGTTAAGGTTTGCGTTTAAATTGTTATAAGCAATTTCATTAATCAGCTTCTTGGTTTTCTGTAACGAATTAACCGATGAATTGTTACATAAATCTAAAGCAAAATTTCTTACGGTTTGATTGATTTCATCTGATTTTGTTACATAGGTAATCAAATTATATTGCAGAGCTTCTTCTGCACTGAACAGCTCGCCTGTCAGTAATAATTTTTTAGCTATGGTAAGGCTTGTCTTTTGCATCAGAAAACAGGCTACAATAGCAGGTACAAAGCCTAATTTTACTTCTGTGTAGCCAAATTTGGCCTCAGGTACGGCAAAAACAAGGTCGCAGACCGTAGCTAAGCCACATCCTCCGGCTATGGCATGACCTTCAACTTGAGCAATTACTGTTTTATCGGAATAGTTAATAGCTGTAAAAAGTGCTTTCAGATTTTCAGAATCAACCAAATTATCTTCGAAAGTGTTTTGTTGTAATTGTTGCAGATAAGCCAGATCAGCACCTGCGCTAAAACAATCGCCATTTGCTTTTAAAATGATTACTTTAACTCTTTCATCATCATTAGCTTGCTGTATAGCCTTTTTTAACTGGTTAACTAGTTCAGGATTTAAAGCATTTTTCTTATCAGCTCTGTTGAGCGTAATTTCACAAATACGTTCTTCTACATAATAGAGTACTAAGCTTTCGGCCATAATGATTAGTTAAGGGATACCAGCAAGGCATCGTTCCTTTTTAGTAAATGTGTTCTAAAATTAGTTTTTTTTGCTTCATTTTCAAATTCTGTAATTTTGAAATCTTTATTTGTAGCATCAATTAGAAGGGTAGAAGCTTTTAATTGTTCATGTAATGTGCTAATATCAACTTTGGGATTTTGATGTAACCATACATAATTAAAAGGAATTTCGTTTTTTATTTTTTTATGATTGAAATCTGAGTCTATTAAAATGAGGCTTTTATCGTAAAAAGTTATTTGGTGATTACTTTTAATAAGATATTTTGTGGCCGTATCTGTTTTCCAATTAATAAATTTTATTTCATTAACTCTATATTGTTCTAAAGCAGGTTTCACAAAAAATAAATAATTCTTTTCCAGGGGATTTAGGTCTGTAACTAAAATAGCTTCTTTAGAATTGATAAAAGCAGCTGCATAATTTTTACGTAAAGTAAAGAATATTATTTTTCGTTGTTTTTCAGCAAGCATTTTTTGATGCGCATCTCCTATTTGGAAGCATAACAGTAAGCATAATGCGCAAATAACCGGTCTTGCTTTTTTTTGAATCAAGCCTATGGAAATGAATATAATAAACAGGCTTAAAGCCCATACCTGCCACCGCTCGATAAAGATAGAAGTAAGTCCTGAAAAAGGTAGATCAGCTATCCATTTTAAACCCTCATTAGTAAAGGTGATAATATATTCGAAAATCGGGGCTGCCCAACTTATTTTAAAAATCAGCATAGCTAAGCCTATATACATAATGAGGATTACAGGAATGACAATAAATAAATTGCTGATGATAAAATATACCGGGAACTGATGAAAATAATATATGCTGAGCGGAAGCGTAGTTATTTGAGCAGACATACTCACAGCACTTGTGGCCCATATTTTATCAAGAAAATAATTTTTGAAAAATAATGACCTATATATTGGCAGCTGTAAAGCAATTAATCCTAATACGGCTAAAAAAGAAAGCTGAAAACCTACATCCCATATCAAGAAAGGATCAAATATCAGTAAGATAAAAGCGGTAAAGGCTAATACATTGTAACTATTGATATGCCGCTTAAGTTGTTTGGAGAAAATAACTGCACTTAACATAATAGCCGACCTGAGTACAGAAGCAGATAGTCCGGTAATAAGTGCATAATACCATATCAGGGTAATGGTAAGCACGAGTTTTATGATAATCATCCATCTTGTGTTTTTGCTGAATCTTAACAGCAGAATATTGATCATGATATAAATAATTCCTACGTGCATACCTGATACTGACAAGGCGTGTATAGTACCTGTTTTGCTGTAAGCACTTAAAGTTTCCTGGCTCAGATTGGCACGATAACCCAAGATAAGTGTAGAAGCCACCGCAAAAGCTTCATCATTTTTGATAACTTTCCGGTAAAAATCTACCTGTTTTTGACGCAGATTAATGGCATATTTTAGCAAAGGATTTGCAGCATTTGAAGGTAGTTTTACAATTTTGTTCTGGTTGATAAAAACTTGCTGATAAATATTACGAGCGGCTAACCATGCTTTGAAATCGAACTCTGCAGGATTATATGCAGGTTCAACAGGGGTATATATAGGTTCAATCAGCAATTCATCGCCATAATTTAAGCCAACAGACTGGGTACTATCTGTTTTTAAAGCTACCAATAGTTTGCCTGTAACAGGGTATAAAGTTTTTGCTTTTATGCCACCTGTTACTTCTGCTTCAAATCTTAGAATGTCATGGTTTAGTTGCGGTTCTGAGCTTATATATATTCTGAGGGCTTTAAACTGTTGCTTGGTAAAATAAGCATCTTTTAAGAAATCAGTTTTAAGCAGGCAAAGTGTACTTCCCGTAAAAAATAAACAGATAGTTAAAAGACCTCCTATGAGTATCTTGTGTTTCCATATCCTAAATTTTATATATAGGATATTTAAGATAAGCAGCACTAAAAAAGATGAAAGTAAAGCGTAAAAGCTAAAAATCAATACTGCATTATTTTGAGTATAGTAAGCTGTTATAATACCTAACATAAAAGGTATAAGCACTTTGATAAATACTATTTCTCCTTTAAAAACCAAATCGTATTAAAATTGATAGCGCAATTGCAGCCTGATGTCTGATTTTTTATTTCCTGATATTTCATCTAAATATGAGCCCACTGTTTCTACATTATTATAATTAAATAGAGCGTACCTTGCCCACATATCCAGTTGCTTTGCCAATCTGTATTTTAAATTAGCATAGGTTCTGATACCTTTTCCACTATACGGTGTAAAAGTAAAATGATAAAGTACGTCATCTTCATAAGCATAAATTCTGCTATTGTAAGAAGCTGTATTGAAATAGGCTACCCTTAAATTGGCAGATAATTTTGAAGATAGAGGTGAATATTCGATATCCTGATAGAATAAATAACCATGTTCTTTACTAACTGTTCCTTTTTTGTAATTCACCATTTCTAATCTGTTTTGAAAACCCCACGATTTAT
Source organism: Pedobacter sp. (assembly GCF_046462515.1). Lineage (GTDB taxonomy): Bacteria > Bacteroidota > Bacteroidia > Sphingobacteriales > Sphingobacteriaceae > Pedobacter. The sequence continues at coordinate 544,389 of NZ_JBKGVD010000008.1, forward strand.
TGGGATTCCATTTTATTTCAGCTCTGTAATTCTCCGTTTTTATATCATCCAAATAATTGAATGGTACATTGGCGTCTGTGTTTTGCTGTTTGTTCTTCATTTTGAAGCGGAAAACAGTTTTTATACTTTTTTTTGGGGTATAATTAGCCTGAGCTAGCAATTCATAACCATTAGAAGGCGCATCAACTCTGAATTTTAACCAGGGAAATCTGAAATAATCGGCGTAGAAAGAAAAACTCCATGATTTGGAAGGAATGATCTTTAATCCGCTATATAACCCTTTTTCATTGATTGCCTCGCTCGCTTCAGCTATAGACTGATTAAAGAAATTATGGTAATTTTCAGCATAACTACGGTATAAAGCTACTGCCGATACTTGAGGAGATAAACTGATCAGGATGCCATTTAAAAAAGCTGTACCACTATGAAGGCTTTTACCAATCTCACCGAATAAATAGAAATTTTTATAAGTAAAATCATAATATGTACCAAGGTTTGTCAAATCTGTACCTGTAAAATTAAAACTGCGATATAATCCAGATCCTGGAATAAAAGTATTGTTAAAATGGGTTTGATAAGCAATAGTGCCTACATTTAATCTTTTGAGATGGTATTGGATAATGCCGCCATAAACCAATTGGCTGGTACTGTTCTTGTTCTCGATTTCTGATGAAGTACGGTGCAAACCAGTTTGATTAATGGTATTGATTGTTTGTAAACCATCTGTATCTTTTGTAACTGTTGCATCTAAATATCTGTATGATATAAAAGGGGTAATATCTATGTTTTTGAATAAATTGACAGTAGTTGCTATCCCCCGTAAAAAAGCATATTCGTTAGATGAGGTATAAGGTTTTAAACCAGTATCATTTTTAACCATATTCGATATTTCCGGAGATTTACCAAAAGCAAAACCCGACCATAAGTTTAAAGCCTGTCCGAAATGTAAGCTGTAATCGCCCAAAACAATTTTCTTGAATCTTCCTGTTTTAAACAGTGCAACATGGGCTGAAAGATAATCAAATGGGTATTGCTTGGGCCCGTTAAAGAAATACTCGCCTGCATCTTTTTTTAAAATCAATGATGCCGATATTCTGTTTGAATAATTGTATTTATACCTTAACAGGTATTTATCAGGTGTGCCTAAATAACGATTTCCGGATAATTCCTTATAGCCTTTTGATTTCTCAAGCACACGTTCATATCTTATAATTAAATCATTATGAGCATATTTTAAGATATTATATAAAGTAATTTTATCATTAATGGTATTCTGATCTAAGGTTACGAATGGTATTAGTCTTTGGATGGTTTCTATGTCAAATCCTTCAATGGCTTGCAATTCATAAATATCAATCAGCTTCCCGTTGCGTTTTATATACTCAAACAGATTATTAATTTGTAAAGGTGATAAAAATATGAATGTTTTGAGCTCTTCAGCAGAAGTATAATTCAGATTTACCGGACGATTACGATAATATAACAGACGTTCATGCAACTCTGAAAAATCGTAATCTTCAGGCAGATTTTCGGCCATACTTTCAATGAGCTCTCTGATTATATTCTGCTCTGTTGTTTGTGCTTTAGCAGTAATTTCGCTAAATACCACCAATAAAGGTATGAGTAGTCTAAAACGCATAACTTAAACCTATTTGAGGGGTACAACCTATTTGGTAATGATTTTCTATTGCGGTATCCAATACAAGTTTCTGGTAAGAAAGACCTATTCCAAAAAACTGCTTAAATGGTTGGCAGCTAATTCCTCCGCGTAAACTTAGCAAGTTGATAGGGCTATAGTCTATTCCTAATCTTATATCGGGTTTTGCCTGCAATTCTTTAGACAGGCTTGCTGCAATCAATACTTTATCTGAAGCGAGGTAAGAAGCACCAATATTTATAGTTGTGGCTATATTGTTCGCAATGGTAGAAGAGTTAAAGTTTTGCCTTGTAGGATTGGTAATATAAGCACCTATATCAATCTGTTCATTTAAAGTATAGATAGTTCCTAAATCAAATGAAAAACCGGTTGATGCTCCGTAATTAGATATGCTAAGCTGATGCAGATTGGTTCTTAAGCCAATAGAAAAATACTCTGAAAATTTTTTGCCAATTGCTACGCCAGTTTTGATTTCATTATATTCAGTAAAACCGTAGCGTAAAAAGCTTAAACCTACAAATGTTTTGGCAAAAGGAATAATTAAGGATGCTCCTTGTGTACTTAATTCGCTGTTAAATAGAAATTTACTGTAGTTAATAGCTACTGTGGCTGATTTTATAGCTGTAATTCCCCCCGGATTGGCAACTGTGCTCCATACATCTCTAACAGAAGCCCCGTTTGATCCCATAGAGGTTATTTTAGGCCCTATACTGAACTGAGCATAGCCTACCGCCCCTGAAATCCAGAGCGTGAGAACTGAAAGCGAGAATTTAGACATAAATGGTTTGTTATCACCAATTTATGTTATTTTATTCTTGTTGCAAAATATTATTTTCTGATTTCGATAGGCGTGTTCTGAAAAACAATAGATCTGAATTCACGCATATCCTCGTTGGTAAGCGCAATACAGCCATTTGTCTGAGTTTTAAATTTTGGGTCAAGCTGAAAATGTAAAACATTTAAAATTTCCAATAATTCTTTTTTTCATCCAGCCGTATCTTTAATATTCCGGAAAGAAATATACTTTTCCAGATCACCTTGGGTAATCGTATATTATTAATAAGGTATCTTGATAAATTGTGGTATTGTGTTGATAATTAACCTGACAGCTTAAAATTAAAAGACTGAAAGACAGTAACAGAACGTTATGTTTAGATTTCGCCATTTAACTTTAGCAGAAAGTCTTTTATACGCTCAAGAGATTCGATAATCTTCTGATTTTCTTTTACTTCATCTTTATTGCTTTTAAGATGCTCTTTGGCACCTTTTAAAGTGAACCCTTTTTCATCTACCAGGTGAAAAATAATCTTCAGGTTTTCGATGTCTTCAGGGGTAAAAAGCCTGTTTCCTTTTTTATTTTTTTTAGGTTTAAGTACATCAAATTCCTTTTCGTAAAACCTGATTTGAGAAGCATTTACGCCAAACATTTCGGTTACTTCGCCCATGGTATAATACATTTTATTGATTTCTCTTTCTTTGTACGGCATGATTGTAATTGATTATTAATGTTTTGCAGGTTTTACTTAAAGTATTCAAATGTAAGGCGATTTTAGCATAAAACCGTAATAAAATTTTAATTTTGCGCTGTAAATATTTTTAAGCAATGACAGCAAAAGAAATAAGACAAACATTTTTAGATTTTTTCAAAGCAAAACAGCACCATATTGTACCCTCGGCTCCAATTGTGGTTAAAAATGACCCTACATTGATGTTTACTAATGCGGGCATGAATCAATTTAAAGATCTTTTTCTGGGCGAAGCTGCCATTAAATATCCGAGAGTTGCCGATACCCAACGTTGTTTAAGGGTTTCGGGTAAACATAACGATCTTGAAGAAGTAGGTATAGATACATACCACCATACCATGTTTGAAATGTTAGGTAACTGGAGCTTTGGCGATTATTTTAAGAAAGAAGCTATTGCATGGAGCTGGGAGTTGTTAACAGAGGTTTATAAAATCCCTAAAGACCAGTTATATGTTTCTGTTTTTCAGGGTGATGAGAATGAAGGTTTACCTAAAGATACCGAAGCATATGAGATTTGGAAACAATACGTTCCTGAAGAACGCATTATTTTAGGTAATAAAAAAGATAATTTTTGGGAAATGGGCGATACGGGACCATGCGGTCCCTGCTCTGAAATTCACGTAGACTGCAGAAGTGCAGAAGAGCGTAAAGACGGAAAAGGTAAAGATCTGGTAAATGCCGATCATCCCCAGGTTATAGAAATCTGGAACAACGTTTTTATGCAATTTAACCGCTTAAAAGATGGTTCATTAAAGCCTCTTCCGGCCAAACACGTAGATACGGGTATGGGGTTTGAACGTTTAGTACGTGTTTTACAAGAAAAAAAATCAAATTACGATACAGATGTATTTCAGCCCCTTATACAATTTATTGCAGGCAAAGCAGGCATGGCTTATGGCGATGATGAAAAAACTGACATTGCCATGCGTGTTATGGCCGATCATATCCGTGCCATTTCTTTTGTAATTGCGGATGGACAATTGCCTTCTAACAATAAAGCGGGTTATGTGATCCGTCGTATTTTACGTAGAGCGGTACGTTATGCTTATACCTTTTTAAACTTTAAAGAACCTTTCTTAAATGAATTGGTTCCGTTGTTGGCCAATCAATTTGAAGGTGTGTTCAATGAACTGTTTGAACAAAAAGATTTTGTACAGAAAGTGGTTTTAGAAGAAGAAGTATCTTTTCTGAGAACTTTGGCAACGGGTATACAGCGTTTTGAGAAATATGAAGGTAAAGACATTATTGATGGAGACTTTGCTTTTGAACTTTATGATACCTTTGGTTTCCCTATAGATTTAACTGATCTGATGGCCCGTGAAAAAGGTATGTCGGTTGATATGGAAGGTTTTAACAAAGCCTTAGATGTGCAGAAGAACAGATCAAGAGCTGCTACAGCAATTGATACCGGAGACTGGATAGTTATTAACGATGGTGAAGAATCTCAATTTATAGGTTATGATTACCTGAATGCTGATACCGAAGTATTGAAATACCGCAAAATATCTGCAAAAGGTAAAGAACAATACCAACTTGTATTGAGTATAACACCTTTTTATGCAGAAGGTGGAGGGCAGGTTGGTGATCAGGGCTATCTAACTTCTAATAAAACTGGGCAGAAAATCAGGATTACGGATACTAAAAAAGAAAATGGACTTACTGTACACTTTGTAAATGAATTACCTTCGGATTTTAGCGGTTCTTTTTATGCAGAAGTAGATGAAGATTTACGCCGTGATACGGAAAACAACCACAGCGCAACTCATTTAATGCATGCAGCGCTTAAACAAGTGTTAGGCAATCATGTAAATCAAAAAGGATCTTTAGTAAATAATGACCTGTTGCGTTTTGATATCTCTCATTTCGCGAAACTTACTGATGAAGAGATCAAAAATGTAGAAGATATTGTAAATGAAAAAATAAGAGCGAACATTGCGCTAAAAGAAGAGCGTAATGTGCCTTATCAAAAAGCGATTGACAGTGGTGTTACCGCTTTATTCGGTGAGAAATATGGAGAGTTTGTGCGAGTAATTACCTTCGATGATGAATTTTCAAAAGAACTTTGTGGCGGAACACATGTAAAAGCTACCGGACAGATTGGTTTCTTTAAAATTATAAGTGAAGGAGCGGTAGCGGCTGGCGTACGTAGAATTGAAGCTATTACAGGAACTAAATCAGCTGCAGTGATCAGAGAGCAATTTGAATTGGTCCAACATATCAAAAATCTGCTTAACAGCCCAAAGGATTTTGTAGGTGTTTTAGGCAAGATCATTGAAGAAAATAGTGGATTGAAAAAAGAAATAGAAAAAAATGTTACCGAACGTGCATTGGCTTTGCGTACCGATTTGGAAAGTAAGATAGAAAATATTGATGGTGTTAATTTCATTGTTTCGAGAGTAGATTTGCCTAATGCTGATGCCGTTAAAACCTTAGCTTATGCAGTTAAAGGTGCGGTACAAAACCTCTTCCTCGTTTTAGGGGTGGTAATTGATGGAAAACCTCAGTTAACTGTAGCTATAGATGATGAATTGGTAAAAGCCAAAAATTACAATGCCGGACAGATTGTAAGAGAATTAGCCAAAGATATACAAGGTGGAGGCGGAGGACAGGCATTTTATGCTACTGCCGGTGGTAAAGATGCCAGTGGTTTAGATAAAGCCCTGGCGAGAGCTAAAAGTTTTGTATAAACAGCATTGAGATATGGCTTGTCCAAAAAACTAACACTTTCGTCATCCTGAACTTGTTTCAGGATCTATATTAGAATGACGAAGATGTTTTTTGGACAAGTCTTTTTTTAATTTTTATTTAATTGGGCAATTGATTTCTGCATTTGGGTCATCATACTAGATAAGGTTTCTATGGTAGGCTCAGGAGTAGGTTCTGGTAAGGTAGTAGAGATATAGGCTTTTGCTTTCCAGATCTCTAAAATATCTTCAGCAGGAATGGTATATGGATCATATACTTTATTATCTGAAACTAATTTCAGCTCGCGGTTTTCCTTAAATTTATTACCTGCTCTTTTATATACCACACCTTCATTTTTACTGATGATAATATAAGTTTCTCCAATCTTAATATCATTCCAGTTTTCAAGATATTCGCCAATAATCACACTTTCGGGTTGTACCGGCAGCATTGAATCTCCCATGATCTCAAATGCTCTATAAGTGCCTTGTCTTAAAGCAGGTATAGGTAACTGAAATTTAGGGAGGTCTTGTATGTATTGCGGGTCAGAGAAACCGTTAAGGTAGCCAGCGCTTGCTTTAACAGGAACAAGTTCTATATTTTCTCTGTCGTTATGATCAACAGATATACTTAATACACGCAGATTGGAGCCCTGGCTTTTAGGTTTAGGTTTCCAGTTGTCATCTATTTTATCGTTGATGAATTCATCGATAGTCAAATCAAAATAATCTGCTATTTTTTTTAGTAATTCATATTTTGGCTCAGCTCTGTCTTCTTCATACGCACCTATTAAAGAACGTTTAATTTCCATTGCATCAGCGAATTGCTGTTGTGTGTGGCCCTTTTTCTTTCTCAGGTATTTTAGATTGGATGAAATGTTCGACATAGAAAAATAATTTAAAATAAATTTGTTTTTACTAAAATTGTTAGTATTATTGTGCCAATAAAATTAGTAATTATAGTTGATAGTTCAAAATTTTATCTAATTAATTTAGTTTAACCTGATTGTTAATCATATGAAAAAGATTGTTTATATCGTCACAGACAGAAATCGTACAAGTTTACATGTAGGCATGAGTGCTGATTTGATCAAAACTTTAGATTTTTATAAGCAGATGCCAAATTTATTTTTTGACAGCGCGCAGCAATTAACAAGATTGGTTTACTTTGAAGAATTTAAAACTGAAGCACAGGCCCTGAACCGTTTTAAACTGGTAAGCAGATTTACAAGAGCTCAAAAAGAAAGATTGGTACGTTCATGTAATCCTGATTGGATTGATTTAACTATAGGTTTGGATTTTGAGAATATCTTAAGTCACCAAAAGATAAATATGCAGGTAAGTTTACCGATGATGCACTCTCTATCATAAAAAAGAGCTTTTGTTTATTCAAAAGCTCTTTTATCAAATGATATGTAAATTAAATTGTTACCATCCTGGCGCAAATGTTAAACCAAATACGCCGGTTTTAACATCTTTACGTTGGAAAGGTATGGCATAATAGGGTTCCAGCACAAAATATCCAAATACATTTACTCTTACAGATATACCTGCACTAAGAGCGGGTACACGTTCATTGGTATAACTGGTCATAATAGGATTACCATTACCATCCAAAATAGGATTACCATTTTGATCGGTAACATTTATAGTCTGGTAAGTTGGCTGGCCTTTAAATGCTACTTTGGTATTTTCTGTCCACGCTAAACCCGCATCAAAAAACAAGTTTAAATCGGTAAATAAAAATTTAGAAGGTATTTGTGCTAATTTCTTAGGTCCTGTAAAAGGCAGCCTTAGCTCAAAGTTAAAAATAGCTATTTTACTTCCTGATAACTGGTCTATATTAAAACTGTTAGGTGTCTGGTTGGCATTATTGTAAAAAGAAGTAGGCTCGTATCCTCTGATCAGGTAATTATATCCTGCATATAACGGATATAGATTCTCTCCGTCTTTACCCAATCGTAAATAATTGTATGATCTCAGGGCAAGTGTTACCGGTTTAAATCTAAAATATTTTCTCAGGTCTAATGTCACAGCAGAGAAATTGTAATCGCCAAAGTATTGTTCGGCCCCTATACGATACCTGAAACCATCCAAAGGCGAGGTTAAGCCAAAAATAGAATTATCACCAACAAAGGAAGCGTTTAACTGATAAATTGTAAATGCGTTTAGCGGCATTCCCAATGCATTCATAGCGTCAGTTTTGTTTACCTTCTGCCTATCTGAACCCAAATAATATTGATAACCATTGGCATATTGGTAATAATTGTTAAATCTATCTAAACGGTAACTGTAATGAGAAAATCCTCCGCCAACTTCAAAACGGTGAGCTTTGTTAAAAGGGTAGGCAGTAAATAACTGCGCAGATTCTTCGAATGTTCTTAAAATATTGGTGCTAATCGTATCAATTGGTTGTCCGTTAGGGTTGGTTGCGGGGTTGTAGTAATTTGCAGATAAAAAGCCGGTAATATAAGGTGTATGCGATATAGCTGCCCCCCAATTTAAACGGCGATTTTGATTAATGTAACCTACCATACCCCCAAAATCATAGATTTCTCCATTAACGGCTACATTGGCAATAATCTGGTTGCGACCCAAAATATCACTAAACATACCCACTATACCACCTTGCATACCTGTACCAAATCTGCTGGTACTCATGCCTATACCTCCACTGTTAGCTAAATAATCCAGTTGAAATTTAGGACGGTAAGGAACATTGGCCATAGCTGTTTCAGGCGTACGTTCAAAGCGTTCAAAATTAGCCAGATTAGCATTAACCACATTTACACCTGTGTTTTCTTTCGGAGGTAAGATCGCTGCATCAAAGTTTACATCATTGGCATCTACATCTTTTGCTTTAAAATTATTGAGATTTGCGTTATAGAGCGTATAGCGCTGATAACGGTAGTAACTATAAACGATTTCATCGTTACGGGAAACACTGATAGCAGGTGAAAATTCTGTTATACCGCTAATTCCTGTAAAGTAATCTGTTAATTGTCTAAGCTTTTTAGTTTCCAGATGATATTCATATAAGTTTCTAAAACCATCGCGGTTAGAAAGGAAAAAAATACGTTTGCTATCGCCAGAGAACTGTGCATTTAAATTGTTAGCTCCTGGAAATACCGGAATATCTGTTAACGTTTTGTTCTCAATATTGTATATGCTTAAATTAATAGGGTACACAGCATTTTTTACCCCGTTTTGCATGGCTACTCTGTCTGAAGAAAAAACGATCATTTTACCATCAGGAGAGTAATTTGGGGCATAATCAGCATATTCGTCATTGGTGATTTGTGTTACTGCTTTAGTATCTAAATTATAAGAGAAAATATCACTTTGCCCTTCTACCATGCCCGAAAAAGCAATGTCTTTGCCGTTTGGCGACCAGGTTAAATTGCCAAACTGCTCTACCTTACCCATATCGGTAGTTAGAATTGTTTGTCCATTAGCTACGTTAATAATCATTAACTGGTTTTTACCTTTGCCAAAAATACTGAATGCAAATAGTTTGCTGTCGGGTGACCATGCTCCAGCTGATTCTATAAAATTGAAATCATCAATATGGGAGTTTGCAATCTGGCTGCTGAGTTTTCTGATGATCTTCCCTGTTTTTGCTTCAGCTAAAAACAGATCGATACCAAACAGGTCTTTCTCTGACAAAAAAGCTAAATATTTACCATCAGGACTGATAGCAGGGGCTACGTTCATGTTGCCTGCATTTTTGTTGTCGATAATCCTATTGCCTGAAATCTTGATTTGCGAACTGTCTGCTTTTAACATGGGCCTGTAATGCTGCTCTATAGCATTTTTCCACAGACCAGAAAGTGTTTTGTCATCATATCCAAAGGTATATCTTATACCATTTTCATAACCAAATTTAGCAGTGGCTTTAAATAAAGGTACAATAGTGGTGTCTCCGTATAGCGAGCCTATAAAAGTCCAGAAAGCCTGTCCGTAACGATAAGGGAAATACTTGTTTGAATTGGTTAAGTCTTTTAAAGAGGGGATATCTCGGTTTAATAAAGCATCACGCATCCACATTGAAGTAAAAGCATCTTTTTTACCCACAGATAAATATTCGGCCATACCTTCTACCATCCATAATGGGGTTTGCCCAATGTTCTCTAATGGAATAGAATCTTTTTCAAGTAAAAGATGGTATTGAAAAGCATGTACCAGTTCATGACCTAAAACGTGTCTTGTTTGGCTGTTCAATTCCATAAAAGGCATGATTACCCTGTTTTTTAAAGCTTCGGTTACACCTCCGGTTCCCACACCTATTTCGCCTTGAAGAGCTGTGGTTTGCTGAAAATCAGGATGGTTATTGTATAAAATAATCGGATTTTTTTTTAGAAAAGTATCTCTGAATAATTCCTGGTGCATTTTATACCATGTTTCGGCATCCTGAGCAAATTTTTTAAGTAATTTATCATTTTTGATATAGTAGTAAATATCAAAATGGGGAGTTTGTAATACTTTAAATTTTTCGTTTTTATATCTTACTCTGTTCTGTCCAAAGTATTGTGCTTTTACATGAATGCTTAAAAACAATGAACATATTAAAAGTATGGTTATTCTTTTGTAGAGTTTACTGTTCATGATGTTGTATGTTTAATATGTACAATAACGAGTTAATTGCCACCATTTTTCTTCTTTTCTTTTTCTTCGCGACGTTGCTGTCTTCTTAATTCGCGTTCTTCTTTTTTTGTTAAAGGTGTATTAGCTGCTTCTGTAGCTTTAATTGATGATGCTGTTTCATTAATCTTTTTTTCTTCTGTTTTAACGGGTTCCTGTTTAATTGGTTCAGGATTTTCTACTGGAATTGGTTCATCGACCATTAATGAATCTACCGAAAGACTATCATTTTGAAGTGTATCAACATGCTGGCGTGGGGTAGGACAATCATAGTTGATGCTGATTTTTACCGTAGGTTTAGGAAATGGCCCATAAGTATAGCCGCTGTTAGGATCGTGGTACACTTTCTCCATAAATTTGGCGAAAATTGGTAAGGCAGTTCTCGAACCTTCGCCTTGTTCGCCATTTTGGAAATGTGCAGTTCTTTCATCACAGCCTACCCAAACTCCTGTAACCAGGTCTTTTGTTATGCCCATATACCAGGCATCTACATAGTCTGATGAAGTACCGGTTTTACCACCAATCTGATTGTTTTTCTTAAAAAGATCCCAGCTCCATAATGCTTGCGAAGTTCCTCCCGGTTCTTCCATACCACCTCTAAACATATAAAGCATTAACCAGGCAATTTCTTCTGTTAAAGCTCTTTTCATTTTAGGTTTGAAATCGGCAATTACATTATCATTCTGATCTTTTATGGTTTCTACCAATATGGGGTCAACTTTTACACCTTCATTTAAAAAAGTACCATAGGCTTTAACCATTTCATACACCGATACATCATTAGAACCTAACGAAACCGAAGGGACTGATTCTAATTTACTGTCTATGCCACACTCATGCGCCCATTTAACCACATTATCCCAGCCTACTTTTTCGGTTACCTGTGCAGTAATGGTGTTTACTGATTTTGCCATTGCCCAGCGTAAAGACATTTCCTGATAACTATTTTTCCAGTCAGCATTTTTAGGCTCCCAGTATTCTGTTTTTCCTTTATGCTGATAAGCAATTTTTACCGGTTTGTCTGTAAATTTATCGCAAGGTGTCATTCCACTTTCTAAAGCTGCTAGATAGGCAAAGGGTTTAAATGTAGATCCCGCTTGTCTTTTTGCTTGGTTTACATGATCATATTTAAAGAACTTATGGTTGATGCCGCCTACCCATACCTTGATTTTTCCAGTTTTGGGCTCCAAGGTCATCATGCCTGTATTGAGAATCTTGCCATAATAACGAATAGAATCCATCGTAGAAAAAAGTGTATCTCTATCGCCGTTATAGGAGAAGATTTTCATTTTTTTCTTTTTGTTAAAATAGGCTTCAATCGAATCGGGCTGATTGGCAAACTTCTTTTGTAAAATGGCATAAATAGGGAGATTTCTTTTTGCCCGTTCAGGATAATCTACTTTTTTGCCTTCACTATCCTGCCATGGATCTTCTTTGCCCCATACGCTGTAAAAACGTCTTTGCAACATACGCATCTGTTCCAATACAGCTTCTTCGGCATAAGTTTGCAATTTAGAATCTATAGTGGTATATATTTTTAAACCATCTTCATAGAGGTCATAACCATTATCTTCACACCACTTTTCAAGGTATTTATCAACGGCCGATCTTAAGTAAGAGTCTCCGTCGCTACCTTCATCTTCAGTGCCTATTTTAAGTTCCAGTGAAGTTGTTTTGTAATTTAAAAGATCTTCTTTGCTGAGAAAATTGTATTTATTCATTTGAGAAAGCACTACATTTCTACGTTCCAGTGCTTTTTCGGGGTTCTTTACCGGATTATAAGAAGTAGTAGCTTTTAACATGCCTACTAGCAAAGCTGACTGAGGTACATCTAAATCAATGGGAGCCTTGCTGAAATAAATACGCGAAGCGGTTTTGATACCATATGTATTATTACCGAATGAAACTGTGTTAAGATACATGGTTATGATATCATTCTTGCTGTAATTGGCTTCTAATTTTAAGGAGGTCATCCATTCTTTGAGCTTAGCTACAAAGGTTCTTACCAAGGGAATGTGTTTAATAAAACCGGATGATTTATTGTAACGTGTGCGATAAAGGTTCTTGGCAAGCTGTTGGGTAATGGTACTAGCGCCGCCTTTATCTCCAAAACCTACAATGGCTCTTCCCAATGCCTGAAAATCAATCCCCATGTGTTTATAGAAGCGTACATCTTCTGTAGCTACTAAGGCATTCACCACATTTTTAGAGATTTCATTGTAATTAACGGGTGTTCTGTTTTCTTTAAAATAACGGCCTATAAGTTTGCCATCTGAGGTATAAAGTTCAGAGCCAATACGTTGTGAAGGTCTTTTGATATCTACGTAAGTAGGAGAGTATCCGAAGAGCCACAAAAAGTTAATTTGCAGCGCACAAAAGAATATAATTATAAAATAAAGAAAGAGTGTAAAGTATCGTAAATATCGATTTTTAATTTCTTTAAACATGTGATAAAGATGTAAAAAAACGTGGACTAAATGCTGTTAAATTGTGTTAAAACTACGAATACAAATTAACTAATTAAATTTACTTAATTTTAGAAAGTATGGTAAAAAGTTTTTTAACCATGGGTTTGATCTATCTGAGCATTTAGAGGTTTAATAAATTGAAAATTTATATGCCAAATAATCAAACGTTTAAAACTTTTTTTAAGTTTTTGAGATAAATTCTATGTTAAAAGTAATTGAAAATTTAATTTAATCTCTATATTTGCAGCGTCTTAAAACAAACAAGACAAGATTCCGTAGCTCAGCTGGTAGAGCATTACACTTTTAATGTAGTGGTCCTGGGTTCGAATCCCAGCGGGATCACAAAGCCTCAACAAAAGTTGGGGCTTTTCTTTTTTTAAAATTTCAATTTTAGAAAATTGAGGTACTCTATTTATCTGCATCAAATAACGAGTTGAAATTTTCATTAAAGAACCTGTGTAAATTGTTAATGATACCGATTTTCTTTATATTAGATATAGGTCATCAGGTAATTTAACTTAAATTTTTATGCTATGGTTTTATTAATGATTACTACCGTACAATGGTATGGAATTATTCTAGTTATATTAGGGTTGATTTTTCGCTATATTGTAGCACGAAACAGGTTTAACCGTCGCGGATCTGGAGGCTTACAGGAATATGACAGCTATAACAAGGCTCTTGTAACAACAGCTTTTGAACGCTTCCTAAAAATTATTGGAACAGGGATGTTACTTTTTGGCCTTTTCCTAATTGCTATTGAATGGTTTAATAAGAACACTGCCGAAAGGCTTGAACTGGAAAAGCTAAGAGAGCAGAAAAGATAAATTAAATCATCATATGGCTATTGAAAAACATTATATTAACAGGGTAGGATGGCTTAGAGCTGGAGTTTTAGGCGCCAATGACGGCATATTATCTACCACAAGTTTAGTAATTGGTATTGCGGCAGCTACCGATATGAGAAATACAGTGGTATTAGCGGCCTTATCAGGCCTTATTGCTGGTGCAATGTCTATGGCTGCCGGAGAATATATTTCTGTAAGTTCTCAGTTAGATGCCGAAAAAGCAGATATTGAAAGAGAAAAACGTGAGCTGCTTGAAATACCAGAACAAGAGCTTCAGGAAATTATTAATATTTATAAAGAAAGAGGCTTATCAGAAGATCTTGCCCATACAGTTGCTGTTGAACTGATGGCTAAAGATGCCTTAGGAACTCATTTAAGAGACGAATTAGGAATGACAGAGATATCGGCAGCAAAACCGTTGGAAGCAGCGCTGGCATCTTTCGCTTCTTTTGTTGCTGGTGCAGCCCTGCCTTTATTGGTAGCTGTCTTTTTCCCAATACGTTATATGGTTTATGGTCAGTACGTTTTTTCTATTTTATTTCTTATGATATTAGGTGCACTTGCTGCTAAGACGGGGGGAGCACCTGTTACAAAAAGTACCCTTCGAATTGCTTTTTGGGGTACTATAGCTATGGCTACCACTGCACTGATAGGTCACTTTTTCGGGACAAAATTAGCCTGATTAAACTAAAGCTATGCACATTTGTTTAATAAGCAGGAGCTAATTTTTTGTAGAACCATCTCTTGATATAATCTGCAGTAATAATATATCCTGCTACAATTAATGTCATATAGCCATAAAACTGAACCGGTAACTCCACAAATCCAAATAACTTACCTATAGAAGTAAAAGGTAAAATAACAACCACTATAATTACTACTAAGTTAGCGACCCATAGCGGAGTACTCGGCAAGCTTTTAAAAAAACGATTTTGTGTTCTTACAACTAATACAATTAGGGATGCGGAAATAACAGATTCGAGAAACCACCCTGTTTGGAATTGCTGTTCATTTGTTTTTAGTACTAACAAAAGCACACCAAATGTGCAATAATCAAATATTGAGCTTAATAAACCAAATACCAGCATAAATCTTTTAATAAAATTAATATCCATTCGATGAGGTTTGATAATGTATGCTTTATCTACATTATCTGTAGCTATTGTAGTTTCCGGAATATCTGTTAAAAGATTAGTTAAAAGAATTTGTTTAGGGAGCAAAGGTAAGAAAGGCAGGATTAATGAAGCCCCAGCCATACTGAACATGTTGCCAAAGTTAGCACTGGTAGCCATAAATACATATTTCATGGTATTGGCAAATGTTTTACGTCCTTCTTTAATACCATTGATAAGTACTTCTAAGTCTTGGTTCATTAGTACAAGATCTGCGGCTTCTTTAGCTACATCTACGGCTGTATCAACAGAAATGCCTACATCTGCCGAATGGAGAGCAGCAGCATCATTAATACCATCGCCCATAAAACCAACTACATGTCCTGCTTTTTTTAATGCCAGGATAATTTGCTCTTTTTGGTTAGGTTCTACTTCTGCAAAAATATCGGCATGTGCCGCTTTCGCCATAAGTGCTTCATTGCTCATCGATTGCAGTTCACTGCCTCTGATTACCACAGCATCTTGCATGCCTACCTGTTTGGCCAGAGTTTCAGCTATCAGCGCATTATCGCCGGTGATGATTTTTAGTTTTACACCTAAACCATTCAGATTGTTTATGGTTTTGATGGCGCTTTCTTTTGGCGGGTCAAAAAAGGTTACAAAACCAAGAAATACCATATCCTTTTCATCATTCTTTGAAAAGGTATGACTTTCTGAATTTTTCCAGCAAATACCTAAGGTGCGATATCCTTCTCGGCTAAAATTCTCATATTGATTTTCCAGCTCTGTACGGTATACATCTGAAAGGGGAAGAATAGTTTTTTCGTCTTTTTGTATAAATGTACAAACCTCCATAACCTGCTTAAATGCACCTTTGGTAATGGCTATGGCTTTACCATCAATTGAAAGCATAATGCTCAAACGTTTTCTTATGAAATCATACGGTACTTCGTCTAAAATCTGTGGTATGCTCTTTTCAGTATTCTGATAAGTTTGTATAACTGCCTGATCAATAGGATTTTTAAAACCTTGCTGTAAGGATGCATTGAGCCAGGCATAGCGGATAACCTGCGCACTGTCTTTACCATCAATATCGGTAGCTTTATATAGTTTTACTTGTCCCTGAGTAATAGTTCCTGTTTTATCTGAACATAAAATATTCATACTTCCGAAGTTTTCTATGGCTGCCAGTCTTTTTACAATAACTTGTTGTGCCGCCATTTTCTTAGCCCCGGCTGATAAGTTAACGGTAATGATCACTGGTAATAACTGTGGGGTAAGCCCTACAGCAAGTGCCAAAGAAAAAAGGAAAGCATCTAATATAGGTTTATGCAGCAATACGTTCATCGCAAAAATAAGGATGATGAGTATCAGTGTGATTTGCATGAGCATAAAGCCAAACTTTTTAATACCTCTTTCAAATTCTGTTTCAGGAGCTCTTAAGCGCAAACGATCTGATATTTTTCCAAATTCTGTATGCATTCCTACAGATACCACCAGTGCTTTTCCTTTGCCGCTGATTACATGCGACCCCATAAACAACATATTAGTGCGTTTTGCAACGGCCGTGTTTTCTGGCAAACTGCCTGCCTGTTTCTCTACGGGATAACTCTCACCAGTAAAAGCAGCTTCATCTACAAAAAGATCCTGAGAAGAAAGGATGATACTATCGGCTGGAATAATATCTCCTGCAGAAAGTATAATTACATCGCCTGGAACAATATTTTCTGTAGAAATATTTTTAAGAGATCCCTCACGTAAAACCTGTACCGTTATTTGTACCAATTGCAAGAGTTTAGCTACGGCATTAGAAGCGCCGTATTCCTGCCAAAACCCTAGACCACTGCTGATCAAAACAATAATCAGTATAATAATAGCATCGGTTTTATCTTGTAGAATAAAAGATAATATTGCAGCCGCGATAAGAATGAGTGTAATGGGATTTTTAAACTGCCCTAAAAACAAAAGATAAGGGCTGGAAGCACTTTTCCCCTTTAAGCTATTTGGTCCGTATTGTTTTTGTCGTTGTTCAGCTTCATTCTCAGATAAACCATTCATGTCAGATTTGAGCAAACTGATCATTTCTTGCGGGGCTTTGGTCCAGTATTGCGGAGCACTATTATTGTATTGCACCATATTTGGATTTTTTAGTTTTCTATAAAGGCATATAGTTGAATTTACGATTTTTATAGGAGTTTATTTCACATGATTTTACTAATGTATTTAGATTTTAAAGGAGGTAAAATAGTTAACGTCCAAAAGAAAAATAGGGTGTAAGTAAATGAGATTTATCTTTTAGCCAGTTTGAAACCATTTGCATGCCAATAACCGAAAATGTAATGCCATTACCGCCAAAACCTAATACGAAATAAGCGTTCTTAAAATCTTTGTGCTCGCCTATATAAGGAAGACCATCTTTGGTTTGACCAAAAGTACCCGTCCAGGCAAAATCTGGAACAAATTGGATGTGAGGTAAATATTTTTCAAAAGACCGAGTGAGCTGTTTTTCTTTTTGATCAAGTAATGCGTCTCGTTTTTGAGGAGTAGCAAAATGTTCGTCTTCACCGCCTATGAGCAGGCGAGCATCATCCGTAGTGCGCATGTAAATGTACGGCTTGTCTGTATTCCAGATTAAAAGATCATTGTATTTTTTGCTGGCTTTGGGCTCTACTTCAGAAACAATGGCATAAGTGCTGATCAAATCAACAAATTTTCCTTTGATCATTGTAGCACTTTCATAACCTACACAGTAGATGATTTTTTTATACCTGATTATTGCGCCTGTATTTAAAATAGCTTCGTTGCTTCTTTTGCCAGATTTTGTACCTGTGAGTTCAGTTTTATCAAACACTCTCAAACCCTTTTTTTGGTTGTATATTAAGATTTCATGCACAAATTTGAATGCATCTATACTGGCTCCTTGTTCAGAAAGGATACCGCCATAGGTATTTTCAATGGCGTAAGTTTTTATAATTTCATGAGCGTCAAGCCATTTTACATTAAAACCTGCATTTTTACGGGTTTGTAATTCTTGTTCAAGTCCTTTTGTGTCTTTTTGTTTGGCTGAAAAATATAGTGATTTCTTTTTGTTGAACCCTGCACCTGATTTAATGCTGTTAGCAATTGCTTGTAACTGGTCTATAGCTTCAGAACAAGCTTTATAACTTGCTACAGCGCCTTTTTCACCAATCATTTTAGTTAGCAGATATAAGGGCATATCAATTTCATACTGTAGCATTGAAGTTGTGGCCGATGAACTGCCATTGGCAATCTCGCGTTTATCAATAAGGATGGTATCGTAACCATCGGTAACACATTGGTGAGCAATCAGGCTACCTGTAATGCCACCGCCCACAATCAGTACATCACAACGGGCATTCTCTTTTAAAGACGGATAAGTATTTAGTAAACCGTTTTTAACCAGCCAGAAAGGTTCATTTGATTTCAGATCCATTACAATTTTGCTATTGCTGGGTAAAGGTTAGGGAATTAGTACAGCTCTTCCTTTTATTTTTCCCTGTCTGAGCCTGTCATAAACTTCATTGGCCTGATCAAGATGGTATCTTTCTATTTCAATATGGATTTTTTTCTGTCTTGCAAGACCCACTACTTCCATGAGTTCTGTTCTGGATCCCCAATACGGATTGGTCATACTTACACCAAAAGGTAAACCCATCATAGTATATTCATACACACCACCTCCTAATCCTATAAGCGTAAGATCGCCATCAAGACTAACTACTTGAGTACCCAATGTAATGGTTGATTTTGCTCCAACAAAATCAAGTACTACTTTGGCTTTTTTAATCCCCGTTATTTTTTGAATTTGCTCGGCTGCATCTTCATCGGTAGAATTTACGGTATGGGTAGCGCCTAATTCTTTAGCAAAAGCCAGTTTTTCAGCTGTAATATCGCAAGCAATAATGGTTGAACTGCTCATGGCTCTTAAGATTTGTATAGCCACATGTCCTAAGCCACCAACACCTATCACTACTACATACTCATCAGGCATCAGTTTATGTAAGGAGCGCTTTATAGCTGAATAAGGTGTTAAGGCCGCATCTGTTAAAGGAGCCGCTATAACTGGATCGAGATCATGAATGGGAACCAGTAAGCGTGAAGATGGAACCAGCATATAATCGGCCATTCCTCCGTTTAAACCTAAGCCACCCCCAAAGGGCATTTCAGACTGGTGATCACAATAGTTTTCTTTTGAATGCTGGCAAGGCTTGCAATGCCCACATCCCCAAGGGCCGTATACTAAAACCGCATCTCCTTTTTTATAACCTTTTACATCAGGGCCTAAGGCTTCAATCCAGCCCGCATTTTCATGCCCGAGAGTAAATCCTGTAATGGGCATAATGCCTTCATCTATAACATGTAAATCAGAGTGGCAAACTCCTGCACCACCAATTTTTAACAATACTTCATCACCTTTGGGTTCAGGTTTTTCCACATCATCTACTACGCGAACATCTTTGTGTCCGAAAAAACGTACTGCTTTCATAGTTTATTATTTAGTATATACTTAATGTATTACAGAACAAACAAAGTAAGAATGAATGAAGTTTTGTTTTTAGTAAATAAATTGTCTGTTTTTCCTTTAAATAAATTTGTTATGATGTAGGTTAGGGTAGAAGCAATAACTTAAATTGACTATTTTACTCTTTGTTTGTAATTTAAGCCGGTAATAAATAATTAAATAAAAGCAAGATAAATAATAATGGCTAAAGTAAAACTAACAGACGCTGAACAGGTAACGGCACATATAGCTCAATTACCAAAAGATTTGCAGTCGGCAGTAATGTATTTACGTAACGTGATGCTTTCCCTTGATCAAAATATAGCAGAACATATTAAATGGAATTCGCCTGCATTTTATTACAGGGGAGAGATGAAAGATTTTGATCCAAAAGAATATAAACGTGATATCATGGTTATGAATCTACGCAAAGATAAGCTCATGTGTGTATTGCCAACCGGGGCTGTAATACAAAAACATAGAGAAATTTTAGAAGGCAATTATACAGATGGCAGGCGAATGATTTATTTTAAAGATCTTGCAGATATCAAAGAAAAAGAGTTACAATTGCGTAAAGCTATTCAGGAATGGTTGAGCTTGATTGAAAAATAGTTTGTTGTATTTATTGCAAGGGTTTTGCTTTAGGTGTATTCCATAAAATCTGCACCAATACGGCAATCAGCAGTACATTAAATTCTATGCCATTACTGCCACCACCTACTACATACCAACCATTTTGTAAATGCACCATGCCTATACCTGCAATAAGGATAATGATATTTAAAGGTATAGAAACCCATAGCCATTTGTTCAATAACAACGAAAAGATACCAAATACGTGGGTTAATTTTATAGCCCATGCCATAAACAGGCCTATAGGTGCAAACCCTATAGTATCAAGATAATTTTTACCAAATTCGGTTATGCCTCCGTTAAACATACCCGGTACACTGTGCATAAAAAATACAATAGATACCGCTATACGTAACCAAATAGTAGTGTTAGCTCTTGAAAACATGATCAAGTAATTTTTGTTGGCTATACTGGTGACTTTCTTTAATAAAGATAGGATGAATGTTTGTAAATTTAAATAACGTTTAAAAATTATATGCATATAAGACCTGCAAAAATAACCGATGCGGAAGCCATTGTAAATTGTGTTCTACTGGCAATGGAAGAAGTTATCTATCAATTTATAGGAGAGAATAATCAAGATAAAGCAAAACAGTTTTTAATTGAGATGGTCAAACAAAAAGGTAATCAGTATTCTTATGAAAATTGTTGGGTAGCACAAGAAAACAATAAGATTATTGGAGCAGCTATAATATATGAAGGTACTAAACTTACAGCGTTAAGAGAACCGGTAATCCAGCACATACAATTAATGTTTAACCGTAAATTCGTGCCCGAAGATGAAACTCAGAAAGGAGAATTTTATATTGATTGTATAGGTGTAAATTCAGATCAACAAGGAAGAGGAATAGGAACTGAATTGTTACAGTTCTTAATTAACCGCTATGTTAAAGATCAACAACAAACCTTAGGTTTACTGGTAGATAAAAATAATCCTCAGGCTAAAAAACTCTATCTAAAATTGGGTTTTAAAATTAGAGGTGAAAAGAAGTTGACAGGAAAAAGCATGGAGCATTTGCAAATCACAACAACTGAGATTTAAAATAATTGATTAAGCTTAAAGTTTATAGTTTTGTAGCTGAAAAATTAATAAGGGTATATGAAATCTGTTTGTGTGTATTGCGGCGCTAATTTTAATGGCGATGAAAACATAAAGAAAGCAATTGACCAACTTGCACATACTTTGGTTAATCAAGGTATAGAACTGGTTTATGGCGGAGGAAGTGTTGGCATAATGGGTTTGATAGCAGACGGGGTGTTACGTTTAGGAGGTACAGTAAAAGGTGTTATCCCTAAATTCTTAATGGATAAGGAAGTAGGACACAAGGGTATTACCCAAATGATCATTACCAATAATATGCACGAACGTAAACAGAAAATGGCCGATCTTTCTGATGCCTTTATTATTCTGCCAGGTGGTTTTGGTACAATGGAAGAATTTTTTGAAATACTTACCTGGTTACAGCTGGGGCTACATGCCAAACCTATTGGTGTTCTAAATGTAAACGGATTTTATGATCCTCTGTTTATGCAGATGGAGGTTATGGTTCAGCAGCGTTTTCTAAAACAAGCCAATAAAGACCTGGTATTTAATGAAACAGAAGCAGCTGTACTGATCTCTAAAATGCAAAATTTTTCGGCCACGCCAGATGAAGTATGGTTCAGAGACCGCAATCTTACCTGATCAAAGGAAATTATTGTTCAGGATTTCCCATGTCCAAGGTTTTTTAAACTCACTCAATTTACGTGGTTGTCCAAAAATTAACGTTTCTTCATCTACTTTGTTCTTGATATTTCTTGAAAAGATATTGCCGTTTACCAGTGTTAATTTCCGATCCAGAAAATCATAAATATGATCTGTCATTTCACCAGAAATAACATTGTAATAAGTACTGTTAGCATAAGTTAGGATAAGATCTTTGTTTTGGTATTTAAACGTATAATTTAATTTCCATCGCCATTCATTACCACCTTCAAAAGCCAAAATCAGGGTGTTATCATCAATTTCCATCCGTCTAAAAGGATCACCCATGATACCGCCCTCTTTAGCTCTTAAAACGAAACTGTTGTTCTGTACTGCAAGATGGAGTTTTTGACTAAATTTGTCGCGAAGGTAGACAGCTAATATCCGCGGTTTTTGATATTCAGTAATTAATTCTACATCATTATAACCATATGCGCGGTTTTCGCTTATAAAAGAATCATATTCTAAAATAACTGCCATATCAGCGTTATTATCTTTGTTCAGATCGCCATAAACCGTATCAATGACATTCCAGTTTTTAGGAGCAATCTTTTCATAACCCGATGCATATTCAGGAAGCTTTGGAAACCTGAAATCCTGCGAAATAACAAACAACGGAAATAAAAGTAATGTTAAAAATACAAGTAGCCTCATGCTAAATACTATATTAAAATGCTATTTTAGCCTAACAAATACAGAACCAAATAAAAACGATCTGTTTAACAGATAAGTATGTGTATATGAATTTAGAGTTTAATAAAAACGAAGATATCAACAAACAGTTAGTTTATGAATTAAAAACCAAGTTAGATAAAGTTTATCAGGGCGGAGGTGCAAAGAGTGCGGTTAAACAAAAAGAAAAAGGTAAAATGTTGGCCCGAGAACGTATTTCGTACCTTCTTGATGAAGATTCTGAAGTACTGGAAATCGGCGCTCTTGCTGCTTACGAGATGTATGAAAACGAGGGAGGCTGCCCAAGTGCAGGTGTAGTTTGTGTAATAGGCTATGTATCAGGAAAGCAATGCATCATTGTAGCTAATGATGCTACAGTAAAAGCAGGAGCATGGTTCCCGATGACTGCTAAAAAAAACCTCAGAGCTCAGGAAATAGCTATAGAAAACAGATTGCCTATTATCTATCTTGTAGATAGTGCTGGGGTGTATTTACCCATGCAGGATGAGATTTTCCCAGATAAAGAACATTTTGGTCGTATTTTCAGAAATAATGCGGTAATGTCTTCTATGGGCATTGTGCAGATCTCTGCAATTATGGGCGCTTGTGTGGCAGGTGGTGCATACTTACCGATTATGAGCGACGAAGCTATGATAGTGGAGGGTACCGGATCTGTATTTTTAGCTGGATCTTATCTGGTTAAATCGGCTATTGGCGAAGATGTAGATAATGAAACGCTGGGCGGAGCGACTACGCATTGCGAAATATCGGGCGTTACAGATTATAAACAGCCTAATGATCAAACTTGCTTAGACAGCATTAAAAAAATCATGAGCATGATAGGCAGTTCCCAACAGGCAGGATTTGACCGTATAAAACCTGCAATGCCTAAACTAGATGAAAAAGAGATTTACGGTATTTTACCAGAAAACAGGGAGAAACCTTATGATATGAAAGAAATTATTTACCGTTTGGTAGATAATTCTGAATTTGAAGAATATAAAGCACTTTACGGACAGAGCATTATTTGCGGATTAGCACGTATCGATGGATGGGCGGTAGGTATTGTGGCAAATCAACGTAAAGTGGTAAAATCCAAAAAAGGTGAGATGCAGTTTGGTGGTGTAATTTATTCTGATAGCGCAGATAAAGCCAGCAGGTTTATCATGAACTGTAATCAGAAGAAGATACCATTGGTTTTTCTACAGGATGTAACCGGTTTTATGGTGGGTAGTCGTTCAGAACAGGGTGGTATTATAAAAGATGGAGCCAAAATGGTAAATGCCATGGCCAATTCTGTGGTACCTAAATTTACTATTGTAGTAGGTAATTCTTATGGAGCAGGTAATTATGCCATGTGCGGCAAAGCTTATGATCCGAGGTTGATTTATGCCTGGCCAAGTGCAAAAATAGCCGTTATGGGAGGAGCACAAGCGGCAAAAGTATTGTTGCAGATACAGGAAGCATCTTTAAAAGCCAAAGGAGAAACTTTAAAAGGGGAACAGGAAGATAAACTACTGAATGAGATTACAGAGAAATACAATAAACAAACTACGCCTTATTATGCAGCATCGCGCTTATGGGTTGATGGTATCATAGATCCTTTAGAAACTAGAAAAGTAATTTCAATGGGCATAGAGGCTGCCAATAAAGCTCCAGTTCAAAAGCCGTACAATGTAGGTGTTATACAGACTTAATGAAACTATAACAACTTTATGAAATTTAAAATCATTCTTTTGCTGAGTAACTTATTCTGTTGCTATTTCTTGGGTTTGGCACAAGAAAAAAAAGAAGCTAAACTTTTTTTAGACAAACAAGACCAAATGACAGATTCAGTAAATGCTAAATCATATTTGATTGTACATGAAAAAAAAGAAGGAGATTCTGTTTACCGGGCTGAGCAATATTCTATGGATGGCTTTTTAATTCTTAAGGGAGGTTTTGCTGATGCTAATCTTTCGGTAGCTCATGGAGAATATTCCTATTATGCAATTCATAGAGAAAATAAGAAAGGTGATTGGAGTTTAGAAAAAATTAAAAACACCAATTATGTAGATACATCTTATCGCCATCCTGTTAGCCATTTTCTTGAAAAAAAGGGCTTGTTTTTAAATGGAAAGCAAAATGGCAGATGGGTTACTTACTATAAAGATGGTACAGTAAAACAGATTGAAAATTTTAAAGATGATTCACTTGAAGGGAAATATCAGTCATTCCATTCAAATGGAGGAGTATTAGCTGAAGGAAATTATCAAAATAATGAAAAGAATGGGATCTGGAAAGAATTTGATGGATTGAACACGTTTATATATGCTGATGGAAAATTAGTCAAAAAAACAATAAACAAAGAAAAGGCAGATAGCATTCAAAATGCTCAAAAAACAATGTTTAAATATTACAGACCTGCACATCCACAAGGTAATTTTGTTGCCGACCTAAGAAAAATGATGGCAAGTTCTAATGTAAATGAAATTCAAAATGAAATTATTAAGGTTTCATTTATTGTAAATGAAAAAGGAGCAGTTTCTAATGTTAATATTTATGGTTCCAGTGATTTTACATTGAATGATAAGATTAAAGAATTTATATCCAATAGCATATGGTATCCTGCTACAAATGGCAAAGATAAAAAGCCTGTGGTTAGCCCAATCAGATATAATTTAGTGTATTAGACCTTTACCAATCCGTTAGCTGTGCATAATATGAAAATACAAACTGTTGGTTTATTATTTACATTGATTACTAATACTTTTTGTGTCTTTGCACAGGTAAAACCTGTCTATTTTAGAGGAGCCACTATTGTTACAAATCCTGATCTTGCAAATTCATACGCAGTGTTTGGCCCTTTAAAAGATTCAGAAATATGGATCATGAAAAAGTATGACATGTATGATAATTTAATTGCCACAGGCTCTTATTTGGGAGGTAGTTTTGAGATTCCACACGGAGAATTTAATTATTATATCGATTTAGAGACTTTTAATGAGGCCAATCAAACAGATTTTAAATTAAAAGACAGAGAGCGTTTTTTGTTTCAAAGAGGAAGTTTCGTAAATGGTTTGGAAGAAGGACAATGGCTAAATTTTTATCCCGATGGTAAAATAATGGGTAAATTATTTTATAAAAATGGCGCACTGGATGGACCTTTCATACAGTTAGATAAAAACAGCAGAGTATTGGTAAAAGGTACCTATAAAAACGGGAAGCGGGAAGGCTCTTGGATTTTTATCAGAGAAAAACTCAGAGTTACGTATGCTGCGGACTCAATTACCAATAAAATCAAATTAAATAAAGCCCAAATAGAACAATTAAGAGAAGAATATTAATATGCGTCCACTTCATTTAACTTTAGGTTTGCTTTTAACCATGGGAGCAGTTAAAGCACAAAAAAACTCAGCACAGATTCACAGATCTGCTATTCTTGTTGATACACATGGCGACATTCTGCATAAACAGATTAAAACAGGCGAAGATTTAGGAAAACTCCAGACTACAGGTCAGTTTGATCTTGTGAGAGCTAAACAGGGAGGTTTAGATGTGCAGGTATTTTCTATCTGGTGCGATGAAACAGGTGGTTTTGCCATTGCCAATCAGGAAATAGATACGCTATATAACCTTATAAAAAGATATCCTAATAAAATAGCCCTGGTAAAAAATGCAGAAGAACTCCAAAAAGCGGTTAAGCAAGATAAACTTGCCGCCATGATAGGAGTGGAAGGAGGCCATATGATTGAAAATAGCCTGCAAAAATTAGAAGAATTGGCTAAAAGAGGTATGATTTATTTAACTCTTACCTGGAATAACAGTACAAGCTGGGCAAGTTCTGCTGCCGAAGAAAGTTCAGGTAAAGTAAAACCTGAAAATGCAGGTCTAAATGATTTTGGTAAACAGGTGGTTAAAAAACTAAATGATTTAGGTGTACTGGTTGATTTGTCGCACGTGGGCGAAAAAACATTTTATGATGCCATTGCAGTAAGTACTAAACCTATTTTAGTATCGCATAGCAGTGTATATGCCATTAATCCAGTTCCAAGAAATATAAAAGATGATCAGATTAGGGCTGTAGGAAAAAACGGGGGAGTAATTTCAGTTAATTTTTACAGTGGATTTTTAGACCCTGATTATGACCGTAATTATAAAGCCTTTTTTAATAAACATGGTGAAGAGTTAAAAACACTTTCTGCCAAATATGGAAAAGGTGTGGCTAAAGATAGCTTAAGTGCTAAGTATCAGTCTGAAACAGAGCTTTTAAAACCTAGTGTAGCATTACTGGTAGATCATATAGATTATATTGTGAAACTGATAGGTGTGGACCACGTGGGCTTAGGTGCAGATTTCGATGGAGCGGAATCTTTTCCAAGAGGATTAAATAGTGTTGCTGATTACCCTAAAGTAACCGAAGAGCTTTATAAAAGAGGTTATAAAAAAGAAGAGATCGAAAAGATACTGGGTGGAAATTTTATTAGGATTTTAAAAATAAATAAAGGCAAATAGGTAGACAAAAGGCAACTTAAAGTAAAATTTCAATGTTTACATGTACGTGCTTGTCCATTACAACATAAAGCTTAAATTTGCAGTTATAACATACATAAAATGAACACAGAACAAGAGATAGAACACGTAAATTGTTTAATTATAGGCTCAGGTCCGGCAGGATATACAGCTGCTATTTATGCAGCAAGAGCTGATTTAAAACCTGTCTTATATACAGGTATGGAAATGGGCGGACAGCTTACACAAACTACAGACGTAGATAATTTTCCAGGTTATCCCAATGGTATATTAGGACCTGAAATGATGGAAGACTTTAGAAAACAAGCAGAACGTTTTGGAACTCAGATACGTTTTGGTTATGTAAGCTCGGTAGATTTTTCTAGCCTACCGCATAAAGTTGTGATTGATGATATTAAAACTATCACTGCCGATACAGTAATTATTGCTACAGGTGCAAAAGCTAAATGGTTAGGCTTACCAAGTGAACAACAGTATAACGGTTTTGGAGTTTCTGCCTGTGCAGTTTGCGATGGATTTTTCTTTAAAGAAAAAAATGTGGCTATTGTAGGTGCAGGCGATACCGCTGCCGAAGAAGCAACTTATCTGGCTAAACTATGTAAAAAAGTTTATATGCTGGTACGCAGAGATGAATTCCGCGCCTCAAAAGCAATGGTTCACCGCGTATTAAATACACCTAATATTGAAGTCTTATATAATACAGAAACTGTAGAAATTTTAGGCGATGGAAAAACCGTAAATGGTGTTAAAGTACTTAATAATACAACCCAGCAAGAGAGTACTTTAGATGTAGATGGTTTCTTTGTAGCAATAGGTCATAAACCTAATACTGATATTTTTAAAGGTTGGTTAGATATGGATGAAACAGGTTATTTAAAAACAGTCTCAGGTACTTCAAAAACCAATATAGAAGGTGTTTTTGCCTGTGGAGATGTACAGGATAATCAGTATCGCCAGGCCATTACTGCTGCCGGATCAGGATGTATGGCCGCTTTAGATGCCGAAAGATACTTAGCGGCGAAACACGATACCGTAAACGCATAATTTTTTTAAAGGCTGTATGAATTTTAGGATTACAGCCTTTTTTATATAATTATATGTTATATATTAACCTTACAAACCAACCAAACTAAAATTTATGAAAAAAGCATTTATTGCACTTGCTTGCTGTTTTGCCTCATTAACATCTTTTTCACAAAATGATGTCAATATGGGCATCATACCAGCTCCGGTATCTGTTGTAAAGAACAATGGTTCCTTTAAATTAGATCACTCGGTTGTATTGGTGGCAGAACCTCAACATGCAAAAATCACTGCTGCACTCAAAGAATTTTTAAAATCAAAAGGCATTCATGTAAAAGAAGCTAAAACAGCTCTTTCCCATCAAAAAACTATTCATCTCACCACTGCTGGCTCAGATAAATTACCCGAAGAAGGTTATCAGATTGCTGTTACCCCAAACCATATCAAATTAATAGGAAAAGGGGCAGGACTGTTTTATGCTTTACAGTCATTTATGCAAATGATACCTGATGTTGTCAAAGGATCTGTAGAAATACAATCCGCACAGATCAATGACTATCCGCGTTTTAAATACAGAGGATTACATTTAGATGTAGGCCGTCATTTTTTTCCCTTGTCATTTATCAAAAAGTATATAGACTTAATGGCTACCTATAAGTTAAATACTTTTCACTGGCATTTAACTGAAGATCAGGGTTGGCGAATTGAGATCAAGAAGTACCCTAAACTTACTGAGATTGGTTCAAGCAGGAATGGTACTATTGTAGGCGATTATCCGGGCACCGGAGGAACAGATAATCAAGTGTATAAAGGTTATTATACACAAGAAGAAGCTAAAGAAATAGTAGCTTATGCGGCATCTAAATACATTACGGTAGTTCCTGAAATAGAATTACCCGGACATAGTTCTGCGGCCATAGCCGCTTACCCTGAATTAAGCTGTTTTCCAGATAGAGATACTTACATAGCACCTAATGCACCGTGGTCTGGTCCAACAAAAGGTAAACAGGTACAACAAACCTGGGGTGTATTCGATGATATTTTTGTGCCTGCAGAAAATACCTTTACTTTTTTACAAAATGTGCTGGATGAGGTATTGGCCATTTTCCCTTCAAAATATATCCACATAGGTGGGGATGAGGCGCCTAAAAAATACTGGAAAGAATCTACATTCTGCCAGCAAATGATTAAAGATCTGGGATTGAAAGATGAACACGATCTGCAGAGCTATTTCATTACCCGCATAGAGAAATATCTGAATGCCAAAGGAAGGTCTATTATTGGTTGGGACGAAATTTTAGAAGGTGGTTTAGCCCCAAATGCTACGGTAATGTCTTGGAGGGGTGAAAAAGGAGGGATAGAAGCTGCAAAACAAAACCATGATGTAATCATGACCCCTTCAAGTCAGGGTTTGTATTTTGATCATAAGCAATCTCTTTCACCTGATGAACCCTTAACTATTGGCAGAAAAGGAAAGGGTACTTCAACTTATACTAAAGTATATGCCTATGATCCGGTACCCGCTGAACTTTCAGCAGATCAGAAAAAATACATTAAAGGTGTACAGGCCAATTTATGGACCGAATATATAGAAACACCGGCTAAGGCAGAATATATGCTCTTGCCAAGACTTTTTTCATTGTCAGAAATAGCATGGTCTCCTATAGAAAAGAAAGATTTCAAAAACTTTGAAGAAGAACGCCTGCCTTTGCATTTAAGTAAGGTAGATCAAACAACAACCAATTACTGGGTGCCTGTTCCAATAGGCTTGCCAGATACAGTTAATGCTAATAATGTAAGCATCTCATTGAAAAGCCCAGTAAAAGGAGCTAAAATATATTATACATTAGACGGGTATCGTCCGGCAGAGAATGCGGCTGAATATACACAGCCTATTCAGGTTATTATACCAAAGGGACAGAAAAAAACACTTAAAACCATTGTTATTACACCTTCAGGTAAAAGAAGTGTAGTAACTGAAACGTTATTAACAAATACAGAACAGCTAAATAATCAATAATAAGATTTAAAAGATTTTAAAATGAAAAATTTAACGAAAGAAATTTTTTCGATCTGTTTGATCCTAATCATATTGGCTGCTTGTAAAAATAAAATACAGATCGACGATCAACAGAAACAGGTAATATCTGAAAAGACACAAAAAGACCTTTTTAAATTTTATAAAGACCTTGAACTTAAGCCGGGTTATCACTTCGAGGTACTGAGCTGGGGAAAAAGTGTAGATAGTGTAGGTGCCTACTCCATTCTGATGTCTGATTCAGTTAAAAAGAATTTTAAAGCTATTTCTGCTGAACGTGAAGGTGTTTTAACTGATGCCTGGAATATGGATATGGATAATGATGGAAACCCTGAAATCTATCTTCAGGTTTCTGTTAAAAAGAATGAAGCAGATTTATATGTATATGAATTTGCCGGTAATTCTTTTAACAAAATCAGCTTTCCGGGCACAAGTTCTATAAAGGGCTATAATGGCAATGATAAGTTTTTTATTAAAGAAGGCGATTTGTACAGAACTGTAAGTGTTCTTGAGAAAGAAGATGGGAAAGAACAGAACATAACCAAAACCTATAGATATACACTTAATTCAAATACCTTTTCAATGAAAGAAAATAAAATCGAACAGAAAAATTAAGGATTAATTTCTATTAAAAGTTTAGGAGTTAATGCCATTTTTCCTATAGGTTCTTTATTCTCGATATTTTCAAATAGCAAAGTTTCTTTATCCCTGATGTGTTTTTTCAAAACACAATAGGTATAAACACATTTCATCCAGTTTAAAGCGCTCTCTTTTGTTTTTAATATTTGGGGATAGAGATAAACCACATTTCCTTCAATTTTAATGATCTTCTTTTCTAAAAGCTGCTTAACCTGGGCCACAATCTGAGCGGTTTGTTGAGCCTTGTCAACCGCTTTGGTTATTTTTTTGTTTCCGTATATCATTTGAAGATAAATTTCAAAGGTAATAAGCAAAAGCTATTGTCATGTTATGATGACGCTATAAAGATATCGTTTTAGAGCGATATAAACGATTTATGCTTCTGTATAGAGACCAATTCTTTTTTTTCAAATGTACTCAAGTTAAAAATTGTTAAACATTTAATTGATATATCAAATATTGATATATCAATCATTATATTTGCAGAAAATATAAATAAGTTCCTTTCTGATCTATTGATTTAAGAAAGGGGAGATCGACCCTAAACAATAAGACTTTTTATAAACTCGATAAACTATATATGAAGCCTAGCATTTTAACCATTATTATCCTGCTGATTACCTCTTGTTCTTTTGCTCAAAATGTAAAACTTACAAAGAAAGAAAAGGAGCAAGCCATCAATAGTTTAATTCAAAAACTCAATGATAACTATGTTTTTCCTGATGTAGCCAAACAGGCCGGACAAAGCATTAAAAAATTTGAAAAACAAGGTGTTTATACCAAGGTTGACAATAAGGTAGAGTTGGCAAAATTACTCACCAATCAGTTAAGAGAACTGATGCACGATAAGCACCTCAACTTATGGTACAATGCAAAAGAGAACCTGAATTTAACCGGAAAAGAAGAAGAGGAAGCTATTTTTAAGCAATTGCTGAAGAGAACTAATCTTGGTTTTCCAAAGATAGACGTATTGGATGGCAATATTGGTTATCTTAAAATTAATGTATTTGGTCAAATAGATAAGGTTAGAGAAACATGTGCAGGTGCCATGGCATTTCTGGCTAATACAGATGCTTTAATTATCGATCTAAGGAACAATCAGGGAGGTGAACCTGAAACTGTGCAATATCTTGTAAGTTATTTTTTTGGTAATGATCCGGTTCATATTAATAGCTTGTACTCCCGCAAAGGTAATAAAACAGATGAATTCTGGACAGTTCCCGTAAAAGGAACCAAATACCTGGATAAACCTGTATTCATTTTAACCTCTGAAAGTACATTCTCTGCCGGAGAAGAAATGTCATACGATCTTAAAACACAAAACAGGGCCACTTTAATTGGCGAAGTAACAGGAGGCGCCGCAAATGACGGAGAGGTTGAAGATCTGGGCAATGGTTTCTTTGTTTTTATTCCAAATGGAAGAGCCATTAACCCAATTACCCATACCAATTGGGAAGGGGTTGGTGTACAACCCGATGTGCTTGTTCCTGCTGCAAAAGCTCTGGTAACAGCACATCAAATGGCATTAAAAACTGTTGCAGAAAAAATGCCCGGACAGGAAAAAGCATTTTATTTAAAAGCATTTGAAAATATTAAAAATCAATAATGATGAACAGATACTTTTTATTGGCGGTTCTAATAGTAGTGCTATCCCCTGCGTGCCGTAAATCTGATCTTGAAAAAAAAGCTCCTTTATCGCCAACATATACCAGTAAAATAAAGTATAAAAATCTGGGCAATGTACAGGTAGCTTTTAATAAAAGCTATGGCTGTGATATAGATGGTGATGGTATAAGAGATTTTTTTATCACTACTGACCTCATCGGAAGACCTGCGGAACAAACCGATTGCAGGAGCTATTTTTTTACGGGAGCATTTTTTACCTATTCTCCGGTAAATGACAATGAAGAAACGCCTTTGTTAAATGAAGGAGATACGATTGGAAAAACTATTTATGTTAATCATAATTGGTATAACGCATCAAATCTTTTATTGGCAGAAAAGGTTATAACGATGTCGGGTAATGATTTCTGGAGAGGTAAATGGAAAGAAGCTTCACATCAATATTTAGCATTTGCTATTGAAAAAAATGAGAAAAAATATTATGCCTGGTTAGAATTATCATTCGTTCAGAACCCAGGTGTAGTTATTCTGCATAGAGCAGCAATTGCTGAAGAAGCAGAAAAATATATCCTTGCAGGAAAATGAACTGAAACACAAACAAATATATAAATGAAGACAAAAATTAGAAAAGCGAAATACTCGATTACTTTGATAATGTTGGGTATAACTATGTTGAATGTACTTTCCTGCTCTAAACGAGATAATGATGGCCCTGAACCTGTTAAAACGAGTGTATATGTGGTAGGAAGTGAGTATGATGGTTTAAAAGAACCGCTTAAAATATGGAAAGATGAAAAGGCAACTAATCTTACAGATGGTCGTAATGAAGCTGCTGCAAGCGCTGTGTATGTAGCCGGTAATGATGTATATGTGGCTGGATCTGAATATGTCGGTAATAAACTTGTAGCTAAATTATGGAAAAATGGAAATGCTACTAATCTTAGCGATGTAAATAACTATGCAGAAGCATCTTCTGTATTTGTTGCAGATGGCAATGTATATGTTGCCGGTTATGAATTTAATGGTAGAAAATATATAGCTAAGCTATGGAAAAATGGAAATGTGATTAATCTTAGCGATGGAAGTAATCAGGCTCAGGCTTATGCTGTTTATGTAGATGGAGCAGATGTATATGTGGCAGGCTATGAATATATAGGGAATAAATACGTAGCCAGATTATGGAAAAATGGAAATGCAACTACGCTTCCATTTGGAACAGAGGCTATTTCTGTATACGTGACAGCTGGCAATGTGTATGTAGCAGGTTATGAGCGTACAGGAGTAAATGCTATAGCCAAGCTTTGGAAAAATGGGAATGTAACCAATCTTACAGATGGCAGTACCGATGTTTATGCTAATTCGGTATGTGTATCAGGCAATGATGTATATGTAACGGGTAATGAATATGGAAATGATGACCAGTATAATGCTAAATTATGGAAAAATGGAAATTTGATTGCGTTTAGTAATAAGAATGCAGGCTCTATTGCCAGTTCAGTATATGCTGTAGGTAATGATGTTTATGTGGCAGGAAGAGACGGAGAAAAAGCTGTTTTATGGAAAAATGGTACAGCACGTATCTTGGCTAATTATGGAATGGCAAATGCTGTTTTTGTGAAATAAAACTAATCTCTCTGCATCACTGATACAGAGATTTAAAAAAGATACTCACTCGGGCGGTAACACGAAATAGTGATATCTTTGGTTAGTGCAAAAATTTCTGAATATGATTTCTCCATACAAGAATTAGATTTAGTTATCACTCTGTGTATAGCCCGGAATGAGGAAATCTCCAAGATTAGGGTTAAGCTCATCTGCTTCAAACAAAAATGATAGTCATGTTTATTGGCATTAATTATTTTTACAGAAAAAATACCCCTCCAATAAATAAGATGGCATGAAACAAAACAAGCCTTATCGAAAGATAAGGCTTGTTTGATGCGGAGAGTGAGGGATTCGAACCCCCGGTCCTGTTACAGACAACGGTTTTCAAGACCGCCGCATTCGACCACTCTGCCAACTCTCCGCCGCAAAAGTACAAACTCTCTTTAATTTCGCAAACTCTGATCTTAAAAAACTTCAATAAAAATATTAAATAGAGGGTAAGCGGTTCATTTTAAGGTTTTTTAATTTTATCTTGTAAAGCATTTTGCTTCTTTAAAAATATGAATAACATCAACATCTGGCTATTGGTATTGGAAATATGTTATTTGGCATTATTGATATTTACCTGCCTTAAGATTATATATGATACCCGTTCTATTCCAAAAACACTGGCTTATTTCTTGTTTGTTCTGCTTGTACCAATTATAGGTATTGTATTTTATTTCTCTTTTGGCATCAATTACCGAAAGAAAAAGATGTACAATAAAAAACTTGAAGTTGATGAAAGCCTTAAAGCAGAATTTAAAGAACAGTTCAATGAAATAAACAAGCGCTTATCTACCACAACAGATGTTGCGCTCCTGCAAAATTTAGAGCTGATAAAGTTATTATCAAATTCAAAAGGAGGCAATGAAATGATTTTGCCCAATGAAAAGGCAGAACTATTGATTAACGGCGAGATGTTTTTTCCGAAATTGGTAGAAGAATTGAAAAAAGCTGAAAAGCACATTCATATAGAATTCTATATCTATGAAGATGACGAGATAGGCAACCAGATTAAAGATATCTTGATCCAAAAAGTTAAAGAAGGTGTAGAGGTAAGATTTATTTATGATGATTTTGGCAGTTCTGCAATCAGACGATCATTTACCCGAAATCTGATAGAAGAGGGCGTTCAGGTGTTTCCTTTTAATAAGTTGAAATTGCCTGCACTGGCTAATCGGTTAAATTACCGTAACCATAGAAAAATTGTGGTGATTGATGGCGAAACTTCTTTTATAGGAGGAATTAATATTTCTGATAAATATATAAATGCTAAAGGTAAAGACTTATTTTGGAGAGATACACATTTAATGATAAAAGGCTATACCAGTTTTTCTTTACAACGTATTTTTATCGCCGATTGGAACTTTTCGAGTAATGAAAATCTTATTATTAATAAAAAGTATTTTCCGGATATAGAGATTACCAATCCTAAACCTGTTCATGTACAGATTGCTTCAAGTGGGCCCGATTCCGAAGTGCCAAATATTTTATATTCTCTTATACAGGCCATAAATTTGGCACAGGAAGAAATTCTGCTCACTACCCCTTATTATATTCCTGAACAGATTTTACAGGAAAGCCTCATTATAGCCGCTTTAAGTGGTATAAAAGTTATATTATTGGTGCCGCAAAAAGGAGATTCGAAATTGGTAGATATTGCAGCCCGCTCGTACTATGAAGAACTGTTGGATGCAGGGGTTAAAATTTACTTTTATCAGAAAGGCTTTGTGCATTCTAAAACATTTGTATCAGACAGGAAACTGGCTTCGGTAGGTACAGCCAATTTAGATGCCCGTAGCTTTGGACTTAATTTTGAAGTCTCGGCCTTTGTTTACAATAAAGAATTGGCAAATCAATTGGCAGATGAGTTTTATAAAGACCTCGAAGATTCAACTGAGATTGTTTATGTAGATTGGTTAGGTAGGGGCAGGTTTAAACAGTTTAGCGAGCGAATTATCAGGTTATTTTCATCATTACTCTAAAAAGTAAGGAAACCTGAAGATGATTACAAATCAGAGATAATGTCAAAAAGGGATGACCTTTCGGAAATCCCTTTTTAGTAAACAGGTAAAATTTGTTTTTAATCTCTGTAAAGTTAGGGTTAGTTAATCTACACTTGTGTTCTAACCACATCTTTAAGCCCTGTTCTTACTGTTCCAGTTCCTTTTACTTTCTCTTTAGCATCCTTATTGCTCGGTTCTTCACTTGTTTCAATCAGAAACTGATAATTTCCTTTTTTAAGAACCTTAAACTGTATAGTACCATCTTCATGAATTGTTAGATTAGTTGTGCTTCCGCCCGGATTTTTTCCACCTTTTACAATGATACCTTTTATAGGTTGTCCGGCCACCATAGCGGCATAAGATGGAGAAGCCGCTCCAGATTGATGTTTTATTCCAACGGTACCAATACTCTTTTCTTGTGGATCATTTTTACGGCCACCGGTATAGGTTCTAACTTCTTCTCTTTTTACACCTTTCTGGTCTATACTTTTTCCTTGCGGGTTATCCGGAAACTCAATTATAAACTTGTAATAACCTTTTTCCAATCCATTCAGCTCAAATTTTCCATTATCATCACTGCTCACTCTCATGGTGCTTCCGCCCGGATTTTTTCCTCCTTTTACAATAACGCCTTTTATAGGCTGTCCAGGACGAGCCATGTTTGAATTGTAAATTGGATTTGTAGTTTCTGTTTTTTGTTCGTTATATAAGGGATGATCTGTTTTTGAAGCTTGTAAGCCTTGATTTACTTTTTCTCCAAAGGTTTTGCCTGATGTCTGTCTTGCTGTGGTTGTGTTCATAGATAATCTCGAAGGCATTTTAGGAGTATTTTTCAATTTACGGCCCAAATTCCAGCTTAGGCCTATATTGAACATTATTGATTGATAATTGGTACTTACAGTTGGCATTTCTACCATTTTTCCTGAACTTAATTGCACAGGCTCATAAGTATTGTTGTTATTGAAGCCCCCTGCAGGCTCTAATCTCCTTTGATTGATATTCATATTAGGTCCAATGTTGAAACCTGCTGAAGTATAAATACCAAATGCCTCTGTAAGCGAATAACTGATTTTTAATTGAGGAATAGTTATAAAACCTTTGCTGCTTGTTTCGGGTAGATCAGCTAGCATAATCGTTTGACTACTGCCATTACTTTGTACTATTGTACTTTGAGTAAAGCCTTTTTGCCTCAAATTTAAGTAACCGCCATTAATAGAAGGAGATAAAGTGAGAGGTCCTAATGAAAAATTAGCCTGTAAGCCTAAATAACCGGTAATGCCTGAGCTTGTTTCTTGATTTTGACCGTTGTTAATAGCTAAGTTCCCATTGTATAATTTGTATTGTGTTTTTAATCCGTCTGTAGCTGGTGCCAGATTTTTCGCTGTACTATAAATTCCTCCCGCTAAAACGCCTAACATAAATTTATCATTATTTATACTCAGAAAAGGCACAAATACATTTGTCTGTATGTTATAACCATTTCCGAAGTAGGCTTTGGTTTGCATAGAAGATGAAGTATTTGTGAACCCTCCGCTTGTAGAAATGGTGATAGGTTGTTGTGCCAATACTACTATAGCGTTTGTTGATAGCAGAATATAAAGTAAAACCTTTTTCATGACCTTGTTGATTTTGGTTGGATAATCTTGTTTTTTTTACATATCAACAGAGGTGTTTTTTTGTTACCCTACATATTCAATTTTATTGTAAAAACTGAAAGAAAGAACTTTTATTGGATTTTTTGTAAAAAGAAAAAAGGCATTGTTACTTAATAACGATGCCTTTTGTTTAATGCGGAGAGCGAGGGATTCGAACCCCCGGTCCTGTTACAGACAACGGTTTTCAAGACCGCCGCATTCGACCACTCTGCCAGCTCTCCGCCGCAAAGGTAGAAAAACTACTCTATTCTTCAAACTATGAATGAATAATTTCAGATTTTTTGGGGTAAATCCCTGTTTATTAGGGTGAAAAATATTTATTTATTGCTTTTAAATAAATTAAACTGAGGTCTAATAATGCGAACGCTCCGTTTAGATATATCTACGCTGGCATTAAGCTCAAAACCTACCAATAAAATTAAAGAGTTTAAATACAGCCAGATCATTACTACAATGAGTGTACCGATAGAACCATAAACTTTATTGTAAGACCCAAAATGGTTAATATAGAAGGAAAAAGCCCACATGGTTAGAAATGCCAGAATGGTTGCTAAACAAGAACCGGCACTAAAAAACTTCCATTTCTTGGCATGGGCAGGGCCATAGCGGTATAAGATAGAAACATTGGTAAAATACAATACCCCTAATAAAGTCCAGCGTGTAAGCTGTATAGCATAATAAGTTAGGTTTTCTTTAATGTCCAATTCTTTATTAAGGTATTGGATAGAGATTTCGCCAATGGTCATGGCAGCAATACAAACAATTACAGATGTGGCGATAATAAATGTTAATACTATAGCAATTAAACGCTGTTTAAACCATGATCTGGTTTCTACAACAAGAGATGATTTGTTAAAGGCCCGCATTAAACTGTGGATGCCATTGGTGGCAAAAAAGATAGAAAGGATAAAACCTAAAGAAAGCAAACTCCCATTTTGGATATTGATAATTTCCTTTAAGGTAGTTTCAAATGCCAGATAAGCGTTATCAGGTAAAATCAAGGCCATCAGATCCATGAGTTTATCCTGAAAGCCAATACGCTTAGGGATATAAGGGATCAGGGTAAAGAGAAAGATAATAGCGGGAAATATGGCCAGCATAAAATTATAAGCCAAAGAAGAAGCTTTATTTACCAAGGCTTCTTTACCGATTTCCCTGAAAAAAAATACAGCTACCGTATATAAGGGAAGTGGGCTAAAACCGGGCAATACACAATGCTTACTCCATTCAATGAACAGAGCATAAGGTTTAAATTTGAGTAAATGCCGGTGTATCCAACTCATTAATTATTTAAAATATTTACTTACAGGTTCAATAAAACTTTGAGGAGGATGGCAAGGCTTACGTGTTTCCTTATCTACAAAAACCAGAGTGGTATGGCCAATGTTTATTAACTCGTTTTCCTCATTGTAAATCTCATAATCTACTTTTAAACGTACGGTAGGTAAGTTCTTTACAATCGATTTTATGGTCAATACCTGATTGTAAAATGCAGGCTTTAGGTATTTAGACTGGAGTTCTAAAATGGGTAACATTACTCCATCTTCTTCCATAGAAGCATAACTCATACCCGATGCAGCCTCAAAGCACTCTGTTCTTGCTATTTCGTAATACTGGGCATAATTACCATGGTAAACCACACCCATTTGATCTGTTTCTGCGTATCTTACTTTAACTTTGGTTTCGTAAACAAACATTATCTGAATATATTTCGCTTATTAAGTGCCTCTCTATATTTCTTTGCATTGATTTCGTGCTCTGCAACGGTTGCCGCAAAATTATGATAACCCGAAAAATCTTCTTTGGCACACATATACAGGTAATTGTTCTTATCGTGATTTAAAACAGCATCAATGGCATTGATACTTGGCATCATGATAGGCCCCGGAGGTAAACCGGCATATTTATAAGTATTGTATTTAGAATCAACACGCAGTAAAGCATTGGTTACACGTTTTACGGTAAAATCATTATTGGCAAAAATTACTGTAGGGTCTGCCTGTAACAAGATGCCCTTTTTTAACCTATTTAGATATAAACCGGCAATAATGGGCATTTCTTTATCATAAAGTGCTTCTGCATCTACAATTGAAGCCAATATGGTAACCTGAATAGGTGAGAGGTTCAATGCTTTGGCTTTAGCCTTACGATCGTTATTCCAGAACTTGTCATATTCTTTGGTCATTCTTGTAAAGAACTCTTCTGGTGAAGTGTTCCAGTACATCTCGTAACTGTTAGGAATAAACATTGTATAAATGTTGTCGTTGTTAAAGCCGTATTTTTCAATGAATTGAGTAGAATCTAATAATGAAATAAAAGCTAACGAATCAGGTTCTAAATTTTTAGCCAGTAAAGCAGCTAAGTTCTCTTTTTTTCGGATATTCTGAATTTTTAAGGTTACTGGCTCCTGATTACCAGCTTTGATCATATTGATTAAAGATCGGTTGTTCATGCCGTTTTTTAAACGATACCTGCCTGGTTTCACTTTATCTTTCAGGTCCATTTTTTGTGCAGCCGCTAAAAAGGTATTGTAATTTTTTACAATGCCTTTATCTTTGATATTATTAGTTAAGCTCTCAAAATCAGATCCGGTTTTGATATACAGGTATTGCTGGTTACCAGTAACATTTCCTGCAAAGTAAGTACGGTAAAAGTTAAAAGCGAAATAACCACCTACAATGGCTATAACCACAACGATCAGAAGAATGAGTTTGCTTTTATTTTGCTGTTTTGCTGAGTTCATAGATAAATACTTTATTGTTTTTTATTAGATAATGTAATGTTGACCGCTGTACCGATTTTAACTTTGGTTACAGTATCGCTTGGTAAAGGGAACTGGTTTACTACAACTGCATTTGCGCTGTCTGTTATTACACCTTCATACGTTACAGTACCCAGTTTAAGCATTGATCCTTTCAGTGAGAAACGGGCCTCATCAATGGTAAAACCAGCTAGGTTAGGCATGTCAACATCTTCATTGCCACGGCCATCACCTAAAATAAAGTTCACTCTTGAACCTTTAGGTATCTGCTCGCCTGCTTTGAGCGGTTGTCCGCCAAAAGTTACACCTAAAACCACATCGCGGGCAATATCCGGTTTATAAGTCGTGTCGCCTAATTTTAAACCAAAACTTTCAATAATAGATTTGGCTTCACGTAAAGATTTCTCTTCAACTTCGGGAAACTTCACATTTGGTGCTGTAGAAGTGTTAATAGTTAAATAAATGGTCCTGTTATCCTTAACAAAAGTTTCGGCCTCTGGGTCCTGATCGGTAACAATACCCGGAGGTTTATCCATCATATATACCGAATCGATTTCATACCTTAAACCCATTTCTTCTAATTTTTGTATGGCCTGGTCAATTCTGAGGCCTTTTAACTGTGGTACATTTAAACCCTGTCCGTGTTTGGTATAAAAACGAAGACTAAAAAAGGCGATAAGTAGTAAAGCTACTACGGTACAAATTGCAGCTATAATGTTATTTCTGAATGATTTGGTCTTGATGTATCTTGTGAAATTGCCCATTATCTATGTTGGATTTAGCCTCAAATTTAGCTTAAAAATATATTTTATCTTAAATAAAATAGCACAGGTATGAATATTTTATATTTTTGAGCTTATAATTTACAGATTAGCGTTAAAACTGATAATTGAGCTTAAATACATAAATACTTATCATATCCTAAAATAAAATATAGAATGAAGAAGACTCTTGCTTTGCTTACCGGAGGCACTACAGGCGAATGGGTGGTATCTGTAAAAAGCGCAGCTACCATTGCCCAGAATTTAGACCCTGAAAAATTTGATGTTTATAAGATTATGCTCACAGAGAACGGATGGTTTTATGAACCGGCTGATTCTGTTAAGATAGAGGTAGATAAGAACGATTTTTCAATCACTGTAAACGGTAAGAAAATTAAATTCGATGGGGTATTTATTGCTATCCACGGCTCTCCCGGCGAAGATGGTAAATTGCAGGGCTATTTTGATATGATCGGTTTACCTTATACTACCTGCGATGCCTTAACGAGTTCTATTACCATGAACAAAGGTTATACAAAAGCGATAGTTAACGGCATAAAAGATTTGAATATTGCTAAATCAGTACAATTATTCAAAGCCGATTATAAGCCCGAGCAAGTGACAGAAAATCTTAAATTACCTTATTTTGTAAAGCCTAACAATGGCGGTAGCAGTATAGGCATGAGCAAGGTTAAGCATACAGACGATTTACAAGCAGCCTTAGACAAAGCTTTTAATGAAGATACACAGATCTTGGTAGAAGAATTTGTAGAAGGTAGAGAATTTTCTGTTGGTGTATTTAAAACCAAAGGTAAAATTGTGGTATTGCCGGCTACCGAAGTTATCCCTAAGAATGAGTTCTTTGATTTTGAAGCAAAATATACCCCTGGAGCTACACAAGAAATCACACCGGCTGATATGACCCAAGAGGAGAGAAGTAGGGTAGAGCGTGTGGTATCGGCAGTTTACCAGAAATTGAATTGCAGGGGCATAGTTCGTATAGATTATTTTTTAGAGCATAATACTGGAAATTTCTACTTCATAGAAATCAATACTATCCCGGGGCAAACGGCTACCAGTTTTATTCCCCAGCAAGTAGCAGCTATGGGCATGAACCTGAAAGACTTTTATACTCAGGTGCTGGAAGAAACCATTTAATAGAAATCTGTTAAAAATAAATCCCGATAGTTATTACTATCGGGATTTTTTGGTTATATAGGGTTATAAATCTTATTTATTTTTGGTTTGCTTTGGCATGGTCAGCTAAGAAAGTGGCTAAACCACTATCAGTTAAAGGATGTTTTAATAATGCGGTAATCGCAGCTAAAGGCGCAGTGATTACATCAGCACCTATTTTAGCACAATTCACAATATGTAAAGGACCGCGGATAGAAGCTGCTAAAATTTCGGTTTCAAATCCGTAGTTGTCAAAAATTAAACGGATATCTTCAATTAATTGTAAACCTTCTGTAGAAATATCATCTAAACGACCTAAGAACGGAGATACATAGCTCGCGCCTGCCTTTGCGGCTAATAGAGCTTGCCCAGGTGAAAAAACTAAAGTACAGTTTGTTCTGATACCTTTCTGGCTGAAATATTTAATAGCTTTTAAGCCATCTTTGATCATAGGTACCTTAACTACAATCTTTGGATTTAAAGCAGCTAAAGCTTCACCTTCTTTAATAATGTTATCATAATCGGTGGCAATTACTTCAGCACTCACGTTATCATCTACAATATCACAAATTGCTTTGTAGTGATTTAAAATGTTCTGATCCCCTGTAATACCCTCTTTAGCCATTAAGCTAGGGTTGGTGGTTACGCCATCCAAAATGCCTAAATCCTGAGCTTCTTTAATTTGAGCCAGATTAGCCGTGTCAATAAAAAATTTCATAATTCTATGTTCCTGAATAGGAATTATAAGGTTTTTGATTCCCTGATTAAATTGACTTGCCCCCTCAGGGGTATAGGGGAAAAAGGGCAAGCAACTCCTATCGCACCGCTACAACCTTCTACCCTTGCTTTGTTCCCAACCTGGGGGAGTTCAAAGGGAGCTGGTCGTAGAAGACTTGCCCGTCACAAAATTAGCAAAAACGGTGGGTTTTTAAAAAATAAATGCATTATTTTTAAAGAAAAAACGTATTCATTTGAAAACGAATGTATTGAAATGGATAACGGAGATTGGTAAATATAAATTTATAAATCAATGTGGTGGATTTATGCCGTACTTTCGGCTTTTTTTGCAGCGTTAACAGCTATTTTTGCTAAAATA
Source organism: Pedobacter sp. (assembly GCF_046462515.1). Lineage (GTDB taxonomy): Bacteria > Bacteroidota > Bacteroidia > Sphingobacteriales > Sphingobacteriaceae > Pedobacter. Next base: position 587,833 of record NZ_JBKGVD010000008.1, read on the forward strand.
GGTATAGCAAACATCAATTCTAATCTGGCTACAGGTATCAGAACTATTGTGATCGTAATCATGATATGGCTCATTATTTTTAGCAGAGGAGAGCAAAAGTCTATAACGGCCCTAACTAAACATCATGTTATGTTTTTGCTAATATCAGGTATAGCAACGGGGCTTTCGTGGATTTTCTATTTTAAAGCTTTACAACTGGGTAAAGCTTCGCAAGTTGCACCTATAGATAAATTGAGCGTAGCCTTGACCATTATTTTGGCCGCTGTGTTCTTAAAAGAAACGCTTACGATAAAAACGATAATTGGGGCTTGTTTAATTATTGCGGGTACGGTTGTACTGATTTTTGAATAAGGGATTTTAGAGAGGGTGTTTCGCAAAAATCATGTCATCTTGAACTCGTTTCAGGATCTTTTAAATGCAACCTAAATTTTTAAAAACACCCTCTTTTTTGATTACTTCTTAATATACTTTTCTGGTGCTGCACTGAATGTCTTCTTACAGCTTTCACTACAGAAATAATAGGTTTTCTTACCGTAAATGAAATTGATAGTTTTTTCGGTTTTTGTTTTCATTTTGCATACGGGGTCAATTTCAATTGCTTGTTTTGTCGTATCTGTAGGTAAAATATGTTGTTTTACAGATTGTGCTTTGGTAAATTGTGAAAGAGCAGCAAATGCTACAATAAATAATACTTTTTTCATGATTTGAATTATTATATTGATTAAAGTTATTTTTCTTTTAAAAGGATATCCATGTCGCTCATGAGTTTGGTTACATCTTTATCTATGGTGCCATCATAAGCTCCACGGATGCGTTTGTTTTTGTCTACCAGAATCAAGTACCCCTGATGTATAAAACCTCCTGGTGCCTCATCGTTTTGTTGTACGGCAACAAGGTAGTTGCGTTCGGCCAATCCGTAGATGACTTCTTTAGGCCCCCATAAATATTCCCATTGCGTACCTTCTACACCCAATTTTTTGGTGTAGGCTTTCAATCTGGAAGGTGTGTCGTATTTGGTGTCAATAGTATGTGATGCAATTTTAACAGCTGGATTACCTTTATACTTATTGTAAACTTTAAGCAGGTTACGGTGCATTACCGGACAAATGGTAGGACATGAGGTAAAAAAGAAATCGGCTACATAAATGGTATTGTCGAAATCTTTAGCTGTAACCAATGTGCTGTCTTGGTTATAAAGTTTAAAATCAGGGATGGTTTTAAACAAGGTATCCTGCACCATTTTACCATCTTTCATATTACCGGTTACTTCTATTTGCAAATAAGGCAGTTTTTGAGGTTTATTACAGGCAGATAACATAGTGAAGAACAATGCTGATATAAGTGCTATCTTTTTCATGGTTTTTTAAATTTTAATAAATACAGATCAGATTTTTTAATTTCTTTTTTATACAAACTATCTATAGCCCTGATTTTTTGCTTTTCAGTTTTATAATAAGTTATTACCGAATCTTCTGATTTACTCTCAAAATCTGGATTGAAATTATGCATCCAGTTATTCATGCTTTCTTCAGCTTTAAACAAATTGTTAAGCGTTATGGTTAAAGTTGTTTTCTCCTGTAAAGTATCTATAGCAGGGAACAACTGTTTCAACGTTTTCATTTCTTTTAGCAAGGTGTCTATTCTCATCTGGTTAGCAACGATTTTACCATGATCGGCCATTACTTCATCATGTAGTTTCATGGTTTCATTTTTAACATTGCCCGCATCTTGTCTGGGTTTACATGCAGCAAGACCGCTTACTGCTAATACAATCAATAATGTTTTTTTCATACTTATAAATTAAAATGGAACAGATAAATGAATCATTAAACGGTTTCCGGCTTTAGCGCGGTTGCCAGCCAGTTCTTGTGATATCATGCTTTGGTAGTTTGCACCGACAGAAAATTTGCTTACCGCTATCTCTACGCCCGTAATTAAAGCCGCAGAATGACCACCTGATACATTAACAGTGTATTTATTGTTTTCAATGTCTTTTGTTGCTGTATCATACAAAATACCTACATTAGGTGCCAGAGTAATTTTATGCAACAACCTGAATTTGTAATAAAGTAGGGCATTTGTTGTGAGCTTGTTGCCATACCGGTATGTATATTTGTTTGCCGTATTGATTTTATAATTTACATTGAGGTTGAAACCTAAATCATTTAGCCTAATATCATAAGCTGCATTTAGTGTAAAATCGGTACTTGCCGTACCCAATTGGAAATTGTTTGGATTTTCTTGCACAGCCAGTTTTTCTCCAGGTTCATATTTACCGGTAGGCAGCTTAATACCTGCTCCTAACCAAAGCGAGTGAACCAAGAGCTTGTTTTTAAGTGGATGCGTTTTTGTAAACAGGTTATAATAGCCCATTAATGCAATATCGCCCAATCCATTTTTTTCACCTTTTCCTTCTTGCGAACTTCGTTGGCTGATATTGTAAGGCACAAAAGCGAGCATCCTAAATTTCTGCCCAAAATTCATACCTCCCCATAGCTCTGCCGTTTGATAAGTCTCATCTGCAGTAAGCGGGGTAGACTTACCCTGCGGCCCTAAATGCGTTTGTAATGTTTTGTATTGATACCTTAGGCCAATAAAACGTTTATTGTATTCGGGCAGAATACCGATATAATAACTACCCACTCCACAACCGCAGATATCGCAGGCTATGGCAGAAAAATTGAACGCTATTAAAAAAAAGGTTAATCCTATAATTTTTCTCGTCATCATTACAATTATTGTTCAGCTAAAGCTTTGTTATGGATAAAATCTTCGTCGTTAAGCGTATTTAGAAAGGCAAGCAACTTGATTTTCTGATCAACGCTCAGGTCAATACCTTTTGAGGTTTGCTGTTTCAAAAGAGGATCAAGATTAGGTGTATCCTGAACTTGGCTAATGTAGTGATCCAAAACAGCATCTAAAGTTAGAAAACGGCCATCGTGCATATACGGAGCAGTATATTTAAGATTCCTTAATGAGGGCACTTTAAACTTGTATTGGTCTTTATCTAACAATGTAGCCATATACAAACCTTTATCATTGATAGCATTAGGAGCTAGTCCATTGTTCCTAAAAGTACCGTCTGTAAAAAAAGGCTCTGTATGGCATGATGCGCATTTTTCTTTAAAAATCTGATAACCATCTTGTTCTATGGTAGTAAATGAAGCGTTACCTTCTTTACGCATTACTTTATCATATTTAGCATTGCTGCTGATACACATTAGCATAAATTGTGATAAAGCTTTCATCAAGTGTGCTGTGCTAATTTCGTCGCTACCAAAAGCTTCTTTGAACTTGGCCCTATAGGTGGGTACTGCCCTAAGCTTATTGAGCACATTTTCAAGGTTTTCGTCCATTTCTTCATGTGTAGTTATCGGTGCAATGGGCTGAAGATCTAAATCATAAATGCCGCCGCCCCACATGAATGCCTTGCTCCATGCTAAATTCATAATAGGAGGTGAGTTACGGGTTCCCAATCTGTCATCTATACCATGGCTTACATCATGTCCGTGATGTGTGAAAGCCGAAGATTGGATATGACATGAACCACAGCTAATGGTGTTGTCTCTTGATAGTATAGAATCGTAAAACAAAGTTCTACCTAACTCAAAGCCTGCCTTTGTTATAGAGTTATTGGCTAAGTTATATACAGGCTCAGGAAAATTTTTGGGTTTTTGAAAACCCAAAAATATCACTGCTTTTTCTTGCATATCATCGCCTTTTTTACAGGCATAAACAAACAGGCAAATCAGCAAAATGTACCTGAAATATTTTATTTTCATGACATTTAGTTTTCAGTATGATCATGTTTAAACATCTCACTAAGATTTTTAGCTACACTTACCGAATACTCGCTGAACATTACGTTAGGATGTTCTTTTATACTAAAACTGTTACTGCCGTTAAATACCTTTAGAACATCTACAAATAAATGGATATTACTTTGCCTGTCTTTCCTTACTTTGGCAACGCCCGCATTTGTAAGATCAAGGGTAATGGTTTTGATGTTGTTAATAGTAGCAGAGCTATAACCGCCAAAACCGCCAATATGGTATTTGAATTGTTTTTTGCCACTAGGGTCTCCTAGCTGATCATCTGTAATAACGGATGAATTGCCTTCCATTTTAAAGAAAATATAGCCCGAATTCCAGCCCCAGTACATATTACTGCCCGAAGCCGGATCTAATACACCTGTTCTCTTATCTAAAGGCATGGTACTTCTTAAGCTGTCAACGCCCAGTACAAAAGTAAGCTTGCTGTAATCGCCTTCTGGTACTTTTATTTTTGCAAAGCGTGTGCTTTTGTCTGAACCTTTGATCAGGAAATAAGAATCATCTTGTTTAACGGTATATTCTTTACCACTGGTTGTGGTTACTTTGATATTGCTAATGAAATACTGGAGCAAGCTTATACTAAAAGGTTCACCTTTAGCATTGCTATAAGGTACATCTGTATTGTTAAAAGTAAGCGTTCTTCCTCCTGCAATATTGTCAAATTCAACAGAAAGCGGAGCAAGGTTATTCTCATCAAAATCAGGTGCAGAGCTATAATCTTTTTTACATGCTGTAAGTAAAGTAGCGCTTATGGCGATAAGCGTAATGATTTTTTTCATCTTAAAATAAATTGTAACAAAGCCTATTGCATAAGGCAATAAACTATTTTAAATAAATGGTTAAAAATGTTCAGTATTAGTTACTGGCCACACAAAGAGAGTAAATTGGAATATGTACAGATTTCTATACCTGGAAATTAGGTATGTAGATTTATGCAATAACATGAACTATTGCAAAAAAGTATTCCAATTTTAAGTTTAACCTAATTTTGGCGGATGAAAAATATTATTGACTTTACCTATTGGTTTTTGCTGAAGGTAAAAAGGAATGGAGGAATTGTTAGGGATTTCATACAAAGGCAAAATAGCAGTTGTATGTTCAGGAATAATAGTTTCTACCAGTTTTTTAAGATTTTCTTGTTCCTGCTTGTTTTTTTGTTCAAGCTCTTTTAGTTTAATATCCAAGAAACATTTACCATCACAATGAAGCTCAGGTTTATCTTTGTTGGTACAGAGCACCGAAGCGATATATTCTTTATTTAATTGATATGATGTAGAAACAATGGCATAATTAAAGCAATTGGCCAAAATGCCTGTTAGCAATAATAAAGCAACTATTTTTCTTACTACGATCACGGGGCAAAGATAGATGAAAAATAGCGATAAAGTAAGTAAAGCAAAGATTATTTTAGCAGCACTTGTAATAGACCTTAACTTTGTGCTCTTTTTCAGACCAGGCTATATACAGATTTTTATCTTTACTGATCCTATACTCAAATCCATTTAAGCCATTTTTTTTCAATTCATTATAGAAATCAATATCAGGTACGTTATTGTCAGGATTTTCATTTTCGGTAACGGCAGGTTCTATAAAATGGCGCTCATCAAAAAAGAAATCAACTTCTTCTGTAAGGAACTTGATCTTGTCTTTTTCCTTTTTCATGGCGGCAGATGCCAAGTAATTCTTTAAGATCTCTTCCGCTTTTAATTCTTCACGATAAATCTCTTTGCCATTGTATGCAACAATTGTAAACAACAGGTGCATATTCTTGGTATCACTACCTTTTACAGCTATTTTAAAAGTATCTTGTTTAACCAAATCACTAAAAGCATAAAGCGATTTTTTTGAAAGTTCATTGATATCACTTTTGCTTGAATTGGAGCGATTACAGGCTACAAAGAATAACAAGCAGAGCAGAGCTAAAGCGTAATTTTTTTGCATAAGATTTTTTTAGTATAACAGGATATTACACATTAAAGTTTTATTTTCTTTAAATCCTCGGGTGTATCAATAGCAAGGGTTTCAAGGTCTGTTACAGCTGTTCTAATGGCATAACCATTTTCCAGCCAACGCAATTGCTCTAAGCTTTCGGCTGTTTCAAGAGAAGATGGATTGATTTTCGTAATATCCAACAAGGTTTTTCGTAAATAACCGTAAATACCAATATGCTTATAATATTGATGTTGATTTATCCAGTCTTTTTCTTCTGTATTACGTAAAAAAGGAACGGGATGCCGGCTAAAGTATAACGCATCTGCGTTAGTGTTAAACACTACTTTAGGTATATTTACATTAAAGAGTTCCTGTTCTGTATGGATTTTTTTGATGAGGGTAGCTATTTTAACAGAAGGTTCTTTAAAACAATTTGCTAGTAACTCAATCTGCTCAGGATTAATAAAAGGTTCATCTCCTTGGATATTGATTATTACATCAAAATCGGTCATTGAAGCTGCTACCTCTGCGCATCGGTCTGTTCCACTTTGATGCTGATCAGAGGTCATTGCAAACGATCCACCAAATTTCTCTACTTCTTCAGCAATACGCATATCGTCTGTGGCTACCACTACTTTGCTTAAACTTTTGCATGATAAAGCTTGCTCATAAGTTCTGTTTATCATGGTTTTGCCATTTATTTCAACCAAAGGTTTCCCTGGAAAACGGGTAGAAGCATAACGGGCAGGTATAATGCCCAGTATGCGCAGAGGTTTTGATGTATCAGCTGCATTCATCGTTTAAAACAAACCGTGAATTTCGGCCTCTATAGATTGGATAACAGCTCCTAGGTCTTCAGGATTATTGGTAAAGTCCAATCTGTCTTTATCTAAAATCAGCAACTTCCCTAATTTATAATCTTTGATCCAGGCTTCATATTTTTCATTGAGCTTAGATAGGTAATCAATCCTGATCCCGGCCTCGTATTCACGGCCGCGGCGTTGGATATTATTTACCAAAGTAGGTACCGAAGCTCTGAGGTAAATTAATAAATCCGGTGCTTTAATAAATGAAGTAATGTTATCAAAAATAGCCCGGTAATTATCATGATCGCGGGTAGTCATTAATCCCATTTCATGTAAGTTCTCAGCAAAAATATGCGCATCTTCATAAATGGTTCTGTCTTGAATAACATTTCTTTGAAGTTTTTCTATCTCCACAATCTGTTGAAAACGGCTGTTTAAAAAATAGATCTGAAGGTTAAAGCTCCAGCGTTTCATGTCGCTGTAAAAATCCTCCAAATAAGGATTGTTATCAACGGCTTCATAAAGCGCTTCCCAACCATAATTTTTGGCTAATAAACCTGTTAATGTGGTTTTGCCAGCACCAATGTTTCCAACTACTGCTATGTGCATATCAATCTGTTAATATTAAAAACTTCTAAATCCTATGAGCTCTCTTATTTCTTTAATGGTTTTTTGGGCACTTTCCCTTGCTTTGTCTGCGCCTAATTTGGCTACTTTTCTAAGATAGTCAGAATCATTGGCAATATCATTTATACGTTCTCTTATGGGATTGGTAGCTATGATCATGTCTTCTGCCAATTGTTTTTTGAAATCGCCGTAACGGATGGCCATTTTATTGTATTGTTCATCGAAATGGGCAAGTGTATCTTCAGCAGATACAATTTTCATCAAATCAAACAGATTTTGTATAGCCTCTGGTTTTTGCTGATTTTCTGTAGTAGGGCCGCCATCGGTAACTGCCCGCGAAACTTTCTTGCGAATGGCTTCGGGTGTATCAGAAAGGTAGATACAATTGGCATCACCTTCCGATTTACCCATTTTTCCTTTACCATCCAATCCAGGCACTTTTACCAGATTTTTTGCATAACTAAATGCGTAAGGCTCAGGAAAATAGTCGCTGTTATATAAACGGTTAAACCGGTTGCCGAAAGTACGCGCCATTTCAAGATGCTGTTCCTGATCTTTCCCAACAGGTACCTTTACAGCTTTATGGATCAGGATATCGGCAGCCATTAAAACCGGATAGGTTAAAAGCCCCGCATTTACGTTATCAGGATTAGATCTTACTTTATCTTTAAAAGATGTAGCTCTTTCTAGCTCGCCTAAATAGGCATTCATGTTCAGGTATAAATATAATTCAATGATTTCGGGTACATCAGATTGTACGTAAATTGTACATTCTTCAGGATCTATACCACATGCCAGATAATCTATTAAAACGGTTTTTATACTATCGTTTAAATTTGCAGGAGTTGGATGTGTAGTTAAAGAATGCAGATCGGCTATAAAGAAATAGCAGTTGTACTCTTTTTGCATTTTTAAAAAGTTAGTTATAGCCCCATAATAGTTTCCTAAATGCAGTTTTCCGGTAGATCTTATACCACTTACAACTATTTCTTTCATCATGCCCCGAAATTAAGAAAAAACATACAATGGCGTATAAAAAATGTTTTTCGATTTAAATAATGTGCTTGTTTTTTAAAAATTGTAGGTTTACATAATTGTTATATTTTTGATGCCAATGAAAAGATTACTGAAAAAGATACACCTTTTTTATTTTCTGTTTTGTATCCTCTGTCTGTTTATCCTTTTTTGGCCATTTTATTATCTTTTTAGCAGAAATCCACGTTTTTATAGTGTATTAAATGTTTTCAGAACCATTCATTCATTCATGGCAAGTGCCTTATCGGGCATTTTTTTCAGGTTTGAGATAGAACAGAAGCTCGATAAAAAACAAACTTATATATTTTGTGCCAATCACACCTCAAACCTTGATATACTGGCTTTTTGCTTACTTGCACGAGGAACCTATCATTTTATGGGCAAAGAAGAATTGATGAGAAATCCTGTATTGGGTATTTTTTTCAGAACCATAGATATACCGGTAAACAGAGAAAGTAAGATTGGGGCATTTAAAGCATTTAAACGAGCAGCAGATAATTTAGATCAGGGTATGAGCTTAATTATTTTTCCCGAGGGAAAAATAGATAATTCATATCCGCCAGTTTTACAGGAATTCAAAAACGGTCCTTTTAGGCTTGCCATGGAAAAAGGTATTCCAATTGTACCCGTAAGTATTCAGAATTTATGGCAGATCATGTGGGATGATGGCGTAAAATATGGTTCAAGACCTGGTATTGTAGATATTTATGTGCATAAACCAATTTTAACCAATATATTAGCAAATCAATCAGATGAAAATTTGCGTGATCGGGTTTATGCGATCATTAACAGTAAATTATAATGAAAATAGACAGAGATACCGTTTTTAAAGTTGCAGATTTGGCTCGTATTGCCATTAAAGAAGAAGAAGTGGAGCAACATGTAAACGAAATGACCAAAATCTTAACCTTTATGGAAAAGTTAAATGAACTGGACACTACAGGGATAGAGCCTTTGGTATATATGAATGCAGAAGAAAACCGCTGGCGTGAAGATGTGGTAAAACATGAAATTACAACAAAAGCCGGTTTAGAAAATGCCGCGGTACATAACGAAAGTTATTTCATGGTCCCAAAAATCTTAGAAAAATAAGTTTACTTGTAACATAACAGAGGGTTTAATTGTCTTAGATAAAAAAACATTATGCAAGAATCACTAATTGACATCAAAGATATAGGCCGTAAATACGTTATTGGTACAGAGGTTATCCATGCATTAAAATCGGTAAGTCTTAGTATTAAAAAAGGTGAATTCGTTGCATTAATGGGCCCTTCCGGTTCAGGCAAATCTACGTTAATGAATATATTAGGCTGTTTAGATACCCCAACCAAAGGCGAATATATCTTAAACGGCACTAATGTAAGCCACATGAGCGAGAACCAACTTGCCGATGTGCGTAATAAAGAAATAGGTTTTGTTTTCCAGACTTTTAACCTTTTGCCAAGATCTACTTCTTTAGACAATGTGGCGTTGCCATTAATCTATGCCGGTTTAAAAAAGAAAGACCGCGAAAACAGAGCGCAGGCTGCTCTGGAGAGCGTGGGATTAGGTACCAGGGTAATGCACAAACCTAATGAATTATCAGGGGGACAGCGCCAGAGAGTTGCGGTTGCCAGGGCTTTGATCAATAATCCTTCAATTATATTGGCAGATGAGCCTACCGGTAACTTAGATACCAAGACTTCTGTAGAAATTATGGGCTTACTTGAAGAAATTCACAGTAAAGGCAATACCATCATATTGGTTACCCACGAAGAAGATATTGCCCAGCATGCACACCGCATTGTACGTATGCGGGATGGCTTGATTGAGAACGATTATGTAAATACAGATATCAAATCGGTTTCTCCGCGTTTACAAGCCATTAAAGAGAGCGGTAACGATTTTGAAAACATACAATAAGTGTAATTTTAAAATCAAAAAAAGCCTTCGCTTATTGCAAAACACCAATTTTTATAAAAAAAAACATTTTTGTTTATATCTTACAGCAATAAAGAACTGTAATGAAAATATATACAAAAACAGGTGATAAGGGGCAAACCTCGTTAATAGGGGGCACCCGGGTGCCTAAATATCATTTGCGTATCGAAGCTTACGGAACGGTAGATGAATTGAATTCATATATAGGTTTAATAGGCAGTCAGCAGATAAATGAAGAAGATGGAAAGGTGCTTAAAGAAATTCAGGACCGTTTGTTTACTGTAGGTTCATCCTTAGCTTCAGATCCTGAACGTTCCAGAAAAAAAATACCTGATCTCTTAGCTTCTGATATCAGCTTTTTGGAAGAAAGAATAAATAAAATGAATGAAAACCTACCTGTCTTAAAGCATTTTATCTTACCGGGAGGTAATACTGTATCATCTTTTGCGCATTTGGCACGCTGTGTTTGCCGCCGAACCGAGAGATTAGTAGTAGAATTGTCAGAAAATAGCTATGTAGATCAGAATGTTACGATTTATTTAAACAGATTAAGCGATTTTTTATTTGTTTTGGCACGAAAATTAAGTTACGACGCAGGGGCAAAAGAAAATATTTGGGAACCTAGAATGTAGATAAAATAAAATAGTTGAAAAAAATATTTGCTTTGCTCATTTTTTTTAACATACTTTTGCGAGAAATAGATTTTTGAGGAATTAATAATTTACAAATATGTATTGGACATTAGAACTAGCATCGCACTTGGAAGACGCTCCTTGGCCTGCAACAAAAGATGAGTTAATTGATTATGCAATTCGTTCAGGTTCGCCGGTAGAGGTTATTGAGAATTTACAGGCATTAGAAGACGATGGAGAGCCATACGAAACCATTGAAGAAATCTGGCCTGATTATCCTACCAAAGATGATTTCTTCTTTAACGAGGACGAATATTAACAGTTAATATAATTTATTCAGAAAAGCCCTTCTGCTATGGCAAGAAGGGCTTTTTATTTTTATGATGAGAACATTTTTTGTGTTTGGGTGTTATAAACTTAATCGCATAACAAATTGCATTTATAACATTTATTAAACCTAAATCACAAAACGATGGGAAATTTACTGTATTTAATAGCCGTAATCCTGGTAATTATCTGGGCGGTTAGTTTTTTTGGAGGCTACTACACGGGTGGCATTATTCATATCTTATTGGTAATAGCTATTGTTGCCGTTTTACTTCGGATTATAAGAGGGTCAGCTTAGGGTGAGGGGATTAATATAAAACAGGCTGTTTATTAAGCACAGCCTGTTTTTCTTTCTTTAATTTCCTAAAAGAAAAGAAGCTATCCTAAGATCTTCTGGATAGGTAATCTTAAGATTATTTCTTTCTCCCTCAACCAGATTGATCTTAAAGCCTGCGCTTTCCACTACAGAAGCATCATCTGTAAATATTTGTTTATAGTTCTGCTGGTATGCCTTTCTTAACTGGTCTGTTATAAAGGTTTGAGGAGTCTGTATCATCACATACTGTTCGCGGTTTACAATCTTACTGGTATTATTGTAGATTTGTCTTAACGAATCGCTGGTTTTTACATAAGGTACGGCATTTCCATTTTCTGCAGCCTGTTCATACATTCTTTCAATGAGTTGTTTACTCACCAAAGGTCGTACTGCATCATGTATGGCCACTATACCTTCATCTTTTATGGCTAACAAGCCATTTCTAACAGAGTGAAAACGTTGTTCTCCACCGCTGATGATCTGATAAGGTACTTCAAAGTTGTATTCTTTACAAAGATCTGCCCAGTAATCTTGTGAATCGGTTCCTAAAACCAATATAATCTCGGGCTTGTAAATAGTATGATAAAAAGCGTTAATGGTATGCATCAGTATAGGCAAATGATTTAAAATCAGAAATTGCTTACACACATTACTCTGCATCCTTTTACCCGAGCCCCCTGCTACAATTATTGCGTAATGCTTCATATCAAAATCCCATAAAAAAGAGGATGTTTAAATTAACAATTAAGGCTATATTAAGTTCTGTATCAAAACAGCTTCACCTTATTTGTTTTAAACAACCTCTTAAATTTACGTTTTTTATGTTATATAATTAACATCGCATCGCCATAACTGTAAAAGCGATATTTCTCTTTAACGGCCACTTCGTAAGCATTCATAACATGATCATAACCTCCAAACGCAGCTACCATCATTAAAAGAGTAGATTCTGGTGTGTGAAAATTGGTGATCATTGAGTTTGCAATATTAAAATCGTATGGAGGAAAAATAAACTTAGAAGTCCAGTCGTTAGCGGCTTTTAATGTTTTATTAGCAGATACGGCAGATTCTATTGCCCTCATAGAAGTTGTACCTACGGCACAAATCCTTCTTTTTTCTTCTAAACCTTTATTTACGATATCTGCAGCTTTTTGGTCGATAATAAACTGCTCTGAATCCATTTTATGTTTGGTCAGATCTTCAACTTCAACGGGTCTAAAAGTACCTAAACCCACATGTAAAGTAACCTCAGCAAATTCAATACCTTTTAGTTCCAAGCGTTTCATCAGCTCACGGCTAAAGTGTAGGCCTGCAGTTGGAGCAGCAACAGCACCTTCGTGTTTAGCAAAAATGGTTTGGTAGCGCTCTTTATCTTTTTCGGTTGCTTTTCTCTTAATGTATTTTGGAAGAGGGGTTTCACCTAAAATTTCAACATTTCTTCTAAACTCTTCTTCAGTACCATCAAATAAGAATCTAATTGTACGTCCGCGAGACGTAGTATTATCTACTACTTCAGCAACAAGTAAATCATTATCGCCAAAGTAAAGTTTATTTCCTACGCGAATTTTACGGGCAGGATCTACCAATACATCCCAAAGACGCAACTCTTTATTCAGCTCACGTAATAAAAATACTTCTATGGTAGCACCTGTTTTTTCTTTATTGCCATATAAACGGGCAGGAAAAACCTTGGTGTTATTTAAGATCATTACATCCTTATCGTCAAAATAGTCTAAAACATCTTTGAAAATCTTATGTTCAATCTTGCCGGTATCTTTATGTAAAACCATTAAACGTGCTTCATCTCTTTCTTCGGCAGGATCGTTGGCCAAAAGTGAATCTGGTAAATTAAACTTAAATTGAGATAATTTCATTTTATTTTGATAAAGTAAATTAGGGTGCGAAGTTACGAAATATAAATTGGTTTTTTAAAGTTTAAGAATCAAAGTTTGTATATTACCCTGCAAAAGCAGAGCAGCAAAAAGTTTTTGATTTAATCTGTAACCTTTTTATCAATTTTTGGTCATAGAGTATATGATATTAATATTTAGACTAATAGGCGAAAGTTTCAGATTTGCATGGGATGCACTGAGACAAAACAAACTACGTACAGCATTATCACTATTAGGTATTACAATTGGTATTTTTATCATTATTGCGGTATTTACCGGAGTAGATACCATGCGCAATAAAATTCAGAGCAGTGTAGATAAATTAGGTTCAAATACACTTTTTGTACAAAAATGGCCATGGATATTCAGTGATAATTTTCCATGGTGGAAATACATCAACCGTCCAGAACCTTCTTACCGAGATTATCTGAGTCTTAAAGAACGTATGGATAATGCTCAGGGTGTTTGTTTTGAAGCTTCTACCGGTAACCGAACCGTTGTTTACAGAAGTAATTCTGTAGAGGGTATTTCTATTAACGCGGCTACGCAGGAATATGATAAAACCTGGAATTTGGAATTTCAGGAGGGACGTTATTTTACAGAAACCGAGGGGAATTCTGCCACTCCGGTTTGTATATTAGGTGCTGATGTATCAAATGGCTTATTTGGTTCAGAAAATCCTATTGGTAAGCAGATCAAGGTACTGGGCAGAAGGGTTACCGTAGTAGGCGTTTTCAAAAAAGAAGGCGAAGACATGCTGGGTATGTCGCAAGATAAAAACATACTAATCCCTATCAGTTTTGCAAGGGGAATATTTGATATCAATAGTGAAAGATACAATCCTCAAATTACGGTAAGAGGTAAAGAAAATATAGCTTTTGAGGAAGTAGAAAGCGAATTAAAAGGGCAGATGCGAGCCATCAGACGCTTAACGCCAGGGCAGGAAGATGATTTCTCTTTGAATAAAACTACCATGTTGTCTAATCAGCTCGACGTAATGTTTAGTGCCGTAAATATAGGTGGCTGGATTATTGGTGGTTTTTCTATTTTGGTAGGCGGTTTTGGTATTGCAAACATCATGTTTGTATCAGTAAGAGAACGTACCAATATCATCGGTATTCAGAAATCTTTGGGTGCCCGTAATTACTTTATTCTGCTACAGTTTGTCTTTGAATCGGTTGTACTGTGCCTGTTAGGTGGCTTATGTGGACTGTTACTGGTTTACTTAGGCACACTTGTGGTCAATAGTGCGGGCAGTTTTCAAGTGGTTTTATACTTCAATAATATTATGCTGGGCATAGGTGTTTCTGTAGCCATTGGTATCATTTCGGGTATTTGGCCCGCTTATTCGGCATCGAGACTAAATCCTGTTGAGGCAATAAGAAGTTAATTCCTGAAGAATTATTCGTTTACTTTTTTAGGTGGAAGTGTTCCAAATACTTTGTCCCAGAAGTTAGAGCTTACGCCAAAAGCCTTATCAGGATATTTGTAGTGATGTAACTGATGGTTTCGCCATAATCTTTTTAAAAACTTAGGCGGGGCATAGGCATGTATGGCATAATGCATGGAAACATAAATCAGGTAGCCAATTATAAATCCAGAAAAATAAATTAATCCATAAGCTATGCTGTTGGTAAACAGCCAAGATAAAGAGGCAAATACCAAAAACACCACAGTTGCAATGATAAGACTTGGAACTGGTGGCATGAAAAGCCGCATGGTATCACGTGGATACTCATGATGATTTTCATGAAAAAGATAAACCAAACGCTTGCCCAAAGCGCTTTTTGCTTCGAAATGAAATAAATAGCGATGTGCTAGATATTCCACTAAAGTCCAGCTTAATCCTGCTATCATAAATAATACAAGAATATTCATACCGCTGATGTGGTAATGGGCATAAGCTTGGTAAATGAAAAATGTACAAATAGGAATATATATACTGTAAATAACCCATGGACGTGTTTTAGTAAGCATTTCCAGTACAGGATGTTTAAATAAACGGGCCTGTCCTTTGTTATGTATCGTTTTTTCCATAAAGCGCGTTTTTGTTTCTTATAACAATTTAAACGCTAATCTTGTTTATGAAAAAAAGGAATTATAAGGGTTTTACATCATTCTAAAATTGCTATTTATGTCTTTCCATTCCTTTGGGTAAGATGCAGAAACAGCTTGCTGATAGCGGTCAGTATGACGTGAGTAAGGAAGCATGAATGATTTTTTTTAACCAAACAAAAAATCCCTTACGGCTTTATGCAATAAGGGATCTTATATGTTGGATTATTGATCTGCTCAGCTATAACCTAAAATCTTTAGTACCTGTTTGCTGTTCTGTTCTTCGCCAAATACTTCAAAGTTAAAGGTCTCATCGCGGTTGCGTCTTATGATCACATGTTTAGGACTTGGTAACAGGCAATGATGTATACCGCCATAACCGCTTAAAACTTCTTGATAAGCTCCTGTGTTAAAAAATCCCAAATACTGTACTTTACGGGTTTTAGGCATAAACACACTATTCATATGGGCTTCCTGATTGTAATAATCCTGTCCATCGCAAGTAATACCGCCTAAGTTTACACGTTCATATTCTGCATCCCAGTTATTAATAGGTAATAAAACATATTTCTGGTTTAAAGCCCATACATCCGGAAGATTAGTGATAAAAGAACCATCTAACATTAACCATTTTTCACGGTCGTTCTGTTGTTTACGACCCAATACCTTGTATAAAATCCCTGATGCCTCGGCCACAGTATATTTACCAAATTCAGTAATGATATCTGGTTCGATCACTTCATGTATAGCGCAGATTTCTTTGATACGTTTTACAATTTCGTTTACCATATACTCGTAATCAAAATCGAAAACCAAGCTATCTTTAAATGGCATGCCGCCACCAATATCAAGCGTATCTAAATCAGGGTTAATTTTCTTGAATTTGCAGTAAAGCGTTACGTATTTTTCAAGCTCATTCCAGTAATACGGTGTATCTGAAATACCTGAGTTAATAAAGAAATGCAACAATTTTACCTTAAAGTTAGGATTAGATGCAATTTTACTGTTGTAAAAATCAATTACATCTTCCATACGCACACCTAAACGTGAAGTATAGAACTGCGAATCAGGTTGTTCTTCGGCTGCTATACGTATACCTAAATTACATGGTTCATCCAGCTCTATTTCGTCATCGTAAAGGTTAAATTCTTCTTTATTATCTAAAACGGGGATGATATTCTTAAAACCATCGTGCAGCATATCAACAATATATTGTTTATACTGATAGGTTTTAAAACCATTGCAAATAATTGTAGTATCTTTATTTACAGCGCCTTTTTTCTCTAAAGAATCAATAATAGGCATATCAAAAGCCGATGATGTTTCCAAGTGAATATCATTTTTTAAGGCTTCTTCTATAATATGCTTAAAATGTGAACTTTTGGTACAGTAGCAATACTTATAATTACCACGGTAATTATTTTTAATGATAGCGGTTTGGAACAACAATTTTGCTTGTTGAATTTTCTTGCTTACCATGGGCAGGTAGGTAAAACGTAATGGCGTACCATAAGTTTCAATCATTTCCATAAGGTTAAGGTCATGGAAATACAATTCATCGTCTATGATATTGAAACCTTCTTGCGGAAAGCCAACACTAAGATCAAGAAATTCTGCGTAACTCTGCATCGTTTAAAAATTTTTGCAAAAATGTAATTTTAAATTGAATAAAAAGGATGTGTTTTTAATTTTTTATGATAAACAATTATAATTTGATAATGTTGATCTAAAAACAAATGCTGTACATCTTGTTATTTTAGCCTTATTGCTTAATAAAGAGCTTGTTATTGCTGTTTTTATGCTTTATAATTTAGATGTAATTTATTCCATATCCGTTTTATTTTTTCTGCTGTCTGCAACGATATTAATGATTACACCCGCAAGTATGAGTAAAACACCTGCTATCAGGTTTAAGGTAAGATCTTCGCCAAATAAGCTTACGCTGATGCAAACGGCCACCACAGGCTCCAATGCCCCTAAAATGGAAGTAGGGGTAGAACCAATGAGCTTAATGGCATGCACCAATGCCAATACCGAAAAAACAGTGGTTACCAATGCAAACAAAATGAAGTTCAACAAAAGATCTGCATCTGGTATCAGCAGGCTTTCTCTTAATACCGAGGTTTTAATCAAATAATATAATGCAGAAAATATGAGTGAGTAAAAAGTGATCTTGGTACCCGAACCTGAAACTTTGGCTTTATTTACAATAATGATGTATAAAGCATATAAAGCCGCACACAAGAGCGTAATGAACAGACCTAAAAACCTGATATCGAGTAAAGAATCTTTGGCACTTAAGATAAGTATACCGATCAGCGTTATAAATAGTGATAAGATGGTAAGTCTGCCAATTTTTTCCTTAAACCAGAAAACCATAATCAAGGCCACGATTACCGGGTATACAAACAAGATGGTAGAAGCTACCCCGGGCGAAAGATAGTCATAACCTAAAAATAGCAGATCTGCCGATAAGGCATAAAAAAGACCTAAAATAAGCAGTACAAAAAATTCTTTAAGGTTTACTTTAAGGCTTTCTTTCTTATACAAGAGGTAGGCTAATATAAATAGGGCCGAAATAAAGAACCTGTAAAACAAGGTAGTATCTAAAGAAAAGCCTGCTGTTTTTATCGGTAAAACAAAAAGAGGTATTAATCCATAAGAAACGGCTGAAATGATGGCTAAAGCATAACCTTTAATTTTGTGCATCGGTATACTGTTAAAAAATTAAATTATCAAAAATCCATTACGCTGTCTAAGCCACGTTTTAAGCCTTTAAAAGAACCTACTTTTTCCAGGGCCAAGATAGCTCCTTTTACATAAGGCAGGGCGCTTGAACCCGAATCGTGACGGATGGTAAGCCTTTCATCTTTAAGACCAAAAAGAGTTTCAACAGAGATCACATAACCGGGTAAGCGTACAGCGTGAACTTGCACACCACTCATACGTGCACCACGGGTTTCTTTAAGGCCTTTAAATTCACTTTCAGGCACATGTATCTGCGATTCGCGAACTTGGGTAAGCCTGTAAGCCAATTCTCTTACCGTACCGCTAGGCGCATCTACCTTATCTTCGTGCGCATAATCAATAATCTCAAAATCAGGAATATATTTTGCCGCCATTTCTGCAAATTTTTGCAACAGTACCATGGTAAGGGCAAAATTGCCAACTGCGAGCACCGAACAGTTATTGCTCAAAGCAACTTTCTCTATTTCAAGGTAATCGGCTTCAGTTAAACCGGATGTGCCAACCACAACGTTGATCTTTTTGTTAAGCGCCGTAATGATGTTATGTTTAGCTACACTTGGATTGGTATAGTCTATCATTACATCGGCTTTTATCTCATTTAAAGCATTTTCTATATTACCATAAACAGGGATAAAATCTGATTCTACTTTTAAGAATTCCGCAAGATTTGTTCCTGCGTGGCTGCGTGATAAGGCTCCCACCAATCGTAAATTTTCACTCTTTACTATTCCTTTAGCCAGCTCTGATCCGGCCCATCCGGTTGCCCCGGCAATAAATACATTTCTCATAGCGGTAAATTTTTTAAGGTTCTTTCTTTATAACTGCTCTGCTGTACTTTTTGCTCTATCTTATCCAGATCGTCTAAAAAATGCGGGCAGTCTTCGGTAAGTTGCTTCATGGTTTCTACGCAAGCATCCCAGTATTTTTCAAATTCTGGAATTGCTTTGAGCGCTTTATCTGATAGGGATAAGATCTGCTTGCGTGAATCTTTTTCATCAGTTACGGAATTGACGTAGCCTGCAGTTTTCATTTTATGGATGACCTTAATCACGGCTGGGTGCGATTGTCTTAAATATTCCGATATTTCGGTAATAGTTAACGTTCCGTATTTTTTGAGCAGTAAGAACATAATGCTCCAGTTGGGTTCTATATCAACTTGTAAGATTTTATAAAAATCTTTAATACTGTATTGCAGGTCGTCGCACAGCCGTTTTATACGACTGATCATGGCCATTAATTCCAGCTCTTTTAAAAAGTCTTTCTTTTCCATAAAATGTAACCGGTTACAAAGTTATGGAAAATTATTGTAACTGGTTACGTATATAAGGATTGATTTTATAAAAATGGCTTTTAAGGAATAAGGGAAAGGGAAGGAATGAATAGGTTATAATAATCTAATTAAGGATTAGATAGTTTTAATTTATTTTATGTGTTTTCTTGAATAGGTCGGGCGGGTTCTCTCCCCTTCAAGTAAGATGCTGAAACGAGTTCAGCATGACGATTACTATTTGTTTAGTGTCACCCATTTAACACTACCGTCACCCTGAACTGGTTTCAGGGTCTATATTTACTAGGGTAAGATGCTGAAACGAGTTCAGCATGACGAACACTCAACGTCACCCTGAATTCATTTCAGGGTCTATGCTTACTTGAGTAAGATGCTGAAATAAACGGCACAGCCCTCTTGAATACCATTGAAAACATAAATACTTAATGAAAAATTCAGCATGACGATTTGCTGTTCTCTGTTTCGATGACTGGGACCGAAATGGAAAAAACAACGTCTTGTTAGCTATTAAAATATTTAATGGTCTGAAAAATAGAAGTGAAAATAATAATCCCCAATACCATGTACCTGAAAACTTTTTCAGAGGTTCTTTTAAGTATCAATTTTCCCAAGTAACTACCCATTATGCTTATGCCAATTAAAAAGGGTACCAATAACAGGTTTTGTTTATGAAAGTAGCCATTGCTAATGTAAACTACCGCCCGACTGCTGTCTACGCCCAGATCTATGAGGGCTGAAGTGGCAATAAATATTTCTTTAGGAAGTTTAAATGCGGCCAATGTAATACCTCTTATTGCTCCACCTGTACCTACAAGACCTGCTAATAAGCCTGATAACGTACCACTCAGGTATAGATTATTATTGGTTTGTTTAACACTTTTATTAAAATTTATCAATAAGTAAATAGACAGTGCTACCAATACGATATTCATAAGTAATTCTATCTGTTTTGCAGGTACGAGTGTAGTAAGCCATGCGCCTGCAATTACAAATAAAACAGCCGGAATACCTAATCTGAGGGCTATATTTTTATCAATGCCTTTTCTAAAGAGCAGAATTTTTGACAAATTACTAAATACATGAAAAACAGCTGTGATGCCTAAAACTGTTTTAAAATCAAAAAACATAGAGGCTACGGGCACAAATAGTATAGATGAGCCAAAACCTGAAACGGTGCCTATGATTTCTGAGAGTAGGGCTAATAGTATAAACAGGTAGTAATTATCTGTAAGCATTAATTGTTTGGTATAAACAGGTTTAAATATAATGAATATGCCAGTACAAAGAAAACTCTCTAAAATTGTTGTGTTTACCTGTTTTTTTTATTTGTCATTTACGTTACCCTGAACTTGTTTCAGGGTCTATTAAGATAATTAATGTTTTTTCTTTTTAAGTAAGTGAATAGGCCAATTGGTGCCAACCGAAAAATAAAAGGCCGAAAAGAGTTGAGCGAAGAAACACTAAGCAAGGCACTATAAATTTCTATTACCGCCACTCTAACTTCATCGTCACCCTGACTTGGAGCGAAGCGGAAAGCTACGGAGTAAATTCATTTCAGGTTCTACTGTTAGAGTAAGATGCTGAAACGAGTTCAGCATGACGGAAGTACAGGTATTTAAAGAAAAAGAGGCACTAAAAGTACCTCTTTATATCTATGCCTTCTTTACAGGTAAATGTATTTCTGCAAGCATACAGCGTGCACTGCCGCCGCCGTTCTGTTCAATGGTATAGAGGGGTGAACTGATAATGCGGTTATATTTTTCAAGTTTTGCCACCTGCTCTTTAGTAAGAGCTTTAAGTGCTTGTTCTGACATGACCAAGAGCGGTTCGTCTTTAGCATTTCTGATCTGTAGCATATTACCAGCAAAATGGTTCATCTGTTCGTAACCTATTTCTATGATTTCTTTACCTGTATTCTTTATCTGGTTTAATACGTATTCACGTTCGTGGTCATCTCCAATACTTTCTGAGCATATTACCACATATTTATCGGCTACGCACATCATTACGTTGGTATGGTAAATAGGGTAGCCACCCTGATCAACGGCGTGAAACGATACAGGTTTATAATCTGTAATCATACAGAAATTATCCAATACTCCGGCATCTGTTCTTATACTTAAACAGGCATAGGCAATCTTGTTATCACGATCTAACACCATGCTGCCTGTACCTTCAAGAAAGATGTTCTGCTTTTCATAAAAACTAATGTCTGCAATATGGTTCAGCTCAAAATTATTGGCTAAATTATCTAAAATATCGCTTCTGCGTTCGCCACGCCTGTTGGGCGAGAACATTGGGTAGAGGTAAACAGAGCCGTCTTCATGAAAAGACACCCAGTTGTTCGGAAAAATTGAATCTGGCGTAGAAGGTTCTAAGGTATCGTCAATTACAGTCACATCTACACCGTTCTTTCTCAGTGTTTCTACAAACTGATCAAATTCTTCAAGTGCTTTTTCCTGTACTTCATTTTGTTCTGTAGCGATCTGAAATTTATTGTTCCCGGCAGTTTGTTCGTTGTATTTAAAATCTACCGGTCTGATCATCAAGATATGATTGGTGGTTTGCATGTATAGAAAGTTATAGGTTTTTTAACTTTAAATTTAACTTTGATATTTACGTGTTAAATATCATCTCTTAAAATAGGTAAGCTCATGCAGTGAAAACCACCCCTTGCTCTTGAAAGTTCTGCCGATGGCATCAATATAAGCGTATCTGTGAGGGTTTCTGGATGTACCTTACCGCTTTCTAAATCTGCTACCAGATCTTTAACATTAACCACATTAAAGCCGTTGGCCTTAAACGCCTCAACAGTCTTATCGTTACGGTCATAACCTACTACCACGCCTTCTTTTAATGCTAAGAGGTTACAAGAGTCTGTCCACTGCTCTCTTGAGTCGTATGGAAACACATTATTGCCACTGTAGATAATTTTGGCAGGTGTAGGACTACCCAGATCATTCTGACTAATATCATTCAATAAAGCTTCCACATGCTCAAAATATTTCGGTTGTCCGGGTTTATCCTTATGAAATTGTATGGCTGTAGTGGTTTCTAATTTTTCTGGTTCTTTCAAAAAATTGATAGGCTCCAGCTCATTGTATTTTGGCGAATGTGCAATAGAATGTAAAATAACCCATGTATCGCGTTTTACTTGTGTAAATACCGTATCTAAGTGCATGTAATCGCGTTTGGCTGGTATTTTAACCACTGTTACTTTTTCTACCACGTTATTTTCAAAAAGCAATCTTATAGCTTCGTTTGCACCTTCTTCAGAAGTACGCTCACTTACACCGATCAGTACATGGTTTTTGCTTACCATCATTACGTCGCCACCTTCTAAAGTAGTTCTGAAAGCTGGTTCATCTCCCGGTCTTAAAAAATGTTGGGTTGGATCAGGTATTTCTAAAATGTTATTACGGTACGCGGCAAAGAAAGGGTGGTTAAAGAAAATGTAGCGCATGAGCATGGTTTCGCGAACGCGGGCTTTCTTGGCCGGTTTGTTTAATAAGATATGATTATTGATGATAGTACCTACATCCCGGGTAAAAATAAGGTTAGGTATTGGAGCAAAGATCATGGTATCATCGGCCATAGAGCCCGATATAAAGATCTCTGCAAGTTCTTTAGGATTGGTATTGGTTAATTTTAACTGTAAGTTATAGGTGCAACCTTCAATGGCACATACTGCTGCAGTTAATTTTTTACGGATAGAATCATCTGCCAGAATATCTGCCAGTAAGTTTTGTACTTCAATTACGTTTTCAGAGTTGTGAAAATTAGGGTGATTAGGTTTAAAGAAACCTCTTTTGTTTTCTTCTGCATCAATTTCATTAAGCTTGCCTTTAATTTTTGAGGGGTCTAAAAAGTACATCAACAGCTTAATATAATAATCGTATTCGTGCTTACGGATGGTGTCAAGGTGTACAATATCTTCAAAGAGCCAGTCTTGTGCTTTAGAAGGTACTACTTTGCCCAAACCGCTGTCTGGACTGTGTACCAATAGTTTTCTCAGTGTACCAATTTCTGTATTTACGCCAATTTTAAAGTTATTGTTATGCATACGTGATGATTAATTTGAGTTATCTACAAAGCTATCCTTTTTTTTCGAAGTGCCAATTTTTACGCTTTTTGTTGCATTATGCTTACGTTAGAGCTATCTGTCACATTGAGCCTGTCGAAATGTGAATATCCTACAATTTAGGCTTCGACAGGCTCAGCCTGACACGGTGAATGATTATCTACGGTAGATGCTGAAACAAGTTCAGCATGACGAAGTCTTTTTTAGCATCGTGACGAACTTTATTTGGTATCATTCCCAGGCTGTTTCTGAAACTATTATGCTTGTCACATTGAGCGTGTCTAAATGGAGGCCGCCAGCCAAGTTTTAAAACTTTTTCAGGGTTTCAGCATTATTCTCTATTTTTGAAGCTATGAATTTTATCATTACAGCTACGCAAGATGCCGTAAAGCATCTTTACAATCAGGATATAGACGAAACAGTGATCAATTTACAGGAAACCCGTAAAGAATTTGAAGGACAGGTTACCATAGTAGTGTTTCCATTGGTGCGGTTTTCAAAGAAATCTCCTGAGCAAACGGCTGATGATCTTGGTAAATATTTACAAAAAAACGTTAAAGAGGTGGAAGGCTTTAACGTGGTAAAAGGCTTTTTAAATCTGAGTATAGCACAGAGCTACTGGATAAATCTGTTTAACAATCAATTATTGGCCGATGATTTTCTGAGCGTAAAGCCCAACGGACAGAAAGTGATGGTAGAATACTCATCGCCCAATACCAATAAACCCTTGCACCTTGGGCATATCCGTAACAACCTGTTGGGTTATGCTGTATCAGAATTGTTAAAGGCTGATGGTTACGAGGTGATCAAAGTTAACCTGGTTAACGATAGGGGCATCCATATCTGTAAATCGATGTTGGCCTGGCAAAAATGGGGCAATGGCGAAACGCCCGAAAGTACGGGATTAAAGGGCGATCACTTGGTAGGTAAATATTACGTTGTATTTGATAAAGAATACAAAAAAGAGATAGAAACCTTAACGGCAGAAGGAAATAGTGAAGAAGAAGCCAAAAAGAATGCACCATTGATCAAAGAAGCTCAGCAAATGCTGCTGAAATGGGAGCAGGGCGATGAAGAAGTGGTACAGCTCTGGAAAAAAATGAACGGCTGGGTTTACGAAGGCTTTGACGTAACCTATAAAAAATTAGGTGTCGATTTTGATAAATACTATTACGAAAGTAATACTTACCTGTTAGGAAAAGACATTGTTGAAGAAGGCTTAAGCAAAGGCGTTTTCTTTAAAAAAGAAGATGGTTCTGTATGGATAGACCTTACAGCCGATGGTTTAGACCAGAAACTGGTATTGCGTGCCGATGGTACTTCGGTTTATATTACACAGGATCTGGGTACCGCACAGATGAAATATGACGATTTTCATATGGATAAATCGATCTATGTGGTAGGTAATGAACAGGATTACCACTTTAAGGTGCTCTTCCTGATCTTAGATAAACTGGGTAAAAGCTGGGCAAAAGGCTTGCACCATTTATCATACGGTATGGTAGATCTGCCAAGTGGTAAAATGAAGAGCAGGGAGGGGACAGTAGTTGATGCCGATGACCTGATTGCAGAAATGGTTGAAACCGCTAAACAAAAAACCGAAGAACTGGGCAAGACCAATGATTTTAGCGATACGGAAAAAGAAAGCCTGTACAGTACAATTGGCTTAGGCGCGCTTAAATATTTCTTGCTTAAGGTAGAGCCTAAAAAGCGTTTGTTATTTAACCCGGCAGAGTCTATTGATTTTCAGGGAAATACCGGGCCTTTTATACAATATACCCATGCCAGGATCAAATCGCTCTTGAGTAGAGCTAATTACCAATTTTCAATAGACAAAGCAGCTATTACACAACTAAGCGATACCGAATTGGAGTTGATCATGCTTTTGGCTAAATACCCTCATGAACTTGCTGAAGCAGCTAAGGCTTACAGTCCGGCTTATATGGCCAATTATTTATATGAGGTGGCTAAGCTTTTCAATAAGTTTTACCATGAAGTGCCACCTATTATCAAAGAAGAGAATGCGCAGATTAAGCAATACAGGTTAAATATCTGTAAACTTACTGCCGATGTAATCAAAACAGGCACGAAAATTTTAGGTATTGAAGTACCTGAACGGATGTAAGCTTTTATTGATTAAATATTGTTCTTATCGTCACCCCGAAATGAGTTTGGGGTCTATCGAATTTATTTTTAATTCTTCGCGGACATATTTTATTCATAAATTTTTATATTCTCAAAGGTATTCATGCTTGCTTCGCAGGTTTTCTTTAGCTGAAAAAGTATGCAAAAAGCCAGGGCCGCTTATTTTTCTTTTTAAGTAAGCGAGCAGGCCAATTGGTGCTAACCGAAAAATAAAAGGCCGAAAAAGAGTTGAACGTAGAGACACTAAGCAAAGCACCATAAATTTCTATTATCGTTACCCTGAACTCGTTTCAGGGTCTATATTTTACTGAGGTGAGATGCTGAAACGAGTTCAGCATGACGAACACTTATTTAACGTCACCCCCGAAAATCGGGGCAGGCACTGAATTTAGTTCAGGGTCTATATCCTTCAAGTAAGATTTTAGCATGGCGTATAATTTAAGAGCATTCCTAAAAAATCAAATAGCCTTTTTATTTACAAGGGTTAAATAATCTGCACTAAAATCTTTTACTTTGCCAACGTGAACCAGGAGATTATTTTACTGTGCCTTGCCGCATTTGGCGCAGGTTTTATAGATGCCATAGTAGGTGGCGGAGGATTGCTACAAACACCAGCAACTTTGCTGATCTTACCACAATATCCGGTGGCTACTTTATTGGGAACGGTAAAAATCCCATCGCTTGCAGGAACCACCATTGCGGCCGTTAAATATGCCAAACAGGTTAAATTTAACTACAAAGTGCTTATCGCTTGTACACTCTCTGCGTTCATTGCTTCTTTTTCTGGTGCTTTTTTAGTGAGCAAGATCAATAATGCGCAGATCAAACCCATTATTTTGGTTGTATTGATCGCCGTTGCACTTTATACCTATTTTAACAAGCAATTTGGTGTACAGCAACATAAACAGCAAACTATGGCAAAGCAAATTACCTTAGCTGCTATTTTTGGGCTGATTATTGGTTTTTATGACGGGCTTATCGGACCGGGTACAGGTTCTTTTCTTATTTTGGTATTTATTGCTGCCTTAGGTTTTGATTTTCTGGGGGCCAGCGCTCATGCCAAGATCGTGAATATGGGTACCAATTTGGCAGCCTTATTGTACTTTGCCTATAGCGGGCATATTCTGCTGCAATTTGCTATACCTATGGCTGTTTTTAATGTAGCAGGTTCTTTTTTGGGGGCTAAACTGGCCTTGTTAAAGGGGAATAAGTTTGTACGTATATTTTTCCTGACCGTAGTTTTCGGAACTATCTTACGCTTTGCCTATGATGTGTTTTTGAAGGCATAGGGTTGCGTGTTACCCATGAATAAGTCGGTGTTGATTTTGAACTCTTTCATTACCCTGAACTTCCCGAAATACCGAGACAGGCTGTTTCGGGGGCTGTATTTACTTGAAAAGATACTGAAATAAATGGCGTGACCCTCTTGAATACCATTGAAAACATAAATACTTAATGAAAACTCAGCATGACCAATTACTTTTAGCTTCATCGCAATTACGTCACCCTGAACTCGTTTCAGGGTCTATATTTACCTAAGAAGATGCTGAACCAGGTCCAGCATGACAGCTCACTTATTTTAACCAATTAACAATCCAACCATACTCAGGGCTGCGAATCTATATCCTTTAGCTTCTTTCTAACCCCAAAGCTCATCGGGCTTTTGGCCGGTCTTTCATCACCTAATAACACACCCCAATGTTTAAAGCCGTCACTGCGGTCAAAAATTACCTTTAATACAGCAATTACAGGCATAGATAAGAACATACCCGATACACCTGCTATCACGCCACCAATTACTACACCTAAAATAGATACCAAGGCATTGATCCGTACTTTAGAGCCTACAATATGGGGCATCAGTATATTATTGTCAAAAAATTGCACCACTGCAATAACCAGCAATACCGTAATTACCGGCCATAACTCCGTAGAAGAGCTCAAGGTAATTAAACAGCCTAAAATATTGCCTATTAATGCGCCAACATAAGGTATCAGGTTCAATATTGCAAAGATTACTCCAATCAGCAAAGCGTGCTTAATACCAAACAAAGCCAGACCTCCGCCCAATAAAATGGTCATATAGGTAATCTGGATCAATAATCCCACGAGATAGTTCTTGATAATGGCTTCTGACTCGTAAACCGCTTCTTTAACTCTTGGATGATGATCTACCTTAAACCACATAAACACGAACTTAAGCAATATGCTTTTGTAGAAGAGGATCAGGTAAATGTAAATAGGGATCAGGGCTACAAAAATAAATACATTACTTAGAGTTACAGCGGCACCGCTGGCTACTTTGCCTGCCAGGTTAAACAAATCATCGCTCTTTTCGTTAATAAATTTTTCCTGCTTGGCTATAGAGAAATCGGTAAAACTGCTGATCCAGTCTTGCAAAGACCTCAGGTGTACCGCTACGTTTGCTTTAATCTGCGGAAAATCGTTAACCAGCACTCCGATCTGTGCCGAAAAGAACCAAACTATACCAGCTATAAACACAAAAACCAATAAGATAGGTAGAAATATAGCTATGCCTTCGGGTACTCTGTATCTGCGTAAAAAACGGTAAACAGGCAACAGCAATATGCTGATAAAGAATGCCATGATTACCGGCATAATCACATCTTTTCCAACCACTAAGAGAAAAGCAATTAAAGTTATGCCTAATAATTCTATAGATCTTCTTACGGTAAGCGGGTACGGGTTATTGGTCATAAATTACAAGGATAGTTTTCTGTTCAACACTAAATATAGATAAAATGTTTGGTAGCCTGTTGCATAAAGCAGCAATTACATTATTCTAACCATAAAAAGCCTTACTTTTGTAACTTATGATCACATCAGATACCATTATTGCATTATCTACACCTCCCGGTAGCGGCGCCATAGGTGTAATCCGTTTATCAGGGCCGGATTCTGTTCGTTTAACCAATCAGGTTTTTTCGGGTAAAGATCTCGAAAAACAGCAAAGCCATACTTTACATTTTGGTTTAATTAAAAATGAACAGATTATTATAGATGAGGTAGTTGTGGGCTTATTTATTGCGCCAAAATCTTATACCAAAGAAAACGTGGTAGAAATCTCTTGTCATGGTTCCAATTACATTATCCAGCAGATCATTAACCTGTTAATTAGCAAGGGAGCCAGAGCAGCCAAACCCGGAGAGTTTACCTTAAGAGCTTTCTTAAACGGTGCTTTTGACCTAAGTCAGGCCGAAGCCGTAGCCGATCTGATTGCTTCTAACAGTAAAGCCTCGCATGATGTGGCTATGCAGCAGATGCGTGGGGGCTTTGCCAACGAACTGAAAGATCTGCGTACGCAATTGATCCACTTTGCCAGTATGATAGAACTGGAGCTCGATTTTGCAGAAGAAGATGTGGAATTTGCCAACCGGGCAGAGTTAGAGAGCCTTATCCAGAAAATCAACAAGGTATTACAACGCTTGATCCACTCTTTTGAGATCGGTAATGTAATCAAGAACGGTGTTCCGGTAGTAATAGCCGGAAAACCCAATGTAGGTAAATCTACTTTGCTCAACGCACTTTTAAATGAAGAAAGGGCTATTGTAAGCGATATTGCCGGAACCACCCGCGATACCATTGAAGATGAGATCAATATCAATGGTGTGGTTTTCAGGTTTATTGATACGGCGGGTATCCGCGAAACGGCCGATATTATTGAAGCCAAAGGGGTAGAGCGCACTTTAGATAAGATGAAACAGGCTAAACTCATCATTTACATGGTTGATGCACAAGAAGATGAAAGCAATGTACTCAAGCAATTGGAAAGCTTGGCACAACAGCAGATTCCTTATCTTTTTGTGGTAAATAAAGCCGAATTGTTAGATGCACAGAAAAAAAATAGCTACCAGGAATTAGAAGCACTGCTCATTTCGGCCAAAGATAAAATAGGTATCGATACCTTAGAGCAGGCATTATTGGATAAAGTAAATCTGAGCCATATCAATACCAGCGAAACTTTGGTGACCAATATACGTCATGTAGAGGCTTTAAAACAGACACAAAACTCATTAAATAACGTACTCATGCACATCCATAATCCGGTTACTTCTGATTTCCTGGCTATGGATATTAAACAGGCGCTCCATTATCTGGGCGAAATTACCGGTACGGTTACTACTGATGATCTGTTGGATAATATCTTTACCAAATTTTGTATCGGTAAATAGGCTGCTAAACAATTTTGGCCCTGTATTAAAACACTATGGACAAGTTTAATTTTCTGCATCTGGTTTCCTCCACTGGGATTTTCATGGTACTGCTGCTTGCCCTGTTTCTGACTACCGTAAAAACTAAGCAAAGACTTTCAAATTACCTTCTTGCTTTCTTTCTTTTTACAAATGCCGTAGATGCATTAAAATTTTTGCAGCGGGAATTTCCGGTTAATTACATCAATCTCGAAATGTTTCGTGGCAGTATTGTCTATCTGGTTTCAGGATCGTTTTATCTCTATGTACTGTCTGTTTGTTACGCTAACTTCCGGTTAAAACCAAAACACTTATTACATGCAATTCCCTTTGTTGCTTACAATTTGTATTTAATGTGGGGAATTTATTTTGTAGATAGAGCTGCGAAAATACATTTTCTAAATAGCATGAATGATAGTCCGCTCATGCAGTTTTTTTACTTTCTTTTCGAATTTCTGTTCCAGGTTTATTTTATAGCTTCATTTCTGGTCATCAAAAAATCTAAAACGGTTTATCTCGAAAATTACACGAACCCTAATATTTCTGCACTTAATGCCCTGTATAAAATAACCATTCTCTATTACGCTTTACATTTTATAGTCCTTGTAAGATGGCTGGTTACTTTTATTTTTGGTTGGGGCGAGGTCGAAATCCGGGCCTGGATTGTTTGCATTGATGGATTTGCATTTTTATTTTGTACGTGCTGGTATTTATTTGTAGCGTTAAATAAACCCGAATTTTTCAGAGGAGTAGATGCCGGTCTGAAACCTATTACAGATGTTGTTGCAAAACAAAAAAATAACCCTTTACCCGTTGAAGAGAAAAATAAGGAAATAGAATTCTTAAAAAACTTTATGCTTGAAAAAGAACCTTATCTTGACTCTTCATTAACTATTCAGGATTTATCAGCGCAAGTAAAAATGCCTGTTAAAGATTTATCTGCTTTGATTAACCTCTATATGGATAAACACTTTTTCGATTTTGTAAATGAATATAGAATTGAAAAAGCAATGCAAATCTTAAAAGATCCATCTCAACAGGAGCTAACTGTTTTGGAAATCTTGTACCGGGTTGGTTTTAATTCCAAATCTTCTTTTAATACTTCCTTTAAAAAATATACAGGGAAAACACCTACCGATTTTAGAAAGCAAGCTTAGCAAAATCAGATTATTTTCAAAAAAAGAGTTCGATTTTTTTTAATCGGTCGCGTATTAATGTATTCTGATACACTTTTGCAGCAAAACCATTAAAAATAAATGAATTGCTATCAAAAAGTTTTGTATAACCATAGAGTGCATAATTAGAAAATTGTACCCCTCAATTCTATTAAAAAGAACTTCGTAAATCAAAATCAAAAAATTAATAATGAAAAATACAATTGTCATCTTTCTTTTCCTTTTTTCAATAAATGTATGGGCCCAAAAAAGTGAGAAAACGAAAAAAGAATTATACTACATCAATCAAATCGATTCTTTAATGGCAAAAACCTACAAAAGAGGTTTATTCAATGGAAATGTCCTTGTTGCCAAAAAAGGAAAAATCATCTATCAAAAATCATTTGGCTTTACAGATGAAACAAAGAAAACGCTCTTAACGAAAAATTCAATTTTAAATTTTGACTCTATTGCAAAGCAGTTTAACGCGGTTGCTATTATGATGTTGGTAGAACGTGGTCAACTAAATCTTGACGATCCGATTTCGAAATATGATTTAGGTTTGCCGAAATGGTCTGAAAAAGTGACGACAAGACATCTGATTAATTATGCCAGCGGAATTCCCAGATTAGAAAATGGATTAATCGGTCCGAAAAGCGACGAAGAAGCATGGAAGATTTTGAGAAAAACGGATACTTTGCTATTTGAGCCTGGAAAAGGTTACCGGTACGACAATGGCAACGTCTTTTTGCAAAGGAGAATTATTGAAAAGATAACAGGAATGACTTTCCAAGATTTCGTTACTAAAAATATTATTAAACCTTTGAAAATGACCAATTCGGTGTTTGATCCAAAATTTGGTTACAAAAACCGGACCTCTTGTTATGATATGGACAATGTCCGTTGCCCAGAAGTAGAATTTATCAGCGGTTGGCTTTGGTTGGACGTCAATGATATGTACAAATGGATTGATGCGATGAACCGTAATCGTTTAATTTCCAGAAAATCCTTTGAAACATTGCTGAATAATCCTTATGCAAAAGAAGAAGGTGGTTCGCTTGGCAGATATTATGAAGAAGATGAATTGCAGCGTCACAACGGTGTTTC
This sequence comes from Pedobacter sp., assembly GCF_046462515.1. Taxonomy (GTDB): domain Bacteria; phylum Bacteroidota; class Bacteroidia; order Sphingobacteriales; family Sphingobacteriaceae; genus Pedobacter. The sequence goes on from NZ_JBKGVD010000008.1 coordinate 619,942, forward strand.
GTATAAATTTGAATCTATTCTATTAAATGACATGAAAAATGATGTCATTGTAATTCTGGCATCTAACAACCTTAATAAAGTTTATAGCTTAGGGCATACCATCCGTGACATTATGTTGGGAAAAGCTTTTGAAATTCCTAAAAAATCGGTTTACCAGGCATTAAGAAAAGAAGCTCTAACCGATGTAAATAAAGCGATTGAAACTTATTATTTGTTGAAAAAAACTTCTGAAATGGAATATAGTTTTGAAAACCCGAGTGAACTTAACACCATAGGGTACGAATTACTCAGGCTAGGCAAAATTAACGAAGCTATAAAAATATTTGAATTGGCTACTAAAGAGTTCCCTAAAAACGCGAATGTAGCCGATAGTTTGGGAGAAGCCTATTTAACCAACAAACAGTATGATCTGGCCTTACAGTGGTATAATAAAGCGATCAGTCTTGGCGGTACCAACGGTAATGCAGAAAAAATGATTGGTGAAATCAAAAAAATTAAAGATCAATAACTTATTATAGTAATCTTTAACCATAATATTTAATCAATTTCATTCAAAATCAAATTTAAAATAGTTAGTAGGCTTATGTAAGGTTATGATTACATATAAAATACATTGTAACGGTGACCATCGGGATCGGCAAACATAAAACCATAATAACCCTCACCAAATGATTCGGGCTGGGAGAGGAGCCTGCCACCGGCTTTGTTTACGCTTGCAGCCCATTGATCTACCTCTTCTTTGTTTTTGGCAGAAAGCGAGAACAATACCTCGGCCCCAAGTTCCGCATCTGCCATTTCCATTTTCATGTTAGACTCGATTACCTCTTTTAAGAAAAAATGGATCACAAACCCATTTGCACCGAACTTAAAACTGGTTAATTGATCATTAGGTGAGCAATTGAGCTTAAAGCCCAGTTCTGTATAAAATTTTGTGGTTCGCTCTAAGTTGCGCACAGCCAGATTGGCCCATACCATTTGTGGTTCCATGACTTTTATTTGATATCATAAAGATAGCGCTATTTGAGTTTTAAAATAATAATGTTATGGATTAATAATTTTTGAAACTTTTTTCTATAGGGGCTGTTCCATAGATGTAACAAAAACTTAAAACCTATGAAACATAATCATCACGAAGAAGCTGCGAAGCACCATACTGCGGCAGCTAAACATCACACAGCGGCACATAAAAGTCATACAGAAGGTAATGACGAAAAAGCCTCACACCCTGCACATGCTGCCAGCGGGCATGCGCATAAAGCTAAAGAATCAGCGGCTGAAGCATCTAAAAAACATGCTGATAAGCATGGCTCATAACCAAAGGCGGATTTGATTCCGCCTTTTTTTTAAAAAAACATCAGCGTTCTTAGAATTTGATCAGGATGAATGCTTTTTCAATATAAAACTGATCCTACCGTTGGTTTCGAGAATGGCTTTTTCAACATGGGCCAGATTTTCACTTTTGGTTTCTAAACGCAAGCTTTCTACAAGGTCTGTTTGTGTTAAATTAACCGATTTCATTGCATCCCATCTGATCTTGCCAAACTCAACTAAAATTATTGCATTTCCTTTAATAAGACTGTTGAACCAGTTGTTTTTTTGACATAGCCATGCAATCAAACGATTGGTTAAAACCATCATAGCAGCGGCTATTACTGTTGAATGAAGAGCTGAAGCTCCTACAATACCTCTTGCCATCACAGCCCCAAACATGATAACGATAACACTATCAAGAGCTGATTTTTGCCCAAATATTCTTATGCCTCCAAAACGTAACAAGATCAGGGCAATAATAAATATGATAAAAGCCCTTATGGCCATGGGTAAGGGCTGAAGATGTTCGTCTGTTTTCCAAAGCGTATCGATATCTTTCATAATGTTTGACGTTTAATTTTTTTGAATGCTTTAGCGGCGCTTAAATAACCCGTAGTTTTAAATATCTTGCCTTCTTCTTTATTGTAATTTATAAAAAAATCTTCCAGCGCTTTGATAATGGTTTCCGGAATATTTTTCCAGTCTGTTAAATCCTTGAAAATCGCTGAGGCTAACGGTATTGCAATGAACCTATCATTCTTTACCAATTTGCTTTTAGTTTTGCCCTGCCTGGCTTTAAAACCTCCAACAAGCCTGCATTCTATCATTATACCCGGAAAACTGTGAAATTCGGATATCACGATGATATCTAAGGGATCGCCGTCTTGTCCTTTGGTATGTGGTATAAAGCCAAAATCATAAGGGAAAACCATTCCGGTAGGTAAAATTTTTTTAAGTTGAAAAAAGCCTGTTTTCTTTTTATATGCGTATTTCTCTACACTGCCTTTAGGGGTTTCTATTACTACTTGGATACTTTTATTTTCTGCTTTCATTGTCTTTTGTAATTAAATCTGTGCCTTAATTCCAAGTAAAATCATTCTGCTGATCTTTTTTCATTATAACAAGCGATTAAATATTTGGTTTTTTGCCCATGGTAAAAAGGCCAGCGCTTCTATAGTGATATTGCGTTTCGTGCTAAAGATTCGCCATGCCTCACTTGATTCAGCATCTTAGAGAGATATAGACATGAAACGAGTTCAGGGACGTTAAATAAGAGTTTCGTTTTGCTGAACTCGCTTCGAGATCTTACCTGTTTCTTATTACTAATTAATGATTTCGCCTTTGCTGTCGGCTAATTTTTCACGGAATTTTTGCAATTCTTCGGGTGTTGGCCTCTGCCAGTTGGTTATTTCTCCAATAATTTTTAACGGAGCTCGCGAACGGTAGGAACGGGTAGGATTGCCTGGGAACTTCTGATCGGTTAAATTGGGATCATTTTCATAGCTGCCCGTTGGTTCAACCACATATACACGTTCAGGCGCATTGCCCCTTGCCAATGCGGCAGCAAGCCCAGCCCCGTTAACCAAAGCGGTAAAATAAATATGGTTCATTTTAAATTCAGCCTTGTAATTTGAACTGCCACCAGCAATTAGTAAATCACCGGTTTTCAAATTCGCTTTTGTACCATGATAAAAAGGACCTTTATCAGTGGGGTTATGCTTAAATAAAGCAGCCAATTCGGTATATTCCTTTGATTTTTCTGTATTCTCCAGATCTTTATAACATTGGGCAATATTTAGATAAAGCTTGGGTAAAGCACTTCTAACACTATCATCATTGATCTTTAAGGCATATTCTAAAGTTGTTTCGAGCCATTTTAATTGATCAACAATTGTTCTTTGATGCCGGGCCACATAATGCGCAGCAAGAAATTTTTCAAAGTTGTTTGTAGCCTGGTTCCAGGCTTGCAGAAATAGATCAGCTGCTTTTTCTGGCTGACCGTTTTCTTCAGAGCCCATACCCTGAAGACAAAGCTTAACAATAGGGTTAAAAGGTGAAAATTCCATGTGCTGATATTTTAGGTGTTGGCTTGTTAAAAGCTGTAGAACGACATACAAATTTAGGATTTAGTGCTTTCTTATTCAGATTAAGGCATTCTCTTTATTTCGGCATAGGCTTGTAAACCAGTTTACGACTAAACAGAGTATCCATAATTTTGCCATTAGGTGCTAATTTTTCATGAATATCTTTTTGTATCCGGTTCATACTCTGACTGGAAAGCACCCAGTTCATCGGAATTTTCTTTTCTTCTGGATTTAAAGGAGCATCTATCCAAATTCCCTTAGCGGCTTCAATATCTTTTTTTAACAGTGCTACGGCAGTTTTGCTTCTGCCACTACGTGTGTTTAATAGACCAGAGGCAATTTCACTCAACTCATTTAAAAATTTTATACCATTATTGCTTGTTGAATCTGTACCAAATCTTAAACTGATGACTATAGGAGTAATCTGATCATAATCAGGTAATTGTTTTAATAACTGGATAATTTCTAACATGCTTCCTGTTCCAGTATTTTCAACATAACCACCATCGAGGTAATGCAAACGTTTTTTGTTGGCCGAATCAATCATTGCACCAGGCGAAAATAAAGGAAAGCGACTGCTGAAATTAATAGCAGTACTGTATCTTATATTTTTTAATTTGGAAGTGAATAAATCACGTTGCTTGCCAAAAAGAAATTGATCTGTACTTGTATTTGAAACAAGTGCATTCAGCCCGCTTTCGGCTTCAAAAGTATTAATCAGGAATATGGGTTTAACTGTACCTGTATCGTTTAATATAAAAGGCGCAGCATAACTGTTATCTTTTTTATTATTTTTAAACTTGGAATAAGCCTTTTCCCAAGTATCTTCCAAAGCAATGGAACGATCGAAAAGCTCAATATTACGCCATGAGAATAGATTAATAAATTCGCCGTAAAACATCTTTCCAATAATTGGTGATAATGAATCATGCAGAAAAAAATCACGTGTTTTTGCAACAAGGGCAGTATCTGCTACAGCTGATTTATCTCTAAACGCCATAGCATTATAAAAGCCTAATCCCACTGCACCACCCGATACACCCGACATGGCAAAAATGCTTTGACGAAAATCAATTGATCTCTTTGCCAGATCAGATTCCAGTTGGCTTAAGAACATAGCGGTATAAGCGCCTGTACGAAAAGCACCTCCCTCGGCACAGATAAATACTACAGGATAAGTATGCTGTCCGCTCACCGCTAAACCATTAAAATTTTTTTTGTATGCAGAAAACCATTTTTTAAACTGGATTTGAACATTATCTCGCTTCCGTACTTCTCCCAGTAAGCGTACGGGATGATCATTATCTAGCCATGACATGCAGGCAACCCAGGCAATAAGAACAAAGCGAATACCCAGTGGCCATTTAGGTAGAAATACTTTGTCTATATATAACAGGCCTATATACATACCTGTATAGCAGGCAAAAGCCAAACAAATTAGCGCAGGAGCACCAAATTCTGCATAGAAATTCCATTTTGCAGGAATAAGAGCAACCGTAATAAAGATGAAAATACTGATAAAGACCATTCTTCTTACACGTTTGTGGAAGATTGCATAAAAAGAAGGGGGAATTTTATAAACCCATTTATAAAGGGCCGCGCTGTTTTTAATTTTTTGGGCATTTAGCAAGATAAACGTATCAGGAACCAAACGTCTTGGCTGGAGCACTTTTGGATCTTGAGGAAAGCCTGGCTTTGGATAATTGTGATCCAGAAATAGATTTGTAAAATCTTTCAGTTCTTCATTGTAAATACCCTTAAAGTTGGTATGTTTAGGTAAGGTAAAAACATAATCATTATAAATACCGTATAGTTTTTCGAGCCATTTACGCTCTAGAGAAGGTAGTGAGCGGTGACCTAATTTAGTAAGTTTTGGGTTTCCTGGAGTACCTTTACCAAATTTACGAAAATACAGTTCGGCTAATACCAATAGTACTAATAACAGTGAAAAAATGGCTATTCCGCCAAAAGCTATACGTTGTGTATAACTGATGTATTCGGCACTAGCCAGTACCCATATAAGCCCTATAAGTACCATACATATAGGCCAGAGCAGAAAAAAAGCAGCTAATAATTTTTGAACAGTCTTTCTCCATTCAACCCGCTCATCACTTAAGTGCAGACCCGAGTTATCGGAAACAGCAATAGCATATCTAACACTTAGTTCAGCAAAAATACTCCAGAGGGTCATGGAGAAAAGTAAACCAGCAAAGGACCACCAGTTTCCGGCAATGGCACGTTCAATAACCAATAATAAAATATCTTGTCCCTGACCCAGATATAAAAAAGCGGCACCCGAAAGAATAACGAGAATAGCTACAAACCCGATACTGCGTATTACCGATAAAAAATCTGAAATAAATATTCGTTTAGAAAGTGATTTCCAGCTTATTTCAATTAGTCTGAATGCTTTAACAATTGCAAACCATAAGTTTAAAGGTGTGAGCGTTTTAATCCAATTCATGAATCGGTTATAATTTTTATTAGATAGAATCTAATCAGTTAGTTGTTTGTTTTTTAAATTTAGCTCATTCATGCGGGGCTTCCAAATATTTAAATAAAATTTAGGCAAAGAAACTTGATATCATTTTTGCTTGTTTAATTGAACAATTATGTAGCATAAACCGATCTTTAAATCTCTTTCTTCTTATAAATTGACAGGTATTTATTGGTATTTTATGAGGCTAAATACCTGATTGTTAGCTCAGAATACATTTGCTGTCTTTATGGTATATGCTTTGCGGCCGCTACGCAGATAATGTAATAATTAAGTTTTGTAAAGGAGGATACGTATGGAAAACGAAAATTCACATCAGGAAGGAGAGATGACAAAAAAAATTGAAAACCAGACTGCTAAAATTCCGTCTGATTTCTTTTTATGGACATCTATTGCGGCAATGGGACTTTCATTAGGCTTAAAATGCATGAAACACAAGCATATGGCACTTTTTGTAGGTCAATGGGTTGCACCTTTTCTATTATTTGGCGTGTACAATAAAATTGTAAAAACCCACGGACACGATGAAAAAGAGATGTAATATCCTGCTTTATGGTTGATCAGAAGATATTTTCAAGGCCAAGAACGGAATTGGAAATATTTTCTGTCAGCTAACGCTCGTTCTAAATAATGCTACAATGCTTCCGGGCTAATTTGTTTAAATAATTGCAATCTGAAACTATTTGTTGATACTTATGACTATTTAACAAGGATTATTTAACTGTTTGTTAATGAATTTAAACATGATAAAAATTATTTTGGCTGAAGATCATCCCATTGTACGCAATGGAATAAAGCTGCTCTTAGAATCACAAGAACATTTTTGCGTAATTGGCGAAGCGAATAATGGTAAAGAAACCATAGAATTGTTAGAAAACAAGCTCATACCTGATATATTGATTACAGATATAGGGATGAAAGAAATGGACGGGAAAGAACTGACCGAATACATTAATATCCATTATCCCGATATTAAGGTTATTGTACTTTCAATGGTAGGTAGTACCCAACTGGTATCTACCTGTTTTGAAAAGGGAGCCAATGGCTATCTGCTAAAAAAAGTAGATTATGAAGAATTGCTTTTTGCCATTAAACATGTAGCCAAAGGGGGCAAATATTTATGTGATGAGCTATCTATGGAGTTTATAGAAAGCGTGCAGCATAGCCCCGCTTTTAATACCTATAGCAATACCCATCTTGCAGAAGAAATAGACCTCTCAGACAGGGAGCTTGAAGTACTAGAACTGATTAGCGATGGTTTAACCAATATGGAAATTGCAGACAAGCTTTTTCTGAGCAAGAGAACGGTTGAAGGGCATAGGCAGAACCTGATCAATAAAACAAATGTTAGAAACTCTGCCGCATTGATTAAATATGCCTTTAAAAATGGCCTGATCTGTTAAAATTATGGATTTTTTGTTCGCAGCGGAAAACTTAAGGTTACTGTAGTTCCCTGGCCTAGCGTACTTTTTATGGCAATTTTTCCGTCTAACTTTTCTAACATTCTTTTGGTTAAAGAAAGACCGATACCGGTTCCCGGAAAATTACGGCTGTTGCTTGCCCGGTTAAATACATTGAATATATTTTTTATAAAAGACTTAGGAATACCTATGCCATTATCTTTTATACTGTAATACAGGCATTTATTATGTTGTCGGCTGTCTATCTTTATAAGAGCATGTTCTTGCATAGAGGTATATTTTACCGCATTACCTATTACATTTAAAAATATTTGGTAGATCATACTTTTTTCGCCCCAAACAGGCAGTATTTTACCTAATACCACAGTACAGCGTTCGTTGTTATAGAGTATCTTTGCTTCATTTACAATCTTTTTTAACATATTTGATAAGGGTATGGGAACCTTTGAAAATTTGTATGCTTTCTTATCCAGCAAATACAATAAGCCATCTATAATAGCTTCAATATTATGTACGCCATCTAATATGGTCTTGCTCCATTTTTGTTGATGATCTTGATTATCATAAATAACCTGAGCGCCTATTTTTACCACAGACAAAGGATTTTTCAAGTCGTGAGAAAGGGTAAAAGCAATGGTTTCGAGTTCATTATTTAATATGATCAGCTCTTCGTTAAGCTTTTCATGTTCTTTTGATTTTAAGATAACAACTTCATGCAGCAGCTCGTTTAGGCTTTGTACAAAATAGAGTGCTTTATCATCCCAGGGCTCTGCGGCATTTATAACGGTCTCTTCCCAGGTTTCGCAGCTCGCTTTTTCTTCTTGAGCATTAGAAGAAGTAATATGGTAAATACGGTCTGTTTTTTCTTTTCTGAACCATAAAATGTAATTATCGTTTCTTTGAGCGATCTGCAAGCTTAATAAGCCTGCAAAAGGTAGAAAACTACTTATTTCTTTTTGGTGTTTTGAAGCAAAATCCTGATCTATAAAAATAGGTTTTTTATGAAGCGGGTTAATGATTTTGATAATTTCTTCAATCTGTACAGGTGTGGGGCAAATGCCGCTCGTAAATACATCTCCGGCATGGTAAATAGCTATACCATCGGCCTTGGTATTGCGGCAAAGCATTTTAAGGTTCTGAACCAGTACGGCGTTGGTACTGTTGCTGTTCATTAATTTTTCTTTGAAATTAACTTCAAAGCTCTTGATCTGATTATAATATTTTAATTGCGATTGCTTAAAATCTGAATCGAACCTATGTGCAGCATGCTGCAGAACTAACGTGCATAATTGCCTAGTCTGTAAATCTATGGCTTTTTCCTGGTAATGGTGCCCGGCCAATAGCCCCCAGAATTTATGATCTATAAAAATAGGGATCACAATTACAGAGACCACCCCAAGGCTTCTTAAGCTATTGATGTGAAAATCGGGGAAGGGATGGAGCAGGGAAGGCAACAGGTCCGTATGTTTACCATTTTCTAAAAATTCAATGTTTTCATTGCCTGTATCAGGGCAATAACGGTAAGAAGAACTACGGTAAAAATTAATGGTTTCTGCCGGCATAAAACTTTCAGCAAATTGCTTTCCCAAGTATTTTTTATCAGCCGAACATTCGCTTAACATCCGCCCTCTGCCAGATGATTCCATTTTATAAAGAAGTACTCTGTCAAAACCAATGATTTTTCTTACAGAGGTACATACCGATGTCCATACATTTTTTGTTTTTTCTTCTAAAAAACAGGTTAACGTATGTATCTGAACTGTTTTAACTGATTGTTTTTGATGGGGTTCCCATTCGCAATATATTTTATTCCTGTTCCTGAACAGATTTAAATAATACCGTTTTCCTAAAATAGTGTCGTAAAGTATTTGCCTGCCATCAGGTTCATGCAGCAGCTTTTGTACTGTTTTTAATATTTTATTAGCCTGCGTACTAAAAGAGTCATTAAAAAAATGGGCAATAGGCTGGTTTAAATAAGAATGGGCAGGTTGAGCAGTAACATCAGTGATATTGGCACTTAAGCCAATGATCTGGGCCTTTAAATCGATAACAATGATATACCCAAAAGATTGAACATAAGTAACGGGTGTACGCCGCCTAATTTTAAAGTTTTCCATAGGTGTTTTTATCCAAGTTATCCATAAATAAAATAATTTATAGACAAGAGCATAAGTAAAGATAAGCTTGCTGTTTTTACACTTGCCTATCTCTTGCTCAACATTACGTATTTTACGTACTGGGGTGGATAAATAAGCGAATTACACTGTTCTGTTTTAAATAAAATCTGGTTAGAGATCAGTGTTTTATTCTTTAAGCCCTTAACGTAAATATACGGATATAATGTTATAAATACTTTAATAAGTGCTATTATTTTTATAAAAGTACCTGATTTCAAAAATACCAAATCTTTTAAACGCTTTAAGCAGTTACAACAGTACTTGATCACTTAAATAACAGCTTATGTACACCCTTGGTATTAACGCGGTATTTCATGATTCTTCTGCCTGTATTGTAAAAGACGGGCAGCTCATCGCCGCCGTTGAAGACGAAAGATTTACCCATTTTAAGCATGGCAAAAGACCTATTCCTTTTAGCACTTATGAACTGCCTTTCCATGCCATTGATTTTTGCTTAAAAACGGCAGATATACATCTTAATGAAGTAGATCATATTGCTTATTCTTTTGATCCGTACCAAATTTTGCCTCAAGAATTAAGAGCTTCAGCTTTTTGTCCGGTCCCTTTGTTTTCAGACCAGCAGAATTTTAATGCAGAACTTGAAAATCCGTGGAATAATCTTTTTTTAAGTTCCATCATCAACGCAGAGAACCATTTGGTTGATGGTTACCCGCATCATCTGCAAAAAAGATTTTATAAAGCCAATAAAAGCAATTGGAAATGGCATTTTGTAAACCATCATCTAGCCCATGCAGCAAGTGCTTTTCTACCTTCGCCTTTTACAAGAGCAGCCATACTTACTTTAGACGGGCGTGGAGAAGATTGCTCTACCACCTACAGTATAGGACAAAACAATAACATTAGCAAAATAGATGAAGTAAGGTTACCGCATTCTTTAGGCCTGTTGTACGAAAATGTGACCACTCATTTGGGTTTTTTGCATTCATCGGATGAATATAAGGTAATGGCGCTGGCCTCATATGGTAAGCCCGAATTTGTAAAATACTTTAGAGAGATTGTACGGTACCTGGGCAACGGGCAGTACCAGATTGTTAATGAAAAACTTGAAGAACGCTTTGGCCCGCCCAGATTAAAAGGTGAAGAATTTACCGCTTACCATTTTGATATAGCCCGCTCTTTACAATATGTATTAGAAGAAACCGTATTAGAGCTTTGCAGCTGGCTATATGATATGAGCCATGAAGATTCTTTATGTATAGCAGGCGGAGTGGGCTTAAACTGTGTTTTAAATGCACGCATAAGAGACAAAAGCGCCTTTAAAAATATATGGGTACAACCTGCCGCAGGCGATTCGGGAACGGCACTGGGGGCAGCGCTTTGGACAGATGCGCAAATAAGAGAAAGCAAAAATAAAGATTTTGTAATGGAACACGTGTACTGGGGCCCTGAGTATAGTGATGAAGAAATAGAAGCTTTTTTAAAAAAATGTAAGATACCTTACCATAAGATGGATGATGTGGCCCAAGAAACTGCCGGGCTTTTGGCTCAAAATAAGATTATTGGCTGGTTTCAGGGCAAGATGGAATATGGGCCACGCTCTTTGGGCAGCAGGTCTATTTTAGCTTCGCCCATTGATTCTAAGATGCAGTCTTTACTAAATATTGTTAAAGACCGTGAAGATTTCAGACCTGTAGCGCCCGTGGTTTTAGAAGAAGATGCCCATCACTGGTTTGAGCAGGCTCAAAAATCGCCATTTATGCTTTTTGTTTACAATGTAATTAAAGAACGAGCGCATTTAATACCGGCCGTAAAACATATTGACGGTACGGCCCGGGTGCAAACTATTAATAAAGAACAGCATCCTTTGTATTACAAGCTCATTAAGGCCTTTAAAGAAATTACGGATGTACCGGTATTGGTTAATACCTCTTTTAATACTTTAGGCAAACCCATTGTCTGTAGTCCGCGTGATGCCATAGAGTGTTTCTGGACATCGCCTTTTGATGCTTTAATTATGGGTTCATTTTTAATTAGTAAAGATTATGGAAATAAAAATATCGGTGGTAATACCCACTTACAAGAGACCGAGCCTGTTGAAGCGCTGCCTCATGCGCTTAGCCAGGCAAAATATTAATTCAGCATGGTTTGAAGTTATTGTGGTGAGTGACGGACCAGATGAGCAAACCCGTAACATGGTTAAGAAGATGGCCAAGAGAGCAGCCATTAGCCTCAAATATATAGAACCAGATTGCAAAAACGGGCCCGCTTACGCCCGAAATATAGGATGGTTAAGTGCAAAAGGCCAGCTGGTAGCTTTTACAGATGATGATTGCCTGCCTCAATGCGATTGGTTAAAAACCGTTTTAAAACATTATAAAGGCGAGGAACTGATTGCTTACAGTGGCAGTACCATAGTGCCCATATCTAACAGACCGCATGACTTTGAACTGAATACGGCTAAGTTGCAGTATGCCGATTTTATTACGGCAAATTGTGTATGTACAAAAAAAGCGCTCATTCAGATTGGAGGGTTCGATATGCGTTTTAAACTGGCCTGGCGTGAAGATAGCGACCTCGAATTTAAACTGATTGAGCAGTGCATTCCAATCATTAAGCTGGAAGATGCCTGTGTGGTACACCCGGTAAGAAGATTTCCATGGGCAGTAAGTATCAAAGAACAAAGAAAAGTAATTTACGATGCGCTGCTGTTTAAAAAATATCCTCAATTGTACCGCAGAAAGATTAGCAGGCAGGCTGCCTGGAATTATTATCTGGTTGTATTGTTTACTCTTCTGTTTATTTATTTCATTTTAAACGGCGCAATTTATTTAGCCTTTGCTAATCTATGCGCACTTTTTGCCTTAATTATAAATTTTGCTTGGAAACGTACTAAAAACGCAGACCGGTCTTTTAAGCATGTTAGTGAGATGCTATTTACTTCTTTTATCATTCCATATGTGGCCATTTACTGGAAAACATACGGGGCATTAAAATACAGGGTTTTATTATTATAGCTTAACTATGGAAAACAATATTAAAAAAATAGCCATTTTCAGAGCTTTACAGCTTGGAGATATTTTATGTGCCATGCCTGCCATAAAGGCTATACGTGAATTTTACCCGCAGGCCGAAATAATCTTTATAGGTCTTGCACATACTAAGCCGCTTATAGAAAGATTTAAATGTACAGATCAGTTTGTGGCTTTTCCAGGTTATCCGGGCTTACCTGAACAGGAGTTTGACCCTATAGGCTTTGAAACATTTGTAAATCAAATGCGTGAAAAAGAGATCGATCTGCTTTTTCAGTTGCAGGGAAATGGCGCTGTAGTTTATGAATTTCTAAATATACTGGGCGCAAAACGGGTAGTAGGATTTTGCCAAACAATAGCGCAGCAAAATGAAGATCTGATGTGTTATCCCGAAAAACTGCATGAGATAGACCGGCATCTGGCTTTACTAAATCACCTTAAAATAGCTTATAGCAATGACGAGATATTTTTCTCTACCTTAGAACAAGATGAAGCCGATTTTAAAGCTTTAAAATCGGGCTTAAAGCCTAAAGAATACATCTGTATACATCCCGGCTCAAGAGGGAAGTGGAGACAATGGCCGGTAGCTTATTTTGCAGCCATAGCAGATTTCTGCAAAGAAAGAGGTTTTGAAGTGGTTATTACAGGAGATGAAAATGAAACGGACATTGCTCATGAACTGGCTGTAAAAATGAAATACAGACCGCTCATTTTAACAGGAAAGACCTCTTTAGGTGCCATTAGCCACATTATTGAAAACGCTTTTGCGCTAATAGCCAATTGTACCGGTGTATCACATATTGCGGCAGCTTTAAAAACTCCGAGCATTATTATCAGCATGGATGGAGAGCCTTACCGTTGGGGCCCTAAAAACCTGGCTCTGCATTTTACCATAGACTGGAACCTTAATCCTGATTACAAATTTGTTTTGCGATCGGTAATAGAAATGATCAATATGAACCAAAGCGGATTAGCGCTAGAAAAACCGGAAGAAAAAGAAAGGTCTGTAAAAAAACAGGAGCTATTACACTGAAACGTATTAAGATCAGAAGAGTTTAAGCAGCTTTCTTTCTTTTTAAGATGGCTTTGAGCATACTATGCCAAGTTACTATATTACCAATAATAAAGCTCTCTTTCAAATCACTTTTAAAACGGGTTTTCATGATTCTTTTAACAATAGAATGGCCTACTTCGCCCTGTTCCTGCACTTTGGCCAGTAACCTTAAAGAAAGTAATGCCAACAATGCGCCAATCAGGAAAAGAAAATTCCATTCATGTAAATAGATCAGCTTTAACAGTTTATTAAATTGAGGGCTTATCCACTCAAAAGTAATTTTGAGCTGTTTATTAGAGAAATAATCGGCTAATATGCCACCAAGCAGGGGAGAAACAGAAGAGAAAACAGAAGTGATGATATTTTTAACCGACAGATAAACCACTGCATCGGTTTTAGGCGCCAGCTTAAGACCTATATTGGTTAATGCCAGATTGATCCCTGCTGTAGAAATTCCGGTAAAGATGTGAATACCCACTAAAAGCGCCATATTTACATACCAGCGTGAGTAAATGCCCACAAAAATCCAGGCGATAATACAAACAATATAAATAGGGGTACTTAGATAGATTATACTCTTATTGCTGTAACGATCTGATAGTTTACCCCATAACTGTATGGTTAATACACTAAACACCTGGCTAATTACCGTAAGTGCGATAATATAGGTCATTGGGATCTTAAGCGTTCGCAACATAAAAACCATAAAGAACGGAACAGCAAGGTTAATGGCAAAAACCCAGGCCCCGTTAAACCAGAGCATGTTTCTGAAATTTTTATTCCTTAAAGGCATCATAAACAGATCAAAGAAATCTCCTTTAGATAAATAAGACTGAGGTTCTACTGCCTGCGAAAGAAAAAACGTTCCGGTTAAACCTACAGATCCTGCTATAATAAAATAAACTGAATACAGGCTGAGCAGCCCAGATGGATGTTTGCTGGTAAAATAATCTACCATTACAGCCACCAAAAGGCTCAGGCAAATGTTAACGATCTGCATGTAACGGCTCCGTTTAGAAAAGTACTGTCCCAACTGATCTTCAGGCACCAGATCTTTGATCCATGAATTCCACCCTGCACCGCCAACAGAGCTAAACAGGTAATGGATAAACATCATGACCATTAAAAAATAGACAGATATGCCGAACTGAAACAACAGCCAGCCAATAATGATTAGAGGTGTACGGGCAATAATAAGCGATATGGTGGTAATACTTTTACGGTTGGGAAACCTGCGCATCAGTAAAATAGAAAATAACTGCGCCAGATTGGTTAGCGAAGGGAAAGCTGCCAGTAAACCGATCTGAAAATTAGAGGCACCTAAAAGCAATGCTGTGGCTACCAGAAAAGCCCCACTGGTAAGGCAAACCACAATCTCAGAGCTTATTCCATCTACAATAACCAGATGTAAACTTCTTTCAATCTCTTTGTTTTCTATATGTAACTGCGGCTTCATTCTTTACCTTGAAAAAAAGAGATGCCCGGCCATAGCCGATGCATCTCGGGTATAAGAATTAAGGGAAGTTGCTTGCCTTAAGCTGGTTGAGTTTGCTCTACATTAGCAGAATTCATGGCAATTTCTGTTAGCTTATTATCTGTTTCTTTTTCTTCAGATAAGGTTTCTTTTAAAAGTTCTGCCACATCATCATGTTGCATAAGTTCTGCATAAGTAGCAAGACTACCGTAAGAAGCTATTTCATAATGTTCTATTTTTTGTGCCGCGCAGATTAGGGCTGCATCTTTTGCCGGACTGTCCTCAAAATCGCTTATAATCTCTTCGGCTTCTTTTAACAGACCTTCCATAGCTTTACAGGTTTTAGATCTGGGTTTCATGTTCAGATGTTCAAAAACTTGTTTCAATCGCTCAATGTGTCCTTCTGTTTGTTGTAAATGCTCTTTAAAAGCCTGTTGCAGCATTTCATTTTCTGCTTCAGCACTCATTTTTTTTAATCCTTTCAGCAATTGTTTTTCGGCACCTAAGATGTCTTTTAGTTCATCTACCATTAAATCGTGAAGATGCTCATTAGGCATGTTACCATTCTCTTTCATTGACTTTTTCATAGTGATATGATTTTAAATTTATTACCTAATTACCAAACAGGAAAAGCTAAAAATCGTTGTTTCAAAGTTTTTTTCAGGTATTTTTTGCAACATTTTATCTTCTGTAACAAGTATAAAATACAGGGTAAATTCTATAGAATGTTTTTAATTGAAATCAAAGTCTTTTACTAACTGCCCTGTGTTGTTCTTCTTTAATTATAAGCGCTTGTTTTAAAGCGCTTTTTGTTACTTATAATCAAATCAGCTCTCTTTTAATATAAATCTGGAAGATGAGAAGTAGGTGTTTATAAACCGGATTATCGACCAAATAAAAGAAGGTTTTGTTAAGTATTTATACCCTGCTTATACGGATATGTCATCAAAAAAACAGGTATTCTGCCAAACGAACATTTTCAGAAAGCCCCTGTTTATTGAGATGTAAGTGAATAATTAAATTTTTAAAACTCAAATCTATAATACCATGAAAAACACAGGAAATTTCGAGGGCCGGAACCAACAAAATTTAAGTAGTGAATTTAAGGGTTTAAACTATTGGGTTAATCCCAATGTAGAAAGCGGCGAACAGAGGACTGATGCAAATGAAAATGAAATAGTAAAAGATGAGAGCAATCAATATGTAAACCTTTCAGAAGCCGCAGGCCAGAGCATAACGCAAGAACCTTTAAAAAATAATGATACACCGTTATATTTCTTAGAATATGATCTGGATAAGCTAGACTTTATGGACTAAGAATGAATTGTTACCTAAGCTTAAAAACAATGATACCTCAAACCAATCTTGATATGCCGTCGATTTTATATACATCCCAAAAAAGGATAAGGATTTTTACGTGGCATATACATGGCAGCTATCTGTTTTATTTATCGCAGGGAAACTATGATATTTTTATTCCTGTTAATGAGCAGAAAAGCGATAGGTATTGTGGCAGGGGCCATACGTTTCCTTTTGGAGCCAATGTAATAGAAGTTAATGCCGGCGAAGTAAAAAATCTCGATTTTGATGTTCTCCTGTTTCAGGCCGATGAGAACTATTTCATAGACCAATATGAGATTTTAACCGAAGAACAACGGGCATTACCTAAGATTTACTTAGAGCACGATCCACCTTGGGGGCATCCTACAAATGAGTTACATCCTGTAAAAGACCAAAATGTAACATTAGTTCATGTTACACATTTTAATAAGCTGATGTGGCAAGCACAGGTGCCTAACGTAAAAGTTATAGAACATGGTGTAATGCCCGCTACAGTAAATTACAGCGGCGAACTAGAAAGAGGTATTGTAGTAATCAACAATCTACCGCAAAGAGGTCGGTTATTAGGCTTTGATATTTTTGAGCAGGTACAAAAAGAGGTACCCATAGATTTAATAGGCATGGGTACAGCAGGTTTTGGTCTGGGAGAAGTGCTGCATCCACAGTTGCCTCAGTTCATGTCGCAATACAGGTTCTTTTTTAACCCTATAAGGTACACCAGTTTGGGGCTGGCGGTATGCGAAGCCATGACCATGGGCATGCCTGTGGTAGGTTTGGCCACTACAGAAATGCCCAACGTAATCAAGAACGGCTACAACGGTTATATACATACAGATGTTTCTTATCTGATAGATTGTATGCGTATGCTCCTTGAAAACAAAGCAAAAGCTGCTGAACTGGGTAACAATGCGGCAAAATCTGCACAGCAGCGCTTTAATATTAAAAGATTTACCCACAGCTGGGAGCAATTATTTTCAGAAGTTTTAACATATATGCAAGCCATTTAAAATCTACCTACATGAAAAACAAGATCGCATTTATAAGTGAACATGCTTCGCCTTTGGCCTCTTTAGGCGGAACGGATAGCGGAGGGCAGAACGTTTACGTTGCAGAATTAGCTAAGCAATTGGCACAAAAGGGATATGAAATAGATATTTTTACAAGAAGAGAAGATCCAGATGCCGAACAGATTACTCAGCTCTGTAAAGGTGTTAGAGTAATACTTATAGATGCCGGGCCTGCAGAAATTATTCCAAAAGAAGACATTTTTATTTATATGCCTCAATTTAGGGCGCAAATGGAAAGCTTTATTGAGCAGGAAAGCATTCAATACCAACTTATTCATGCTAATTTTTGGATGTCGGGCCTGGTAGCCATGCAACTAAAACAAAGAATGGGAATTCCTTTTGTGATTACTTTTCACGCCTTAGGCTACATCCGTAAGATATTCCAGAAAGAAAACGACAGGTTTCCTGATGAGCGGGTAGATATAGAAAAAGAGATTATCAAATACGCAGATGCTGTTATAGCTGAGTGTCCACAAGATAAAGAAGACCTGATCAAGCTATATGGAGCTGAAGAAGATAAAGTGCCTATCATAGCCTGTGGCTTTAATCCGGCAGATTTTTATCCAATTCACAAACAGACTGCAAGAGCCCTGCTCAATATTGGAGAAGATGAAAAAGTTATCCTGCAATTAGGTCGTATTGTGCCTCGAAAAGGTATAGATAACGTGATCAAAGCCTTATCTAAATTAGATTTGGTTAATAACGCTTATAAACTAATTGTAGTTGGAGGAGAAAATACAGAAAAACACAGTTATCAGGAAATAGACCGTTTAAAAGATTTAGTAAGGAGTTTAGGGCTTGAAAAGTACGTAAACTTTGTGGGCAGAAAACAGAGAGATCTTTTAAAATACTATTATAGCGCTGCCGATGTATTTGTAACCACGCCCTGGTATGAGCCTTTTGGCATTACACCTTTAGAAGCGATGTCTTGCGGCACACCGGTTATAGGCGCTAATGTTGGGGGTATCAAGTATTCTGTCTTAGATGGAAAAACAGGTTTTTTGGTGCCGCCCTCAGATCCATATGCCTTAGCCAACAAAATCAGGATACTGTTTGACCAGCCCGGGTTAGGCAGGAAAATGGGTGATTTTGCGCAGAAATACGTGAAGAAATTTAAATGGTGCCATATAGCCGATCAGGTAAGCCATCTTTATAAAAACGTACTGAGCGAAAAACTGAACGATGTAAATCCTTTAGAACCTTTAAAAGAAGCGTTTATAGAAGCTGCAGCTACTTTTGAAAATTCGGCAAAAGCCATAGCCAAAGACGTGTTTAATGCAGGAGCCCTAATGAGTAACGCTATTCTTTCGGGCAAAAAAATATTGGTTTGCGGCAATGGGGGCAGTGCGGCAGAAAGCCAGCACTTTACAGCCGAACTGGTAGGCCGTTTTGAGGTGAGCTACAGAAGAGGTTTACCCGCTCTTTCATTAAATGCAGATACATCTATCTTAACCGCTTGGGCCAATGATTTTGGTTATGATGATGTTTTTGCGAGGCAGGTAGAGGCTTACGGGCAAAGAGGAGACGTTTTATTCTGCTTAAGTACCAGCGGCCAATCTGATAATATTCTTAAAGCCATTAACATGGCAGAGCAAAAAGGATTAATTACCATTTGTCTCTTAGGCAAAGACGGTGGTATGGCAGCTAAACATTCGCAGCATAACATCATCGTACCTTCTCAGAGCACACAGCGAATACAGGAGCTCCACCTGCATATTGTACACCAGCTTTGTACCATAATAGAGCAAAATGTAGTTGCTGAAGAGGATTTGGAAAAACCTGTAAAACCCTTAAATCTTCCTTTTGCAAAAGTGCGTGTAAACGATCAGCTTACTTATCTGAATTCATACCAAAAATATAAAGGCTATGGAAGCTAATAAAGCTATTTTTCTGGATAAAGACGGAACCTTAATTCCGGATATTCCCTACAATGTAAACCCCGATCTTATTACGCTAAATAAAGGTGTATTGGAAGGGCTGGAAATACTGAATAAATTCGGTTACCTGTTTATCATTATCAGCAACCAGGCGGGAATTGCCAAGGGCTATTTCAAGGAAGAAGATCTCATTGGCGTAGAACAGAAAATAAAGCAGTTGCTTGATCAGAAAAGCATTCGTTTATCGGGTTTTTATTATTGCCCGCATTTAGAAACAGGCTCGGTTCCTCAGTATGCCATTCAATGTAATTGCAGAAAACCAAATCCCGAACTCATACTAAGGGCAAGCAAAGAGCATCATATAGATTTGAACAGATCGTGGATGATAGGAGATATTTTAGATGATGTAGAAGCCGGAAAAACGGCTGGTTGCCGATCTATATTGGTAGATAATGGCCATGAAAACGAATGGTGCGTAAACGGAAACCTTAATCGTGTACCCAATTGGATAGCGACCGATTTTTTAGAGGCCTCATTATATATTTCTCATCAGTATAACCCGTATAAGTTAAAAGAAAATGAACAAGGAACTTTTGAATATAGCCAGGAAATTTAGTAGAAAACGCATTTTACTCATAGGTGATTTTATGATTGATAAATACATTTATGGAAATTGCCAGAGAATAGCGCCCGAAGCCAGTGTACCCGTTATAGATGTAAACCAGAAACACAGTTGTTTAGGCGGTGCCGCCAATGTAGCTGCCAATTTGAACGCTTTAGGTGCGCAAGTAATGTTTTGTACAGTTATAGGCAAAGATGACGCCTCACTTGAAGCTAAACAATTGCTTAATGATTTAGGCATTGATGAAACCTATACTGTTATAGACCATGAAAGAAAAACTATAATTAAGACTAGAATATCTTCTGAAAGCCAGTTGATTGTTAGATTTGATGAAGGTACAGAAAGCCCGATTAATGCAGCTACAGAACAACGGATCATAGGACAGATTGAAAAGATTTTTCCATTTTGCGATGCCGTTTTAATATCAGATTATAACAAAGGCGTACTTACCGAAAAAATCATCAACAGTTTACATCAACTACAAAAAACGTATAGAAAAATACTGGCTGTAGATGCTAAATCTTATGAAAAATACCGCGTTCTAAAACCTCATTTCATTAAGCCTAATTATCAGGAAGCTTTAAAAATTACAGGTGAGCAATACGCATTAAATCGCATAGAACAGGTTAAAAGCTGGGGAGAAACTCTTGCCGCACAAACAGGGGCCGAGCATATTATATTAACTATGGATAAAGATGGCATAGCACATTTCAACAGTTCAACATTTGTTTCACATTATGAGGTGGAGAAAGTTATTGCCCCACAGGTAAGCGGTGCAGGCGATAGTTTTATTGCCGCTTTTTTATTAGCGGTACTGAGCAGGGCAAACATAAAAGATGCAGTTGAGCTTGCTGTACATGCAGCACATGCAGCTATACAAAAACGTGAAAAAACAGCTATTTGCGCTTTAGAAGATATTGAAGAGAAATTAATGAGCACTTCTAAATATTTATCGCTTTCGCAATTAAAGAAACTGATAGAAAGGCAGAAACAAGAAGGTAAACAGATCGTATTTACAAACGGATGTTTTGATATTCTTCATTGCGGACATGTAAAATATCTGGCCAAAGCAAAAGCGAAAGGAGATATACTTATTGTGGGCATTAATACAGATGAGAGTATTAAACGCTTAAAAGGTGCTTCAAGACCAATTAATAATCTGCATGAGCGAATAGAAGTACTTAATGGCTTAGCCAGTATAGATTATATTGTAACTTTTGGTAAAAAAGATGATGATACCCCTATAAAGCTTATCAAAGCGCTAAAGCCACATGTATTTGTAAAAGGTGGAGATTATACTTATAAGTATATGCCCGAGAAAGTGATCATTGATCAAATAGGATGCAGGTTAGAACTTATTCCGTTTATAGACAATAAATCTACGAGCGGTACCATTAAAAGAATACAGGATAACATGATTAAAACCCAAGTTTATGCATCTTAATGATGAGATCTGTGAAAAATATCTTGTGTTTTAGAGCCGATAACTTTGGTGATCTGCTGATGTCATCACCGGCAATCAGGGCCATTAAACAAACTTTTGATTGTAAGATAACTGTGCTAACCTCTTCTTTAGGCAGTAAGGTTGTTCAGCTGATCAGTGAAATAGACGATTGCATTATCTTTAACCTGCCTTGGGTAAAAATCAATGAAACAGGTAACCAGCAGGCGGTGTTTAATCTTATACAAACCATTAGCAGCCGCAACTTTGATAGTTGTATCATCTTTAATACCTTTAGCCAGAACCCTTTACCTGCAGCTTTAATCGCATGGTTATCAAAAATACCTCTGCGCATAGGATATTGCAGAGAAAACCCTTACGATCTGATCAATAAATGGCTGCCAGATAAAGAACCCTACCACGAAATACTACATCAGGTAGAACGAGACCTAAAGCTTGCCGAAAGCATAGGAGCTGTAATTACAAACAGAGCAATACAGATTACTATTCCCGAAAAAAGCATGGTGCAGGTTTCAAAACTGCTCAGCAGTGTGCCCCTATATGATAATGATTATTTGATTATACACATAGGCGTATCAGAAGAGAAGAGAAAATACCCTTTGGATAAATGGATAAAGACATGCCAGCAACTTATAGACCGCTATGATTATCCTTTGGTGTTTACTGGTGATCGTAAGGACAGTGCAGAAATTAAGCTGGTTACAGATAAATTAAAGGGCAAGGTCTATGACTTTTCAGGCCAATTGTCTTTACCCGAAACCGCTGCTTTAATTGAACGCTCCAAGCTACTGATTGCTGTAAATACCGGAGTTATACATTTAGCCGCAGCTGTACAGACCCCTGTTATTGTGCTATATGCGCAAACCAATCCGCAACATAAACCCTGGATGACAGCGTATAGGGCTTTAGAATATGCGGTTAAAGAAAACATTGCCAGTAAAAATGAGATTATACGCTGGATAAGAGAAAAGCTTTACAAAGAACAAAAAAAATACCCTTCGGCAGATGAGATATGTGAAGCATTTGCTGAGTTAAGTGAAGAACCCGTAAAATCCCCGAATTAAAAACGGGTTTATACGTATTAAAAAGGGTATAAATATGCGCATGTTTTGCACCATTATTGTTTTGATAAATTACTGTAATTAACTGATTTTTAACTAAAAACATAATATGTTGATCCCAATTATTATAGGAATCTTATTTGTTGTTATTATCGTGGTATTTTATTTCATGGTTAAGAACAGACATAACAAAGACCTATAAAACAGTATGCATTGTATTAACCTTATTAAATTAAATTTACATGAGCACTTCAAAACAAACACATGATCATGAGGTCATTAAAAAATGGGTAGAAGAGAGAAATGGTTTACCAGCAAAAATAAAAGGTACCGGAGATAAAGAAGGAGAGGGCATATTGCGAATATGCTTTCCGGGATTTAGCAGGCCCGATAAATTTGAAGAATTGGACTGGGACAGTTTCTTTAAGGAACTTGATAATAAAAAATTAGATTTCCTGTATCAGGAAGAAAAAGAGAATGGGGATACCAGCACTTTCCATAAGTTCATAGAAAGAGAATGATTCTTTAACAAGGCATTTAAATACTCCAAAAAGGAGACGATTTGAGCAGTTCTCAAAAAACAATGAGGTTTAACCGCTTGTTATTTTAATGCCAACTGGTTATAAATACTTTATCACTTAATTAATATGTAGTTTACTTTATTTTTTAGTTCTATCAATATGAAAATCGCGTACATTTCAACCTATCCGCCAAGAGAATGCGGTCTTGCCACTTTTAATCAGAATTTAATAAAAGCGATCAATGCCAATCTTAACAAAGAAAGTGTTCAGTCTACAATGGTTATTGCATTAAACTCAACAGATAATGAAAATGAATACGCTTACCCCGATGAAGTTAAACAGGTAATCAGACAAAACATTAAAGAGGATTATACTGCCGCTGCAGAGTTTATCAATAATAGCGATGCGGATATTTGTGTGCTACAACATGAATTTGGCATTTATGGTGGTGAAGAAGGCTTATATGTGCTGCCTTTTATCAACCAGGTTGAAAAACCTATGATTTCTATCCTGCATACCGTTTTAAGAGAACCATCATTTCTCCAGAGATCTATTATTAGAGAGATAGCCAACCGTTCTTCTAAAATAGTAGTAATGAGCCGGAAAGCCATACAATTTTTAGTGAATATCTATCAGATACCCAGAGAGAAAATACAGTTTATAGAACATGGTGTTCCTGATCTTGAAGCAAGAGAGCCCAAAGAAACGCAAAAAAAAATGGGCTTAGAAGGAAAACGCATTTTGCTTACTTTTGGTCTCATTAGTCGCAATAAAGGTTTAGAAACTGTAGTAAAAGCTTTGCCTTTAATTATAGAGCAGCATCCAGAAACCGTTTATGTAATATTAGGCAATACACACCCAGGCGTTTTAAAACAATCTGGAGAAGAATATAGAGATTACCTTAAAGAACTTGCTCAAGAATTAGGAGTAGCTGATCACTTGGTGTTCATGAACAGGTTTGTTGAAGAAGATGAATTGGTCGATTATCTTGCAGCGGCCGATTTATATATTACACCTTATTTAAATGAAGCACAAATTACCAGTGGAACCTTATCTTATGCTGTGGGTGCCGGAGCGGCGGTGCTTTCTACACCATATTGGCATGCACAGGAATTGTTAAGCGATGATCGTGGATATTTATTTAATTTTAAAGATCATAAGAACCTTGCACTTATTGTGAACGAGTTATTGTCTGATCAGGAAGAGCTGCAATCATTTAAAACCAGAGCTTATGAATACGGTTTACATTTGCGCTGGCCAAAAATAGGACAGTCTTATATTGATGTTATCCATAAAGCTGTAAAGCATCCTGATTATAGTGATAAGATTTTACGTCAAATCATAGACCCGGGCTTAATGCCTAAATTTAGCTTAGATTATGTGATGCATCTTACCGATGATACCGGTATTTTTCAACACGCCAAGTTTGGCATTCCTAATCGTAAAGAAGGCTATTGTTTAGATGATAATTCAAGAGCTCTGTTAATGGCTTTAATGGCATACCAAGAAACCGGAAGCCAAGAAGCCTTGCGCTTAATGCCCATTTATCTCAGTTACATACATGATATGCAATTGGAAAACGGTGATTTCAGAAACTTCTTAAGTTTTAGCAGAGCATATCTGGATGAGCATGGTTCTGAAGATTCATTTGGTCGTACCATATGGGCCCTGGGCTATCTCATCTATGCTGCACCTAACAGGTCTTTTGTAGAATTTGGGCGTGAACTTTTCTTCAACTCCATACCGCATTTTAAAAAACTTAAACACTTAAGAGGCACAGTTAATGTACTAATTGGTTTAAGTTACTATTTAAAAGTGCATCCTTATGATGAAACCGTAAGAGGAGAGTTGGATATATTAACCGCACGCCTTGTGAATGCCTACAGGAACAACAGTACTGAAGGCTGGAACTGGTTCGAAACGCAAATGACTTATGATAATGGCTTGTTTCCACTGGCCTTGTTGCATGTAGCCGAAATAACTGAAAGTACAGAAGCAAAAGAGATTGCTTTGGAAAGCCTTAAACATATTGAAAAAGTTACCTGGCATGGTAATATTGTAAATCCTGTTGGTAACAATGGCTGGTACAGCAAAAATGACAAGGCCATGCCTTTGTATGATCAGCAAGCCATTGAGCTTATGGCCATGGTTTTAATGTACAGTCAGGCCTATGTAGTAACTAAGGAAAGTAGTTATATCAAAAAAATGTTCTCTTGCTATATGTGGTTTATGGGCGAAAACTCATTGCGCATTCCATTATATGATAACGAAACGAAAGGTTGTGCTGATGGTTTACATGATGCGGGCATAAATCGTAATCAAGGAGCAGAAAGCACATTGGCTTACCTTATTGCACATTTAGTGGTATTACATGCTCTTAAATTTGACCATGAACCACACCCCGATCAAAGAAAAAAAGTATTGCTTTTAAGGTAAAGCAATACTTTTTAATTTTTATATTAAATATTAATAAATCAATGTATTATCAAGGACATTTTTTAAGTTGTTCTAAAAGACTTTCAAGGTTTACCGTTGCAAAAGAAGAGGCATAGTCAGATAAACCATAAGGAATAATCAACTCGCCATTATTGATGATACTACCACATGAGTAAACTACGTTCGGTACATAACCTTCTCTTTCATCGGGATTAGGAATGAGCAAAGGCTCTGTTAATCTTCCGATTTCTATAGTAGGATCATTTAGATCCAATAGCGTAGCGCTCAAACAATACCTACGCATAGGGCCAACCGCGTGGGTAATAATCAGCCAGCCTTCACTGGTTTCTATAGGTGCCCCACAATTACCTATTTGTACAAATTCCCAGCTATATTTAGGCTCCTGTAATTTAATAGGATTTTCCCAGACATTGATTTTATCTGAGTACATGATGTAATTATTTATCCCATCAATACGCGATAACATGGCATATTTGCCGTTTATCTTACGTGGAAAAAGAGCAAGGTTTTTATTTTGTGCTCCTGCACCAAACAACGGACCAATGGTGAAATCATAAAAATCTTTGGTTTTTAAAAGCTTAGGTATAATGATGTGGCCGTCGTAAGCGGTATAAGTTGCATAATAAGTTACAGAACCATCATCTGAAATAAACTTGGTAAAACGAGCATCCTCAATACCTTTACGTTCAAATTCTGAAATAGGAAAAATAACCCGGTCAGAAATATCCGTGTCTAAAGAGAATACAATCTCATAGTACGAATCAGAAAGCCAGAGTACCTTTTCAAATTCTTTATCTTTAGCCGGATCGGGTTCAAGATCCTGTGTTTGTGCTATTACTTGTTTAAGTGTTAGGTAATCAAACTGATCTTCAAGTTTAAGATCAAGCTCCTTAAGTACATCTTCATTGATGAGAGAGATCAGCCCCTTTTCTAAAAAAAGTTTCTTGTTATAAGTGGCATTCCTTATAATTTCAGCTTCGTCAATATAATTACCCGATGGGATTACACTGATATTGTTGTATCGGTCTATCATTGCCCTTCTAAATACAATAGAAGAAATATGCCCTTCTCCAACCGCTCTAAAGCTAATAATCAACCTTTTTTCACCTTCTTCCAGTTCGCTTTGGTCGGGATCTTCAATAATGGAAGGATTAAAAAATGCAGCTGATTCTATTGAATATTCATGCGTAAAATAAGAACCGATCAGCAATTTACGGTGCTCTTCCAGCTTCTTATAATTAATCTTCATACTGTCAAACAAGGGCTTAAGCTTTTTGCAATGTTTAAGCAGTACTTTGGTAATGTTACGATGCCGCTTTGAATATTCCTGCAGCAAAGGAGAAATAATACTAAATACCTGTTGAGGACTTAAAGTCATGATTTTATTGATCACATCTTTGCCTCTTTCTTCACCGTTAAAAAAAAATCTTGCAATAACCCTCTTCGGATCCGGATACACTTTAACATGTTTACGTTCAATAGGGAGTCTCATGTTTTTTGTTTAAAAATAAGCTTAAAAGAACAATAATTGTTGTCTGGTGCGCTTTCAAAAATTGAAGCACTTTTCTGTTATTTAACAAATGTTAGAGGAATTATGTTTGCGCTTAGTTAAATAGGTATGCGTTGTGCTGAACTTGTTTCAGTATTTAATACAGATTCAGGAAGAGGCTGTACCGATATTTGGGAAAGTTCGGGATAATGTTATTCAAATGAACTGAATAACGCATAATTACCAAACTTTTTTATAAGAAAGTATGTTCATAAATATAAAAAGGAGAAGAAGATGGAAAGGCAAAAGAAACAAAAACCACCTGTAGAACCAGACACCAAATATCCGGTACCACCATTTCCAAAACAGGAGCAAGAACCCCCAGGTAATGAGGGCCCCATGCAACCCCAAGCAGATCACGGTGAAAAAAGCTATCAGGGTAATGGTAAACTCAAAGGCAAGAAAGCAATCATTACAGGAGGAGATTCGGGCATAGGAAAAGCCATAGCTATTGCTTTTGCAAGAGAGGGCGCTGATGTGCTGATCAGTTACTTAAGTGATACCGAAACTGTTGACGCAGAGGATTCTGCTCATTACGTAGAACTTGCCGGACAAAAAGCCGTATTGGTTAAAGGCGATATTAGAAATGAAGAACACTGTAAAAAAATTGTTGAACAAGCTGTAAAAGAATTTGGTAGGATCGACATTCTCGTAAATAATGCGGCTTTCCAAATGGGACGTGAAACTTTAGCCGATATTACTGCCGATGAGTGGATCAAGACTTTTGAAACCAACATGCATGCAATGTTTTACCTCTGTAAAGCAGCAGAACCGCATATGAAAAAAGGAAGTTCTATCATCAACACCACTTCGGTAAACGCTTATAATCCTTCAGAGATTTTATTGCCTTATGCGGCTACTAAGGGGGCTATTCAGAATTTTACAGCCAATTTAAGCCAGATTTTACTTACGGCAGGAAAAGGCATTAGGGTTAATGCAGTAGCGCCAGGCCCTATATGGACCCCGCTTATCCCTTCAACCATGCCCAAAGTTGAAACGTTTGGAAAAGATACGCCTATGGGTAGACCAGGACAACCTGTAGAAGTTGCACCTGCTTATGTGTTTTTGGCTTCAGATGATGCAAGTTATATATCGGGTGCTACAATTCCTGTAACAGGCGGACGGATTACAATTTAACTACTTACCATACAGATTAAAGATGATTATTCTCTTCTATTTATTATCTTTCATAAGATTTTGAATGTTATATAAAATTACTGATTGATAATGAAATAGTTATGCATATGGATAATGAAATAATTATACGTTTTATATTGGCCGCATTATGGGGCGGTATAGTTGGCGTAGAAAGAGAATATCGGAGTAAATCTGCCGGTTTCAGGACCATGATCATGATTTCAATTGGTTCCTGTTTTTTTACTTTTGTTTCAGCAGAACTCGGTGGCCCTAATCCAGATCGTATAGCAGCCAATGTGGTTACAGGTATAGGTTTTTTGGGCGCCGGTGTAATTTTTCATGGCGATAATAGAGTAAATGGAATTACTACCGCTGCTACCATTTGGGCAGTTTCTGCTGTTGGCATGGGAATAGGGGGAGGCTATTATTTTGCGGCCGCCTGTGCTTCTTTTTTCATATTGGTCATATTGGTAATCTTGCCTTTTATAGAAAGTAGAATTGACCAAATGCATAAATCTGTTATTTATACAATAAGCTATAATAGGGGAAATTATTCTGCAGAAGAGTTAGAAGCAATTCTTAATAAATGTGGTTTGAAATTTAAAACTACAAAAAAAGAGAAAGATGAAGACATACGTATTGCTTCTTGGCAGGTGCAAGGCAACGCCAAGAAGCATGAAGTGTTTATAGATGAAGTAAACCAGGAAAATAAAATACTAGTATTCAGCTATTGATTTTAGAATAAATCTTTTAAATGCTTGTAGTTTGACTTTACTGTTTCAAAAACTTCGTCCATATGTCCTCCTAATAACAATTTACTCATGCTCTTGGTCATCCCCCAGATTTGTTCTCCGGTAATATGAGGAGGCATGGCTAAGGCATTAGGATTAGTATATATATTCAAGAGATATGGTCCGTCATAATTAAAAGCTTGCTGTAGTGTACGTTCTAATTGTTCAGGCAAGGTCACTTCAGCTGCTTTTATATCCATTGCTTCGGCTATTTTTACAAAATCCGGGTTATGCATATCTGTTTCGTTATCAGGTAAACCTGCTACTTCCATTTCTAATTTTACCATTCCTAAAGCCCTATTGTTAAACACCACAATTTTTACGGGAATATTATATTGTTTAATAGTAGCCAGATCACCTAATAACATGGATAAGCCACCGTCGCCACAAAAAGCAATTACCTGTCTTTCAGGATGTGCCAGTTTAGCCCCAATAGCCATTGGCATTGCATTGGCCATGCTACCATGATTAAATGAGCCTAAGAGATAACGTGTTCCGGTTTGTTCAATATAACGGGCACCCCATACTGCGCTCATGCCGGTGTCTAAGGTAAAAATTGCATTATCGCTTGCCAATTGATTGATAAGAGAGGCTACATATTCTGGTTGAAGTTTCTTTTCTACGCCTTTGTCTTCTACATAAGCATGTAATCGCTCAACCACTTTTTCGTGGAATTTGATCATAGCATCTAAAAATGAAGAATCTGTTTTGGTATGCAGTAGTGGTAAAAGTGCTTTAATAGTATCTTTGATATTGCCCTTGAGGCCCAAAGTTAGTTTAGCTCTGCGCCCTAAACGTTCTTCAGCTGTATCAATTTGTATAATTTTGTTATCCGTAGGCATAAAGGCATCATAAGGCATATCTGTTCCAAGTAGTACAAGAACATCGGCCTCGTGCATGGCCTTGTAACAACTTGGTGTGCCCAATAAACCTGTCATGCCTACATCATAAGGATTGTTATATTGTACATGCATTTTTCCTCTGAAACTGTAACCTACTGGAGCTTTAAGGATCTGAGCCAGCTCAAGAACCTCATGGTAAGCATTTTTACAACCTATACCACAATATAGCATTACTTTCTTACCTTCATTTAAAAGGTTTGCCAATTGGTTCAGTTCACTTTCTGAAGGTTGGATAACAGGGTTACATCTAAAGATTTGAGCAGAAGTGGGTATCTCAACTGCTTCCATTTCTGCTACGTCTCCCGGAAAACCGATTACGCTTACGCTATGTTTAGATAAGGCATGTTGTATAGCTGTTTGAAAGATGCGAGGTGCTTGTTCTGCACTGGTAATTAACTGGTTGTAATCACTGCAATCGTCAAAAAGCTTAAAGGTATTGGTACCTTGAAAGTAATCTACCCCCATTTGATTGGTAGGTATGGTAGAAGCAATAGCTATAACCGGCACGTGAGAACGATGCGCATCATAAAGTCCGTTAATAAGATGTACATGGCCTGGTCCGCAACTGCCGGCACAGCAAGCTATCCCATCCAATTCGGCCTCAGCCGCTGCCGCATAAGCACCAACTTCTTCATGCCTTACATGTATCCATTTAATGCGGCCATCTTTTCTGATGGAGTCATTGAGATAGTTCAAACTATCGCCAGCAACAGCATAAATTCTTTTTATGCCGGCATTAACAAGCATTTCTACCAGTTGTTCTGCTACTATTTTTGCCATATATTGTTGTATTTGAGTTTAATACAAGTACAACAAAACTATAGGCAGTTTAGTTTAGAAAAGCCCTATGTCAATTGTGTGCCGGGAGCTATTTCATATGGAAGACGCCCATTTTCAAAAATTCGGGTAAATTCTGTTCCTTCAACAGTTATTGTATTTCCTTTTACACTTATCCAGTTACCTTCTCTTAAACCAATCACTTTAATCTGGTTTTGGGTTAAGAATTCCAATAATCTCGTTTCTCTCGTTTCTCCATTGTGCTTAATTTCTGGATGTGGATCCAGATAATGCGGATTGAGGTTAAAAGGTACCAAGCCCATGCAATCGAAAGAAGGAGGATAAACAATTGGCATATCATTGGTGGTTTTCATATTCAACCCGCCAATGTTAGAACCGGCGCTGCAACCCAAATAAGGTTTTCCGCTAAGTACATTGTTACGCAATACATTCATTAAACCCAGTTCATGTAGGGTTTTAACCAGGAGAAAAGTATTCCCCCCGCCTGTAAAATAAGCCTTTGCATCATTTAAGGCCATTTCTGGTTGCGTAAATTCATGTAAACCCTTTACCCGGATATTTAAAGTAGCAAAAAATGCAGCAGCTTTAGCGGTATATTCTTCGTGGCTAATTCCACCTGGTCTTGCATAAGGAACAAAGATGATTTCGTCAATTCCTTTAAAAAGCAATGCGATTTCGTTTTTTAGATATTCAAGATAATTTCCCCCATAAAGGGTAGAAGTGGAAGCGAGGATAATATTCATGCTTTAGTGCCTTAAGGCTCCGAATTTACATTTTTTAAAAAAATAAAGAAAGCACTTTTCGTTTTGGTTTATTTTTTAACTAATTTTTTAGTTTAAAAAGTTTTTTTAATAACTTTAGGTTAAGCTGCAAAAAGAGCGTGGTTTCAATACAGATAAACAGTAAAAACAAACACTATTAATGATGAGCTTAAAGAGTGTAATTACATGTATTTTTATAGCAACAGGTATACAAAACTTTAATTCTGTTAAACAGAGTATTACACAAAACTGTGTAGTAACTGGCACAATAAAAGGTATACAGAAAGATATGTTATATATTATGTTTGAAGATACCTCTTCAAAACACATACGTATAGATTCTGCTTTGGTCGAGAATGAAAAGTTTACTTATCGTGTAAATCTCCCTAAACCACAATTGTGTATGCTGAGCTTAAAAGTTACCAATAAAAGCGGTAAGAAAATAGGTTTTGGTATGGGGGCTAAGGTCATTATAAGTGAAGGCGTGTTAAAAATCAAGGCACACAAAGATTCGCTGACTAAATTAAAAGCAGAGGGAACATTTTTACAGGATGAATATAATGCTGTATTGAAAAAACTGACGACAGAATATAAAATATGGAGTGATCTTAATCTGGCCCATCAGAAAGCGCTAAAAGCAAAAGATAGCAAGCAAGTCAATATATTAGAAGAGAAAATCGTGGCCGAAAAGCTTAAGATTAGACAAATCATAATAGAGCAGGCTAAGCTCAATCCTTCATCTTTAGTTTCATCTTATATAGTTTATACAAATTTTCCTTTAGTGAGAGATGTTAGCAGTAATATTTACGCCTTATTGAACGCCACAGGTAAGCAATACGTTTATGCACAATGGTTAGCCAATAGGATCTTTAATTCAGGAACAGCTATCGGAGGCTTTGCTCCGGCATTTGAACTGCCCGATATGAACGGGAATATCATTTCGTTAGATCACTATAAAGGCAAATATGTATTGTTAGATTTTTGGGCAAGTTGGTGTGGGCCATGCAGAGCTGAAAGCCCTAATCTTATTAAAGCTTATCAAGCTTTTAGAAGTAAGAACTTTGAAGTTATAGGCATTTCCATAGATAAGAGTAGGCAAAACTGGATCAAAGCTCTCAATGAAGACAAACTACCTTATCCAAATGTGATCATTCCGCAAGAATTGCTCAGAAAAATATCTGATGCTTATGGAGTACGCTCTATACCGCAAAATTTCTTACTTGATCCTAAAGGAAAAATTATTGCTTTGAACTTAAGAGGGAGTGAGGTTTACCAAAAAATGCAAGAGATATTAAAATAAAAGGATGCCTAAACTTTCAGGCATCCTTTTAAAATATTATACTTTAACCTGTTTCCATTTACCAGTTCTGAATATATAGAAAGCCACTATGGAAATTCCTACTTCGGTAACAGGTATAGCGATAAAAACACCCGTAGGTCCCATGTTAAAATGTTTAGCTAAAATATATGCAAATGGAATCTGAAATAACCAGAAAGCTACAATATTAATCTTAGTTGGTGTAAGCGTATCGCCGGCACCATTAAAAGCACTGATTAGAACCATACCTATACCATAAATTACAAAGCCGTAACTTAAAATACGAAGTGCTTGTGTAGCAACACTAATGACTTCTTTATCATTGGTAAATATTGAAGCAAATAGAGAACCACAGGTTAAGAATAACAGAGTAACTATACCCATAAAAATAATGGTGTATTTAGTGGTTATCTTAACTGAATTTTCGGCTCTTTCAAAATGATGTGCACCCATATTCTGCCCTACTAAAGTTGCCGCAGCGTTACTTAATCCCCATGCAGGAAGCATGAAAAACATCATTAATCTTAATGCGGTCTGATATCCGGCAGAACCATTATCACCCCCTGTGGTAGCTACTAATTCTGCTAAGAATATCCAGCTGCATGATGCAATAACGAACTGGAAAATACCTGGTGCCGCTACTTTAATAATAGCCTTGATTTGGTTCCAATGTGGCTTCAGATAAGACCATTTCACTTGCAGGTTGCTGCTGCCTTTACTTAAATGATAGATTTGGTACATTACGCCTATGCCGCGACCTATAGCTGTTGCCAGAGCTGCTCCCGTTAAACCTAAGGCTGGTATTGGGCCTAAACCCCTTATCAATAGCGGGCATAGTACAATGTTAATGGTATTTGCTATCCATAAACTCTGCATAGCTATTGCTGCGTTACCTGCTCCTCTAAAAATACCATTGATCAGGAAAAGCAACATGATAACCATACTACTGCCCATCATAATCTGTACAAATAGCTTACCCTCTGCAGCGGTACTTTCTGTAGCGCCCATTAACAGTAGAATATCTTTGGCAAAAAGTAAACCACTTATACTAATAACCAGATTGATTGTTAAAGCAATAAAAATGGTTTGCATACCTGCTTTAGCTGCAGCAACAGGGTCTTTTTCACCTATACGACGTGCAACCACTGCTGTAGCCGCCATACCTATTCCCATTGCTAATGAGTAGATAATGGTTAAAACAGATTCGGTTAAGCCCACAATCTGAATGGCTACACTGCTATTGGGCAAATGACCCACAAAATACAGATCTACCAGCACAAATACCGATTCCATCATCATTTCCAACATCATGGGAATGGCTAAAAGGATAATAGCTCGTTTGATGTTAATGGAAGTATAATCTATTTCTTCTCCCTTTAGAGATTGTTTTAAAATTGCGAAAAACTTCGATAAGCCATTTTTGGCCTCGTTTATAGTTGTCATAAAAATAAAGTGTATAAATAATAACCTCGACGCTAAAATCTAGCGAATGAAATTTGTAAGTAGAGAATAGAGTCCTTGCTGCAAAGTTAATGTATACGGACTGCGGAAAACTTCATGGTTCGTAGTATTTTACAACCCAAAAGTAGTAAAATATTTTTAAGGTCAAATATTGTTTTGATAAAAATGATAGAAAGGGGAAAATACGTCTATATACTGTAAGCCGCTATCATTTCGGGAGTTACCTTGCATGAACGCTGTGTTTTTAGGTCTATCATTACATATTCAAAAATACCATCTGAGGCTACTTTTCCGGTAGTTTTATTGATGATTTCAAACTGTACGTTGCTGCCTTTTTCGTTCATTTCAAGAATACCTGTACGGATAAGCATTTTATCGCCCATTTTTAACGGACGCTTAAACGAGATAGTAACTTTTGCAACTACCCAGCCGTAACCCATTTCAGCAAATTTTTCCCAGCTCATTCCATAAAATTTGTCCATCTGTTCATAACGTGCAGCCAGAACGTAATCTAAATACTTGCTGTTATGTACATGATTAAACATATCAATATCATCTGGACGTACGTTTAACTCGCTTTCAAAAATGCTGAATTCGTTTTTTATCATGCTGCAAATGTAAGGATTTGTTGCTGATTAGACAGAAACATTCAGTAGAATGCTATCAGGCAGGCCATAGGTTCTGCATTTTCATTCTTGATGGCTTCTTGAGAATTGAAATCTGATTATCAAACTTTTAGATTTGATAAATATGTTATTTGGGTATTGTATAAAAACAGGAAATAGTTTAACTTTGCGCTCAATTAATTAATTTTATAAACACTTTAATATTATTCAAGTAATGTATTTAAGTTCAGAAAAGAAAGCCGAAATTTTTCAACAACACGGCGGTGCAGCAGCTAACACTGGTTCTGCAGAAGGTCAAATTGCTTTGTTTACTTACCGTATTGCTCACTTAACTGAGCACTTAAAGAAAAACCGTAAAGATTTTTCTACTCAGTTAGCACTACAAAAACTAGTAGGTAAACGCCGTGGTATTTTAGCTTACCTTTACAAAAAAGATATTGAGCGTTATCGTGCTATCATCAAAGCTTTACAGTTAAGAGATATCATTAAATAAAAAGCTTTTATCAGTAAAAGCCATCCTTATTAACGGATGGCTTTTTTGCTTTGCAAAACAAATAAATGTTACATAAACCGGTGTGCAAAAAGAGGAAACACACCATAATTTTTTTTAGATGAATGTTATAAAAAAATCGTTTGACTTAGGCGATGGAAGAATTGTAGAAATTGAAACTGGTAAATTGGCTAAACAAGCTAATGGTTCGGTAGTAGTAAAAATGGGCGATACTATGTTGCTTGCAACAGTGGTAACTGCTAAAGATGCGAAACCAGGAACAGACTTTTTACCTTTATCGGTAGATTATCAGGAAAAATATGCTGCCACAGGACGTATTCCGGGTGGTTTCTTACGTCGCGAAGCTAAATTATCTGATTACGAGGTATTGATTTCTCGTTTAGTTGACAGAGCTTTACGTCCTTTATTCCCAGAAGATTACCATGCAGATACACAGGTAATGATTTCGTTGATTTCTGCAGATAAAAATATAATGCCTGACTGTTTAGCTGGCCTGGCTGCATCAGCCGCTTTAGCTGTGTCAGATATTCCTTTTAACGGACCAATCTCAGAAGTTCGCGTAGCTAAAATTGATGGAAAATTAGTGATCAACCCTTATTTAAATGATCTTGAAAGAGCTACTTTAGAATTTATTGTTGCGGGTTCTGCCAATGATATCGTTATGGTTGAAGGTGAAGCTAACGAAATTCAGGAAGAAGAAATGGTTGAAGCCTTGAAATTTGCGCACGATGCCATCAAAGTTCAATGCGCAGTACAGGTAGAATTAACCAAAGAAACTGGTAAAACTGTTAAACGCGAATACAATCACGAAGATCATGATGAGGCTTTAAAAGAAAAAATATATGCTGAGACTTATGACAGAGTTTACGCTATTGCTAAATCTGGTTTAGGTAAAGATGAGCGTTCAGAAGGTTTTACAGCTATTATCAATGAAGTATTGGATGCTTTCCCTGAAGATACAGAAGATTTAACCAAAGCACTGGCTAAGCATTATTTCCACGATGTACAATATGATGCGGTACGTAACTTATTGTTAAATGAGGGTATTCGTCTGGATGGGCGTAGCACTACGCAGATCCGTCCAATTTGGAGCGAAGTAGGCTATTTACCTGCTGCTCACGGTTCGGCAGTGTTCACACGTGGTGAAACCCAGTCATTAACATCAGTTACTTTAGGTAGTAAAGATGATGAACAGATGATTGATGGAGCTTTTATCAATGGTTATAATAAATTCTTATTACACTATAATTTTCCGGGTTTTTCTACCGGAGAAGTAAGACCAAATAGAGGTCCGGGTAGAAGAGAAGTTGGTCATGGTAATTTAGCGATGCGTTCTTTAAAGAAAGTATTGCCAGATGCAAATGAAAACCCATATACCATCCGTATTGTTTCTGATATCTTAGAATCTAATGGTTCTTCTTCAATGGCTACGGTTTGTGCGGGTACTTTGGCATTGATGGATGCAGGGGTAAAAATCAAAGCTCCGGTATCAGGTATTGCAATGGGATTGATTACAGATGAGAAATCGGGTAAATACGCTATTTTATCTGATATTTTAGGTGATGAGGATCATTTAGGGGATATGGATTTTAAAGTTACAGGTACTGAAAAAGGTATTGTAGCTTGTCAAATGGACTTAAAAATCAATGGTTTATCATATGAAGTATTAACAAAAGCTTTAAACCAAGCTAAAGATGGTCGTTTACACATTTTAAATGAAATGAAGAAAACCATCAGCGAGCCTGCTGCTGACTATAAACCACATGCACCTCGTATTGTTTCATTAACTATCGATAAAGAATTTATTGGTGCGGTAATTGGCCCAGGTGGTAAAATTATTCAAGAAATGCAACGCGAAACCGGCGCTACCATTTCTATCGAAGAAGTAGATAACAAAGGTATTGTTGAAGTATTTGCTGATAATAAAGCTTCTATTGATGCTGCTGTTGCACGTATTAAAGCTATTGCTTCTAAACCTGAAGTGGGCGAGATCTACACAGGTAAAGTTAAATCAATCATGCCATTTGGTGCTTTTGTGGAAATTATGCCTGGTAAAGACGGTTTATTGCACATTTCTGAAATAGACTGGAAACGTCTGGAAACCATGGATGGCGTATTCAAAGAAGGTGATATTGTAGAAGTGAAGTTATTGGATATAGATAAACAAGGTAAATTAAAGCTTTCACGTAAAGTTTTAATCCCTCGTCCACCAAAACCAGAAGCGAAACAAGATAATGCTCCTTCGGCTCCACAAGGTTAATTAGGTATTTCTAATCTTAATAAAATCCCGGGTTTATAATTAAACCCGGGATTTTTTATATCTACTACCTATGTTGCTAAATGATTTCGTAACTTGCATTATGAAAACCAAGAAGAGTAAGGTATAAGAACCCGTGCAGATATGCTAAGGCAGAACAAGATTTAAGGCTCAATGCCTTATCATCTGTACAGAAGTTTTCATATGATGACCAAACCGATGAAAATGGGTTTAATGTTAAAATCTGCAAAGATTGTTCATATTGTAAAAACTTAAGAAAAGTGCTTACAGAATGCGAAATAAGAGATTTTTCTGCCATTTCTTCATAGCAATCAATTAATTGCAGCTAAGAACATCAAATAGGTCAAAAAACCGTATTCATGGGATTGAATTAGAAAATAATAAAAAATAAGAGATACGCATACAGAATAAAAATGAAACACATAATTGCTCCATCTATACTTTCGGCAGATTTTGCCAATTTACAACGCGATATAGAAATGATTAATGCTTCAGAAGCAGATTGGTTCCATGTAGATGTTATGGACGGTGTATTTGTACCCAATATATCTTTTGGTTTTCCTGTAATCAATGCCGCTAAAAAACATGCAAAAAAGCCTTTTGATGTACACTTAATGATCGTAGATCCAGATCGGTATATTTCTGAGTTTGCCAAAGCTGGTGCAGATATCATTACTGTGCATTACGAAGCCTGTACACATTTACATCGTTCGGTGCAATTGATTAAATCGGTAGGATGCAAAGCAGGAGTAGCCTTAAATCCACATACTCCAGTAAGCTTGTTGAAAGACATTTTATCAGATCTGTATTTGGTATTGGTAATGTCGGTTAATCCAGGATTTGGCGGTCAGAAATTTATACCACAAACTTTAAATAAAGTGGCAGAACTTAAAGAAATGGCCTTGTTAAGCAACCCAGATCTAATTATAGAAGTAGATGGAGGAGTAGGCATGCAGAACATTGGTACTTTAATACAAGCTGGTGCAGATGCTTTTGTTGCCGGAAATGCAGTATTTGCAGCGGCAGATCCTTCACAAATGATCGCTGATCTTAAAAACGTTGACACGCATACCCAATCTGCTTAATACGAATGCTCAGCAGGTTATTGATATTTATTCTTTTATGTACAGCTTTTATTTTACCTGTAAAAGCCCAGACACTAATTAAAGTTAGCGGCGTGGTTTATGATGAACAAAATAAACCCATAGAGAAAGTATCGGTAAGTTTAGTGGGCCTTGCTGGAAAAACATTTACAGATGCAAATGGAAAGTATGAAATTGCTTCTCGTTTATCTTCATTTACTTTAAGATTTAGCATTGCCGGATATAAAACAGAACAAGTTAAATTTTTAGAAAGCAAGGGAACCGTTGTTAGATATAATATTATTTTAAAGCCCGACGTAAAGGAATTAGATGAAGTAAAAATACAGAATAAACAGAGCAGGCTGTCTAACAGCATTGCTGTTTCTGTTAATGAAATCCCATCTTTACCTTCTGTTAGTGGCAATTTTGAGACTATACTTAAAACTTTGCCCGGCGTATCTACCAATAATGAACTGAGTTCGCAATATAGTGTGCGAGGAGGTAATTTTGATGAAAATCTAATCTACATCAACGATATAGAAATTAACAGACCTGTACTGGTACGAAATGGCCAACAAGAAGGTTTATCATTTGTTAACCCCGATTTTGTGAGCAGGGCACATTTTTCTGCCGGTGGTTTCAGTGCTAAATATGGCGATAAGCTTTCGTCGGTTTTAGATATACATTATGATAAGCCAGATAGTAACCAGATAATAGTTACAGCAGGATTGCTTGGGGCATCTGCCACAATTAAACGTTCCTATCAAAATGGTTTTATACTATTTGGTTATCGTTTCAAAGATAATAGCAATATCTTGAGCACACAGGATGAAAAAGGGAGTTATACACCTAAATTTCATGATGTTCAATTGTTATGGCAGCAAAATATTTCATCTAAACTCAATATAAGTACGCTACTTAATTTTAATTCGGGTAGGTTTAAATTGGTACCGCAGAGTAGAGAAACTGTGTTTGGTACATTAGAAAGCCCTTTAAGGCTTAAGATTGATTACGAGGGGCAAGAGGTTGATAATTATAACTTATTTGGAGCTGCTGTTACGGCCGTTTATGCCATCCATAAAAATACAACCTTAAAATGGATCAACAGTTATTTCGAATCTATAGAAAGGGAACATTTTGATATAGATGGTGCTTATATTTTTGATGAGATATACCCTAATTTTAACAGCGAAACATTTGGTACGGTTAAAGTAAACAGGGGTATAGGCGCTTATTACAATTATGCACGCAACCATCTTAATTCTCGCTTGGCAAGTACCGAACTGAAATTTGAAAAACAACTCAAAAAGCATGATATTTCAGCAGGAGCACGACTTGAAGAAGGTAGATATAAAGATAATCTGAACGAGTATTATTACATCGATTCAGCGGGATACATTTTGCCGAATAAAGACAACAAGCTCTATATCCCTAATACGGTTTTTACTGAAAATCAGCTCACAATCCATACAATTAGTGGCTATATACAGGATATTTATGAGCTGAATGATAAAACAGATGTACAACTGGGTACACGTATAAATTACAATTCTTTAAGTGGGGAGCTATTGTTCAGTCCACGATTATTGATCGGTTACAAACCTGCCGAAAATAAGTTTTGGCACTTTACAGCAGGTATTTACCAACAGGCGCCAAGTTATAGGAGTATAAGAGCTGTTGATGGAGAACTTAATTTAAGGCAAAAAGCACAACGGTCTTATAATTTTTCTACAGGTTACGATTACGGATTTTATGGCTTAGGTACAAAACTAACTTTTACCACAGAAGCTTATTATAAATACGCAGACCGGATGATACCTTATGCCGTAGATAACATCCGCATTAAATATTTATCTTATGATATAGCCAAAGCCCGAACTTATGGCGTAGATTTTAGTATTGGCGGCGAATTTGTAAAAGACCTTATATCTTATTTTCGTCTATCGCTTATGAAAGCAGATCAAGATATTATTGGCGATTCTTATACAAAGAAAGATGCAAATGGACAAATAATAACAATATATCCGGGTTATTTAAAACGACCAACGGATCAAAGGGTAAATTTTTCTGTGTTTTTTCAAGATCGTTTGTTACGGAGCCCTACATATAAGGTTCATATCAATGCTTTATACGGCTCACGTTTACCCATAGGTTCGCCACAAAATAAAATTTATTCAGATAACTATTATATCCCGGCATACAAAAGAATAGACATCGGTTTTTCTAAGGATTTTCTTGATAAAAATGCAGCCCACAAACCTAAGGCATTAGGTAAGTATTTTAGTTCATTTACTCTGTATGCTGAAGTGTTTAACCTGCTCAATATCAATAATACTGTATCTTATTTATGGCTTAAAGATGTTGATAACAATCAGTTTGCCATCCCTAATTATCTAACGGGCCGACAGCTTAATTTAAAATTGATTTTAAAGTTTAAAAATCAATAGAATTTAAATACAAAAAACTTACATTTACAGCATAAAAATTCAATAAAAATGAGACATAATTTTGGTGCTGGTCCATGTATTTTACCACAAGAAGTATTCAAACAGGCTTCGCAGGCAGTTTTAGATTTTAAAGATGGTTTGTCTATTCTTGAAATTTCCCATCGTACACCTGAGTTTGAGGCCGTAGTAAGCGAAACCGTATCTCTGGTTAAAGAATTATTGAATGTTCCTTCGGGGTATTCAGTTTTATTATTGCAAGGAGGCGCAAGTATGCAATTTGCAATGGTTCCGATGAACTTATTACCTGAAGGCAAAAGCGCAGCTTACTTAGATACTGGTGTTTGGGCAAATAAGGCCATTAAAGAAGTAAAGAATTTTGGTACGGCTAATGTAGTGGCTTCATCAAAAGATTCTAATTATTCTTTTATTCCAAAGAACTTTGAAGTTCCGGCCGATAGCGCTTATTTTCACTATACATCAAATAATACTATCTACGGTACAGAGCTGTTTGATTTACCCAAAGTAAAGATTCCTGTTGTTTGTGATATGTCTTCGGATATCATGAGCCGCCCTATTGATGTTTCAAAATATGACCTGATCTACGCAGGAGCACAAAAGAATATTGGCCCTGCAGGATTAACCATTGTTATTGTAAAAGATGAGATTTTAGGTAAAACAGGCAGATCTATTCCTTCTATGTTAGATTACAGATTGCATATTGAAGGAGGGTCTATGTACAATACACCACCTGTGTTCTCTATATACACCGCAATGCTCAACCTTAGATGGTTAAAATCTAAAGGCGGTGTAGCAGAAATGGAAAGAGAAAACATAGCTAAAGCCAGAGCACTTTATACAGAAATAGACAGGAATTCCCTGTTTAAAGGAACTTGCGCTGTTGAAGACCGCTCGAGAATGAATGTTTGCTTTGTAATGGAAAATCCTGAATTGGAAAAACCGTTCTTAAAATATGCTGATGAAAATGGTTTTGAAGGTTTAAAAGGCCACAGGAGCGTAGGTGGGTTCAGAGCTTCTATGTACAATGCGCTACCTATTACAAGTGTACATGCTTTAGTTGAATTAATGCAGAGTTTTGAAGAAAAACACAAATAATCTTATGATCAAGATACTTGCCAATGATGGCATTGACCCACTTGGGAAACAACTTTTAGAACAAGCGGGATTTACGGTAGATACCGAAACCATAGCACAGGATCAGCTTGCCGAAGCTTTAAAAAATTACGATGCCATAACCGTACGAAGTGCTACCAAAATCAGAAAAGAACTGATTGATGCTTGTCCTAATATTAAACTGATAGGCAGGGGAGGCGTAGGTATGGACAATATTGATGTAGAATATGCACGCAGTAAAGGGGTTGCAGTGGTAAATACACCTGCGGCTTCTTCACTTTCTGTAGCAGAACTGGTATTTTCTCATTTGTTTACCGGAGTTCGCTTTTTACAAGATTCTAACCGTAAAATGCCGATTGAAGGTGATACAAATTTTAATTCGCTAAAAAAAGCCTATGCTAAAGGTATTGAACTAAGGGGAAAAACGTTAGGGATTATTGGTTTTGGACGTATAGGACGTGAAACCGCTACTATAGCCTTAGGTTTGGGAATGAATGTTTTAGCTTACGACCTGTATCCGTTTAATGACAACATTACATTGAATTTAACACAGGGAATTAAAGTTGATATTCCGGTGCAGACCGTATCACTTGAAGAAGTAATCAAAAATAGCGATTTTATTTCATTACACACCCCATTTGCAGATAAGCCGATATTAGATGCCGAAGCTTTTAACCAAATGAAAAAAGGAGTAGGTATTGTAAATTGCTCACGAGGTGGAACCATTGAGGAGCAAGCGTTGATAGCAGCCTTAGATACAGAAAAAGTTGCTTTTGCCGGTTTAGATGTATTTGAAAATGAGCCCACACCTGATAAAGCTATTTTAAGCCACCCAAAAATCTCTTTAACACCGCATATAGGTGCTTCTACCAATGAGGCACAAGAGCGTATCGGTGAAGAACTGGCCAATCTGATTATCAATCATTTTAAAGGATAAGAGTTTAAATATCTGATTTTTAAAAACCTTCGGTCGTGCCGGAGGTTTTTTTATAAGAATATATTGCAAGCAAGCATAAAGGATACTATCTTAGAAAAATCTAACCAATATAAAAACAATGCCGGTAATCAAAGCTTTTAAGGCTTTAAAACCACGCCAATCTCTT
This sequence comes from Pedobacter sp., assembly GCF_046462515.1. GTDB lineage: Bacteria > Bacteroidota > Bacteroidia > Sphingobacteriales > Sphingobacteriaceae > Pedobacter. Next base: position 663,253 of record NZ_JBKGVD010000008.1, read on the forward strand.
TTAACCAAAGTGGTTACCCGTCCGCTGGATGATTACAGCACAGGACAGGCAAAACTTATTTTGTCTGAGAACGAGTATAATTTTTTACATCTTATCAGTCCTGAATTAGATCATCTTTATTTAAGAGGATCGAGAACAGAGCTGGTTTATAAAAAGATCAGCGAGAACTTAGAACAGTTTATAGATAATGGCATATTGGTATTCGAAGAAAAACCTGCTATTTATATTTATCAGATAGAACATAACGGCATCAGGCAAACAGGTATATGGACCTTAACCGATATCGAAGAATATTTTAAGGGAAATATCAAAAAACATGAAAATACTGTTGAGCGTAGGGAAAAAGCTTTAGCAGAATACATACAGCAAAGTAATTTAGATGCAAATCCGGTACTGATCACTTATCATAAAAATCTAACCATCAGTAAGCTGATTGATAATTACCTGTTAAAATCTCCGGATATTGATTTTTCTTTTGATGATTTATCTGCACACAGGATATGGGTGGTAACAGATGGTAAAGATCTGGATACGTTCATTAAAACCTTTTCGGATATAGACCAAGTTTATATTGCAGATGGACACCATAGGGCAGCGTCAATGGCTAAAATGTGCAGACAGAAACGTATGCTCAACGGCGAAAGCAAAACGGCCGATTATAATTATTTCTCAACCGTTTACATGGATACTGAGGAGGTTAAAATATTACCTTTTTATCGTTTAGTAAGAGATTTATCAGAGTTAAAGGAAGAGGAGTTCATAGATCAAATAAGTAGACATTTTTCAATTGAAAAGCTGGAAAACTATAATCAGCCTCAACAATTGCATGAAATGAACATGTATCTGCCTTCGGGTTGGTACAGACTTGAGGTAAAGCCAGAATTTATCATCAACGATCCTGTTAAGCTGTTAGATGTTAGTATCCTACAGGAATTGATACTTGCGCCGATATTAAAAATAAGCGACCCAAGAACAGACGCCCGGTTAACTTTTGAAGGGGGAAGAGCAAATATTGAGCACTTGACCAAGCAGGTAGATAATGATATACAAGCCGTTTTGTTCAGCTTGCCACCAATAACGGCACAACAGGTAATTGATGTAGCCGATGCAGGGTTGGTTATGCCTCCTAAATCTACTTTTATAGAGCCTAAATTCTTAGTAGGTCTGCTAACCAACTATTTTAAGCATTAAGGTCTTTTGCTTTTAGGTAATTGATGAGTACCCAATACCTGAAACCTAAAATAGCTTTTTCGTACCCTTTTAATTGATTAGGGTCTCTTTTTAATAAACTGGGCAATAATCGCCTATTCAATTGATTTAAGATACCGAAAGCTACTTTTTTCATTTTATCTGAATACCGTTAAAATTGGCTTTTTTGATACTTAGCTTGGCCTTTCTTAACAATAAGAGCAAAATAAGAATGATGACGGCTGCTAATACCAGAGTTAGGGTTTTATAATCGGAGCTCTTACTGATTTTATTATTGTAATTTAGCAGCTCATCATTTTTTAATTGCAGATTACGGATTGTGGTTTTAAAATTAAGGATACGCTGGGTATTGAAATCAGCATCTGTTTGTGCTTGCTTAAACTGTATATCTTTATATTCGAGCAGTACTTTCAGTTCTTGAAAAATATTGTTGTCGTTCATTACAATCGTTCTCAATATTTCATTAGAGTTCCTGATATCCCGTTTGGTCTGCAAACCAAATATACCTGTTCGTGCTTTTAAACTTTCATCATACTGACTAAATTTTGCACTACGATCCGCTAACAGGCTATTGATTTTAGCTCTTTGTATATTGTATGCAGAGGTATCTTGCGCAAAAATAATTTTAGCTGAAAAAACAAAAAGCAAGACAAATAAGGTAAATCTTTTCATTTCATTAAGTTTTAAACTAAAGTAAAGATAAACTCCAGACTTCGGCTTTTTGTACAAAGTTTGGTTTTACAACAGCCCATGTTTCTTTAAACAAAGCAGAATGTCTATAGTTTTCCAAGCTGTCTTCATTTTCCCATTTGCTAATGGTAAAGAAGATCTCAGGATTGGCTTTATCCTGAAAAAGATTTACTTCTTTACAACCATCAAAGGTTTCTATTTGAGATTTTAATGAAGCAAAAAACCGTTTGAAATCGGTAGTATACATTTGGTTAAAATGCATCTTTACAATTCTCGTAAGCATATGTATGTGTACAAAAAATTAAGAATGAAATTCTACTCTTACAATATCATTAAGGTGTAGACCTAATAGACCACTGGCTTTACCTTTGTTAATAGCAATTTCTAAGTGATTACTGATCCCGAACAAACAAAGCTTTTCGCCTTCAGGAACCTCGTTATAATGCCAGCTTAATTGGGTAATAGTTTCGTTTTTTCTGAAATAGAGTGTAAAATCACGGTTTTTCTGAACTTTGGTAAATAGATCTTTGGTAATATTGGTAATTACATTACTAAACGTATCTACAAAAATAACACTACCTCTTATGATATCCTTTTCAATTACGGGATGTAAGAGCATTTTTTGCTCCACATCAGAAGCTGGTATCCCTATCTCTCTTAAACTACCGCCTTTTGCCAAATGTACTGCGCCTTTAACCAGAATATCTACAAGCGGAAAATGGAGAAACTTAAGATCCTGCATAATATTAAGCTCAACAATTTCATCAGGCGCCTCATTAAATAACAAAGAAAAAATACCATTATCAGCTCCTACAAAATAGTGTCCTTTATACTTTAAAGCAATGTATTTAGTGTTTTCGTTAAAAACAGAATCTATCCCAATTAAGTGCACCGTATCCTTGGGAAAGTAAGTATAAGAGTTTTTTAAAACGAAAGCCGCATACGAGATATTGAATGAAGGTACTTCATGTGTAATGTCTATAATATTAACAGTAGGCAGATTGCTTAAAATACTGCCCTTTAGAGCAGCCTGATAAAAATCTTTCGTACCCAAATCTGTTGTTAATGTGATTATAGCCATTAAAAATTAAATATTATTTCTTATTCTTGTGTACAGGCAATTTGCCTACAAATATTCAACTTTTAAATTGAATTTAATACCCATTTAAATAAAAATACAATATTTTGAACGAAATCAAGCTTACTATAGATACAGCCGACCAAATTCAATTTTGGGGAGCAAATAATGAGCACTATGAGATGATAAAAGCCGCTTTCCCTAAATTAAAAATCGTGGCTCGTGGTAATGAAGTTAAAGCTCTTGGCGATTCAGAAGAACTCAAGAATTTTGAACAGAAAATACAAATTTTAGTAGAACATCTAGACAAATACAGAACCCTTACACCCAATGATATTCATAGCATTTTAGGAGCTAAAGCAAGTGAGGTAACCGTTACAGATGGAATGCCAAAGAATAATGGCGGTGGAGGCGAAGTGATCGTTTACGGCAACCATGGCTTAATGGTTAAAGCCAGAACTGCCAACCAGCGTAAAATGGTAGAGAGTATTGGCAAGAATGATATTTTATTTGCCATTGGCCCGGCAGGTACGGGAAAAACCTATACTGCGGTTGCCCTTGCCGTAAGAGCCCTTAAAAATAAGGAAATCAAACGTATTATCTTAACACGTCCGGCAGTAGAAGCAGGAGAGAACTTGGGCTTTTTACCTGGCGACTTGAAAGAAAAAGTAGATCCTTATCTACGTCCTTTATACGATGCTTTAGATGACATGATACCGCCTGAAAAGCTGAAGATTTATTTAGAGAACCGTACCATAGAGGTTGCTCCACTTGCTTTTATGAGAGGTCGTACACTTGATAATTGCTTTGTAATTTTAGATGAGGCTCAGAACTCAACTGATATGCAGCTGAAAATGTTCTTGACCCGTATGGGGCCAACTGCAAAATTTATTGTAACTGGAGATGTTACACAGGTAGACTTGCCTAAGAAGACACAATCGGGTTTACATAATGCACTTCGCATTTTGGCAGATATTAAAGGAATAGATATCATTTACTTAAATGGAGAAGATGTAGTAAGACATAAACTGGTTAAACAAATCTTAAAAGCTTACGGGGATATCCAATAATTATACTTAAAGTGGAAAGCATCAGACTTACAACTCAATTAACCTTATGGTTAGCGCCTATTGAAGAAAAGATAAGATTAATTGTTGCAGAAGGAGAAACTGAATTAGCCTGCCGAAAAGAAAAAAAGAAAAATTTAATTGATTATTTGACTACCGATAAAACAGACTTGTTTAAAGGTAGATTACAGCTAAAAAAACGCGACAGCCATATAGAAGTTCATTTAAAAGGGCAGATAATAGGTATGTTGAGGGCAGAAGATTTTAAGGAGAGATTAAACAAAATACAATAATTTTTAACCCTGTAGATTTAAATCTACAGGGTTTTTTGTTTTAAAATCGTATTTTTATGACCTCATGAAAGCAGTTAAAGAAACCCATTTTAATTTTCCCAAACAGAGCAACTTTTATAAAGGTAAAGTAAGAGATGTTTATACTATTGATAATCAGTTTTTAGCAATGGTTGTAACAGACAGAATCTCTGCATTTGATGTGGTATTACCAGAAGCCATCCCTTATAAAGGACAGGTTTTAAACCAAATAGCAGCAAAATTTTTAACAGCTACTAAAGATATTGTACCTAACTGGGTTTTAGCAACGCCCGATGAAATGGTTACTATAGGTCGCATATGTGATCCTTTTAAGGTAGAAATGGTAATCAGAGGATATTTAGCGGGGCATGCTTGGCGTGAATACAGCTCAGGTAAAAGAACAATATGCGGTGTATCCTTACCAGAAGGGCTTAAAGAGAACGATAAACTCCCTGAACCCATCATTACACCTACAACTAAAGCAGCAGTAGGCCATGATGAAGATATTTCAAGAGCGGATATATTAGCCAAAGGTATTGTAAGTGAAGAAGATTATATCCAGTTAGAAAACTATACTAAGGCCCTTTACCAACGTGGTACTGAGATGGCTGCCCAACGAGGATTAATTTTGGTAGATACCAAATATGAGTTTGGCAAGGCTGATGGTGTAATCTATCTCATAGATGAGATCCATACGCCAGATTCGTCGAGATATTTTTATGCCGAAGGCTACCAGACAAGACAACAAAATGGTGAGCCCCAAAAACAATTATCCAAAGAATTTGTGCGTAAATGGTTAATTGAAAATAATTTTCAGGGTAAAGATGGGCAGGTGGTTCCGCAAATGACAGAAGAAATTATAAGCTCAATATCCGACAGGTATATTGAATTGTATGAACAGATAACAGGAGAGCAGTTTGTAAAAGATAATTCTGAAAATTTGCTGGCAAGAATTGAAGAACGTACAACTGCTGAAATCAATAAACTTATCTAAGCCAATTAAGAGATTTAAAAATGAAATTTTCAACAGATAAACACGAAAAATATGTAGTTATAAAGTTAGATGAAAACAAATTCACTAACGATAACACACCAGCATTAAAATCTGAGTTTATTCTATTAAATACAGAAGGATTCAGAAACATTGTACTTGATCTTTCAGAAGTTGCAGAATGTAATGACTCACAAGATTTAAGCTGCTTATTAGTAGGAGACAGGTTGTGTAAAAGTGCAGATGGTATTTTTGTAGTTTGTGGCGTAAGAGAAAATGTAGCACAAATTATAAAAATGTCTAATATTCATCAGTCAGTAACTTTTGTAAATAAACTTGATGAAGCTACCGATCTGATCTTTATGGAAGAAATTGAAAAAGAATTAAGAGGAAGTGTAGATAAAGGTTAAGGAATGAAGTTTGAGTTGACTATTTTGGGTAGCAGCTCAGCTACACCTGTTTATAACCGTAATCAAAGTGCGCAACTGCTTAATTGTAATGATTGTTTCTATTTAATTGATTGTGGAGAAAGCACACAACAGCAACTGATTAAATACAATCTCAAAGCAGCTAAAATAGATCATATTTTCATTAGTCATTTACATGGCGATCATTTTTTCGGTTTAGTAGGCTTACTCTCGAGTATGCATTTAGGAGGACGAAAAAAAGCAATCCATATCTATGGACCTGAACCTCTCAAAGAAATATTAGATATACAGTTTAAATACTCTGAAACCTCATTGAATTTTCCGGTACAGTATCATTTTACCCATACTGATAAACCAGAAGTTATCCTTAAAAATCAGGATATAGAGGTCGAAACCATTATCTTAAATCATCGCATACCTTGTACAGGTTTTAAATTTTCACAAGTAAAACGCTTAAGAAAGCTAATTACAGAGAAGCTTGAAGCAGACCACATAGGAAAGGAATACTATCATCTCATTAAGCGAAACAAAGAAGTAGTTCTACCCGGCGGAAGAATAATAAAGAATGAGGATTACACCATAGATTCCCCTCGTCCACGTAGTTATGCTTACTGCTCAGATACCATGTTCGATACAAAATATTTCAATAGTATAAAGCATTGCGATACCTTATATCATGAATGTACTTTCTTACATGAACTTTTAGAAAGAGCGCTTTCTACACACCATACTACAGCCTTACAGGCAGGTGAAGTAGCCAAAATCAATCAAGTTGGAAAATTGATTATAGGCCATTTTTCTTCGAGATATAAGATACTACAACCTTTATTAGATGAAGCTACAAGCGTATTTGAAAATACCGAGCTGGCAAAAGAAGGTGCTGTTTATCAGCTCTGATATTATTCTAAAATTGAAATAAAAGACAAAGCCTCCTATATGGAGGCTTTGTCTTTTATAAATTATCTTAATACTGTTGTTGATTAGTTGTCCTTTTTGTTTCCACCGCCAAAAACAGAGAAGTGGACATAACGCTTAGGATTAGCTTTTAAATCAATCATAAGAGCATCCAGATTTTTAGAAGCATTATTTAAATTATCGTACATTTGTTTATCATTTAACAATGCGCCCAATGTCCCTTTTCCGCTCTTTATATCATTAATCATTAATTGCAGATCGGCAACTGCTTTATTGGCGTTGGTTACAGTCTGTTGAAAATTTAGGGCTGCAAATTTATCGGTAACATTATTGATATTAGCCAAAATAGCGTCTATTTTCTGACCATTATTCTTAAAGTTAGCTGTAATCGCCTCTACATTTGATAAGATAGCCGATAACTTAGAACTTTCAGAACCTACCAGGTTATCTACCTTTTTAGAAGTAGCTTCTAAAGAAGATAAAGTAGAAGCAATACTGGTAAAACTTTTATCTATATTCTTTTGAAAATTAGGATTAAGGATGGTATTCACACTACTTAAAATAGAATCCATTTTAGCAATGATCAATTCTGCTTTTTTCTGCACAGGCTGCATACTTTCCATTAAACCTTTCTGTACATTAGTTTGTAAAGCATCGCCATCTTGAGCAATATTCTTATCATTACCTAAGGTTAGCATAATTGCTTTACCACCTAAAAGATCTGTACTTTCTAACCGGGCGATAGAGTTCTTAGGAATTTCATATTGGCTCTGAATACTCAAAGTAGCTTTAATTGAACCATCTCCCTGGAGCTCTAAAGCGGCAACACGTCCTATCTGAAATCCATTGATCAGAACAGGTTTTGAAACGGTTAAACCATCAACCTGCGGATAGGTTGCATAAAGTTTAGTTTCTTTGGTAAATATGCTATTACCTTTTAGGAAATTATAGCCAATAATAAGCAGAGTAATTGCTAATGCTGCCAATATACCTACTTTAGTTTCGTTTTTAATTTTCACTTAGTTTGCTGTTTACTTAAATTTCAACTAATTTTTTGTACTGTAAAATGGCATTTGTAATGGCCGTTACAATTTCTTCCTGACCTTCGGGAGAATTGATATAATCTTCTTCTTCAGGGTTGGATATAAAACCTATTTCGGTCAAAACAGACGGCATAGCAGCACGTTGTAATATCAATAAGCCTTGTTCTTTAACACCTCTGTTTACTCTTTTGTTTACTTCGGTATAATTTTTTTGAATTAAACCAGCTAAAGTAATGCTCTTTGCACGGTATAAAGACTTGTACAAAGATAATAAAATTTGCTCTTCTGGTTCGGTTGGTGCGTTGGTTTCCTTGTTTTTATAATTCTTGTCTTTAATAATTTCCTCATTCTCCCTTAAGCCGGCATCCATTTCGTTAATACGTCTGTATGCCCCCACAAATGTTTCTGTCCCTTTGGTAGTATGATTACCCTTAGGCATAGAATTACAGTGTATAGAGATAAATATATCCGCTTTAGCATCATTAGCAATTTCAGCTCTTTTATACCAATCAACATCTACATCTGTTTTACGTGTTTGAATAATTTTTACATGAGGCAGCTCTTTTTCTAACCTTGCACCTAATTTTAAGGCTACTTTTAAAGCCACATCTTTTTCCCATGAATATTTTCCTCTTGCACCTGGTTTAACGCCTCCATGACCCGCATCAATTACAATAGTTTTGATTTTATAGGTTTGTGCAAAAGAGCTAAATGGTTTAATTAAGAATAAGAGTGACAGCGTAAAAAATATCTTAAGAAATTTCATTTGTTCGTGTTAAAACAGCAAAAATAAAAATAAAACCTTTAAATTTCTACACTTTGCTGATATGCTTTTATTGCTTTTAACAGGCAGTTTGTAATTTCAATTTGTCCGGCTTCAGAGTTCATGTAATTTTCTTCATCAGGATTACTGATAAAACCTATTTCAGTTAAAATAGCAGGCATACCAGCTCTTGCCAAAACAGCTAAGCTTTTTTCCTGTACGCCTCTGTTAATACGGCCTACGTTTACATATTCATCCTGCACAAACTTAGCCAGTTTTAAACTTTGGGTCCTAAAAGTATTTTTCATTAATGAAAGAATAATAGCGCTTTCGGGATCGTCGCTGTTAAAACCTTCATAATTTTCTTTATAGTTATCTTCAAGGAACATTGCAGCATTTTCTCTCTTGATTACCTCATCCTGCTCGCTTAAACGCCCTGTACCCGAAACAAAAGTTTCAGTTCCCCTTGTAGAAGTACTTTTGGCGTAACGTGTTTTGTAAATAGGTACTTTCTTACCTTTTTTGGTTTTCGTATAACCATCAATATAACGTATAGGTACCATCGGCATATCATTACAATGAATAGAAATAAACAGATCAGCTTTCATCGTATTCGCCAAGGCTATTCTTTCGTATAACGGAATAAAAACATCTTCAGTTCGGGTATATATTACTTTTACGCCGGTAAGATTTTCTTCAATAAGCTTACCCAAACGTAAAGCTGTTTTCAGGGCTACATCTTTTTCTGATGAGTATAAACCTCTTGTACTGCCATCTTTACCACCATGTCCGGCATCAATTACAATAGTTTTAATTTTATACCCTTGCGCAAACGATTGATTTTCAATTAAAAAAAAACTTGTGGATAAAATAATTGTGTACAATAATGTTTTTAGATTCATCAATGGTATATTTTTCATTAATTTTGAACGTTTTAGCATAAAGATTATTGCAAAATAAACATTCATAAACTAATTTGAAACTTTCTGCGGGTACCATTTTTACATTCATACTACTTATATCAGTTTTAATAGCTGATAATGAAGTGTTTGCTTTATCTAATTTTAAATTTCAACAAATTCCGGGACAGATAAAACCCAATAAGACAGATACTGTAAAAAACGCAAAGGTTTTAAAGAAAAGCTCACTAGATTCTAAATTAGAGTATTACGCAAAAGATTCGATCAATACAGACATGGAAAAAGAGATTTCATACCTGTATGGTGGTGCACGTGTGGTTTATGAAGGTTTTGAATTAGATGCTGATTTTATCAGGTTTGATTCTAAGAACAAGATCATTTTTGCGAGCGGTGTTAAAAGTGAGAAAGGTAAATATGTTGGCCGACCCATTTTTAAAATGGGCGAGGAGGGTGCTGCTATTGCCGATTCACTGATTTATTATACTGAAAGTAAACAAGGTGTGGTTTACAGTGTATATAAAGAACAAGAAGGCGGCTTTTTTTCGGGTGGTAAAACCAAAATGCAGCCCGATCATGAATTTCATGTAGCGGGTACCACCTATAGTACCTGTAATTTACCTGAGCCTCATTATGGCATACATATAACTAAAGGTATTGCTACAGAAAACCATATCCTTACTGGTCCTGTTTATATGGAATTTGAAGGTATTCCAATGCCTTTAGGCTTACCGTTTGCATTTTTCCCAAAACCTAATAAAAAGGCATCGGGTTTTATACTGCCCACCCCCGGAGAAGATGCAACACGTGGTTTCTCTTTAACAAACGGGGGCTATTATTTTGCTTTTAATGATTACATGGATGCAAGAATAATGGGTAATATCTTTACCAATGGTTCTTATGACCTTAACCTTACAAGCAATTATACCAAACGTTACAAATATAACGGTAACCTCAATTTTGCTTATTCAAGCACCCGGAACGGTTTAGAAGGGACCCCTCAATACAAACCACAAAAGAATTTTAATGTAACCTGGTCTCATAGCCAAAATTCAAATGCAAGGCCGGGAACAACTTTCAGTGCTTCTGTAAACGCCGGTACAAGTAGCTATTATGCTGTTACAGCAGCAAATGGCACCTATGATGCCAATGCAATGTTACGAAATACCATGAGCTCAAGTATATCTTATGGTAGGGTTTTTGGCGACGGTTTATTCAATTTTACTTCTGCATTAAGACATTCGCAGGAAACGCAAAGTAAAACCATTAGTTTAACACTGCCCGATGTAAATTTAAATATGGCTACTATTAGCCCTTTTGATTCTAAAAAGAGCGTGGGAGAAAAAAAATGGTATCAGAAATTAACAGTGGGTTACGGTTTTCAGGCCAGCAATACTGTAAGCACTAAAGAAGACCTGCTGTTTACACAAGATGGTTTAAAGAGTTTTAAAAATGGTTTCCAACACACCATTCCAATCAGTTTACCCTTCAACTTGTTTCAATACCTTAATTTTAATAGTAGTATGAACTATACTGAACGCTGGTATATGCAAACTATTGAAAAAAAATATATCAGAAATGTACCTTCAGATATAGTAGTAATAGATACTTTAGACGGTTTTAAACGTGCAGGGGAGTATAATTTAAGTATGGGAATGACCACTAAAATATATGGGCGTAAAGATTTTAAAAATTTAGGAGGCATCAAAGCTATAAGACACGTTATGACCCCCTCTGTAAGCTTTACTTATAAACCTGATTTTGCCAATATTAAAAATACAGTTTATAGAGACCAACAATATTATATAAATGACCTACGTCCGGGTAAACTGGTTCCAACTAATGAATATGTAAGAGATGCAAATGGAAACATACTTAAATATTCTACTTTTGAACAGGGAATTTACGGAGGACCATCACAAGGCAAACAGGCCAGTATAGGTTTCTCTCTAGATAATAACGTTGAACTGAAAGTGAGGTCAAGCAAAGACACTACCGGAAACGGAGAACGTAAAATACAGATCTTGCAAGGATTGTCTCTATCAAGTTCTTATAATTTTGTACAGCCACAAAAGAAATTAGCTCCAATTAATTTTGGTGGCAGATCTCAGTTTACAGATAAATTGGGTATCAATTTTGGTGGTACCTTCAGTCCTTATTTGGTAGAACAGGTTGCATATACTACCGGAACAGGGGCTAACCAGATAACTACTTATTCTTATCAGGAAGTAGATAAATATACCTGGTCGCAAGGTAAATTTCCACGTCTGGTAAGCTTAAATCTTTCATTTGATTACAGCCTAAATCCCGAAGCCATTAAAAGCCATCAGAAAAATGTAGATAATCTCCGTAATGATGTATCCAATAATAGAACTGCAGAACAGGCAGAACAGCTGGCTGCTATTAGTCGTGACCCGAATGCCTTTGTTGATTTTAATATTCCATGGAACATTAATTTTTCTTATAATTTCAACTATAATAACCCTTTAAGTATGGCGGCATCGAGAAGTATAAACAACACGGTTAACTTTAGCGGTGATTTCAATTTAACATCTAAGTGGAAAGTACAATTCAGATCTGGTTACGATTTTAAAGCTAATAACCTTTCGCAAACTTCATTTGCCATTTATAGAGATTTACACTGCTGGGATTTAAGCGCCAACTGGATTCCTTTTGGTATATATCAGAGTTATTCTATTGATATACGTGTTAAAGCGTCTATTTTACAAGATCTGAAATTAAGTAAGCGAAAAGGCTATTATACTACTTATTAAAAATGACCGCAGAAATTATAACTATTGGTGACGAGATACTGATCGGACAAATCGTTGATACCAATTCGGCCTGGATGGCTGCTCAACTCAACAAAGTTGGTATTGCTGTTAAACAAATCACTTCCATCTCAGACGAAGCCCAACATATTATACAAGCATTAAATGAGGCTCAAAGTAGAGCTGATATTATTCTGATTACTGGAGGACTTGGACCTACTAAAGATGATGTGACCAAATTTACATTGGCGCAATACTTTAACATGAAGCTGGTTAGGCATGAGCCTACTCTAAAACACGTGGAAGATTTCTTTGCCAAGCTTAACCGTCCTATGCTTGAGGTTAACTGCAGGCAGGCCGATGTTCCTGAGGGATGCACCGTAGTTTTTAATAAATACGGTACTGCACCAGCCATGTGGTTTGAAAATAATGGTAAGATCATTGTTTCTATGCCAGGTGTACCTTTTGAAATGATGCATATCATGCAAGAAGAGGTTATTCCAAAACTGCTTAATCGCTTTAGTATGCAAGGCATTGTACACAGTGTTATTCTAACTGCTGGACTAGGTGAATCTTTTCTTGCCGAACAGATTTCCGATATTGAAGAAAGCCTGCCTGATTATATCAAACTGGCTTATTTGCCTAAACTATCGCAGGTTAGATTAAGATTAAGTGCTTATGGCGATCATAAAGAAATCTTAGAAAAAGAAGTTGAGCATTTCGCTTCTCTGATTGTTGAAAGAATAAAGCCTTATGTGGTAGCTACCGAAGATATTACCTTAGAAAAAGCTATCCTGAATTTAATGGAACAACATGGTTTAACATTAAGTACTGCCGAAAGCTGCACAGGAGGGTATATTGCACATCTGCTTACCCAGCATCCAGGTTCTTCAACTGTATATGCCGGCGGGGGGGTGACTTATTCTAATGCCTTAAAACAATCGGTACTGGGAGTAAATGAACAAACTTTAGTTAATTATGGAGCTGTAAGTGAGCAAACTGTTTGTGAAATGGCCAGCGGAGCAGTTAAACATTTTAATACAGATTATGCCATTTCTGTAAGTGGCATAGCCGGACCCGATGGAGGAACTCCAGATAAACCAGTAGGTACGGTATGGATTGCCGTAGCTAATAAAAATCAGGTAAAAGCTAAACATTATCTGTTTAGCAATAAGCGGCAACAGAACATAGAAAGAGCTGCAACAGCTGCTTTAACCTTATTATTTATGTTCTTAAAGCAAGAATTACCATAAAATATCATTAAAAAATGTAATTTTGCCAAAACAAATTTTCTTTAATCAATATGGCTCAATACGAATTATTGTTACCAAAAATGGGAGAGAGCGTTGCAGAAGCAACCATCATTAAATGGACCAAACAACCTGGTGACGTTATTAAATTAGATGATACTGTATTAGAAATTGCTACAGACAAAGTTGATTCAGAAGTTCCATCTCCGGTTGAAGGAAAGTTGGTTAAACAGCTTTTTAATGCTGATGATGTAGTACAGGTAGGTGCGGTTATAGCGATTATAGAAATTGAAGGTAGTGAAGGCGGTCAGGAAAGTAAACCTGTTCAAGAACCTGTTAATACAGAAAACGAAACGGTAAAAACGGAAAATATACCAGGTGTGAACCAGCTTCAGGCAACAGCAGCTCCGGTAGCACAGGATTTTAAAAATTCTGAACGTTTTTATTCGCCTTTGGTTAAAAATATAGCCAGTCAGGAAAATATAAGTATTACAGAATTAGATCAGATAAAAGGGAGTGGTGCCGAAGGTAGATTAACTAAAGACGATCTTTTAAATTATATTAAATCTAAAAATGCAGGATCTGCACCACAAGCTGCTTCGGCTCAGCAAGCTGTTTCTAAACAAGTAGAAACTCCTAAATCTGCTCCAGCAACAGTGAGTGTAAGTGGAGGAGATGAAATTATAGAGATGGACAGAATGCGTAAACTGATTGCCGATCATATGGTAATGAGTAAACAAACTTCTCCACATGTAACCTCTTTTGTTGAAGCTGATGTAACTAATATGGTTTTATGGCGCAATAAAGTGAAGAAAACTTTTGAACAACGTGAAAATGAAAAAATAACCTTTACACCTATATTTATTGAGGCTGTAGCAAAAGCTATTAAAGATTTTCCTATGATCAACGTATCTGTAAATGGTACGCAAATCATTAAGAAAAAAGATATTAATATAGGTATGGCTGCTGCTTTACCAAGCGGAAACCTTATTGTACCTGTAATCAAAAATGCAGACCAGTTAAATTTATTAGGCTTAACAAAAGCTGTTAATGATTTGGCTAACAGATCAAGAGCTTCTAAATTAAAACCAGATGAAACACAGGGTGGTACTTTTACATTGACCAATGTAGGTTCTTTTGGTAATGTAATGGGAACGCCAATCATTAATCAACCACAGGTAGCTATTATGGCTGTTGGTTCAATAAAAAAGAAACCTGCTGTATTAGAAACAGAATATGGTGATGTAATTGCGGTAAGGCATATGATGTTTTTATCATTATCTTATGATCATAGAGTAGTTGATGGTTCTTTAGGCGGATCTTTTTTACGTAGAGTTGCCGATTATTTAGAAAACTGGGATATTAACAGAGAAATCAACTAAAAAATTAATACCTTATAAAAAGCTGCTTTTGAGCAGCTTTTTTTGTTTCAAAAAGAACAAGACACATAAAAACAGCCCTGTCTTTTAAGATCAGGGCTGTCAAAACAAAACAATATAAATTTAATTTACTAACAGTTCTTCCTGTGTTATAGCCTCTATACTTTGAGTGCTGTAAATAATTTTACCCGTTTGCGCAATAAACACATCTTTTGTCTGCAACAACTCGTTGTTTTCCAATAAGCTTTTTAGGGTAACCGTACCTATTACATATTTATAATCATTACGTGCAAAACGTTCTGAAATATCGGTAATCTTAAGTTTTTCTAAAGTGTATTCGTGCTCATAACGCAGGTAAACCTCAAGGCTTACTTTATCTGTATAAATCAGGCCGCTTTTTTGATGATATTTCTTGTATTCGTATTTATAATCATATCTTAAAGCTGCAATATCAGACAATACAGCTGCTCCGGTTGGATGTCCACCGGCACCTTTACCAAAAAAGAATTGCTTATCTGCAAATGCTGCTTGAACAGTTACACCGTTATATTCATTTTCAACGTTGTACAGGAAATCATCAGATTTAACAAATTTTGGTAGAACAAAAGCTATAATCTGTTTAGAACTGATTTTACGCGCAGTAGGCACCAGTTTTATTTTTACATTTTTTTCTTTAGCATATTGTATATCCTCATTTTTAAGGTTTTGTATGCCAACATTTAATATCTTTTCAGGTTTAATAAACAGTCCGTAAGCATGCGCAGTGGCAATGGTCAGTTTAAATTTAGGATCATATCCTCCAACATCCAGTATAGGATTAGTTTCTGCAAAACCCAGTTCCTGTGCATGTTTTAAAGCAATATCGTAAGCAATACCTTCATTAAATATTTTAGACAAAATATAATTTGATGAGCCATTAAAAATTCCGGTTATTGCATGAAGCAGCTCATTATCATAATATTCTTCCAGATTTCTGATAATAGGTATGCTACCGCATACTGCACCTTCATATAAAAGTGAAGTTCCGTATTGCTGCTGTAAACTTACCAACTCTTCTAAGTGGGCAGCAATCATTTTTTTATTAGCAGAAACTACATTTTTTCCGGTACTTAATGCTTTCTTAGCTATTTTATAAGCTGCATCTGCATCATCAATCAGCTCAACAATGGTATTGATCTCAGTGTTATCCAACAACTCATCATGATCTGTGGTGAAAAGTTCTGCCGGTAAACTGCGCTTCTTGTCTTTATTCTTAATGGCAAATTTTACAATTTCAAGGTTCAGGTCTTGGCTTTTTATAATATCATAAAGGCCTTGTCCAACCACCCCAAAACCAAATATTCCAATTTTTAATTTCTTGCTCATGTCTAAATCTTCTCAGGCAATATGTTGTAGTTTTAAAATTCTATTATTTGAGTTCTCTTTTAAAAAATTTCCGACGATTTTTGTCAGTTTGTCTGTTTCTATTAAAAAACCATCGTGCCCATAGGCACATTTAATTACACTTAATTCAGCACCAGGTATATGTTTAGCTAAAAACTCCTGCTCAGTTAAAGGAAAAAGAAAATCATTCTCGATACCTACAACCAGCGTTTTGGCTTTTATATGTTGCAAAGCATCAGTAACACTTTTACGTCCACGCCCAACATTGTGGCTATCCATAGCTCTTGTTAAATACCAATAACTGTAAGCGTTAAACCTTTTGATCAGCTTTTCGCCTTGGTAACTCTGATAGGAGGCCGCTCTGAAATCTCTCAGTTTATCATTATTGCTTTCTACCTGCGTTTCAGCATAGGCATCGTAGGTTCTGTAAGATAAAAGGGCCAGGCTTCTTGCCGCTATTAAGCCTTTTTGACCACCATCTGGTTTATTAGCAAAAAAAGTGCGATCAGCAGCGATAGCTAAACGTTGACTCTCGTTAAAAGCAATACCCCACGACGAATGCACGGCATTGGTTGCAATTAAAACAAGATGTTCAATTTCTGTTTGACCAGCTAATGCCCATTCTAAAGCCTGTTGGCCACCCAATGAGCTACCTAATAAGGCATTGATTTTTGTAATACCTAAATGCTGAGCTAAAAGCTGATGTAAGGCACTTAAGTCTCTGATGGTAAATTCCGGGAAAGACAGGTAATACGGTAAGCCATTTATAGGGTTAACGCTCAAAGGGCTGGTTGTGCCATAATGAGACCCTAAGATGTTTGCACAAACGATAAAATGCTCATCGGGATTGAACAAAGCTTTGTTCCCAAATAAACCTTTCCACCAGTCAAAAACATCGGCATTAGCGGTTAAAGCATGACAAACCCATATTACATTGCTTTTATCGCTATTCAATTTGCCATATGTCTGGTAGGCAATTTCTAGGTTGCGCAGCTTTTTGCCGTTCTCCAGTTTAAAAATCTTAGGGTACTTATAGATTAACGTATTACTCATTGTCTTTTTACCGGTGTTTTAGTTTTAGTTAAGGGCGCTAAATGCTTGTTCAAAATCTGCTTTTATATCATCTATGTGTTCAATACCAACCGATACACGAAGCAGGTTAGGAGTAACTCCGGCTTCTATCTGTTCCTGATCACTTAATTGCTGATGGGTGGTTGCCGATGGTTGTATAATCAGTGTTTTAGCATCGCCAACATTAGCCAAATGGCTCACTAATTTTAAATTATCTACTAGTTTTGTGGCATTTTCTTTACTACCCTTCAATTCAAAAGACAAAACAGCACCAAAACCATTTTTCAGATATTTTTTGGCGTTAGCATGGTAAGGACTGCTTTCAAGACCAGGGTAATTTACTTTCGAAACTAAAGGATGTTGTTCTAACCATTTGGCTAAAGCCAGTGTATTTTCAACATGTCTCTGTACTCGTAATGATAAGGTTTCTAATCCTTGTAGCAATAAGAAAGAATTAAAAGGAGATTGAGCAGGGCCAAAATCTCTTAATCCTTCAACACGTGCCCTGATAATAAATTGAATATTGCCAAAAGGGCCATTCTGACCGAAAACATCATTAAATACCAAACCATGGTAACCTTCAGAAGGTTCTGTAAACTGAGGGAATTTACCATTACCCCAATTGTAATTTCCTGCATCTACAATTACACCGCCAATACTGGTTCCATGTCCGCCGATCCATTTTGTTGCAGACTGTACCACTACGTTTGCACCATGTGCAATAGGTTGAAATAAATATCCTGCTGCTCCAAATGTATTATCTACAATTAGAGGGAGGTCATGTTTTTTAGCAATAGCCGATATTTTTTCGAAATCTGCAATGCTAAAAGAGGGATTACCTATCGTTTCTAAATAAATAGCCTTGGTATGGGTATCTATTTTTTCCTCGAATTCATTAGGTTGGTCTACATCTGCAAACTTTACCGTAATTCCCAAACGTTTAAAAGCTACTTTAAACTGATTATATGTTCCTCCATATAAATGAGATGATGAAATAAAATTATCTCCAGCTTGAAGGATATTATTTAAAGCGATGAATTGCGCTGCCTGACCCGAAGATACGGCCAAAGCCGCAACACCACCTTCCAGAGCTGCAACACGTTTTTCAAAAACATCACTTGTAGGGTTCATGATACGAGTGTATATGTTTCCAAACTCTTTGAGCGCAAACAAATTGGCACCGTGGGCCGAATTGTTAAATACATAAGAAGAAGTTTGATAAATTGGAACAGCTCTCGATCCTGTTGCTGCATCTATATCCTGACCTGCATGTACCTGCAGTGTTTCAAATCTTAAATTTCCTGACATGGTTGTTAAGTGATTAAATTTTAGAATAAAATATTATTTACAAAGCATCACGTACCCTAAGCTTATAGGGCCTTCCAGATTGATAAAAGCAAAAGGGAAGATTTTTAGATTATATACATGCCGAAGCACATACACATATGCTGATGCATACTACAACAGGTGTTGCGTGTAATAATAATTGAAAGTGCTGCTTTATCCGTTTGGAATAAAGTTGTCTTTCTGAGTTCTAATTTTAATGAATTTACGGTTTTCATTGTATTCAATTTATATTTCCAAATTACACCATGTAACTTGGTCAGGATTTGGCACCTTCTCTTATGTTAGAGGGTTGCCAGTGGGTCATTGAGCCTGTCTCTTACCACTTCTTTATAAATCAAAACCTTAACCAGGTGTTGACTATGATTTTGGTATATTTACCAAATGATGTTTCAAATATCAGTACTTTTTAACTGAAATACAAAATAAAATTTCGAATTAATTTCAAATAACTGTAAATCAATGAATTATTTTATAAAAACAATGCCTAACTAAGAACTATTTGTGCCTATATTTTCGCTAAAGCTTGATCAAGGTCATCTATTAAATCGTCAATATGTTCCAGTCCTACAGATATCCGAATTAAATTTTGCGGGGTTTTGGTATCTGGTCCTTCAACTGATGCTCGGTGCTCTATTAAACTCTCAACGCCGCCTAAACTCGTAGCCTGTGCAAATAAATAAACTGCATTTACAACTTTACGAGCTTGTTCACTGCCACCTTTAACCAAAATAGAAAGCATACCACCAAAATCTTTCATCTGTTTTTTGGCGATATGATGTTGCGGATGATGGGTTAAACCCGGATAGAATACCTGCTCAATCTTTGGGTGTTGCTGCAAATATGCAGCTAATAAACGTGCATTTTCGCAGTGACCTTTGATACGGTAGGCTAACGTTTTGATACTTCTCAAAAGCAGAAAACAGTCAAAAGGAGAGGGAACTGCGCCACCGGTTTGTTGTATATTCTTAATATCTCCCCAAAATTCATCAATTTCTGCCGTGGTAAGCGCACCACCTAAAACATCACTATGTCCCCCTATATATTTTGTAGTTGAATGCATTACGATATCAGCACCATATAAAATTGGGTTTTGTAAAATAGGAGATGCAAAAGTATTATCAACCGCAAGTCTAATCTGGCGTTGCTTGGCGATTTTAGAAATCTCTTCAATATCACATACTTTTAATAAAGGATTAGAAGGTGTTTCAACCCAGATCAGTTTTGTATTTTCATTGATTTTTGATTTTAGAAGAACTAAGTCAGTCAAGTCTATAAAATCAAAAGATAAAGTTTGCGCAAATACAGTGGTCAATTGTTTTTTAAAACCCCAGTACATATCATCAGGAGCAATAATATGTGTACCAGGTTTTAGGGCCTGAAAAATAGTCATACCCGCCACATTCCCAGAAGAAAAAGCAGCGGTATCTTTTCCTTTTTCAAGATTAGACAGTACTTTTTCTAATGCACTACGGTTAGGGTTACTTACCCTGCTGTACATGTGCCCTCCGGGATAAGCGCCATCTTCTCCACGATAAAAAGTTGTGGATAAACTAATGGGCATAATCACATCACCTGTGTTGCTTTTTACTACATCTGAAGCATGTATGGCTAAGGTCTCGGGTTTCATCACAATATAAATTATTTATTTTTAGGCTTTTGAAACAATTCTTGTTTTTGAAAGTGTAAATATCACAAAATGGCAAGATTTATGTTAATACATTTGCAAATAAATTAACTATTGAAATAATTACGGTGTATAAATATTATAACTCCGTAGATTAAACAACAAAATTGAAATGATATGAGAAAGTTATTTTTAGTAATCGCATTGTTCTGTACAGCATTGGTGGTAATGCAAAGCTGTTCTCCAAAAACAACAACATCGGGTACAACAGCAGCACGCAGAGGCGATGTAAATGGAAATTGGACATTAAATAATGTTAGTTTTGAAGGTATCCCTGAAGTGGCGGTAAGATCTTTCTTAGGGGAAAATTCGTACAAATGTTTTGTAGGCAGTACTTGGGTATTAACCAACAGCGGTAATGGTAGTTATAGCTTGCCAAACAGCGCCAGCTGCAGTGCAAAAACACAAAACATTTTCTGGTCTATGAATTCATCAGAAGGAACTTTCCAGTTTAAAAAATTATATGAAGGCGATAAAGCTAAAAATGTAACTGAAGGTTACCGTTTACAGTTAAGTAGTTCAACCAATGATATGTTGGTATTAAAATCGCCAATTGAATACAGTGGCAGAACAGCCTATATTGTTTTAACGTTTAACAAAACTATTAAATAATCATCATAATTAAATATGTTAAAAGAAGGGTGCTTTTTTACGGTACCCTTTTTTTATTTCATGTACATATTGATGAATTAGCTATGTTTTTACAAGAAAATGATGTTCAATATCGTACTTTTGCATTAATCAAAATTCTAAAAAATTGCAGACATTAGATATTTTACTCAACAATAACAGCTTAGACCCCAACTTAAAAGCAATAGCGCAAAAAGTAAAAAACAACGAACGTATTACGTTTAATGAAGGTGTTTATCTGTATGAAAAAGCAGAATTGTCATATCTTGGCATTCTTGCAAATTACATCAGAGAGCAAAAACATGGCGATAGAACCTATTTTAATCGGAATTTCCATATAGAGCCTACCAATATTTGTGTGTACGATTGCAAGTTCTGCTCATATAGCCGTATGATCAAGCAACGTGAAGAGGGTTGGGAAATGGATGTTGACGGCATGATAGACATCTTGAAAAAATACGACAACGAACCTGTAACAGAAGTTCATATTACAGGTGGGGTAGTACCTAAACAGAATCTTGAGTTTTATTCAGAATTTTTCAAAAGGGCAAAAGCACATCGCCCTAATTTGCATATCAAGGCCTTAACTCCAGTAGAATATTATTATATCTTTAAAAAAGCCAAATTATCGCATTACGATGGAATGAAGCATCTTAAAGAAGCCGGATTAGATTCTATGCCTGGTGGGGGAGCAGAGATTTTCCATCCAGAGATAAGAGAACAGATTGCGGCCGATAAATGTACTGCTGAACAATGGTTGGATATACATGAACAAGCGCATAAATTAGGTATGCGCTCTAATGCCACCATGCTTTATGGGCACATAGAGCAGTTTTGGCATCGTGTAGATCATATGGAACAGTTACGCCTGCTACAAGATAGAACCGGAGGTTTCCAGGCATTTATACCACTTAAATTCCGTAACCAGAACAATCAGATGAGCCATGTACCTGAAGTTTCTGTAATAGAAGACCTTAGAAATTATGCTATCGCCCGTATATACTTAGATAACTTTGATCATATTAAAGCTTACTGGGCCATGATCAGTAGAGAAACTGCACAGTTAAGTTTAAATTTCGGGGTAGATGATATAGATGGTACTTTAGATGATACCACTAAGATTTATTCAATGGCCGGTGCCGAAGAGCAAACTCCTGCTATGAGCACAAAAGAATTGGTGGATCTGATCAAGCATGTTAACCGCAAACCTATTGAGCGTGATACGCTATATAACGTGGTTACCGATTATACAGATGTAGTTTTTGAAGAAGAAAAGCCTTCATATTATAAATTACCTGTTGTAAACTAATTCAACTGTTTTTAGTTAAAATTTATTATCATTCCATTCTTTTAAATGAAAGAAGTTTATATTATTCGTCATGGAGAAACCGATCTGAACAAGCAAGGGATCATACAAGGGCGCGGTATAAATTCTGACCTGAACGAAACGGGAAGATTGCAGGCGGCGGTATTCTTTAACAGATATAAAAGTATTCCTTTCGATAAAGTTTATACTTCTGCCTTAAAAAGAACCCATCAAACCGTACAGCAGTTTATAGATATGGGGATCTCGTGGCAGCAATTAAGTGGTTTAGACGAATTAGGGTGGGGCGAATGGGAGGGCAAACCGAGTAGTCCTGAATCTCTCGTGGTTTTTAAAAAAATAGCCGAAGAGTGGCAATCTGCCAATTACGATGCGAAATTTGTAGGAGGAGAAAGTCCTAATGATGTATTACTTCGTTTAAAGCCCGCTATTGAAGAAATAAAAAGCCATCATGAAGAAAAATGTATTTTAATGTGCATACATGGAAGGGTAATGCGTATTTTATTATGCTATCTGCTCAATAAACCTTTAGCAGAAATGGCAGATTTTCCTCATCAGAACACTACACTTTACAGGCTTAGGCTTTCAGAAAGTGGTCAGTTTACCCTAATTGATTTTAACAATACCGAACATTTAATCAGTCAAATACGTGAATAAAATAAAAATATCATCAGTTTCTTATACCAATAGTAAGCCATTTGTATACGGAATACAACATTCAGAATTGATCAACGAAATAGATTTAAGCTTAGATATTCCTTCAGATTGCGCAGCTAAACTTATTGATGATAAAGTAGATATTGGTTTAATCCCGGTAGCTGCTATTCCTTTTGTTCCCAATGCCAATATCATCGGTTCTTATTGTATTGGTTCTGTAGGAGCGGTAGATTCTGTATTTATCTTTTCAAATTTACCGATAGAAAAGGTACGTACTGTTAAGCTTGATCCACAGTCAAGAACCTCTAATAACCTGGCAAAAGTTCTATTGAAATTTCATTTTAAAAAAGAAGTTGAGTTCACCACAGATATTGATGCCGATACCGATGCTTTGGTATTGATTGGTGACAGAACTTTTGGTAAAAAGACTGCATACCCTTTTGCCTATGACATGGGTAAAGAATGGATGTATTTTACGGGCTTGCCTTTTATGTATGCAGCGTGGGTAGCCAATAAACAAATCCCCGAAAGCTTTGTAAGGGAATTTGATAAGGCGCTGTTAAAGGGATTGGATTATAGAGAACAGCTCATCAAAGAATTACCTTCTATTCCCGGCATTGATTTGCACAATTACCTGATGTATAAACTCGATTTTACGCTTACGGAAGAAAAACTTAAGGCAAAAGATTTGTTTTTAAAGTTAATTACGGAACTGTAAAATTATTTCTTTCACTTCTTCTAAAATTAGCATTTTAACATATAGGTCCCAAAACGAGTTCGGGGTACGTAGTGGAGTCCGTCATACTGACTTATAGAAATGTTGTGACAAGCCGTTTCAGCATCTTATCTATAAGAAAAGCCCCTGAAATAGTCCAGAGGCTTTTTTAGTCTTTTAAACAGTCACAGACTTCTACTTAAGCCTGAAGATCAGTCATAATATTTTTAATTGTATTATTTAATTTAGCTTCTGTAGCTTCAAAATCTGCTGCTTTATTCAAAGGAGCCTGAACACTGCAATAAAATTTTATTTTCGGCTCTGTACCGCTTGGCCTTGCTGATACCACATAACCATCTTCTGTTATAAATTGCAAAACATCCGATTTAGGAAAATCTAATTTTTTCACCTGTCCGCTTATTAAATCTGTTTCCTTATCTAATTCATAATCTTTAAGCTTTATTACCTTAGAACCTCCTAAATTTAATGGTGTACGATCTCTGAATTTATTCATCATGGCCTTGATTTCTTCTGCTCCCGATTTACCTTTTTTGGTAATAGAAACCAAATCTTCTTTGTACATACCATATTCAACGTAAATATTAATCATAGCCTGATACAGGCTACTCCCTTTGTCGGCGTAAAAAGCAGTCATTTCAGCAATAAAAGCGCAAGAAATAATTGCATCTTTATCTCTCACCAAATCACCGATAAGATAACCGTAACTTTCTTCACCACCAGCAATAAATTTCTTTTTACCCTCAAGACTGGTCATTAATTTACCAATCCATTTAAATCCAGTTAAGGTACTAAAATATTCCACGCCTTTTTTTTGGCAAATGGCTTCTATCAATCCTGTGGTTACCACCGTAGAAATCACATATTCGTTACCGGTCAATTTTCCTTTTTCCTGCCATGCAGTAAGTATATAGTTGATCAGCAAACTACCGGTCTGGTTACCATTTAACAAAATAAATTCTCCTTTGTTATTTTTAACGGCTATACCTACACGATCAGCATCTGGGTCGGTAGCCAAAACTAAATCGGCATCTATTGCTTTAGCTTTATTCATGGCCAAAGTCATGGCTTCTTTTTCTTCAGGATTTGGGTAAACAACCGTTGGGAAATTACCATCGGGTTTACTCTGTTCTTCTACAATGCTCACATTGGTAAAACCAAAGCTCTCCAAAGCCTTAGGCACCAAAGTAATTCCGGTTCCATGTATAGGCGAATAAACTATTTTTAAGTCTTTTTGACGTTTTATGGCATCTTGTGAAACAGATAATTTGGTGATCTTATGTATATAAAGCTCATCCATTTCTTCACCTATGAATTTGATGTTCGCTTCGTCTCTATCAAACTTTACCTCATCAATAGACTTAATTGCAGCTACCTCTGCCATTACAAGCTTATCATCTGGAGAAGTAAATTGTCCGCCATCTTCGCCATAAGCTTTATAACCATTGTATTCTTTTGGATTATGAGACGCAGTTAACATTACACCACTTTTACACCCCAGCTCTCTAATGGTAAAAGACAACAGGGGAGTAGGCCTTAAAGCTGTAAAGAAATGTACTTCTATACCATTTGCAGAAAATACATCGGCAGTAATCTGTGCAAAATAATCAGAATTGTTTCTGCTATCATGAGAAATGGCTACGCTAATTTTTTGTCCTGGATATTTTTTTAATAAATAATTAGATAAACCCTGAGTTGCCGTACCTATAGTGTATTTGTTCATTCGGTTAGAACCTACGCCCATAATACCGCGTAACCCTCCTGTGCCAAACTCCAGATTTTTATAAAAAGCATCCGTAAGTTCTGTATTTTCATTATTCTCTAACAATGTTCTTATTTGGTTTTTGGTATCTAAATCATAGTTACCATTTAACCATTGATTTATTCTTGTTTCAGTAGATTGGTCTAATTGCATTTTTGATATCTTTTTACAAAATCAGTTTAACGACAAATTTTAATCGGTTTAAAATAATGAACAAGTATATGTATCCTACTTTATTTTGCTAATCCTGATGATTTTAGCAGGCTTTTACTTAATTTCACGCCCCGATTACAATATTAATAAAAATACCCATTCTTTACTTTAAAAATGAAAATATTAAAATTTGGAGGCACCTCGGTTGGTAGCCCCGAGCGCATGAAAAAACTGCTCGATATTATAAACACAAGCGAGCGTCAAATTGTTGTATTATCAGCTGTATCAGGAACAACGAACAGTCTGGTAGAAATTTCTACTGCGTTACTAAAGGAAGATAAGAAGAAGGGTATTGATCTTATTAACCATTTGTATAAGAAATACAACGAATTTGTAATTGAATTGCTGCCAGAAGGCGATTTTAGAGAACAGGGACAAGAAGTAGTTGATTACCATTTTAATTTCCTACTCGATTTAGCTAATAATTTGTTTACTTCTATTGAAGAAAAGGTTGTTTTAGCGCAGGGCGAGCTTTTATCAACTACCTTATACCATGTTTATCTAAAATCTATCGATGTACCTTCTGTATTATTGCCAGCATTGGATTTCATGAAAATAGATGAGGATAACGAACCTGTTATCTCTTACACTACAAAATATTTAACACCTTTACTGGAAGCGCATCCCGATAATAATCTTTTCATTACACAAGGATATATTTGCAGGAACAGCTTTGGTGAAATTGATAACTTACGTCGAGGAGGTAGTGATTATACCGCTTCTTTGTTGGGAGCTGCTATACTGGCTGAAGAAGTACAGATATGGACAGATATAGATGGTATGCATAATAACGACCCTCGTATTGTTAAAGGCACCAAACCCATTGCACAGCTTTCGTTTGACGAGGCCGCCGAATTGGCTTATTTCGGTGCTAAAATATTGCACCCTCAGTCTGTTTTCCCTGCTCAAAAATACAAGATACCTGTACGCTTGCTCAATACCATGGAACCAAAAGCATTTGGAACTTTGATCAGTAATGAAAGCGAAAGTGGTAAAATCAAATCTATTGCAGCTAAAGACGGTATCATAGCCATCAAGATCCACTCGAGCCGAATGTTGCTTGCCTATGGTTTCTTAAGAAAAGTATTTGAAATATTTGAACGCTATAAAACACCTATAGATATGATCACAACCTCTGAGGTTGCCGTATCTTTAACTATAGATGTTACTGATCATTTAGATGAAATTACCAACGAGCTTAAGGCTTTTGGTTCTGTAGAAATAGATAAGGATTTGACCATAGTTTGCGTGGTAGGCGATTTCGGAGCTGAAACGCATGGTTATGCAGCCAAAGTTTTAGACTCTATTAAACATATTCCAGTACGTATGATTTCTTATGGTGGCAGTAACTACAACATATCACTATTGGTAAGAACAGAAGATAAAGTGGAAGTATTAAGAAGTTTACATAACCGGATTTTCTAACTTTATCTCTTCCTCAGGAAGAAATAAATAAACAAAACAATAAAAAAAAGTAAAATAGACAAACGAATTCTTCTTTCGAACTCTTTTCTGCTAATGTTGCCACGGGTTAAATCTACATAGTTGCCTAAGTAAACTACTACCATGAAGATGAGAAAAAGGATGAGTAAAATTTTCAAGATTATGTTTTCCGATAAAGATATTGCACATTTTTCGAATTTAGAAACGCCTTTTTATTATTACGATCTGTCATTGTTGCAGAACACCATCAAAGCCTGCACAGATGCCGCCGACAAATATGAATTTCATGTGCATTATGCCATGAAAGCTAATTTTAATGATAAAGTAATTAATGAGATTAAGCAAGCCGGATTAGGTGCAGATTGTGTAAGTGGCGGAGAAGTAAGAAAAGCTGTTGAATCTGGTTTTGAAAACCATAAAATTGTTTTTGCTGGAGTGGGCAAAGCAGATAAAGAAATTAATTATGCTTTAGATCATAATATTTTTTGTTTTAATGTAGAGTCGCTGCAAGAATTAGAAGTAATTAACGAACTGGCTGCTCAAAAGCAAAAAATAGCAAAAGTAGCTATTCGAATAAACCCCAATGTTGATGCGCATACCCATGCCAATATCACTACAGGCTTAGATGAAAACAAGTTTGGTATTAACTCATGGGATATGCCTGCCTGTGCAGAGATATTAAGGCAATCGGCTAACCTTGAATTTATAGGTATCCATTTTCATATTGGTTCACAGATTACCAATTTAGATGTATATAAGAATCTCTGTGTACGTGTAAATGAATTTGCAAATTGGTTTGAAGATAAAGGCTTTAAAGTAGGGGTATTGAATGTAGGGGGTGGATTAGGGATAGATTACCACAGTCCTGATCAGCAGATACCTGATTTCGAAGCATATTTTAAAATTTTCAATGATTTCTTAGATGTTAAACCCCATCAGGAGGTACATTTTGAGTTGGGCAGGGCTTTAGTTGGCCAATGCGCTTCATTGATCAGTCGTGTTTTATACGTTAAAAATGGTAAAAAGAAAAATTTTGTAGTTTTAGATGCGGGTATGACCGAACTTATGCGCCCGGCTTTATACCAGGCTTACCACCAGATTGAAAACCTGACCAAAAGACAAGAACCTATTGCAATTAAATATGATGTAGTAGGTCCTATATGCGAAAGTACCGACTGTTTTGGTAAAGAAGTTTCACTACCTGAAACACATAGAAATGACGTATTTGCCATTAGAAGCACAGGTGCCTACGGCGAGGTAATGGCTTCTCATTATAACCTTAGAGAAAATATCAGATCCTATACCGCGCAGGATTTTTAAAAAAATGTAAATAATAAAATCAACATTTTCTAACTTTATACAAGCCATATGCATGCAATATGGCTTTTTTGTTTTCCAAACAAACCTAAACCAAACAGACTAAACTAAATGAAAACCTTGCAATCGAACAAGAACACAGCTTTAATTATCATTGTAGCTTCACTAGGCTATTTCGTTGATATTTATGATCTTATATTATTTTCTGTTGTACGTGTAAAAAGCCTCAAAGATTTAAATGTACCTGATGCAGATATGCTCAGAGTGGGCGCAAGTATTATCAACAGTCAAATGTTCGGTATGTTGTTAGGTGGTATTTTATGGGGCATATTGGGCGATAAAAAAGGCCGTTTAAGTGTATTATTTGGCTCTATTATAACTTATTCACTTGCTAATATTGCCAATGGCTTTGTTACAGATGTAAACAGTTATATCATTGTCAGGTTCATAGCTGGAGTAGGGCTTGCGGGCGAATTAGGAGCGGGGATAACTTTGGTAACCGAAACCATGAGTAAAAAATACCGAGGTTATGGGACTATGGTAGTAGCAGCAGTAGGCTTAATGGGAGCAGTAGCAGCGGCCTTAATCGCTGATAAATATACCTGGCAAACCAGTTACTTTATTGGCGGCGGTATGGGCTTAGCTTTATTATTGATGCGAGTTGGCTTGGTAGAATCTGGCTTATTTAAAGGAGCCAAAGAAAACAACATTCAAAGAGGTAATATCTGGATGCTGTTTAACAACGGTACCCGTTTTAAAAAATACCTTTATTGTATTTTAATTGGTCTGCCTTTATGGTTTGTGGTGGGTGTACTTATAACTTTTTCGCCAGAAATAGGAAAGGCCATGAACGCAAATGGGGTTTTAAATGCAGGAAAAGGAATCATGTACTGTTACATTGGCATTTCCATAGGCGATATTGTAGCTGCTTTTATTGCCCAAATCTTAAAATCGCGTAAAAAAGTAATGTACATTTTTTTAACATTAACTGCCATTTCAATTGTAATCTATCTTAATTCTAATGGCTTAACACCAGAAAAATTTATAGGTTTAAGCTTGCTGCTGGGTTTTGCTTCTGGTTATTGGGCAACCTTTGTAACTATAGCTTCAGAGCAATTTGGCACCAATCTGCGCGCAACCGTTACCACTACTGTACCTAATTTTATAAGAGGTTCACTTATTGCTATTACACTTTCGTTCCAGTTCTTTAAAGATCAGGTGGGTATTTTAAACAGCGCCTTAATTGTGGGCTTTATCTGCGTTGTAATAGCATTATTTGCAGTAAGCCAGTTAGAAGAAACTTTCCTTAAAGACCTCGACTATATCGAAGAATAGGCTTTAATGTCAAGTTAATGTACTATCTATACTTATTAGAACCGATCCCCTTTTATTTAGCGTAACTTTGATAGCATAATTTATAGTCATGTTTAAGGATAAAGTAGCTGCCGCGTACCAACAAATTCAGGATAGTATTTGTGAAGGATTAGAAATTGCCGATGGTAAATCTAAATTTGAAGAAGAACTTTGGGAAAGAGAAGGCGGAGGCGGAGGAAGAACCCGGGTAATACAGCATGGTGCAGTAATAGAAAAGGGAGGCGTAAATTTTTCTGCCGTATTTGGTAAGTTGCCTGAAAGCGTAAAGAAAGCGTTTAAAGTAGAAAATGATGAGTTCTTTGCCACAGGGGTATCCATCGTTATACACCCCGAAAATCCATTTGTACCTATTGTTCATATGAACATCAGGTATTTTGAAATGGACGAGCAAACCCGTTGGTTTGGTGGCGGCATAGATTTAACCCCACATTATGTAATCCCTACAGATGCCCGTTTCTTTCACCACAGATTAAAACAGGCTTGCGATAAGTTTAGTCCCAATTTTTACCATAAATTTAAAACCCAGGCCGATAATTATTTTTTCATTAAACACCGTAATGAAACAAGGGGAGTGGGTGGTATATTTTATGATCGCTTAAGACCTGATAATACCGGATTGGATTTTGATCAGATTTTAGATTTTTCAATAGAAGTAGGTAATTCTTTTTTACCTATTTATACCGAATTAATAGACAGGAACAGAGATAAGGAATATACGGCACATCATAAAGAATGGCAATATCTACGTAGAAGCAGATATGCAGAATTTAATCTCGTATATGACTCGGGCACTAAATTTGGCTTGGAGACCAACGGACGTATAGAAAGTATTCTGATGAGCTTGCCACCAACTGCAAAATGGAATTATAACCCCAAAGTACTTGAAGGCAGTGAAGAAGAAGCTACGTTAAACCTGTTGAAAAAAGACATCAATTGGGTATAAAAATCAACCGTCATGCTGAACTTGTTTCAGTATCTTATTTAAAGAAATATATACTCTGAAATAAATTCAGAGTGACGTTAAGAAGATATCCGTCATGCTGAACTTATTTAAGCATCTTATTTAACTGACTTAAAAAAAAATTCTATCAATTCAGATAATTTGTCTGTGCTTAGCTTATTGCTTGTTCAATAATTATTACCACATTTGCAGATACAAATATTACCTTATTAAGATATATGCAAAAGTTAAGACACGATTGGACAAAAGAAGAAATTGCAGCTATTTACCACAAACCTTTATTAGATCTGGTTTACGAAGCAGCAAGTATTCATCGTGAAAATAAAGACTATAACGAAGTTCAGATCAGTTCACTCATATCTATCAAAACCGGAGGCTGCTCAGAAGACTGTTCTTACTGCCCTCAAGCTGCCCGTTACAATACCGATGTTGATGTACATGCCTTAATGAAACTAACCGATGTGGTTTCTGCAGCGGTTAAGGCCAAAGAAGGCGGTGCCTCACGTTTATGTATGGGCGCCGCTTGGCGTGAAGTACGAGATAACCGCGACTTTGATAAAGTAATTGAAATGGTTAAAGCGGTTAATGAGATGGATATGGAGGTATGCTGTACTTTAGGTATGCTAACAGAAGATCAGGCTCAACGCTTAGCTGATGCCGGTTTATACGCTTACAATCACAACCTCGATACCTCTGAAGACGATTATAAAAGAATTATTTCTACGCGTACTTACGATGATCGCTTAAATACCATCAAAAACGTAAGAAAAGCTAAATTGACTGTATGCAGTGGTGGTATCATTGGTTTAGGCGAAACAGTAGAAGATAGAGTTTCGATGTTGCAAACCTTAGCTAATATGCCTAAGCACCCAGAATCAGTACCGGTAAATGCGTTGGTACCCGTAAAAGGTACACCTTTAGAAAATCAGCCGAGAGTCTCTATATGGGATATGGTAAGAATGATTGCTACAGCACGCATTGTAATGCCTAAATCTGTGGTACGTTTATCTGCTGGAAGAAATGAAATGAGTGTTCTGGAACAAGCCTTCTGTTTTATGGCAGGTGCAAATTCTATTTTTGCGGGCGATAAATTATTAACCACGCCAAATCCTGCATTTAATGAAGATATAGCCATGTTCGAGCTATTGGGGTTAAAAGCCAGAGAGGCTTTTAAAAATGGCAGACCCCAGCATACGCTTAAACAAGAAGAACAAGCTGTTTAAAATCAAAAAATAAGGGTGTTTAATTTTTTTCCGTCATCCTGAATTTATTTCAGGATCTTTAATTAAGATTCCGTATCGAGTACGGAATGACGTTCAATCTACTAACACCCTTATTACTAAAAATTCTTAACGTTGATCTTCTCAGTAATCTTATAAATATCATAAGCCACTTTCTGTATCAGATCAAAGTGCTCTTCTATAATCGCAGTGGTGTTTTCTTGTATATCGGCATGAAGTACATTTTCTTCTTTACTCTTTCGATGTATCAATTGTACATTATTAACACCTTCTTTATCGTAAAATAAATTATCTACTGAACTGTTTAAAAGAAAAGCTGTATGTTCGGCAATGAGTTTTAAACTATCCGGGTTTACGCTGATAAAATTATGTTCCTTTATGTACAATGCTAAACTGGCCACATAAGAGGTAAGCAAGTGATTTAATACCGTAAACTGGTGTAGTTCCTTAATATAAATTTGCTTGCTTTTGGGTTCAGAGAACATGCGTTGAAACAAAGACGATAAATTGGATGAATTGATAAAAATATCTTTCCTCGCCAGTTTATAGCTCGTAATATCGTTCTCATCCTCAAAATAAAGCCTGATAACCTGCTTAAAATATTCTGCATTAGATTTTAGCGTATTTACCATCGCTTCCTTCAGCTTTTCTTTTTCCCAGTTGGGGAACAACAAGTAACTTGCGGTAAAGGCAATTCCAGAACCTATCAATGTGTCGTATATTCTTTCTCTTGCCACGGCCATTGTACCTAAACCCAGAAAATCGAACATAATCAAGATATAAGGAGTCATGAACAACACGCTGATTACGTAGTTTTTTCGCTGGAAACTGTATGCGCCGATCATGAAAATGATCAGAATAAAAAATAATGTATTTTTATCGCTTACAAAATGTAAGATCCCCATACCAATAAACGCACCGATTACTGTTCCAATAATCCGATGGTAATTTCTCTCTTTGGTTAGAGAAAATCCAGGTTTTGAAATGACCAGTATGGTAAGCAAAATCCAGTAACTATGCGAAAAAGCAAGGCTTTTGGCCGCAATATAGCCCACCAACATTACAATAGAAACCCTTAAAGAATGACGGAAAACAGCTGATTTAAAGTTTAAATTATCAACCAGGATCTTAAGATCAATCTGTTGTTTATTTACAAATTTTGCCACATCAACATCACCATTCTTAATTTTGTTGCGTTCTTTTTTATTAAAATAGCTTACAATGTTCTTAACCCGCTGAACGATGTTTTCTATATTAACCTCTATGTTCTTAAGCGCTATAATACCTAGTGCATTGTATTGGACAGATCCTGTCTGCTCTAATTTTCCTATCTCATCTTTTAAACTAAGCAGATCTTTATCCAATGTATTGGATATGATAGGAGTACCTCCGGTTTTCAATGCAAAGGCTATATCATCTAAAGCATAAGAAATCTTATTGATGATCAGCTTGTACCTGTACAGAATGCCTGCTTGGTCAAATTGATCATGCAATTGCTTGTAATTGTAATAGGTTGACATTACCTGCTCAAAAAGATCGACCATATCGGTAAATACAACCAATAAAAACCTGCCCTGAGGAGTAGATTCCTTTACAATTTCGCGGGTACGGAACAATACCTCCCGCACTTCATCCTGCTTCTGGCTTACATCTACCTGTAATTGTACTAAAGCCTTGAAATTCTTATCGTAATTAACTTTTTCTTCATAGAACTTGGCTTTGGCCCTTAAAAATTCGGCCACCTGCAAAATTGAATCACTCAACACCTGTTGCGCCAACCTATAAGGTCTTATTCTATAAATAGCATAGCTTAAGATAGCATACCATACACCGCCACATAATACCAAGCCTGCCGATAATAAAACTTCATTCCAAGGCCTGATATCGTCTATACTTAATACCATGACCAGCAAGACCGCAACACCTATTGCAGATGCTCTGTTGCCAAACAACAGGAACATGGAAAAAATGAAACTGAAAATAACAAGGATTAAGCCTGTAAAAATGATGTTTTTGTTGGTTAATCCAACTATTATGGAAACAATGAACAACAATGCAATGGTAATCAGCATGGCATTGCGTCTGTGGTGCATTGGGCCCGGCGTGTCAACAATGCTTACACAAATAGCCCCTAATGACAAGGTCATGCCGTATTGCAACATGCCAAAATGCGCTAAAATTAAAGGCGGGCAAATTACCCCAAAGGTTATGCGTAAACCTTCTACAAAGTAATTGCTTAATAAAAAATCCTGCGTATTT
This sequence comes from Pedobacter sp., assembly GCF_046462515.1. Taxonomy (GTDB): domain Bacteria; phylum Bacteroidota; class Bacteroidia; order Sphingobacteriales; family Sphingobacteriaceae; genus Pedobacter. The sequence goes on from NZ_JBKGVD010000008.1 coordinate 697,464, forward strand.
CTGATAGGCCTGTTGAGCATACACAAATCTAATATTTATATCATTCTACAAGCATAACAAATTAAAGTTTGCAGCATCTTTTTATTTTTTTAAGAAATTTAAAAAGTAAAAAAATATCAGTGATGAAGAATTTTTGTTAAAAAACTGAATGTTAATAACTTAGCATAAAATAGAATAATCCCATTTTTTAAGCCAATGAGTAAAGAAATTTGTTATTAAAAATGTTTATAAAATACAATTAGCTGGTTTATAAATTGTTAGTAAAAACAATCTTGTTTTCTTGACAAATAGCTATAGCTAATCTAACTTAGTATTATCAAACAGGAAGTACTTTGACAGTCTGAACATTAATCCAAAACGAAGATGAAGCCAGAGGCTAAAATTTTCGGGATTAAAAAACAGGTTTAATTTGCGGAAGTTTTATAACAGACGCATCCTTATTGCGATTAATATCCAATATCCAGGAAACTAAAATTCGAAATCAGTTTGGTCTGAGAGTAAAATAAAAAAGTAGAAATACTAAACAAAGTTAGTTGAACAGTTTTAATAACAGACATTGCAGATACACAAGTTAAAATACGCTATGGCGGTGAAACTTTGACAGCAATTAAAAGATGAAATAAAGTTGAAAAACAGCATTTCAGAAATTAGGTCAAGTAATTTTCTTTTGATGGCCCATATCTAACTACGGTTAGAATTGGGTTTAAGCGGAGAATCAAATCGAAAGAGGCGGTTCTCCGTTTTTTTATTCTAAAAATTAAAAACTTTAATAGCCAAATGGTTATTTTAGCTTATATGGCAAGTAAAGAAAATAAGTCTCAAACAACAGACAAAAAAATATTTGTTCTTGATACCTCCGTAATTTTATACGATCATAATGCGGCCCATAATTTTCAGGAGCATGATGTTGCCATACCCGCCTTAGTACTCGAAGAACTGGATAATTTTAAAAGTGGTAACGATACCAGAAATTTTGAAGCTCGTAATTTTATAAGAATTATAGATCAGGCCTCTAAAAATCATCTTTTAAATAAATGGGTAACTTTAAATAAAAAGGGTGGAGGTAAGTTTAAAGTTTTGCTTAATGAAAAACCTCAAAAAAATAATGCGGAACTGTTGTTTAGCCAAGATAAATTTGACAACAGAATTCTAAATACCGCCTTAGCCCTAAAAGAAGAACATCCTAAACGCAAAGTAATCCTGGTATCAAAAGATATATGTCTGCGTTTAAAAGCCAAAGCACTAGATCTGCATGCCGAAGATTACGAAACAGGGAAAATAAAAAATGTAGAAGAGCTTTACTCAGGTAAAACAGAAATTAAAAATATAGATACTCCTATTTTTGATCATTTAAAGGCAAATACACTTATTGATGCAGCTCATGCAAAACTGCCTTATCGAGCAGGTAATCATTTCTATATTTTAAAAAACAAGCGCAGAGAACTTAATACATTTTACAATGCTGCCAATAATACCCTGAGATGGATTTCTGATAAGGAAATATTTAAAATAGCTCCACGTAATGCCGAACAAAGCTTTGCCATTGATGCATTATTAAATCCCGAAATTAAACTGGTAACCATACAGGGTAATGCAGGTACGGGGAAAACACTCTTGGCCCTTGCCAGTGCCTTAGAATTACGCAGAGAATACCGGCAGATTTACGTTACCAGGCCTATTGTACCTCTAAGCAATAAAGACATCGGTTTTTTACCTGGCGATGTAAAATCTAAAGTTGATCCTTACATGGCGCCTATATGGGATAATCTCAAATTTATACGTGAGCAGTTCAGTAAAGATGAAAAAATGCAGAGCAAGATTGATGAGCTTGTTAACACCGAAAAGATTGAAATAGCACCTTTGGCATTTATAAGAGGCCGCACTCTTACTAAAATCTTCTTTATTATAGACGAAGCCCAGAATCTAACTCCACATGAAATTAAAACCATCATCAGTAGGGCGGGCGAACATACCAAAATTGTTTTTACAGGCGATATCTACCAGATAGATACGCCTTACCTCGATTCTGAAAGTAATGGTTTATCTTACCTGATAGAAAATGCCAAGCATCATCCTCTTTATGCACACATAACTTTACAAAAAGGAGAAAGGAGCGAACTGGCCAATTTGGCTAATGAACTGCTTTAATGGTGTTTACGTAGCGTAAAAATGGCGATGAATAAAGCAATGAGCGTTAAAAATGCGCTCAATATAAAAGGTGCTCCCGGAAAATAATAAGTGGTGTGATCTGCAATAAAATAAGCAAATATATGGGTCATTAACCAAGGGCCAATAATTGCGGCCAGACTTTGCATAGCCGTAATAATTCCCTGTACTTCGCCTTGGGCATTATCTGCTACTTGGTTTGAGATAATAGTTTGCATAGCCGGACCTCCAATACCCGCCAAACAATAAGGAAAAATAAACAGCATCATCATTAAGCCGTTAGGAGCAAAAGCAAAACAAGTAAAACCGATGATATACAATATCAAGCTGTATATAATCGCCCTTTTATTTCCTATTTTAGGGATCAATATCCTGATCAGTCCACCTTGCACCAACGCAATAACCACACCAACCACACCTAAAGAATAACCGATCATTTCAGAATCCCACTTAAATTTTTCAATTACATAATAACTCCAATTAGATTGTACAGAGTGACTTGAAATATACAATAGCAATAAAGCACCTACTAAACCAATAATCGTAGGATATTTTGAAACATTCAATAAAGAGCCCAGGGGATTGGATCTTCCCCACGAAAACGCACGTCTTTTTTCAGGAGCTAATGATTCGGGTAAAATAAAATAACCATATAACCAGTTTAAAAGAGCCAGAACAGCCGAAACCATAAAAGGGGCTCTCAATCCCATATTACTGAACCAGCCACCAATAACAGGTCCTATGATAAAACCTACACCAAAAGCAACGCCTACCATTCCAAAGTTCTGTGCTTTCTTCTCTGGAGTTGAAATATCTGCAATATAAGCCATGGCCGTAGTGAAACTGGCACCGGTAATACCGGCTATTACCCTTCCAACAAACAGCCATAAAATATTAGGCGCAAAAGAAAGGAAAATATAATCGATACCCAAGCCGAACAAAGAAAGCAATAAAATAGGCCTCCGACCAAAACGGTCACTTAAGCCGCCTATAATCGGAGAAAATAAGAACTGTGCCAATGAATAAGCTACCAGTAAATAACCTCCATACTCTGCAGCAACATCTAATCCCTTACCGGTTAATTCTTCAATCAATTTGGGCATAACCGGTATAATGATACCGAAACCCGTAAAATCGATCAGTAACGTAATAAATATGAAAATGATCGCGGATGATTTTTTAGTTGACATGGTGTAAAAATAGTTTATTTCTTGAAAAAGATAAATGGTTTAAAATAGTTCGGGATTTTGAGAAATTTTATGATAACCTTCTTTTAAATGGCCTGTTCTGAATTGATTTACAATTTCATGCGCTATTCTTGTAGGTTCAGGAATACGGTATTTGCCTATACATTTACGGATAATGCTTAATGACTGCGAAACATTTAAACCATAGCCCGGAGAAATATACACGGGTTGAGTGCGGTCTTTGGTACGAAGTGTATAACCTAAAATTTCGTGATGTCCATATATAGGGTTTTCAGAATATTTCTGAAGAGCAGGTTCTTCATACTTACCAAAAAGTGAGTTTTTAGCACAACCTATTGTTAAGTGTTGGGTAAGTACGCCAAAATGGGAAGCAATTCCCATTTTTCTAGGATGTAAAATACCTTGCCCGTCTAAGATCAGCACATCAGGTTTATTCGGGATCATATCCCATGCCTTTAGCAAGCTGGGCACTTCCCTGAAACCTAAAAAACCAGGGATATAGGGAAAATCACTGGTGCCGTGAGCCAGTGCATAACCCTGCAAAGTCATATGTGGAAAGTTCAGTATAACAATAGCTGCAAAAAACTGGTTACTGCCTTTATTAAAAGAAATATCCGCTCCTCCAACAGTTTTAAAATCCAGATTTTCTACCAGATCTAAACGCAATTCTGCTTTGAGCTCATCTTGTATGACTATTGCTTCGGCTAATGTAAGATTATCGTAACTGATCATTGAAATAAATCTAATTGTTGGTTTTGCGGTGCTTTGGCTTTACCAAATACCGTTCTTCCTCCATATTTCCACGAGTTAGATCTTTCATGGGCAATTAACTCGTTAAAATTACCATTAGGCACAAAATCCTCTGCCAAGCGGGCTGTTACTTTAGAAAGCGATTGTATGGCCTGTATTTTGTCACTCTGTCCTAATTTCGATTTTTGTATAGCCTGCTGTAAAGTATCAATCGTTTCATCATAAACCTGAGTCGGAACAGGGAAGGGGTGACCATCTTTACCGCCATGGGCAAAAGAAAAACGGGCAGGATCTTTAAACTGTGAAGGTTTTCCATAAATTACCTCGCTCACTAAAGCCAAAGACTGCAAAGTTCTGGGCCCTAAACCTTCAAGTAACAATAATTCTTCAAAATTGTTCACGTTCTTTTCTTGAGCAAGCCACAAAACAGCACCTAAGCGTTTCATATCCACATCTTTTGCTTTTACATCATGATGCATAGGCATAACCAAATGTTTGATCTTAGAAATCTCAGATAGCATTCTATCCGGGTTTTCTGAGGTAACTTCCATCATAGCTGTTTTTAAAGGTTGGGCCATCTTATCGGTAAGATTGAGAATATTACCCTGATTTTCTCCGTAAATACTTGTATGGGGCTCTTCTGTGAACGATTTTATGGAAGGAGAATGCCAATGGTAACGACGTGCGGTAGAGCTGCTGTTACTCATCCCTTGCTGTATAACTGTCCACTGGCCTTCATTACTTATAATAAAATGATGTTGATACAATTGAAACCCATCCTGAATAGCTGTATTATCTACTTTAGCACTCAATTTACTGCTTCTAACCAGATCTTGAGCGGCTAAACCATTCAACTCAGCAAAACGCAATACTTCATTGGGTGTATTTCTGGACTGCCTGCCTTTACCACCACAAATAAAAATACCAAATTCTTTAGTATTAGGGTTAATGCTTCTTTTTAAAGCACCCATTACTGAGGTGGTAATGCCCGAAGAATGCCAGTCCATACCCATTACAGCTCCTAAGCTTTGGAACCAAAAAGGATCGCTTAATTTAGATAATAAAGCATTTTTACCCTGATTGGATAGTATTTCTTCCACGATGGCTTTTCCTAATTTGCCCATACGTTCTGCCAGCCAGAGTGGTACATGGCCGTAGTGTAAGGGTAAATCTGCGCTGCCTGATCTTTTCATGAATTACTAACAAATTTAGTAATTAGTTATCAAACATCAAATTAAAAAATAAAGGGTTAATGAATACAAGACAAATTATTTTCTTTTCTATGCGTTGGCATAATCTATTTATTAACATTCATTATACGAGCATTTATGGGAGGATTATTTTGTTACATAATTGACATTATGTTAAGTTATATTATCACTATCTCCTCACTTCATGAAATGATACAATTGATTTTGATCAGGCGGTTAAAAGCAATTAAAACTCGTTCAGTTTACGCTTAAGCTCTTGCACCCGATCCAAACGATTTTTTCGGGTATAAATATCAATCAATAGTTTGATAACATTTCTGTTATTCTGATTGATCTCGTAAGCTCTGAGCAAAGTAAATTCTGCATGGTTAGTAAATGAATTGTATTTGGATACGTTTTTATTATTTAAACTGTTATTGGCTTCACTTAAAAAAACCAAAGCCAGCTGATATAATGAATCAAAATAATTCTGGTCTAAATTAAGAGCTTTTTTATAGGCATTTTCTGCATTTGACAGGTTATTCTGTTTGTATTGCTGTAGGTATCCATATAAAAAAAGCAGTAGTTTATTTTGATTGTCCTGACCTAAAGAGCTTTCGATTCTTTTCAATGCTTTTTCATATCTCTCATTATCTAACAGCAGGTTAATATAATCATTATTTAATGATACATGATATGGATTGAGCTGTAAGCCTTCTTCTAAGGTTTTAATAGCCAGTTCATTCTCAAATTTTGAAGTATAGATTGCCGCTATATTCTGATAAACACTGGGGTTTTTAATACCAGCTTCTTTAGCTCTTAACAAAAATGCCAGTGCATCGTTATATTGTTGTATGTTTTGTGCGCAAATAGCGGTATTTACGGCTAATAATGTATCTTTTGGATAACGATCACTTACATCTTTTAATAAAGTATAAGCATTTAAAAAGTCATTATTATTGAAAGCTTCTGTGCCTAAACTCTGCTTTTTGGCAATGATGTTTTTTTCGGCAGCTCCAATGAGTTCATGGTTAGACTGAAATTTATCCAATTCCTTAGCTTTAGCTACGGCTTCTACTGCTAAAGAAAAGTTTTTTTCGGCACTTTGTTCGTTTTCATCTACCAGTGCCACATAAGATGTAAGGTATGCTTTTATAGCCCAGGTTTCTGGCCAGTTCTTGGTTTTCTTATCGCTTTGAGCACTTTCAATTGCTTTAAGCCCCTCTCCTATAATGGTAAACTGTTTTTTCTGGTCTTCTTTATTACTGATACTGGTTTGCAGTTTTCCGACACTGTTATTGGCTATCTTTACCTGCGAACCTTGTGCATTTACAGTATTGCAATATAAAACTGATAATATGAAAAGAAAATATATCCTGCGCATCCTTACAAAGAAAATAAAAAAGGACGATAAACTCAAGTTTATCGTCCTTTTGCCAGATTATTTAATAGCAGTTAGTTTTTTAATGCTTTTAATAATTTATCAACCTCTTCGTAATTTTTTGTGTCGTTTTTAAACGCATAAATCTGTTTAAGCGTTTGCAATGTTGGTTCTGATTTAGGATCTAATTCTAAAGCTTTTTTATAATAAGGAATAGACTGATCTACTAAAGCTACCATTTTAGCAGTTAAAGCATTGTATTCTTTTACTTTTTTGGCATCTATTTTAACGCGCTGCTCTTGTATATTTAGTGCCTGTTTATAATAGGTATCGCCCATTAAATATTGGTAAATAGCTCTTTTAGGATCTTTTTCAATCAATTTACCTAATAACTCCTGAGATTTTGCGATATCACCCCTTGTAATATAAATATCGGTTTCTATACCTATAAAGTCAGATTCTGATGGGAATTTTGCTTGTGCTTCTCTTGCTAGTTCTAAACCTCCTGTTGTATCTTTGAGGTTATCTAAAGACATGTTAATTACTTCACGGTAGAAATCTTTTGATTCAGGAACGTTGAAACTGATTACTTTCCTGAAGTGTTTAATGGCCTGCGGGAAATCACCCATTTGCTTTGCAGTAACGCCGGCATTGATGTAAAGACCCGTATCTCCAGGCTTTCTTGCAATTAGTTCGTTAAACTCAACTAAAGCTCCTTTATAGTCTTTCTTATTGTATAATTTTATTGCTCTGGTATTGATTGCATTTTCAACATTGATCTGAGCGTTTTCAAGAGCTTGTTTCTCATCACCTTTTTTATCCAGCTCCTTAGTCTTAGCAATTGCTTCTTCAGCAATTTTTTGCTTTGCTATAGAGTTGTTAAAATCAAGCGTATCCATAACGCTGATTGCTGATGATAAAGAGGCTCTTAAACTCCATGTTTCAGCTAAAGATTTCGTTTTCTCGTTGGCTATTGCATTATCTGTATGTTTCAGGCCTTTTTCCAGATTCTCTAAATTCTTATTCAAAGGCATTGTTTTAATACCTATGTTATTGAATATCTCCCATAATTTACGTGCCTCTGTTACTTCAGCTTTCTGAGCATGGGCACCTACTACTGCTCCCAATAAAAGGGCGCTTAAAAGGATTTTTTTCATTTTATAATTTTAGTTTTTAGTTATTCATTATCTGATGCTGGCGATGTTGTTCCTTCGTCTATCGGATTTTCGCCGTTTACAATTTCCTCTTCTTCTTCATGATCAATTCTGGCTACAGATGCAATTTCATCATTACCTTTTAAGGTAATTAATCTCACACCTTGTGTTGCTCTGCCCATTACTCTTAATTCTGCTACAGCAATTCTTATAATGATACCAGATTTGTTAATGATCATAAGGTCATCTTCATCCGTAACATTTTTAATAGCTACCAGTTCACCGGTTTTTTCGGTTATGTTAATGGTTTTTACACCTTTACCTCCCCTGTTGGTAACGCGGTAATCTTCTATATCGGTACGTTTTCCATAACCTTTTTCTGAAACTACCAATACAGTTGCCTCCTGGTTATCTACAGCAATCATGCCAACTACCTCATCTTTATCATGACTTAGGGTTACGCCTCTTACTCCTGTTGCCGTTCTGCCCATTGGTCTTACGGTGCTTTCGTTAAAACGAATAGCTCTTCCTGAACGCAATGCCATTAATATTTCACTGCTTCCGGTTGTTAGACTGGCTTCTAAAAGCTGATCGCCTTCATTGATGTTAATTGCGTTGATACCGTTTACTCTTGGTCTTGAGTAAGCTTCTAAAGAGGTTTTCTTGATAGTACCTTTTTTGGTACACATGATGATAAAGTTATTCTCTAAGTATTCCTGATCTTTCAGGTTTTTAACTTTGATAAAGGCTTTAACTTTTTCTTCTTTGGGAATATTGATAATATTCTGAAGCGCTCTTCCTTTGCTTTGACGGGTACCTTCAGGTATTTCATATACACGTAACCAGAAACAACGACCTGCATCTGTAAAGCATAGCATATAGTTATGGTTAGTGGCTACCAGCAAATGCTCAATAAAATCTTCATTTCTTGAATCACTTCCTTTTGAACCTTTTCCTCCACGTCCCTGTATTCTGTATTCTGTAGCCGGTGTACGTTTAATGTAACCTTCGTGAGATATGGTAATTACAACTTCTTCGTCTTCGATAAAGTCTTCCATACTCATATCTTCTGCAGAATGAACGATAGATGTTCTACGCTCGTCACCATATTTATCGGTAATTTCTGTCAGCTCATCTTTAATGATCTTCATTCTTAAACCTTCATCTGCTAATATAGATTTCAGGTATTCGATGGTTTTCATTAATTCAGCATATTCATCTTTGATCTTATCTCTTTCCAGTCCGGTTAACCTTCTAAGAGTCATATCTAAGATTGCACGGGCCTGTATATCGCTTAAACCAAATTTTTCCATTAAACCTGTACGTGCGTCTTCTGGTGTATCTGAAGATCTGATCAGTTTAATTACTTCTTCAATATGGTCTAAAGCTATGAGTAAACCTTCTAAAATGTGCGCACGTTTTTCGGCCTCTCCTAATTCAAATTTTGTTCTCCTAACCACCACATCATGTCTGTGATCGACAAAATGATGGATAAGATCTTTAAGATTTAACAATTGCGGACGTCCATTTACCAGCGCAATGTTATTTACACTAAATGAGCTTTGTAAAGCTGTATATTTAAATAAATTATTTAATACGATATTGGCGTTGGCATCCCTTTTTATTTCATATACAATACGGATACCATCTTTGTTAGACTCATCTTTAATATTAGAAATACCTTCGATCTTTTTCTCACCTACCAGTTCTGCTGTACGCTCTATCATCTGGGCTTTGTTTACCAGATAAGGTATTTCTGTAACAACAATGCTCTCTCTGTCTTTTATGATTTCTATTTCGGCTTTGGCACGCATTACGATACGGCCTCTTCCTGTTTCAAAAGCTTCCTGAACACCTGAGTAACCATAAATAATAGCACCTGTAGGAAAATCAGGGGCTTTAACATATTTCATTAACTCAGCAATGGTAATGTCTCTGTTATCTATATAAGCAATGGTTGCATTTACTACCTCTGTTAAATTATGCGGAGCCATATTGGTAGCCATACCTACGGCAATACCTGACGCACCATTAACTAACAGATTTGGGATTTTAGATGGTAAAACCGTCGGTTCCTGTAAAGAATCGTCAAAGTTAAGTTGAAAATCAACCGTATCTTTGTTAATATCGGCAAGCATTTCTTCAGCAATTTTCTGGAAACGTGCCTCAGTATAACGCATAGCCGCCGGAGAATCTCCATCTATTGAGCCGTAGTTACCTTGTCCATCAACCATCATATAACGCAAACTCCAAGGTTGCGCCATACGTACCATGGTCATGTACACAGATGAATCACCATGTGGGTGATATTTACCTAGTACCTCACCCACAATACGGGCTGATTTTTTATAAGGTTTTCCACTGCCTAAACCTAAATCCAGCATACCATATAATACTCTGCGGTGAACCGGTTTTAATCCGTCTCTCACATCTGGTAATGCCCTGCTCACAATAACAGACATCGAATAATCGATGTAAGCAGATTTCATCTGCTCATCTATATTAATAGGAATGATCTTGTCGCTGTCCTGATATTCTAAATCTTCTGCCATAATTCTTTTGGTCCGTTAAAAACGGAATTAATTAGCTACTGATATAATCTTGCGAATTTAATAAAATAAGCTACATTATATAAGGCAATGTGGAAAAGTTTTAGTCTTTGTAACTAATCCTTTAGATTCGCCACAAAATGCCCAGACTTATTTATATTATAGTATAAGTATTTTAAAGCTAAAGAGACAAAAGATAGTTGACTTTATTGGTATGAACTTATCAAAAAGCCACCTATTGATTGATTAGGATGGCTTAATGGTACGAATATTTTTTTTGAATTATTTCTTCACAACTTTTTGAGTTTCATTTATACCTTTTCCGCTAAGGCGGATGATATAAGTACCCGCCTGATATCGGCCCAGTGACAGTATTTTGCTGTCTTCCTTATTGTTGACACTCCATTGCTGCAACACTTTTCCTGTTACATCAATTATTTGCAACATGCTAAAATAACCTGAGGTAAAACTAACTGTAACCCAATCTGTGGTAGGATTAGGATAAACCTGAAAGTTATGGGCAGCAAACCTGAAAGTCAAGCTTCTTATGCCGAGTTCTGCTGGCCTACCATCGTTATCTACTTGTACCAATTTGTAATAATTGATACCATTAAAGGGACTTTTGTCTGTGTAATCATAAATCTGAGATGAGAAATTTAAGATAGAAGAAGCTAAAACATCTCCTATTTTCATAAACTCCCCATCTTCACTTCTCCTGTAAATTATGAACTGCTTATTATTAATTTCATTATTGGTTTGCCATTGCAGTTTGGCATGATTACCATCGGCTTTTACAGTAAAACGGATAAGCGTAACTGGCAATGTTCCCTCTACATATTCATATACTCCCATATCTATCCTGCCATTTTGCACACGAGGATTGCCTGCTAAATCGGTATTTGGGAGGTTCAGCCCTGTTATATCAGGCTTGCCTGCATTAATGGCCGGGCTGCTTATCTGCAAGTGGTAATCGCCACCTATAAACGGAGCAGTAGTATAATCGGGTGCGTTTAAAAACTGTGGATTAACGGTGCTGTTGCCCATACCACTGTAACTGCTTTGCATGATGCTGTACGCTACGGTTGGATTACTGCCAACACCTGTGGTTATCATATCAATATTATTACCGTACATAATACAATTGGTTATTTTGGGCGAAGAAGCAAATCCATTATATATACCGCCGCCCGTATTATCATCTACCTTGTTTCCGGAAAATGTACAGTTGGTAATAACAGGCGATGCAAAATAATTACACATACCACCGCCGTAACGGGGACTTACATTACCTGTAAACAGGGTGTTGGTTATAATTGGTGCACTACCCATATTTAATAAACCACCTCCACCTGTACCTCCAAAGCCCCAAAATGCAATATTACCTGCAAAAACACAATTGGTAACCACAGGCGAAGCATTGTTATCATTAGCCATTCCACCGCCCATACCAGCACTATTATTTTCAAACCGGCTATGGCTGATAACAGGATTTGCATCTGTGTTGTACATACCACCACCTATGTTATTATCAACATGGTTAGCAACAAACAGGCAATTGGTAATAACAGGCGCAGCACCATTAAGATTCATCATGCCACCTCCAAGGTTATTAGCGGTATTACCGGTAAAAGTGCAATTGTTAATTACGGGAGCAGCACCGTTAAAGTTCATTATACCGCCCCCATTGTCCGAAGTGTTATTGGAGAAACTGCAATTGCTAACTGCAGGCGACGATTGCCAGTTGTACATACCACCGGCATAATTAGCCCCGTTATTATTAGAGAATGTACAATTCCTTATGGAAATTTTACTGCTACTATTGCTGTTTAGATATATCCCGCCACCTTCGCTCTGCAACATGCTGATGGTATTGTAGGTATCACTATCTCCACCGTTTGCGTTACCCTGCGTTATGGTAAAACCATCAACCACCACACTGTCTCGGGTGTTATCCATATTAGCAATTACCATTATATGGTAGCTATTGTCGTTTTTATCGTTGTTAGTTCCGATATCTCCACTCAATATAGAACCTCCAGATGTGAGAAGTTCCCTTTGTGAAAATGTTCCCCCGCCCGATGGAAAACCACCGTAAATTTTTATGCCACGTTGTGGAATAAGAAAAGTGGCATTTCTATTTGTACCGCTTTGCAAACCTGTGGGGTAATAAGTACCTTTGGCTACCAATATACTACTGATATTGTTATTCTGATTGGCAATTATGAGCGCATCGCTTAACGTTTTTAAGGAGCTTGCCCAATCGCTGCCATTGCCCGAATTAATTGCGCTACTATCTACATACAATGTTGTGGTATTTGCAGGCAGCCCTGTAATAGTAACCGACTGATTAACAGCAGCACAATGATTTGCATCGGTAACGGTACAGGTATAAACCCTGGCGCTCAAGCCCGTAGCGGTAGCAGTTGTTGCGCCATTATCCCAGCTATAGGCATAAGGTGGTGTACCACCTGTTACAGATAAGGTGGCGGTAGCATCTGCACCACTTACTACAGGAGTTTGCGAAACAATATGCACCGTAAGTACATCTGGCTGTGTAATGGTAAATGTCTTCATGATGTTGCAACCCTTACTATCAGTTATGGTGCAGGTATAATTGCCCGGTAAAAGGTTAGAGATTGTGGCATTGGTTGCACCATTGCTCCAACTGTATGTATAGGGTGCAGTACCACCGCTTGGCGTAACTGTTGCACTACCGCTATTATTACCATAACAGTTGATATTTTGCTGTGTAGTGCTTGCTGTAAGCTCATCAGGTTGGGCAATAGTAACGGTGATATCTGTTACACAGCCGCTCCCCGTATCAATGATGGTACAAGTATAATCACCTGCTGCCAAACCTGTTGCCGTTGCTCCCGTTGCACCGTTTGTCCAACTATACTGATAAGTACCGCTGCCACCGCTTGCACTTATGGTTACCGAGCCATTATTTCCTCCATTACAACTTACATTATTGAGTGATACCACCGTAATCACAATGCCGCAACGGATATACGGGCTTTCATAAGCGCCTATATCTACCCTGTTTTGCTGAATACGTACAACATTAACAATGTCGGTAACAATATTCATAGGAACAAAATTATTATTGCCGGCTCCAACGGCATTGCTCATAGATTGTAAACTGTAATCGCCTGTGGTATTAGGCGTATTTTGGTTGGTAGTGGTAACCGCGTTTACAAAATAAGGGTTAAGAAAAGTATTACTGCCGTTATCTGTTCCAAAAGAAGATTGCCATGTACCCGTACTGTTTTCAATTAACGAATATGCCAGATTAGCACTTCCCCCCTCTTCATTACGGATATTGGGCAAATTACCTGCGGCAACATTGCCATATACAATGCTGTTTTTAATAGTAGTATTGGCACTGCCCTTATTATTTATACCACCACCGTTGGCAATGGCATAATTACCAGCAACGGTACAGTTGATGAGCGTATTGTTACTGTTATGAGCAAATATGGCACCGCCGTAACTGGCTTTGTTACCTGTCATCAGCACATTAATGCAGATTGGCATTGATGAACTGAAGCTGCTCATAGCACCCCCATTGTCGGTTGCCATGTTGCCTTGTATAAAACAGTTTTGTATCACAGGTGATGCCACCAAAATAAACAGCCCTGCACCTTGGTTAGAGATATTATTTTTGAACGAACAATTACGGATAAGCGTTTTGTTATTGTTACTATACAACGCCATACCACCGCCGGTATTTGCCATTACGGAAATACCATTGTACAAATAACTACTGCCAATACTGCCATTGGCATTGGTGATGGTAAAGCCGTCAATTACCGTACTATCTGCCATAGCGCTTGTACCGGCAATCACCATAACGTGGTAGCTGTTGTCGGTGTTGCTGTTGGCATTGCCAATGTCGGCAGAGAGGACAGAGCCCCCTATCCCTCCTGAGGATGGAAATGTACGAGCCGCCCAGCCTCCTACACCGCCCGGAGCGAAGCCACCATATATTTTTATACCACCGCGCTGTGGGATAAGAAAGCTAATGTTTCTATCCGTTCCGCTTTGCGAACCTGTAGGATAATAAGTGCCTTTGGCCACCAATATGGTAGTGATATTACTGTTCTGCCTGGCAATGATAAGAGCATCACTTAGGGTTTTTACGGCATCAGCCCAACTGCCGCCACTCCCAAAATTAACACTACTGCTGTCTACATACAATGTTGTGGCGTTTGCAGGCAGCTCCGTAACCGTAACCGACTGCTGTACGGAAGCGCAATGGTTGGCATCGGTAATGGTACAGGTATAAGTACCAGCAGTTAATCCGGAAATGGTGGCCGTTGTTGCGCCATTATCCCAGTTATATGTATAAGGCGGTGTACCGCCTGTTACACCAATGGTTACCGTTTTACTGCCTACAACAGTTTGCGAAGCGATATAAGTTGTAAGCGCATCGGACTGGGTAATGGTAAATGTTTTAACAAGAGAGCAGCCAACACCATCGGTAATGGTACAGGTATAGGTACCAGCTACTAAGCCCGAAATGATTGCAGTGGTTGCACCGTTGCTCCAATTATATGTATAAGGTGCTGTACCACCATTTACGGCGGTTATGGCTGCGCTGCCGTTATTACCGCCATTACAAGTAACGTTTTGCTGCGAGGTAACTGCCGCAAGTTCATCGGGTTGGGTAATGGTAAATGTTTTAACCGCCGCACAGCCATTTTTATCGATAATGGTACAAATATAATTACCTGCGGTGAGGTTTACTGCTTTAGTGCTGTCGCTACCGTTGCTCCATGTATAGGTATAGGGTTGTGTGCCACCGCTTACTGTTACCGTTGCAGTTCCATTAGTATTGCCATAGCAGCTCACGTTGGTTTGTGCAGCATCCACTACCAGGGCCGATGCAGGTTCGGTAATAGTAAAGCTTTTGGTAATGGAGCAACCACCAGCATCGGTGATAACACAAGTATAGTTACCTGATGTCAAACCTGTTATTTTATCAACACTTGCACCATTGCTCCATGTATAGGTGTAGGGTTGTGTGCCACCACTTGCTGTTACCGTTGCAGTTCCATTAGCATTGCCATAGCAGCTCACGTTGGTTTGTGTAGCATCCACTACCATGGCCGATGCAGGTTCGGTAATGGTAAAGTGTTTGGTAAGGGAGCAACCATTGGCATCGGTAATGATACAGCTATAATTGCCTGCCGCTAAATTTACCGCTTTGGTGCTGTCGCTGCCGTTGCTCCATGTATAGGTATAGGGTTGTGTGCCACCGCTTACTGTTACCGTTGCACTTCCATTAGCACTGCCATAACAGCTGTTGGTTTGCATTGTACTAACGATTATTTTTTGATTGTAGGTACTTTCATAAGCGCCAATATCTACCGTGTTGCCATAAATACGCTGATTACCTCTTATATCGGTAGTTCCGGTAATATAGCTATTATTTCCGGCGCCAACCAAAGGCGAACAGGCTTGTAATTGTAAACCATCATCTGCGGTTCCCCATATACCATCAGCTCCTGCCGGATTGGCTAGATTTACGAACTGTGGATTGGTAGTATTCTCAATATTATTTTCTGCAGATAAATATACTAGCGCATTATTAGTATTGGAACTGTTACCGGGCGTATAGCTTTGAACCAAGCTATTGTAAATATTTAAGGTATTACCTCCTCCATCGTTCATACAAACAACGCCACCATTATTGCCGGTTATTACGGTATTACGGATATCGGTTGTTGCAGCAAGACCAAAAATAACTGCGGCATCGGCAGCTGCCGTATTATAGGTAATTACACAGTTGATCAATTTATGGGTGGCATGGGAGCTATAAAGAGCGCCACCCCTGCCCCAACCTCCGCTGGCATCGGGCGTAGTATTGCCATAAAATATGCAATTGCTAAACACAGCAATACCACGAGAACTAAGCGTTGCACTACTATAGACAGCTCCTCCGGTAGCGGCTCGATTATTAGCAAACACACAGCTGGCATATACCGGGTTTGAATATCCGGGGTCGAGGGCGCCGCCCTCTATATTGCGCAACGCTCCACCTTCATATCCATAATTATTCAAAAAACGGCAGTTCGTAAATACGGGACTTGCCGCCCTGTTATAAACAGCACCGCCCATAGACCCAGCGGTGTTATCAGCAAAAGTACAATTAGTAACCACCGCATCAGAATGATAATTGTATAATGCGCCTCCTCCGCCACCGGAATTGCCTGATGAAAAAGAAGAGTAATTTCTGTTATCGGAGAAAGTACAGTTGATAAGAGTAGGCATACTGTTTCTATTCGCCATTCCGCCACCGCCCACATCATTCGAATTTATTTGGTACGAACATATATTGGCTGAGAATGTACAATTGACAAACAAGGGTGTACCTCCGGTATTGAATACACCCGCCCCATTTCCTGCTGCTTTATTGTTGGTAAAAATACAATTGCGTACAGTAGGTGATACATTATCGTTACGCATACCCGCTCCTGAATCCAACCAATCGGCAGAATAACCTATATAACTAATATCTCCATCCCGAATAGTAAAACCATCTAACAGGGCGGCGTTGGTAAGCCCGTTGTTATTATTATGCATTACACGATTGCCGTTACTACCTTTTAACACAGTTACATTGTTTATATAATCACGGTTTGCCCATGTGGGGTTACCCACAGCAGGAAAGCCACCGAAGATTTTCACACCTTCTTTCATACTGTAACTGGCAGCAGATGTATAAGTTCCGGCGGCTACAAAAATGCTATCGCCCGCAAGCTCATTGCCGTTGCCATTGGCGTTGTTGATAACAGTTTGCAAATCGCCTGCATCTATCCAAGAAGTTCCACCACCTGTTGCCCCTGCTTTTACATACCATTTTACAGCCGCTGCATTATGTAACGTAATGGTATTGCTTTGATAATCTGCCGCTGCAGAACAAGCGGTTGAAGAACGGATAATACAATAAATCTGGTCGTTATTTACCAAAGTAGCAGAAGCATAAACAGCATTGGTTGCATTGGTAATGGGACTGCCATTTTTGTACCATTGATAGGTACAATCTGAACCCACAGCTACTGCGGTAGCCGTAAAAATAATATTGTAATTGTTATAAGGATTGGTGGTATTTGAGGTGATGCTTACAGCAGTTGCAGGATAAACTACATTATCGGTAAAATTGGATGTGCTTCCTGTTAAGGTAAAATTGTTTAACGTTCCAATGTTATTATTACCAGTGCCGTCAGCAATTTTGGTAACAATTGTATTATTACCGTTTGCCGTTCCATCGTTAAAACTGTAATAAGCCACCAAACCCGTGGCGATACTAAGAGGGCAATTGATATTATCCTGAGGTTGTGCAAGAGCAACATTCCAGATACGGAGCTCGTCTATACTGCCGTTGTAATAATTGTTAAGGGTGTTGATAGCACCAAGGGTAATTGCAGGGGGAGCATTTCTTTGGGCTTGGGGTACATCGCTTATGGCCGAAGCTTCCAATACTCCGTTAATATACAACTTCATAGTGGCAGCATTCGCATTCCACACAGCGGCCACGTGCACCCAACTGCCTGTATTTACATTGGAGCTAGAAAAAATGGTTTTATCGGTATTGCCAATGCCAAAGGCTATTTTAGCACCTACCAATGAAATACCGAAATCATTGGCTACGCCGCCCATTTCTGCATCTACCAAACCGATACCATTATACCACTGGGTTCCACTTACACCGGTTTGCGTAGTCTTCATCCAAAATTCTATGGTAAAGGCTGATGCTGTTGAAACAACATTTGGAATACGTACATAATCGTTTACACCGTCGAAATTTAAGGAGGACTGGGCAAAGGCAGTACCTATACTTAAAAAAGATGTTAAAAAAAATAAAAGCTTGAAGTAGAAATTTATTTTCATCTATAAACAATTTAGTTTGGTTAACCACAAAGTTAAACCGCACATTTATTGCCCATAAATTTTAAGCGTACAACTTTGTCCAGTTTTATAAAACTGGACAAAAAAGTAAATTACAATGAGTCCCGATATTCTACAGGTGTGATACCAACCGCTTTTTTAAAAGCATTATAAAAAGCACTTCGTGTTGCAAAACCCGATTTTTTGGCCAAAGCTTCAATTGTATAATTGTGCATAATATCTTTATCTACCATATCATTCTGAATGCTTTTAATACGATAACTATTCACAAATTCTGAAAAGGTAAGTTGATAAGTGTTATTAAATATAGACGAAAGCTTATGTACGCTAATGGATAGTTCTGATGCCATGTGTTTCATACTCAAATCCGGATACCTGAACGCCTCTTGACTAATGATATAATCTTCTATTTTACGGCACCATTCTTCCGTTTCTTTATCTTTTTGCAAAGAAAGCTGATGTTGCTTTTGTACTTTTAATAAAGTAGGTAATTTCATATCCAGCATAGATGCTACCAAATGCAGTGGTAATCTTTCTATGTAACCGGGCTTGGTGTTTACAAAATACAGGTAACGTTCTTTAGCATTGCCTACACGAATAATATGGGTTCGCTCCTGCGCATCGCGGTAATATTTCTCTACCATTACCCTAAAGAGAAAGTTCATATCAAAGTACTGAAGAAACAATACTTGTAAATCATCATTATGTATGGCTATCAGTTCAGAATCTTCTACCGCAATAATAGATTCTTGTGAAGGTACTATACCATGCAGACCAGAAATGGAGCTCACAAATTCATTATCAATCGAAATATAAGTAACAATCTGTTTTTTCTTATGAATAGTCTGCCCCATCAAAGCTCCTTTTTTGATGAAATACATATACTGGCACCGCTCACCTATATTTAACAGCACTTCGTTTTTGGGGAGCTTCAAAAATACTGTTCTCTCATGAAAAGCAGCCGAAAGTTCCTCGCTTATAGGATATATGGTTGACAGTATATTCAAAATATAGGCAACATCTTCTTTCTGAGCTTTTTTATAGGACATATAATTTTTTTACATGAAATACAGATAACAAAGTGATATGCTATATCAGCAACATAAGCTATCAAACATCATATAAATATATTCTTTTTATCTCTTTTTTAATAGTTTTTATTGATGTTAAAGTTATTTTAAGTTATTGAACAACCGATAATTAAGCCAGCATACTATCCTAATCTAAATTCTATCAGCTAACCGTAAATTAATTAAAAATTAACTTCAGTTTTTTAAAACTTAAATTTAATTACAGATATTTAAACATCATGATGGTATCTGAAAGAACGCTTAAATGGGCGTTAAGTTTATATCCTCCTTTGCTTTTTCAACGCATTTGGGTTAGAAAATTTCATAAAGGTTTTAGAGGAGTTGATGTAAAGATCAGCAACAGCTTTTTAAACAGGAATTACAATGGCTCTATATTTGGCGGCACTATCTATGCTGCCACAGATCCCTTTTATGCCATTCTGTTTGATCAGCTTATGCAAAGAAAGGGTTACAAATGTAGGGTGTGGCTAAAAAGTGCCTCTATACAATACATTAAGCCAGGTATGTCTGCATTGTACTTCACCATTACCATTACAGATGAAATGATAGCGGAAGCCGAAAAAGCGCTTACAGAAACTGGAAAATTTGTAAAAGCCTATCCTATGGAACTTTACAACAAACAGGGTGAACTTTGTGCCACAGTTATGAACGAGGTTTATTTAAGAAATAAATATCCAAACGAAAACAAACGCGTAGCTATTTAATGAACATCAGAAAGCTCATATTAGAAGGTGAAAACGCAAGTGTTGATTTCAAGAAAACCATTAGCAGCTGCGAAAAAATTGCCAAAACACTGGTTGCTTTTGCCAATAATCAGGGTGGCATGTTATTGATCGGTGTGGCCGATGATGGTTCTGTTAAAGGTGTAAAATCAGAAGAAGAAGAACGCTTTATGATTACCAAAGCGGCACATGTTTACTGTAAACCCGCCATAGAACCCGAGTTTGAAGAGGTATATGTAGATCATAAAATTGTATTGGTTGCAAAAATCAAACAAAGTGATACCAAGCCTCATTACGCTTTAGATGATAACCAAAAATGGTGGGTATATTTCAGAGTAAAAGATAAAAGCATGCTGGCCAGTAAAATTCTGGTAGATGTGCTTAAGAAAGAAAAATTAGAAAGCAATTTATTGAACTATACCAATCAGGAGAAAATCTTTTTGCAGCACCTTAAAGATCGCCACCGCGCTACTTTAAAAGAGCTAGCAAAGCTTACAAGAAGTTCTTATAAAAATGCACAAAAAACAATCGTTAACCTCATTTTGATGGGAAGTATAAGCCCACATATTTCTGAAAAAGAAGAGTATTTTACCCTGAGCGATTAAAATTATCGTGATATCTGGGTTAAAATTACGATTTTTGCAGGCTTATGCTTAGCTATTCATTCCAGAAATACAAACCTTATTATAACGAAAACCTAAAACTCGCGCTTCCTATTGTAGTATCGCAACTGGGACACACTCTTGTACATATGGCCGATGGTATTATTGTAGGCCATTTTGCCGGAACGGTACAACTGGCCGCTGTTTCTCTGGTAAACAGCCTTTTTATGCTCATACTGGTTTTGGGCTTGGGTATTTCATACGGCTTAACACCTTTAATAGCACAGGCAAATGGAAGTAAAGATTATGGAAAGTGCGGCAGGCTTTTGGCAAACAGTATTTTAATCAATTTTATTTTTGCTATCATTTTAGTGGCGCTGGTTTATCTGGTCTCTTTTACGCTAATTAATCATTTAGGACAGTCTGCCGATGTAGTTGAGCATGCTAAACCTTACCTAAGGTTAATGGGAGTTTCTATTATCCCTTTAATGATTTTCCAATCGTTTAAACAGTTTACTGAGGGTCTGGGCTTTACCAAACAGGCCATGTCTATTTCTATATGGGGTAATATTGTAAATATTATTTTCGGGATTGTTTTTGTAAAAGGTATGTTTGGCATTGAGCCCATGGGCGTTAGAGGTGTAGGTTATGCCACTCTAATAGATCGTGTAGCCATGGCTATAGCTATGGGTAGCTATGTATTTAATTCAAAACGCTTTATTCCTTACTTAGGTTACTTTGAATTTAAGGCGATCAATTTCAAAAAAATAAAAGAAATCATTAAACTAGGTGCTCCTGTTGCCATGCAATATTCTTTTGAGATCAGTGCATTTAGTGGTGCTGGTATCATGATTGGTACTATAGGAAAAGTTGAGCAGGCCTCACATTTTACAGCTTTATCCTTAGCTGCATTCACCTATATGCTGGCAAGCGGTATTGCATCTGCAGCAACCATCAAAACAGGCCACAATTACGGAGGTAAAAAATTTACTGACCTACGCTACTCGGCCATAGCCAGTTACCATGTGGTGCTTTTATTTATGGGTTTTACAGCCATTTTATTTATAGGTGCTAACCAATTTTTACCTTACATTTTTACCGATGATAAAATGGTAGTAGGCCTTGCCGCACAGCTTTTGATCATTGCAGGCTTTTTCCAACTGTTTGATGGTACACAAGTGGTAGGTTTAGGCGTATTACGTGGTATTGGCGATGTAAATATTCCCACTTTCATTACGTTTTTATCTTATTGGGTAGTTGGCATTCCTTTGGGTTATTATGTAGGTATTTATCATGGTGTTGGTGTAAAAGGTATATGGTATGGTTTAACTTTTGGCCTGCTTGCTGCTTCTATTCTCTTATTCTGGCGTTTTCAAGTATTAAGTAAGAAACTCAGTCAAGTTAATTAGAATTAGTCTAAATAATTTGTTTTAACAAACTATTTTCTTCAATTTTGTCACTTGTTTATAATTAGTCTAAATTGAATAAATACTTATACTTTTTATTTTTCGTCTTAAACAGTCATGCAATTCTTGCCCAAATTAGCATTCAGGGTAAGATTACAGATCATAAGCAAGTGCCTTTAGAATATGTAACCGTAAGATTGCCAGATTTTGATAGAATTACTTATACGGATAAAGGTGGATTGTTTTCTTTCATTATTGATGCTAAAGAAATCAAATCTTTCAAATTACAAGCCAACATGGTGGGTAAAGAAAAGTTTGATAAAACTATAAGTGTTGGTAGTGTAACCCAAAAATTTTATGTTCCCATAACGCTACTGGATTTGAACTTGAGTTTAAATGAGGTTCAGGTCTCTGCTGTACAAAAAACAACTAATCTTTCTAACTCATCTGTTTTATTTGACAGACAAGCCATAGAACAAGCTCAGGCTTTTAGTTTAGCAGACATATTAAACGGATTACCAGGCAAGCTGTACAGCCCTGTTGATTTGCAAAGTCCGAAAAATTTAACCCT
The DNA here is from genome assembly GCF_046462515.1 of Pedobacter sp. Taxonomy (GTDB): domain Bacteria; phylum Bacteroidota; class Bacteroidia; order Sphingobacteriales; family Sphingobacteriaceae; genus Pedobacter. The sequence goes on from NZ_JBKGVD010000008.1 coordinate 720,168, forward strand.
AAGAAGTGAGGCGTCTGGAAATGCAGCTAATAATAATGCAATGGGCATAGCCATTATTATAGATGGTTTAGCACAAAACAATAATGCCAATATGCAGGCTAAGAACGTGGGTACTTATGGTTTAGGTAACTCTACCATTACAGACCGAACCAATAATGTAGGTTACGATGTAACTTTTGGCGGACTGGATCTTAGGGAAATTCCTGCAGACAATATTGAAAGCATAGAAGTAATTTCAGGAGTGGCTCCTGCTCAATATGGAGATTTAACGGATGGTGCTATTATCATTAACCGTCAGGCTGGTAAAACCCCATTTATGTTTAATACACGCATTAACAATGGTTCTACCAATTTCTCTTTAACTAAAGGTTTTAAGCTCCCTGAAAAATATGGTTTTTTAAATACCAATATCAATTACTTAGTGAGCAATGATGATCCACGCGATAATATGAAAAAATACAATCGTGTTTCTGGTGGAATAATGCATACCATTTATTTTAATCATCACATAAAAAATACCATTTCCTTAGATTATAGTGAAAAATTGGATGATGCCAAAAGAGATCCAGACGATGGAACCGAGAAGATGGCCTATTCTAAAAACAGACGTTTTGCTATTTCCAACCGCTTATCGTGGCAATTGAACAGTAAGGTTATTAAAAGTATCAGCCTTAATGCCGGCTTGGATATGGGTTTTCAAGACAGTTATAGTCAATGGTATTTAAATGGTAATGTAAAACCCATGGCCAATAAAGATACCACAGGTGTTTATGAAGGTTATTATTTACCGGGCAATTATCTTGCTGTTGATCAGGTTGTAGGAAAACCTAAAAACTTTAATGGTAATATCAGTTTCTCCAGTCATTTCAATGTAGGAGAAATTAAACATATCCTTTCTTATGGTGCGAGTATATCCATTGCCTCTAATAAAGGCAAAGGCGTATTGTTTGACCCTGAAAGACCTCGCTTTATTAGCCAGGGTTATAAAAATGAACGGCCTTATGATTTTGAATTACTTCCAGATCTAATCAATTCGGGCATTTATCTTGAAGACCGTTTTAATATCAAGGTATTTAATAGAAATTTAAGGTTTAATGCAGGTTTACGTTATGATATTCAAAATGGATATGGTACTTTACAGCCTCGTATCAATGCCAACTATTCGATTAGTAAAAATCTTAGCTTTAATGCTGCTTACGGTATAGCTACAAAAGCGCCTACTATGGCTTACCGTTATCCGGGTCCTACTTATTTTGATCTTCCTATTCTTAATGTTTATACAGGCGATGTCAGAAACAGCTTATTTTTGGTTTATACCTATAAATATTTGCCAGATAATTCAAGCTTAAAACCATCGCAAAGTAATCAGGCAGAAATAGGTTTAAGTTATAGTCACCCATTATTTAATGCTTCTGTAAACGGTTATTTAAAAAATAATAAAAATGGGTTTGCTGGTCAGTCACAATATTTTGGCATAATGGTTCCAGATTATACTTATAATATTACCAATAACCAAAAGCCCGTTTACCAGCCTACAGGAACTTATACTTTAAAAGGAGGCTTAGCTAATAGCGTAATTACAAATAATGTGAGTTCAAGCAATAACGGAATTGAATTGTTTATAAGCGTTAAAAAGATTACTGCAATACAAACCAGTTTCTCATTTAACAGTAGCTATACCTATAGCTCTTTTTATAACTCCAATGAGCTTATAGCAAAAGCCAGCGATGCTGATATTCTTGCCAACAAAAAAGCATGGTATGCCATATATGATGCACGCGAGAGTATCAATAAAGCGTTCACATATAAATTAAATAGCGATACGCATATCCCTAAATTAGGATTGGTTGTTAGCCTGTACTTTGATTTTGTATGGTTAAAAAACCAACTTATAAAAGGCGATAATGCTTATCCTAAAGCTTATTTAGACAGTTATGGTAACCGCTACCCTATTGATAACTTTGATCCCAACAATCCGGATTATGGACATTTAACAAGATCAGCAGACCTTGAAACACAGGCTAAATTACCTTTTTCTTATGCCAATGTTTCTATGCGTTTAGCTAAAGAACTGAAAAACAATATTCGTTTTTCAGTGAATGCATATAACGTTTTCAATTTAAAAGCCAATTATTACGATCCGAAAAACAATAAATCTTATTCTTATTTAAACCCTTTAAGCATAGGGGCCGAATTATCCATTAAATTTTAAGTAAAATGAAGAAACTCTATTTTTTGATAGCCACATTGTTATTCATATTCACTGCTTGTAAAAGGAATGCATTTGAAGATCTAAAACCTGTTGCTTTAAATGTAAATGTATCTTTTGATCAATCTTTAAGAGAATACGCCTTACCTTTAGCTAACGCAGAAATCAAACTTACCAATTTGGCAAACGGTCTGGTTACAACCATAAAATCTGATGCTGATGGCAAGGCTTCGATAGATAAAATATCGCCGGGAAACTACGATATAGAAGCTACACTTACCATAAAAGCTGCTGATTATACTACTTACGTTGGCATTTTTACCGAAAATGATGTAGTTTTTAATGGCCTATTAAAATCTCAGAACATTATACAAAATGTAAATAGTTTGTCTTTAGCCTTAAACACTGGAAAAATTGGCGACTGGGTATTTAAGCAAATCTATTATGCGGGTTCACATACCAGTAATGGTGCTTCGTTCAGAGATCAGTTTATTGAAATCTATAATAATTCAAATCAGGTGCTTTATGCAGACAGCCTTTATTTTGTTCAGGCTTATGGCACTAATTCTAAATTAAGTGCTATAGATTTAACTACAGGGTATTATCAAGTAGCAACTAAACAATATGATTGGACCAAATCTATTGATATGAATGATCCTGATGCCAACAATAATTACGTATACGCCAAAAACATATTTATGATTCCAGGCAGTGGTAAAGATCACCCTGTTAAGCCTGGTGAAAGTATCATCATTGCAGGTACTGCACTAAATCATAAAACACCTTATGTAGGAAACGACGGCAAAGGTATTTCTGTTAAAGATCCCAGCTTAACCATTGATTTAAGCAAAGCAGATTTTGAAGTTTATTTGGGCAATTATCCGGGTATAACACCATTAGCTTCTGATATTGATAACCCAGCCGTTCCTAATATGGTTAACATTGACATAAGGGCAAACAAAGATTTGATTTTAGATGCCACAGGTCGTGAAGCCTTATTATTGTTTAAAACCACAAGAGATATTCAGTCCTGGAAAAGATATGCAGCTCCAGATATAAAAGTAATTACAACCTCTACAGATAAGTATTACCAAATCCCGTTGAATGAAATTTTTGATGCCGTAGAAATACAACCTCCTTTAGAAGCTAATCAGATACCTAAAAAATTTAATGCAAAGTTAGACGCAACGTTTAAGTTTGTATCTAAAGGGCAGTACTCTTCACAATCCCTAATACGTAAAACCGCAAAAGTGGTAAACGGACGTCAGATCTTAAAAGATACCAACAGTTCTGCCAATGATTTTGATGAATTAAATATACCTGACGTAACTAAATCAGTTTTTAAATAACATTGAAGAAGATCATTATAATATGTTTTATTTTACTATCGGTTAAAGGTTACGCGCAATCTTTAACCGATAGTTTATACCTGTACCAGCAATCAGGCAATGTTTTATCCGGGGCTCAGCAAAACGCTAATTTTTTATTGGTTACTCCTGTGAACCTAAGCGGAAAAATAACCCTTGATTATGATTATTCAAATGGTGGCTTTAGAAAAGCTCAACAGGCTCACATCACACATCAGGCGGGTCTCGTATCTGAAGGCTTTAACAAATTTGGACGTTTTGAAACTACAGGCTATTTCAAGTTTGCAAGAATATGGCAAGACAGTTTATCATGGACTACAAAAGGGCTTGAACAAGATGATCAACCTTATTATTATGGTTCTGTCAAAGCTGGCAGCTATGAACGTTTTAAGTATGAATTAGGTGGTATCTTATCTTATAATCTCATTAAGAATAAGGTATATCTTGCAACAGGTTTAAATTACCTGTACAATTCAGCTACCAGATCTGTTGACCCAAGGCCACAGGTAAATACTTACCAGTTTCAGATCAAGCCAGAAGTATTATACCGTTTCGGTAAAGGTATTATCGGCATAAATGCCTTATGGGGTTACGGTACAGAAACGATGGGTATTTCATATAAAAACATCGGTTATCGAGGTGGCGGATATCCTGATAGAATAAATTACTTGGTGCAAGGTTATGGTTATTATACCAAAAGTCAGAATGAGAACCCATTAAAAAGATTAGATAAACAATATGGTTTAGGCTTAACTTATACCATTTCTTTTGCTGATTACCATTTAAGAGCTGCTATAGGTTATAAAACTATACTTGAAGACAATTACAAAGACCTAGATCAATCTGTAAGGAAATCGTACGTATCTTTTTATGATACAGAAAAGTATGATGCCTTTTTACAAATGGATAAAAAGAATAAAAACATACAACAACAATTACAGCTTACCTATAATCAGCAGCAAAGTAACGATGTGAATATTGTTTTTTATGCTATAAACTACAAGTATTCGGCACAAAACTTTAATCTACAATACCTGATCAGCTTAGACCATTTTAATAAAAAAACCAATGAGTTTGGTTTAAATTTAAATTATAACCATCTAAATAAGCATGATATAGCAACCCAACATCGTTTGAAGTATACACTTTTTGAACCCAATTTATTATATAATGCTTACCTGAACTTTAAAAATAATGACCGTTTAAAATTAGGCTTACAGTTAGGATACCGTACACCTCTGCAAAATGAATTGAGCATAGATCCACTACAGATTAATATTTTTACACATGATGTTATCTTTCCGGATTACCAGTTTTACAGTAGCAACGCTTTAAAAACATCTGTTTCTGTTCATTATATCACGGCTAATCTATTTAAAAATTTCAGATCGGCCATTACTGCAGATGCAGATTTTTACCGCCAATTGGCGGTAAAAAACCAGCTTAGTGATTATAGTTTTAATCAGGTTGGTAAGAATTTTATCTCCTGTAATTTGGGATTAAATATTTATTTTTGACACACATGAAAAAGGCATTTGCAGGGCTGTTTGCAGTTCTTGGAATTTTATTTTTTGTTTCTTTCAGAAGTACCGAATTTATCAGAGGCGACGAGCTTACACCTGATAGTTTACGTAAAATCTATAGCCAGTCTCCAGATAAATGGCCTGCTCCTAATGTAGATAAAGGCGTAAATTGGAAAGAATTGGGTGTATTACCCCCTTCTCCTATAAATCTAAAAGATGATTCCATCAAAAAGATTGTTGATTTAGGCCGGCTGTTATTTTTTGATCCACGTTTATCCTCATCTAATCAAATTTCATGCTCAAGTTGTCATGCTCCTGATCTAAATTGGGCTGATGGCCGAGAGGTTTCTATTGGACACGATCACTCGCCTAATAAACGCAATGCCATATCTTTAGAGAATGTATGGGCACAAAAAAAGCTTTTCTGGGATGGCAGAGCCGATAGTTTAGAACAACAGGCTGAAGGACCGATAAGCAGTGAAATAGAAATGCACCAAGATTTAAAGCAGTTAGCCAAAAAAATAAGTAAAATAAAAGGTTACAAGCCTTTCTTTTCTGCTGCATTCGGTACTGATAAGGTTAGCAATCAACGCATATTAAAAGCATTGGCCGTTTATCAGCGTACTATCGTGAGCCGCAAAACCGATTTCGACAGATTCTTGGAAGGTAAAAAAGAAGCGCTTACCGATCAGCAGGTTTTGGGATTACACCTTTTCAGAACCAAAGCCCGTTGCATAAATTGTCATAATGGCCCTTTATTTACTGATTTTGATTTTCACAATGTAGGCTTAACCTATTATGGCCACTCGCATGAAGATCTGGGCCTTTATAATATTACCAAAAAACCTGAAGATGTGGGTAAATTCAAAACACCTGGTTTACGTAATGTGATGCGTACCGCTCCCTGGTTTCATAATGGATTATTTCCTGATATGGAAGGGGTAATGAATATGTATAATGTAGGTATGCCTGTTCAGAATGTTAAACCAGAGCAGGTTAATGATCCTCTATTGCCTAAAAATGATAAGCTGCTAAGAGGATTAAAACTAAGCAAGGCCGAAAGAGATGCCGTGATATCATTTTTATATGCGATCAGCACCACGCCATGGAAAGATAGGCAGCCAGAATTGCCAAAATAAGCAATACTAAGTGTTAGCTTTTTTGTCTTTTTTAAATAGCGATTTTTTAGCCAGTCGTTTCATCTCTTCATTTTGCTCATCATTGTTACTGATGACATAGTAAATAAAACCCAATAGGGCTACAATAACTACTGCGATTAAAATAAAGTTGATTTTCATCTTCTCTTGTTTTGTAACGAATATAAAATCAATACATTAAGTAGGTGTTAAGGTATAATTAAACTTTAAACCTATAAGTATCTACCATCAATAAACAATAGAAAAAGATTAAATGGTTTTTAGAAAAGTTCTTTTTGCTCTTCTACCCTGTTTCGCATTTTAGGTTCGTGAAAATTAGAGAAACCTACCCCTATTAGCCTTACAGATTTGCCTTCAAAATCTGCATTTTCTATCAATGTTTTAGCCCTAAGATAAGCTTCGTTTTCATCAGTTATCGGATGATCAAAAGAAATACTTCTGGTAATTTGCTTAAAATCAGCAAATTTTACTTTAACAGTCAATGTTCGCCCATATAAACGATATTGATTAAGTCTTTTAAAAGCAGATTGCGTAATGCGCAATACCTGTTCATACAATTCACTTCCCTTATCCAGATCGTAGCTAAAAGTGTCTTCAGAACTGATAGATTTAGTTTCTCTATCAGGTTTTACCGCCCGGTTATCTATTCCTCTTACAATGTTATAAAAGAACTTTCCAGACTTACCAAAAAGGATCATTAAACGTTCTTCACTAAGCTTTTTCAGGTCGCTACCTTTGCGTATACCCTGCATTTTCATGCGTTCTGCCGTAACCTTACCCACGCCATGGAATTTTTCTACCGGTAGTTTTTCCATGAATTTTTCAATTTTGGAAGGGCCTATAAAAGTTAAACCATCCGGTTTGTTCATGTCTGAAGCTATTTTGGCTACAAATTTATTGATAGAAACACCCGCAGAAGCAGTAAGGTTCAATTCTTCTTTAATCGCTTTTTTAATTTCTTCTGCAATGGTTATAGCCGAACCAATGTTCAGTTTATCTTCTGTTACATCTAAATAAGCTTCATCTAATGATAAAGGCTCTATCAGGTCTGTATAACGGCTAAATATTTCTCTGATCTGCCTGGAAACCTGCTTATACACATCAAATCGGGGGTAAACGAAAATAGCATACGGGCATAACTGCTGTGCTTTTTTTGAAGGCATTGCAGAACGTACGCCAAAAGCTCTCGCTTCATAACTGGCTGTGGCTACAACACCTCTTCCTTCGGGTGTACCGCCCACAACCAAAGGTTTACCTCTGTATTGCGGAAAATCGCGTTGTTCTACAGAAGCATAAAAAGCATCCATGTCTATATGTATAATCTTACGGATCACTAATTAAACGTACTCTAGTCTGAAATGTACTTTGAATAAGCTCTATCACTCCAAAAAGTATAATTACGGCTTTTGAATTTTGTGCCATTAAAAATCAGGCTGATAAAACCATTTTTATCTACCAGGTTGGTATGGTAAATCTTAGCCTCAGGGTTTTTAATCAATACAAAATCTATCGTATGGTTCTTATTAAAAAAACTCATCCTGTCGCTCAGGTTCAAATTAGACAAATTAATTTTCTCTGCAAGATCTTTGGCCATAAGCTGGCTTCTGTACCATGTACCACCTTTAGGTGAAACCAGAGGTTTACCGTTAAGAACAACAACGCTGTCATTGTAGGCTATAATCTGTAATGCTTTATTTTTATCTTCAAGCCAGTTAAGCAATTTATCCTTATGTTGAGGGCCATTGTAAGCATAAGTGGCATCTATAAAGCCTATTCTTTTTACATAATCGGCTATCTGGTTATTTGCGCCAATGTATCCAAAAATGAAACTTCCACCACCGCTATGTCCTGTTAAGTAAATTTCAGGATTAAAATTCTTATACTTTTCATACAAGGATGTAACAATGTTGGCAATAACTTGATCGGCATTTTTATATTTTTTTCGCCACGCAGGCCAACTTTTCAGATCATTCTCTGCGTATACTACCACATAATTGCTATGTTTATCCGTTTCTCGTATAAAAGCAGTTTGTGCACCAATATGTTGTATATCAAAATGCCAGTCATCATTGTTACTTAATTTCTTTCCAAAGGTTTGAGACGTGGTATTTCCATTGGGTAAGGCGTATAAAATAACTTTTAAAGGCCTTTTATAATTGAAGCTCGCAGGTTCATCTATGGTTAAGGTTACACCCGTATCTATTTTAAGAGTTTTAAAGCTTGCTATTTTTTGCGATAGCGTAAGCTGTGCCATGGCAGTTTTTGCAAACAGCAGCGTAAAAAATAAAGCTAACCTTAAGTATTGCATACCATAAAAATAAGAAGTATTTACTTAATTTTAGGTTTCTTGCCTATATTTAAAACAGCACCTATAGTAAATATAGAATAACCTGCATTTAAGAACTTTCTGCTCTTTAAGCCAATATTACTGCCTGTGGTATATTGCAATTGAAATTCATCGCTCAACACCATACGTGTAAAAAAAACAGGCTCTATAAATATATTATCTTCGTTAGCCTGAGCTATATTATTAATGGTAAAATCTTTGGTTTCTGCGTAGCTTAAGCGCCACGCCATACCGTAATTTAGTTTAAGCTGTGTACCAAACACACGTACGGTATCTATTTTTTTTGAGCTGTAATTTACCTGTAAAAAGGTTTTTTTATAAAGGGCATGCTGCACATCTGTAGCTAAGAGCATTTCTTTGTTATCATAAGTGCGAGAAGTTTTGATATTTTTACCACTACCCAAGCCTGCGTAAACTTCTAAAATGCGATTATTATCCGGGCCAAAATTCCTGAAATACCCTCCTCCTATCTCGTAAAGGCTATGTTCAAGATCTTTGCTATATTTCTCGCTGTTAAGATAAGCGGCATTACCAATAACTGCAAAATGATCTCCAACAGCGTATGCGCCATTCACATTAAAATTTCCTTTTAAAGAAATGTGTGCTGCGGCAGAGAATTCGCCTTGGTTACTCAGCATCGGTGTGTTGGGCACAACAGGCATATAAATAGATGAACAGGCACTTAAAGAGAGGGCTATAGCGGCGAGGATAATCTTTTTTAGCATAATGTAAATAACGCTATTTATCCGAAAAATTATGCAATGTTCCTAAATTTAAGCTCATAATAGCAGCCGCACGTTTAAATTCGGGATGTACACTGGCAGTAATATGAACAGGTTCTGTAGTAACGGGATGTACAAACTTTAAAGAACTGGCATGCAAAAGCATGGTATCCATTTGGTAACGTTCCTTAAAATATCGGTTCTGCTTATTACAGCCATGAGGCCGATCTCCTATAATGGGATGAAAGATATGAGCAAAATGCTTGCGCAACTGGTGCATTCTTCCGGTTTTTGGGTTCGCCTCAACTAGGCTATATCGCCCGGTTGGGTGTTTTCCAAATTCTACCGGTATTTCTGATTGTTGCAAAGTTCTGAACATTGTAAACGCTTCCTGCAAAGTTCCATTCTCTTTCGCCAAAGGATAATCTATTTCCATTTCATCGGGTGTAAATCCCCTTACTATAGCCAGATATTTTTTCTCTACCAAACCTTCCTGAAACTGTTTCTGCATTTCAATCTCTACTTCTTTAGAGAAAGCAAACAAGAGTGCACCTCCGGTTTTTCTATCGAGCCGGTGCACAGGGTTTACCTGTTTTCCGATCTGGTCTCGCAGCAACTGTAAAGCAAATTCTTTGGCATCGTTGGCTAATTTAGAGCGATGAACCAATAAACCATGCGGTTTATTGATAGCAATAAGGTCATTATCCTGATAAACTATTTCTAACATTCGGAGCTAAATTATAAAATTTGTTCCTCCGTGAGCCTAAAAACTTAAAATCGTGTTTAAGATTGTTTTTTTAGGGCACTTATGATTTCTATCAAATTATTGATACAAAACCAGAATTTGAATTGAATAATATTAAATTTAACCAACTCAATTTAATTGAAATGAAGAAAAAACTACTAAGCTTATTTTTGATTGCGCTGGCAGGCAACAGTTTTGCTCAGGATGCAATTACTTACCAAAAGCCGGCCAAAGAAATTGTGGACTTACTGTTGGCTAAACCTACACCCGGTGTAAGTATAGACAGCAAGGCCGAATGGATTTTATTTAGTGAAAGAAATCCTTATCCTTCTATTGAAGAACTGGCTATGCCCGAGTACAAAATTGCAGGTATGCGTATCAATCCAAACAATTACTCGCCAAGCCGCCAGACTTTTATCAACAATTTCAGTTTAAAGAACATTAAAACAGGAAAAACTGTAGCCATTACAGGTTTACCTGCCACATTATATGCGGGTAACGTACGCTGGAACCCAAGCGAAAACAAAATAGCTTTTACACAAACAGGTCAGAACAGAATTGACCTTTATGTAATTGATGTAGCAACCGGAAAAGCTGCTAAAGTTAATAAGCAACCTTTAAATGCTATTTTAGGCTCGAGCATTATATGGGTAGATGATCAAACCCTTATTTACCAGGTGGCCACTAAAGCTGCCAGCATGGCTCCTGCCCGTCCGTTGGCACCTAAAGGTCCTACCGTACAAGAAAATTTAGGTAAAGTTGCACCAAGCGCAACCATACAAGATTTAATTAAATCACCTTATGATGAGCAATTATTTGAATTCTTTGCTACATCTCAGTTAGTACAAAATAAAAATGGCGTTGAAACACCTATCGGTTCACCTGCTATTTATAGTTCGGTATCTTTATCACCCGATAAAAATTACTTTTTAGTACGCACTATTAAAAAACCTTTCTCTTATCTAGTTTCTGCCGGAGGTTTCCCTTCTGTAGTTAAAATCATTGACAGAAGTGGTAAAATGGTAAAACAACTGGCAGATCTGCCTTCTACAGAAGTCCGCCCTTCGGGTTATGATAACGTACAGAACGTTCCGAGAAACTTTGACTGGCGTGATGATGAGGCGGCTACCATCACCTGGGCACAGCCACTTGACAGCGGATTGATCAAAAAGAAAGTAGAATACCATGATGCTGTTTATGAATTAAAAGCACCTTTTAACGGATCGGCCAAAGAATTGTTCAAAACCAAAACCCGTTATGCAGGTACAAGCTGGGGTAACGCTACTTTAGCCTTGGTTAGAGAAATATCGAGAACCAATCAAACCAGCAAATTAAATCGTTTTAATCCCAGTACAGGAACTTTAGAAACACTGTACGAATTAAATACCACAGATGCTTACAATAACCCGGGCAGTCCTGTAACCGAAAAAAATAAATTTGGACGTCAGGTAATTTTAACTACCGATAATGGAACCAAGTTGTTATTAAACAATACTACGGGCGCATCTCCTAAAGGCGATTTACCTTTTTTGGCAAAATTTGACTTAAACACCAAAAAATCTGAAATTTTATGGCGCTGCCAAGAAGGTAGTTTTGAAACCGTAACCGATGTATTGGATCCTCAGAAACTTGTTTTATTAACCAGACGCGAAAGTAAAACCGATGTTCCTAATTATTTCATCAAAAACCTGGTTTTAAAAACTGCCGACAGACAGATTACCAACTTTACGAACCCTTACACTGCTTTAGATGGTGTTAGCAAGCAAAAAATCTCTTACAAACGTGCTGATGGCATTGATCTAACCGGAGATTTATACCTGCCTAAAGGTTACAACAAAGATAAAGACGGACCTTTACCTGTACTGATCTGGGCATACCCAAGAGAGTTTAACTCTGCAAATGATGCTGCACAGGTACGTGGTTCTGAAAATAAATTTACTATGGTAAGTTCTGGCGGACCACTTTTCTTTGTTACGCAAGGTTATGCAGTTTTAGACAATGCCGAAATGCCTATTGTTGCCAAAGAAGGTAAAAGACCTAATGATTCATTTGTTGAACAATTGAAATTAAATGCCGAAGCTGCGATTAACAAACTAAGTGAAATGGGTGTTGGCGACAGAAACAGAATGGCTGTTGGAGGTCACAGTTACGGTGCATTTATGACTGCAAACTTATTGGCCCATACCAACTTGTTTAAAGCCGGCATTGCTCGAAGCGGTGCATACAACCGTACTTTAACACCTTTTGGTTTCCAAAATGAAGATAGAACTTACTGGCAGGCCCCGCAATTGTATTATGAAATGAGTCCGTTTAGCTATGCAGATAAAATTAAAACCCCTATATTATTAATCCACGGAGAAATGGACGATAACCAGGGAACATTCCCTATCAATAGCGAGCGTTTATTTAATGCAATTAAAGGTCATGGTGGTACTACACGCTTTGTATATTTACCTTATGAAGCTCATGGCTATCGTGCTAAAGAAAATATTATGCACATGCTCTGGGAAACTAACCGCTGGTTAGATACCTACGTAAAAAATGCAAAACCTACATCGGCTAAATAATTAAATTTGCACATAGATTTTAGATGAGGGTGTTCTATTGGATTTATCGTCATCCTGAACTTGTTTCAGGATCTTTGGTTGAAGATTCCGTATCCGGTACACAATGACGTAAGGCTAATGAACACCCTTGTTTATTTAAAACCATTTAACCATGAATACTACACTTGCATTAATCAGAGCCACACGTAAAAAATTCATAGAATTTACGGAAAGCTTTACCATTGAACAGCTTAATCAAATCCCAACAGGTTTTAATAACAATATTGCATGGCATTTGGGGCACATTATGGTAAGCCAACAATTATTAAGCTACAGATTAACCGGAAACCCCTGCTTAGTTAACGATATACTGATAGAGAAATACAGACATGGCTCTAAACCCGAAAGTTTTATTAATGAAGCTGAAATTGAAGAAATCAAACATTATCTTTTAGCTAATATAGACCAGCTCGAAGCAGATCTGCAAACCAATAAGTTTGATCAATTTAAAACTTATAACATTGCCACTTATAACTTTACGCTGAACAATATTAAAGATGTGGTTACTTTGGTTTCTAACCATGATGGTTTACATTATGGCTATTGTATGGCCATGCGCAAGCTTCTCTAATTTTATTAAAAGATCCTTTAGAAGGTTTATTTAAATCTGATCGCTTTTAAAGGACTGATTTTACCAATGAGCATAGCTGGCACCAAAAGTACCAATGTACAAATAACGGCTGTTCCTATATTCAACAGTAAGATATCCATTATATGAAATTCTACCGGAACAAAAGAAAGGTAGTAACTGGCCTGATCTAATTTTATAAAATGGGTTTGTTGTTGTAAAATACCTATACCGATACCCAAAATATTGCCTAATACAAGGCCTATTCCAATAAGATACAAAGCATTATAAATGAATATTTTCATAATGCTGGCATTACCTGCACCCATTGCTTTAAGCATGCCGATCATATTGGTACGCTCCAATATCATGATGAGCAGCGCCGTAATCATATTAATTAAGCCTACAATCATCATTAACACTAGTAAAACCTGAGTATTTACATCTAACAAAGAAAGCCAGTTAAAAATTTCAGGACTGCTTTCCATTACCGAACGTGATCTTAACTTAAGCTCCAGATCATGATAAACCTGATCTGCTATGAGTTTTAACTGGTTAAAATCCCTAACCTTTACTTCTATTCCTCCTGTTTCTTGTGATTGCCAGTTATTTAACCTTCTGATGAGGTTTAAATCGCCAATTACAAAGTTCTTATCTAAATTATCTATGCCTATGTTAAAAATACCTACGATGGTTACTTTTCGCTTTTTAGGCGGATTTTGTATAAAATGCATGATAAAGCTATCACCAACTTTAAGCTTTAACCTTTTTGCTGTAAATTCTGAGATCAGGATCTCTTTCATAGCAGCAGCGCTATCGGTAAAATTAATGACTCTGCCTTGCACTAAATGCTCTTTCAAATAAGACCAATCATATAAACTATCTATACCTTTGTAATTAACAGCTTCTACTTCTCCATTTACAACAATAATAGAGGGCTTAACCGCAAATGGATAATAAGTTAGCAGGTTTTTATTGTTCTTAAGTGCTTTTAGAGTTGTATCATTAGGTATAAACGGCGATTTCTCAAACGAGCCGTTCAAATCATAGCGGTAAATCTGTATATCACCTACAAAACCTCTTACTTTATTCTGGATTTCTGTTTTAAAGCCTTTTATAACCGCAACAGATAAGATCATTGCTGCTAAACTAAGCATTATACCTATAATAGCTATACGTACAATTAATTTCGAAAAAGTACGCTCTGATTTTAAGGATATTCTGCCGGCTATAAAATATTCGAAGTTCAAAATTTTACGATAAATTGTATATTAGCAAAAATGCTAATTCAAAATTGAATTAACACATAAATGTTTAAAAAACTCATCATGAACAAAACTATTGCAGCACTTAAAATTTGTTTATTTGCTTTTGTGTTTTCTGCATGCGGACAAGGTGTTTCACACAAAACTCCTGTCTCAAAACAGCAGAACAAAAGTAAATCTGTAGAAAAAGGCATTAAAACCGGAGCCGAACAAACAGATCTTTATCTTCCTCTGTTAAAAGGTAAAAGAGTAGGTATGGTAGTTAACCCTACCTCTGTTATCGGTAAAGAAACCACAGTAGATGCATTACTGAAATTAGGTGTTAACATTGTTAAGATATTTGGCCCTGAACACGGTTTTAGAGGCGATGCAAGTGCAGGTATTCATGTTGATGATTCAGTAGATAAAGCTACGGGTATAAAGGTAGTTTCTTTGTATGGCAAGAATAGTACACCAACTAAAGAAAACCTTGAAGATGTTGATATTTTGATATTTGATATACAAGATGTTGGCGTTCGCTTCTATACTTATATTAATACTTTGCAGCATGTAATGGAAGCTGGTGCAATGTACAATAAAGAAGTGATCATTTTAGACAGACCTAATCCAAACGGTTACCTGATAGACGGGCCTATTTTAGATCCTAAATACAAATCAGGCATTGGCCTACAACCTATACCTATTGCACATGGTTTAACCATAGGTGAATATGCCCAGATGTTAAACGGCGAAGGTTGGTTAAAAGACGGTTTAAAGTGTAAGATCAAAGTGATCAAAAATGCCAATTACACACACGATATGCCTTATGTACTGCCTGTAAAACCATCACCAAACCTAAATACACAACAATCTATACTATTATATCCAAGTACCTGTTTATTTGAAGGTATTTATGTAAACCATGGTCGTGGTACACAATTTCCTTTCACCATATTGGGTGCGCCTTATTATAAAGGCATTTACCAGTTCTCGTTTACACCAACAGGTATAAAAGGTATGGCCGAAACACCTATTTTTAAAGATGAGGTATGTTATGGAATAGATTTAAGAAATTACGATACTTCTATCTTAAGAAAAACCAAACAGATCAACCTAAGCTGGTTAATTGAATTGTACCAAAAATCGCCCCGTAAAGAAGATTTCTTTAACTCTAAGCTGAGCAACCAAATGGGTACCATAGAAAAATTGGTAGGTGTTGGCGATTTCCGTCAGCAGATTATTGATGGAAAATCTGAGGCCGAGATCAGAAAAAGCTGGGAACCAGGTTTGAGTAAGTATAAAGAAATGCGCAAAAAATACCTGCTTTATCCTTAAGCGGTTTATTTGCAAATTAAAATTTATAGCATAACATGAGAATTGTTTTTATGGGTACGCCAGATTTTGCTGTGGCGTCTTTAGCTGCTTTAAAAGATGCAGGATTTGATATTGTTGGGGTGGTTACTGCGGCAGATAAGCCGGCTGGAAGAGGTCAGAAGTTAAATGAAAGTGCTGTAAAAAAATACGCTGTAGCGCGTAATTTAAAAGTATTACAACCTTTAAAGCTGAAAGATCCTGATTTCTTAGCAGAATTAAGCGAGCTAAAAGCAGATTTGCAGGTGGTGGTGGCTTTTAGGATGTTGCCAGAAGTAGTGTGGAATATGCCGCCAAAAGGCACCATTAATTTACATGGTTCGTTATTGCCTCAATACCGTGGTGCAGCGCCAATTAACCATGCCATTATTAACGGTGAAACTGAAAGTGGGGTAACTACATTCTTTCTGAAGCATGAAATCGATACCGGTGATGTAATTTTTAGTGAAAAGGTAAACATAGAACCCGATGAAAATGCGGGATCTTTACACGATAAATTAATGGAAACCGGTGCTAAACTAGTGGTTAAAACGGTAGCTGCTATCCGCGATAATACCTACAATGAAACGCCACAATCCATAAGTACAGACTTAAAAGCTGCCCCTAAAATCTTTAAAGATTTTTGCAAGATAAACTGGAATCAGCCTACTGATCAGATTTACAACCATATTAGAGGTTTAAGCCCCTATCCCACCGCTTTTACGGTTTTTCAGGATAAATTACTGAAAGTTTTTGAAGTCAAACCCGAATACATACAACATAGTGCTAAACCGGGAGATTTTTTGAGTGATGGCAAAACTTACCTTAAAGTTGCCACTACGAATGGTTATATAAACCTATTAGACGTACAATATGAAGGTAAAAAGCGTATGCGTATAGATAAATTTCTCCGTGGCATAAGACTTAACTGATCACTTAGTTAATATATGGATAATCAGCAGAAAATATTACTTGAGCAGAAGAAGAAACAACTTCAATTGCAAATTGCTGTACAAAAAGAAATCAGTATGCGTATTTCGGGCTGGTTATCCATTTATAATGAGATTCTTGAAAATAAAGTTGAACACAGCCTACACGAAATAGAAGCCCGGGATCCCGAAACTTTGGTTTACTGGCAAAAGGCTTTAAGTGAAGCACCATTATCTGTTTATCATTTAGATAGCAAACTGTTAAACTTTAATAAAGAAACCTGGGTACAAACAGCTCTATATCATAATTTTCCTTCACAAAATCCGCTACGTTTTGTACCTCCTCTTGACGAGCAGTATTTAAGCGACGATGTAAGAGATTTATTAGAAACAGCTTTAAAAGAAAGAGTTTTAACTGATGATGCGGAGTTTTATTTATGCTACCTGTATTATTATCCCGTTATTAAGATAAAACTGAACGAGGCGTTAAAACATGCAAACCTTTTATTTGATCAGCCTATTGAAGATGTTGCGCTACTCACTACAGACAAAAACTGGCTCTTCTTTAAGTCGATGGAAGATCAGTATTATTTTGGTTCAAAAGTATAGATCAGCTTAAACTTTCATTCAGCTTAGCACTTAAAAATTTAGCTTTTTCGTTAAAATAACGCTTACGCCCGTAACCCATTACCCATCTTATACCTGATACTGCATTGGTTACAAAAACCTCTTCGGCTTCGGTAAGTATCTGCGGATTGATCTGCGCCTCAACAATCTGAATATCATTCTGTTTAGCCAGTTGCATTACCACTGTACGCATTATACCGGCAATACAACCTTCTTCTAATGAAGGTGTATAAATCTGATCTTTATAAACTACAAACAAGTTTGAACTGATACTCTCGCACAAGAAACCACTGTGGTTTAAGATCAGCGCCTCATCTAAACGGTGTTTCTTTTTGTATATACCAGCCAGCACAAACAAAAGGCTATTAATGGTTTTACAGTTAGAAAGTTTATCTATATGCTTGGTCAATTCATCATACACATCAATAATAAGCCCCTTCTTATTGAGCTCATAGTGATTGCTGTCTAAACTTTCTGCTTCCAGTACATAGCCCGCTTTATTGGTCTCGGGCGTGTACAATCCTGCTCCCCCTCTGTAAACAGTTAGGCGGTAGCGCACATTTCCCTGCAAGCGGTTCTTTTTTTGTAATTCAGCTGTTTTTTGTTTCAGAAAATACTCGTCCAATAAATTATAACCATCTATTTTAAGGGTTTTCATTCCCGCCTTAAGCCTGTCGGCATGCAACTCGGCAAACTGTAGTTTACCATTGATCATGCGCATACTTTCAAAAATGCCGTCTCCGTATCTGAAAGCCCTGTTATTAGCAGTTAATACAGGATGGTTACTTAATACAAATTCGTCGTTAATTAAAATATATGGGTTGCTCATTTAATCCTGTACTTGTTTAACGTAATTACGCCATTTTTCTAAAACGCTTGCGAAATCTTGCGGCAAAGGAGCTTCAAATTCCATATATTTTCCGGTAGATGGATGAATAAAGCCTAAAGTTTGCGCATGCAAAGCCTGTCTTGGCATAATTTCAAAGCAGTTGTTTACAAATTGTTTGTATTTACTGAACGTTGTACCTTTTAAAATCTTATCACCTCCATAAGTGGCATCACTAAATAAAGGATGCCCGATGTGTTTCATATGGGCCCTGATTTGGTGTGTACGACCTGTTTCTAACTGGCAGCTAACCAAAGTAACATAGTTTAAACGCTCTATAACGTGGTAATTGGTTACAGACCACTTACCTTTGGTCTCATCGTTATATACATCCTGTATGATTCTGTTTTTAAGGCTGCGCCCAATATAACCCTCTATCCTTCCATCGTTTTCTATATCTCCCCATGCCAATGCAATGTACTTACGTTTAATGCTGTGGTCAAAAAACTGTTTGGCCAGTTTGGTCATGGTAATCTCGTTCTTACTGATCAGCAGTAAACCCGAAGTATCTTTATCTATACGGTGCACCAAACCCGGACGGCCATCGTTGCCAGGTAAAGTAGGCAATTGGGTAAAATGATAAGTAAGCGCATTAACCAAGGTTCCTGTATAATTATTGTAACCTGGATGTACTACCATGCCCGCAGGTTTGTTTACCACCAGCAGGTCGTCATCTTCATATACAATATCTAAAGGTATATTTTCGGGATAAACCTCTGTATCGCGTGGAGGATGTGCAAATACAATAGAAATCTCATCTAAAGGTTTTACCTTATAACTTGATTTTACGGTTTGTTTGTTAACCAGTACATTACCTGCATCAATTGAGTTTTGTATTCTGTTTCTTGATGCATTTTCTATACGGTGCATCAAAAACTTGTCAATACGCAACAAAGACTGTCCTTTATCCACAACAATATTGAAATGCTCATACAAGTCCTGCTCTTCTTCTTCGGGGTCTATTGCATATTTTTCCATTCAGCAAAAATAAATTATCGAATTGATAATTAATAAAAACAATTTGGCTTATTATTTGCTTTTGATGTATTACTATGATGGTTTGGCTATGAAAAACTTCTCCTCTAACGTAAAAATTATACTTAACTTTTTTCCGTATCTAATCAAAATGATATATTTTCGTAATTGAATATATATCAAACAACGATGAAGACGTACTTCAATTTACTGAAAAAAGGTGCATTAATCGGTTCTCTTTTCTTTCCTTTGGGTGTTTTTGCCCAAGATCAGGTTTCTGATTTAATTAAAGGAAGTCCCGAAGATGCAGGCAAATTAGCTAATGCCTATTTAACTCCTGCGTTAAACGGTTTTGGCTTAGGTTTAAATTCTGGCTGGTACACTTCGGCCAAAGCAAAAAACACACTCCGGTTCGATTTAAGATTTACAGCAACAGTAGCTTTTGTTCCGCAAAGCGACAGAACTTTTGATGTAAATAGTTTGGGCCTTAAAACCATGGATCCTATGGGCGGTTCTATAACACCTACTATATCTGGACCTGATCAAACTGGTGCAAGAATGCGCTTAAAGTCTAACGGGCAGGAATTTAATTTACCTGAAGGTATTGGTGTAAACGTTGTACCTTCACCACAGGTACAATTAACAGTAGGCTTACCTAAAAATATAGACGTTTCTTTACGCTATATTCCAAAGATTGACCTTAAAGATTTTGGTAAGGTTGATTTATTTGGTGCAGGAGCTAAAATAGAGGTTTTACCCCTTATTTTAGGCAAGGCAGATAAGATTGTACCTGTTGATGTGGCTGTAGCTGTAGGTTATACACAATTTAACTGGGATATTCCTTTGGAGGTTGGTGATAACAGCAAACACGATCAGCACATCTCTACTAAGATTAAAGGCTTAAATATAGATGCCATTGTATCTAAACGTTTACTTTTCTTTACACCGTTTGCCAGTGTAGGTTTTAATAACTCAAATGCAGATATCAGAGCTTTAGGTACCTATCAATTTGGTTCTGATACCGTAACCGATCCTTTTACCATTAAACAGGATTATGTGAACGGTTTAAAAGCCTCAGTAGGTTTTCAGTTACATTTGGCTTTCTTCAGACTATACGGTTCTTACACGCAGTCTAAATACGGTTATGTAAATGCCGGTATAGGCTTTGGCATGGGTAAATAAAGCCTATAAACGCATAAAAAAAGCTGCTTCCAATAAAGAAAGCAGCTTTTTTTATGCCTTGATTTCGGCGTCATATTTTATATCAACATCTTATTTGATGGTGTTTTTATATTTAGAGCAACACTCCTTTTAAGATCAGTACCGCTATGCTAAAATAAATTACGATACCGGTAACGTCTACCATAGTAGCTACAAAAGGCGCAGATGAAGTGGCCGGGTCTAATTTTAAGCGTTTCAACATAATAGGCATCATTGAGCCAATTAAACTACCCCATAATACAATGCCTACCAGCGTAAAGAAAATAGTAAGTGAGATTAAGAACCAATGATCGCCATAATCGTAAATACCCAGCTCCTGCCATAAAATAATGCGCAAAAAGCCTATACTGCCTAAAATTACACCCAATGACAGGCCCGAGATGATTTCTCTACGCATTACACGCCACCACTCGGCAATGGTAATTTCGCCCAATGCCATAGCCTGTATAATTAAAGTAGAAGCCTGCGAACCGCTGTTACCTCCACTACTCATAATTAATGGAATAAATAGCGAGAGTACAACAGCTTTTTCAAGCTCAAATTCAAAATGCTGCATAGCAGTAGCGGTTAACATTTCGCCTAAAAAGAGTACAATTAACCAACCTGCACGTTTCTTAATCAGTTTTAAGATCGGTATATCCAGATATGGTTCATCTAAAGCCTCAGTACCCCCAAATTTCTGCATGTCTTCGGTGTACTCTTCATGCGCTATCCATAAAATATCATCTATGGTTACAATACCTAACAAAATATTGTTATCATCAACAACAGGTAAGGCTACCCGGTTATTCATTTTAAAGATACTAATGGCTTCTTCCTGCGGGTCGTTTACATTAAGTGAAATTAATCTGTTATCGGTTAGCTCTCCTATTTGTGCATCGGGATCTGCCAATAAAATCTCTCTGATCCTGATATCGTCTAACAGCACCCCATCTTTATCAATCACGTAAACCACATCAATGGTTTCAGAGTTTTTGCCATACCTGCGTATGTGATTAAGCACTCTGCTTACAGTCCAGTCTATTTTTACGGCAATAAAATCAGGCGTCATCAAACGGCCAATACTGTCTTCTTTATAACCCAAAAGCACCAAAGCCTCCTTGCGGTCATCATCATTCAGTAAAACCAGTAATTTTTTTACAGCATCACCTTTTAACTCACTAAATAAAGCCGTTCTATCATCGGGAGGCAGTTGCCTGATGATTTCGGTAAGTTTGTTACTTTGCAGTTTTTTAATGATACGCTCCTGAGTTGGAAAATCCAGGATCCTAAAAACGTTTACGGCACGTTTTGTTGATAATGATTCTATAAATTTAACAGCATGTTGTGGAAGCTCATCTATCAACTCCTCAACATCAGATATGTTGAGTTCGTTTAAATAGTTTTTTAACTGCCTATCATTATCATTTTCCAAAAGTTGTAATACTTCATCTACCAGCAGTTGCTCCATAACCTCTAAATTTATTTACTCCATTAACACCCTTGTTTATTTACCGCAAAAGTGCATTTTTTTTTTCAAAAACTATCAAAGCCCAAAAGCATTTTTTAACAAAAAAATTATAGGGTTTATGAGACCTGAAAATGCCTTTTAACACCTCTTATATTGTGTTTTTTATTTTATATACCACATTGTGTTGCTTATTATAAGTGTTTTAAAATCATTTTGTTTGAAAAGTACCTTCAATATTTTGTTCAACATCTGGTGCATTATAGTAGAATAATCACTATTTTTTTTATTTTTGCGGCTTACCCTGTTTCCGTAGTTCAATGGATAGAATGTCAGATTCCGGTTCTGATGATGTGGGTTCGACTCCCGCCGGGAACACTGATAGACCAAATAAAAGCCACTCTTTGGGTGGCTTTTATGTTATAAAAAACTGTTAAAACAAAATAAAACCACTGAGAGTTGATCTTTAATTACACAATTTTAAGCAGCTGAACATATTAAGCAGGTCAGATTTGTCTTTCAATTTTATACTTCTGCTTCTTTAATGAAGTTTTCAAGAATTTCGCTTGTAGATTTTCCGCTATAGGCATTAATAGATTGCCCTGTCCAGATATTTACAAAATCTGCATTATGATTTAACCTTGCTATTCTTCTCAATTCGGCCGTGAGTTTATTTTGGTATGGATAAGGCAGAATCTGCTGAGCGGCCTCAACCGCGTTTGTAAAGGTATTTTTAATACCTCTGGCATAACGCCCCGAAAAGCTTTTAGTTAGTACAATATCTTTTTCATTGAGATTTCTTAGGCGTTGCTTTTCAAATTCCATTAAAGCACTTTCGGCAGAACCTAACAACAGACTGCCAATTTGAAAACCCTGTGCGCCCAGAGCTTGCGCCGCCTTTAATGTTCTGGCATTGTAAATACCTCCGGCATAGATTAACGGAATGTTTACACTATCATAAACTTTTGATAAGAGCGACATACCTCCTATTTCGGGAATGCCTTCATCCGCAAAAGTACCCCTGTGCCCGCCAGCCTCAATGCCTTGCACACAAATGAGATCAATACCCGATTCTTCTAAGATCACAGCCTCATTTACCGAAGTACAGGTTCCAATCAGTTTAATTCCTCTGCTTTTTAACCGCTCAATACTTTGCGCATCAAGATTACCAAAGGTAAAACTTACAATTTTGCAGTCTTCTGCAATCATGGCATCTATACGCTCATGATAACTCTTAACTTTGATTTCATCAATTTCTGGTAATTGAACTTCTATATGATATTGATCGGCTAATTGCGTAATAAAGTTTTTTACAGCTCTGTATTGGGTTCGCAGTTCGTCTGTAATTTCGGGAATATCATTCACAAAAATATTAACGGCAAATACCGTATTTGTGAGTTGTTTTGTAGCACGGATAAGTTCAACACATTTATCTGCCGGAAGGTCGCCCAAAGGCAAAGCGCCTAAGCAGTTTGCTTTAACTGCAGCAGCTACCATTTCGGGCGTGGTAACACCCAACATTGGCGCCTGAATAATGGGATACTCAATGCTTAATAAGCGGCTTAAATCGTTCTTCCAATTCATAGTACTGAGTTTTATGACATTAGCTTTCTTCAAAATTCTTTATCCCGAAAATTCATCCAGCATATCTAATGAGGGTACAAAAAAGAGTGTTCCTGTTTTAGCGGTGCTAAAATCTAAAATACGATCATAATTACCCGGAGGGTTACCGACAAACATATTGGTGAGCATTTTTTCTATTGTACTGAAAGTACTTGCATACGCAATAAAGTAAGTTCCCATTTCATTGCTTGCCACATTTCCAAAAGGCATGTTATCTCTTACTACTTTAAAATCGTCGCCAATATTAGCTAAAGCGATATGCGAATTTTTAGGTTTTACGTCATCACTCATTTCAATATCGTTTTCTTTTGTTCTGCCTATTACTTTCTCCTGCTCTTCTGTTGAAATCGATTTCCAGGCATCCAGATTATGGATATATTTCTGAACAAAAAGATAGCTTCCGCTTTTATAGGCCGGATCCTGCTCGTTAATAACCGCAAAAAAGTCACGGTCTGCACCATGCGGATTTTCTGTTCCATCTACAAAACCCAAAACAGAACGGCTGTCCCAATAACGAAATCCCTGTACTTCTATCACACAATTGGCAATTTCTTTTATAGAATCGGTAATTACCGAAGCCATGTCATAAGCAAAACTTTTTTCATCAGAACGGATATGGAAATGCAGATCACCTTTAGTAGCAATTGCTGTATGTTTACTGCCGGTTATAGCTTCAAAATTTTTAAGTTCTTTAGGCAAGGGTTTAGGTAAATCCAGTTTTAACCAAGCATCATAACCTATACCCATTACACAACTTGCTTTATAATTGGGAAAACGATCTAACGCGGAATTATTAAGATTAATCACCAAAGCACATATGCGCTGGAACGTGGATTTGATTTTTTCTGTTGGTACATCTTCCCTGAAGTTCCACACCAAAAAATAAGTATTGTTATTAGGATAATCAGTTACGTTTTGTGGGTTTATTGGCATAATAGAGTTGCGCTATAGATGGTTATTTTTTGGTTCATAGTAAAGAATTATTCCTCCAAAATCAAAAGTTTTGGTTTTTACAAGCTTAAGCATCACCTTATTAGGTATATTCTTAAATAAAAGCAAACCGCTTCCGGCTATAACAGGATGGATACAAAGTTGATACTCATCTATTAAATTAAGCTTTGTTAAAGCTACGATCAAACTCGGACTACATACTAAAATATCTTTACCTTCTTGTTGTTTAAGTTTTAAAACTTCTTCTTTAAGATCATAATCGGCCAGCTTTGCACTTTTCCAATCTACTTTTTTTAATGTGCGAGAAAAAACAATTTTAGGAATGTGGTCTATGGCCACAGCAAAATCATCCATAAATTTATTTCCTGTGGGATTTTCTAAAATAGGCCGCCAATATTCCATAAGCTGATAGGTTATTCTGCCATATAGGGCAGTACCTGAACGGTTTAATAAATCAGCATAATGCCGATGGATTGCTTCATCAGGAATACCAGCCGTATGATCGCAAACCCCATCAAGTGTCATATTCATTGCTGCAATTAGCTTTCTCATATCTTATTTATTTGCAGTGATTTTAAGCCTGTTTAATTCTGCCTCAAAATTTTGCTCATTGCTTTACCTTTAGCCAGCTCGTCAATCAATTTATCTAAATAACGGATTTTTCGCATCAGCTCCTCTTCTATTTCTTCTATACGATAACCACAGATTACCCCTGTAATTTTTGAAGCATTAGGGTTAATTTGAGGTGCCTCAGCAAAAAAAGTTTCAAAATTGTTTTTTTGATCAATCTGTTGCTGCAAAGCTTTTTGGTCATAGCCCGTTAACCAGCAAATAATTTCATCTACTTCTGCTTTAGTCCTCCCTTTTTTCTCTGCCTTCTGAATGTAATGTGGATAAACACCTGCAAAAGACATTTTATATACTTTTTCGTAATTTTTATTGTTCATATCCGGATTTAATCTAGTCTTCGTTTTTTACTGATTTCCAAATTTACCAAAATATGAACCCGATTAAAAACCCTGTGGATGTATTCTTGTAAGATAAGCGTCAATTAGCTTTTTAAAAACCTTAGTTTACCGCTTTCTCTTTGCTTTACAAAAGCATAATCTTTAAATTTAAGCACTGAAACCATAAAAAATACTGATGCGGTTCCTGTTTGTACTCGTAATATTATTTTTCAACTTAAATATAGGCCATGCCCAAAAAGTAGGCCTGGTTTTTAGTGGTGGCGGTGCAAAAGGCCTGGCACACATTGGTACACTGAAAGCGCTGGAAGAAAACAATATACCGGTTGATTATATTACCGGAACTTCTATGGGAGCTATTGTAGGTGGTTTATATGCAGCTGGCTACTCTCCCGCTCAAATTGAAAAAATTGCCCTGAGCAAAGATTTTCAGGATTGGGTAAACGGCCGTTATACCAGCGATTACAGTTTTTATTTTCAAAAAAATCCGCCTAATGCTTCAAGCATCAATGCCAAACTTAATATAGATACAGGTTTAAGGTTATCGTTCAGATCGAGTTTAATTAATGATATACCCTTAAATTTTGCCCTTCTGGAATTACTTTCACAGGCTTCTGCTATTGCTAAAGATAACTTTAACCAGCTTTTTGTGCCTTACCGCTGTATGGTTTCTGATGTGCTATCGCAAAAGAGTATTACCATGAGCAAAGGAAGTCTGGCCGATGCCGTAAGAGCCAGTATGACTGTACCTTTAATTTATAGACCTATTAGAATTAACGATAAGCTATATTTTGATGGCGGCATCTATAATAATTTCCCCGCCGATGTAATGCAGAAAGAGTTTAGTCCCGATATTATTATTGGGGCAAATGTTTCGTCTAAAACCTATAATGAATACCCCAAAAACGACGACCGTTTAATGAACCGCCTATTAATGTATATGTTTTTGGCAAAATCTGATTCTACACTGGTTGGAAAAGAAGGCATATACATAGAGCCCAATCTCAGCGATTACTCTTCTACCAACTTTGTACCTGTAGCAGAAATTATCCAAAAAGGTTACGAAGCTACTATGGCCAATATGGAACAGATCAAAAAACACATTAAACGACGCGTTAACCCACAGGAACTGCTGCAAAAAAGAATTGAATTCAATGAACGTAAATCTGATCTCATTTTTAGTGATGTGGTGGTTTATGGCGTAAACTCACAGCAGAAAAAATATATTGAACGTTTGTTTAAAAGCGATCGTCCCAATTTTAATTTAGATGATATTAAAAGAGGTTATTATAAATTAGTAGCCGACGAAACTTTTGAATCTGTATATCCTAAGATTTTTTATGACGATATTCACGACAGTTATATTTTTGAAATCTATGCACGGCCTAAAAAAAGCTTTAAAATAGATTTTGGAGGTAACATTTCAACCAGGCCTATCAGCAATGTCTTTTTGGGTATTCAATACAATTACATCAATAAAAAGGCTTATACATTTGGTGCAAACTTTTATTCGGGCAGGTTCTATGAAGCGGCCCAGCTTAATGGTCGTGTAGATTTCCCAAGTAAACTCCCTATCTTTTTAGCTTCCGAAATAACTTTTAACCACTGGAATTATTATAACACCAGTCAGATTTTTATCGAAAATCCTAAACCTGTATATATTGAGCAAACAGACCGCAAAATAGACCTTAAACTGGGAGTTCCTTTAAACAAGAACAGCAGGTTGGTTTTAAATTCAGCTTTTATATATAATTCAAACTATTACAGCCCAAACAACACTTTTGCTGTGGGCGATATATTGGATAAAACCTCTTTTAGCGGGTTTAGTTCAGGCTTAACCTTTGAAAAAAACTCATTGAACCGAAAACAATATGCTACCGCTGGTAAATATATTTATATTGGTTTTAATATAAACCACGGCAGAGAAAACTATATACCCGGCAATATATTTCAGCATATTTTGCCTTTACAGGTACCCAGCCCTTTAACACACCATTATAAAAACTGGGTAAATGTTAAGCTCAGTTACGAAAACTATTTCTTAAGAATAAAAAGTTACAGTCTTGCTGCATTTACAGAAGCTGTGCTATCTAATCAGGATCTTTCAAATAATTATTACGCCACCTTACTGCAGGCGCCAACTTTTTACCCTTTACAAGACAGTAGATCTATTTTTTTAGAGAATTTTAAAGCTCATACTTATGGAGCAGCCGGCATAAAAAATGTATTTAATTTAAAACGGAATTTAGATCTGCGCATAGAAGGTTACCTATTTATGCCACATAGAGCTTTTGCTAAAATAGGTTTGCAAGAAGTTACTTACCAGCAGCCTTTTGAAAAAATATATTATGCAGCTACAACCGGATTGGTTTATCAATCGCCTTTAGGTCCTGTAAGTTTAAGTTACAATTATTACGATGACGAAAGGAAAAGACACGGCGTATTATTTCACATAGGTTATCTTATTTACAATAAAAAGTCATTAGAATAATATATTTTTTGCATTCCAGTTAAAAACAATTGAACTTAGCGGTTGTATTTAGAATACAGCAAAATTTTAATCCATACATATAAATGAACTCCCACAATAACTATAAGTTTGGCATGATCGGGCTCGGTACCATGGGCCGTAACCTGCTGCTTAACATGGCTGATAAAGGTTTTTCTGTAATCGGTCACGATAAAAACCTGCAGATGATCGCATTGCTTAAAGAAGAAGGAAAAGCACATCATCTTAACGGCTTTGCAGATGTTAAGGATTTTATCAATAGCCTTGAAAAACCACGAAAAATTATTTTATTGGTTCCGGCAGGTACAATTGTAGATAATGTGATCAATGAATTAATTCCGCTTTTAGACAAAGGAGACATCATTATAGATAGTGGCAATTCATATTTTGCCGATACCAGTCGCAGAGACGAAGAATTAAAAGCTTTAGGCATTCATTTCTTTGGTATGGGTATTTCAGGCGGCGAAGAAGGTGCCCGCTTTGGTCCAAGCTTAATGCCAGGCGGCGATAAAGAAGCTTACGCCATGATGAAAGACGTGCTGGAAGCCGTATCAGCCAAAGTAGATAACGAACCTTGCGTCACTTATATTGGTCCGGGGGCTTCAGGTCATTTTGTTAAAATGACACACAATGGTATTGAATATGCTATTATGCAGCTCATTGCCGAAATGTATGAATTCTTAAAAAATGGTCTTAATTACAACAACGAACAAATTCAACAGTTCTTTGCAAAATGCAATGAAGGCCGTTTAAAATCATTTCTTCTTGAAATTACGGCCAATATCTTTTTGGTTAAAGATAAACAGACAGGAAACTTGCTGGTAGATATGATACGCGATCAGGCCAAATCAAAAGGTACAGGCAAATGGACTTCTCAAATTGCAATGGATTTAGAGGTCCCTATTCCTACTATAGATTCGGCGGTTGCTATCAGAAATCTTTCAAAATTAAAGCAATTAAGGGTTTCATTAGAAAATGATTTAGGCAAATCTACACCTGTAAAGGCAGATCCTGAGATGAACGCACATTTGGAAAACGCCTTCTTCTTTGCTATGGTTAGTGCCTATGCTCAGGGATTGCACTTATTACAACAGGCATCACACACTTATGAATACAATCTAAATCTGGCAGAAATTGCCAAAATATGGCGTGGAGGATGTATAATTAGAGCATCTTTCTTATCAGATATTTACCAGGCTTACAATCGTAATCCGCAATTAACGCATCTTTTTAAAGATGAAAACATACAGCAACAATTATCAGATAGTTTAGACAGTACCCGTAAAATAATTACCAAAGCACTTAACCATGGTATTAGTGTACCGGCTTTTGCAGCATCTCTAACTTATTTTGATATGTTAAAAACAGCCCGTATGCCATCTAACTTAACTCAGGCACAACGCGATTATTTTGGAGCCCATACTTTTGAACGTACAGACGGAGAAGGCATTTTTCACAACAATTGGAATTCTGACATTTAACGCAGGTAAATCTTTTAATTAGCTATTCATGAAAAAGCGACAAAGCAATCTTAAACCTACTATATTTATCATATTTGGCGGCACCGGCGATCTGAATAAAAGGAAGCTGGCTCCTGCCCTTTACAATTTATACACAGAAAATTATATGCCCGGTAAATTTGCCATTATTGGCACCGGTCGCACTACTTATACAGATGCACAGTACAGAGAAGAAATACTACATAGTGTAAATGAATTTTCGAGAAACGGCAAAGTAGAAAAGGAACGTTGGGATATTTTTGAAAAGAATATACATTATATCTCTGTTGATATAGAAAAGCAAAAGACTTTTGAAGATCTGAAACAAGCTATTGTAAATTTACAGGAGCAATTTGGTCCAGAAACACAAACTATCTTCTATCTTGCGGTTGCACCTAATTTCTTCCCTTTAATAGCTGAATGTCTGCATAAGTATAAACTTACCTCAGACGAGGAGAAATGCCGCATTGTGATTGAAAAACCTTTTGGCCATGATTTAGAATCGGCTAAAAAACTCAACTGCTTATTAAGTGCCATTTTTACCGAGAAACAGATTTACCGTATAGATCATTACCTGGGAAAAGAAACTGTACAGAATATGATGGCTTTCCGTTTTGCCAATTCTCTGTTTGAACCTTTATGGAACAGGACTTATATTGAACATGTTCAGATTTCGGTAACAGAACAATTAGGTGTGGGCGAACGTGGCGGATATTATGAAGATGCGGGTGCTTTAAGAGATATGATTCAAAACCACCTTTTACAATTACTTTGTTTGGTAGGTATGGAAGCACCCATTTCTTTCAACGCCGATGAGATCAGGGATAGAAAAGTAGAGGTTTTAAAGGCCGTGAGACCATTTAAACCTGAAAGTGTAAGCTTACAGGCCGTAAGAGGTCAATATGGAAAAGGCTGGATAGAAGGTAAAGAAGTACCAGGTTACCGTTCTGAGAAGGATGTAGATCTTGAATCTAATACAGAAACATTTGCCGCCATTAAATTCTTTATAGATAACTGGCGCTGGCAGGGCGTACCTTTTTATTTACGTACAGGGAAAAGGCTTAATCAAACCTCTTCTACCATTACTATACAGTTTAGAGATGTTCCACACCATATATTTGCCACCAGTTCTATTGAAAGCTGGCAACAAAACCGTTTAATCATCAGCATTCAGCCCGAAATGAGTATACGTTTACAAGTGCAGTCTAAAAGACCCGGTCTTAACATGATCTTAAATCCGGTAGATATGATCTTTAATTATAAAGGTACTTACGACAACAATACACCTGAAGCATATGAAACCTTATTGCTGGATGTAATGACCGGTGATCAGACTTTATTTATGCGTGGTGATCAGGTTGAAACAGCATGGGAACTGGTAATGCCAATCATTAACCTTTGGGAAAATAAGAAATCATTGAATTTCCCTAATTACGCGGCCGACAGCTGGGGGCCCGAAGAAGCGGAAGCATTGATTGCTAAAGACGGATTTTATTGGTTTACCCTACCTGTTAAAGAATAATGAATTTACATATATACGAAGAAATTAATGCAATAAATGAAGCATTAGCACAGTACATTATATCTATTGGAAGACAAGCCATTGTAACCAACGGCAGGTTTAACTTTGTACTTACCGGAGGTAATTCGCCTAAAGGAGTTTATGAATTGCTTTCTACAAAATACAAGCTGGACATAGACTGGAGTAAAGTTTTTTTCTTTTTTGGAGATGAAAGAACAGTTGAACCTTTTCACAAAGATTATAACGGTTTAATGGCTAAAGAAACACTTTTTGATCATTTAAAAACACCTACAGACCATATCTTTTATGTGAATACTTATTTACAACCGCAAGATGCAGCAGCTGCTTATAAAAAAAGTATAGATAAGCATTTTGAAGGCAAAGAACCTATTTTTGATCTTATTTTATTAGGAATGGGCGATGATGCGCATACAGCTTCCATTTTTCCGCATACTACTTTAACTACTGTTACCGAAGCTGATGTACAGGCTGTTTTTGTAGAAAAGCTCAATACCTATCGGGTAAGTTTTACTGCCCCTTTAATCAATATGGCAGATCATGTTGCTTTTCTTACATTTGGAAAGAATAAAGCAACGGCCTTATATCATGTGCTGGGGCCTGAAAAAGATTATGCTTCGTTTCCTGCTCAGTTAATCAATCCTTTTAGATCGCCATTAAACTGGTTTATAGATGAAGAAGCTTATGCACTTTGCAAACAGAGCAATTAAAAAAATCTAAATTCACAGGTGATTTTGAATCACCTGTTTCAATTGCTGTGCAGTTATGGCACCACTTTGTCTCCATAACTGCTTACCGTTCTTAAATAAAATGAAAGTAGGTACACCCTGAACACTATATGCCGCTGCGGCGGCATTATTTTTATCTACATCAACCTTTATAATGGTAATCTGATCTTTAAGTTCAGCTTTAATTTCTGTTAAAACCGGAGCCATCATTTTGCATGGACCACACCATTCTGCAAAGAAATCAACCAAAACAGGTTGATTACCGTTAATTAAATCAGAAAATTTAGACATACTTTTTTTTGAATAATTAATTTACAACTATCTGAAGTTCATCTGCCAATGCCTGCATCCACATTTTGAACATCTCATCTTCTATTTTAACAATTTCGGCTGCATGTTGTTTCCAGTCTGGAGAAAACTCATTTAACTGGTTAATCATTTCTTCTAAATGCCCTTCTTCTTCCAAAATAATAGACTTTACGGTTACTTTGCTCTGAGCTTCGCTTAATACTTGTTGATAAACCGGATAAAGTTCATCAGCTCTTACTTCTATGGCATAAGTAACAAAAAGGTAGGCGGCAAACTTCAGGTCGTAACCAGAAAGGTTGAAATGCTTTTTAAGATAACGGCATACCTTAACATCTAAACTGTGCAGGTAATATTTGGTATGGTTCGGAGCTAATAACTCTGGCTGGGTATAAGTTTTACATAAATTCTCATCAAGTTTAGCCAGTTGCTTCTTTAAATAAAAAGCATGACGATGCTCTTCTGCAGCATGTTTTAACACCAATAAGGTAACCTGTTCTTTATGTTCTGAAGCAGATATTTTCTTTGCACCCGCATTTTCCATGAAAGATAAAGTGTTAAGCCATTTGCTATGGATAGCTGTATGTTTTACGATATGTTGTAATAATGGAGTAATCTGCATGCTAAAATATTTCTAATGCTGCTGTTATGGTTTGGTAAATGTAATCTAAATCCCGTTCTGAAATTACATAAGGCGGCAATATATAGATAATATTGCCCAAAGGCCTTAATATGATGTAATGTTCTAAAAAATAGGTGTATAAACGATCCCGTAATGAATTCAGGTAAGAAGTTTCATTTGATGTAGCCCATTCTAAAGCTAAAATGGTACCCGTTTGCCTTACTTCTTTCAATTTAGGGTGATGTTTTATACGCTCTGCAAATTGGGCATGTTGTTGTTTAATACGGTTAATATTTGCCAGGGTTTGTGGTTGCAATAACAGGTCTAAACTTGCCAAAGAAGCAGCGCAGGCAATTGGGTTAGCCGTAAAAGAATGTCCGTGGTAAAGCGTCTTCAATTTATCATCGCTATAAAAAGCGTCAAATACCTGTTGGTTACAGGTGGTTATTCCCATAGCCATGGTACCGCCTGTTAAACCTTTGCTTAAACAGAAAATATCAGGTTTTGAAACTAATTGCTCACAGGCAAAAAAAGTACCTGTGCGTCCAAAACCGGTCATAACCTCATCTGCAATGGTTAAAATACTTTGTGTTTTACATAAAGCAACTAATTCATCTAAATAAGTTGCTTCATACATGAGCATCCCTCCAGAACCCAATATCAAAGGTTCAAAAATGAAACAAGCAACCTCATCTCCTATCGCGGCAATTTTTTCTTTGATGATCTCAATATTTGCAGCATTGGGTAGGTCAATAAAATCTACTTCAAATAATAAATCGCTAAAAGGATGGGTAAAAATACTGCGGGCGCTAACAGCCATCGCACCAAAAGTATCTCCATGATAAGAGTTGTTAAATGCAAGAATTTTTTTTCGCTTGCTCATACCTTTATTGTGCCAATACTGCAAGCACATTTTTAAGGCCACTTCTACTGCTGTTGAGCCATTATCGCTATAGAATACTTTTTTTTGGTTTCCAGGCAGTAAATTTAATAATCTTTCTGCCAGTTGTATAGCGGGTTCATGGGTAAAACCTGCAAAAATCACATGTTCCAGTTCTTTGGCCTGTTTGGCAACTGCGTCTGCAATAGCAGCATTACCATGTCCATGTATATTTACCCACCACGATGATACGGCATCAATATATTGCGTACCATCTTCTGTTAATAAATAAACACCTTTACCTTTTACTATGGGTATATGTGTAAGGGCATTTTTCATCTGGGTATATGGATGCCAGATTACCGCTCTGTCTCTTTCCTCTAAATTGCGCATTGAATAAGAATCTGCCATTTTAACTTCGCAAAACTACATTTATTCCATTTAAAAATTCAACTTTTAACTTTAAATAGAACTTAGAATTTTTGCTTTAACAGTCCTACAACAACTTTGTCGGTTTTAAAAGTTACATCTTCTACCTGTAGGCTACTTATGCTTCTCCATCTGAAACTTTGAAACAATCCGGCTTCAAAGTCAAATGCTTTTTCTTTGGGTACAAAATTTAAAGTAGAAACAGCCTTAACCAGATAATAAATACTGATTACCTGACTGTCATTAAATGAAGACTTTTCATAAAAATCTGTAGTATAAAAATGTGAAATGACTTCTATCTCAGTCTGGCATTCTTCTATAAATTCGCGCTTCAATGCTTCTATGAGGCCTTCTCCCAATTCAAGTCCGCCTCCTGGAAATTTAGTAAAATGCCTACCCACCTCAAACTCATCACTCAATAAAACTTCATTGTGTTCATTAAGCAACAGCCCGTAAACTCTTATATTGAAATAACTCATTGACTAAAATGTTTCTGGTTTTTTGTTACATTATCCAGATTCCACACAATTTCATGCTTAAAAGCTTCAGCCCTTACAGGACAATCGTTCATTTTACAATAGTGACAACAGGCCGGTAAGCAGGGGTCTGCATGGATAAAAAACTCTGTTTTATGTGTGGTAGAATGATTGATCAATTTATCTATATCTGAGATTTCTTTATGAACTTTGTTCAGGTCATAATAATAAGGTAAAGTTACATGACAATCTATGTGAAGATCGGCGCCATATTGCTGTGTTCTTAAATTATGAATGTCAATCCAGCTGTTATGCCTGTTTTCCTGTAAGATATTTACCACTTCCCCTACCAGTTCTACATTACTTTCGTCCATTAAACCACCCACCGATTTTCTGATTAGTTTATAGCCCGAAAAAATAATATAAACCCCAACAAGAATAGAAATAATACTATCTAAACGATAGATTCCTGTAAACTCTATAATAAGAATACCAACAATTAAACCTGCGCTAGTTATCGTGTCTGTTAAAAGGTGTTTCCCATCTGCTTCTAAAGTAAGTGATTTATTGGCCTTACCCGTTTTAATAAGATACAAACCTATTATAAGATTAACGAAACCTGTTACACCAATAATAATTGCACCTTCAAAAAGCTGCTGTATCTGCTTAGGATAAAACAAATCGAAGCCAGATTTTACAACAATGATAATTCCTGCAATTACAATGAGAACACCCTCTATAAAAGCCGAAAAGAATTCTACCTTTCCATGGCCGTAAGGGTGGTTTTCATCTTTAGGCTGTGTAGAGAGGTAAATACTATAAAAAGCAAATGAGCTGGCTACAATATTTACAATGCTTTCTGCCGCATCGGTAAGTATTGCGTTTGAGTTAGTTATGGCATAGGCTACAAATTTGGCAACCATTAATATTACTCCAACACAGAGCGACACCAAAATTGCTTTTTTATTTGTATGCATAAACCAAATTTTGTTGGTAAAAATACAATTAAAACCACCATTTCTTACAAAGAAAATCTTTTTTTAGCGCCTTATTAAATAGTTTTTATATTTGTTTTTCTCAACTACGACCATGACATTTTTATCAGACAGAATCAACAGCCTATCAGAATCTGCAACACTTAAGATGACCAAACTTAGCCGCGAGTTAGCAGCTAAAGGGGTTAACGTTATTAATTTAAGTGTAGGTGAACCAGACTTTAATACACCTGAGTATATTAAAGACGCGGCTAAAAAAGCATTAGATGAAAACTATACCCGCTACTCTCCTGTTCCGGGATATCCTGAATTGCGACAAGCTATTGCCAACAAATTAAAACGAGAAAACAATTTAGACTATGATATGTCTCAGATTGTGGTTTCAACAGGTGCAAAGCAATCGCTTTCTAATGTTATTTTAACCCTAATCAATCCGGGCGATGAAGTAATTATTCCTACACCATACTGGGTGTCTTATTCTGAAATGGTAACCTTAGCAGAAGGTAAAGCTGTTTATATTGATACTACGATAGAAAGCGATTTTAAGATTACTCCTGAGCAATTGGAAACTGCAATTACACCTAAAAGCAAGCTTTTCATGTTCTCTTCGCCATGTAACCCTACAGGTTCGGTATACAGTAAGGCCGAATTGGCTGCTCTAGCTAAAGTTTTTGAGAAACATCCTGATATCTTTATTATTTCAGATGAGATTTACGAGCATATCAACTTTATAGATAAACATGAATCTATTGCTCAATTTCCTGAGATTAAAGAGCGTGTAATCATTGTAAACGGTTTTTCTAAAGCTTATGCAATGACAGGTTGGAGATTAGGCTACATTGCTGCAAGCAAAGAATTGGCTGCTGCCAATGATAAAATGCAGGGACAAACCACGTCAGGCACCTGTTCTATTGCACAACGTGCTGGTATTGCTGCTTATGAGCATAGCTTAGATAGTGTAATGGAGATGAAAGCCGCCTTTGCACGCCGTAGGGAATTGGTTTATAATTTATTGAATGAAATACCCGGTGTTAAAACCAATTTACCACAGGGTGCATTTTATTTCTTTCCTGAAATAAGTTCTTTCTTTGGTAAACAGGATGAAACCGGTAAGGTTATAGAAAACTCTGCTGATTTAGCTTTATACCTGTTAAATACTGCACATGTGGCAACTGTTGGTGGCGACAGCTTTGGTAATAACAACTACATAAGATTATCGTATGCGGCCTCTGATGAAAGTCTTAAAGAGGCGCTTCGCCGCATAAAAGAAGCCTTATCCAAACTAAAATAATCACCTCAAATAAATAAAAATACGGGAGCTTAACTCCCGATTTTTTATTGACCAAAAATTTTAACAATAAAAAACCCACTTTAACAAATGTAAAAGCGGGTTTTTTAAATAAATTACTTAGAGCGTCTTTCTTATTTTGCGCTGTTTTTCTTTTCTGTAATTTCAGTACGAATCTCTTGAGCTAAGCCTTTTAAATCTTGCATAGCTTTACGTACTCTTGTTCCTGCAGCTGAATTACCTGCGTTATAAAATTTCTCAACGTCTGCCTCAATTGCAGCTACTACTTCTTTAACTTTTGCAAATTTTTCCATTGTTTTAATTTTTTTGTTAGTCAAATATATCATTTAAACGGAAAAAACAAGCACTTCTTTCGATTAAATGCACTTTTTTTATATTTTATTTATCAACAATCAACATTTTATCAATTCTTTAAACAAAATATATTCTTCAAAAAGAGCCAAGAAAAGTATACTTGTTTTTATGAACATTCATTAAAAATGAGATTTTAAATCAGCATTTTTGCATTTGATATGGCTTTATACTTTGCATCTTTAAATACCGGTAGCAATGGCAATTGTTTTTACATTGGAAATGAAGAACATGCGGTACTGATTGATGCCGGAATAAGCTGTAAGGAAACGCTGATCAGGCTAAACAGGTTAGGGCTAACTATAGAAAAAGTTAAGGCCATATTCATAAGTCATGAACACAGCGATCATATAAAAGGACTGAGTGTAATTTCAAAAAAATACCAGATACCCGTATATATTACTTTAAAAACACTGTTAAACAGCAGCTTAAGCTTACCAGAGCATTTGGTTAACTTCTTTGAAACCGATGATGTTATCCGTATAGCAGACCTGAATATAAAAGCTTTTGCCAAATTTCACGATGCCGCGGAGCCTCACAGCTTTGTAATTGATAACGCACAAAATAAAATCGGTGTGTTTACTGATATAGGAAACGTATGTGAAAACGTAATGCTACATTTTAAAGATTGTGATGCTGTATTTTTAGAGGCCAATTATGATGAAGAAATGCTCGAAAAAGGCAGGTACCCCTATTACCTTAAACACAGGATTAGCAGTGGCAGAGGACATTTATCTAATAAAAAAGCGCTGGAATTATTTAAAAACCATCAGTCTGAAAAATTACGTTACCTGTTTCTTTCTCATTTAAGCAAGGATAACAATTGCCCGGACCTGGTTTACAATCTTTTTAAAACTCATGCTTTACAAACAGAAGTATTTGTAGCTTCAAGATATGAAGAAACTTCGGTTTTTATACTAGACTAAATCTCATACAGGCTTGTACCTGTGCTGGTTACTTCCAATATATGCTTAACTCCGCATTTTAATGCAT
The DNA here is from genome assembly GCF_046462515.1 of Pedobacter sp. Classification (GTDB taxonomy): domain Bacteria; phylum Bacteroidota; class Bacteroidia; order Sphingobacteriales; family Sphingobacteriaceae; genus Pedobacter. Next base: position 758,267 of record NZ_JBKGVD010000008.1, read on the forward strand.
AATTTGCTTTTTGGTGACCAACCGGAAAATCAAAACATACTGGATAATCATATCCAGAAACTTTATCCATTACAATTTCTATAATCGTTTTGCCAAATTCGTCACCCTCATCATCTTTTTTGAGCTTAAATCCGCCTACAATCAAACCTTTCAGTTTATCTAATTTGCCGCTTCTCTTCAGGTTATAGAACATTCTATCTATAGAATAAAGGTATTCTCCGGTATCTTCTACAAACAATATCTTATTACGGGTCTCAATTTCAGATTTGCTGCCCGCAAGGTTTTCTATGCAACGCAGATTTCCGCCGATGAGCTCTCCCTTTGCAATACCTGTTCTGTTATTCACGTTATAAACGGCAGTATATTTCATTTTCTCTCCCGTTAAAGCCTGTCTTATAGAATTAATGGTATCTACTTGTATAGGTTCTGCCAAATCCCAATTAGAAGGGAAACTGTTACACATTTTAGAATGTATAGAAGCTATATGATAATTGCTATTGATATGGCAATGCAAAACGGTTATATCACTAAAACCTATCAGCCATTTGGGCTGTGCTTTAAAGCGTGAAAAATCAAGCTGGTCTACAATCCTGATAGCTCCATACCCCCCTCTTGCACACATAATGGCATTCACTCCAGCATCATCAAGCATAGCTTGCATATCCTCTAAACGTTCCTGATCTGTACCGCCAAAAGTAAAATCTCTTGCGCCTACCGTTTTTCCTATCTTGATATTAAAGCCCCAGCTTTCCATTTGCTTAACCGCTGGCTCAATTTCTTCTCTGGTAATATAACCTGCCGGACAGGTAATACCAATTGTATCGCCATTTGATAACGGTGCAGGTATACGTGATCCAAAGTAATGAGTATTTTCTGTACTTGAAGCATAACTCTTCAGGTTAAATGCATTTAAGAAAATACCGACAGGAATAATAGATAAGAAATGTTTGCGGTTCATGGATTGTAAAAGGCTTAAAATCGTTAAGATATTGTAGCCTCTAAATTATTGCAATTATGTTTTAAAACAAACCATTGCAAAAAGAAAAGATATGTTAACTTTGCGTTTTTGGTAAAAAAACAAATACAATATGTCATTATCTCCGCTTCAGGCTATTTCTCCTATTGATGGCCGTTACCGTAAAACAACCGAACGTTTAGCAAATTACTTTTCTGAATACGCTTTAATCAAATACCGCGTTTTTGTAGAAATAGAATATTTTATTGCATTGGTTGAGGCCAAAATTACAGGGCTTGAAAATTTTGATAAACAGACATATGCTCAGTTAAGAGCTATTTACCAAAACTTTAATGATGATGATGCGCAACAAGTAAAAGAAACCGAAAGTATAACCAATCATGATGTAAAGGCCGTAGAATATTTTATCAAAGCAAAGTTTGACAATTTAAACCTGCAGGCCTATAAAGAGTTTATTCACTTTGGCTTAACCTCTCAGGACATCAACAATACAGCCGTACCTTACACCTTTAAATTGGCTTTAAATGAAAGTTATTTACCAGCTATTACACAGCTTATTGATAAATTAACTGAACTGGCTAACGAGTGGAAGAATGTTCCTTTGCTTGCCCATACGCACGGACAACCTGCATCTCCAACCAAACTAGGTAAAGAATTCATGGTTTTTGTAGAACGTTTAAACATTCAGGTAAATCAATTAAAATCTATCCCTAACGGGGCTAAATTCGGAGGAGCTACAGGCAATTTTAATGCCCACCATATTGCTTACCCGCAGGTAAACTGGGTAGATTTTTCAAATAACTTTGTAAATAATACCTTAGGTTTAAGCAGAGCACAGTACACAACACAAATTGAACACTACGATCAGTTTGCCGCCCAGTGCGATGCATTAAAACGGATCAATAACATTATTATAGATTTAGATCGTGATATCTGGAGCTATATTTCTAAAAACTACTTTAAACAAAGAATTAAAGCAGGCGAAGTAGGCTCATCTGCCATGCCGCATAAGGTTAATCCTATCGATTTTGAAAACGCAGAAGGTAATGCAGGAATAGCCAATGCAGTATTTGAGTTTTTAGCAGCCAAATTACCTATATCTCGTTTACAACGCGATTTAACCGATTCTACCGTATTACGTAACATTGGAGTTCCTTTTGCCCATACCATTATTGCGATCAATTCTACTTTAAGAGGATTGAACAAAATCATTTTAAATGAAGAAGCTATTGAGGCTGATCTTGAAAATAACTGGGCTGTAGTTGCAGAAGCTATTCAAACTGTATTACGTAGAGAGGCTTATCCAAACCCTTATGAAGCTTTGAAAGCACTTACACGTACCAATCAAAAAATAACAGCGCAGACCATGGCCAGCTTTATTGACGAGCTTGATGTAAATGAAAATGTTAAGAATGAACTAAAACAGATTACACCTTTTAATTATACGGGTATTTTTTAATTAATGACCTTATACAGACAAGCGAACTTACAATTTGCGTTATTAATACATAAATTTGTATCATTAATTTTTAAGAAATGACTATAAACGTATATACAGAACAAACGCCTAACCCTGCAACCATGAAGTTTATGGTAAATAAACTTTTAATTAACGGAAGCGAAGATTTTGCTACAAAAGAAAGCGCAGAAAAGTCGCCATTTGCTAAAGAGTTGTTCAAATTTAACTTTGTTAACGGTGTATTCTTTGCCAGTAATTTTGTAACCATTACTAAAACCGACGATGCGGACTGGAGTGATATAGAAGCAATCTTAAAAGAATTTGTTAAAGGCGCAGTAGAAAGCGAGTTAAAGATTAAAGAAGTTTCAGAAGAAGCACCTGCTTTTGAAGGAACAGAAACAGAAATTAAGATACAGCAAATCTTACACGATTATGTACGTCCGGCTGTTGAGCAGGATGGCGGAGCCATTACATATAAATCTTTTGACGATGGCGTGGTTACGGTTGAACTGAGAGGTTCTTGCAGCGGATGCCCGTCAAGTACAATTACCTTGAAATCGGGTATACAGAACCTTTTACAGCGTATGGTTCCTGAAGTTAAGGAAGTTGTTTCTGAAGCAATGTAATTTATTAGGTTAATTTTCAATAAGAAAGCTATCTGAACAGGTTTCAGGTAGCTTTTTTTATGCGTTGAAATGTTTCTTTATAGTATCTAATATTTCATCAGTCACCAATCCATTTGAGGCTAAAACTTCTCTGGCATTGAATATTTCGGTTCCTCCTGAGAAATTGGTAACCACACCACCTGCCTGCTGCACAATAAAAGCACCTGCAGCAACATCGTAAGCATTTAAATTATACTCAAAATAGCCATCAAACCTTCCGCAAGCTACATAAACCAAATCAACTGCCGCAGAACCGATCCGCCTCAATCCATGACATTTTTGCATCATTTCTGTAAAAAGACGGATATACTGCTCTTGCTTGTCAAATTGATAATAGGGAAAGCCAGTAGCCAGTAAAGATTGTGATAATAAGGCATTTTTAGAAACACTGATCTCTTTATTGTTCAGATAAGCAGGAGCACCTTTATACGAGTAAAACATTTCTCCCCTGTTAATTTCATACACAACCCCAACTACAGGCTTGTCTTCTTCGTATAAAGCAATGCTTATAGAATAAGTAGGTATACCATGTATAAAATTAGTAGTCCCATCTAAAGGATCTATAATCCATGTATAGCTTCTATTGTATATATTCTCGGTATCCTCTTCAGTAATAAACCCTGCACCCGGTAAAATCTTTTTTAGGTTTTTAACCAGTTGCTTCTCAGCATTTTTATCTACATACGAAACCAGATCGTTCAACCCTTTATATTCTATAGCTGCAGCATCAAAAGACATGGCTTCCTTTCTGATAAAGTTTCCTGTTAAACGGGCTATAGCTATAACCTTATTGCAGATCAGTTCGTAATTCATGTTTAATACTTAGCCAGTTTTTCTTTGTTTCTTGTTGCAAGAAGAACCATTAACAAGCCTGCGATAAATAAAATTACCGAAATCAGTTCTGCCTGTGTAAATGAAAGATCTCCTATTCTGTATTTAGAGTTTACCCTGATCAGTTCTATGAAAAAACGCTCTACACCAGCAAACATCAGATAAATACCAAACATGATACCCGGTATCTGGATACGCTTTCTTAATTTCCACAAGATTAAAAAGATGATAAATGCGGCTATAATCTCATATAGCGGTGTAGGATAAACCGGATTAGGCAATACATTGCAGTACCTCCCTATGCATCCTTCTATAGGTACGCCCTCGCCAGCAACATTATTTGGATAAGTGTAAGCCCATGCCCAATCAGGTAGCCACGAAAAAGGCTTTGGATGTAAATTAACGATACCCCAGTCACCATCACCAGATAAATGACAGCCTATACGCCCCACGCTGTAGGCAAGCATCATTCCCGGGGCCCCTACATCTAACATATGCAAAGGCTTTATGCCATATTTATTAGCAATGTATAAAACAGCAGCACCTCCGCATATTAATCCACCGTAAAAGGTCAAACCACTAAAAGAAAGCAATCCACCTATTGGATCTTGTACAAAACTGTCCCAATGCTCCAGATTATCAAATACTTTAGCGCCTAAAAAACCAAAAACAGCAGCCCACACCACCATGCTGCTCATCACTTCATAAGGATGTACAGTAATTTCTGTGGTTTTAGGTTTAGCTAATTTTGTTTTTTCCTTTTCTTTATAAGCCCAGTACACAAAAAGAGCCGCTAAAGCGATGCCTCCCAAAAGATTTCCTCTGGCTGATAAAATAAATGACTGCGTATCTGCAACAAACAGTTTATAATTAAGCAAGGCATCAATGAGTTTATAACCTATAATAAAACCAAAGAAACCATTAGAAACCATTTCCATAGTTGAAACAGGCGTACCAACAGTTACTGTTTTTTTAAATGGTTTTAATATGCCAAGCGCTTCCTTACGTTTTAACTCTTGTGTAAAAGCCCAGTAGGCAGCAACAAAAGCTAAGGCTACAAATACACCAAAAGTATTAAATGGCAAAGGTATCTCTATGCCAAACAGATAAGAAATAAAGTGCGATACGGTTGGAAACATGCTTAATTAAGTTTTAGCGAATATAGGAAACTCTATGCAGTTTTTATCACTTATTTGCCTGTTTTTATTAACAAGGGAGGCTTTTAAACTGATAAAATAATGATCATGATCGGTCTAGAACCATAGGGTTTTAAATTATAAACCTTAACTTTGTAAAATGCAAGCCGTTCTATCGCTGTTCCGTTTATGGGAAAGAGGAAAGTCCGGGCAATACAGAGCATCTCGCTTCCTAACGGGAAGAGGTTCAGGAATGAAAACCTGAATTATGGAAAGTGCCACAGAAATAATACCGCCACGGTTTACCGAGGTAAGGGTGAAAACGTGAGGTAAGAGCTCACGATCTCGTTAAGTGATTAACGTTTTGGTAAACCCCGGGAATTGAAAGACCAAATAGGCTAACGCATGTAGGGCTGCTCGTTCGATGTTAGTGGGTAGGTCGTTTGATGTAAATGGCAACATTTATACTAGATTAATGATAGAAATTTCAGTACTGAAATACAGAACCCGGCTTACAGGCTTGCATTTTCTTTTTTATTTTAACCAATCCCAACTCTTCTCTTCGCTTGTTAAAATTGTATAAAAAAATATACATTTTAACAAAAAGTAATATATTCGCAATAGAACTAAAGTTTAATACATATGGCTAAATTGCTTATAATTGATGATGAAAGGGCTATTAGAAGCACGCTGAGAGAGATCTTAGAATACGAAAACTATGAAGTAGATGACATCGATAATGGCATAGATGGCCTGGAAATGATCAAAAAGAATGACTATGACCTCGTTCTTTGCGATATCAAAATGAACAAAATGGATGGTATAGAGGTATTGGAAACTGCCTTAGCCATTAAACCGGACCTGCCGTTCATTATGATCTCAGGACATGGAACGGTTGAAACTGCTGTTGAAGCCAGTAAAAAAGGTGCATTTGATTTCATTTCAAAACCGCCTGATCTAAACCGTCTTTTAATTACAGTTAGAAATGGTTTAGATAGAGGTTCTTTAGTCACTGAAACCAAAGTTCTAAAACGCAAAGTTAGCAAAACCAGAGAAATTTTAGGTGGTTCTGAGGCCATAAGCCGCATTAAAGAAACCATTGAACGTGTTGCCCCTACTGATGCTCGTGTTTTAATTACAGGTGCCAATGGTAGTGGAAAAGAATTGGTTGCTCGCTGGTTACATGAAAAATCAAACCGTGCCGATGGACAGTTAATTGAGGTGAACTGTGCAGCTATCCCTTCTGAACTCATTGAGAGTGAATTATTTGGACACGAAAAAGGTTCATTTACCTCCGCTGTTAAGCAACGTATCGGTAAATTTGAACTGGCTAATGGTGGTACCCTATTTTTAGATGAAATTGGCGACATGAGCTTATCTGCTCAGGCTAAAGTATTGAGAGCTTTACAAGAAAATAAAATTACCCGTGTAGGTGGCGAAAAAGAGATTGAAGTTAAAGTGAGGGTATTGGCGGCTACCAATAAAGATTTGCTTAAAGAAATAGAAGCTGGCAATTTTAGGATGGACCTTTACCATCGCCTAAATGTAATTAACATACATGTTCCTAACCTAACCGAACGTGTAGATGATATTCCTGTAATTGCGCAGAGTTTCTTAGAAGAAATCTGTTCAGATTATGGCATGCCTGTAAAGAAAATAAGCGATGGAGGTATGAATGCTTTAAAAGCGTTACCATGGACAGGGAACATCAGGGAATTGCATAACATGATTGAAAGATTGATCATTTTAAGTGATAAAGTAATTACCGAACATGATGTAATTGCTTTTGCCAATCCTTCTTCAGCTACTCATTCAGGTGGTTCTGCCGCTTCTAATCATAGCAATAACACAGCAACAATTGGTTTAAATTATGATAGTTTTGCAAATTTTCAGGATTATAAAGATCATGCTGAAAAAGAGTTTATCAAATTTAAGCTGGAGAAAAACAATTGGAATGTATCTAAAACGGCTGATGAGATTGATATCCAGAGAAGTCATCTTTACAGTAAAATTGAAAAATTCGGGTTGAAAAGGAACGACTAAACTATAAGAAAAGCCTTGCTATAAAAGCAGGGCTTTTTTAGCTCATATAATCGGCCATACGTGCAAGTAATGCCCTATATTTATTGAAAATCTGCGATTTGGCTACAAAGCCAACAAATCTATTAAACTCATCTACTACCGGTAAATTGTTATAACCCGAAACATCCATTTGCCTCAATACCTCTTTCAGCTCTGTCTCTGTACTCAATACTACTTCGGGTTTATGGAGTAATTTCTTAACGCTGATCTTAGCATTGCCTTCTTTTCCATTTGCGTTAAACATAACATTAAGTGCATCATTCAGAAAAACAAGACCTATTAATTCACTTTCTGCATTCAATACGGCAAATACACTTTGTTTGGCAGCAATCATATCCGAAATTTTCTCGGTTATGCTCTCATCAATATTTAAAGTAAGTCCTTCCTTTTGCACCAAATATTTAAGCTTGATCATATTTAGTACCGTAGTATCTTTATCTTCATAATGCGACAATTCGCCTTTTTCTGCAAGGGGTTTAGTATAAATTGAATATTTATTCACGCTCCGGTTAATAAGATAAGCCAAGGCTGTTGTAATCATTAAGGGAACCATTAGTATATAACCTCCAGTAATTTCAGCAATTAGAAATATACCTGTTAAAGGGGCATGCATTATTGACCCTAAAGCTGCAGCCATTCCTGCTACGATAAAATTGGCTGTATTTACTTGAGCAAAACCCGAAATATTAATTGTGTAGGCCAGTACAAAGCCTATTAACCCCCCAATAATTAAGCTTGGGGCAAATATTCCTCCGTTTCCTCCTGCTCCAAGTGTAGTCAAAGTAGCTAAAGATTTGGCAAAAATGGTAACTACCGTAAACAAAATAATTACAATAGGAAAATTACCATACTCAGAAAAAATACTATTAGACACTACTGCATTGTGATTTCCGGTTAGCAGTTCTTTTATGGTTAAATAGCCCTCGCCATATAAAGTAGGAAACAAGAACACTAAAATTCCTAATGCTATCCCCCCTACAACAACCTTTTTATAGGGATTCTTAATCTTATAAAAAAGCCCTTTAACCAGATTATTGGCCTTACCAAAATAAATGGAATACAATCCTATTAGCCCTGCAAGTAAGATATAAAAAAGCAACGCTTTCATCTCCCAGCCCTGAGTTACCAGATAAAATAACTGTTCTTTATAAAACAACTGAGCTACCACAGATGCCGTAGCTGCCGAAAGTAATAGAGGGATAAAAGCCGGAATAGTAAATTCTGGTAAAAGGATTTCTATGGCAAAGACTATTCCAGCCACAGGACTATTAAATGCCCCTGCTATGCCTGCCGCTGCACCACAAGCCAATAAAAGTGTAATTTCACGGTAACTTAGCCCTAAGTAACGACCTAAAGTAGAACCAATAGATGCTCCACTGGTAACAATAGGGGCTTCCAGTCCGGTTGAACCACCAAAGCCTACGGTTAATGCGGCCGTTATAATCTGCGAATAGCTATTGTGGGGTTCTACATTACTCGACTTCTTTGAAATGGTATATAACAAAGGGGTTAGCCCTGTTTCAAATTTTCCTTTACGTATAAATTTACGTACGTACAATACCGAAAAGAAAATACCAATGCCGGGGAACAAGAAGTATAAATAATATTTATATCGCCAATGTAAATCGTTTTGTAAAAAATGCTCAATATGGTGGGTAAGAGATTTGAGCAATGAAGCTGCCAGACCTGCCATGATACCGACCAGTACAGATACAGCAACAAGAAAATTGCGGTTAGATATTTTTGATTTTCTATAGCTGTTTAAATGATCCAAAAATGTAACTAACCTACTCTGCATACGTTCCTCTTTTTTATTCAGTCAACTATGCGTCGAATTTATCCAATAATTTTAAGAGCGTGGCAAAATCTTTAGGGTAAGGGGCCTCAATTTCGATATCTTTACCATCTATGCCTTTAAAAACGATTTTCCTCGCATGTAAAGCAAATCTTTTCATAATAGGCTGCTCTTCCTCATCTGTAAGCTTGTACCCTCTTTTAATATTAGATAAATATACGGGTTTACCTCTATACATGGTATCGCCACAGATAGCAGCTCTTTGTGTGGCGAGATGGATACGGATCTGGTGCATACGACCTGTTATAGGTTTGCACTCAACCAGTGTATAATGCTTATAATACTTAAGCGAATTGAAATAAGTTTCGGCACGTTTACCCTCTATCCTGTCAATGGTTACATTTTTATTGCCTTCGTTTAAAATGGGCAGATCTACCAGCAGGTTCTCAAACTGGAATTGGCCATCTACAATTGCATGATAAGTTTTATTTACCTTACGTTTTTCAAATTGTATAGATAAAGAACGGTAAGCTTCGGGGTTTTTAGCAATTACCATAGCTCCCGAAGTCTCTTTATCTAAACGATGGCAAATCTGGGCATCACCCGTATATTGTTTAGCTAAGCGTAAGATATTTATTTCTCCAGCTCCCGAAGCTCCTCTTTCATCTAAAGAAGCTACAAAAGGTGGTTTGTTCACTACAATATAATCTTGATTTTCAAATAAAATTAAGTCTTTAAAATGCGGATATTTCAATGTTAAGAAAATTAGAATGCAAAAATATTAATTTTTACCCGGTAATTATCATTTGCAGTTCTGCAAATCAGCAGCCACCTGCTCATATTTGTACATACCCTGTTTATGACCAAATGAATTGGTAATATAAACAATGAGCTTAGCTATATCTATATCATTTAATTGTTTAAATCCGGGCATTTTGCTATCATACTTTATACCATTAACGGTTATGGTATCACTTAACCCGTTCTTGATATAACAGGCCAGTTTTTGTTTATGATCAGCTAAGAATACACTATCGGTAAGTGGCGGAGCAAGTTCACCTAATCCTTCCCCATTTTCGCCATGGCAATTCTGGCAATGTAGTTTGTAAAGGTCTTTTCCTCCTGTTAAATATTTTGCCTGCTCAATCTGTCCTTCATCTTGACAAGATAAAATGCTACTTCCGATCAGTAAGGAAAAAACAATAGCTAAAACGTATTTACGCATCTTTATTCTTTTTCTGCTAATAAAATAGCGATATCTTTCTCTAATTTGGCCACTTCCTCACTTTTTGTTCCATCGTAAGCTCCTCTTAAACGTCTGTGTTTATCTACCAGGACCAACCATCCCTGATGTATATACCCATCAGTTGCAGAACTGTCTTCTTTTACTGCAACTAAGTAATCTTTTTCTGCCAGTGTATAAACATTTTCTTTATCACCATAAACAAATTCCCATTTTTTGGTATCTACACCTAACTTCTGAGCATATTTTTTTAAAACAGAAGGTTTATCGTACTTAAAATCAATAGTATGCGATAAGAACATAACTTCAGGGTTACTTTTAAACTTTTCATAAACCTCTTTTAGGTTACGGTGCATTACAGGGCAAATAGTAGAACATGAAGTAAAAAAGAAATCAGTTACATAGATTTTCCCTTTAAAATCAGCTTGTGTAATGTAAATGCTATCCTGGTTAAGAAATTTAAAATCAGGAACAGTTTTATAAACCGTATCTATCCTGTCTATTCCATCGGCTCCTTTTACGATTTTAACGCTGCGTTCGCCAAAGATTGGTAGTTGTTTTTCGTTACTACATGAAAAAAGGAACAAAAAGCACAAAGCCCATAATGAGATTGAAGTTCTTTTCATATGAATTTCTTTTGATGAGGCAAAGCTACAAGAAATACTGTGCTTTGATTCATTTAATACTATAAATTACCCTAAAATGGAATTCTTTGTATTGAATATAATAGAAAAAGCTGCCCGTAAGCAGCTTTTTCTTTAAATTTTTATTTATTTCTTTTGTTTCTCTGTTTTTGCAAACATCATCACTAATTTATTATCCTTATAAAAATTAAGTGTTTGGTCTGCTACATCAAACGTGTACGGTCCTTTTTCCAGTGAGCGTAAAAAATCTCCCTCAACTTTACTTTTTTCACCTTCACAGTACATTAACGTACTACCTATTTTGCTAAAAGATAATTCATCTTTTTTAAGTTCAAAACTACCAAAAAAACCGTTACAACCTCCGTGACCCGAAATTCCTTTTTTATCAAAATCAAAATTAAGGGTGGGCTGTACTTCTTTAAGATCTCTCCCATCCAGCCTGATCAGTTTCCAAGTGTGATCGGTTATATAAGTAAGCATACTGTTTTCCTTTGAAGGATTAGTATTCATTTTTACCTTTTTAACTATTCTAACTAACTTGTAGTTATATGAGGATGCGTCAGCCGGAACATTTTGCAAACGAGTTCTTCTTACTTTTAAAGTATAACGATAACCTTCCTGATATTTAAATCCAGAAATCTGGCTGTAAAATGCTTCCCAGTCTTTACTGTTGCTATATTTTACCTGATAGCATTTTTGAGGGGCTACACCTACACAATCCATTAGATCTTCTTTCACAATCAAGTTAAAAACATTCGATTGCGCACTCAGATTTGTAATAGTAAATAGGATAAATAGCGCTCCTAACAACAGACTTCTTTTGATTAAAATTTTTCTCATTTAATATGTATTTTTTTTATTACAAGATGACTTATAAACGTAAATCCATAAAAAATTGTTTGAAAAATATTTAATCGATTACCATCTCAGGCACATTATCATCTGCATACAGTTTGCCTGCTGTGGCATTTCTAATAAAATCTACACTAACGCCAGGTGCACGTTCCAGAAGTTTAAATCCACCTTCTGGTAAAACCTCCAGAACTGCTAATTCTGTTACAATTTTTTTAATACACTTTACACCGGTTAAAGGTAAAGTGCACTGTGGTAACAATTTACTTTCGCCTGCTTTATTGACATGTTGCATAGCAACGATAATATTTTTTGCGGATGCTACCAGATCCATAGCCCCTCCCATCCCTTTTACCATTTTACCCGGAATTTTCCAGTTTGCAATATCACCATTCTCAGAAACCTCCATGGCACCTAAAATGGTCAGATCTATTTTCTGTGCCCGTATCATACCAAAACTCATAGCTGAATCAAAAATTACAGAACCTGGCAAGGTTGTAATGGTCTGTTTACCGGCATTGATTAAATCAGCATCTTCCTCTCCTTCATATGGAAAAGGACCCATACCCAGTAAACCATTTTCAGATTGTAATACCACGTTAATACCCTGAGGGATATAATTAGCTACCAATGTGGGAATACCTATTCCTAAATTTACATAGTAACCATCTTTTATTTCTTTGGCAATGCGTTGCGCAATGCCTTCTTTTGATAATGCCATAATTAATTTCTTCTACCAATTTTACCCAGATGGGTATCATTAAAGCCTGTAAAATATTTCAATCCGTAACCTAATGCCCTATCCATACTTGAATGGGCAAATAATACAATGCCTGTAAGCTGAACTATCGCCCATGAACAATAAAGACCAAGCATAAACAACAGCAGTGCTAATGCCTTATGATGAAAAACATTATATATTATTGACCCAATTTTAGCATTGAATATATAACCTAACATGCTAAGATCAGATAACAGTAACAAAGCCGGAAAAACCCACCAACTATAGTCTAAATAAGAAAAAGCAAAAATAGCAAGCAGAAACATTGTCACTTCTTCTATACTTATCAACTGTTTCATTGGGCTTAGGCTTTGCTTCTTACTGTACGTTGTTCAATACGTTTCTCATAATCTTTACCCTGAAAAATACGATGTACATAAATTCCGGGAGTATGGATATGATCTGGATCTAACTCGCCAACTTCAACCAGTTCTTCTACTTCGGCAATAGTGATTTTACCCGCCATAGCCATTACGGGATTAAAGTTTCTGCTAGTTGAGCGAAAGATCAGGTTTCCTGCTGTATCGCCTTTCCAGGCCTTTACAATAGCAAAATCTGCATCAAAAGCATATTCCATTAAATAATCTTTACCCTTAAAATTACGCACTTCCTTACCTTCGGCTACTTCTGTACCTACACCTGCCGGTGTGAAAATAGCAGGCATACCATATCCTGCCGCTAAACAACGGGTAGCAAGCGTTCCTTGTGGGATGAGTTCTACTTCTAACTCTCCACTTAACAACTGTCTTTCAAATTCTGCGTTTTCACCTACATAAGAGGCGATCATTTTCTTAACCTGCTTACCTTGCAACATTAGACCGATACCAAAATCATCAACTCCTGCATTATTTGATATACACGTAAGATCTTTAACACCTTTTTTTACGAGCGATTTGATACAGTTTTCAGGGATTCCGCAAAGTCCGAAACCGCCCAACATTAAGGTTTTACCATCTGTAATGTCGGCAATGGCTACATCTGCGTCTGCAACAACTTTATTTATCATTATTGTATGTTTTGGGCCTAAATTACCAAAAAAAAAGGCACCATACAAGCTCCAAAACGCTTATAGAAATTGTACAAAATACACTATATAGGGTACAATTTCAATCGAAAATAATTCCCAGAGTAGACAGGAAGTTATTGATGTGGAATTTAAAAGGTAATTTTTAACTAAACAGATCAAAGGCTGTTCTAAAAGTATTGCAATGCGCATTTACAATTATTTTAATATCCTCAGAATAACCTCCTCCCATACTTACCTGTACCGGAAGAGAGTATTTTTGGCAATTTTCAAATACAATACGATCACGTTCTTTACAAGCATCGATACTCAAAGCCAGTTTGCCCAGTTTATCACTTGCTAAAACATCTACTCCCGAGAGATAAAAAACAAAGTCAGGTTGATGTACCCGAATAATTTCAGGAAAGGTTTTTTTTAGAATTTCAAGATATTCTTGGTCACTTACTCCATTGGGTAGCGCAATGTCTAAGCTTGATTTTTCTTTCCGGAACGGGAAATTCTTATCCCCGTGCATGGAAAACGTAAATACACGGTCTTCATTTTCAAATATTTGTGCAGTACCATTCCCCTGATGCACATCTAGATCAACAATCAGAATATATTTTGCTAAATTATGATCAAGTAAATATTGTGCCGCAATAGCCTGATCATTCAATAAACAAAAACCTTCGCCCCAATAACTGCCTGCATGATGCGTACCTCCGGCAATATTAAAAGCAATTTTATGCTTCTTTGCCCATAAAGCACCTTCTATGGTTCCCTGTGCTATTCTGATTTCACGTTCAATAAGCCGGGCATTCAATGGGAAACCTATGCGTCGTTGTTCTTTTGCTGGTAATTGGAGTTCTTTGAGTTGTAGCCAATATACTGCATCATGTACCGCTAATATATTTTCTTCCGAGGCAGGTTCAGGTTCAAATAAGTTTTCAGTAGTAATTATTCCTTCATGCAAAAGCTGTTGTGGAATTAGCTCATATTTAAGCATCGGAAAACGATGGCCTTCTGGCAAAGGATGCGCATAAATAGGATGATAAGCAATCTTTATCATGAACTGATGATTTCACCTATATGTTTTTCTATATTGTTGCAGATTTCATCAACAGGAAGATCATTGGCATCGGTACCGAAAGGATTTTCAATTTCTTCTGCAATCAGTTCCAAACTCGCCAATACATACAAAATGAAGGGCACGATCAGCACCACAAAATACCCCAAGCTAAACACCCAACCTACTGGTAATGTAAGTACGTAAACAAAGATGAACTTTTTAATAAAAGCGCTGTAAGAATAAGGTATGGGTGTATTTTTAATTCTTTCACATGCTCCGCAAACTTCTGTAAACTGCGAGGCATCATTGTTCAGGGTAATTAGCTGCTCTCCTGTTATTTTGCCCTCACGTTGTAATACGTAAAGTCTTGATACGATACTTGCTGCAACCTGATTTGGAATATGCTTACCCTCATCAATTCTGATCATTATAGCATCTTTGCCAAAATACTGCTTCTCACGTAAGTGCTCTTTTAGAGCAAAAGCATATTTAGGTATAGCATAAACAAAGAATTTTTTGTCTTCTTCATCTAAATTCAAGGCATTGATGCGTAATGCAAAATTTCTAGATACGTTAACGAGTGTACCCAAATTACGTCGGCCTTCCCACCACCTGTCATAAGAGGTATTTGTTCTGAAAACCAACAGCAGTGAAATAACAAAACCCAAAAGATTATGCATCATGCCCATATTTTTGATATAGGTAGTTTCTGCCAGTTGTAAATGATTAAGTTCTAAATAAGCAATCAGAGCAGAAAAAATAGCTACGCTAATCATCAGCTTCCACAATTTATGAAATGTATCTGCCTTGTGGATATGAAAAATAAAACTGATCCAGTCTTTAGGATTGTAATTGATCATTTTAAATACTTCTTGCTACAGCTAATAACAACTCTCCAGTGCGGTAAACATCTTCAAAACTATTATACATCGGTACCGGACTTAAACGGATCACATTAGGCTCACGCCAGTCGCCCAATATATTATTGGCCACCAAATGATCAAAAATAACTTTACCACTTGCTTTTGCAATGATAGATACCTGCGCACCTCTTTCCTCTTCATTTTGAGGAGTAATGATTTTATATTGTTCCTCTCCTAATTCTTTATTAACCTCATTTATAATATAAAATAAATAAGAAGTTAAAGTTTTACTTTTATTTCTAAGTATATCCATAAAACCTGCTTTTTCAAACAGTGTGAGCGATGCATGATATAATGCCATAGGCATAACTTGGGTACAGCTTATCTGCCATCCATCTGCCCCTGCTTCAGGAATAAATCCTTTTTCCATTTTAAAACGTTGCGATTCATTGTACCCCCACCAGCCTGCAAAACGATGCAAGCCCTTATCTGCAAAATGTTTTTCATGAACAAAGATTCCGCTAATCCCCCCAGGACCTGAATTCTGATATTTATATGAGCACCAGCAGGCAAAATCTATATCCCAGTCATGAAGTTTCAAGGGCACATTTCCTGCAGCGTGAGCTAAGTCAAAACCCACCTTTGCACCTACTTTATGCCCAGCTACGGTTATAGCTTCCATATCAAACCATTGTCCTGTAAAGTAATTGATCCCGCCAAATAGAACCAAAGCGATTTCATCTCCGTGCTCGTCAATAGTCTTCACAATATCTTCGGTTCTTAATGTATATTCTCCTTCACGAGGTTTTACTTCTATAATAGCATCATCAGCATTAAATCCGTGAAACCTAACCTGGCTTTCAATGGCGTATTGGTCTGAAGGGAATGCCCCGGCTTCCATTACAATTTTGTATTTTTTACCTTTTGGCTGATAAAAACTCACCATTAATAAATGCAGGTTAACGGTTAATGTATTCATCGGACAAACTTCAGCCGGTAATGCACCTACAATTGGAGCCATTAGTTTCTTAAGTTCTTTATGATAGAACATCCAAGGTTCTTGTCCATCAAACCAACCTTCAACAGCGAGGTTTTTCCAGTTATCAAGTTGCCGCTGCAATACCTCTTTAGCTACTTTAGGCTGTAGACCTAAAGAATTACCACACAAATAGATAAATTGTTTATTATTTTGTTCAGGAAAAAGAAATTCATTACGCATTTCAGCAAGTACATCCTGAGCATCTAAGTTACGGGCAAAGGCAATATTGTTCTCAAAAATCATGTTTCAATATTAATGAAAAAGCCCGAGCAATAGTAAAATTGTTAAAAATTCTTAGCCTTTATTAGGTTTGCTAACAAAAGGATTTCCTCTGATGTAAAATCGCCAGGGTAATTCTGCATGTTCCTGCGCATAAGCTATCCCTATTCTTTTTGTAGCAACAATCTGTTGATGAGAAATTACAACATCACTATCTTCAATCCATATTTCGTTTCCAGTAAACGCCTTACCGTTCAACGTTCTATCTACAGCCAATGCTTGACTTAAGGCTCCTGGTCCAGCAGTTAGCTGAGGTTGTAGCTTGATTTTATTTCTGCGATGCAGCATGATATCTATACCTATACGTGGCTCTATTCCTCTTATTAAAACTGCATGGGGTGTACCTTCACCTGCCGTAACCACATTCAGCAAATGATGCATACCATAACACAGATAAACATAACTGATACCACCTTTCTTATACATCACCTCTGTACGGGGTGTAAATCTTCCTCCATATGCATGACTGGCTTTATCACTCACGCCTCTGTAAGCTTCTGTCTCAGTAATCATACCACCTGTAAGTTCTCCATCTACAAACGTAAACAGTTGTTTCCCCAGTAATTGCTTAGCTAAGGAAATCACATCGTAATCCTGATAAAAAGAAACCGGAAGTTTAGCCATTTATAAATTTTAATATTTCATTGAGGTAAATTGCATCAACATCATCAAAATGAGAAAGATATTCACTATCAATATCCAGAATTCCCCATACCTCATCATTCTTGATCAAAGGCAAAACAATCTCTGATTTTGAAGCTGATGCACAGGCAATGTGCCCTGGAAATTCATCTACATTAGGCACTATAATTATTTCTTTTTTTTGCCATGAAGTACCACATACACCTTTACCTTTTTTAATTCTGGTACATGCCACCGGCCCTTGAAAAGGGCCTAAAACAAGCTCTTCATTTTTAACAAGATAAAAACCTACCCAGAACCAGTTAAATTGTTCTTTTAAAGCTGCACACACATTAGCCATATTGGCAATGCCATCGGTCTCTCCAGTTACAAGAGCTTCAATTTGTGGAATAATAGATTTGTACTTCTCTTTTTTAGAAGCATCTTTAATAATCAATAAATCTTCGGCCATATTACAAATGTAAACATCTTTAAATTAAACTGTCTCACAAACTCATTTAAAATCACGGCACACTCAAAACTAATCAACAATAAACCTTTGTTAACAACAATTTAGTTAGCTTTGCATGATTTAATACTTAAATACAGAAGAATGAATAAAAAGTTTTTAGCTGTAGGAGCTTTAATTGTAGCCGGATTATTTCAGTTCAGCTATAAATTACGCGAAGAAGGTATGTTTCCTCTAAGCGAGATACATAAAGTGGACTTGAAAAAAGCAGGTCTTAAAATAGACCCAAATGAGGTTTATAATCCTAATGGGATAAGTTTGGTAGATGCTTTGGTAAATGTGGGCGGTTGTACCGGTTCTTTTATTTCTAACGAAGGGTTGATCATTACCAACCATCATTGCGCATTTAGTGCCGTGCAATTGGCCAGCACACCTGAAAACGACTATCTTAATAAAGGTTTTGTTGCCCGCACCCGCGAACAGGAGATTGAGGCCAAAGGCCTTACCTGCCGTATCACAGATAGTTATGAAGACGTTTCTGACAAAGTTCTTGGAGCAGTTGCACAAGTAACCGACCCTGCTTCACGTTTACAGATCATCAACAACATGATGAAAAATCTGGCTTTAGAGGCTGAGAAAAAAGACCCTACCATTAAAGCAGAAGTATCTGAAATGTTTATTGGTAAAAGCTATGTACTCTTCAGATATAAAACCATACAGGATGTTAGATTAGTTTACGTTCCCAATCGCCAGATAGGCGAATTTGGTGGCGAAACAGATAACTGGGTATGGCCAAGACATACAGGCGATTATTCTTTCATGAGAGCATATGTTAGCAAAGATGGTAAACCAGCTAAATACTCAAAAGATAATGTGCCTTATACCCCTAAAAAATTCTTAAAAGTTAATGCACATGGCACAAACGAAGAAGATTTTGTGTTTATTTTAGGTTACCCAGGAAAAACTTACCGTCATCGTCCGGCGCAGTTTATAGAATATCAAGCAAAATATGTTCTTCCCTATACTTCAGATTTATATGATTTCCAGAATACAACTATGGAAACAATTGGCAAAAAAGATAAGGCCACAGAAATTAAACTGGCCACCAGAATTAAACGAAATGCCAACGTAATGAAAAACTACAGAGGGAAAATTGCCGGTATCAAAGGCATTGATCTGATAGAACAGAAAAAGCAGGAAGATTCAGCCTTAGCTACTTTTATTAATAACAATACAGATATGAAAAACCAATATGGCAACCTTTTATCTGATATTGACAATCTTTACAAACTGATTAATAGCGATGCTAACAGGGACCTATGGTTCGGACAAATCTATACTTCTACCAGTCTGCTTAACGTTGCTAAAAATATCAATATTTTTAAAAATGAATTAAACAAGCAGCCTAATGCTCAAAAAGAAATCTTTTTTAATAATAATATAGCTAAATTAAAACAAACACTCAATACTATTTATGAAGCTTATGACATAGATGTAGACAGGCGTATCTTCAAAAAAATGCTCACAGATGCATCAGCCTTTACAACAAATCAAAAAGTAAGTGCAGTAGATAAAATTACCGGAAGAACAACTAATAATGAAGCAGGTATCAATGAATACATTAATGATACTTTTGGTTTAACCAAGTTAAAAGACCAAGAATATGTATATAATACGCTTCTAAAATCTGTTAAAAATCTTTCAGGATACAACGATGCCTTATTGAACTTTGAAAATGATATTGCCAAGCAAATTACTGAGCTAAAACCTGAAAAAGACAGAAGAGATGGGCTTTTGAACAAATTAATGGGCGATTATGTAAATGTTAAAGAAAAATTCCTGAATAAAAACTTTATACCAGACGCAAATAGCACTTTGAGACTAACTTATGGTTATGTAAGAGGTTATTCGCCCGCCGATGCTACTTATATGTCTCCTTATACCAGTATCAAAGGTATTTTAGAGAAAGGGGCTACGGGTAACCCTGATTTTTATTATCCTAATATCATCAAGGAGCTGTGGAATAAAAAAGATTTTGGTCCTTTTGTTAAAAAAGAATTAAATGATGTTCCGGTAGCCTTTTTATATGACATGGATACTACCGGCGGTAATTCAGGCTCTCCTATCATGAATGCTTATGGCGAGCTTATTGGTGTTAATTTCGACAGAGCATATGGTGCCACGATTAATGATTATGCCTGGAATGAAAGCTATAGCCGTTCTATAGGTGTAGATATAAGATATGTACTTTGGGCTGCTTCAAAAATTGATCATGCCGATTTCCTTCTAAAAGAAATTGGTGTTAATCTTTAATAAATAATATCATCCCGGGTATTGAAGTGCCCGGGATTTTTTAACAAAAATTAAATATGAGAGTAGTAGCAGAATTACCACACCCTGAGTGTAAGATTACCATTTTTCAAATGGGACAAAAATATATTATCAAATTTGAGCAAGGTCAACTGGAACAAAGCTTTAAAATATCCGAATTAGATCTGAGCGGAGGGGGAGTAAATGAAATTTTCCAGATTATAGACGAAGAGTTTATACAAGGTATTGCAGAGCGGTTTAAAACAATGAGAAGTGATTTTAAAGCTGCATATCAAAGACATTAATCTTACCTTAAATAAACATCCTATAACACTGAAAATAAACATATTAAAATTAAAAACAAAATAATATTCTGTATTTTAATAAGAGAACTGGTTAAAAAAAGCTTGTTAATAAATTAAAAGTTTACACATTAACATATAAATATCTTGATTTTCAACAATATAAATAATTAAACAAAATATTATTTTGGCTCATATTATACCAAATAAATGCAAAGTAAGATCTAAATTAGCTAAATAAGCACAATACAATCTAAAGCAGTTTATTTAAAAATCTAAGGTCGGCAGCAAGATTAAATCTTCTTTTAAAATTAACTTCTTTAAAAAAAGAAGAACGCGTATTGATTACATAATTCCGTTCAAAAGGTACAAGAACTGAAGGCACAGAAAAAGCAAGAATAGAGTGGTCTTCTAAAAACTGGCTCCCTATCCATTGGGTATAATGAATATCTTCCTCCCAGTTTTGAGTAAGTTTTTTATCATCAACATTTAAAATAATTCCACTTTCATCTGGCAATTCTATTTCTAATAAAATCATATCTGTCATTTGTTCTTTTGCTTTGGCATGAACAAATTTTTCTAGAAAAGCCAATGATACATGCTGACTGGTATAGAGACAAGGGGTATTTATTTCATTCCATCTTCCTCCAAATAATTTAGCCCCAATTCCTTCCTTGTCATCGATGTATTTTACATGAGCTATTCTATATACGATCATATATAAACACCATAAAGAATACGCCCCAGTTCATTACTAATTAACTTTACGCCCCAAAATGATTGTAAAGCCGAAAAATCAAGTATCTTACCCAATACATCCTTGGGCTCTTGAAGCCACAATTTAACTTCATTTGCATGATCAAATACCTTAAGAGCAAGATCTGCCATATTTTCTAACTGATACAAGTGCTCTGCATATAGGCCTTCAAAAGGTTTATGTTCTTTTAAATAGCGCTGCAAGGTTCTATCACTTATATGCAGGATAGTAGCCCACTCTGCCTGGTTAAAAAGTAATTTTTTATTAAGCGCGTTAAATTTTGTAATGGAGTACTCATTTAGTTTTTTACCTGATGTATATAAAATTTCAGGCTCTGAAGCAATTTGTATGGGTAAATCTTGTATTTTATATTTTATATTTTTCATAAAAGAGAAATTTGTCACACCAATATATGACTTTTTTCTCGTTTTAAAAATTTCACAACACAATTAACTTAAACATTCGCATTAAGCATAGAAAGAAAATCTGCCATACCTTCTGTTGCTTTTTTGTGTATCAGTATAATGTTTTTATAGTGCTTAACATTAGGAATATCCGGATCTATAACATATTTAAGCGTGTGATCAGGAACATAATCTACTAATCCTGCAGCCGGATAAACAGCAAGCGAAGTACCGATTAATAAGAAAATATCTGCTGTTTGACAAATTTCTGAGGCTTCCTCAATCTTAGGTACGGCTTCTCCAAACCAAACCACATGTGGTCTTAATTGCGAACCTAATTCACAATGATCTCCCATTTTAAGTTCACCTCCATCTATAGGATAAATAAGATCTGAATCTATACTCGATTGCGCATAAGTGATAAGACCATGTAAGTGTGTAACGTTTTGCGATCCGGCTCTTTCATGCAGATCGTCTATATTCTGGGTAATAATATGAACATCGAATTGATTTTCCAGTAGTGCTAAAGCTTTATGAGCAAAATTAGGCTCAGCATTTAAAATCTGTTGGCGTCGCTCATTATAAAACCGTTGAACTAATTCAGGGTTGCGTCTCCACGCTTCAGGCGTAGCCACATCTGTTACCTGATAACCCTCCCACAAACCATCCGCACCTCTAAATGTTTTCAAACCACTTTCTGCACTTATACCTGCTCCTGTTAATACAACTAATCTCTTTTTCATATTATAAATTTAAAAAAAATACCCTTTTACATTTTAAGTAAAAGGGTATTTTAAAGGGCTTTTTCTAAATCCTTACTTACTGGACTTTACTTGTTAAAGATAACCAAGGATATTTAGCTTTTATTAATTCAAAAGTAGTGAACATTAATACCGAATAAATTAATGTACTATACAAAAATCTTAGTTCAAAAGGTATAGCAGCAACTAAACAAGCCCAGAAACCAGCTGAGGTTTGAGGATAAAATGTTGAGCCGTACCAGACACCAAAATCAGAAATAATCCAATGCAAAAATACAGCTACTAAAGCAGCACCTGCCGCATTTACAATGTTTACCTTTTTAAGCATTACGTGTCCGGTCATTATCATGGCAAATAAAGCCAGATAAGTATAATACCAACCTTGGTAAAAACCATAATCAACCCCTTTAACAAAGACAAGTAATAAATCACTTACCAAAAGTGTAGATACAGTTATTAATACAGCTAACCAGCTTTTTTTATAATATGCGCCACTAAAAAGCGCTACTGCTCCAATACCGGAAAGATTAGCTAAAAACTCTGCTCCAGGCATTATCGGAGCTATTACTCTTAAAACAATAACTAAAGCTATAAAAGCCCATATAATTGCGGTTCTTAAATTAGATTTGTTTTCCATCATTCATCTTATTTACTTAACAAAAGTAGCTAAATATGTTATAAAAATATATTTTTATAACTAATAAAGCATTTTTACCTGTACATATGGGTTTTTGCCTATCTTTAAAATTAAACAAATTGCTAATCATGCTTAAACGATATTGCTTATTAACACTATTTCTCTTATCAAATGTTGCCATGGCACAAAAAACAGATACCGTTTTCTTAAAGAAGTTAATGGAAAGTAAACCCGAATTGTTTTCGAGCATACTTAATCATCCTACCAAAAACGAGGTTCAGATTATGTATACTCAAGTAAGCCGTGATAAAAACAATAAACCGAGTTTCACCACTTACAGCTATAATTTTAATCCTGTACGTTATTTTTACCCTGCAAGTACAGTTAAGCTCGCTGCTGTAATTTTTGCTCTTGAGAAAATCAATGAATTAAAAGTACCAGGCTTAACAGCCAACAGCATCATGATCACTGATACTGCTTTTAAAGGCCAAACCAAAGTTACAGAAGATCTCAGCGCTGCAAATGGAAAGCCATCTATTGCACATTATATTAAAAAAGTTTTACTGACCAGCGATAATGATGCTTATAACCGCTTGTTTGAATTTATTGGAAGAGCTGAAATCAATGCCAAGCTTAAAAAATACGGAATGACCGAAAGTCGGATTCTAAACAGGTTAGCTATAGGCGACGGCGGAGAACGTGAAAAAAACACCAATCCCATCCGTTTCTATAATGGAGACCTGTTAGTATACAGTCAGGCACCACAATACGATCCTAAAGATTATCCTTTAAAATTAACCAATCTTATTGTGGGTATAGGTTATATGGATTCTAATGAACAATTGGTAAATAAACCTTACAGTTTTGAGAATAAAAATGTTTTTACGGTTAAAGATCAGCAATCATTAATGAAACGCTTAATGATACCTGAGGCTTATTCAAAAAAAGAACAGTTTAACCTCACGCCTGATGATTACAAACTCATTTATACTTATATGAGCAAACTTCCCACAGAAAGTGATTATCCTAAATATGACCCTAAAGAATTTTGGCCTACTTATGCTAAAATGCTTTTTTATGGAAGAGAAAAAAATGCTGTGATTGAACCTAATATAAGGATATTTAATAAATATGGCGATAGTTATGGTTTCATTATAGACAATTCTTATTTTGTTGATTTTAAAAATAAGGTTGAGTTTTTTCTTACAGCCGTAGTACAAAGCAATGAAGATGGCATTTACAACGATGGGAAATACGAATATGAAACAGTATGTTACCCTTTCATGAAAAATCTGGGTCGTAGTATTTATGAGTATGAATTAAGCAGAAAAAAAGAACATCTGCCTGATTTAAGCCGTTATATTATGAATTACAAATAACATTATAAAAAAAGCCTGATGAGAATCAGGCTTTTTACTGTATAATACTGATTAATTAAAAATTAAAGCTCAGACCTGCATTGAAATTAAAACCCATGGTGCTATAGCCTATAATCTCGGTATATTTTTCATTAGTGATGTTTTTCAAATCAGCAAATAATTTAATCCGTTTCTTTGCTAATTCGTATTCGGTATAAAAATCAACCAGCTGATAAGATCTTAAGGTTACATTTGTTGAAGGCCACGTACTGAAATCGCTGTCAATTCTTGAACCTGTATATTTATAATTTACACTGAAGAATAAATGATCAGTTGCTTGAACACCTAAATTTGCTCCATAAATATCTTTAGGGCGACGTAACAAGATTTCATTAGTCGTATTTCCTGAAATCTGTTTTCCTTTAAAGTAGGTATAGTACCCGTTAAGCGTAAATTTTCCAAATTTAAAACTCGGCTCAATTTCAAATCCTTTATCGTCTTGTTTATCTTGGTTAATATAACCTGTGGTATAAACAATAGCATCTGTTAATTTACGCTTAAAGCCCACCACACGCAAACCAATTTTATTGCTTAGTAGGTTAAGATTGAAACCTGCTTCATAATTCGTGGCTTTTTCAGGTTTCAGGTCTAAATTTGCTCCCCATCTGCCAAATAACATATCTAATGTAGGTGCTCTGAAAGCAGATGAAACCGTACCGAACAAGCGTACCTGTTCTATAATATTTATACTTGGTGTAATTGCGTAAGTATAATTCTCTCCATATTTACTATGTTTATTGTAACGTCCGCCTACTTCTAAGTTAAATATACTTAGATCGTGCAAAAACAATGATCCATAAGCACTAAACAGATTAATAGAAGGTTTTGAAGTACCAGAAGCATTATAATAAGTTACATCTGTAGCTCTGTTATCAATTCCTAATAACAAATTTAATTTTTTACCAATTTTCTGGTTATAGTAGAAATCTATAAGATCAATGGTTCCCTGGTATTTTCCAGCATATGAGCCAAAATATTCTCTAAATGCGTTCTGATGGCTATAATTTAATGTAAATTTTGTTTCGCCCAAATCATAAACGGCATTGGTACCTACATTTAAGAAACGGTACAGAGAGCTGTTCTTTGAGTCGGTAAAAGCTCCATCATCATAATCAAATGTGCTTTGGTTATAACGGATAAAAGGGTTTACACTAAATTTAGGATCTAACTGAATACCAAAATTAGCATTAACCGCATCTTGTTTAGCACCATCTTTATCAAAAATAGCTGTACTCCCTTCAGGCAAAGCGGCTTCAGAAATACCATCTGTTTTTAAATGCGAATAGCTGATATTATAAGTGAAATTATCAACTCGGCTATTTAAACCAATTGTACCTTTATAAGTATTATAACTTCCTCCAGTTGCCACGCCGTACACATTGTTACCTTTAGTTGCTTTTTTCTTGGTTATAATATTGATAACACCTGCAACAGCATCTGAACCATAAAATGTAGATTGACCTCCTCTAATAACCTCTATTCGCTCTACCTGATCAACAGGAAATAATCTCAAGTCAAAAGTAGTAATTGCACCCGAAGCATCATTTACTGGCACACCATCTATCATTATTAATGTATAAGCAGCAGCAGCTCCTCTAAAAAATACGCCTTTGTCTTTACCGATATTGCTTCCCGCACCAACAACATTAATGGCGGCCTGTTGATTTAGTACTTCAGCAAGATTACGTCCCGCACTGCGTGATAATTGCACACTGTCAATCACAGTAACTACTTTACCCGTTTGCGATTGTTTCTGGTCATTTTTTGTGGTAGTAATCACCACTTCATTTAAAGATTTGGCTTCTTGAGCAATAGCCTGATTTCCCCATAATAGGGCTAGCTGTACAAGTCCTAGACTTGCTGCACCTAATTTAGTTTTTTTGTTCATTGAATGTGAGTTTTTCACACAGCAACAGCAAAAAGAAAAGAAATGAGTAATACGTTGATGTAAGGCTCATTCCTAGCTTCAATCCCCGAAAGCTATGAATAACAAACCCTTAGGCAGGTCTTCTGACTTACTCCCGATTTTTGGTCTTCCCCTAACTAAGTTAAAGTGACATTGAATCAAAAATCGTTAAAGAGCTTACAGCTGCGGGACAGTTATGGAATTACACCATATTCCCTTTTAATTCCGGTATTACCGGAAACCCAAAAGCGGCAGCAAATTTAGAATAAACTATATTAACATCAAAAGAAAGCGACAAGAATGTTTACTTCTCATCTAACAGTTGTTGTTTCAGATTTTTTAACTGTTCCTTTTCCTCTTCGGGCAATTGAGGATACTTGAGATTCAAATTTTTCAATGTATCTTTCAGAACCTGGCTTACTGCTAATCGGCTATACCATTTTTCATCTGCAGGAATAACATACCAAGGTGCGTTTTCTGTAGAAGTTTCTTTTATTGCTTCTTCGTAGGCATCCATATATTTATCCCATAAAGCACGTTCTTTTAAATCCCCTGCAGAAAATTTCCAGTTCTTCGTTTCATCATCCATACGCTCTAAGAAACGTTTCTTTTGTTCGTCCTTTGAAACATAAAGAAAGAATTTAAGTACAATGGTTCCGTTATCGGTAAGATGCTTTTCAAAAGAACGTATACTCTCATAACGGTTTTTCCAGAAATCCTTATCTATCTGTTTAACATCACTTATCCCTCCAATATTCTCACTCAAAATATACTCCGGATGTACTTTACATACCAAAACATTTTCATAATGTGATCGGTTATGAATGCCTATCTTTCCTCTTTCAGGTAAAGACCTGTAATGTCTCCATAAAAAATCATGCTTATATTCTTCGCTGCTTGGAGTTTTAAAGCTATACACTTGGCATCCTTGTGGATTTACGCCCGACATTACATGCTCTATAGCACTGTCTTTACCTGCCGCATCCATAGCTTGTAAGATAACTAAGATCGAATAAGTACCTGCCGCATACAGTACACTCTGTAATTTTGATAATTCGGCTTTAACCGTTGCAAGGTCTTCTTTAACGGTATCTTTATCTAAATGCCCTTTATAATCGGTATCAAAATTTTTAAGTTTAAACTTGCCATTGGTTGGCGCAAGATATTTAGTTGTGTTTGTACTCATAAATTTAATTTATATCAGATATAACTCAAAAACAGGCCTCTTGTTTTATTCGTCTTTGTTTTATAGATTTTCTTCTATCAGTAAGTTAATAATACCGTCTACCATCCCCACCCTTGGTACAAATATTTGCTTAATCCCCGTCCATTTCATAATGGTAAGGTAGATTTCACATGCAGGTACAATTACATCGGCTCTATCCGGGTTAAGCTTAAGAACCGAAATACGTTCTTTTAGAGAATAACCTATTAACTCATTATAAATTGCTTTGAGCTTTAAGAAAGAAAGTGGCATGTCGTCCTTCTCTCCTGAAATACGAAAAAGCTTATTGATATTTCCCCCTGTACCAATACCTGCTAAATTTTTAAGGTCTTTGGTATGAGATTTCACCCAATTCTTCATCTCCGTCCAAGTTTCTTCCTTATCCTGATTATCTAATATACGAATAGTGCCTATATTAAATGATTTGGATGCATGCAACTGCTTGTTAACAAATACTGATAGCTCTGTACTTCCCCCACCAACATCTATATAAAGATAATTTTTTTTGGTATCTAAATTTTGCTCTATGTGGTTAGCATAAATAATTTTTGCCTCACGTTGCCCTTCAATAATCTCTAAATCTATACTGGCTTCTTTTTTTACTTTTTTTATAATCTGGCTACCATTCTGAGCTTCACGCATAGCCGATGTAGCACATGCCAAATATGCCGATACATGGTAAACATCCATTAAATTTTTAAAGGCAACCAATGTTTTTACCAACTCTTCGGTTTTTTTTGGAGAAATCTTTTGATCTAGAAACGCATCATCTCCCAAACGTAAAGGCACCCTTACCAAGGTGTTTTTACGATAAGTGTACACCCCTTTTTCATTTTTTGAAATATCTGCAATTAATAACCTTACTGCGTTAGAACCTATATCTATAGCTGCGTATCTTAGCATTATATCTGGTGTTTTGTTTTTAAATAATTATAGGTTTGCACTTGTGCCCTAACCTTTGTATTCAGTCTGTTTTTATGATATCTATTATCATTTTTCTGGTTAATGTCTCGAGCTTTGACATTATCTTGTAACTGAAACTCTATAATATCTCTTATCTCCTGTTTTACATCCGGGTCTAATACTGGAAATCCTACCTCTACCCTGTGCTCAAAATTTCTGGTCATCAAATCTGCTGATGACAGATACATCTCTTCTTTCTCATTATTTCCATAAATAAACACACGGGCATGTTCTAAAAATTTATCAATAATACTAATTACGGTAATATTTTCACTAAATCCTTTTACTCCGGGCACAAGACAGCAGATTCCTCTTACAATTAACTTAATTACTACACCTGCATTACTGGCCTCATAAAGTTTAGTTACTATGCCCTCATCTGCCAAACTATTAACCTTAAAGATCAGATAAGCATTTTTTCCTGCTTTAGCGTATTTAATTTCCCGATCAATTAACGAATAGATTTTATTTCTAGATTCTAAAGGTGAGACGATTAAATGTTTAAAATCTTTGGTTACAACTCGTTTATTTAAAGCGATAAATAACTTAACCAGATCTGCGGTGATCTCTTTTTTAGAAGTAAAAACACTATGATCGCAATAAATTCTCGCGGTTTTTTCGTTAAAATTTCCTGTTGCCAGATTAGCGTAATAGTTTACCTTTCCTTTTTCTATACGTTTTACAAGACATATCTTTGAGTGTACCTTATAATCTGTTAAGCCATAATTTACGTTAACACCTTCTTCTAATAGCTTATTGGTCCAGAATATGTTTGCATTCTCATCAAAACGAGCCTTAAGTTCTACCAAACAGTTTACTTTTTTACCATTTTTTGCTGCATTGATCAATGCATTAATTACTTTAGAGTTTTCTGCTAAACGGTAAAGTGTGATATTAATCTCTGTAACTTTAGGGTCTATGGCTGCTTCGCGAAGAAACAGAATGATGTAATCGTAAGATTCATAAGGTAAATGTACAACATAATCACGTTCAGTAATTTTCTTAAAAATACTTTCTGTACGGTGTAATCCGTTAATCTTTAAAGGTTCTGTAGGGGGATATTCCAATGCTTTACCTCCTACGTTCGGAAAATTGATAAAATCGCCAAAACGGTGGTACTTATTACCGGGTATTAATCCTTCAGGTTCTATCTTTAGCTTACTTACTAGTACGCTTAACATCTCAAAAGGCATTTCACTATCATATAACAGACGCATAGGTTTTCCTTTTTTTCGTTTATCCAAACTGGCTTTTAGCTCGTCAATAAATTTATCGCTTACATTTTTATCAAAATCCAGTTCGGCATCACGGGTAAGCTGAATAGAAAATGCTTCTAATTGATTGTAATTAAATACATAGAAAATATCATCAAGACAATATTTAATGATATCTTCTAACAAAATAAGGAATTTCAATTCATTAGTTTCAGGTAATACCAAAAAACGAGGCAAACTATCTGGTAATTCAATCAGGGCAAATTTTTCGTGCTTCTTTTGGTAGTCTTTACCTAAACGCACAAAAAAATATAAACTTCTGTCTTTGAGCTCTGGCAATGGCTTACTCAGATCAAGCATTAATGGCACTAGGTTAGATAAGATTTTATCTCTAAAATGGCTACGAACAAATTCACCCCTTGTAACATTCAACTGGGTATTATTCAGTATGAATATTTTATTTTGGGCAAGTTCTGTCATTAAGGTAGCCTGAAAAAGATGTTCGAATTTTCGCTCGTGTTTAACAACAATATTTTTAATCTCATTAAGCACCTTTTTAGGATTAAATCCTAAAAGTGCTTTGGCCTTATCATTTAAATTTACCAAACGGCTTAGTGTAGCTACCCTTACTCGGTAAAACTCTTCGAGGTTGGAAGAAAAAATGGCCAAAAACCTAATCCGCTCAATTAACGGAACGGTTTCATCGGCAGCTTCCTGCAATACACGTTCATTAAAATAAAGCCAGCTAATTTCTCTGTTTAAAAACGGGAGCTTCTGTTTTGCCATAATTCAACAAAAAATCCCCAAATGGGGACTTTTTCAAATCTCTGTAAATTAATGTTAAGTTATTATTAATTGTTGTAGCTCATTAAATAGATTAGGCATTTATAATATTTTTAGCATCTGATGCTGCTTTAGATACCGCTTTATTTGTAGAATCTGTTTTATTCTCGGTAGCAGCCGGCATTTTTGAAGCTGCAGCAGATGCTTTTGAAGCCGCAGGTTTAGTGGTTTTAGATACTGCTTTAATCGCAACAGCCTTAGTTGCACTTTTAGTTTTGGAAGGTGCTGTGCTTTTAGTAGTAACTGCCTTTTTTACACTTGTTTTTACAGGTTTAACATGGTCTTTTATTTCTTTCTTCACAGCTGTTACCTTTTCTTCTGTTTGAGCGGCTACCTTTTTAATGGCATTGGCCACTTTTTCTTCTGTATTTACAGCAGCCACTTTTACACTGCTTACTACCGGTTTTGTGGCTTTGCTAACTTTACTGCTCAGCTTTTTATCCATCTGTTTTACCAATTTTTTCGCGTCTTTTTTAGCCGTTTCTACTTTTTTCTCTATTTCGGGTTCTTTAGCTTTAATCGCTTCTATTTTATCACTTACCTTACCTTTTACCTTTTTAACTTTCTTAGAAAGTTTTTTTGCCATGGCTTTACTTGCTGCTGCTATTTCACTCCCCAAACTCTCTGCATTATGCCCAAGGTCTTTAAGAGCTTCCATAAATTTTTGGCTCAATGTTTTTTCTATGTTTTTTTTGGCAGCTTTCTTTGCCGAGGTCTTTTTTGAAGACTTGCTTTTAGCGGTTTTCATATTTTTTTGTTTTATTTGTAGGTAATTAAATTTAACATTTTCTTTTTTAATTTAAGCAAGAACACATGCCAAGTTTTGATATTGTTAGCAAGATTGATGGTCAGCTATTAGATAATGCTATTAATAACGCTAAAAAAGAAATCCTGAACAGATACGATTTCCATACCTCTAAGAGCTCTATTGAGTTAGATAAAAAAACAAACTCGATTGAAATCCTTACTGAAGATGACATGCGTTTAAAGGCCATAACAGATTCCATCATTTCCCGAATGATGAAACAACACTTAGATCCAAAAAGTTTGGATTTTGGCAAAGAAACCATTGCATCAGGCAATATGATCAGAAAACAGATCAAAGTTAAAGAGGGCATTGATAAAGAAACTGCAAAAAAAATCGTTGCTAAAATTAAAGACAGCAAATTAAAGGTACAGGCTTCTATGATGGATGACCAGGTTCGGGTACAAGGCAAAAATATCGACGACCTGCAAAAAGTAATTGCTTTATGCCGTAGCGAAGATTTTGGGCAGCCTTTACAATTTATTAATATGAGAAATTAAGTTGATCGCTAAATTGATTTGTTTTTAGCACTGAAAACGAGAATTAAGGACCGAGAACCACTAAAAAATGGAAATCAAAGAAAACGGCTTTATTTTTTCAGATGACCGTAATTTAGTTGATGTTAAATCTGTACATCACTACTTAAGCACACAATCTTACTGGGCAAAGAACATTCCGTTTGATATTGTGAAAAAATCTATAGAAAACTCTCTCTGTTTTGGGGTTTACAAAAATCAACAGCAAATAGGTTTTGCTCGTTGGATTACTGATAAAGCCACTTTTGCTTATTTATGTGATGTTTATATAGAAGAAACCCATAGAGGCTTAGGTTTATCAAAAAAACTAATGTCGCTTATGCTGTTTCATCCCGATTTGCAGGGGCTACGTCGCTACCATCTGGCTACTTTAAACGCCCATGGTTTATATGAACAGTTCGGTTTCAAACCCATAGAAAACCCCGAGAGGCACATGGGTATTGTATTTAAAGATTTGTATAACCAAACAAACGATAATTAACCAACTTAAACTCTTCTATATTTATCAATAACAATCTTTATCGCATGCTTTTTTGGCCTATACTGTTTTTACTTCTCCTTCGTTATAATCTTTGATATCAGTAATATATCCGTTTAGCAGTAAGAAATCAAACAAAGGCTTAGCTTCTGGCGATACTGGCATATTTTGCGTGGTAATTACTGTATTGGTTTTCTTATCTAAGAAAGGATAAGCAAACAACCTGATATTTCTGCTAAACATATCGTTCACATAGCTCAATAAATGTCCCGTATAATTCTCACCAAAATTGGCAGAGTTAAATACAAACTTAAGATTGTTAATATTGGTAGACATACCTACACTATGTGGCTTACATCTGTCTAAATATTTAGCCAAACGGTTTTTGCGTGCAAAGTTAGATACAATTACATAGTTACCTGTTTTACACATTTCCTCAGCACGTTTTGCCACTGCTTCCAGATCAACATCATCCTGTGCTTCAGTACCATCAGTTAATACATTGGTAATCAAAACCTCAATCAGTACTCTAAGATTTTCATCAGCTACATGATTAACCCGCTTAAATTGGTCAATTGCTTTATTAAACAAACTGAAGTTAGGATTAGATTTTTGTCCATACTTGGTACGTAAAATCATTACATCTTTTTTATAGAGCAAATCTTTTGCCTGACGCGGTTGTGCATCAGGATCAAAAATAGAAGCAGCCGAAAAATCTTTAACCACCAGATATAAATTCAACAATAGGTTATTTACATTTTTAAATGCCGGTCCGTTAACCGAGATCAGATCTATTTCTACAGAACCTACATTTAAATTATCTACCAATGATTCTATCATGGTTTTGGGATCGTTGATATAATAAAAAGCTGCATAAATAAGGTTTACACCTATAACCCCTAAAGACCATTGCTGGTTCAATACATCGGTATCTAATAACCGAACGTGAAAATGGATCTCACTTGCTTCTCCTGAAGATTCGGTTTGAAAACGCAGACCAATCCACCCATGGGGATCATTTGTTTTTGCGTAGTTTAATGTAGTAACTGTATTTGCAAAAGCGAAAAAGGTTTTATCTTGATATTTCTCTCCATGCAAACGCTCAACCAATAGCGAGTATTCGTGATCAAGCATTTTGGTTAAACGGTTCTGGCTTACATATCTGCCTGAATCCTCTGCACCATAAATAGAATCACTAAAGGTCATATCATAAGCCGACATAGTTTTGGCAACTGTCCCTGAGGCAGCACCGGCATTAAAAAATGCTCTGGATACTTCCTGCCCCGCACCTATCTCGGCAAAAGTGCCATAAATTTTCGGGTCTAAATTTATATTTAAAGCTTTACGCTTGGTATCAAGTATTTCACGTTGCATGGCGCAAAATTAGACAAATTGAGCGGGTTTTAAAACTACATACGTAATTTGGAACATTTCTGAAAAGAGAAGATTAATAAATGAAAAAAGGGCCGCTTTTAGCTGACCCTTTAAACAAACAAACTAACTATGAATTATGAAATTTTTATTTCCCTGTGCTGCAATTTAGCTTCCTCTTTTTTAGCAATGCTGATGGTTAAAATGCCATTTACATACTCCGCATTAATCTTATCCTGATTTACGTGGTCAGGCAATAAAAAAGATCTAGTGAATGAAGTGTATCCAAATTCTTTTCGGGTATAACCTTGTTGCTCGTCATTTACTTCCATTTTATTTTCAACCTGAATGGTTAAATCATTTTCCTTTAATTCTATTTTAAAGTCCTCTTTAACCAAACCAGGTGCAGCCAGCTCAATTTTATACTCGGTTTCTTTCTCAATAATATTTACTGCAGGCATTTTGTGCATACCATAATTTTTGTTGAATGCCTCGTTAAACAAACTATCAAATACATTGTTAAAATAAGGCGTGTTATTTCTTGTTCTGTTGTTAAATTTTACTAAGTTCATTTTATATTACCTCCAATAATTATTTTAAATTTTCTGTTACTCAATATCAACAAAGCTTATTCCAAGTCAATTTTTTATTAAAAACAAGACAAAAAGACATACAAAAACGTTAAAACAAGACAAAAAGACAGCAAAAACTAATGACAGATATCTTTAAATACAAAACAAGCGTAGAAATCAGATTTGCGGATCTCGATGCTTTCGGACACGTAAACAATGCTACTTATTTAACTTATATAGAGGTTGCAAGAACCAAGTATTGGAAACAGATGATTAAATGGAACTGGAAAAAAACAGGTATAGTAATAAGGGAGGTTAACATCAGTTATATAAAACCCATAGTATGGGGCGATAAGATTTTTATTTATGTGCGTACTTCTAAAGTAGGAAATAGTAGTTTTGATATTGAGTATAAAATTGTAAAAAAAGAAAAAGAAGGAGAAATATTATGTTCTATTGCTAAAACAATATGTGTTGCTATTGATTTAAAATCTAAAACCTCTACACCCATCCCTGAAACTGAGCGGCATAGAATGATGGAATTTGAACAATTACATTAATTACACTGATATTTTAACTGAACAAAAGAATGCCCAACCTGACCGGGCATAGGTGGATTTATTTTCCTTATACCTATAGTTATGGCATCAATAAATATATAGGTAGATAAAATCTTGTCTATCATATTTCTTACAACAGTTTCCAGCAGTTTTTGCGTATTACGCATTTCTTCTATTAATATTTGGTTTAATACTTCATAGTTCACTGTACGTTCCAAATCCTCTGTGTTTCCTTTGGGCTCAAAAGCAACTTCTACATCCACTATAAAATGGTTTCCAGTTAACTGCTCCTCAGGGTATAAACCATGAAATGCATAAAATTTAACATCTTTTAAGGCTACGGTTTGTGTAAACATCTTGATCTGTAATTATTTTGTGCTACAATATTAATTAAAATAAAAATTAGGCCCCGTTTTTATCAGCCCTTACTTTAAATTATTAACTTTGGTTCCAACCAATAACTTAAATCCAATACAAACATGAGCAAATCAGCAAAAAAAGACTTATACGAAGCACCTGATTATTATTTAATTGACGAATTATTATCTGAAGAACACCTTTTAATACGTGCAACAGTTAGAGACTGGGTAAAAAAAGAAGTAAGTCCTATTATTGAAGATTATGCACAAAGAGCCGAATTTCCTAAACATTTACTCAAAGGCCTTGGCGAGATTGGTGCCTTTGGCCCTACTATCCCTGTTGAATACGGCGGAGCCGGTTTAGATTATACAGCTTACGGGATTATTATGCAGGAAATTGAGCGTGGCGATTCTGGTATCCGCTCTACCGCATCGGTACAAGGCTCTTTAGTTATGTATCCTATTTATGCTTATGGTAGCGAAGAAATGAGAAAGAAGTACCTTCCTAAGTTAGCCACTGGCGAGTTAATGGGCTGTTTTGGTTTAACAGAACCTGATTTTGGCTCTAACCCAGGAGGCATGGTAACCAACATTAAAGATAAAGGTGACCACTTTGTATTAAATGGCGCCAAGATGTGGATTTCTAATGCTCCTTTTGCTGATATTGCCGTAGTTTGGGCAAAAGACGAAGAAGGCAAAATTAGAGGTATGGTAATAGAACGCGGCTGGGAAGGTTTTAGCACACCTGAAACGCATAACAAATGGAGTTTAAGAGCCTCTGCTACAGGAGAACTTGTTTTTGACAACGTTAAGGTTCCTAAAGAAAATGTATTTCCTGACATAAGAGGGTTAAAAGGTCCGTTGGGATGTTTAAACCAAGCCCGTTACGGCATAGCATGGGGAGCTTTAGGGGCAGCAATGGATTGCTATGACACCGCTTTAAGATACAGCAAAGAACGTGAACAATTTGGCAGACCAATTGGTGGTTTCCAGTTACAACAAAAGAAACTGGCCGAAATGATCACAGAAATCACCAAAGGACAGCTTCTGGTTTGGCGCTTAGGCAAGTTAAAAAGCGAAAACAGGGCTACTCCCGAACAAATATCCATGGCAAAACGAAACAGTGTTGAAATTGCATTGGATATTGCCCGTAATGCACGTCAGATGTTAGGAGGAATGGGAATTACCGGAGAATATCCTATTATGCGCCATATGATGAACTTGGAATCTGTAGTTACTTACGAAGGTACGCATGACGTTCATTTACTAATTACAGGTATGGATGTAACGGGCTTAAACGCTTTTAAATAGCTAACAATTGAAAACATTTAAAAAATATATAACTCTTCCCGCTCCTCCCGATGAAGTTTATCTGGCTTTAACCAAAGCGCAGAGCATTCAGCTATGGACAGGCGCAGAAGTAAATTTTGTTGCAGAAACGGATCAGGAATTCTCTTTATGGGATGGTGATATTGTAGGTAAGAACTTATTTTTTGAAGAAAACAAGAAAATAGTACAACAGTGGTATTTTGGCGAAGATAATGAAGCTTCTATCGTAACCATAAAACTACATCCCGATAAAAAGGGAACTTCTCTTGAGTTTGTTCAAACCAATATCCCTGATGAAGATTATAATGATTTTACAGAAGGCATACAAGAATATTATTTAGGAGGATTGATAGACTTTTTTGAAGAAGATTTTTAGTATGTTTTCTTATAGATTTGGATTCTTCCGTCATCCGTACTTGATATGGAACCTTTCAAATAGCTTTTAAACAAGTTTAAAATGACGTATACAAATATTTGTAAGAGCTTAAGCAACAGGGCAAAAGAATATTTTTAATCTTTCTTTTTTTCTCCATTTTAGAATTATACAAACCTTAATAACAATCTGATGTTATATTTAACAACATTAAGGCAGAAAGGAGAAATTTATGGGCAGATCATTAGGTATACTTCTTATTGTAATTGGTTTAATTCTTTTTATATGGACCGGATTTACTTATACCCAAAAGGAAAAAGTAGTAGATGCAGGCTCCATAGAAATTACAGCCGACAGACAGAAAAATGTAAGCTGGCCACCTTATGTAGGCGGTGTGGTTTTATTGGTAGGCTTAATTGTTTTTATTTCAAGTAAAAAACAAAAGGATTAGCTCTTTAAAGCATTTATACTGCCTGATTGCCAAGAACTCAGGCAGTATAAATAATGTTATTCTATAGTAAGCATATCTATTTTCCTGTTTGCTTTTTCTAAACGCAACCCCATATTGCTAAGTATTTTGGTTAAACTCTGTATATTTTCAGAAGCAAAGCTGAATTTAATATCAAATTTTTCATGATTACCTGTTTCATCAAGAACAAATTTACCATAACCAAATATTTCTAAAAAATCTGCAAAATCATTCATGGTTATACCTTCCTGATCTATTTCACCATGTCGGGCAAAATAGGTTCTTTTACCACTGGTATTCCGGGTAATTTTATTGAACAGATTTTGGTCTTCAATTTTTAAAAGTAGAACCTCTTTATTTTGGGGTGTGATGTTTGCGTGTAAATTAAACTTAGAGGCCAGCTCTGTTTTTAAGGCAGGTATCAAATCCTGAGGTTTTTCTACAATAAGATCTAAACAATACCTGGTTTTATCTTTGGCTTTATCTATAGTTCTTCCATAAGGAAAATCTCCGAAAGCACGCATGTACATATTGTTTAGGCCTACATTTATAAAGGTTAATCTCCTGTCTTTAAAATTACTGTCTAATGCAAAAGTATGGAGCATGCCAGGCCCCCCCTTAATTTCAGGTTGCCATAACACTCTCTTTTTAATCGTATCAGGTACTTTAAAATAAGTCTGTATATAGTCTGTAGTTAAATTA
Source organism: Pedobacter sp. (assembly GCF_046462515.1). Lineage (GTDB taxonomy): Bacteria > Bacteroidota > Bacteroidia > Sphingobacteriales > Sphingobacteriaceae > Pedobacter. The sequence goes on from NZ_JBKGVD010000008.1 coordinate 796,368, forward strand.
TCTGTTTTAAGATTAATTTTAGGTTTTTGCCTTACCCATAAACTATCTATTATTTTTCCGGTAATGTCTTCAGGGGCAGAAGTTGCAAATAAGTTTCCTTCTGTATCTATTAAAACGCTATGAGGGATAACTGCAAAAGGAAAATATTTTCTTAGCGTTTCCGCCCCATCAATAGCAAACCACAATTTAAAAGGTTTATTTTTGAGAAATTGACGAATACGCTCTTCTTTTTCACTGGTAACGGTAATCACCTGTAATTTATCTTTATATTTTGCCTGCATTTGCTCTAAATGTGGCATTGCCGATATACAAGGACCGCACCAGGTAGCCCAAAACTCTATCCAGATAATTTTCCCTTTAAAATCTGCCGATCTGAATGATTTTGAAGGTACATTCAAAACAGTATCTAATGTAAAATCTGGCACCTTGGCCCCTATTTTTATTTGTTGTGCATAGCTTATTCCTGTCATCAATAACAGGCATAGAATAATTTTTTTCATATCGCTGTTTTTATACAAAAGTGCTGCTAAATGAATAAGGGCGGGGTTAACAAAAGTTAATCTAAGTTAATTAGTGTTAACACCTCAGTTTTTACACTTCAATAAACTTATGTTTGTGCATGCAAAAGAATATGCGTTTTATTTTAGTACTCATGAGCTGCTGTGTGTTAAGCATTACCGGCCTACAGTTGTACTGGAATTACCGCAGCTATAAAACCGTTACAAAAAATTTTAAAATTGAGATAAATCAGGCTTTGAACAATGCCGTTAATAGCGAAATGGAATGGCGGCGCAACCAAATGGTTAAACAGGTTAAAAGCTGGCTTGCCGACACTTCTTTATTTACCATTGACTGTGACATCAAGAACCGTGACAGTAATACGGTATTTACTTTACAAGACACGCACCCCCGTTTTTTGGAAGATACCAGCAGACGTACAAAATTCTTTAAGATTGGCCTAGCAAAATTCACTAAAAAACTTAAAAAAATCACTCCCGAAGCTAAAGAAATCTTCATCAATCATTTTGCAGAAATAGTATTTAAAGAAGATATTAAAGATGGTGCTATATTTTATTACACCCAAGGTTTGGGCGACAGTATAAATGTGATGATGAATGCCAGTAAGGCAAATCTACAACAGTTAGAAAAATTTCTTAAACAGGAACTAAAACAACGGGATATCAATTCGCCTTTCGCCATCAATGCTCAGGCAACTAAAGATGCTAAAAAATACTTCGTAAGTGAAAAAGTAAATGTTTCTTTAAGAAGGCCATTTGAAAAAGAATGGGTACAACTTACACTTGAAAACCCCAATACTTTTTATTTCAGAGAAATGAAATGGGTTATTATCACTTCTTTATTGTTGATCGGAATCACCATCTTTTCTTTTATCTATACTATAAAGACTTTGCTCAGGCAGCAAAAACTGGTACTGATCAAAGATCAGTTCATCAGCAATATGACACATGAATTTCATACCCCTCTTTCATCAATACAGGTAACAACAGAAGCCCTTGAAAGATTTTCATTAGATCCTGAAACGCAAAAACAATACTTAGAAATCATTAAACAACAAGCCGGGAAATTAAATGATCTAACCGCTCAAATTTTACAAAATGCCAAATTGGAAACTTTAGGGATTACCATACAGGAGAACATTGATTTAGTAAGTCTTCTTAACGAGTTAACAGAAGAATTTGGACAAAGAACAGCTATAGACTTGTCTTTTAGCCATCAGAACCTTAAAGCGGCTATTATTAAAGGTAGCAGAAATGATTTAAAGAACGCTTTAAGCAATTTATTAGATAATGCATACAAGTATAATTTCAATCCTTTGAAAGAAATACGCATTGTATTAAGCCACAAGAATAATCGTTACCAAATCCGCATATCAGATAACGGCATAGGTATTTCTCCCGAATTTAGAGATAAGGTATTCGAGCCTTTTTTCAGAATAAATGCTACTGATAACCATGATGTAAAAGGATATGGATTAGGTTTAAGTTATGTTAAAAAAGTAATGGACCTACATAAAGCATGTCTTACCATAACCAACAACGGATCTAAAGGCAGTATATTTACCATTGAATTTTAAATCATGAGCAAAATACATATCCTACTTGTTGAAGATGAACCCTCGTTAGCCCGTGTAATTAGCGATAGTCTTGCACAGCAGAATTACAGTGTTACAATTGCAACAGATGGTAAAAAGGCTTACAACACTTTTCTTAACGGATATTTTAACTTATTAATCTTAGATGTAATGCTACCTCATACCGATGGCTTTACACTTGCCCAACAAATCAGGCTGATAAACAAACAGATACCATTGCTATTTTTAACTGCAAAAACTGAAACCAAAGATGTAATTAAAGGCTATGAAAGTGGCGGTAATGACTATTTACGCAAACCATTTAGTTTGGATGAGCTTTTTTTAAGAGTTGCCGAATTACTTAACCGCCATAAAAATGTGCCTGATAAAATGTCCGGACAGATAAATATTGGCAAGTACCTCTTTAAATATGAAAAACAGGAACTTTGGTATAATCAAGAACTGATCAGATTGTCTAACCGTGAAACTGAACTTTTATTTCTGCTATATAAACATAAGAATGCCATTACAGAACGAAAAGCAGCACTTACTTTAATCTGGGGTGATGACAGTTTTTTCAATACCCGTACCATGGATGTTTTTATTACCCGATTACGTAAACATCTGCAAAAAGATTGCAGTGTAGAAATTCTCAATATAAGAGGAATGGGTTATAAGCTGGTATGCTGAGCTTATTTAAACCAACCTTTACGCCAAAAATACAGGATTTGTAAAATTGCAATGATTGCCATTACAATAATTGTATATAAATAACCATGTTCCTGATAAAGCTCAGGCATGTTCTGAGGCATGATTTTTCCGGTAACAGGGTCTTGCTTTGAAAAATTCATTCCATAGATACCTGCAATAAAAGTAAGCGGAATAAAAATGGAAGAAATAATGGTAAGCACCTTCATGATCTCATTCATTCTGTTACTTATAATAGACAGGTACATATCAATATTGGTAGCGGCAATCTCTTTTATAGACTCTACCATATCAATAATCTGCACACAATGATCATAAGCATCTTTGATAAACAATCTGGTTTGTTCGGTAATCAAGCTGCTATCGCTGCGTAGAATATCATTCATCTTATCGCGTTCGGGCCATACTACCCTTCTCATGGCGATCAGATCTCTTTTGATCATCTGCGTTTCAAACATTACACTTTTATCGGGCTTATCCAGCAAACGATCTTCTATCATATCTAAACGCTCATTCCATACATTCAAGATAGAAAAATAAGAATCTACCACCATGTCCATTAAGGCATAGAGTAAATAACCAGAGCCTGCAATCCTGATATTGCCCTTACCTACTTTAAGTCTTTTACGTACTGCCCCTAAACAATCATCGTAGTTTTCTTGCAGGGTTATCAAGGTATTTTTGGTAAGGATAAATGAAAGCTGTTCATTCCAAAGACTTTCATCTGGATCTAAACGCAACATCCGGCTGATCGCAAAGGCATATCCATCGTATTCTTCAAATTTTGGACGGTGATAGCTCCTTGTAATATCCTCCAAAACCAGTCTATGTACATTAAACTCATCATTCAGCACCTCAAACATCCTCGCAGATTTAAATCCCTTGATATCTATCCAATACGTATATTTCTTATCCGCGATCTTTTCTTTGATGCCATCCAAATTATCAAGTATCACTTCTTCATAAGTATCCTGATTATAAATATGGAGAGTAATTTTTGGAGTTAATGATTTCTCATCAATATACACATAGCCGGGCGAGGTTCCCGGTTCAGGTATGGCATACTGTTTCCTTTTGCGTGAATGATATTTGGATTTAGCCATGCTGGATGATTAAAAGTATAATTTAGCTTGTGGTCCCTGGTTAAATAACAAATCTACAATACTAAGGTTCGATATAAATTCATTTCTATCGCTAAATACCTGGAAATAAGGTTTCCCTTCAATCTGAGGTACGTTCTTTTTTGTAAAAGCCATACGGTAATCATCAGCTGCATCCACATCTTGCTGGTAAGTATTTGTAAATGTAAAATGATGATCAACCTTAAGGTGTTTTAAAACCCAGTTCAATAGCTCCTGATTGTAATCGAAAAGAAAAGTATATCGCTTTTCATAAAATGGAGCCAGGCTGTCTTCATAAAATTCAAAATAGGCCGAACTACGGTAACAAGCCTGCAGGCTTAGCCACTGCAAACGCTGCCATTTTACATCGTAACTAATCTTTACATCTTTAAAAGGGGTATGAATCTTAGAGCCTTTTGCAACAGGAACGGTTAAATCTAAACTACCATTTGGTGATGCTATAGTTGCCCTGTTTCTGTAAGTCTGCTTAGGGAAATGTTCAAATTTCTCTAGTAAAATGTTATAATCATAAGCCTTTAACAAAGTAAAGTAGTTTATAGGTGGAAGGTAAAAAAGTGGAAATATGGCTGTTTTTTGCATCTGATATTTTATGTTTGCATTACAGTTGCCAAATTAATGATTAAAAAAGGTTTTTCTTACATCGGTATTTACTTTTTACACCTATTGTCATTTCTTCCTTTTTGGTTTTTATATACGCTATCAGATATTTTGTACTATCCCATATATTACCTGATAAGATATAGACGACAAATAGTCCGTAAGAACCTGTTAAATGCTTTTCCGGATAAAGAACTTGCCGAAATCATACAGATTGAAAAAAAACATTACCGCTATCTTACAGATTTAATGTTTGAAATTGTAAAACTTAGTTCAATAAGCAAACCAGAGCTTTTAAGCAGGGTAAAAATGAAAGAACACGAACAAGTTCAAGCTTATTTAAAACGTGGCGAAAGCACCATATCCTGTACCGGACATTATGGTAATTGGGAAATGTGCATGGTTGTTGCTGGTATAGAGTTTTATGCCGATTGCAATGTAATCTACAAACCTATCAATAACAAAACCTTTGAAAGTTGGTTTAACCGGTTACGTAGTCGTTTTGGTAATACCTTAGTAGCCATGAGACAAACACCAAGACAGGTTATAGCTACTAAGAACGAAACCACTATGTTTTGTTTTGCCAGCGATCAAAGTCCTGTACGTAGCGAAGTGCAATACACTTTAAACTTCTTAAATCAATCTACCGCCGTACTTATGGGTTTGGAAAAAATTGCCCGACAAACCAACAGGCCAGTTTTTTACTTTGAATTTAACCGGGTAAAACGAGGTTACTATGAAATTGTAGCCATACCTTTATGCTTAAATCCAAAGCAAACCAAAACGCATGAAATTACAGATTTGTTTTTTAAGCATTTAGAGCAAACCATTAACAAACAACCCCAATACTGGTTATGGAGCCATAATCGGTGGAAACTAAATCATTAATATGAAACCTAGTGTAGCAGTTGTGATCTTAAACTGGAACGGCAAGCTTTTATTAGAGCAGTTTTTACCTTCTGTGGTAAAAACTGATTATGAAAACCTGCAGCTCATTGTAGCAGACAATGCTTCTACAGATAACTCTGTTGCTTTTATAAAAGAAAATTACCCACAAATAAGCCTTATTATCAATACTCAGAATTATGGTTTTGCCCAAGGCTATAATGAAGCTCTTAAGCAGGTTGAAGCAGACTATTTTGTATTATTAAACTCTGATGTTGAGGTTGGCAAAAACTGGATAAGCCCAGTAATTGAACTAATGGAAAGCAATAAGCAGATAGCCGTTGCACAACCCAAAATCAAATGGTTAAAGCAAAAAGAACTGTTTGAATATGCTGGTGCTGCCGGTGGTTATCTGGACAATTACGCTTTTCCGTTTTGTAAAGGACGTATTTTTGACGAAGTAGAGAAAGATCATAACCAGTACAATAACAATGAAGAGATTTTTTGGGCAAGTGGTGCCGCTTTCTTTATCCGCAGTGCAGACTGGAAACTTGCCAATGGCTTAGACCCCGATCTGTTTGCGCATATGGAAGAAATTGATCTGTGCTGGCGCTTAAAAAATATGGGTAAAAAGATCTATTACTGTGCGCATGCTGAAGTTTATCATTTAGGTGGTGGAACACTCAATACTTCAAGTCCTTTTAAAAATTATCTTAATTTTAGGAACAATCTTATTATCATGCAAAAAAACCTCCCTTTTGGAGAGGCTTTTACTAAAATTTTTATCCGGCTTTGGATAGATCTTGCCGCCTGGTTACAATTTTTCTTAAAGGGTAACTTTAAATTTGCCTTTTCTATCAATAAAGCACATTTTCATTTCTTTACTGGATTCTTTAAAAATTCTGCCAAACGCAGTAATCACCAGATCAGTTTTAAAAAGCATACCGGAACCTATCCTAAAAGTATTGTATGGGCGTACTTTGTCCATAAAAAGAAGAAGTTCATTGATTTGGTTTTTTAGCTTATTTAGCTTCCGCTTCTATTTGCTCTTTTATGGTTTTATCTACCCAGTAAACAGTATTTGAAGCTAGACCATAAGTACTGAATTTAATTAAACCGTCTTTTCCTATAATTACATGCGTAGGATAACTTCTAACACCGTATTTCTCTGAATAATAACGGCCATCATCTATAATGTTATATTTAAAAGGATTTTGCTTTAAAAAGCTTTTAAGGCTTGTGGCATCATCTAATGCAATAGCCAAAAATACTACATCTTTGTTTTCTTTATACTTCTCTACCAGTTCATTCAGGTCAGGAATTTCTGCCTTACATGGCGGGCAATTGATAAACCAGAAATTTAATACGTAAATTTTCCCAGTTTCTTTCTTCATATCAAATCTAGTCCCATTCAAATCTCTAAATTTTTCAGCATTGAATTTGCTTCCTTCTTTAAAAACCTCTGCTGTTCTTGGTTTAGGTAAAGTAGATGCTCTTTCATCCGAACGTTTCTTACGAGCCAGCTTTTCTTCATCTGTAGTTTTATAAATAAAAAATTCAAACTGGTCGCTTTCTTTATTTTTAAGTCCTTTAAGGGAATACTCTCCTTTTTCAGTCATCTTTTTCCAGATCACATAAGGGTAAATCATCCCTGTGCTGTCTTTTACAATGGTATTCTGGTCTAACTTAGGAATAGTTTGCCCGTATGATTTCAATACCGCAAAGAGGGTAAGAAAGATAATTAGTTTTTTCATATTTCTTAGTTTTGGTTTAAAAAGCTTTCTATTGCCAAACGGTATCCATCTAAGCCAAATCCCGTTAATACACCTTTGCAGTTTTTTCCGGTCAAAGAAACGTGTCTATACTCTTCACGGGCATAAATATTGGATATATGCACTTCTACAACTGGTGTTTGAATACCTGCAATTGCATCTGCAATAGCTACCGATGTATGTGTATAAGCCCCTCCGTTTAAAATAATTCCATCATAGCTAAAACCTGTTTCATGTATCTTGTTAATCAGCTCTCCTTCTACATTACTTTGAAAATAATCAATTTCTATGATACTGTAGAGTGTTCTTAGCTTCTCTATATATACTTCAAAACTTTCAGCTCCATATATAGTAGGCTCACGTAAACCCAATAAATTTAAGTTTGGGCCATTTATAATCTGTATTTTCATAATTTATAACTGCTGATGAGTTAAGTGGTGTCTTGTATTTTTATTTCGTATTATTGCAATGTTATAAAAAAATCGCAAAAAATGAACACCCAATCTTATTTAAAAGGATTTGGCATCTATTTAAAATTAGAGCGTTCATTATCTAAACACAGTATTGAAGCGTATCTAAGTGATGTAAATAAGTTATTTCAATACTTAGAAATTAGCAATTTCGATGGAAACATTAATCAGATTACTTTAAAAACACTTCGCGATTTTATTGCCTGGTTGCATAATTTGGGTATTCAGGCCAGCAGTCAGGCCAGAATTATTTCAGGTATCAAATCATTCTTCGCTTATCTTTTGCAGGAAGAAACCATCAACAAAGATCCAAGTGCTTTATTAGAAACCCCTAAAATTATCCGTAAGCTACCTGATACCCTGGGTATACATGAAATTAATCAGATTATTGAAGTGATAGACGCCTCTAAACCTGAAGGTATGCGTAATAAAGCTATTATAGAAGTATTATATGGTTGTGGCCTAAGGGTTAGCGAGTTAACTGATTTAAAAATATCCAATATTTATCCGGAAACAGAATTTATAAAAGTAACTGGTAAAGGAAACAAAGAAAGAATAGTTCCTATTGGCAATACTGCACTTAAACTATTGAATATCTATATCAATGAGATAAGAGTGCACTTTAATGTCAAAAAAGGTCACGAAGATTATATTTTTCTAAATAGATTCGGTGCTAAGATATCAAGGATTTCCATATTTAATATCATTAAAGATTTGGTTATTAATGCTGGTATTCGAAAAAACATCAGCCCCCATACTTTCAGGCATTCATTTGCCACACATCTTATAGAAGGTGGCGCCGATTTAAGGGCTGTACAAGAAATGTTAGGACATGCCAGTATTACCACTACTGAGATTTATACACACTTAGACCGTGATTACTTACATAGCGTAATTACTCAATTTCATCCAAGATCTTAATAGGCTTTATTGCATTTTATCATTCTGTCTTTACCTTGAATGTCTTTTTTTAATTCTATATTAATAAACATTTTATGTTTTAATAGTTGAATAGTTTCTTCACCTAAAAATTCATTTATTTCAAAGAAGAGATAACCACCTTCTTTCAGATTCTCCATTGCAAAATCGGCAATAGCCTCATAAAACACCAAAGGCTTTTCATTACTTACAAACAACGCCCTATGAGGCTCGTGTGCCACTACGTTTGTATGCATATCTTCTTTCTCCCGGTAAGTGATATAAGGAGGATTGCTTACAATAACATCAAATTGAAGCTTTTTTATCACAGTTGGGTTTAGTATATCATCTTGTATAAAATCAATTTCAACCTGATTAAGCTCCGCATTGATCTCAGCAGTTGTTAAGCTATCTTCAGCAATATCTATTGCCATAACATGAAAATCTGGTTTGTTCTTTTTCAGGGCTATAGCGATACATCCACTTCCTGTGCCGAGATCTAATATATTAAGGTTACCCTTTGTTAACTTTTGATCTGTATTGCAAACCGATAATATCCAATCCACCAGCTCTTCAGTTTCAGGCCGTGGTATTAAAACAGAAGGATCAACTTTGAAATATAACCCGTAAAAATAGGTTTCTTCCAATATATACTGAATGGGTTCCTGTTTTGCCAACCGATCAAGTATAAGATCAAATCTGTTGAATATGCTATGATCAATAGCTGTATCTTTTTTGAGCAAATAAGCAGATCGGTTAAGGTTCATTACATGCTGTAAGGCAATATAAAACAAGGCTTCTGCTTCATTTTCATCGTAAATATGGTTTAAATGCTCGCTGAAACGTAGCGCAACAGACTTTAATTTCATGTATTCAAAATTAGCGATAATATTACAAGCCTTTATACAGGAAACGGTAAATAAAAATAACATCCCCTGTCTTTTAACATATTTTGATTTATTTTTGTGCAATGAGCCACAAAAAATATATGCAGCGATGCCTGGATTTAGCGGTTTTGGGCATAAGTTCAGTAAGTCCAAATCCAATGGTAGGCTGTGTTATTGTTCATCAGGATAAGATCATTGGCGAAGGCTATCACCAAAAATTCGGAGAAGCACATGCAGAGGTCAATGCTATTAAAAATGTATTTGATACTTATGGAGATGAAGCCTCCTTACTGTTAAAAGAAGCTACGGTATATGTAAGTTTAGAACCTTGCGCACATTATGGAAAAACACCACCCTGTGCAGATTTATTGGTTAGATACGAGGTTAAACAGGTAGTTATTGGCAATACAGACCCTTTTACAGGTGTAAATGGCAAAGGTATAGAGAAACTAAAGAATGCAGGTATAGAAGTCATTACTGGAGTGTTAGCAGAAAAATGTGCCTTTCTTAACAGACGTTTCTTTACCCGCATCACACAAAATCGACCTTATATCATTTTAAAATGGGCACAAACCCAAAACGGTTTCTTTGCTCCACTTAACAAAAACCAAAAATGGATTACCGGTGCTTTAGCTAAACAGCTAAATTACAAGTGGCGTAACGAAGAAGACGCGATTTTAATAGGAAAAAATACTGCGCTGATTGATAATCCGCAATTAACCAGCAGAATTAAAGGATACAAAAACCCTATCCGCATAGTAATAGACCGAAACCTTGAAGTCCCTATTGATTATCATATCTATAGCAAAGAGGCAAAGACAGTGGTTTTTAATGAACTCAAAACTGAAGTAAAGGATAACATCCATTATATACAAATGGAAGATATGCTCTTTTACCTTCCTCAAAAATTAGCTTATCAATTGTATTTGATGGATATACAATCTGTAATTGTGGAAGGTGGTGTTAACTTACTGAACCAGTTTATTACAGCCGGATTATGGGATGAGGCCCGTATTTTTACAGGAAACCAGATTTGGCATGAAGGAATTGAAGCACCGCAGATCAAAGGTACTTTGCTTGAAAGACTACAATTAGAACATGATGAACTTACTATCCTAAGACCTAACCGTATATGATCTATCTCTTTACCAGTATAACATGTAGCGTAATCGTAGGAGTTTTGCTAAAACTGGCAAAACGATATGAAATCAGTATCACTCAGGCCGTAACCTGGAATTATCTGTTTGCCATTTTCTTAAGCCTTTTCTTTTTTAAACCAGATGTAAGTAGTTTTAACATTGCCCAGATTAGCCCTGTTTACATTGCTTTGGGCTTTTTACTACCCGGTATCTTCATTATTTTAGGCTTATCTGTAAAAACAGCCGGACTGGCCCGTACAGATATTGCTCAACGTTTATCCTTAATCATTTCGCTATCTGCAGCTTATTTCTTATTTAATGAAAAGTTCGATACTTTTAAGGAAATTGGATTAATATTTGGTTTTATAGCCATTTTTTTAATTCTGTACCGTAAAAACGAACAAGCTGCTAACATAAAAAGCTGGCTCTATTTGTTGTTAGTCTTTGGTGGTTTTGGCGTAATAGACATACTGTTTAAAATGGTAAGCCAAATTACCGCCATACTCTACACCACTTCTCTGTTTTACATCTATAGCTTAGCTTTTGTTCTATCGCTCATTTATACTTTATATTTAGCTGCGAAAAAACAGGAAAAACTACAGTTGGTTAATTTTATTTGCGGCTGTATTTTGGGCTTCTTCAATTTTGGGAATATTTTGTTTTATCTCAAAGCGCACAAAGCCATGGCCGGTAATCCTTCTACTGTGTTTGCTGCTATGAACTTTGGGGTAATCATTGCCGGAACTCTTGTAGGCGTTATCATTTTTAAAGAAAAATTAAGCAAGATCAATTACTTAGGTCTTATTGCTGCACTTATCGCTATTTTGCTGATCACTTTATCTAAAATTTATGCTGTTTAACGATACCTATCAAACCATTAGCCACATAAGCGAAGGCATTTTCAGAGATAAAGGCAGCAAATTTATAGGTTATGCCTATCCCATTAAAAGCGAGAATGAAATCAAAGAAATTATTAGCAAATTAAAAATTGAACATCCCAAAGCCCGACATCATTGCTGGGCAATTAGATTAACGCCCGATCGAAGTGTTTTTAAAGTCAATGACGATGGAGAACCTTCGGGCACAGCCGGGCGGCCAATATTAAATACCTTATTATCTGCAGACGTAACCAATATTCTAGTGGTAGTAGTGAGGTATTTTGGTGGTACCTTATTGGGCGTGCCCGGACTAATCAATGCTTATAAGAATGCTACACAAGAAGCGCTTAACAACAATGAAATCGTAACACGCACCGTAAATGATGTTTACAAGATTGAATTTGATTACCTGGATATGAATGCCGTAATGCGCATTGTTAAAGAAGAGGATTTAAGTGTTTTAAATCAGCATTTCGACATACAATGTGTTTTGGAATTCGAAGTAAGAAAGACTAATCTAAATAGTGTGATTGGTAAATTTGAGAAGATTGATCAGATTAAAATATCTTATCTCAGGACAGTTTAATCCTCTTTTTTTGATAAGTTTGTTATTCTAATTTTAAATCTATGCAAAAATTATCAGAAGCCGACTTGGTTATTAACCCAGATGGAAGCATTTATCATCTGAATCTTCTGCCTGAAGATATAGCCGATACTGTTATTACAGTAGGTGATTTAGATCGTGTACCCGAGGTCAGCAAATATTTCGATAAAATTGAGGTAAAGAAAGGTAAGCGCGAGTTTATTACACATACAGGTTATTTAGGTAAAAAACGCATTAGCGTAATTTCTACCGGTATTGGTACAGACAATATTGATATTGTTTTTAATGAATTAGATGCTTTGGTAAATATTGATTTTGGAACTCGCACCGTTAAACCAGCACTAAAATCATTAGACATTATCAGGATTGGAACTTCAGGTGCTGTGCAGGGAGATATACCAATGGGTACTATTTTAGCTTCTACTTATGGTTTAGGTTTAGATGCTTTAATGCATTATTATAAACAAAATAACAGCGCAGAAGAAAAAAATCTGCTAATACAAATTAATAATCATTTTAGCAGAATTGAGGGCATAAGTCCTTACCTTACTGCTGCCAGCAATAAGTTATTAGAAAACATAGCTTATGATATGGCCAAAGGAATCACGGTTACTGCACCAGGCTTTTATGCACCACAAGGCAGGCAGGTTAGAGCAAAAAATGCTGTAAATAATTTCATCGAACAAATAAACAGTTTTAAATACGGAAATAACCGAATTACCAATCTCGAAATGGAAACCGCTGGTATTTATGCTTTAGCCAAAACATTAGGGCATAACGCACTTTCTGTTAATGCTATTTTAGCCAGCAGAGTAAAGTTTGAATTTAGCAGCAATCCTAACCAGATTGTAGAAAAAGCGATTAAAACTGTTTTAGAGCGATTATAATACCTTATAATGGGATTTGCGCAAACACTACGAAGCATTCTGCTGCCTGCAATAGATTTCTTTTATCCTCCTTTTAAAAGGGTGATGAATTTGCAAACTTTCAGGTATGCGGTTTGTGGAGGTAGCAATGCTTTATTGAACTTGATTATTTTCTTCTTGGCTTATAATTTTATTTTTAAGCAGGAGTTTATCCATATTGCAGGTTTTGAGGTTACCCGTTACATTGCTGCATATATTATAGCTTTATCTATCAGTTTCCCTATTGGTTTTATTCTCAATAAATTTATAGTCTTTCAACAATCTAATCTAGAAAGTCGTATACAGCTTTTCAGGTACGGTTTTGTAACGGCAACCAGTATATTATTCGATTACCTCCTTTTGCACCTATTAGTAGGTTATTTTCAGTTCTGGGCCACTCCTTCTCAGGCTTTCATCATTGTAATATTGTCTTTATACAGCTATTTGTGCCAGACCTATTTTACGTTTAAGACCATTAAGTAAGGGTTTTGACAAACTTTGATATTGTAGTTGTGGGATAGCCTTTCTTACTGATCCAACTCATAAGCGTATCCATTCTTTCTTTCATTCTAATTCCCGAATTTCTGCTTACATAGAATGGAAAACCATATTTTTCTTTCTGTTTCAGGTCCGTAAATTCCCATGGATGAAAATAAATATTCACATATCCATCTTTTTGATAAGCTAAATGAAACAGATGTTTATAATACCATAAAGGAAAATTATGGAAAGACAACCAAAATAAAGGTATTCTGAATTTAGGGCTTACTGTAGCCGGCAACTGCCATACTTTTCCCTGCTTAAAATAAGTACGTGGAATATGCAGATTGTTGTATCTTCCTGGTAAATATGTAGGGTTTAAGGAACTGTTATAAACATAACCTGCTTTTTCTATTTCTTCATCGCTTACAGGCATCATCCTGGGCATTCTGAAACCTTCTACTTTCATCCCTGAAAGTTCTTCTAGCACCTGCTTAGATTTGAGCAGATCTTCATTCTCGAACTTAGAATGGTAATAAGTATGCGAGGCCAGTTCATGCCCCTCATTTTTTATACGTTCTATAATTTCGGGAGCATTTAAGGCAAAAACAGCAGTAGAGAAAAACGTGGCCTTAAATTGGTATTTCGCCAATAAATCGAGTATAATTTCGCAACCTTTAATAGATAAGCTAATCTGATCTTCAAAGGCTATGCTCTTATTATATTCAAAGGGCATATCGAATTCTTCGATATCAAAACTCAATAATACCATAGCTTATTTAATATTTGTAGATCGGATAATATAGGTTGGCCTGTTTTTACTTTGCATGAACATCTTACCAATGTAAATTCCCAAAATCCCTAAAATAATGAGTTGCAAACCTCCAAAAAAAGCAATGGTTACAATAAGCGATGCCCAACCGCTTACATGTGTATGAAAATATGCATAGATTGCATATGGCAGATACAACAAAGACAAACCCGATATGAGGAACCCAAGATATACAGCCATATGCAAAGGTTTTACGCTTAAAGAAGTTACACCCTGCATGGCCAATTTACGCATCCTCTTAATGTTATATTTACTGGACCCGGCAAAGCGTGCGTTTGGAATATAGTCTATAGCATATTGTTTAAAACCCAACCATTTAACCATTCCACGTACAAAGAGGTCATTCTCTTTAAAATCTTTGAATACATTGATCACACTTCTGTCCATTAACCTAAAATCGGCAGTTCCAGGTTCCAGTTCCACATCAGATAAACTGTTCATTAATTTATAAAACAAACGTGAGGTTTTTCTTTTCTTATAAGGAAGATTTTTATCTTCTTGTCTGCGAGTATAAACAACATCATAACCCTCCTCCCATTTTTCTAACATCTCTACAAGTAACCGTGGCGGATGTTGCAAATCGGCATCTAAGGAAATTACACAATCTCCTTTTGCACTATCTAAACCCGCTTTTAATGCCGGTTGGTGTCCAAAGTTTCGAGACAATTCTATATAAAAAACCCTGCTATCTTTCTGTGCTGCTTCTTTTACTAAATCTAAAGTGCGGTCTGCACAACCATCGTCAACGATGATGAGTTCATAATCATAGTTTAACTTTTTAAAAACATCTTCTATATGGTCTATAACCACCAAGATATTTTCTTCTTCGTTATATGCCGGTATTACAACCGAAACCAGTTTACTCATGAATAAGGTTTTCTTTATTAAATTTCTTAAATAAAAGCTGGTATATAATTACCAGCCAGATGATTATACACGGCAATGCTTTTAATGAATAAGGTTGTACATAGGTTTCACGTACAAATCTCGGAAATAAATCTGATGGAGAAAAACTGGTTAACAGCAAAGCAAAGATAAAAAGTGTAATACTCCAGCCGGAAACGGGTTTTTCTTGAACTAAAAACCACAGAGCTACACCAACAAAAGCAATAATATAAGTAGGTGATTCTGATGAATTACTGAAAATAACCGCAAAAATTAATGTTGAAGCCAAATAAAGCAATCTAAAGTTAATGGACTTATATTGTTTGATACGTAGGTAAGGCAAGAAGAATAATACAACACCCACAGCTAAAAATGGAAGATTAGGGATATGAATATTACCCGTTATACGTCTCACCATCCCCATTACAGAAATATCCTGCATTGAGGTTAAGCTCGCATTTAACGCCTGCTTTTCTGAAAGTGAAACGTACCAATCATGGTAACATTGCAATATGTATGATGCTCCAAAAAACAACATAGGCAGCACTAAGAATATTACCGCACAAATAATGCAACTTATAACAAATTGCATTTTATTGCGCACAAAAAAGAAAAAGGCTAAGCCCATAATTCCATATAATTTTACAAAAGTGCCTAACATGATCAAAAAAGCTGCCCAAAAATTCTTTTGCTTTTCAATCATGACAAAGGTTAAAATAATAATGGCTGCTATTGAAATGTTAAATTGGAAACTGAACAAAGCCGTCAGCATTTCATGTGCAACAATCCAATAAACTGCATTTACCTTACGATAAGTAAGCGGTAACTGGCTTACGGCAAAATACAGAAATAAAACATTGGCTAATTGCCAAAACATAGTACCTAAATAATCGGGAAGTATGGCAAAAGGTGCTATCAAGAGGGAAAAAAATGGTCCGTAATGATTGGTATCTAAATACTGCTGAGGATATGCAACATATAAATTCAGCTTATCCAAGGCATGTACATAAACATGCTTAAAAATGAGATAATTGTTGTACGACCCCTTATGGTATTGCTTGTAACCAGCTATTAAAGCCAGTAATACCCAGATTAGCAGTATAAATTTCCGGTTGTTAACCAAGTTGAGCAGTTTACTGGTTAAGTTTGTTTGGTTAGATTTCAAAATAGTTGTTTGTATTTTTAATTCGTTATGAAGTTATAACAATTTTGTATATGGTTATCTGGTTATATGGGTAACTGGGATATAAAATTGTATTCGGAAAATCAGGAATATTAACCGCGTTTGGATGATGCTGTGTTTCTATGCAAAAAGCGCTAAATTCATCATAATCCTTATTATTTTTACCTTTTTTTACATCTAGGTATTTAGCGGTGTATAAATGAACAACTGGCTCTGTAGTATATACTTGTAACTTTAAACCACTGGTTTCGCAAGTGGTTTCGGTTGCTAAAGTTAAATCTCCATAATTTTTATCTAAAATATAGCTTTGATCGTAACCTAAATCCCTGTCCCAGTTTTCAGAAAAATATTTCCCCTGTCTAAAATCATGTCTAGTTCTTTCAACTGATCTCAAATTACCAGTAACCACATAATTGCTGTCTTGTTCTAGCCAATTTGAGGCATACATTTGATGAAAGTGTTTTTTAATATCATTACCATCTGCACATAAGTTAAAATAACTATGATGGGTTAAGTTTACCGGAGTAGCTTTATCAGTAAGAGCATGATAACTTAAAATAAGCTCATTATCATCTGTAAGTCTGAATTCCAGTTGTATAACCAAATTACCCGGAAAACCTTCTTCTCCATCTATGCTCTTATATTGAAAAGTTACAGCATTCTTTTCTTCATTTACAGATAGTATATCCCACGCTTTTTTATCAAAACCTTCCTTCCCCCCATGCAAGGTATCTTCTCCTTTGTTCTGGGTTACCTGAAAGAATTGTCCATCTATCTTAAATCTGCCCGCTTTTATGCGATTGGCATAACGACCAATTATAGCGCCTAAATAAGGATAACTGTCTAAATATTGCTTGCTTATATATCCCTCAAAATCATCAAAACCTAAAACAATATCCTGACTTTCTCCATGTTTATTAAATACAATAAATTTGTTAATGATCAGACCATAATTAAATAATGTAACAGCTGTACCTTTAGTATTGGTTAATAGAATGGACATAACGTCTTTTCCATCAACCATAAAACCTGTTCTATGCTGCTTTATTTTCATTAATTGTATCTTAGTAGCTAAACTGTAAAAATACATTTTTAACATTACACCTGTCTTAAAAAATGATTAATGATTTAAAGAGAGCATTTTTTAATATTTTTCAACAGGAACCAGAAGCCTGTTACTTTGCACCTGGAAGAGTAAACTTAATTGGCGAACATATTGATTACAACGGAGGTTGGGTTATGCCCTGTGCAATCCATGCCGGAACATGGTTACTTATTCGGTTCAATAACGAATCTCTGATACGCTTACACAGCCATAATTTTTCAGCAAATGCAGCTGTTCCCATCAATAATAATTATTCAAAAAATGGGAATGAATGGTTCTATTATTCATTAGGTGTAATTAAAGCTTTACAGCAAGAATTTAACTTAAACATAAGTGGATTAGATCTTTATTACTTTGGCAATATTCCCATAGGTGCCGGCTTATCTTCTTCTGCTTCAATAGAAGTTCTAACTGCTTATGCCATCAGTGATCTTTACAAATTAGATATTCCACCTTTAGATATGGTTAAAATGACACAGCGTGTAGAGAATTTATATATAGGTGTCCAATCTGGCATAATGGACCAATTTGCAGTTACCTATGGTCAAAAAAATAAAGCTATGCTACTAAATTGTTCTTCTCTCTATCATCAAGAAATAGATTGTAATTTAGGAGATTATAACTTGGTTATCATTAATACCAATAAAACTAGAAAGCTGGAAGATTCAAAATATAATGAAAGGGTACAAGAATGTAATTCTGTTCTTAAAATCCTGCAAACCCAAATCAATATTCAATATCTTTGCGATCTTAGCTTTACAGAATGGTTACAATATCAGCATTTAGTTAAAGACAAAACTTTACAGAAAAGGGCTAGCCATGTAATCACAGAAAATGAGAGGGTTAAAAATGCTGCGGAAGCGTTAAAAAAAGCAGATTTAAATTATTTTGGAGAACTGATGTTCCAATCGCATTTATCTCTGAAAGAATATTATGAAGTTACAGGGGTAGAACTGGATACCATCGTTGATTTTTGTAGTAATTATTATGATGTAATTGGCGCGCGTATGACTGGGGCTGGCTTTGGGGGTTGCGCTATAGCGCTATTAAAAAAAGGAAAAGAAAAAGACTTTACCCAAAAACTCGTCAGCTTTTACAAAGAAAAAATAGGCTACCATCCTGATGTTTATATACAGGAAATTGGAGGCGGCCCAACAAAGATATTTTAAATCAGTATGAAGAAACTAAAATTAAATGAGCTTAATCGAGTTAATATTGAGGAATTCAAAAAACAGGATAAATTACCTATCGTTGTTATTTTGGACAATGTGCGTAGTATGCACAATGTAGGCTCTATATTTAGAACGGCTGATGGATTTTCTATAGAAAAAGTAATCTTATGTGGAATTACAGCTCAACCTCCGCATAGAGAAATTGAAAAAACTGCATTAGGTGCTACACAATCTATGGATTGGCAGCATTATGAGAATACATTAGATGCTATTAATGATCTTCGTAAAGAGGGTTATGAAATTATAGCCGTTGAGCAGGCACAAAATAGTATAATGCTCAATACTTTTAGGCCAGATCATGCCCGTAAATACGCCCTGATATTTGGCAACGAGGTAAACGGCGTAGCGGATGAAGTAATGCAACAGATTGACGGGTGTATAGAAATTCCTCAATTTGGCACCAAGCATTCTTTTAATATTGTAATATCTGCAGGGATTGTATTATGGGACTTTTTTGCGAAAATAAAATTATAGGCTAATGGAAAATAAACTACTGAAAAAATTACAGATCAAACCAGGGTTTTGTGTTTCTGTTATTAACGAACAACATTCTGTAAACTTTGGAGTGGTTCCAACAGATATAAGTTTTAAAAATCAATTTATTTCATCAGCAGATGCTTTCTTTATTTTTGCCAAAAACCGCAAAGAGCTCTATTTGCAATTGGAAAAAGTTGCTTCTTCTATTAATGATAAGACCATTTGCTGGCTAATCTATCCTAAAAGTAAGGGTAGTATTCCTACAGATTTGAATTTAATGCAAAATTTGGAAGACTTAAAAAATTATAAAGTTGAACCCTGTGCTTCTGCCGCAATTGATGAAACCTGGACTGCACTACGCATAAAAAAAAGAAGGGCAAAGCAAAAAATCGGGTTTGGCTAATGAGGATATCCAGAAAAGTGAATATGGCGATTATATTGATATTGCCAACAGGACTGTAAAACTACCTCCTTACCTCACGGAGGTTCTAAAACTGCATCCTATGGCTATTTCATTTTTTGAAAGCTTATCTTATAGCAATAAAAAAGAATACGTGCTTTGGGTTTTAAGCGCCAAGCAGGAAAAAACAAGGAATGAAAGAGTAAGTAAAACAGTAGAAAAACTACTTTCAGGTAAGAAAAATCCCAGTGAAAAGTAAAAATTCAGCTACTTCGCATGAAGCAGCTTTTGTTTTGAATATGACTCTTCTAAAGTTGAAAATCTATAGGGCATTAATGAAGGATTAAAATATAAAGCCAGAAATGATCCCATAAAATAAAAGAAACCTACCTCACTCCAGCTCAACCATTCGTTTATTTTGGCTGCATCAGATTTTAGTATAGCATTACAATTATTTTTACTACCTAAACCACAAAGATTTCTAACAAATGGATTATTCGCATCAATACTATGTGCAAGCAATAAAACACATATGCCAACTCCTAATAGTTTTACCAATAACAGGATATAATACCCTGGAACTAAAATTTGTAAATTTAATCCAAGAAATAAGGTAGATAAGAGCGTTAAGATGAACAGGGGTTTACCAAGCGTTTTTAAATTAGCGAGAAATTGTTTTTCATAATATCTTGTCTCACCACTATTAGGAGTTACTCTGGCATATAAGGCAATTCCAGACCATTGCTGTATAAAATCCTTTTCAGGTATAATTGATTTTTTCGATTTTTCGTTACTAAATGTCACTTTCCCATCGTTAATATGATGTACCAACATAAATACTCCTCCTTTGCTGTTCACATGTGCAATAAAAGGGAAAAGCATATCTTCCGCTTTATACTCTTCTTTTTTAATCTGGTAGGCTTCATTATGGATATGATATTCATTCAAAACATCACTAATGGCTAATAAACTAGGGTATTCAGGATGGTCGTATAAAGCTTTCTTTAAAGAATCATAACTAATCTTGGCATCTATATTCTTTAGAAGAAGTTGCGTTACCGCCAAAGCGTTTTCTTTAGGACGTAGTAACATAAATTTAAGTTTGGTTAGTTAGGTATAACCTAAACTATAAATTAAGTTATGACAAACAAAGATTTGTGATTTTTTTTCACAATTTTGGTTTTTTCAATATATTTAATATATTAAAGCAGCTAAATTAACTCATCATGGATATAGGAAAAACGTTAAGAATATTCAGAAACATCAAGAAAGTCTCTCAAAGTAATGTAGCTAAAGCACTTAACATGGAACGTTCAACCTACGCAAAACTTGAACAGAACTTAACTATGTTACGAATGGATGTGGCTCAACAGATCGCAGAATTCTATGGAATGGAACTATACTATTTCGCACGTTGTTTGGAATACGAACGTTTTATTTCCGATCCTACAACCTCTCGGTTAATACTCATCAGAAAAGATCAAGAAGAAAAAGAGTTGAAAATTATTTAGAATTCTCAACTCTCTATCATAACTTTAAAAGTTCTTCGTAATCTGCTCATCTAAAGGTTTTACAGCAGATCGGTATCTGTGAATAAGCTGCCCTTTTTCATCTATTAAAAATTTTTCAAAATTCCATTTAATATCTCCTGTAAAATCAGGATTAGACTGGGTAGTTAAATATTGAAACAAAGGAGAAATACGTTCGCCCTTTACCTCGCCTTTTTCTGCTATCAAGAACGTAGTATTATACTTTCCTGTACAAAACTCTTTAATTTCTGCATTAGTACCTAACTCCTGACCTCCAAAATCAGCAGAAGGGAAACCGATCAGCACCACCTTATTACCATATTGTTTATGTAGTTTTTCAAGATCTTCATATTGTGGAGTGTAACCACATTTAGAAGCCGTATTTACGATCAGTATCTTTTTTCCTTTAAACTTTGAAAGTTTGATCTCTTTTCCATCTAATGTTTTGAAAGAAAAGTCATAAATACTTTTAGGTGGATTAGGATTAAGCATTAATCCTAATAAGATTAACAATGTGTTTATCATAATGCATCTTTTTAATTATATATAAAGATAAACGTTTTATATGTTTTTTAGTTCATCATTTTTTTTACAAAAAAAGAATCTTGATTCGACACTGAATATCAATACATTATACAAAAATTGGTTTTTCTTTAAATAGAAGATCTCTTCTTTGCTAACGCAGTAACAAAGCTTTCCTTATTTTTAACCTCGAAATGCTAAGTGTGAAAAATTTAGAACTGCTATTAGACAGATCAACAGACGATACTGGAGACCAAAATGTTATTTGTTCAATAACAGATTTAAAAGGTATCATTACTTATGCGAATAAGAAATTTTGTGAAATATCTGGTTATCATGAAAATGAGTTAATCGGCTCTAATCACAATATTATTAATTCTTCTTACCATAACCGCGATTTTTTTAAGCACATGTGGCGCACTATCGGTAATGGTAAAATATGGCAAGGGGAAGTAAGAAATAAAAGTAAAGATGGCACTTATTACTGGGTAGATACCATTATTATCCCCATTATCAATGATAAGGGAAAAACTCATCACTACTTTTCTATAAGAACACTTATTAATGAAAAGAAAGAAGCTGAGGCTAAAAAAGAAAGACAGGCACAAGAATTAAGCCTATTGTTACATCAAGTATCACATCAATTAAGGCAACCCATTACGCAAATATTAAGTATTACCAATTTATTACACGAAAAACCAGCTAACAAAGAAGATTTTGAAAAGTTAATTACCTACCTGAAATCTTCTGCTAGTCTTTTGGATAATTACAGTAGAATTTTAACCCGAGATTTAGAAATTATAAAAAATAATTATAACTAATTAGTTTATATTTGAAATAATGACTGTTCAAAAGCCATTTTTTAAATATATCTGTTTATATGCTTTAGCTGTTGCAATACTTTTATCATGTAACAAGCATGAAAATGCACCGGCTTTAGATATGGATTTACAGTACTATCCCTTAAAAGAAAATAGTGTAAATATTTATAATGTAGACTCAACGGTATATAATGACTTTAACAATTCCATCACTAAATATCAGTTTTTAATAAAAGATACAGTTACCAATAAATACATTGATGCAACTGGTAATACGGCTTATCGTATTGAACGGTATAAAAAATCAGGAACTACAGACTGGTCTTTCCAAAAAGTTATTTCCCGTAAAGTAACGAGTAACAGAGCTGAAGAATTTTTAGATAACCGAAGATATATAAGATTGGTCTTCCCCCCTGTTTTAAATTTAAAATGGAACGGAAATTTATATAATGATCTTGAACATTGGGATTATACTATTACGCAATTAGATGAAAAACAGTCTGTGAATTCCTTAAATTTTAACCATACCCTTACGGTTGAACAAATTAATGAGGTAAACTTTATACGTGAAGATATTTATATAGAAAAGTACGCTAAGGAAGTAGGCCTGATCTCCAAAGAAGTTAGAGCTATTGATAAAGAGATTTCTTCAGGTAAAATAAAAAAGGGTTTTATTTATAAAATGCAATTAAATACTTATAAATAACTTTTTTCAGCAAAAATGCAGGTTCAGTTTTTGAATTTGGTCTATTTTATCCTTTATTTGCAGAAAAAGTTCTTGAATGGCAAAAAATTTACTAATTGTTGAGTCTCCGGCGAAAGCCAAAACCATAGAAGGTTATTTAGGTAAAGATTTCTTAGTTAAATCGAGCTATGGCCACATACGTGATTTGGTTAAAGATGACATGGGGATTGATATTGATAATAATTTTGCCCAAACCTATGAAGTTCCGGCCGATAAAAAACAAGTGGTTGCCGAACTTAAGAAATTAGCTAAAACTGCCGAAACAGTTTGGTTAGCATCCGATGAAGACCGTGAAGGAGAAGCTATTTCATGGCACTTATTCGAAACTTTAGGCTTAAAAGAACAAAATACAAAACGTATTGTATTTCATGAGATTACCAAACCGGCTATACTCAAAGCAATAGAAACACCCCGTAATATAGACTATAATTTAGTTTACGCACAACAAGCACGTAGGGTATTAGATCGTTTAGTAGGTTTTGAGCTTTCTCCTGTACTATGGAAAAAGGTAAAACCTTCTTTATCTGCCGGACGCGTACAATCTGTTGCCGTGCGTTTAATTGTAGACAGAGAACGTGAAATCAATCATTTCAAATCTACTGCCGATTTTAAGGTAACCGCACAGTTTAGCACTGAAAAAGGTAAAGAACTGATAAAAGCTGAATTACCTCAGCGTTTTGCCAAAGCCGAGGATGCAGAAAAATTCCTCAACGATTGTATTCATGCTGTCTTTAACGTAACCAGTCTTGAGGTAAAACCGGCAAAACGTAACCCTGCTGCTCCCTTCACTACTTCAACTTTACAACAGGAAGCATCCCGAAAATTAGGTTTTTCGGTAGCACGTACCATGCAAATTGCTCAGCGTTTGTATGAAAACGGTAAGATTACTTATATGCGTACCGATTCAGTAAACTTATCTGAAACGGCAATTGCAGCAGCAGCAGCAGAAATCAAGTCATCATACGGTGAAAAATATCACCAGCCACGTGTATATAAAACCAAAACAGCAGGTGCGCAAGAAGCCCATGAAGCCATTCGGCCTACCTATTTTGATCAGCATACCATTAATGGAGATAATGCTGAAAAACGCCTCTACGAGCTGATCTGGAAACGAGCGATTGCTTCTCAAATGAGCGAAGCAATTTTTGAAAAAACAAGCATAAATATAGGTGTAAACACACGAAAAGAAGAATTTGTAGCTGAAGGAGAAGTGTTAAAATTTGAGGGTTTCCTTAAAGTTTACCTGGAATCTACTGACGATGAGGATGAGGATAATGAAAATAACAATCTTTTACCCCCATTAGCTAAGAACCAGCCTTTAATGTTAAACGAAATGGCTGCTACAGAGCGTTTCTCTCGTCCACCGGCACGTTATACAGAGGCCAGCTTAGTAAAAAAATTAGAAGAACTAGGCATTGGTCGTCCATCAACCTACGCACCTACCATATCTACCATTCAAAATCGTGGATATGTGGTTAAGGAAGACAGGGAAGGTAAAAAAAGAGATTATACTGCATTTATTTTAAGTAAAAATCAGGTTAGCAAACATAAAAAATCTGAAATCACAGGTGCAGAAAAAGCTAAACTATTTCCTACAGACATAGGAGAAGTAGTAAATGACTTTCTTGTAGAGCACTTTAAAGGAATTGTTGATTTCAACTTTACTGCTAAAGTTGAAAAACAATTTGATGAAATAGCTCAGGGATTACAAAATTGGACCAAGATGCTACATGCTTTTTATGGTCCTTTTCATGATGAAGTTGAAAATACCATTGAAAATGCTGACAGGGCTACCGGCGAGCGTTTATTGGGTATAGACCCCGAAACCGGTAAAAACGTATACACTAAAGTAGGACGTTTTGGTCCCCTTGTACAGATTGGGGAAATAAGCGATAATGAAAACGATAAACCTCGTTATGCAAGTTTAACTAAAACACAATCAATTGGTACAATAACACTTGAAGAAGCTTTAGACTTATTTAAGTTACCTTTTCAACTAGAAGATTACCAAGGCAAAGAAGTTTCAGTTGGAATAGGGCGATTTGGACCTTATGTAAAATGGGGCGATACTTTTATCTCAGCTCCAAAAAACATTGATCCTTTAAGTATTGATAATGAAAAAGCAAGAGCAATTATCAATGAAAAAATTGATGCTGATGCACCTATTGGCTCTTATCAAAATATGCCTGTAACAAAAGGCACAGGTCGCTTCGGACCGTTTATTAAATGGAACGATTTGTTTATCAATGTACCTAAAGCTTATAATTTCAACAATCTCTCTCAAAATGAGATAGAAGAGCTGATCAGCAAAAAAATAGAAAAAGAAAACAACAGGTTCATTCAGCAATGGCCAAGTGACAAAATCGCATTAGAAAATGGCCGTTGGGGACCTTTCATTCGTTTTGGCAAGGAAATGCTAAAATTAGGAAATAATCCTGTTACTAAACAGAAGTTTACCGCTGAAGAACTTTCATCTATCTCTCTGGAAGAGGTAAAAAAACTTATTATTGCACAAAAACCCGATGCTTTTGAACCGAAAAAGAAAGCAACGGCCAAAAAAACTGCTGCAAAGAAAAAATAAATTAAATCGTCATGTTAACACAAATCCAGCATGACGAATAAATATAAAATGAAAAAAGATTTACCTGAGAATATTGTTGAAGACGTTGCCATAGCCATTGTATTGATGGAAGAAAGCCCTGAAGTAAAAAACTGGACAGTTTATCTCCTTAATTTAAAAAATGAGCCTATAGCTAATGTTCTGATCAGTTCCAAAGGATATGGAGAAAAAGATGGCAGACAGGTAAAAACCTCTACCCTACGCCATTTCATTGGCGATGTGAATGCTAAAAGCTATGCTGGTGTTGAGGCCATCGATACCGCTGTTTTTGGATTAACAAATGAATACTGGTTAAGTTATTACATTAACGGTACCATCTATGATAAAAAATTTATTTTCCTACCGGAAAGCATCGTAGATACCAATTTAATTCGTATCCCTTTGATTAACAAACCAGGTGTAATGATCAAATAGAAAATAATAGTTCTTACTAGAATTTCTAACCTCAGTTCTTTATTCAGCTACAGAATTCAACCAGATTCTTGTGATTTATTTGCGTTATAAATTTCAAGAAAATGAAAAGAATAGCCTTACTGATTTATTTTTCCATTATTTCAATTTCAGTTTTTGCGCAAAGCAGGACTAAAATTGTAGTTAAAGATGCCGAAAATAGTACTCCTATAGTTGGCGCTACTATAGTTAGTAGAATCAATCGTCAAAATGCCGTACAAACCGATAAAAATGGCTTAGCAGTTTTCAACACCAAAATCTCTACAGACACATTAGAAATTAGTTATATAGGTTATCAAAATCAGCTGCTGTTCATTAAACAAGCCGATACAAGTACACATACAGTTTTACTAAAAATAGATCACACAATCTTAAATGAGGTAACCATTGTTTCTTCTACCAGAAGTAACGAACGCATTGAAAACGCTACTACAAAAGTTGAGGTACTGGGTTCAGAAGAGATGAATGAGGAAAGCAGTGTTAAGCCAGCAAATGTAGCCAGTATATTAGGCGATATTAGTGGTGTCCAAATTCAACAATCGTCAGCTACATCGGGCAATGTTAATATCAGGATATTGGGTTTAGATGGAAAGTATACACAAATGCTTAGAGATGGAATGCCTTTATTTGATGGCTTTTCAGGTGGGTTTGGGGTATTATCTATTCCTCCTCTCGATTTGAAACAACTAGAATTGATTAAAGGATCTTCTTCTACTCTATATGGCGGCGGCGCAATTGGTGGTTTGGTAAATTTTATTTCTAAAAAGCCCAGTTTTAAACCGGATGCCTCATTCGTTTTAAATGGTTCTACCCTCAAAGAGTTCAATTTAAACGCTTATTATGGTCAACGTTGGAAAAATATGGGTTTAACTCTATTTGCAGGACAAACTTTACAACATGAAGTTGATGTAGATAAAGATGGTTTAAGTGACGTACCAAAGCTAAAAAGTACTTTAATACATCCGGTATTGTTTTTCTATCCATCAGAACAAAGTAGCATTTCTTTAGGTTGGTCTGGTAATTTTGAAAAACGTTTTGGCGGAGACATGATTGCAATTAAACACCAGGGCAATGCTGACCACCCTTATTTTGAAGAGAACAAGCTTTCAAGAAACACTTTTACTTTAATGGCCGATGACCGATTGGGTACAAACCTAACGGCCAACGTCAAAGCTTCTTTAAGCAATTTTAATCGTAACATCTATACCAACATTTATAGTTTTAACGGGTCTCAACTTGATTATTATGCCGAAGCATCTCTTTCCGCTGCACTGGGTAAACATTTTCTAATTGTTGGCATAAATGCCGTTGGCAATAATTTTAAACCTTCTGTAAATACGCCTGTACCTATTGGAAATTTCAAAAACAATACCATAGGTATTTTTGCGCAAGACAACTGGAGAATATTAGAGAGTACTAAACTGGAAACTGGTTTAAGGTTAGATCATAATGATTATGGTACTTACCTATTACCAAGGATTGCTTTATTTCATCAACTAAATAAATTATGGGGATTTAGGGCAGGTTTAGGTACAGGTTACAAAACACCAAACCCGCTTACGCCACAGAATAAAGATTTTGACATCATCAATATCGATGCACTTAATGCCAATGCTGGAACAGAGAAATCATTAGGCGCAAATATTGAAGGCAATTTTAAATTAGAATGGGATAATGAGCATAGCCTCTTTATTAACCAGGCATTCTTTATCACCAGCATCAGGCATCCTTTTATTGGTTATGAACAGCTTAATGGTAATTTAGGTTTTTTCAATGCAACAAAACCTATAGTTACCAAAGGATTTGATACCTATGTACAGTTTAAATTAGAAGATTGGGAAATCTATTTCGGTTACACCTTTACAGATGCCAAGCGTACTTATTTAAGCTCGAATCGGTTTATGCCTTACACTCCTAAAAACAGGGCTGCGACTACACTAGTTTATGAAGTAGAAAATGAATGGAGATTTGGAATAGAAGCATCGTACAATGGAATTCAATACCGAGATGATTATAGCAAAACACATGATTATGTTTTTATGGCCGGAATGATAGAAAGAAAATTCGGTCCTAAATTCAGTGTTGTTTTAAATGGAGAGAATTTATTGGATAAACGTCAGAGCAAATATGAACCCGTTTATACTGGAAATATTAAAAATCCTGATTATAAAGTATTATGGGCACCTATTGACGGAAGAGTAATCAATTTAGCCCTTAAATTTACTCCTTTTGCTAAGTAACGGGCAACAAAAAAGGCCTATCTCAAAAAGGGATCGCCACCCTGAATTTATCTTAGAGCATCTTTGCAGTATCTCTGCAAAATATTTAATATTCTGAAACAAGTTCAGAATGACGATTCTTAAGAATTTGAGATAGGCCCCTTTTAGGTTAAGGTTTTATTAGATTGCCTTTTTCATCAAAAAGCAAATCTTTACCTTTTACTTCTGCTTCAAATACCACTTGTCCGTTAGCTTTGGTAATCTTTGCTGTTTCAGTTACTTTTAAACCTTTTAATTTGGCTCTTACCGCTTCGGGTAGATCATTAAACCTTAAGGCTACTTCTGTTTCCTGAAGCTGACCTTTAGCATTGTAAACTTCAGAAGTTTTAACATCATTTGCTGTAAAGGCTGCCTCATAATTATCTTTTTCCATTTCCCATTTTACCCCTGTTACACCTGGATGAGCTTTCTGAAATGCAGATTTAACATTTGCAGGAACTTTACTTTCATTTACTTTTTGTGCATTTGCACCTATAGCCATAATTCCTAAGGCTAACATTAATTGAATTCCTTTTTTCATAATTTAATTTCTAAACTTTATCCTAAGTTAATCCACAATTATGAAGCAATTCTGTAGCTACTTATTTTTTAAAAAAGATGTTGAATTGATGTTGTTTTTCTTCAAAACTATAGCTAAAATCAAAATGGTAGAGGTTACAGATTTGAAAAACAATGGCTAATCCTAGCCCTGTTCCAGTTGAATTGGAAGATTTCTCAAATCGTTTGAAATACCTGGTGTCCAACGCACCTTCAGCTGCAGTATTCATTAAGGAAAAACCATGAGCTTGTAATACTACAAAAATATCTCCGCCCATAGGGCTATATTTAATGGCATTTACCAATAAGTTATTTAACAGTATTTCTGCCAGATACTTACTCATCATAACTTTACAGGAAGCTTGCTGCATATAAAAACGAAGACCTGCTTTCAATATCAATTCGCTAAATTGTTTCGATTTCTCAACAAACAATTCTTCAATATCTATTTCTTGAACATCTGGTAAAAGGTTATGCTCTATTTGGGTTAATAATAATAATGATTGATTCAATTTGGTTAAACGCGCTATAGCATCATAAATATCAGTTATGATGAGTACGTGCTGTTCTGTCAATTTTTCTGTTTGTAATAAACTATCTAATTTCGAGTTAACAATAGCAAGAGGAGTCATCATTTCATGTGATGCATTGTCTGTAAAGTTTTTGAGTTCTTTATAATCCTGATTTACCTGATTTGCCATCATTATGGCTGAACGATTTAACTCGTTGAATTCATTTATATTGGTTTCTATATAATTGATCTCAGCATTTTGTTTAATGCTAAAGGCTTTCATCTGGTTTAATACACCATAGAACGGTTGCCACAACCTGTTCAACAAAAAACGATGAATAATCCACAATGCCAGTAATAATAAACCTGTAATGCAAACTGTAACCAAAAGAATTAGCCTCACCAAATCTTCTGCTTCTACCCTTGATTTTATAATTGTAACCTCGTAAAAAGTATCATTTACCGGTATAATCGTAGTCAAGCTTCTTCCAGGTTCGGTTTCTTTTTCCCGTTTATCATAAAATATCGTATTTCTGAATACTCTTTCTGTTGAAGGTGGCAGCGTTGTAATTTTATACAAAACCTCCTGATCTATAAAACTGGTTAGCAAGGGTAAGCTATGATAATTAGCTACATATTGTCGTATCTCATCTTCTTCTGTCATAAGGTCTCTATCCAGTTTTTTAGTTAAAATAAAGTGTATAAGAAGATAATATACAATGCCCGTTAAGAGCAATATAAGTATAGAAACCAATAAATTAACCTTATTATATTGATTGGCCAGTTTCATATAACGCCAAATTTGTAACCTATACCATAAACCGATTTTAAATAGTCTTTTGAGCCTGCTTCCAAAAGTTTTTTGCGTAGATTCTTAATATGTGTGTAGATAAAATCAAAATCATCTGCAATATCTATTTCATCTCCCCATAAATGTTCTGCTATGGCATTTTTAGAAACGACTTTAGCCTTATTGGCAAGAAAATAAACTAATAGATCAAATTCCTTTTTAGTTAAAGCTACCTGTGTTTCATTTACCAGAACATTAAATGAAGAAAGGTCAACCTCAATCTCGTTAAAGTGAATAATCTTGTTGCCGTTAAAATTCTTACGTCTTACAATAGCAGCTACTCTGGCTTTCAGCTCTGAAAGATGGAAAGGTTTAACCAAATAATCATCTGCACCTATTTCTAAGCCAATCAACCTATCATCCAAAGAATTCTTTGCAGAAATAATCAGTACTCCATCAGGCTTGCTTTGCCGTTTGATTTCTTTTAAAAGACTTAACCCATCACCGTCTGGTAAACCTAAATCAAGTATGATACAGTCGTAATCGTATAAAGCTATTTTTTCAGATGCAGATAAAAAATCAGCTGCTGTTTCACATAAAGTACCATCATCGGTAAAATAAGTTAAAATACTATCTAACAATGCTTTTTCATCTTCAATGATTAAAACTTTCATCTTTATAAAACTACGTTCTCTATAACAGTACCAATTTACAGTTTCCTTTTTAAATCTCTTCAAGGATTTTTTGCTTCGCAAGATAGATTGAAGCATAATTATTAAGCTAAAAAAATTATCTTTGCACAAAGATGAAAAATATACGTAATTTCTGCATTATAGCACATATAGACCATGGTAAAAGTACCTTGGCCGACCGTTTATTAGAATTTACAAACACCATAAGTCAGCGGGAAGCGCAAGCTCAATTATTAGATAATATGGATCTTGAGCGTGAGCGTGGTATAACTATAAAAAGCCATGCCATACAAATGAACTATAAACTTAATGGTGAAGAGTACATTTTTAATTTAATTGATACTCCCGGTCACGTAGATTTTTCTTATGAAGTTTCACGTTCTATCGCAGCTTGTGAGGGTGCATTATTGATTGTTGATGCATCTCAAGGTATTCAAGCTCAAACCATTTCCAATTTATACCTGGCCTTAGAACATGATTTAGAGATTATTCCTATTCTAAATAAAATGGATCTTCCGGGTGCAATGCCCGAAGAAGTAAAAGATCAGATTATAGATTTAATTGGGTGCAAACGCGAAGATATCATACCTGCTTCCGGTAAAACAGGAATGGGTATCTCTGATATTCTACAAGCCATTGTAGAACGTGTTCCCGCTCCAAAGGGTAATCCTGATGGTGAATTACAAGCGTTAATTTTTGATAGCGTTTTTAACTCATTTAGAGGTATTATAGCTTACTATAAGGTAGTTAACGGCAAAATCAAAAAAGGAGATAAAGTAAAATTTATCAATACGGGCAAGCAATACATTGCTGATGAGGTTGGTGTCTTAAAATTAGATATGGCCCCAAGAGATGTCATTAAAACCGGTGATGTAGGCTATATTATTTCAGGTATAAAAGAAGCCCGTGAAGTAAAAGTTGGTGATACCATTACCACTGTAGAAAATGGATCAAATGAAGGCATACAAGGTTTTGAAGAGGTAAAACCAATGGTTTTTGCAGGTATTTACCCTGTAGATACAGAAGATTATGAAGAGCTGAGAGAGAGTATGCACAAGCTGCAGCTCAACGATGCTTCCATTGTTTTCGAACCTGAAAGTTCAGCGGCATTAGGTTTCGGTTTCCGTTGTGGTTTCTTGGGTATGCTCCATATGGAAATTATTCAAGAACGTTTGGAACGTGAATTTAATATGACGGTAATTACTACCGTGCCAAACGTATCGTATAATGCATACACTTCAAAAGGTGAGCTTGTTATTGTTAATAACCCCTCAGATCTACCTGATCCTAGCAAGATAGATTATGTAGAAGAGCCTTTTATCAAAGCGAATATTATTACCAAAGCAGAATTTGTAGGCCCTGTATTAAGTTTATGTATTCAAAAGCGTGGTATTATTGTAAATCAATCATATTTAACTGCAGACAGGGTTGAACTGGTTTTTGAAATGCCTATGGGCGAAATTGTTTTTGATTTCTATGATAAATTAAAAACAATTTCAAAAGGATATGCTTCTTTTGATTACCATCCTATCGGCTACCGTAAATCAGATTTGGTTCGTTTAGATATACGTTTAAATGATGAACCTGTTGATGCCTTATCATCATTGATTCACCGCAGTAATGCTTATGATTTTGGTAAAAAGATTTGTGAAAAATTAAAAGAACTTTTACCTCGCCAGCAATTTGAGATTAAGATTCAGGCATCTATTGGTGCTAAGGTCATAGCTCGTGAAACTATTAGTGCTTTACGTAAAGACGTTACAGCCAAATGTTATGGTGGTGATATTTCGCGTAAGCGTAAACTATTGGAAAAACAGAAAAAAGGTAAAAAACGTATGCGTCAGGTAGGTAACGTAGAGATACCTCAATCTGCATTTATGGCAGTATTAAAATTAGATTAAACCAGATTTGAGACTTAAATAGTCAATCACATCTTACATCTCAAAAATATGCAATTATTAGACGGAAAATACGTATCTGAAAAAATAAAGCTTCAAATAGCTGATGAGGCTGTTCGTTTTTTAAACGATACTGGAAGAAAACCTCATTTAGCAGCTATTTTGGTTGGTAACGATGGTGGTAGCGAGACCTACGTTGCCAGTAAAATGAAAAATTGTGAAAAAGTGGGATTTAAATCTTCATTATACAGATACGATACTACCGTTAGTGAAACCGAACTTTTAGATAAAATTACTGAAATCAATAACGACTCTGATGTTGATGGACTGATTGTACAACTTCCTCTTCCTAAGCACATAGATCCTGAAAAAATTACAGAAGCCATTGATTATAAAAAAGATGTAGATGGTTTTCACCCCATTAACTTAGGCAGAATGATGCGCAATCTTCCTTGTTTTATTCCTGCTACACCTTATGGCATTTTGTTAATGTTGCAAGAATATGGAATAAATACAAGTGGTATGCACTGTGTTGTGGTTGGGCGTAGTAATATTGTAGGAAGTCCCATGAGTATTTTGATGGCACGTAATACCAATCCGGGTAATTGCACCGTAACTTTAACGCACTCCAAAACCAAAGATTTAAAAGAACAGGTATTACAAGCCGACATCATTATAGCAGCTATAGGTAAAAAGAATTTCATTACTGTTGATATGGTAAAACCGGGCGCTATTGTTATAGATGTTGGCATAAACCGCGAAACTTCTAATGAAACCAAATCAGGTTTTAAACTTTACGGCGACGTGGATTTCGATAATGTTGCCCCAGCAACATCATACATTACTCCTGTTCCGGGCGGAGTAGGTTTAATGACCATTGTAGGTTTATTAAAAAATACTTTAGCCTCAGCTAAAAAAACAATTTATTAACTTAATAGATTCTAAAAGAGGTCAATAAAACAGAATATCATAATCTGTTTTATTGGCTTTTCTTTTTCTCTAATTTCATATACGTGTTAAAATTTAAATTAATACGTAAATTATTTATATTTGTTTATGATAACAACAAAGTAAATATGGATACCAAACTAACTTTAAGTTTTGATAAAAATGTAATAGAAAGAGCTAAAAAATATGCGGATGAACATAACATCAGTTTATCACGTTTAATTGAGCACTTGCTTACACAAGTTACTTCCAATCAATATAAATCTTTAGAAGATTTTCCAATCAGTGATTGGGTAAATATGGTTGCCGAGGGCGAAGTAGAATATAAGCGTAATGCAAAATCATCAAGAAAAGATTTAAAAGATGAGTTTTTCTCTTCTAAAAAACCTAAATAATGATACGTATCTTTTTAGATGCCAGTGTCTTGATTTCTGTGCTGAATAAAGAATACCCGCTCTTTACTTATTCATCAAGAATACTAAGTTTGGCCAATCATATTAAATTTGAAGTGTATACCTCTCCTCTTTGTCTGGCTATTGCTTTTTATTTCGCTCAAAAGAAAAATAAGGCTAATGCCAAACAAAAAATAGATATTCTGTGCAGGCATATCAAAATAACCAATCACAACAGCGATGATGTATTTTCTACATTAAATAATAAAAAAATCAATGATTTTGAAGATGGGCTAGAATATTATGCTGCCTTATCTGTTAACTGCAATTATATTATCACAGAAGATATAGATGATTTTTATTTCTCTGAAATAACCGTTCTTTCCTGTAAAGATTTTTTTGACAGGTGCCTGATCAGCTAAACCATTTTTTCCAGATACTTTCTTTTAATCCTATATACAACCCATCTGCTCTTTCTTCTAAAGGATAAACATCAATATAATCTCCTTGCCCTTCTGCCCCTCTGCCTGTTGTTAAGTTATATCCATACCTGTGCACAGGACAGATCAAATATCCATTTTTACACCATCCTCCACTTAAAATGCCACCAGCATGCGGACATGTATTCTGTGTAGCATAAAATTTATTTTCATGCTTTATTAAACATATCTTTTTGCCATCTGCTTTAACCATTCTGATAAAATCAGCCCCCATAAGTTCCTGTTTTGACAAAACCTTTACCCAATTCATACCGAGAAAATTAACGATTGCGTATATTTGCCCTCTAATTTACAAAATGACACATCAAATTCCAGAAGACGGCACTTTACTTCCTTTAATGGAAGAATTTTACACCATACAAGGCGAAGGATTTAATACCGGAAAAGCTGCATATTTTATTCGTTTAGGAGGTTGTGATGTAGGTTGTCATTGGTGCGATGTGAAAGAGAGCTGGGATGCTGAACTACATCCGCTTACTTCTGCAGATGCCATTGTGAATAATGCTGTACAACATCCCGGTAAAGCAGTGGTTGTAACAGGAGGCGAACCCTTAATCTATAATTTAGATTATTTAACTTCGCAGCTACAAAACAAGGGCATTCTTACTTTTATCGAAACATCAGGTGCTTATCCTTTAAGTGGCAAGTGGGATTGGATCTGTTTATCTCCAAAAAAATTCAAAGCCCCCCGCCCCGATATAACTCCTTTTGCTAATGAATTAAAAGTAATCGTTTTTAATAAAAGTGATTTTGAATGGGCAGAAAAATATGCTGAAACCGTATCTGAAAGCTGTAAATTGTATTTACAACCTGAATGGTCTAAAGCAAAGGAAATAACACCTTTAATTGTAGAATATGTAAAGAACAATCCCAAATGGGAAATTTCCTTACAAACACATAAATTCCTGAATATCCCTTAAAATATATACATTAGCATAGCTTATTTGTCAATCCTATGCGTAATTATCTCCTTATATTTTTAAGCCTCCTGGCTTTACATGTAAATGCTCAATCACCAATAAGGAAAGCTCAGAACAGCTTTGATGATGCCCAGCAATTTGTAAGACAAAATATTTTTGATGAGGCTCTTAAAAATCTTGATGCTGCAGTTAAAGCCGATCCAAAGTTTCAACTTGCCTACATACAATTAGGCGTGCTTTATAAACGTTTAAAGAATAATGAAAAAGCAAAAGAGAATTTTAGACAGGCTGTAAATGTTGCTCCTGTGAGCGATCATGTTCTATATTTCACCTTAGGCGAATTAGAGCTACAAACAGGAGATTATGCGGCTGCTAAAAAAACACTCTCTGTTTTTTTAGAGAAAGAAAATAAAACAACAGAATTTACAGAGAAAGCAAAAAAATACCAGGCAGATTGTGATTTTGCTATTGAGGCCATTAATAAACCTGTTCCTTATAAACCCCTTAACATGGGGTTCTATATAAACAGCGAATACCGCGATTATTTTCCTGCCTTAACCGCTGATGGGCAAACCTTAATTTTTACACGTAATGTTAGAGGTAATGAAGATTTTTATGTATCTGAAAAGAAAAATAATGAATGGCAGCAGGCTCAGCCATTAAGCGACAACATTAACACTCCCAATTTTAATGAAGGTGCGCAGTCTTTATCTCCCGATGGTAAATATTTGTTCTTTACAGGTTGTAACCGACCTGATGGACTTGGCAGGTGCGATATTTATATCTCAAAAAAAACTGGTAACGGTTGGAGCAAACCCTTAAATCTAGGAAAACCTATCAATTCTGAGCACTGGGAATCACAGCCAGCAATTAGCCCAGATGGAAATACCTTATATTTTGTGAGTAACAGACCTGGGGGATTTGGAGGTTACGATATCTGGAGAAGCACTTTGCAAGACGATGGAAACTGGACAGAACCTACTAATTTAGGTCCAAACATCAATACACCTTACGATGAGGTTACCCCTTTTATGCATGTTGATGGGAGAACACTTTATTTCTCATCAGATGGCTGGCCTGGATTTGGGCAAAAAGATATTTATTACAGCAGATTGCAGGATGATGGAAATTTCGGTAAGCCAGTAAACCTTGGTTATCCTATTAACACTTTCAATGATGAAACAGGCTTTATTGTATCTGCTGATGGCAAAGAAGGTTATTTTTCAGCAGATTTGGGCGGAGGATTTGGTAACGTAGATATTTATAAACTCGAATTACCTCAAAATATAAAACCTTTACCTGTTACCTACGTTAAAGGTGTGGTTAAAGACAAACAAACTCTGAAGATGCTTGAGGCATCTGTACTTATTGTAAATCTAAAAACAAACAATGCTGTTTATAACGAGTATACAAATGCAGAGACCGGAGATTTCATAGCCGTTATGCCCGTAAATCAAGAATACGCATTTAATATTTTGGCTGATGGTTATCTTATGTATTCACATCACTTTAACATTAGAAATGATGATGCCAACAAACCTGTAAATTTTGAAATCCTGTTAGACAAAATTACAGTTGGTGCTGATGTAACACTCAACAACATTTTTTTCGATACCAATAAATACGAATTGCTACCTGCTTCATTAGTAGAACTTAACCTTTTGGCTGAAGTCTTAAAATCTAATCCCACACTTTTAATTGAAATACAAGGACACACCGACAATGTAGGCGACCTTAAAGCAAATCAAAAATTATCAGAAAACAGGGCTAAAGCAGTATATGATTATTTAATTAGCAACGGAATTAGTAGTAAACAGCTTAGCTATAAAGGTTATGGAGAGAATATGCCTAAATCCAATAATGAT
Source organism: Pedobacter sp. (assembly GCF_046462515.1). Taxonomy (GTDB): domain Bacteria; phylum Bacteroidota; class Bacteroidia; order Sphingobacteriales; family Sphingobacteriaceae; genus Pedobacter. The sequence goes on from NZ_JBKGVD010000008.1 coordinate 833,978, forward strand.
ACTGAAGAAGGCCGTAGCAGAAATCGCAGAACTGAATTTAAAGTAATCAAAATATAAACATAAAACCCCCAGAAAATCCCAGGGGTTTTATGTTTTTAAATAACTGCTTCTCTTATCCTAACGAGTTTAACCAGTAAATCTTCAAGTAAAGCCAGATTTAACATATTTGCTCCATCAGATTTGGCATTTGCAGGGTCAGGATGGGTTTCTATAAACAATCCATCGGCACCTACAGCAATTGCAGCTTTTGCAATAGTAGTAATAAGTTCAGGTTTACCACCTGTAATTCCACTACTTTGATTAGGTTGTTGTAATGAATGGGTACAATCCATCACTACCGGAACACCAAAACCTTGCATTTCAGGTAATCCTCTGTAATCAACAATTAAATCCTGGTAGCCAAAAGTATTACCTCTGTCTGTTAAAATAACATTAGAATTACCAGCTTCTACAATTTTTTCTACAGCAAATTTCATTGAACCAGCTGATAAAAACTGGCCTTTTTTCACATTAACAACTTTACCAGTATTAGCAGCTGCAATCAACAAATCTGTTTGTCGGCATAAAAATGCAGGGATTTGCAATACATCTACATAAGCTGCAGCCATAGCTGCTTCTGCACTTTCATGTATATCAGTTACAGTTGGAACATCAAAAGTCTTCCCTACTTTTTCCAGTATTTTTAAAGCTTTTTCATCACCTATACCTGTAAAGGAGCTTCCTTTACTTCTGTTTGCCTTTCTATAAGAACCTTTAAAAATATAAGGGATATTTAATTTATCGGTTATCGCAACAATCTTCTCTGCAATACGTAAGGCAATATCTTCTCCTTCTATAGCACATGGACCTGCCATCAGGAAAAAGTTATTACCATCCTGATGCTTCAATTTATCTATATTTAACATGTTATCTTTATATATTAAAATTTCGGGCATTAATTTCCCAGTTCAGACATAAACTTAATTCTCATTAATTGAATTTCTTCTCTGGTATAATCAGCTTCTCCTAAATCTTTCAAAGCTGCATCTATAGAATCTGTTTCTGCCGATTGGAAATAATCAAAAACTTCGTCCTGACGATCTTCATCAATTACTTCGTCAACATAATAAGTTAAGTTTAACTTGGTTCCCGAGTTTACAATTGCTTCTACTTCCTTTAAAATATCTGTGTAGGTTATACCTTTTGAGCGAGCTATGTCTTCCAGGCCAATCTGTCTGTCTATATTCTGAATGATAGAGACTTTAAGTGCCGATTTGTTTGCCTGGGTTTTGATTACCATATCTACAGGACGTTCAATATCATTGTCTTCTACATATTTCTTAATCAGTTCGATAAAAGGCGAACCAAATTTAATGGCCTTACCATTACCCACACCCGAGATTTGTTTCAACTCTTCGGTAGTGATAGGATAATGTGTACACATTTCTTCCAAAGAAGGATCTTGAAAAACCACAAATGGCGGCACACCTTTTTGTTTAGCTATCTTCTTACGCAGATCTTTCAATAATTGTAACAACTGACTGTCTAAGGCGCCACCTCCTTGTTTTACTTCTTCATCATCTTCTTCTGCAGTAGCATCTATAATTTCGTTAAGTACAAATTTTAAGCTGTAAGGATTTTCTATAAAATCCTTACCTATTTTGGTTAATTTTAGTAAACCATAATTATCAATATCCTTAGCTAAAAAATTATTCAGCACAGCTTGCCTGATCAATGATTTCCAAAGATTTTCACCATCAGCTTTTCCATAACCAAATTCAGCAAGTTTACTATGCTCATATGCCAGAGTTTGAGCAGTTTCTAAACCTAAAAAGATGTTCAATAAGTGTACATCATCAAACTTCTCACCTGTTTTCTCAATGACTTTCAGTAGGGTTGAAAGTTTTTCCTCAGCTTCAAAATACTGTTTGCTTTTTTTACAATTATCGCACATGCTATTGCAACCAGTTTCGTTAAAATTCTCTCCGAAATAATGTAAAATCTGCTTTCTTCTACATACAGAAGATTCTGCGTAATCGATCACTTCTTTAAGAATCTGGGTACCTATTTCACGTTCAGAAACAGGCTTATCTTTCATAAATTTAGCTAATTTCTCTACGTCCTTTTCAGAGTAAAAGGCAATACAAACCCCTTCGCCTCCATCACGACCAGCTCTACCCGTCTCCTGATAGTAGCCTTCCATACTCTTAGGTACATCATGGTGTATTACAAAACGTACATCAGGTTTGTCTATTCCCATTCCAAAAGCGATTGTAGCTACAATTACTTCAACATCTTCCATTAAAAATTTATCCTGGGTTTCAGCTCTGACCTTAGGCTCTAAACCTGCGTGATATGGCAGTGCTTTAACACCGTTAATATTCAATGTTTCAGCAACTTCTTCTACCTTTTTCCTACTTAAGCAATAAATAATACCCGATTTGCCCGGATTATACTTTACATAGCGAATAATTTCCTTGATGATATTACGCTTAGGCCTGATCTCATAGTACAGATTAGGTCTGTTAAATGAAGATTTGAACAGTGTAGCATCTGTCATACCTAAATTCTTGATAATATCTTGCTGAACTTTAGGTGTTGCAGTAGCCGTAAGCGCAATGATTGGGATATCATTCCCTAAACCCGCTATTACCTGTCTTATTTTTCTGTATTCGGGTCTAAAATCGTGACCCCATTCAGAGATGCAGTGAGCTTCGTCAACAGCAACAAAAGAAATTTTAAGTAAACGCAGAAACTCTACATTCTCTGCCTTAGCCAGTGATTCTGGTGCAACATATAATAATTTTGTTTGCCCTGACATTAAATCAGATTTTACCTGATTGATTTCTGTCTTGGTTAAAGATGAATTTAAAAAATGGGCAATGCTATCGTTACCTCCAAATGCCCTGATTTGATCTACCTGATTTTTCATCAATGCGATGAGGGGTGAAATAACGATTGCTGTTCCCTCGCTCATTAATGCAGGCAGTTGATAACAAATTGATTTACCTCCTCCTGTAGGCATTATTACGAAAGTGTTTTTTCTTTCCAAAATATTCGTAATAATTGCTTCCTGATCTCCTTTAAAGTTATCGAAACCAAAAAAAGTTTGCAGATTATCAAATAACGACTTTTTAACGTCCATTTGTGTATTTAATATTGTGTGCTATTTATTATTCAAAATAACATAATTTTGCATTAATTAAAGCATTAATTTACTAAATATTTCTCTTTGGAAAGTAAAAAATCTATCATAGAATTAGCGGCCAATACTTTTAAGTTAGAATCCGAAGCTATTTATAACTTAACAAACTATTTAAACGATGATTTTGTTGCCGTTGTTAACGAAATTTTAAATTGTGAGGGTCGTGTAATTGTTACCGGAATAGGCAAAAGTGCAATTATTGCACAAAAAATTGTTGCCACATTCAATTCTACAGGTACACCAGCAATTTTTATGCATGCTGCAGATGCCGTACATGGTGATTTAGGCATTATACAATACAATGACATTATTCTCTGTATATCTAAAAGCGGAAATACGCCTGAAATCAAGTTATTGGCCCCTCTGTTAAAACAACGAGGCAATAAATTGATAGGAATGCTAGGACAAATTGATTCTGATTTGGCCAAACAATCTGACTGGATTTTAAATACAACAGTAAGTAAAGAAGCTTGCCCGCTAAATTTGGCTCCTACTACAAGCACCACTGCTCAGTTGGCCATGGGCGATGCCCTCGCTGTTTGCTTATTAGAAGCGCGTAACTTTAAAGCCGACGACTTTGCCAAATATCATCCGGGTGGTGCTTTAGGTAAACGTTTGTATCTTAAAGCAGGTGACTTAGCGCTTAAAAATGAGAAACCAAGTATCAATCCTAATGCATCTGTTAAGGATATCATTATTGAAATAAGTAAAAACAGACTGGGGGCTGTTGTTGTTATTGAAAACAATAACATTGCTGGCATTATAACCGATGGTGATATCAGGAGAATGTTAGAAAAATATAACGATTGGAGCAATTTAAAAGCTTCTGACCTCATGAACAGAAACCCTAAAAAGATTGAATATGACGAACTGGCTTTATTAGCTCTTGAGATTATTAAAAACAACAATATTACCCAACTATTGGTAACAAAAAATGGCGAATACTTTGGCTTAGTGCATATGCACGACCTTTTACAGGAAGGTATTATTTAAAAGCCTATATTTGCGCTTAGCTATGAATAAAAACAATTATGCTTTGATTATGGCAGGTGGAATCGGTAGCCGATTTTGGCCTGTCAGCAGAACTGAATTCCCTAAACAATTCATAGATTTTTTTGGTGTAGGTAAAACTCTTATACAAAGTACCTACGATAGATTTCTGCAGATTTGTCCTGCAGAAAATATTTTCGTAATTACTAACGAGATTTATACAGATTTGGTAAGAGAACAATTGCCTGCTTTAAAAGATAATCAAATCCTTGCAGAACCTATTATGCGGAATACAGCTCCGTGTATAGCATACGGCTCCATGAAGATTGCTGAAATTAATCCCGAAGCCGTTATTGTTGTTGCTCCATCAGATCATACCATAGCCAACCAACCAGCCTTTTTAAAAGCCATAGAGCAAAGCATGAAAGCGGCCTCTGGCAGCAATACGCTAATTACTTTAGGTATAAAACCTAACAGGCCTGATACAGGCTATGGTTACATACAATATGTAGATGATACCTTAGAAAACGACACAGAAATTCATAAGGTAAAGATTTTTACAGAAAAACCCAATTTGGAATTAGCCAAATCTTTTATTCAAAGTGGCGATTTCTTATGGAATGCAGGTATTTTTATCTGGTCGGCACAAGCTGTTATCAATGCTTTTGAAAAGCATTTGCCAGATATGTTTGATATCTTTAAAAATGGAAAACCGCATTATAACACTTTAAAAGAGAGAGAATTTATTGCTCAGGCTTATCAGTTATGCACTAACATTTCAATTGATTTTGCCATTATGGAAAAAGCGGAAAATGTATATGTTCTTCCTGCAGATTTTGGCTGGTCTGATTTAGGAACCTGGGCCTCTATATATGAAATGGCTGAGAAAGATTATGTAGGTAATGCTGTAATGCCTTCAGAGCACGTTATGATGTATAATTCTGCCAACTGTATGGTAAATGTACCCAAAGATAAACTGGTAATTTTACAGGGGCTACACGATTATATTGTTGTTGAATCTAATAACACATTGCTCATCTGCCCCAGAGCAGAAGAACAAAATGTAAAGAACATTGTAGCGGATGTAAAGACTAAATTTGGAGGTAAATTTAATTAAAGGTTACAAAGATCTTTGTCTGACTGCTTCATAAAGTATTACTCCTGCTGCTACAGAAACATTTAGTGATTCTATGGTGCCCATCATAGGTATTTTTGCAAGATGATCTGCTACCCTAAGCAGTTCATTTGATATACCTTCATCTTCAGATCCCATAATAATTGCGGTTGGCAAGCTATAGTCGGGCTTATAGATTAAATCGTCCGTTTTTTCCGTACATGCCACAAGCTGCAGCCCACTTTCTTGCAAAAACAAGCAGGTTTTATGCAAATTAGCATGCCTACATACCGGTATATTAAACAAGGCCCCTGCAGAAGTTTTAATCGCATCGGCATTTACTTGGGCAGCACCTTTTAACGGTACTACAATAGCATGTACGCCAACACAAGCAGCCGTACGTGCTATGGCTCCCATATTTCTTACATCGGTAACACTATCTAATACTAATATTAAAGGTGTTTCTCCCTGCTCATAGATTGTGGGTATAATATCTTCTATGTTTTGGTATGTAATGGGCGACATTACCGCAATAACTCCCTGATGGTTTTTCTGTGTCATGCGGTTGAGTTTCTCTATTGGCACCACACTTAGAGGTATTAAACCACCAAACAATAAAGATTTTAGTTCTATAAACAAATCCCCAGATAAACCTCTTTGTACATAGATGGTTTCTACATCCTTACCTGCTTTAATTGCTTCTATTACGGCTCTTATACCAAAAACAAATTCATTGTTCTCTTTATTGCGCTGAGGTTTTCTAAACTTATCCATCTCAAAATTATTAGTGTGCAAAAGTAAGGATTAAAATCTGTGAAGTTATTAGCTTATCCACACAAAATTGTTTACAAACATATAGTCTTGAGATTTAGCCATAAAAATTAATTGATTTCACAATCAAGTTGTTGACAACCTGAGCAAAACTTCTTAAAACAAAACGGGTAACTTTTAGCTACATTTGTACTATGGCAACCGATAACGAACAGGGCAAACTGAATATATCTGCGAGAAAGAGCAGGCTTGCAAATACAGTAAATATGGTAGGTAAATTACCCCCACAGGCTGTAGATCTGGAAGAAGCTGTATTAGGAGCTCTAATGCTAGAAAAAGATGCACTTTCTTCGGTTATCGATATATTAAAACCCGAAATTTTTTATCAGGAAGCCCACAAAAAGATTTTTGAAGCCATACAAAACCTTTTTCAGAAATCTAAACCCGTAGATATTCTTACCGTAACTTCAGAAATGAGGCAAAACGGCACCTTGGAGATGATTGGTGGAGCTTATTATATTACCAATCTTACCAATCGTGTTGCTTCGGCTGCCAACATAGAATATCATGCCCGTATCATTTCTCAAAAATACATACAGCGTGAATTGATTAGAATTTCTACAGAGATCATCAATAACGCTTATGAGGATACCACAGATATTTTCGACCTCTTGGATCATGCTGAAAAAAATCTGTTTGATATAGCCCAAAATAACCTTCGTCGAGATACACAAAAGATGGACGAGATTATGAAACAATCTTTGGCCACTTTAGAAATGTTGCGCACAAAGACCGATGGTTTGACAGGTGTACCATCTGGTTTTACAGATTTAGACAGAATTACCGGAGGATGGCAAAAATCTGACTTGGTAATTATTGCCGCACGTCCTGCTATGGGTAAAACAGCTTTTGTTTTAAGCTGTGCACGCAATGCCTGTGTAGATTTCCAAAAACCCGTTGTGGTTTTTTCCTTAGAGATGTCATCTGTTCAGTTGGTTAACCGTCTCATATCCGGAGAAGCCGAAATTGAACAGGAAAAAATCAGAAAAGGAAATCTGGCAGAATGGGAATGGCAACAATTACATAGTAAAATAGGTCGTTTAACTGAGGCCCCCCTTTTAATTGACGATACCCCCGCGTTAAATATTTTCGAGTTCAGAGCTAAATGCCGTCGCTTAAAATCTCAGTATGATATACAAATGATCATTATTGATTATTTGCAATTAATGCATGGTAAAGGCGAAGGCGGTGGTAATCGTGAGCAGGAAATAGGTAGTATCTCGAGAGCCTTAAAATCTGTAGCCAAAGAACTGGATGTTCCTGTTTTAGCCCTTTCACAGTTAAGCCGTGCGGTTGAAAGCAGACCAGGGCAAAATGGCAAAAGACCTATGCTATCTGATTTACGTGAGTCTGGTTCTATTGAGCAGGATGCCGATATGGTTCTGTTCTTATACAGACCAGAATACTATGGTATTACCGAAGATGAACAGGGCAGATCTATGGCTGGCGTAGGCGAAGTAATTATTGCCAAACACCGTAATGGCGAAACCGGTATTGTTCCGCTACGTTTTATTGGTAAATATGTTAAGTTTGCTGATTTAGATGATGGCTTTATGCCACAGAGCAGTTTCTCTGAAAGCAGTAGTTTGATGCCTTCTGATAATTTTGACCGACCTCAAGGTAATATCATCATCAGGCCATCAAGTATGAACGACATGCATGATGATGAACCACCTCCATTTTAATTGATTATAAAGTCTCAGCTTTTTTAGGCTTTTGTTCGCCAAATATCCACCAAGCTTTTCTTGGTTCTCTGATTTTTTCAGGAGCGCTGTGTTTATATTTCTTGATATGTGACACAACTTCCTCTATATCATCTGTAAACAATAAAAGATCCATATCAGCTAAGCTTATGGTTTTTTCTTCTATCATTCTCTGCACATGTTCGTAAATATGCTTATGAAACTCAACTCCCATAATAATTACAGGAAACTTTTCTACTTTACCTGTTTGTATTAGAGTAAGTGTCTCAAAAAATTCATCAAGCGTTCCGAAACCACCCGGCAATACTACAAAAGCATAAGAGTATTTTCGTAAAAGCTCTTTTCTTACAAAGAAATAATCTATTGTTACAGATTTATCCAAGTAGGGATTTTCATGTTGCTCATGTGGCAACACAATATTGCATCCTAAAGACAAGCCATTAGCCTCTTTAGCTCCCCTATTGGCGGCTTCCATTACCCCTGGGCCTCCTCCTGTCATAATTGCAAAACCCTGTTTTGCGATTTCTGAAGATACTTTTCTGGCCATTTCATAGTATGGATGTCCTTCTTTAAAACGTGCAGATCCAAATACGGTTACACAGGGTCCAACAAAATGTAGTGTTCTAAAACCTTTATAAAATTGATACAATACACCAAATACATATTTAACTTCTTTTATACGGGCTCGTGCACCCTTTAAAAAATTGGCTTCTTCTCTTAAAAATTTATTCATAACTAAATTAAATACCCCATAATTATACCTACCAGTACCAAAATGGTAGGATTAATCTTAGTAAAATTTAACAACATGAAAGAACAAAACATTATCGCAATGAAAAGCACATTGGTTTTCATTGGAATAGCTAACATGATAAAAGCTGCTGCAATGAAACCCACGGTAACCGCATTTACACCTGATAATGAATATTTAATACTGGCTATCTTCTTAAGGTCATCCCAGAACGGAACAATAAATAATACCAGGATTAAACCAGGCAGGTTTATGCCCAATACTGCCAGTAAACCACCTATCAATTGCCCATTAAAGCCATAGCCCCCATGTTTCATACTTAAAGTGCCCACATAACTGGTAAAAGAAAATGTAGGTCCTGGTAACACCTGCTGAAAAGCAAAACCTGAAAGAAAGTCTGTTTGTGAAACATAATGCTTCATTTGCACAAACTCGGTGTATAACATAGGAACCAACACTTGTCCGCCGCCAAAAATAAAGATACCGTTACGGTAAAAGTTCTCAAACAGCCTAATGGGCAGACTAAAAGGAGATGTTCTGTTAATGATTCCCCCCAATATAGCCATTATGAGCAAAACGCTCACAAAATAGCCCAGTTTTTTAGGGTTTATATTTGAAAATAATTTAACCCTTACCTGAGTTTCTTCTTGAGGCGTGGCAATGGCCGAAGAAATCATTCCGCCTATTAAGATAGCTAAGGGAAATACGTAAGCTTCTCTTAAAATCAATGTACTCACTAACGCTCCAAATGCCAGAAAGAAAGTAACCTGGTCTGTAAGTACTTTTTTACCTAATTGATACGCACCATAAGCTACAATTCCTAAAGCTATTGGATGCACATATTCAAGAATATCAATAAATTTCCGCTTCTGATCTAACATTGAATAGCTAATGCCTACAAAGGTCATGATAGCTGCTGAAGGAAGTATCCATATTAAAAAGGTAAGAATAGCCAAGCTTAAACCACCTACCTTGTAAGCTATACCTACTAAAGTTTGTGTAGATGCTGGTCCGGGTAAAACCTGTGATAAAGCGTTTAGTTCAAGAAGTTCGTCTTCATTAATGAATTTTACATTCGTAACGAAATACCTTAATAATAATGCGATATGAGCCTGCGCCCCACCAAATGAAGTAAAGGTAAATAATAGAACATTTCTTAAAAACAATAACCGCTTATTTCCCATTAAGGTTAAAATAAATTAAAGATTAGTCATCTTCATAATCCAGACCTGCTGCACTATTGTAAGCTCCCTGTAATTCTGACAATGCGTGCATATCTTTCTTCTCTCTGGCCGCCTGCATTCCTTTTTGGTAAATTTCTATGGCTTTATCTTTAAAGTTAAGCTTTTCGTACAATTTCCCTAAATGGTAATAAGTACCCACATATGCCGGGTGTTTTTCTGTCAATTGTAAATAATATTTTAGGGCATTCTCATCATCGTTAATTGCATTATATTCCGTTGCAATTGCATACAGGATAAAACTATCGTTGGGATCTGTTGATAAAAATTCGAATAACTTCTCTAATCGGTTGTTTTGCATTTTAAATCACTGCTTTTTTAATTAAATTTGCAAAAAGACAATTTACGGGAAACGCTTCTTTATGCTAAAAGAAGCCTTACTCATTACCTTTAACAAATGTAAACATATGAAAATTTTAGTGTGTATTAGTAACGTTCCGGATACAACCACAAAAATAACTTTTACATCCGATAATATCCAATTCAATACTGCAGGCGTACAATACATTGTTAATCCTTATGATGAAATAGCTTTATCAAGAGCTATTGAATTATGTGAAGGTGGTAAAGGCACTGTAACGGTAATCAATGTAGGCGAAAGTACTACTGAACCTACCATAAGAAAAGCATTGGCTATTGGTGCTGATGACGCTGTAAGGGTAAATGCCGTGCCAAGGGATGCTTATTTTGTAGCCTATCAGATTGCGCAATACGCCAAAGCACATGATTACGATATGATATTATGTGGCAGAGAATCTATCGACTATAATGGTTCTCAGGTAGCTGCTATGATCGGAGAATTTATGGATATCCCTTCTATCTCAATTATAAAGAAATTAGATATTGATGGTAACAGTGCTACTATTGAACGCGAAATTGAAGGTGGAAAAGAAGTGGTAACGGTTACAGGTAAATTTGTGGCCAGTTGTGCAGAAGGTACAGCCGAACCAAAAATCCCTAATATGAGAGGTATTATGTCTGCAAGAACCAAACCTTTACAGGTTATTGAAGCAGAACAAATCGATGAATTAAGTAAGATTTCAAAATTTGAAACTCCTGCCCCTCGCGGTTCGGTAAAATTAATTCCTGCCGATAATGCCGGTGAATTGATTAATTTATTGCATACCGAAGCAAAAGTTATATAATTAAATCTCAATTAAGGAAAACATAATTTTAAAACAAATGTCTCCTTTATTGGAGATTGGAGGTAAAAATGTCAGTATTAGTATATGTAGAACAGGTTGATGGAAAATTTAAGAAATCAGTATATGAGGCTGTTTCTTACGCAAAAGCCATCGCAGATAATCAAAATACCAATTTAACAGCTATATCTATTGGCAATGTGGCCGAGAGCGAGCTAAATGAACTGGGAAAATATGGTGCTTCAAAAGTATTAAATGTAAATACAGATCAGCTTAAACAATTTGTTAACCAGGCTTATGCGGCTGTTATTGCTGAAGCGGCGAAAAAAGAAAATGCAGATATTGTAGTTTTGTCTAATTCATTTTCGGGCAAAGGTCTTGCGCCACGCATAGCTGTAAAACTAAAAGCAGGTTTAATTGATGGTGCTGTTGAACTTCCAACAGCTGAAGGAGGTTTTTCTGTAAAGAAAACTGCATTTTCAGGTAAAGCTTTCGCTATTACGACGCTTACTTCGGCTAATAAGGTTATTGCTTTAAACCCAAACGCTTTTGGTGTTAAAGAAAACCCTGTAAGTATTTCTGTAGAAGCATTTACACCAGAAGTAAAAGCTACCGATTTGAGCACTATTGTTAAAGAAATTGTAAGAGCAACCAATAAAGTTTCACTTCCTGATGCAGAGATTGTAGTTTCTGGCGGTAGAGGTTTAAAAGGCCCTGAAAACTGGGGAATGGTTGAAGAATTAGCTGATTTGCTTGGTGCGGCTACAGCATGTTCAAAACCGGTTTCTGATGCAGACTGGAGACCTCACTCTGAGCACGTTGGGCAGACAGGTATCGCTATTAGTCCTAACCTGTATATTGCTATTGGTATTTCAGGTGCAATCCAACACTTAGCAGGTGTAAGCTCTTCTAAAGTTATTGTTGTAATTAATAAAGACCCTGAAGCGCCTTTCTTTAAAGTTGCCGACTATGGAATTGTGGGAGATGCATTTGAAGTAGTGCCTAAAGTTATCGAAGCATTAAAAGCTTACAAGGCCTAGTTTTACAACATTATGTATATAGTCTTTTGGGCTGATAAACCCAAAAGACTTCATCTTTGATATGAAAAAAGTAAAACTTGATATTGTAGGTTTATCATATAGTCAGACTCAGTCAGGAGCTTATGCTTTGGTTTTGGGTGAAGTTAATGGCCGCAGAAGATTACCAATTGTAATTGGTGCTTTTGAAGCTCAGGCCATTGCCATTGAAATTGAGAAAATGACCCCTACCAGACCTTTAACTCATGATTTATTTAAATCTCTGGCAAATGCTTTTGAAATAAAAATTAACGAAGTTTTAATTTATAATTTAGTTGATGGTGTTTTCTATGCAAAGTTGATCTGCACTAACGATCATCAAACCATAGAGATTGATGCAAGAACATCTGATGCTATTGCTATAGCAGTAAGATTTAATGCAGCAATTTATACTTATGAATTTATTTTGGCTTCGGCGGGAATTTTAATTGAAGGTAACGATTTTCTTTTCCTTGAAAATATAGAAGGTGTTAACAAAGACTCTGATACACAAAATATCACTAATCCTCCTTCTGATTTTGGTTACCAGTCTTACAGTTTGGATGAATTGAAACAAAAGCTTGAAGAAGCTTTAGCTGAAGAAGCTTATGAAAAAGCAGCTAAAATAAGAGATGAAATTAACAAGCGAAATGCAGGCAAATAACCTGCATTTTTTTGTTTAACTGCTTTTCTTGTTGAAATTGCTATTTTTTTTCAAATAAATCCTATCTTCAAATCCTTAAATTTAAACTAAACAAAATTTAACCTATATGAATGTTAAGTTTCGCTTAACCGTAATGAATTTCATGCAATTCTTTGTTTGGGGTGCATGGTTATTAACAATTGCAAACTATTGGTTTGGAACTAAGCAATGGGATGGTACCCAGTTTGGAAAAATATTTGCCACAATGGGCTTTGCTTCTTTATTTATGCCTACTTTAACAGGTATCATAGCTGATAAGTGGATCAATGCCGAACGTTTATATGCTTTAATGCATATTTTATATGCGGCTGTACTTTTTTATATACCTCAAGTTCAAAATCCCAATGATTTTTTTGGCATAATGCTACTGGCCATGTGTTTTTATATGCCAACCATATCATTAGCTAATTCTATCTCTTACACTACTTTAAAATCCAACAATTTAGATGTAGTTAAAGACTTTCCTCCTATACGTGTATGGGGAACAGTAGGTTTTATCGTTGCCATGTGGGTAACTAATCTGAGCGGAAGTAAAGCTTTAGCGGCCCAGTTTTATATTGCCGGAGCAGGCGCTTTATTTTTAGGTATTTATGCACTAACACTACCTAAATGTAGACCTGCTAAACTGATTTCAGAAAAAGCTTCATTAAGTGAAACCTTAGGCTTAGGTGCATTCAAGCTGTTTGCCAATTACAAAATGGCTCTTTTCTTTATATTTTCTATGTTTTTAGGAGGAGCTTTACAACTGACCAATGCTTATGGTGATGTGTTTTTAGATGAGTTTAAGCATTTTCCCAAATATGCGAACTCATTTGTGGTAAAATACTCTACCATTATCATGTCTATTTCTCAAATATCAGAAACACTGTTTATTCTTGCTATTCCGTTCTTCTTAAAACGTTTTGGTATTAAAAGGGTAATGATTATTGCCATGATGGCTTGGGTATTCCGTTTTGGCTTATTCGCTTATGGAGATCCTGCAAGAAATCTATGGATGATCATTTTATCATGTATCGTTTATGGCATGGCCTTCGATTTTTTCAATATATCGGGTTCGTTGTTCGTAGAAACTTCTACTACACAGAAAAACCGCTCTTCTGCACAGGGTCTTTTCATGATGATGACCAATGGTTTTGGAGCTGTTTTTGGAAGTTTAGTTTCAGGATGGATGATTGATAAGTATTTTACCAAATCGTTTAGTAATGTAAATGAACTGGCAACTTTTGTAGATAGTTCTTCTTCAAACTCACATTTACTTGATTTTATAAAAGAACAAGGCGTTACTTTAATGAATGATGGTACCTTTAGTAAGGTTTTAATGATGAAAGACTGGCACCATATCTGGCTTTCGTTTACAGTTTATGCTTTGGCTATTACTGTTTTATTTGCATTAATGTTTAAACATAAACATACCCGTGCAGAGGAAGAAGCTATTGAAAGAATATCACATTAATTTTTTGCGAAGTTTTTATTCATGTCATCAAATAATCTTAGAAAAGAAAAAGACTGCTTAAACTGTGGATATATAGTTGAAGATCGATACTGCCCTCATTGTGGGCAGGAAAATATAGAGCTAAAAGAAGATGCATGGCATATGCTATCGCATACTATAGCAGATTATTTTCATTTTGAGCATAAGTTTTTTGGAACATTAAAACCTCTTCTTTTAAAACCCGGATTTCTTACTAAAGAATATGTTGCAGGTAAACGGATGTCTTATCTACATCCTGTAAAAATCTACATTTTTATCAGTATTGTTTTCTTCATTTTTATTTTAGGTGGAGAAAAAGCTGATAAAAAAAATAAGGTTACTGAAAATAATACTGTCGCAAAAACCGAAAAATCTACAGATACAGCGTCTTTTGATGATGTTTCAGAACTTAAAGAAGTACTCAGATATATACCTATAGAAAAAACGGTTAAGGACAGTATAATCAGACAGGCTGAAAATGATATTAAAACCAAGGGTAGTACCAAAGTAGATTTCAATAAAAAAATTAATGAGCATAGCTTCTTAAATAAAGTAAAATCTAAAGAAGAAACCGTTGAGGAATACGAAAAAAATCAGAAGGCATTGCCCAAAGAGCAAAGAGATGGTTTCCTGAAAAATTATTTCAAAAAGAAAAATATAGAATTTAATCAATACGAAGATCCCAGCAAAGAATTTAAAAAGAGCATCTTGCATAATGTGCCTAAAATGATGTTTGTGCTTTTGCCTCTTTTTGCTTTAATTCTTAAACTGGTCTATATCAATAAGAAAAAATATTATTACGAGCATCTGATTTACTCGTTTCATGTACATTCTGCCCTATTTTTATCTGTACTTATCTGTATGTTATTAACATGGGCAACGGGTTTCTTATTCAATATGAGTAACTGGCTTATTTTTGCCTGTATGATCTATATGACATGGTACATTTACAAATCATTACGGGTATTTTATGGAGGTAAAAGATGGACAACTATCCTCAGATTGTTTTTACTATTCTTATTATACAATATCTTATTTTCATTTTGTGCTATATTGCTGATTGGAATAAGTTTTATTCTGGTTTAATATAATAGGTACAAAAAAATCCGGTAATGATCATTACCGGATTTTTACTTTATTTGAATTTGATTTAAGCTTATTTGTTCATTGTTTTGTTTACTTCACCAGTATAAACCTGACGCGGACGTCCAATAGGTTCTTTATTCTCTTTCATTTCTTTCCATTGCGCAATCCATCCAGGTAAACGGCCTAATGCAAATAATACGGTAAAGAACTCTGAAGGGAAACCTAATGCACGGTAAATGATGCCTGAATAGAAATCTACGTTAGGGTATAATTTTCTTTCAATGAAATACGGATCGGTCAATGCTGCTTCTTCCAAACGTTTTGCAATTGCCAGTACCGGATCATTAATACCTAAACTTTCTAAGATATCATCGCAAGCTTTTTTAATGATTTTTGCTCTTGGATCAAAGTTTTTGTAAACTCTGTGTCCAAACCCCATCATACGGAAAGGATCATTCTTATCTTTAGCTTTAGCAATCCATTTATCAGTATCTCCACCATCCTCTTTAATACGCTCAAGCATTTCAATTACAGCCTGATTTGCTCCGCCATGTAAAGGCCCCCATAAAGCAGCTATACCCGCCGAAACAGAAGCATACAAATTACAATCTGAAGAGCCCACCATACGCACGGTGGATGTAGAACAATTCTGCTCATGATCTGCATGCAGGATCAAAAGCTTATTCATTGCACTTACAATCTTAGGATTTACTTCATAATCTTCTGTACGTTGACCAAAAGTCATCCATAAATAATTGGTTACGTAATCGTATTTATTCTTTGGATAGATAAGTGGGTGACCTAAAGATTTTTTATAGATAAAAGCTACAATAGTAGGCAGCTTAGCCAATAATTTAATAATGGTCAGATTCAGCTCTTCGTAAGTTTGGTTTTGTTTAAAGCTTTCAGGATAAAAAGTAGCTAAAGAAAAAACCAATGAGCCTAATTGTGCCATAGGATGTGATTTTGATGGGAATCCATCAAAAAATTTCTTCATATCCTCATGTATCAGCGTATGCTTACTAATTGTATTCTGAAAGTTTTCTAATTCCTGGGTACTTGGTAATACACCATATATTAAAAGATAAGCTACCTCTAAAAATGAAGCTTTTTCAGCCAGTTCTTCAATAGGATATCCCCTGTATTTTAAAACACCCTCTTCCCCATCTAAAAAAGTTATAGCACTTTTAGTAGAACCTGTGTTCTTATATCCTGGATCTAGTGTGATATGACCTGTAAGGTCTCGTAATTTTGAAATATCAATGGCCTTTTCATTCTCGGTTCCGGTTATAATCGGAAATTCATAACTCTTGCCATCTATTTTAATTTCTGCGTTAGCTGACATATATTGTTTATTTTATGTGTTATTATAATTCGTTCTAAATACTTAAGGTAATAACGCTTTATTAAGTTAATGTTATTTTGTCTTTATCTCTTCTGTTACAGCACCACACTCAAGCATTTCATCTCCGTAATAAGGATTTTGTATTTTTTTCTCTGATGACAACCAATCTCCCCCGTCTCCTTTATTTGCCATCGGACAATGCTGTACATAAATAGTACCTGCTATCAATTCTGTATGTTTAAACATTGGGATAAGTTCAATGTTTAACGCTGTAAACTGGTTTCGTTGTTCTTTTAGGTCTATAGAATTGCTTATCAAAGCTGCGATTTGCGCTGCGTTCTCACATCCGTTAAAGTTTGTTAGTTCTCCTGATAATGCAAGTGCAGCCTTTTTTGCATCTTCTGCATTACTTTTTACAAGATTATCTTTTAATTTAAGATAAGCTGTATATATATTTTTCAGCTTTTCATCCTTAAAGGCTACAGTTGTCTGTTGAACCGTTTCTTTCTCTGTATGAGTGTTGCTCTTGGTATTATTACAGGCCGTTATGAAGGCTGCTAATGCAATAACACTCATATATTTTTTTATAGATATCATGCGGTTTTAAATTGGTGTTTCAGAGGTTAAGAAGCAAATTTTATTGCTTGTTTTTAAACCTGCTCAAAATAACATTTATATTTCTAAAATAATAGAAAAAGCCCCGATAAATTATCGGGGCCCTAATAAAATTATATTGCAATTATATTTTAACGTTCATTTTACAATTTAAAACCGTATGCTAAGCGTAAGCCTACGTAACCTGCAGTTCCGTTTTTAGAATAGCCTTCGTATTTAGCAGCTAAATCAACACCACTACTCCATGCATATCCAATAGCAGGTGAAAATACAAAAGCTGTTCCCATACCATCGCTGGTACCAAAACCAGCTCCTACTTCTGCCAAACCATAAGCACCTGCTCCTGAAGGGTTAAAAAAGTATTTTAAACCTGCCTTTACAGGGATAAAACCTATACTTCCACCTCCAAATTTATCTTTTATAGAAAAATTAGTATATCCAGCAGTAATTGGAACAGAAAGTTGTTTATCTACATCTAACTGGTAACGTAAGTCTCCACCTATAGCAAAACTATACGCATCATCTGTGGGTGCTCCCAGATTTAAGCCTATACCTAATTTAGAACCTGTTGTCTGTGCATGCGCGATATTTGAAAAAGTAAATAACATAGCCAGGGCAGCTACTGCCACAACTATAATTTTTGGGTTTCTTTTCATAGTTTTTATTATTTCGTTAATTGATTTATTAGTTTAACTTAATTGATTACGTATATCATTACCCAAACTATATGCCACACTATACAAAGTAAAACATAAAACACTGAAAAACAAATAATTAAATACAAAAAAGCACCATAAAGAGTGTATATTTTTTATAGAAATGTATATCAAAGTAAACAATCTTACTTTCTAAAGTACTTTCTGCCAGTTTTTTAATTCGTTTAAACTGAAATGGTAATTAACGGTTACGCCCAAATGTTTGCCATTAACTTCGTCGCCTTCTCCACTTTTTCTTTTAAACTTTCTCTTGTCCCTTTCTTTTTCCCAGATAGGTTTTAATTCTGAAACCAAACGGTAATAGTATTTCTCTTCACGCTCTTTAAGTACACATGGTCTGCTTAACAGAACCCAAAATAAAAAGATCGGTTCCTTTATTTTTTCACCTATTTCAAAATATCTCAACAGGTCACTTTCGTTTAGGGCAATTGTTTCAGACGGTTTAAGATTACTTTGCGGCAGATATTTTTGTACAGCCATAAATGTACGACGCTGAACTTTTACTTCGATATAAAAAACCACCTTATTCTGAGAAAGGACCCGTACATCGGGATAACTTTTGTCAGTAGTTTTTTCTGCTTTGAAGTTCGTATTTTGATTAATATAATTGATTAATTTCTGTTCATAAAGAGATGAGAATTCAGCATCTTCATCAAAAATGTAAGCATTTTTACTGGTGCCCTCACATTTAGTACAGCAGGTTTCGCAGTTAAATATAAAAGGATTATGCTGCGAAACATTTTTCATACATTTAATAATTGGTTATAATGAGGTGAATTACAGCCCGGTCATTGCGTCCACGCACGTTATAGGTGTAATTTTTATTAAAAGTTACAATTTTTATTTCAGGATGTGTATAGATCTTTCTGATAAATGCAGTTTCTTTAATAACCAGCATCCATTTGGCTTTGGTATGCTTCAAAAAATCTGCCAATCGTAGCTGATCTTTTTGAGTAAAAGAATTTTGGTCATATTCAGAAAACTCACTATCATAAGGTGGATCCAAGAATATAAAATCAGATTCTTTCAGCTTGATTTTTTTTAAAAATGCTTCAAAATCGAGGTTGTGCACCTGCACTGTTCTGAAAAGTGTTTCAATTTCGTTAGAGAAAAGACGATCTGCTTTCTGCCTGAAATTTTTGCGGTTATATGCGATACCTCCATACGGTATGTTAAAATTACCTTTACTATTATACCTAAACATAGAGCCATAACAGAACTCTCGTACAAAAAACCAGTTCGCAACTGCTTTTTCATCTGTGAGCTGAATTTTTCCGTTATATTTCTGATTAAGTAAATTTCTGAAAAACAGATAAAAACCACTTTTAACACCTGTTTCGAAATGATCTTTTAATTCTAAGGAAGTAAAAATTCTATCCTCCTTTTTTACAATCCGTTTAATCCGTCTCGCTTTGTCGGTTATGCTATTAACAATATATTTTATAAAAAGTTCTTCATCAATAATGAACTCAGCAGCTCTTAATGTTGTTGTTTGTTTAAATTGAGTAAACAAATCATTCATTATCCTTTCAGAAAACAGGGGAAGTTCCTTATCAGAAAAAATACAGCCAGAAAAATAGGTCTGGTGTACAAGCCAAAATTCTTGTATTATGGCTGTAATTTCATCCCATGCATCTGCATATTTATAGACAGCATTTTTAAATTGCTCACTCCCAATGTTCCTATAGAAAGAAATCAGGTCTGTACTTTTATCGTTAATTAAAACAGGAGTTTTAGGCTGTAGGGCAAAAAACACCCCTCCTCCTCCAAAAAATGGTTCTATGTATCTTTTAAAATCAGGAATATATTTTTCAAATAAAGCAAATTCATTGTATTTTCCTCCTGTCCATTTGATAATGGGCTTTACTTTATTCCTCATTTTTGCTCTTGTAAGTATGATGTGTTAAAATGATTTCTAACAAGTTCTGTTACCTGTTCTTTTATATTGCTACTGTTTGTATTAATCCAATTAATTTTAACTCCGTCCTTCTCCATTTTTCTAAAAAATGTCATTTGTCTTTTGGCAAACTGGCAAATTGCTGTACCTAAACGTTCTTTTAGTTGTTCAAAACTAAGTTCTCCATCTAAATAAGCAACAACAAATTTATATTCAAGACCATAAAAAACAAGCATTTCTTTACTTACACCTACATTAATTAAATTTTGTACTTCTTCTATCAAGCCATTATGCAGCCTGTAATCTAAACGTTCTAAAATTCTTTTTCTACGGGTTTCTACCTCTGAATACAATCCTACTACTAAATAATCAAGTTCTGGCCTTTTAATGAAACCAGTTTTATTATTTTTCAAGTAATCTGCTATTTCTATGGCTCTTAATAAACGTTTTCCAGAACTAAAATCAACATGCTTGTATAGTTCTTCTGGATAAGTCTTGAGGTATTTTCTAAGTTCTTCTTTATTTAATGACCCTAACTGTTCTCTTAATTGGTGATTTACCGGTATTGCAGTATAATCATGGTTTTGCAATAAACTATGAATATACATACCTGTTCCTCCACATATGATAGGCAACTTGTGCTTATTTGTTATTTGACGTAAGGCTTCATAAAAATCTTCTTTAAACAGGTGTACATTATAAGTTTGTCCGGCATCTATAATATCAATTAAATGATGGGGTATTTTAACACCATTGATCTCATATTCATTGATATCTTTTCCTGTTCCAATATCCATACCTCTATACACCTGCCTGCTATCTGCACTGATAATCTCACCTTTTAATTGCCATGCAATTTGTGTGGCAAGAGCTGTTTTACCCGAAGCCGTTGGTCCTAAAATAATAAGTAAATGATCAGCCATTATATAAAAGATACTTGATATTACCTGTATTAAAAACCCTTATAAAGCCGCTTTGTAAAAGTTGGGCTTTTAATTCTTCTTTATTTATGCTTAAAAATTTAGATGTGATACTCTTTGGCAATTTATCCTCAAGATAACGTTTTCCGGTATTTAAATCTACAAGCATATAAAGTGGTAGAGTGTACAGTACCTTATTAAAGCCTAATTTTTCATAGCCATTGCCTACAGACCAATCTCTGTCTGCATAAGTCATGATATCATTTACTTTGGTTTCTTCCAAAAAATACTTGATTAATTTACTTAGTCCCCCTGTAATGGTATGCCCTGCTTGTGTGGCAAAACGTACTAATTCTGAGGAATAATAATTTTCGCCTCTGTTCTTCATCAATCTTATGGCTCCAAAACAGGCTACAGAAATCAATCTATCCTGATAATAAAGTCCGTAGTTGTGTTCTGTTTTTATATATCCCTGTAAATGATTCTCATCTAAAAACTTTTTAATCAAGCCGATCTCTTTAATTTCTTTTATTTGTACAGAACGGGCATATATAATCTTATTTAAGTTTAAAAAAGAATAAACCCTGCTTAAAACCTGAGCAGGTTTATTACTCCAAACATCTTCCCATAAATGAATTAAAGTTTTTTGTTGTTTATGGTATTTATCTTGTAATTCGATAAGCTGAGCCGCGGTTATCTGTTCATTCAGGCTAACAAAATTAATAAACAACTTATCGTTAAAACCAATTACATCAAAAGGAAACTCTCTTTCAACTTCTATTTTAGAACAACAATGTCCTATTTCTGTAATAAAATCTTCTATCCACCAGTGATGTATCTCCATTCCTTACCAACAGGCATTTAATAACAAAAATCAAAATTGGTAAAATTTTACCACTATTTACCTAACTAAGTAAATTACCTTAAAAGGCATCTCTATATAAAATATGCGTTTTTTGCTTCTAAAGGTTTATATTGGCAGGCGTTAATAAATTTAACTCTATGAAACTTACCGTATGGGGTGCAGCGCAGCAGGTTACTGGAAGCATGTATCTACTGCAGACCCAAAACTATAATATTTTAATTGACTGTGGTTTAGATTATGAAAAAGGTACTTATCAAGAGGAGAATTTAAATTTTCCATTTGATCCTGAAGATATTGATGTAGTTATTTTAACCCATGCTCATATTGATCATTCTGGCAATCTACCTACATTAATAAGGATGGGTTATAAGGGGCAGATTTTATGCACAGCTCCTACAGCTGAGCTTGCAGAAATATTAATGCTCGATTCTGTGAACCTTTTTCTCAACAAGCAAAATAAGAAACATAAATGGCAAAAAAACAAATCAACGCCAAAACCACTTTATTTGCAAAAACATGTTGCAGATACTACCGAGCGATTTGTTACACTTAATTTCAATAAGTCTTTTAAAATAAACCATAATATTGAACTTACATTTATACCTGTTGGCCATTTGCTGGGAGCTGCTGCTGTTTCATTAAAAATAACTGAAGATGGGATTGAAAAAAAAATTGCTTTTACCGGCGATATTGGCAGAAGCAATTATCCTATTTTAAATGATCCGCAACCTTTGCCACAAGTTGACTATTTAGTATGCGAGGCCACTTATGGAGGTAGGCTGCATGGTACAGATGAGACTTTAGAACATAAACTAACTGAAGTAATCAAGGAAACTTGCATAAAAAATCCTGGCAGATTGATTATTCCGGCTTTTAGTATAGGCAGAACCCAATCTTTGATTTTTAAGTTGAACCAAATATTTAGTAAGGGTTTACTCCCACCAATAAAGGTTTTTGTAGATAGCCCTTTAGCTCATTTGGCTACCGATATTTATAGGAAATACGCTGATATAACCAACAAAGAGGCCAAAGAATTTTATAAAGAAAATGGGGATAATTATGATCTTGAGAATTTCAGCTTTTTATATACACAAAAGGAAAGCCTTTCAGCAATTAATTACCTCGATCCCTGTATAATTATTTCTTCTGCAGGTATGTTAGAAGGAGGTCGTATCCAGGATCACCTCTACTATAATATACAAAACTACTATTGTACCATTCTTTTTATAGGTTATTGCGCTAAAGGTACATTAGGCGATAGATTATTAAGAGGCGATCCTATTGTTCGTTTACGGGGCAGAGACCTGATGGTATATGCCGGCATACAAAAAACCGATTTATTGAGCGGCCATGCAGATCACAACGGGCTGATGGAAGTAATCAGGAATCAAAAATCTCTGAAACGATTATTTTTTGTTCATGGTGATGTAAGTGGTATAAATGCGCTTGAAAAAAGTGCAAGGGATGAAGGATACAATGTGAGTATTCCTAAACGGGGAGAGTGTTTTGTACTGTAGCTAAAAGTAGCAGAAATTAATACGTCTTTCTCTTAGGGTTGAGAAGTACCAGCTTACCGAGATTTCATGTGTAGAGCCGCTATAACCATTCAGGCGGCTCGTACTGTAATCATAAGAATAGCCCAGTCTTAATTTTTCTCCTAAAAACATTTCGGCCATACCTATTAAACCATTACTACTTTTTATTTCAGTATTTAAGTTAGGTTTATTATATAGCTTTATTCCTGTACGATAACCACCTCCAATCCATAATTTCTTATTTAACAAGATAAAGGCGTTGATGTCCAATACTGTGGGGCCACCTATATCATCTTTTATTAAAAATAAAGGTTTCAATTCTATTTGATCTTCTACAATAGGTGTAACAAAACCTCCCGTAAAATAAAAATGTGGTTTAGGTACAGGGTAATTGAAATTTGGCGCTTTTTTATCCATAAAATATTTACCCACAAGGTTTGTTGCCGATAGGCCTAAATACCATTTCTCTGCCGATAAGAAGACTCCTGTTTTAACGTCGGGTCCAATTTCTCTTATGGTTCCGTTAGGAATATAATTGTCTCCCGGATCGGTACCTTCCAACATTTCGCCAAACAAACCAGATTGCTGGAGACCTATTCCCAAACCTAAAGCCAAAGTTGTGGTTTCGTCATAACCTATTAATTTTCTATATGCATAATTAGCATATACAGACAAATTACTTTGTGCCCCAAGTTTATCATTGGTTATTTGTAGTGCCAGACCTACTTTACCATCATCAGCTACAGCATCCACAGCAAAAGCCATAGTTCTTGGTCCACCATTAATTCCTACCCACTGTGCTCTGTAATTCGCACTTAAATTAAAGCGCTCTTTGTAGCCCGCATAAGCTGGATTGATATAGATGGAATTAAAAACATACTGGCTATATTGCGCATCTTGTTGCCCTGATACGCGAAGGCCAAGACAGCAAATAATCATCAATATGTATGTTTTTAAACGCATTTTTTTAATTTCTCAATAACATAATATAACCCGTAACGCTTTGCTTTGTGCCATTTTCAAGATTATAAGTAAGCACATAATAATAAGTTCCTTCGCTTAGCCCTCGTCCGTCCCAATCATTTTTATAGCCTTTGCTTCTATAAACTTCATTGCCCCATCTGTTAAAAATAGATAATGTGTTTTCCTTATATAGCTCGATCCCCACTATTTTTAAAACATCGTTTTTACCATCGCCATTAGGTGTAATCACATTAGGAACCTTAAGAACTACTGAATTCTTAATTGCAGTAGAACTGTTATTTAAAAGATTAAGATCAGGCTCGCTACCTTTTACACTAGCTGTATTAGAAATTAAGCCTAAACTTTCTGTTCTTACCTTAAGTGTAACTACTTCCTTATTTCCGGCATTTAGCACTCCTATTTTCCATGTTAATGTTCTCGTCTTATCATCATATTCTATACGTCTATCCTGCAAATCAGGTATATAAGTTACCTGATTAGGAATAACATCTGTTGCAACTACATCATGGGCAACAAACAAACTGTTGTTTTTTACCTCAAGTTTATATTCGAATTCTGTACCTACTGTAATCGGTGTCAAATCTGCTATTTTTAATATAGATAGATCTACTGTAATGTAAGGATCCAATGGTGGAGATTTTACACACTCGGCACAGCCAGGCTCTGCATCAGGATTTGGATTAGGATCTGGTGTAGGGCTGGTTACTTTAGCCATATTTACAATACGTTGAGTATGATCTGGCGGGGTTTGCAGAACGGCTTCAATTGCGATAGAAGATCCATTTGGTAACAAAGGAATGGTTTCATCTATATTTCCATTTCCAGAGATACGGGCTAATGGGGGATTACCTGAAAGAACGATAATCTTCCAGCTTTTTATAGTTGTACCTGAAGGTGGCACATCTACTATCCTTACATTTCTTGCATCTCCCGGACCATAATTGGCAACTTTAATCAGATAGACCACATCTTCACCAGGAGTGTAAAGTTGCTGAGAAGTATTTTTAAGTGATTTGGAGAAAACCAAATCTGCTTCTGGTTCTGTAGGAATACCAGGCGTAGTACAGGCTCCGCAAGTAGGGTCTGGATCAGTGGTTGGCGAACTTACGTCAACAGTATTTTTCAAAACTCCTGTATAATTTAATGGAACTCTCAAAACCACTGTATAAGTTACTTCTGCCCCATCTGGCAAAAGTGGTATGATTTCATCCAAAGTTATGCTGCCATTATCTCTAGGTAGATTAACAGAACCTTGTACTACAGCCCACCATCTTTCTAATATTGTCTGAGCAGGAACTCTCTCTATAACATGAACTTTTTCTGCATCACTAGGGCCATTATTCTTAATTTTAATTGTATAGGTTACGGTTTCTCCCGGAACATAAAATCTTTGATTGGTACTTTTTACAGTTACAATATCTGCACTCGCAATTACGGTAATTTTAATTATATTACTTATTGAAATTGTACAACTTCCCGACCTTACTATCCTTCTAAAATAGGTTGTTTGTTTTAGTTTACCTGGTTGGTAATCCTTAGCTGTTGCTCCTGGTATATCTACATAGCTACCATTATCTCCTGTTAAAGATTGCTGCCACTGGTAAACAAAAGAATTGCTTTCTCCTGTTGGTAAGGAACCTGTTAATTTTGAAGGTACTTCATGTGCGTAAACTGTCTGGTTATCTGAAATTATATTATTACTTATTGGTAAAGGCTCATTAATTACCACTACTTTATTCGATAATAAACACCCTTTAGCATCTCTTACACTCCAGTTATATGTTCCTGCTCTTACATTAGTAAATACTCCTGTGGTATTGCTCTGAGAACCTAATGTATATTGGTAATTGCCATTACCTCCATTTGCTACCAAAGTAATCGTAGAAGTACCGCCATTGCAGTCAATTACCGTATGGCTCTCGGCCGCTGTTATAATGCTAGGCTCAGTGACCGTTACGCTGCCAGTTGCAGGCGTACAGCTCCTGCCATCGGTTACGCTCCAGTTATAGGTTCCTGCTCTTACATTAGTAAATACTCCTGTGATATTGCTCTGAGAACCTAATGTATATTGGTAATTGCCATTACCTCCATTTGCTACCAAAGTAATCGTAGAAGTACCGCCATTACAATTAATAACAGTATGGCTTTCAGTCGCTGTTATAATTGCAGGCTCAGTGATGGTTATACTACCTGTTGCAGGTGCACAGCTCCTGCCATCGGTTACACTCCAGTTATAGGTTCCGGCTGTTACATTGGCAAATATCCCTGTGGTGTTCGTTATGCCATTGAAAGTATATTGGTAGCTGCCATTTCCGCCATTTGCAGTTAAAGTCACCGTTGAACTTCCGCCGTTACAGCCGATCACCGTATGGCTCTCGGTCGCTGTTATAATCGCAGGCTCAGCGACCGTTACGCTGCCCGTTGCAGGTGCACAGTTCCTGCCATCGGTAACGCTCCAATTGTAAGTACCAGCAGGGATGTTATTAAAGATACCCGTAGAGTTCGTTACGCCATTGAAAGTATAACTGTAACTGCCGTTACCGCCACTTGCTACCAAAGTAACTGTAGAAGTACCGCCATTACAGTCGATCACCGTATGGCTCTCGGCCGCTGTTATAATTGCAGGCTCGGTGACCGTTACGCTGCCCGTTGCAGGTGCACAGCTCCTGCCGTCAGTTACACTCCAGCTGTAAGTTCCTGCTGTTACATTAGTAAATACTCCTGTGGTATTGCTCTGAGAACCTAATGTATATTGGTAGCTGCCATTTCCGCCATTTGCAGTTAAAGTCACCGTTGAACTGCCACCGTTACAGTCGATCACCGTATGGCTTTCAATCGCAGTGATCAGTGCAGGCTCGGTGACCGTTACGCTGCCCGTTGCAGGTGCACAGTTCCTGCCATCCGTTACGCTCCAATTGTAAGTACCAGCTGCGATGTTATTAAAGATACCGGTAGAGTTGGTTATGCCATTGAAAGTATATTGGTAGCTGCCATTTCCGCCATTTGCAGTTAAAGTCACCGTTGAACTTCCGCCGTTACAGCCAATCACCGTATGGCTCTCGGCCGCTGTTATAATTGCAGGCTCGGTGACCGTTACGCTGCCCGTTGCAGGTGCACAGTTCTTGCCATTCGTTACGCTCCAATTGTAAGTACCAGCTGCGATGTTATTAAAGATACCGGTAGAGTTGGTTATGCCATTGAAAGTATATTGGTAGCTGCCATTTCCGCCATTTGCAGTTAAAGTCACCGTTGAACTGCCACCGTTACAGCCAATCACCGTATGGCTCTCGGCCGCTGTTATAATGGTAGGCTCGGTGACCGTTACGCTGCCCGTTGCAGGTGCACAGCTCCTGCCATCGGTTACGCTCCAGCTATAGGTTCCGGCTGCGATGTTATTGAAGATACCGGTAGAGTTGGTAACACCGTTGAAAGTATAACTGTAACTGCCGTTACCGCCACTTGCGGTTAAAGTCACCGTTGAACTTCCGCCGTTACAGCCAATCACCGTATGGCTCTCGGCCGCTGTTATAATGGTAGGTTCGGTGACCGTTACACTGCCCGTTGCAGGTGCACAGTTCTTGCCATCCGTTACGCTCCAATTGTAGGTACCAGCTGCGATGTTATTAAAGATACCGGTAGAGTTGGTAACACCGTTGAAAGTATAACTGTAACTGCCGTTACCGCCATTTGCGGTTAAAGTTACCGTTGAACTTCCGCCGTTACAGTCGATCACCGTATGGCTTTCAGTCGCTGTTATAATTGCAGGCTCAGTGATGGTTATACTACCTGTTGCAGGTGCACAGTTCTTGCCATCGGTTACACTCCAGTTATAGGTTCCGGCTGTTACATTGGCAAATATCCCTGTGGTGTTCGTTATGCCATTGAAAGTATATTGGTAGCTGCCATTTCCGCCATTTGCTACCAGGGTTACGGTAGAAGTACCCCCGTTACAG